>CAZICL010000019.1:0-1837 GCA_964537735.1 uncultured Rhizobium sp. | reverse complement strand
AGCCCGCTTACGCCCTTCGGGCTACAGCGCGGTCGCTTTCGCTAATCACTCCACCACAATTGTGCTTCGCCCAATTGCGGTGGAGCGAAGCGTAAGCGAATGGCGGAGGGTGCGACCCATTTTGCGAACTTTTCTCTGTTTTTTGGAGCCTTTATTTATATAGGCTCAGAGGCGATTTCAAATACACCGTCAAGTTCGCAGTTCGACATTGATTGATGGGGGCGACCCCATTTGCGAACTTTTTTAGGACGGTTGAAATGTAGCTTTTTTGTAAGTTGTTTTTGTGTTAATTTCCTGTAGCTTAGAGATGTTGTAGATACAAAAATTTATCAAAAAAACATGAGCATAAGTAAACAAAAGATTCTTGAAGCCATTCGTCAAACTGCAAAAGAAAATGGTGGCAAGCCTCTAGGTGAAGTAAAATTCCGAAAAGAAACAGGCATAAATCAGAATGATTATTGTAAATATTGGGCACGATTTGGCGACGCACAAAAGGAAGCTGGATTTGAACCTAACCAATTTCAAGTCGCTTACTCTGATGAATTTATTAGCGAAAAAATTATAGGATTGATACGCAAACTTAAAAAGTTTCCTACCACTAGAGAAAGAATAGTGGAGAGAAACCTCGACATTGAATTTCCAAGTCATGGAACTTTTAGACGACTAAGGACGCAGGAACAAATTGCGATGACAGTACTTGAATACTGCGCAAATAAAAATGGTTACGATGATATTATTGAAATATGTAAGACGATTCTTGAAAAATCAGGTAAACAAGAAATTGATGATTCTGTTGCCGCTGCCGATATTGGCGAGGTCTATCTGTTTAAATCGGGTCGTTACTATAAAATTGGAAAAACAAGTGATACTGTGCGTCGCGGAACTGAGCTTAGGATTCAGCTACCGGAAAAATTGGATTTAATCCATTCAATTAAGACAGACGATCCGAGTGGCATTGAAGCTTATTGGCATAGAAGATTTGCATCAAAAAGAATGCAAGGCGAGTGGTTTGATCTTGGTGCTGCGGATGTGAAGGCGTTTAAGTTGTGGAGACGAATTTCTTAAAAATAATATGAATAATAAATCAGCTAATTTTTCGGTTAACGATGCAATAAAAGAATATTTACCATTGATGCATGAATTGGTAATTCGTCTTGATTTGGTTGCCATGGCCTGTGATGGCAAGCTAAATCTTACCCCTATCTATGCTAGAGAATACTCGTATTTGCAGTTCAGATATATGTGCGAACTTATTGCGTTGGGCTGCCTTCAGCTTCACGGTGATTTACCAGTAGCTTCTGGCAAAAAAACTGAAAAGGAGTGGAACGCAGAAAAAATAATGCAGCAATTACATAATGATTATCCTCACGCATTTCCTCAATCTACCATACGCGAAACAGTTGGTTTGAAGCATAGTATTAAGTGCAACTCAAAACCAAATGCACTTACCAGGAATGAGTTTAAAGAATTATACAACGAATGCGGCGAAGTTCTTCACAAATGAACTATTAGAAAAGCTAGCGCATCTTTTTTAGGCAAGCAGCCTGATTACCAGAGGATTATCGATTGGCAGAGTAAGCTGGTAGATCTTATGAATGAACATGTAATTACTAGACCTAATGGTAAGGGATTTTATCTCACTTCTCTCAAAACCGAATCCGGATATCCTGAATGCAGCATTTGCACACTTGATTCTTCGGGAGGCATAAAGATCGAGACGAGGAAAATGGAGATTGTGCAAAATTAAATGCGATGCTTGAAACGAGCTTTTAAAAACTCAATATGGGAACGTCCCAAACTCCGTGTCAAATTCCATTTTAGGCTAAACCTAACTTGA
>CAZICL010000018.1:0-4063 GCA_964537735.1 uncultured Rhizobium sp. | reverse complement strand
CAAGTTAGGTTTAGCCTAAAATGGAATTTGACACGGAGTTTGGGACGTTCCCAAAGCAGCAGTTCGATTCTTATGAGAACATGGTCTTTGAAAGAGTAAAATACATGATCGGTGATAAAAATTAGATTTAGTAAGAAACTTATAGTTAGAATTTAAAGTTCGCGAAAGGTATCATCCGCATCTTCACTTGAATTAGTTTCGAACTTTTCGGTTGATGTGAAAAGTTCCTCTGAAGCCTTGTAAATAAAGGGTTTGAAAAATTGTGAGAACGGTTGGCAAAAGGGGTCATGCGAACCGCCATTTTTCACTGCGAACTCGATCTCTAGTCAAAATCACCTCTCAGAGAAAATATCGATGAGACGCCAGTAATTGCCGGCTTCCACAGTATTTTGAATTTTCATTTCAAGTTTACCTTCCTCTCCTAGATTTCCCGAATTTACCAAAAAATTCCTGCAATTTTGTCTCCAATTCTCCGTTTCACGTTTACCATGGTGAAAAAGGTACACATCGATAAATACTGGTTTCGCAGCTTTTTCTTCGAACTTCTCAAGTGGTAGGCAGATGATATAGTTTGTGAACTTTTGGTTGAGACGGTACGCTTGAAATGCTTCGGAAGTAAGGATAGTCAGAGAATTTTTCTGCAAATGATATTGTAGGAATTTCTGATGTTTTTGATCAACTCGGTTATGTGAAAAAGAGAGTTAGCGCTTATGGTGTCGGGACTTGACCCCTTTTCTTCGTTGGTGTGCACCTTACAATTTTTGGCGCACTAGGTTATGAATTAATGCGCATTATAACAAGCGTTAAACTTTATAATGTGCATTATAGGCAGCATTAAACTAGATTCTTAGGGACTTTTCAAAACTTCTTAACTCATCAATCACATCTGAGAAATCTGGATATTTACCAAAAAACATTTCCTTCATTCTCTCATAATCAGATTCCAATTCTTTTAGGCGGGATTCTTGATTTGGAACTACTTTGATATCGTGAAAAGAATTTATATTTTTGTAAGGCTCCCAAGTTTCATCCCAAAAGGTAATTTTGTTTTCTTTTACTGATCCCAAAATTTCTGGAAATTTTAAGGCTTCCTTGGCAATGCCGGATTTTATTAGGAAAAATACATCGTAATAATGCCTTGAATAGTGATGTTTTAATGGCTTTTCGATTGGACGAAGGCAGATGGAATGTAAGATCAATAACTTCTCAAGAAAATTTCTTTTAACATCCAAAACCTTAACTTGCGATTGATCAAAAAAATCGGGCAGAATTTTTTTAGCATAAGGCTCAACCGTTTTTTCTTCTGATGGCCAATCTTCGCCAAGCGCACCGAATTCTAGTTTTATGCTTGGTTTGATGTAGTTGTAGTCGTTATTAAATTCTATCGGGAATGTCAGAGGAAATACATTGCTTCCGGCGCGCGGAAATTGAAAAAGTAAGGTCGATTGATCTTCCTCACTAAAATTCAAGCTCCAACTTCCATCCTCTAAATCTTTAGCAAAAACTTTGTTTAGCAGCTCATAAATCTCATCCTTCACAAAATCTTCCGCCGCATGCCTTATACGTGACTCAATTTTTCTTGGTTTGTTAGAAGTTCCTTCAGCATTCAAACAAGATTTACTAATCGTTAAATCAACATCTTCCGAAAATCTTTCAATCAAACCATAGGCTTTTGAAAGACAAGTTCCGCCTTTAAAAACAAGCTTTCCCTGTAGTTCTTTTAGAGAAAATAATTTCCCTAAAACATAGCAAACCCAGATGTCTTTTTCCACGACATCAAACCTCATTCCCAAATCAAAAGCAGCTTTTTGAATTAGATTTTTTCTCTCAATCTTAGATAATGTGATGAATTTTTTCATTTCTGTTTTTTATTTTTAGGCGGCAAGAATTTTGGGGATAAAATCGGCAACCCATCCAGAAACTTTTGACGACATTTTTTGTAAATATTTTTTATCTGAATCGTTCAAAACCTTAGAACATCTAGTAACTACCACATCATCAACTTTGTTTTTTCCAAGATAGTTTAAAGCATTTAAAACAACCATTACAACCGATGGAGTATTCGGAATTGGGTTAGTTCTGATATGCTTAAAAATTATCGAATTTTTCCCGATTTGCTTGGTCATGGATTTGCCATGCGTCCAATAAATATTTTGCGAAGGAATTTGGTTAGAAAGCCCAAGCATATTTGCACACATCGCTCCAGATGGATAAATTGAAATTCCGGCATTTCGAGCAATTGTGTTTGCAACATCATCTAAGTTGGGCGGAATGATACCAATACCATCTTGAATTACAGGATAGTAATAAATTCCACGGATGACTCTGATAATTTTATTACCATCATCAGTTGCTTTATCATCAGCCATTCTCGACAAGGCTTTGTCGATGGCGTTTCTTGTTCCGAGATCATGAAAATCCTTCGCACAAAAAACCCAGCCTCTTTTTTTCGCTTTTATTTTTTTAAAGATTTTATCGGTAATCATAAGACAAAAACCTCAATATTTGATATTATATTGTCAGAAAATAGTATATATTTTTCTGACAATCAATAGGTAAGATACTAAGTGCTTGACCCCTTTCCCGTTTGCATGCATGCTACTCCACGTGATTTTGCGAACTTTTTCTTCTTTTTCTAAAAAGCCAAAAGCTACCTCTTGCAAACTGTAAGGTTATACTTTATAGTTTATTAATCATAAAAACTGTAAGGTAAAAAAATGGATTACAAAAAATTAACCGAAAAAAAGAAAATTTTAGATAAGCACAGACCTTTCGATGCTGCTTTGGTAAAGAATCTGGAAGAATGGTTTAGAATCGAACTAACCTACACCAGTAACGCCATTGAAGGAAATACTTTATCGCGTGCTGAAACTGCTTTAGTTGTGGAAAAAGGTTTAACCATCGGCGGCAAATCAATCACTGAACATCTTGAAGCAACTAATCACGCTGCCGCTTTGGATTTCATCAAAGAACAAATCAAGCGTAAACCAGCTGATCTTAGAGAAAGAGACATCCTAAAAATTCATGAAATTATTTTAGACAGAATCGACAAAGAAAATGCCGGAATCTATCGCCGCGTTCCTGTTAGAATTTCTGGCTCTGCTGTTGTTTTGCCTAATCCAAAAAAAGTTCAAACTTTAATGGATGAGTTTTTTTCTTGGATTGAAAATGAAACTAAAATGCACGCTGTTGAACTTGCTGCCGAAGCTCATTATCGCTTCGTTACAATTCACCCATTCGTTGATGGCAACGGGCGCACCGCACGTTTGCTAATGAATATGATTTTGATGATGAAAGGTTATCCATCAGCAATTATCAGAAAAATTGATCGATTAGCTTACATCAAATCTTTAGAAAAACCTCAGTTAGTTAATGGTGAAGGAGATTCAAAAAATGATTACTTTAAATTAATTACCGCTGCTGTTGATCGCTCACTAAATATTTATCTCAAAGCAATTGATGGCGAAGTTGAAAAACCTGAATCTGAAAAACTTCTAAAAATTGGGGAACTTGCAAAAGCAACAAATCAAACCGTTCCAACAATTCGTCATTGGACAAAAGAAGGATTGTTGCAAGTTGCGGAGGTAACCGAATCAGGGTATCAGATGTTTAGTGAGGAGATGATTGAGCGGGTGAGAAAGATTGAACAGATGAAAGAAAAGAGGATGACGCTTTCTGAAGTAAAAGAAATCATAAAAAACTTACCTAAAATGTAATGAATCAAAGAATTTACTGCGACATCAAATTTCTGGAAATCATGACTTCTCTTAAAGATCAAACAATAAAAAATTGTTATGATTTTATGCAAAGAGACACATCAAATAATAATGTTCGAGATAATTTTCATCTGGGAATACTCGTCACCAACATACGCTTCTTTCTTCTCCTGAAAATTACGATTTTCTAAATATGATTTTTTTGTAAGCCATGCTTGTACAAAAGCGGTTACGATAGAACCCAGCCCAAATGCTGTGAGTAGTGATATAAAATTCATACTCAATTAGTTTTTAATTTGGGAACGTCCCAAACTCCGTGTCAAATTCCATTTTAGGCTAAACCTAAC
>CAZICL010000017.1:0-20517 GCA_964537735.1 uncultured Rhizobium sp. | reverse complement strand
GGCAAAATCCTGAAAGAAAGAGAAGTGTAGAAGACTCCAGAAGAATTGTGAGGTTATTGCTTGTTCGATGAAAAAGACTTAGGACAGGTTCTAAGAAGTTTTTGTAATTCAAATTTTTTTGAAAGGTAAGCGTACCCAGATGTAAGTGCGTTTCAAAAAAATTTGAATTGCGAACAATTCGACGAAAAGTTTGATTTGCGACTGTCTCATAAAAGCTATTTCGCCACCGCCAAAATCTGCAAAAAGATCGTACCATATTTCTTGATTTTGGCTTCACCAACGCCGCTAATTTTTGCCATCTCATCTAGCGAATGGGGATAGATTTTTATCATCTCAATCAAGGTTTTATCGTGGAAGATAACATAAGGCGGCAAGTTTTGTTCTTTAGCCAATTGCAATCTTTTAGCTTTTAATTCTGCGAATAGTTCATTTTCGAAATCACTTTCCAAAGCATATACCGCTTTGTTTTTTGACTTCTGATCAATTGCCACAGATTTTTTCGACTTCACTTTAACGACAACTTTTCTGAGCTGAAGATTGTCTTTAGAACGCAGAAAATTTTTACCACTATCAGTAATTCTTAAACCACCGAAGCCTTCAATATCAACCTTAAGCAAATTCATCGCAATCAGTTGACGAAAAATACTATTCCATTCCAACTTAGTGAATTCTTGACCAATGCCAAAAGTGCTGATGCGATCATGACCAAAATTTTTGATGCGCTCCTCTTCTTTTCCAAGTAGCACATCAACCAAATATCCCACACCAAAACGTTGCTCTGTACGATAAACACAAGAAATAGCTTTCTGCGCCGCCACTGTTCCATCAAAGGTTTCAGGCTGATTAACACAATTATCACATTTGCCGCAAGGCAAAGATTTTTCACCAAGATATTCCAACATAATTTGCCGACGACATGTCGTTGCTTCACATAATCCCAGCAACGCACTTAATTTTTGATGTTCAATTCTTTTTTGATTTTCCGGCGCTTGTGACTCTTCAATAAAATTACGTTGCAGTGCCACATCATTAAAGCCGTAAAACATCCACACCTTTGCCGGCAAACCATCGCGGCCGGCGCGGCCGGTTTCCTGATAGTAAGATTCAATATTTTTCGGAATGTTTAAATGTGCTACAAAACGCACATCCGGCTTATCAATTCCCATACCGAAAGCTATAGTTGCCACCATAATCACACCATCGTGAAGCAAAAATTTTTCCTGATTTTTGTGACGCATTTGTGCTGTCATTGAACCGTGATAAGCAAAAGCTTTAAAGCCTTCATCACATAGCCAACGCGCTGTTTCTTCAGTGGTTTTGCGTGACAAACAATAAACAATTCCACTGTCGCCCAAGTGATTATCTTTGATGATGTCGAGCAATTGTTTGCGATTATTCTGACGTTCAACAATGGTGTAAAAGATATTGGGACGATCAAAACTACTGACAAAAGTTTTGGCATTTTGCAGCGCCAAACGTTCAATTATATCCTTACGAGTTGGAATGTCGGCAGTAGCCGTCAAGGCGATTCGCGGCACTTGCGGGAATCTTTGAGCTAACAATACCAATTCCGTATAAACTGGCCGGAAATCATGTCCCCATTGCGAAACACAATGCGCTTCATCAATGGCAAAAAGTGAAATTTTTACACCAGAAATAAATTCCAGAAATTCCGGCATTAACAAACGCTCCGGCGCAACATAAAGCAGATCAAGCTTTCCACCTCTAATCAAATCTTTAGTGTGGCCTATTTGTGCAAAATCAATTGCCGAGTTGATCGCAGCCGCTTTCACACCAGCCTGATTTAGAGCACTGACTTGATCTTGCATCAAGGCAATCAATGGTGAAACCACAATTGCCAAACCTTCCAAACACAGTGCTGGAATCTGATAACATAAAGATTTTCCACCGCCAGTTGGCATCAGAACAAAACAATTATTTCCGGCGATAACCTCATTTATTATGGTTTTTTGATCGCCCCGAAATTGGTCATAACCAAATATTTTTTTAAGAATCTCGCTGGGTGATTTTTGCATATTCTAAAATTAAACCGTTTCTCCAGCCGCTCTGCCACTAGCCCAAGCCCATTGAAAATTGTAACCTCCCAACCATCCGCTGACATCTAAAACTTCACCGATAAAAAATAATCCCGGAACTTTTTTACTCTCAAAATTTTTAGAAGAAATTTCATCACTGGCAATTCCACCGCCAGTAACTTCAGCTTTATCAAAGCCTTCAGTTGCTTTTGGCACAATGCTCCAACGATTTATTAAATCAGCAATCGCAGAAATTTTTTTATTGGAAAGATCGGCCAGATTTCCGTGATGATTAATTTCCGCAGCAAAAAAATTGGCCAGATTTTTTGGTAAAAAGCCGCCCAAAAAATTCTGTAATTCTTGTTTTGGTTTTAATTTTTTCTCTTCCTGCAATTGCGCAAAAACATCAATTTTTGGCGCCAAATTTATAATGATTTTTTCATCTTTTTTCCAGTAAGATGAAATCTGCAGAATCGCTGGACCACTGATTCCACGGTGAGTAAATAGAATCGCCTCACGAAAATTTATTTTACCACAAGATACTTCGGCATCAACCGCAATACCCGATAAAATTTTGGTTTTGCTTAATAAATTATCATCAAAAGTCAGTGGCACTAAAGCCGGAAAAGGCGGAATGATTTTTAAACCAAATTGTCGCGCCACGTCATATCCAAAGCCACTTGCTCTCATTTTTGGAATTGACAATCCACCGCTGGCAATAACTAAAGATTGGCAATTTATTACTTCTTTTGCGGCGCTGATTTCAAACGAATCCTGTGTTTTTTTTATTTGCTCAACTTTAGTTTCCAACCTTATTTCAACTAATCCCAGCTCACATTCATCAAGCAGCATTTTAATTATTTGCTTGGAAGAAATATCACAAAAAAGCTGACCCAAAGTTTTTTCGTGAAAGGCAATTTGATGTTTCTTAACCAAGGCGATAAAATCTTGCGAAGTGAAGCGTTTTAAAGCTGAAACTGCAAAGTGCGGATTTTGCGAAATGAAGTTTTGTGACGTAACCTGAAGATTAGTAAAATTGCATCTGCCACCGCCGGAAATACGGATTTTTTCTCCTACTGATTTGGCATGATCCAACAACAAAACCCTACGACCTCGCTGGCCGGCAGTAGCAGCACACATCAATCCAGCAGCTCCGGCACCAACGATTACAACATCAAATTTTTTGGTATTATTCACCAAAAACCTGCTTGAAGATGTGATCAATATTTTTGGTGTGGTAAGAAAGATCGAACAATTCTTCGATCTTTCTTAATCCCAATTTATCCACCACTTCCTTGTCAGCTTTAAGCAATTCTAAAAAGCTGTTTGATTCACCAGCCCAAATTTTCATGGCGTTGCTTTGAACAATTTTGTAAGCATCCTCACGACTGATTCCAGCTTCATCAATCAAGGTTAGAAGCACTCTTTGTGAAAAAACCAAGCCACCTAATTTATCGAGATTTTTCTGCATGTTTTTTTCGTAAATAGTAAGATTTTCTACCAAACCTACTAAACGATTAAGAGCAAAATCGAGAGTTATTGTGGTATCGGGAGCAATCATTCTTTCAACTGACGAATGAGAAATATCGCGTTCATGCCAGCTGGCAACATTCTCTAAAGCAGGAACTACAGCACTGCGCACCATTCTTGCCAAACCAGTAAGATTTTCACTTAAAACCGGATTGCGCTTGTGCGGCATTGCTGATGAACCCTTCTGACCTTTGGAGAAAAATTCTTCCGCTTCCAAAACTTCAGTTTTTTGTAAATGTCTTACTTCGACAGCCAAATTTTCAATTGATGAGGCAATAACTCCTAAAACTGCAAAGAAAGCGGCATGACGATCTCTGGGAATGATCTGACTCGAAACCGATTCTTCTTCTAACTGCAATTTTTCGGCGACATATTTTTGCACCGCAGGATCAACATTAGCAAAGGTTCCAACCGCACCAGATATAGCGCAAACAGCAATTTCTTTTCTGGCTTCTTTGAGACGCTTCAAGTTTCTTTCAAACTCAGCATAAAAACGCGCCAACTTTAAACCAAAAGTCACTGGCTCAGCATGAATACCATGCGAGCGCCCCACACAAACTGTATCTTTATGCTCAAAAGCACGTTTTTTTAATGCTGCTAAAAGTCTTTCAAGATCGCTAATTAAAATGTCAGAAGCTTGTGAGAGTTGTTTGGAAAGACAAGTATCCAGCACATCCGAACTGGTCATGCCATAGTGAATAAAGCGCGAATTTTCACCGACCAATTCTGCCAAATGAGTTAAAAATGCGATAACATCATGCTTGGTAACAGATTCAATTTCATCAACACGCGCCACGTCAAACTTAGCACCAGATTTTTTGAAATTTTCACGAATGCGTGATGCAGTTCCTTGTGGCGCAATCTGCAATTTTTCAAGCGCTTCCATAGCATAAATTTCAATATCAAACCAGATTTGGTATTTATTTTCCTGCGACCAAATTTGAGTCATTTCAGGGCGAGAATAACGAGGAATCATAGATAAAAAATTGAATTATAAAAATTGTCAGAGCCTATTTTCGCACTTCTGACTGTAGTTTTTGAGAAGATTGTTAGCGACCCTTTACAAAATAAATTTAGACAAATCGTCTTTGTTCGAAATCAAATCGCCAAGATGTTCATCAACATATTTAGCATCAATTGCTATTTTGTTTTTGCGCTTCATTTCACTGGCTTCAAAGCTGATTTCCTCAAGAATCTTTTCAAGCATGGTGTGTAAACGACGCGCACCAATATTCTCAACTTCGGCATTTACCCTACTAGCAAGTTTGGCAATTTGTTTTATGCCATCTTGAGTGAAATCTAATGCTACATTTTCAACCGCGATCAAAGCCACATATTGCTTGATTAGACTTGATTCTGGTTCATTTAGAATGCGCACCAAATCTTCTTCCGTCAGAGGTTTAAGCTGCACACGAATCGGAAAACGACCTTGCAATTCCGGCAATAAATCAGCTGGTTTTGAAGTGTGAAAAGCGCCAGAAGCAACAAACAGAATATGATCGGTTTTGACTAAACCATATTTTGTGCTAATCGTTGTACCTTCGACCAAAGGCAATAAATCACGCTGCACACCTTCACGACTAACATCGCCACCCGATCCTTTCATTCCAGAACGAGCACAAATTTTGTCAACTTCATCAATAAAAACTATGCCGTCATTTTCAACAGAGCGTAAGGCATTTTTGATGATTTTATCTTCATCAATCATTTTTTCTGATTCTTCGTCAATTAGATTTTTCAAGGCATCTTCAACTGTCATACGCATCTTTTTTGTCTTCTCGCCACCAATTGCCTTACCGATCATTTCGCCGATATTTATCATACCAACATGACCACCAGGAATATCAAATCCGCCACTGAAAGGCGAACTGCCAGAATCAGAAACTTCAATTTCCACTTCGCGTTCGTTTAATTCACCATTATCCAACATTTTAGAAAATTTCTCTTTGGTTTCTTCAGTAGCAGTTTCACCAACCAGACTTTTTAAAACCTTTTTTTTGGCATTCTTTTCAGCTTTTTCATAAACCTCTTTTTTCTTTTCATTTTTAGAAGTTTTGATCGCCATCTCAACTAGGTCACGGATTATTGAATCAACATCACGACCAACATACCCCACTTCGGTAAATTTTGTAGCTTCCACTTTAATAAAAGGAGCGTTGGCTAATTTGGCCAAACGGCGAGCAATTTCAGTCTTACCAACACCGGTTGGGCCAGCCATTAAAATATTTTTTGGAACGATTTCTTCACGCAACGGACTATCAACTAACTTGCGGCGATAACGATTACGCAAGGCAATAGCCATGGCTTTTTTGGCATCAACCTGTCCCACAATGTAGCGATCTAGTTCTTCAACGATTTGTTTCGGCGTAAGGCCCATAGCAGAGGATTGCGGCCTTTCAGTTTTTTTCAGATTTTTTGTCATATTTTTTGTCAGGGGGAATTATTTTACTGGAAATTTTTGATCCATTATATGTAGCAGCATTTAGAAAAAATACCAGTAGCAACACCACCAAACTGGTAAAAAAAATTATCAGAATAACTTTCATAAATGCGACAAAACTTCAACGATTGAGTCTTGTATGTCGTTAATGCCATAACCCTTTGAACTGCTGGTGGTGATAATTTGCGGATGTGCTGCTGGCCATTTTTGAACTTCTTGAGCAATTTTATCTTGGCTATTTTTTTGCTCTTCTCGACTTAATTTATCAGTTTTGGTAAGAATAATCTGAAATGAAACGGCAACAGCATTTAGAATATTTATCATGTCACGATCAGATTGTTTCAGACCTTTAATCGGATCAATCAACAAAAATAAGCGCTTCAAATTTGGTCGTTTAGTCAAATATTCCAAAGCAGTTTTTTGCCAATGTTCAATATCTTTACTTTTAGCCTTAGCGAAGCCATAGCCCGGCATATCAACCAGCACAAAACCTTGAGAAAAACTTTGAGTAAATCCTTCATTAATTTTGAAGAAATTGAGCTGACGAGTACGACCAGGAGTGGTTGAAACAATAGCTATTTTCTTGCCGATAATAGCATTAATCAAACTTGATTTACCAACGTTGGAAGCACCAATGAAAGCAATTTCCGGTTCTTTGCTTGCCGGAATTTGTGAATAATTATGCGCTCCAAAAAGAAAATCGCAGGAACCATTAAAAATTTTTTTCGGATCGAGTTTTCTCATTTTTTAAATCAATTATTTTTTTCCAAATACTCAATCATCTTACCAGCAATATCAATACCAGTTGCAGATTCAATTCCTTCAAGTCCTGGTGATGAGTTTACTTCAAGCAATTTCGCACCATGATTAGAACGCACCATATCAACACCAGCGATTTCCAAACCAATAATTTTTGTTGCCGAAATCGCCAAATTGCGTTCTTCCTCACTAATTTCAACAGGTCGTGCTGTAGCGCCAAGATGAATGTTAGCGCGAAATTCTCCTTCTTGAGCAATACGTTCCATGGAAGCCACAACCTGATCTCCAACCACAATACATCTGATATCCTGACCTTTTGATTCTTGAATGTAATGTTGCACTAAAATATCCGCTTTCAAACTTCTAAAGGCATTAATCACGCTTTCTGCCGCTTTGTTAGTTTCAGCCAACACCACTCCGATACCCTTGGTTCCTTCAAGCAATTTAACTACTAAAGGCGCACTTCCAACCAATTCAATTAAATCTTTGGTATCATAAGAAGAGTTAGCAAAACTAGTTACTGGAACGTTTAAACCATGCTGTGCCATGATTTGCAGTGTGTGCAACTTATCACGCGATTTTGTAATCGCGTCAGATTTGTTAAAACAATTAACGCCCATCGATTCAAATTGGCGGACGATGGCAGCTCCATAAAAAGTAAGAGAAGGCTTAATGCGCGGAATTACGTGATCAATTTTTTCTAATTTCTTTCCTTCGTCATAGTAAATTTCACAGTCCGATTGAGCCACTTTTATGTAGCATTCACCAACATTCACAAATTCAATTTCATGATTTCGAATGCGCGCCGCCTCAATGATGCGCTTGTTAGAATAAAGATTTGGATTTGAAGCCAGAAGAATAATTTTCATAATTTAGTAAGATCAGTACAAGGTTTGGTAAGGTGGTAAAGTTGTAAAATTTCTTTGCGTTTGGACTTACCTTGAACAAAAGATTTGGAAGTATCGACCAGCATTCCCACTTGCTTAACCGCATCACGTCCAAGCAACATGCGAAACGCCATGGTATCACGGTTAGCAAGAGTGAGTTCAATTCTGATTCTACTTTCACCAATGCGCAAATCTGATTTGATGACGAATCTTTTTTCTTTTCGACCACCAGAATCAGAAACCATACGACGGTCAATAACCCTTGCCACGCAGGTGCGCACCACATTTTTATTTTTTTGCAGTGGATGAATATCAAACTTCACATATTCAACATCTTCAATGTAAAAACTCTCAATATTGAAAGCATGCAAAGATGAAGTTTTTGCTCCGGTATCAATCTTGCCTTTAATCGCTGGTAAACTCAGACAATCAAGCCCAAACCACTCTTTCCAGCCAATAATTTGTTTAACCTTTTTCATTAGCCACAATCAATTTTGTCACTAATGCTAAATCTTGCGCCGTATCAACCGACAAAGGATGTGCTTCAACAATCTTTACAAAAATTTTAAGATTGTTTTCCAAAGCACGAAGTTGCTCCAGGCTTTCACGACCCTCCAATATTGATGGCGAAAGAGTAACAAATTTTTCTAGCGCTGCTTTTTTGTAAGCATAAATACCAATATGGTGGTAATAAATTGCGGCATCTTCTTTAGAAAAAGGAATCGGGCAACGTGAGAAATAAAGAGCCTGGCCCAAATCTTCAGACTTAAAAGCAATGGCAATTTTCACCACATTAGGATTGTGAATTTCATCTTCATTTTTGATTCTGGAAGCAACAGTTGCAATGTCACAGTCATTTTCTAGGGCAGTTTTAGCAGCAGCGCGAATTACTTTCGGATCAATATTAGGCAGATCACCTTGCAAATTGACGATCACTTCAAATTCTTCACCATGAAATTTTTTATACGCAGCATAAATACGATCTGTTCCTGAAGGCAGATTTGGATCAGTAATAATAAACTTACCGCCAAATTTTTTAACTTCTGCGGCAATTTCCTCACCATCACAAGCAATAACAACATCGCCAATATTTGCTGCCAAAGCTTGCTCGTAAACTCTTTGGATCATGCTTTTGCCATTAATGTCTGCAAGCGGCTTTCCGGGTAAACGCGTTGATGCCAAACGCACCGGGATGATGGTTAAAACTTTTTTCATTTTTACGAAAGAGATTAAATTAAAATGTGGATTTCTAATAATGCGAATCAGATTGGGTAAACACTTTGCGCAAGATGAAGCCTAGATAAATAACGCTTCTAAAGATTTCTACAAATTTGTTGCATTTTTAAGATTGTTGATTTTAATGCGCCGCTCCTTTCTTTTCGAGACAATTTTTAATTAAGTCTCAAATCAAATAAGTTCTTTATTTGAGCACGTAGCTCAGTCGGTAGAGCACCTCACTTTTAATGAGGTTGTCGTTGGTTCGATTCCAACCGTGCTCACCATCCTTCGCTCTTACGAGCTTCGGATGGCAAGCCAGATACAAAAAAAGCCGCATTTCTTTTTTGGAAATGCGGCTTTTTTGTATCCAGATTTAGCGCCTCAGATCGACTTCGGCACTTCACCTGCCAATATTATTTTTTATCTTTAGCTCTGGTAACCAGAGATCTTTTACCACCCGATTGTTTTTGGAAAACATGTAAAATCTTTTCCGCATCTTCAAAAGGCACAGCAAAGAAAGAAAAAGCATCAAAAATCTTTACATCATCGATACGACGCTGATCAACCGAGGTTTGACCTTGAATAAAATCAACCAACTTTTTTGGATCCATATTGTCGTTACGACCTTTAGCAATGAATAAACGAGCCGTTCCTTTACGATCAACATAACTTCTTTTTCCTTGGTCACCAATCGGACGATATCCACTCATGCCACGATCATCATAATAGAAATCTTTGTTTTTCTTGTAAGCGCCAATGTCATTGATTTCACTGTAATTTCTTTCATTAAGCTCATCTTTGAAAGCTAATTTAAGCAAAGCAGCTAGAGCAATTTTAGCATCAGAACTATTTTTCAAAATTTCTTCAGCAACTGGCTCAAGATCAGAAAAATTGCCAGCAGCAATAATTTCAGACAAAGAATTTTTTATACGCTGTTTCTTGCTATCAATAACCTCAGCAACATTAGGAACTTTTTGCTTGGTAATCGTAGCATTAGACATTCTTTGGATCGAAACTAATTTACGATATTCTGAAGGAGTAATCAGAGTAATCGCTGTTCCACTCTTGCCGGCTCTGCCAGTACGTCCAATTCTGTGCACATAGCTTTCAGGGTCTTGGGGTAAAGAATAGTTGATAACATGCGTCAGATTGTCGATATCAATTCCGCGCGCCGCTACATCAGTCGCCACTAATATGGTGATTTTTTTACTACGAAATTTTTGCAAAACTTTTTCGCGTTGACCTTGCGACAAATCGCCATGAATCGCTTCTGCTCTACATCCACGATTAGCTAATTTGTGTGAAATTTCATCAGCATCAATTTTGGTTCTAGTGAAAACTAGGCCGTAAAAACTTTCCTCAACATCAATAATTCTGAACAAAGCCTCAAACTTATCAGACTGGGAAACTTCAAAATAGATTTGTTGAATGTTAGTGCGGCTGATTTGTTCAGAAGCCACTGAAATTACTTCATAATCCGACATATAATTTTTGGCCAAGCGCTCAATATGAGCTGGCATTGTTGCCGAAAATAAAACTGTACGACGCTGTTTCGGAGCTGCTTTTAAAATTGTTTCAATATCGTCGATAAAGCCCATATTCAACATCTCATCAGCCTCATCCAAAACGATGTAAGAAACTTTCGAGATATCCAAAGTTTTGCGCTCAAGATGGTCCAGAATTCTTCCTGGAGTCCCAACCACAATATCAACACCACGCTGCAAGCGCGAAATTTGACGTTCAATTGGCTGTCCACCATAAACAGCAATGATACGGGTTTTTTGTTCTTCAGCAAAAGAGCTTAACTCTTCAGTAACCTGGATTGCCAATTCGCGAGTTGGCGCCAAAATTATCGCCTGGATCTTTTTTGATCCTGGAACAATATTTTCAATTAGAGGAATACCAAAAGCCGCGGTTTTTCCGGTTCCGGTTTGAGCTTTACCAATCAAATCTTTAGTATTTGCAAGCAAGAAAGGGATGGTTTGAGCCTGAATTGGTGTTGGTTCTTCAAAACCTTTTTTGTGCAAGGAATTAAGCATCATTTCGGAAAGACCAAGGTCTCTGAATTTGGCTAAATTAGTCATATTTTGTAATTTTTTTGTGAAATAGTAAGTTGGGAAATCGGTCTTTGGGAGCATGAGAGGCGTGCACCATAGCTATCTTCTTTTCAATGTCAAACTGCTATTTTATGGCGACACCAACAGCTTCGGAAATATTTCTAAATCCATCCTGAATAACTCTTTCGCTTAAATCTTTTTTGATTGTTTCAACCAATCCGAAACCTTGATAAATAAAAGCAGAATAAATCTGCACCAATGATGCACCACATTTGATTTTTTCGTAAGCATCTGCAGCTGAAGAAATTCCACCAACTCCGATTAAAGGAATCTTTTTATCGGTTAATTTGTAGAAGTTTTTCAATAGCTCATTTGATTTTTGCAATAGTGGAAATCCGCTTAATCCTCCGCTTTGCGCAGAGTGACTACTTCTTAAGTTAAGATTACGATCAATCGTAGTGTTAGAAATAATCACACCGTCAATTTTATTTTTGACAATAACTTCAGCGATTTTTTCTTGCTGTTGCCAAGTCAAATCTGGCGCAACTTTAAGAAGTATCGGACGATTTTTCTGAGTTAGATTTTTTAGCTCATTTTTCTTCAAAATTATCGCGCTTAAAAACTCATCAAGCTGATCTTCATTTTGTAAATCACGCAAATTTTTAGTATTAGGAGAAGAGATGTTAACTGTAATATAAGAAGCCTGCTCATAAAACCTCTCAAGCAAGGGAAGATAGTCATCTAGAGCATTTTGAGTATCCTTATTTTTACCGATATTAATGCCCAAAGGAATCGCCATTTGTGCACTGATTTTGGCAATATTTGCCGCAAAATTTTCAGCGCCCAGATTATTAAAACCAAGACGATTAATAATAGCTTTGTCTTGGACGAGACGAAAAATTCTAGGACGATCATTTCCCACTTGCGACAGTGGCGTAACCGTTCCACATTCAACAAAACCAAAGCCAAATTTTTCCAATGTCGAAGCTATCGCAGCATTTTTATCAAAACCAGCCGCCATGCCAATTGGACTTGTAAAATCGATGTTCCACACCCGGCTGTGTAAATTTTCATAATCACGGTTAAGACAGAAAAGCGTAGCCGTTTTTGGACAAAATCGTAAAAAATTTATTGCTAAATTATGAGCATTTTCTGGATCTAATTTAAAGATCAGCGGACGAAAAATTTGGTAAAAATTCATGAGTTATTTTCATTTTTCTTGGCACCAAGAAGCAATAAGCTGGTGCTTATAGCAACTATTATCAATATCACGTCGGAAGAACGTTTGAGCAAAAAATTATCAGCTAATTTTTCTTTCAGACGCGCCTGTTTTTTTTCATTTATTTCTGACTGAACTTGCACTTTATCAATCCAGTCTCCGGTCATTTTTTTTCCCAGATAAAATTTTCTTACCGCTACGTGAACAGAATGAGAGGGTAAAATCATAGGATTTATCATGACTTCGCTTTGTCTTTCAGCTTTTTTAGCCGCAACAATTTGAGCAATTTTTGACACATTTTTTGTCACAGAAAATAAAGCAAGAAACGCAATTGCTAACGTTACGAATAAACAAAAAGAAAAAAAACGATGTCGCTTTACTGGCTGTGGTTGACGATTTTTAGAATCACTAGCAAAAATCTGATTGTGATTTGAAATTAAGAACAACAACACCATCGAATAGATCACCACCGCTAGAACAATTTCCTTAAAGCTGTTATAATTCGAAATCGACAGACTTAAAAATAATACCAGCACCAAATGCGCAATTATAAGGGTGGTAACCGTAGTGGTTCTAGTTCTAATCGCAAAAATTATCAAAAAACTCAATATGACGAATACCAGCGCAACAGCTATTTTAGCGTCAAAAAAAGTCATCTAGTCTCTTAACAACTCGTTAATTGAAGTTTTAGAGCGAGTTTTTTCATCAACTTTTTTTACAATTACAGCGGCGTAAAGCGAAACATCTTTATTGCCTTTTGTTGAAGCTATGTTGCCAGGAACTACCACGGAGTAAGCCGGAACGCGACCATAAAAAACTTCGCCACTTTCACGATCAATAATTTTTGTTGAAGCTCCAATATAAACTCCCATTGAAATCACTGATCCTTTTTCAACAATAACACCTTCTGCAATCTCACTTCGCGCCCCGACAAAACAGTCATCTTCAATGATTACTGGATTAGCTTGCAGAGGCTCCAAAACACCTCCGATTCCGGCACCACCAGAAATATGACAATTTTTTCCAATTTGCGCACAAGAACCAACAGTTGCCCAAGTATCAATCATTGAACCTTCGTCAACATAAGCGCCAAGATTCACGAAAGACGGCAACAAAACCACTCCTTTAGCAATGTAAGCAGAATAACGCACTACTGAACCTGGAATTGCACGAAATCCGGCTTTGCGAAAATCTTCTTCAGACCAGTTAGCAAATTTTAAAGGTACCTTGTCAAAATAAGCCGAAGCATCTCCAGCAATATTTTGTGACTTGCTAAGAAAATTATCGTTGAGACGAAATGACAATAAAATTGCCTTTTTGATCCATTGATTTACTTGCCAAATTCCATCTATTTTTTCACAAATTCTGATGGCGCCGCTATCAAGCAAAGCAAGTGTTTGCGCAACTGCATCACGCGCTTCACCTTTAGTTTGTAAGTTAATTTCTGCTCTATTTTCAAAAGCTGTTTCAATAATTGAAGAGAGATTATTCATTATGTTTTTTACGTTTAAATATTGTAGAAAATCTTGGAAGGCGTATGGCAGTTATTTTAACAACCGCATATGAAAGAACAAAAATCACCAAAGCAAAAAAGAATAACAACAAAATTGCCGTTAAAATGTCGGTACGAATTTCGCGGCCAAGCCAATAAATCAGGACTGACCCATTATTGTCAATTAGCCAAACCAACAAGGCTGCAATGATCGCAGCGAGAATTAAAAACCGCGCAGTTTTAAACATTTTAGCTGAGATTTTTTAAGTAAGATAAAATTTCTTGATCAAGTTTCTTCACTTCTGCAGCCGCGTTAAGCTCATTGAGAAAATTTACCAAAATTTCGTGATATTTCTGATCAAGTCCCAGCAGAGCTCCCAGAGCTTCTGGATATTTTTCATCATGCAGTAATTTTTCAGTTTTAACAATGACACCGTCAACATCCTCAGGATTTTTACCATCGACACGACGAATCATTACCAATTTAGAAATGTTTCGACGCACTTGGGACAAGAAATTATTGGAGTCGCTGTTGTTTTTCATCGCAATGATTTCGGGAATTAAAGCGGCGAAATCTTTTTGTAATTTTTCGCTAGTGGAGAAATTTTTTAATACCACACGCAATTGAGCATTTTTATCCTGCAAATTGCGGTCGAAAACCGTTAACATTTCAAAGTTTTTTAAAGCATCATCATAGGATTCTCCGCTTACGAGCTTTTGTCTAAAATCAACATAAGCAATAATGATTTTTACTAATTTTTCCTGATTTTTATATTTGGTAAATTCGGCGTTTAATACTTGGCTCTGCTGCTTCAATTCGTTGATTTGCTCCTGATTCTTCAACAACATTTTATAGATAAATTCAGCCCCTTTTTCTTGTACTTCGCTTAGAGCCATGTCGGAAAGTGCGCGATGATCTTGAGTGATAACACCATTTTTAGCATCTTCTGACAAGTCAAAAATTTCGCTTTCAACATTATCAAACTTACCTACCTCAGCTTGCGCATTGTGTCTTTTGGCTTGTTTGATTTCAAAATATCGCAAGCCACAATAAGCAGAAAAAATAATCACAAACAAGATCACTACTCTGCGCAGAGAAAATTTCTTTTTACTAGGAACTTTATTATCAAAAATTGGATGAGGATTCTGCTGGTTTTTCTCTTCAGTCATAAAATTTTTTTAAGGTGGGAATTGCATCAAAAGTTGCAAGATTTGTAAAACCAAAATCACGCAAAACAGCACTGATTTTTTCACTCAGACACAATATTTGCGAGCTTTCAAAATATTCAAGCAGATTGTGTTTTTTACACAAATTAAAAAAATATCGAGCACTGTTTTGTGAATAAATCAACACAAAATCAAACTTTATTTGCTGTGTTTGTACTAAAAATTCTGCAGAAAAATTCTGCACTTCTACAACTCGATATGAGATAATTTTTTCAACTTCAACCCCTTTGTTTTTTAACTCTTGTTCAAAATCAAGCGTGATATTATCGCCACAGAAATAAAGCACCTTTCCCTGATTCTTTTGCTGCATTAATTCACCATCTTCTTCGATCAATTTTTGTAAATCAGCTGCTGAACTTTGCTCAGCCCATCTTAGGTTGTTGAAACCATTCTCCAAAAAGATTTCAGCAGTTTTTTTTCCGACAACAAAAATTTTTATATTTTTGTTAAGATGTAAAATCTCACAACTCGCAAAAACCGCCTGTGCCGCATTGGCGCTAGTAACAATCAGAGCCAACAAATTTCTTTGCGCTATTTTTTTGATCAGATTGTCCCTAAAAAAATTTCGCTGATCAATTTTATGCACGGCAAATAAAGGCTCCAAAATAACTTTAAAACCTTGATCATTAAGGTATTGAGAAATTTTATGCGCCTGATTTTTTGGTCTGGTAATAAGGATTGTTTTTTTCATATCTTACGAATTTAACGGGAAAAATTTATTGCCAAGTTAAAAAGCAAATTTATTGTGCCCGCCCTCTTCTTTCTTGAAAGATGCTCTTGTCGGAACATTAAGTTCATCGAAACAGGGGCGAATGCAAGTTTTTAAAGACCCAAGTCAAAAACAAATCAATAAAGCAACATGAATATTCATGAATATCAGGCTAAAGCCCTGCTTAAAAAATTTGGTGTAACCGTTCCTGAAGGTCACGCCGCTTTCGATGTACACGAAGCAGTTACTGCGGCAAAAGCTTTGGAAGCTGCCGGCAATAAAGTTTTTGTAGTAAAAGCTCAAATTCACGCCGGTGGACGTGGAAAAGGCGGTGGTGTTAAAGTGGTAAAATCAGTTGAAGAAGTAAAAGAAAAAGCTTCCGAAATTCTAGGTATGACTTTGGTAACTCACCAAACTGGTCCTGAGGGCCGTCTGGTTAAAAGACTTTATATTGAAGCCGGTTCTAACATTAAAAAAGAATATTACCTTTCAGTTATTGTTGATCGCCAAGCCAAAACTGTGGTTTTCATGGCTTCAACTGAAGGTGGCATGGATATTGAAGAAGTTGCCGCTCACACTCCAGAAAAAATAATTACTGTTGCCGTTGACATTGCTGCTGGAATTCAATCATTCCACGCCAGAAAACTTGGTTTTGCTCTTGGTTTCAAAGGTGATACTTTGAAAAAGTTCAGCAAGTTGATCTTCTCAATTTACAAAGCTTTCCTTGCCACTGATGCTGCTCAAATCGAAATCAATCCTTTAGTCGAAACTGTTGAAGGCGATATTGTTGCCCTTGACGCTAAATATGCTTTTGATGATAACGCCATGCACCGTCATGATGATCTTCACGAATTACGTGACCTTGATGAAGAAGAGCCGCTTGAAATTGAAGCTTCAAAATACGACCTAAATTACGTTAAAATGGACGGCAAAATTGGTTGCATGGTTAACGGCGCCGGTCTTGCTATGGCGACAATGGACATCATCAAACTTTACGGTTCATCTCCAGCAAACTTCCTCGATGTTGGTGGTGGCGCCACTCGTGAGAAAGTTACCGCCGCTTTCAAAATTATTCTTTCTGACCCAAATGTGGAAGGAATTTTGGTTAATATTTTCGGCGGCATTATGCGCTGCGACATCATTGCCAACGGCATTTTGGAAGCTGCCAAAGAAGTTCATTTAAATATTCCTTTAGTGGTTCGCCTTGAAGGAACTAACGTGGATCTTGGTAAGGAAATTCTTGCCAAATCCGGTCTCGACATCATTTCAGCTGATGATTTAGGTGATGCCGCACAAAAAATTGTCGCTGCTGTAAACAATTAATAACGCATTAAGCATTTTAAATATGTCAGTTCTAGTAAACAAAAATACCAAAGTTATTTGCCAGGGATTTACCGGATCTCAAGGTACTTTTCATTCTGAGCAAGCAGTTGCCTACGGAACTCAAATGGTTGGTGGTGTTACTCCGGGAAAAGGTGGTACAACTCACTTAAATCTACCGGTTTTTGACACGGTTTTCGACGCTCGCAAAAAAACTGACGCCAATGCTTCAGTAATTTATGTTCCGCCTCCATTCGCTGCTGACGCAATTTTGGAAGCAATTGATGCCGAAATCGAATTGATTGTCTGTATCACTGAAGGCATTCCCGTACTTGACATGGTAAGAGTTAAAAAAGCTTTAGCTGGCTCTAACTCAAGATTAATCGGACCAAACTGCCCAGGCATTATCACTCCAGGAGAGTGTAAAATCGGCATCATGCCAGGCCACATCCACAAAAGAGGTTCAATTGGTATCGTTTCACGTTCTGGAACTCTCACTTATGAAGCAGTTCACCAAACCACTAGAGCTGGTTTAGGTCAAACCACTTGTATCGGTATTGGTGGCGACCCGGTTAATGGAACTAATTTTATTGATTGTTTGGACATGTTTTTGTCCGACCCAGAGACTCAAGCCATGATTATGATCGGCGAAATCGGTGGTTCTGACGAAGAAGATGCTGCTGCTTTCTTAAAAGATGAAGCAAGAAAAGGTCGTTCTAAACCTTGCGTCGGCTTTATTGCAGGTCGTACCGCTCCAAAAGGTCGTAGAATGGGTCATGCTGGTGCGATCATTTCCGGCGGCAAAGGTGGTGCTGAAGATAAAATCGAAGCTATGAAATCAGCCGGTATCGCGGTTTCTGATAGCCCAGCCTCACTTGGTGAAACCATGATCAACTTGCTTAAAAAATAACCACTTTTACAAACCAACAACCACACAGGAGAAAATATGGAAGACCGCAAAAAAGCACTAGAAGCAGCTTTATCACAAATTGATAAGCAATTCGGCAAGGGTTCAGCAATGAAATTTGGTTCTAAACCATTTCTTGACATCGAAGTTATACCCAGCGGCTCTTTAGCTTTGGATCTTGCTCTTGGAGTTGGTGGATACCCCAGAGGTCGTATCGTTGAAATCTACGGACCAGAATCTTCCGGCAAAACTACTCTCACCTTACACGCCATAGCCGAAGCACAAAAAGCCGGTCTATCTTGTGCTTTTATTGATGCTGAACATGCTTTCGATCCGGTTTATGGTAAAAATCTCGGCATTAATTTGGACGATATGATTATCTCTCAACCAGATAACGGCGAAGCTGCTTTGGAAATTGCCGATACTTTGGTTCGCTCCGGCGCAGTTGATTTAATCGTTATTGACTCAGTTGCTGCCCTGGTTCCACAAGTTGAACTTGAAGGTGGAATGGCCGATAACCAAATGGGTTTGCAAGCCCGCTTAATGAGCAAAGCTTTAAGAAAATTGACCGCTACTGTTTCTAAAACCAATGCCACTGTGATTTTCATCAACCAAATTCGTATGAAAATTGGCGTCATGTTTGGCAATCCAGAAACTACCTCTGGTGGCAATGCATTAAAATTCTATGCTTCGGTTCGTTTAGACATCCGTCGTGGCACTGCCATCAAAGACCAAGAAGAAGTTTTAGGCAACGAAACCAAAGTTAAAGTGGTGAAAAATAAAGTAGCTCCACCATTTAGAACTGCTGATTTTGAAATTATCTATGGTGAAGGAATTTCTCGCATCGGAGAAGTGATTGACTTAGCAGTTAAGTATGAAATTATGGAAAAATCTGGCTCTTGGTATGCTTACAAAAGCAGCAAAGTCGGCCAAGGCAAAGAAAATACCAAAAATTATTTGAAAGAAAATCCAAAAGTTGCTGAAGAGATTGAAAATGAAATTCGCAACAAATTAGGAGTTAGTAAAAGCAATAAAGCTGCAGCCAAAACTGCAGAAAAAGAAGCAGCAGCAGAAAAAAAACGCAAAGCTGCTGAATAAAAATAATATGTCGAAACAGTTGTTATCTATTAATTGTTTCGGCATCATTTCACCTCAAATTAAAACGTCGTTTTAATTTTGATTAGCACCCGTAGCTCAACTGGATAGAGTATCTGACTACGGATCAGAAGGTTAGAGGTTCGAATCCTCTCGGGTGCACCAGACAATTTTAACAGTTATAACTAAATTCAGCACCGACCTCTATTAGCCTAACCGCTATTGATAAAACCAATTTCACATAACACTTATCAACCAAGTTGCCTCTATCATGAAAAACTCTATTAAAAAATTTGCCCTACTTTCGCTAATCTTTCTGGCCGCAAGCTGCGCTAGCGGTATCAACTCAAATCAAAAAAGAGAGCTAGAATCTTATAAAGCGAAGGGATTTTACGTTGAAGAGAAAAAAGTTGGACTTGCTGCTGGACTTGGAATTTTACCGGGTGGTGGCTCATTTTACAGCAGAGAATATGGTCTAGGAGTTGTCAATTTGCTGTGCTGGCCATTTTCAATTCTTTGGGATCCTATCAGTGGTTATAATGCATCTCAAAGAATCAACTATTATGCCACAAAAGAGAATGTCGATTCTTTAAAAAAGGAAGAGTTGGATCATTTATCCGACGGTCTTATGATGAACAAAATTGATAATAAAACATTTATTCTCAAGAAACGTGAGATTGAAGAGCGTTACACCGCCAGCAATAATTGACACTCCTAATGAAGATATTCACCAATATAATTCTTCTACTTTTCCTTTCTTCTTGCGCCACTGGAATTAACCCCAAACAAAGAGCAGCCTACCAAATTTATAAGGAGAAAGGATTACTAATAGAAGATCGCAATCCAGATACCGCTTTCAAAATGGGCTTTCTTCCTGGTGGCAGCTCGTTTTACAACAAAGATTATGATGTAGCAGTTTTTAACCTACTATTATGGCCCATTTCAATTACATGGGAAACTTGCAATGGCAGCGACCGTGCAATGCTAATTAACTACGTAACAACAGAAACATCGGTAAAGAAAGAATTTAAAAAGAATCTAGTTGATCTTGAGGATCAGCAAAATTTAGGACTTATTACTCAGCAAGAATTTAAACAAAAATTCATCAAATTATACGAGAAATATAGCAACTCAAAATCATTTTTATTATCTCAGTATAAATCTGCCAACCTTTCATTTGATGGTCTTGGTGATAGTTCTGTAGATACTAGCTTTCTATCAAAAATAGATATTAAGATTAATAGAACCTGCAACACAGAATATAACAGCATAAAAAAAGAATTCCCCACCATCGATAAAGAAAACTTCATGCACAAATGTTCCATCGACAAACGTAAAAAATTTGTAGGATTAGGACTTTAACAGATATCGGAAATCATTCTCTGTTTCTTTTGTCTCTTTCCACCATCATTTGAATTAAGAAATAATTGGTTATTCCAGTCAACCAACCGGAAAGTTTGATTTGCGACAGTCTCATAAGAAATTTTATCTTCCTTTCACCTTATCACCAACAAGGCATTCAACATTAGTTATATCAACGTCTCTTCCTGGCAACTCGCTTACTTGTCCCAAGTTGAGCAAATTAGTACGACACCTAAACCTGCTTTAAAATCTCTTTCAG
>CAZICL010000016.1:0-27368 GCA_964537735.1 uncultured Rhizobium sp. | reverse complement strand
GATCTTGCAAGATCAAGACCATCTTTTTTTCTAAATTATTCATACTTTTTACTTATCAGTTAATAGAAGTTTTTTGTCTAAATTTTCTTTGTTGAGAAGGTGCCATTTGTAGAGGTCGCTTATTGAATCTTCAATTTTTTTAAATTCAAAATTTTTTATTTCTTTTTTGAGTCTTGCATTGTCGCCGCTATATTCAGAACCAAATCCTTCCATAGCAATTGTGATTGGTAAATTTTTTTTAGAAATTGCATTTATTATCTTAGCAATCTCAAGCAGCTCTACAGAATTGTCCGGAGTAATGTTGTAAGAATTAAACTGAACTTCATTTTCAATAAAAAATTCTAGAATCGGCATCAAATCATTAACATCAAGATAATCAAATTTGCGATTTTGTCTGATGGTAATTGGCAAGTCGAAAATGGCCTTACATATAGCGTTAGAGATGAATCTGATGGCGTAATCTTCGTATTTTCCAAATATTCCGAAGACTCTTAAATCAATAACTTTTTTGGAATTTTCAATTTGTTTTCCAATAACATATTTGCAAAAGCCATGCTCATCAACAGGGATATTTTCAGCAAAATATTCTTCCTGCATTTTCGGCTTATAATGACGCATATCATATATCGCGCCTGAACCAATGTTTAGCATTTTAGCAAAAGAATCAGAATGTTTCATTAGGTTAAAAAACATTCTGCTATTGGTATAAAATACGCCGTTTGTATCGGCGGCATTACGATGCCCTGGTTTACATGCTGAGTGAATTACTAAATCGAATTTATTTTTTTGGAAAAAATTTTGAACGGAAACATCATTGGATAAATCAAGTTCAGAACGCTTCGGGGCAATTATAGAATATTTTTTTGCCAAGTAAGATTCAGTTATATTTTGCCCAATAAAACCTGATCCACCTGTTAAAAGAATTTTTTTCATCAACTACCAAACCTTCCATGGTGCTTTGCCGGATTGCCACATATCTTCTAAATGAACTTTATCACGTAAGGTGTCCATTGGCTGCCAAAATTCAGAATGTTTATAGGCCACAAGCTGCTGATTTTTCGCGAGATTTTTAAGAGGTTCTTGCTCCCATAAAGTTTTGTCATTGTCGATATATTCAACTACTTTTGGCGACAAAACAAAAAATCCACCATTAATGAAATTTCCATCACCGTCTGGTTTTTCTTGAAATTCGGTAATGACATTTTCGCCATTAATACTCAAAGCTCCAAACCTTCCAGGAGGTTGAGTTGCAGTTAAAGTAGCGAGTTTTTTATGAGATTTGTGAAACTCGATCAACTTAGCAATATCAACATTCGCTACGCCGTCGCCATAAGTTAGGCAGAAATGTTCATCATCTTTTATGTAATCATAAATGCGCTTAATTCTGCCACCAGTCATGGTTTCTTCCCCAGTATCAACCAAGGTAATTTTCCAATTTTCAGCGTAGTTATTGTGAATTTTTGAAGAGTTGTTGGAAAGATCAACCGTAACATCCGACATATGCAAATAGTAGTTCGCGAAATATTCTTTGATTAGATATCCTTTATATCCCAAACAAATAATGAACTCGTTAATGCCATAAGCCGAGTAGATTTTCATAATATGCCATAAAATCGGCTTACCACCAATTTCAATCATCGGCTTTGGTCTTAAGTGAGTTTCTTCGCTGATTCTGGTGCCAAGGCCGCCAGCTAAAATTACTGCTTTCATTGATATAGCAAATATTTGATTTGGTATATGGGATCCCCTCAATTTGAGGGACCGGCTTATAGCCGAATAATTTATTAAATTTTAGACTTTAAAAATTCTTCAATTGTTGAATGCATATGAGCAATCATTTCCTCATTCAGACCATGGTGACAAGCAAGTAGAACGCCACCACGCATGATGTTGTCAGCATTTTCTAAACTTACCGCTTTTCTCATTTTAAGATTTTTAAAACCAGGTTGTCTGGTAATATTGCCAGTAAAAACTACACGAGTTTGCACATTCCTTTTTTCAAGGAAAATTTGGAAATCACGACGTTCAAAAGGTGCCGTATTTTTGATAATAACTGGGAAAGCCAACCAACCAGTTCTGGCATCTTGAGTTTCGCTTGGAAGAATGAAAAATTCTTCATATTTTTTAAAGAACTTAATCTGAGTTTGGTAATTTTTACGACGAGTTTGGATGTTATTTTCTAAATCTTTCAACTGTTCTAAACCAAAAGCAGCACCAATTTCAGAACCCTCTAAATTATATCCGATAGTTTCAAAAACGAATTTGGCATCATAATTAATTCCATCAATATCAACGTTAAAACGGTTTTCAATTGCTTCAGATTTCTCATCAAAAATTGAAGAACTTCTGCCCCAAGAACGTAGTAATTTTGATCTTTTTAAATGCTCATCATCATTGATAGCTAAAGCACCGCCATTTCCGGCGCAGTTGATGATGTGTGAGCCATAGAAACTAGTGATCGACATGTCGGACCAAGCACCGCTTGATTTGCCACCAAGAGTTGCACCTAAAGTATCCGCTGAATCTTCAATAATTTTTAAGTTATATTTTTTGGCAATTACGGCAATTTTATCCCATTCACAAATATTTCCAATCAAGTTTGGCGCAACAATTGCAACGGTTTTGCTTGAAATCATTTCTTCAATTTTTGCCGGATCGATACAATAATTAGATTCGCCAACATCAACAAAAACTGGCACTAAACCATTTTTCACAATACAGCCGACTGTTGTTGAGAAAGTTAAAGCTGGAGTAATAACTTCACTTCCCGCTTTGAAACCAAACGCTTCCATTCCAATGTAAAGCGCTGAAGAGCCTGAATTGACATAAAGACAATGTTTTTTATCAAATAAAGCCGCAATTTTAGATTCAAATTCACGAGCATATTTACCCATTTGAGTTCCTTCTTGTAAGCATTTAACAACTGCATCAATTTCTTTTTGTCCGTAGACAGTTTTTGCGTAGGAAACAGAGATCATATAAATTTTTTTGAATTTTATTGAATGTTTTGAGAATTATTTTTTGGAGCAGAATTGGATTTTCTTTAACAAAACTTCATCTTTGACAGCAAGATCAAGTTTCTTAAATTTTTTACGCAAAGAGTTGGAAATTTTAACTGGAAAAGATTTTTTCTTAACCTCCAAAAAGCTAGGTCTTAGTGTTGTAAAGTGATCCCAATTATACAAAGTTATTACCTCTTTTTTATTATGACAACCCGCATCTTTTCTAGCAATTTCGGCAATTAAATTAAAAAAATTATACTTATCCATCACCAAATCTCTGGCTTCAATAATTTTATCTTTTGATTTTTCATAAGTATTTTCTTCAATGATTTTTTCGATCATCGCAAAAGAAGATTTTGGAAATCTGATGTCAATTTGTGTAAGCATTTCACGATCAAAATAATCATGAATATTAGGCGCTCCACAATAAATAGGATAAGATCCAGCCATGTAACAATCGGCTAATTTTTCAGTCCAATAATCTGAATAGCTGCTATTTTCTAAGGAAATATGATATTTGTAAGGAGCAACTCCATCCCATTTATTTTCCATATTTTGTACACCAGCGCCAAACCAATCCAGCTTATCTTTAAAATGATTTTTAGCTTTTTTGCAAAATTCAAATCTAGCTTTATGCCCTGGAGTAGAAAGTTTATTAGAACAAAAAACCGACATTAATTTGGTTTTTTTATATTCTCGCATCATCTTGAAATCATCATATCCCAAACCATCGCCACTCCATTTATTGAAGTCTTCCCCAGTTTTTATTGGATGCCCAGAATCAATCCACCAATTCATCGGTGAATAACATTTGAAAGCTCTTGGATGTCGAGGATTATCGTGGCTTATGTAAATTCTATGGAATTGGTTTATAAATTCTGACAAAGAATCATATCTAATGATTGATGGAGGCTCTCCAGCAAAAAATAGAATATTCTCTTTTGGGCAAAGGCATGTTTCTTTAGGAAAGGTTATATCACCAAATATCACCCAATAATCAGCCTCAACTATAGAAGAATCATTAAAATAAAATTCGCATCCACCCCATAAATTAGAGCGATTAGGCAAGAATTTTGTAACCAAAGGATTTGAGTGGTCGTCTTTTGCTAAAGTTGTTCCAGCACAACTAATTTTTACTTTCATGTTCATTACAGTACATTTGTTTATTGATCACCAAATCTTGTCCTTAGCTTCTTTTTCGCTTTTTTTACTAATTTTCTTTTTTTAAGAAAACCAAAAAAACCTCCACGTACTGCAACAGATTTTAAAATATTTAACTGTCTTTCACGCATTTCTTTGCGTGAATTTTTTGTAACATTCTCGAGATTACCTAAACTTTTTTCCCAAGTTGCTAAATTCTCCGAATCAGTTAATTCCATTTTAGTTTGTCGCCAATTATAGACAGATCTGTGACAGCACAAAATTCTGCCTTGTTTAATCATTTCACATAAAAAAACATGATCGCCACCAATAATATAATGACCTTTTTCTTGAGCTAATTGTGCCAATTTAGTTTTGTAGATTCCAAATAAACCGACACAATCATGAAGATGCGCAATCAAAGCATAAACTCTTTCTGCAGGAATATCGCTTGCCAACCTATCTGCAAACCAACAATCAAAAACACCAATCTCATCATCTTCCGTATCAACTAATCTTGAAGCTGGCCAACAGCCAACTGCATCAGAATTTTGTAACGCATGCAACATGTGCTTTGTGTAATCAGCATCTATATAATCATGGCCACCATGCCACATAAAATATTCTGTTTTTGCTGCATCTAAACAAAATTTAAAATTAGCGCTTCCACCAATATTTTTTTCCTGACGAATATAAGTTAAATTTGGATATTCCCGCGCCAACTCTTCACAAATTTTTTGAGTATCATCAGTTGAAGCATTATCAGAAATAACCACACATCCAGCCTGATTTATGCAAGATTCAATTGTTTTTCTGATATACTTACCCTCGTTATAAGCAGGAATACCAATTGTTAGCAGCTCTTTATAATATTTCATAATACCTGAAAATCCTCAATTTGCTTAATAGTGTAACTTTTTATATCTGATTTTTTTTCTAAATAATTTTTATACCAATCAGCCGTCCACTTTAAAGTTTCTTCAAAGGATAATTTTGGCTGCCAATTTAATTCTTGTTTAGCGCGAGAATTATCAAGTTTTAAAATTCCCGCTTCATGTAGAGCAGCATTATTAGACACTTCATATGATCCCATTGTTAACTTGGATAAAAATATATCTGTCAAAATTTCAACGGTTTTTTCGGCATCTTTTTCAGGACCAAAATTGTAAGATTTAGCAAAAGATTCACCTTTTTGGTAAAGATTTTTAGTTAGAAGCAAATAACCGTAAAGCGGTTCTAACACATGCTGCCAAGGTCTGATCGAATTTGGTGAACGTAATTTAACTTTTTGTACATCGCGGATGGAACGAAAAATATCTGGAATAATACGGTCAACTGAAAAATCACCGCCACCAATTACGTTGCCAGCGCGGGCGGAAGCCAGATGAATTCCTTCTTTTTGAAAAAATGAACGGCGATACGAAGAAGTCAGGATTTCTGAGCAAGCCTTGCTTGAAGAATATGGATCATAGCCACCAAGAGGATCTTCTTCTTTATACGCGTAATCAATTTCACGATTTTCGTAACATTTATCCGTGGTAATATTCAAAATTGCCTTAACGCTTCCAGCTTTTATTGCCGCCTCAAAAATATTTAACGTACCGATAACATTGGTTTCATAGGTTGTGCGCGGATCGCTGTAAGAATAACGAACCAAGGGTTGCGCCGCTAGGTGAATGACAATTTCTGGTTGAAAATCCTTAAGTGCCTTTTCTAACTCGTGGTGATTTCTAATGTCTCCGATGATTGATTTTTCTAAATCTGATTGCAGATCTAAAATGTTAAAAAGACTTTCACGATCAGCTTCAAGAGCGAATCCACAAATTTGTGCACCCATTTTTCTTAACCAAGAAGAAAGCCACGCACCTTTGAAACCAGTATGTCCAGTGAGAAAAATCTTTTTATCTTTGTAGAACTTTTCTAAGTGCATATTTTTTTTAATTTATTACCAATACGCTGGCAGTTGCTGATTTAAATTCTTATTTTTTTGCGGCATTTTAGGAGATAATATCCAGCAACCAGAAGAGCACACAGAACTACACAACACAACATAATCGTGTGAATATATTCTTTAATCATATCTTTATTTTCGCCAATTTCGTAACCCAACATGGCCAAGACAATCGTCCATAATAGAGATCCTAGAGTGGTATAAAGACAAAATAATTTTATGTCCATGCGGGCAATTCCGGCTGGTAGAGAGATGAAGTGACGCATGCCTGGAATTAGACGCGCTACAAAAACTGAAATCGGTCCGTGATTCTTAAAATATCCTTCAACTTTGATGATGGTTTCTGGTTTGATAAAAAAATAGCGACCAACTTTTAACAACACTGTACGACCAGCAAATTCTGCTAAATAGTAACTAACTACAGCTCCGGCAACATTACCGAAAGTTCCAACAGCAATAATCAAAAATAAATTCATATGACCTTGTGAAGCGGCAATTCCAGCTGGAATCATAATAAGTTCACTAGGTAATGGGAAGGCAGTACTTTCTAAAAACATGCCAATAAAAATTCCTAAATAACCAACTTGGTTAATGAAGGTGACAAGAAAATTTATGATGGGATCTATTAGTTCGTGCATCGACTTTTAGCTTAAATTTTGAGTAACAAATTTTTGTAAATCAGCTTTTGAAATTCGGCTGCTGCGTTTGCTATCAATGATAGAGCGGATTTTATTGTAAGTTGTGTTGAGATCATCATTGACCAAAACAAAATCATATTCATCAAAATGGCTGATTTCTTCTTTGGCTTTTTTCATGCGACTTTGCACGATTTCTTCTGGATCAGAAGCGCGTCCGCGCAATCTTCTTTCCAGCTCGTTTAGTGATGGTGGTAAAATAAAAATCGACACCACTGAATCACGATCGAACTTTTCTTTAATTTGTCTGGCGCCCTGCCAATCAATGTCGAATAACACAGATTTGCCGTTTTTTAATTCATCCTCAATCAGCTTCTTTGGCGTACCGTAATTATATCCAAAAACATTGGCCTGTTCAAGAAATTCATTTTTTTCCAACATCATTTCAAATTCACTTTTTGAGACAAAATAATAATGCTGGCCGTGAATTTCTTGCGGTCTTTGCGGACGAGTTGTGGCAGAAATTGAAAGCTTGATTAGCGGATCATTTTGGATTGTCATGCGGCAAAGCGTTGACTTGCCGGCGCCTGACGGAGATGAGATGATGATAAGAAAAGGAGCGTGATTGATGAACATAAATCGTCAAATTAAAAGCCGCCGGTTTTGGGCCGGCGGCTTAAAAATTATTCTTCATCCTTAACGATTGAAATATCTGGAGCATCTGGAGCTTTCATGCCCACAATGTGATAGCCGGCATCAACGTGAAGAACTTCTCCGGTAACACCAGAGCCAAGTTCACTCAACAAAAACACACCAGCACCACCGACATCTTTCAAATCAATATTGCGGCGTAATGGAGAGTTATATTCATTCCATTTGAAGATCAGTCTGAAATCACCAATACCACTGGCAGCAAGAGTTTTAACTGGACCAGCAGAAATAGCGTTAACACGAATATTATCTTTACCCATATCCATTGCCAAATAACGCACTGAAGCTTCCAAAGCAGCTTTGGCAACACCCATAACATTGTAATGAGGCATTACTTTTTCTGCGCCGTAATAGCTCAGTGTAATCACACTGCCACCACCAGCTTTTTTCATTAACGGCTCAGCTTCTTTTGATACGGCAACCAAAGAAAAGGCAGAAATATTCATAGTAGTGACAAAATTACTTGGGCTGGTATCCAAATATTTGCCACGCAATTCTTCTTTATCAGAGTAAGCAATGGCATGAACCAGAAAATCAAGCTTGCCCCATTTTTGTTCCAAAACTTCAAAAACTTTTTTTACAGATTCAGGATCGTTAACATCGCATGGCAAAACAATATCAGAACCAATTGAAGCGGCCAAAGGCTCAACACGTTTTTGCAAAGCTTCTCCCTGGTAAGTAAATGCCAATTCAGCACCATATTTTCTTGCCTCTTCGGCAATGCCCCAAGCAATTGAACGATTGTTAGCTACGCCCATAATTAAGCCTTTTTTTCCTGCTAGAATTGTCATGTTTTAAAAAGTTTTTGTTAAAAATTTTAGAGCCTGCATTAAGTCTCACTGCATTACAGTAGAGACTCGGAGCAAGATCTTAGGAAAAAACAAAGAATAAGAGTTTTAGCATCTGATCCTTTATTTCCGCCTTAGTTGTAAAGCCACGGAGTTAAATTTTTATTTCCAGCTTCAAAAGTAGTGATTTCATTATCTTTCTTCAGCGTCAAACCAATATCGTCGAGCCCTTCAAGCAAGCAATATTTTTTAAAGCTATCCACTTCAAATTTATAAATTTTATTGGCAGCGCGAACTTCTTGTGTGACTAAATCAACGGTGAAGTTATTGCTTTGATCTTCAGCGAATTGTAGCAATTCAGCAACTTGATCTGACGGCAAAACAACCGGCAAAATTCCGTTCTTAAAACAATTATTAAAGAAAATATCAGCAAAAGATGGGGCAATTACGCAATGAATTCCAAAATCAACCAATGCCCAAGGAGCATGTTCTCTGCTCGATCCACAGCCAAAATTATCTTTAGCAATCAAAATCTTAGCATTTTGGTAAGCAGGTTTATTTAAAACGAAATCAGGAATTTCTTTTTCCTCTAAATCAAAACGCATTTCGAAAAAAAGATTTTTGCCAAGACCGGTTCTTTCGATAGTTTTTAAGAACTGCTTAGGAATGATCATATCAGTATCAATATTGATCAAAGGCAATGGCGCAGCGATTGAAGTGAGCGTGTTAAATTTTTCCATTTAAAGCTGAATTTTACGATGATTTTTAAGAGAGAATAAGAGGTAAAAATAAATCAATTGCATGGTTAAATTACAAGTCGATTTATCTTCTTTCGAATAATTTTTTTACTTCCTGTTGCACAATTGACTCAACCAAACCACGAAGATTCTTATCAAGCCAAGCGTCCATTTTAGTTTCTAAAATATTTGTTGCAGCCTTTGACAACTCTTCATTGGACAATCTATCTGATTGGTTCTCAGTAATATTTTTATTATCTTCTTCCAATTCAGTGTCGAAATCTTTTTGTGCCGCAGCTTTTGAATTAGTGTCGACTTCCATTTTATTTGCAATTTCATCAAGCTCATCCAGATCAATATCGTCCAAATCGTCAATTTTATTTTGTGGCGATTGGGATTGTGCTGGATCAGATGCCACTTCAGAATCATCCAAAATATCATCAAGATTTTCCTCTGTTTCTGGTTTTTCTGATTTTGAATCAAGCAATACTTCTTCATCTTTTAATAATTCAGCCAGTTCAAGATCTTCTTCAGCTTCGTTTGATAATTTAACCTGAGAAGGTTTTTGTGATGCTAATGGAATATTTTTAACGTCGTCTTTTTCATCTTCGTCTAAATCTAATTCTTCATCCAAATCCAGATCAAACTCAAATTCATCATTTTCTGTTTGATTATTTTTTAATGTTTCTGATTTTTTTTCAGCTTCTTCATCTGCTGATTCAGATTCTACAATAAGATCGTCAACATCATCCTCAATGTGAGTCTCTACTTCCTCGCTTTCTGACTGCTTTTCATCATTATCAAGATCTAAATTCTCTTCCCCACTAACATCTTCAACATTTTGTTCTTGTGCTGAATCTAGCGGTTTCTCTTCCAGGTCATCAAGACCAAGATCATCACCGATAGAATCATCTTCTACAGAAGTTACACTTTCTTTCACAGAAACTGCTGGCGATTCTTCCACCTTATTTTCCGAAGGTTTTGCAGCAAGTTGTAATTCTTTGTCAATATCCAACATTTCTTCTTGATTTGGCAAAGCAACTTCAGTTTCAGATTTTATTTCAGAAGCTTTTTGTTGCGCTGGAGAAATATATTCAAATTCATCATCGATACCAGAGAAGGTCTCAATTCTTTTTGGCTCCTGATCGAACTTTTGCATTTTTTTCTTGATGTTTTGCAAAATCGAAAGAGTATTTTTTTCGGTCATGAGATTCTTGGGAACAATTGATTTTACTGGCTTCGGGCGACTTAACACCTTTTCAATCAGCTAAAGACTTGGATGCAGTTTTTTGATCGCAAAAAAAAATACAACAAAAATGAAAAAAGATTTTCGCATTATAGCAGCTTGGGTTCTTATTGGAATTGCCGGAGCATTTTCTTTGGCTGGAATTGCCTTGATTCGCGGTGAACAAATTTCATCGCTGTGGTTGATCACTGCCTGTATTTGCACTCAACTTATTGGTTATCGTTTTTACAGCACTTGGATTGCTCTAAAAGTTTTACACATTGATGGTCGCAACTCAACGCCAGCGCAGCGCATTAATGATGGCAAGGATTTTATTCCTACAAATAAATGGATTGTTTTTGGTCATCATTTTGCAGCAATTGCCGGCCCGGGCCCATTAATTGGCCCAACTTTGGCGGCGCAATTTGGCTATCTGCCTGGAACATTATGGATTATAGTTGGATCAGTTCTGGGCGGCGCTGTGCAGGATATGATTATTTTATTTGCCTCAGTCAGACGTGATGGCAAAAGTTTGGGACAAATGATTAAAGATGAAATTGGTGCTGTTGCTGGATATGCTGCTTTGATTGGAACTTTGGCAATCATCATAATTTTAATTTCTGTTCTGGGATTAATTGTGGTCAAGGCCTTGATGCACAGCCCATGGGGTTCTTTTACCGTTTTAATGACTATTCCAATTGCCATGTTTGTTGGCATGTACCTTTCTCACATCCGGGTAGGCAAAGTTTTAGAAGGAAGTATCATCGGCATATTACTTTTTCTTCTCGCAGTTTATGGCGGAAAAATTGTCCATTACGATGCCCATCTGGCACAAATCTTTGACCGCAGCGGCAAATTTATTGCCTTCAGCATTATTATTTACGGCTTTCTTGCTGCCACTTTGCCGGTTTGGTTGTTACTTGCGCCTCGTGACTATTTGTCATCATTTCTAAAACTGGGCACAATTTTTTTGCTAACAATCGCAATTTTTATCTTCCGTCCGCAAATTCAAATGCCGGCACTTACGCAATTTATTGATGGCTCCGGTCCAATTTTTAGCGGCAAAATTTTTCCATTTCTTTTTATTACTATTGCTTGCGGCGCCATTTCTGGATTTCATGCCTTGGTTGCTTCCGGCACTACACCAAAAATTATTTCCAACGAACGCGATATTCCTTTAATTGGTTATGGCAGTATGCTTTTTGAAGGTGCAGTTGCAATTATGGCCATGATTGCTGCCTGCGTTTTGCAACCAGGAATTTATTTTGCTGTCAACTCTTCTGCCGTTGCCTTAGGTGGACACGACCCCAATATTGCCGTTGCCACAATATCTTCTTGGGGTTTTCCGGTAAGCGTTGAAGCGATGCAATCCTTAGCCAGAGACATGGGTGAAAACTCTCTATTTTCACGTACCGGTGGCGCGCCTTCCCTAGCTCTTGGTATGGCTAGTATTTTTTCTTCGGCTTTCGGCAATTCCATGCTGTCAATGTGGTATCATTTTGCCATCATGTTTGAGGCTATTTTTATTTTAACTACTTTGGACGCCGGAACTCGCGTAGCGCGTTTTATGCTGCAAGATATGCTGGGTAATATTTACAAACCTTTAGGGAATAATTCTTCCACCGCTTCAGCAATTTTTGCCAGTTTGATTATTGTTGCCGGATGGGGATATTTTCTGTATTTAGGAGTTATTGATCCCAACGGTGGCATTAATATTTTATGGCCACTTTTTGGGATGTCGAATCAGATGTTAGCCGGCATCGCGCTTACACTTGCAACAGTGATTATCTTTAAAAGTGCAAAGCGAAAATATTTTTTTATCACTGCGATTCCACTGGCAGTTCTTTTATTTATTGTTACCAGCGCAGTTTTTGAAAAAGTTTTTTCCCCTGATGTTAAAATAGGATTTTTAGCGGTGGCCAAGTTAATGCAATCTCATCTTGATATGGCGGTGATTGTGGGCGCTGAAAATATTGCTCTGACCAAACATATGATTTTAAACCAAAAGCTCTTATCTGGCATTGCTCTATGCTTTATTGCAATTTTGTGGATTGTTGTGATTGACGCCAGCCGTAGAATGATTAAGGAGCTGAAATGAAAAAATTCAGAGAATTTTTTAAGTTACTGAAAAATTATATTAACGGTGATTTTGCTTACGAAAATTATTTACAGCATCAGCACACAAAACACCCACATCTAATACCTCTTAGCAAAAAAGATTTTTTCGCCGCCAGTCAAAAAAACAAATGGAGTAAGATAAATCGCTGTTGTTGAACGCCATTTAATCCTGCACACAATAATCAAAACCTCTCAAGTTCAGCTTCAAAAAAGGATTAACTTTATGCTCATGATGAAGCTTCTCAAAACATTTATCGAGTAGCGTTTTAGTCAATTGATCGCGACTTTTTGAGCTTGGACAACCCATAACAATGGAAATTATTCTCCCATAATTTTTTTTTGCCGAGCTTACCAAATTATAACCAGAAGCTTTGGTATAACCTGTTTTCATGCCTTCGGCACCTTTATAATCCATCAAAACATGATTATGGCTTTCATATTTTTGCCCGTGAAATGAAAAACTTTTGAGAGCAAAAAAATGATAATATTGCGGAAAATCTTTTTTTAGTGCCAAAGCTAAGCGAGCCATGTCAAAGCTGTTGGTATATTGACCTTCCTCATGCAAACCGCTGGCATTACGAAAACTACTATTAATCATTCCAAGTTGAGCAGCTTTTTCATTCATTTTGCGAGCGAAACTCCATTCATCGCCGGCAACAGCTTCAGCCAAAGTTACAGCCGCTTCATTAAAAGATTTAACTATCACCGCCTCAATTGCTTCTTGCACCGTGATGGAATCTCCTTCTTTTAAATGTAAGGTATTAACAAAATTAACCTTCGATATTTCTTCGCCATAAGCTGAAACCGTAAGTTTTTGATTCAGTTTCAATTGTTTATTTTCTAGGGCCTCAAAGGTTAAATAAAGTGTCAGCATCTTCACTAAAGAAGCTGGATAAGAAAATTTTCCCGATCTTTTTTCAAATAAAATTTCACCACTTTTTTCCGCCACTACCAATGCTGAATATTGATTATTACAACCACCTTCAGCGGCTAAACTATTAAAAGAAGTTAAGAAAAAAAACAGCGCTACCACTATTTTTGAAATCATTTTCATTCTACAAAATTTTTAAAATTGCTTCTGCGGATTTCATACTTGCCGTTTTTGAATTTCCAAGTCCCATAACTTTTAAAACCATTGTGCTGTCATCAATCTGTTTTTGTGCTAAATCTTTATTTTCCAGTAATGGCTTCATTGCTGCAAAAATAAGATCAGCACGACATTTATCCTGCAACATTTCTGGAATAATTTCACGATTAGCGATCAAATTAACCAAATTGGCAAATTTGATTTTTATCATTCTTTTTAAAATAAAATGAGTCAGGCAATTGACTTTGTAGCAAATCAACATCGGTAAGCGATAAAGCGAGATTTCCAAAGTGTTGGTGCCGGATTTTGCTAAGGCAAAATCAGCAGCAAAAAACGCCATTTTTCTCTCTTCTCTTTCCACCAAAAAATATTCAACTTTCAAAGATTTCGCCATTTGCTCAACCAAGTTGCGAGTCTTATCCACTAAAGGAATTAGCACTTTTATTGCCGGATTTTTTTCGGCTAGTAAATTTATCGCTCCGATAAATTCCGGAAAGATTCTGCTCACTTCACCATTACGACTGCCTGGAGTTAAACACACCACCATATCGCTTTCAGAGATGTTATGTTGCTGACGAAACTGGCTGCGTAAAGCTGTTTTAGTTGAAAAATCTGGGGCATTTTCAACCACCAAATTACCGACAAAAATTGTTTTAAGACCGTATTTTTCAAAATATGGCGGCTCAAAAGGAAGAATTGCCAACAGCAAATCATAAAGTTTAGCAATTTTTTGGGCTCTGCCCTCTCGATAAGCCCACACTGAAGGTGCAATCAAATGAATTTTTTTTACTGCAGATAAGTTTTGGATTTTCTTTATAACACGAAAACAAAAATCTGGAGAATCAATTGTAATCACAGCGTCAGGCTGTTCTTCAGCAATGGCGCGAGCAGTCTGATTGATGCGTTGCAATAATTTTGGAATATGAGGCAATACTTCCAAAAATCCCATTACCGACAAATCATTCATCGGGAAAATCGATTTCAAACCTTGCTCCTGCATTAAATCACCACCAACACCACTAAAATTTGCATCAGGATTTTGCAACTTCAGTTCCTTAATTAATTTACTTCCAAGTAAGTCACCCGAAGCTTCACCGGCAATTACAAAAAATTTCTTCATTTTTAATTTCTGATTTTAGATTTTATATTTTATATTTTAGTATCATCACCCAACATCGCGAATCTAAAATCAAAAATCTAAAATCAAAAATTAATTAATATGTCTCGTCGTAAAATTGCTGTTGCCGGCGCTACTGGTAATGTTGGTCGTGAAATTTTAAACATTTTAGCCGAAAGAAAATTTCCCGCTGATGAAGTTGTTGCCCTAGCTTCCGTCAACTCTTTGGGTAAAAAAGTTTCCTACGGCGATCAAGATTTAACGGTGCAGGTTTTGGATAATTATGATTTTACTGGCACAAAAATCGGTTTATTTTCTCCCGGCGGAAAAGTTTCAGCAATACATGCTCCAAGAGCTGCTGCACAAGGCTGTGTTGTCATTGACAATACTTCGCATTTCAGAATGGAGAAAGATATTCCGTTGGTAATTCCAGAAGTGAATCCACAAGCAATTGCTGACTACAAAAAACGCGGAATCATTGCCAATCCTAACTGCTCAACCATTCAAATGTTGGTGGCTTTAAAGCCTTTGCACGATGTAGCTAAAATTAAACGTATTGTCGTTGCAACTTACCAAGCTGTTTCTGGTGCTGGAGCAGAAGCCATGGATGAGCTTTACGACTCAACTAAAAAGATCTACGCTAATCAATTTTCTGAACCAAAAAAATTCAGCAAAAGAATTGCTTTCAACGTTATTCCGCAAATCGACAGTTTTATGAATGATGGCGTAACTAAAGAAGAATGGAAAATGAAAGTTGAAACCCAAAAAATTCTTGATCCCAATATTAGAGTTGAAGCAACTTGCGTGCGTGTTCCAGTTTTTAATTGCCACTCAGAAGCGATTAATGTTGAATTTGAGAAACCAATTTCAGCGTCGCAAGCCAGAAAAATTTTGGATGCTGCTGATGGTGTGATTGTAATTGATCGTCCGCAAGAAATGAAATTTACCACTCCAATTGAAGTATCAACTCAAGATCCAGTTTTTGTTTCCAGAATCCGTGAAGATAAGTCAGTTGAACATGGTTTATCACTCTGGGTGGTAGCAGATAATTTAAGAAAAGGTGCGGCGCTGAATGCTGTACAAATTGCTGAGATGTTAGTTAAAAAACACGGATTTTAATTAAATTAATTTCTAAGAATTGCTGTGCTGTGGAAAACAAAAACAGGAATAATCACCTTTTTTAAAAATCCCGTAGAGCAAATCTGCTAGCCTTATAAAAATTTAAATTTTTTAACAAAATTTTATGAAAAATATTGTGAGGCTTGCTATAATTATATCTCTGATTGCCACTCCAGCTTTGGCTGCAAGATTAATGCCTCATTATACAACCGAACCACAGAAGATAGGTGCGCCACAAAAAGTAAATGTGCGAAAAGTAATAATAGTGAAGAAAGTGGGCAGAGATAACTATAAAGAAGGCAATATTCACAATCCACCTTCACCTCCACCATCAGAAAGCGGTAAACCCGAAAATGGGCCGTACTAAACAAATTTGAGAATTAAAAAGATTTAAAACCAGCCTGCTTGCAGAAAGTTTTTTAATTATGCAAAACTGCTGCCAATTTTTTTACTGCTACCTCAACACCTTGAGGATGATCCCAAACATAAGATATTACCGCTATAAAATCCGCGCCGGCTTTTATTAATGAAGTACAATTTTGGTCATTAATTCCGCCAATTGCAGCAATTGGTAAATTTGTAATCTCACTACACCATTGAAGAATTTCGAGAGTTGGCTTACCGCGTGATTTTTTAGTTTTGCTGTCAAAAAAAGCTCCAAAAGACACATAATCTGCGCCCTGCTCTCCGGCCTCCATAGCTAAATGTTTAGAGTCGTAACAGCTGGCACCAATAACGAATCCTGGATTTATTTTTTGTGCTTTTTGGCGAGCAATTTTTATTGAACCATCCTCAACACCCAAATGAACACCATCAGCGCCGATTTCTAAAGCCATCTCAACAGAATCATTTAACAAAAATAAACAATTATTGGCGCGGCAGATTTTTTGTAATTTTTGTGCCGATTGTTTAATTTCAATTTGCGAACAATCTTTAAGACGCAGTTGAAAAACCGGCACAAGTCCGGTTTTCAAAGCTTTTTCCAGCTCTATTGAAAAGCTTTCTAACTCGATTTTTGGCGGACTAATTAAATAAATCTTAGCCATTATTGGTTGTTATTTCTTCTTCTGAAAAAGGCTGGAACATTCAAAATATCATCTTCGATTTTTTCATTTTTTTCTTCCTCTTCCTCATCATCAAAAACCGTTGATCCAAAAAATTCCTGATGTTTCTTTGCCGCTTCATTTGATTTTGCCTGGTTTACCACCGGCTGTTTATCATTTAAACTAGCTGGAGAAATTGGCGCTTGTTTTGCACTTTCTGGAATGATGTCAGTAAATTTTACCTCAACGTCTTCTTCTTTTGCTTCATTTTTGTTTTTGGAGTTCATGAAACTAAATAGGCTGAAACCGCTGGAATCTTTCTTTTCCTTATTGCGCGCCGACTTTGCTTTTATTTCTTTAGGTTGCTTAATTTCTCTTATTTCAACTTCTTTTTCCTCAACCTCTTCAACAAATTTTTCTTCATTAACAAAGAAGTTCGATTGGTCGATATCAATTTTAACTGCCACTTCTTCAGCACCATAATGTGGATTAGGTTCTTTCAAATAATGTTGTTTAGGCTTGAAATCAACTTCATTGATTTCTTCAACTTTTTCTACCACGGGTTCTGTGATTGCACCAGGATTGAAGAAAGTTTTTTGTGAGGCAAGTCCTACAGATCTTGATGCTTGTGAATCAATTTTAAAGCGCCCTGACTCTCTTGATTCTTGGTCTTTCTCAAGATCCTTTTTATAGTCTTCAACATCAATTCCTGTTGCAACAACTGAAATCCTGATTTTGCCTTTCATATTTTCATTAAAGGCTGAACCGAAGATAATATTAGCGTTAGAATCAACTTCTTTACGAATTGTGTTAACGGCTAAATCGGCTTCAAATAAGGTCATGTCTGGTCCGCCAGTCATATTTACCAATACACCTTTGGCGCCTTTAATTGAAATATCATCGAGAAGGGGATTTGAAATAGCAGCTTCGCAAGCAGCAATGGCGCGATCTGGACCTTCAGCTTCACCAGTTCCCATCATGGCTTTACCCATTTTGGTCATGATAGTTCTGATATCAGCAAAATCGAGATTTACCAAACCAGGCATAGTAATTAAATCTGTAACTCCACGTACACCAGCATGTAAGACGTCATCAGCCATTTTGAATGCCGATTCAAAAGTGGTATTCTCATTAGCAATTCTGAACAGATTTTGGTTAGGAATTACAATCAAGGTATCAACGTATTTTTTTAGCTCTTCAATTCCTGAATCAGCGGTTTCCATACGATATTTTCCCTCAAAATGGAAAGGCTTGGTGACAACGCCAACTGTTAAAACTTCTCTTTCTCTGGCCAGTTTTGCAATCACTGGAGCAGCTCCAGTTCCAGTTCCACCACCCATACCAGCAGCAATAAACACCATGTTGCTGCCTTCCAAATATTTTTCAATTTCTTCAATATTTTCTTCAGCGGCAGCACGTCCACGATCAGGAAATGAACCAGCTCCTAAACCTTTAGTAGTGGTAATTCCAAGCTGAATACGATTTGGTGCAAGAGAATTCATTAAAGCCTGAGCATCTGTGTTTGCCGCAATAAATTCAACACCTTCAAGATTAGAGCGAATCATATTATTTATAGCATTACCGCCGGCACCCCCAACACCAAAAATTGTGATTTTTGGTTTTAATAATTCAGGCTGGGGAATGTTGATATTCAAGGACATATCGAGGCTCTTTGATTTTCTTGTTGATTTCATGAGGAGTAAAATTTTTGGGAAGAATTACATCGGAGATTTTTAACAAGCACAAAAATAATCTGCAATTTTTTTACAGTGCTAAAGCAGCAAGACCGAGAAGAGTTAGAAAAGAAAACATATCGGTCATTGTTGTTAAAAAAACTCCTGAAGAAATTGCCGGATCAAATTTGAAGCGATGTAAAATCAGTGGAATAAAAACTCCCAAGAAGCTTGAGAGAGTCATTGCTGCGATAATTGCTGAAGCAAAAACTAAACTTAAATGCAAATTATGTTGCCAGAAATAACAAGCCGTGGCTGCAATAATTGCCAGTAATATACCATTCATCAAGCCCACCAAAATTTCTTTGGATAAGATTTTTAGCAACGAAATATTATCAACTTCTTTTGTAGCGATAGCTCGCACCAGCACAGTTAAAGCCTGAGTTCCAGAATTTCCCGACAATGATGAAACAATCGGTAATAAGGCCGCAAGTGCGACAATTTTTTGAATCTCTCCAGCAAAAAAAGCGATGATTGCCGCCGAAAATAAATTGGTTAAAAGGCTAGTTGAAAGCCATGAAATGCGCGATTTTGCAGTGGTAAATGATGATGCATGAAGACTGACATAATGTACACCACCAAGTAATAAAATATCTTCCTCGGCCTCATCTTGCAAAATATCGATAACATCATTGGCATAGATCACGCCAACAAGAATACCTTTTCCATCAACTACCGGTGCATAATCAAGCGAATATTTACTAAATAAATGTGCCGCCTCTTCTTTATCCATATTTGAGGTTAAAACTCGTAACTCTTGCTTATCAGACATTATTTCCGACATCAGTACATGTTTTTTCTTTTTAAGAATTTTGCTGACGGACACCTCGGAGATGGGACGAAAATCATCATCAACAATAACAATATTATGGAAATCCTCAGGTAAATCTTCGCTATTTTGTAAATGATAAGTGGCTTGCGCAACACTCCAATCTTGTTTAACAGCAACAAAATTCTGCTGCATCAAACGACCAATGGAATTTTCTGGATAAGATAAGGCTTCTTCAATCTCACTTCTTTTTTCTTCCGAAATATGATCGAGAATTTCGCTTATGCCTTTATTTTCAAGGGTTTCAATAACTTGAACGGCATCATCAATTTCAAGTTGATCAATTGCTTTGGCACTATTTTTACTGCCCAAAGATTCGATCACTTCATTTTTCAACTCATCATCAAGATAAGTTAACATTTCAGGATCAAACTCTGTCGCAATTATCGTAATTAATTTGATTCTTTGCTCAAAATTTAACGAAGAAAGTAAATCAGCCTGATCTGCTGGGTGAAGCTCAAGAAACAGCTTTTTGACTTGTGTAGTAAGATCATTTTCCAGCGAATTTACAATGCGGTTTTTGATATTTTGATCGATACCAAATTCTGTTTCATAAGCATTGTCTTTTTTTTCGATCGCCATTTTGCGCCTTAGAATTGAGTTTACTGATCTCTAATTTACGACCATTTTGCAGCAGAAATAATGGTGATAAACCCATACAGAGACTGTCGCAAATCAAACTTTTTTAGAGTATAGTGGCTTTGATAATTTCATCTTCACGATCAATCGTGATGGAATTAGTTTCTTTATTCACCAAAAGCTCAAAGAAATTTAAAATATTCTTGGCGAATAATTTACTGGCATCAGTTGCCACAAAGCTGGGGAAGTTTTTATAACCAATAATTTTAACACCGTTTATTTCAACAATTTGTCCCACCTTAGTTAAAGCACAATTACCGCCATTTACTGCTGCTATATCAACAATAATCGATCCCGGCTTCATTAAATTAACCATTTCTTCCGTAATCAAAGTTGGTGCTGTTTTACCAGGAATTAATGCAGTTGTGATCACAACATCCTGATTTTTTATAGTATCTTTTAATAGTTGCTGCTGACGTTGTTTATATTCTTCGCTCATTTCACTGGCATAAACCCCATCATTCTTTTCATCAGATTTTACTTCAATAAACTTAGCACCAAGGCTTTGTACTTGCTCTTTTGCAGCAGCTCTAACATCAAATGCACAGACAATAGCACCCAATCTTTTGGCAGTGGCAATTGCTTGTAATCCAGCAACTCCAGCACCAAGAATCATAAACTTCGCCGCAGAAATTGTTCCGGCAGCAGTCATCATCATAGGAACCACTTTTGACATGTTGTTTATCGCTTCCAATACTGCCACATATCCTGATAAATTACTTTGTGATGAAAGAACATCCATGCTTTGCGCACGTGTAATTCGCGGGGTTAATTCTAAAGCAAAAGCTGAGATTTTCGCTGCAACTAAAGCAGCAATTTTCTCCTGCTGAAAAGCTGGATTTAAAAGCGCGATAAAAATCAAATTCGGCTTAATTTTCGACAAATCAAAATCAGTTCTTTGTACTGAAATTATAACATCAACTTCCGGCAAAATTTGAGTAATTTCAGCGATAATTTTAGCACCATAATTTTCATAAAGAACATCAGCAAAACCAGCTTTCTCACCAGCTTTAGATTCAACAAAAACTTCAACTCCTAATTTTTGATATTTTACAATTAGCTCAGGAGTAAGAGCAACGCGGTTTTCATGGGAAGCGGTTTCTTTTAAGACTAGAAGTTTCATAGATTTGATCACTAATAAATTATATTCGCAGAAGCAGACAACCAAAGCTCACAAACCATCCTAGAAAGATGGCCTGCCAGTCGAAGCTCGCAAGAGCGAAGACTGGTGCGGTCGAGAAGATTCGAACTTCCACGGGTTTTACCCCACAACGACCTCAACGTTGCGCGTATACCAATTCCGCCACGACCGCAAAAAAATGTCTTAATTGCAATATATCTATCCCGCTAAACCATGGGTTAAATATAGACAACAACTGTAAATCTTAATTAACCAAAGGCTTTAAGCGATTTAAAGCCACAACAAAAACTGACAAATCAGGATTTGTTTGCGATTTCAACTCAGAAATAAAATTGTCAAAACGCTCGACCAAAAAATCAGATTTTTTGATCCAGTTAGACATTGATTCATTTTCACAAAGAATTTTGTCATTTCTGCTGCTATCAACAATGCTTTTGGCAATCTTCATTTGATAGCTGTAGAGATCTTCCAAAATCGTTTTGCCAGAAAGTTTTTGCCAATGGTTAGTGTAGTTAATACTAGCAGCTTTGCTGCGCAGCCATTTAAGAGAGAAACGATTACCCACAGCAAAATAAACCTTAGCGATAACTTTGATTTCAAAATTAGAAGCGGCAGAGATTTCAGCGATGTCAAACACTGAAGCTAGTGGATCGAGAGCGGCAATTTTTTCAGCCAATTTGCGTTCAACATTATTTAAGCAATAGCGCGAGATTTTACGTTCAAAGGATTCGCGTGAAGCTTGAGCCAAAACTTCGCTTAAAATAGCGGAAAGTTCATCAGCAATTTTTCTGAAACGTGTAATCACCGGAGAAATTGCACCTTTAGACTGATTACGCAATAACCATAGAACTGACCTTTCCAATAATTTTCCGGCAGAAAGGAACATTTGAGCCTGAATTTGCGGCGATACTTTGCCGTCAAAGCTTTCAATTTCTTCCCAGATTTCACGCAATCTGAATGAATCACAAGCAATGACAAGATTTTTCACTACATCATTGATGGCAAAACCGCTATCTTGGCACAACTGATTTATGAAAGTAATGCCAGCACGATTGACGACGAAATTGGTAATTTGCGTTGCGATAATTTCATTACGCAATTGATGCGAAGAAATTTCATCAGCGAATTTCTTCTGCATTAATTTTGGAAAGTAAGAGAATAGCTCATGCTCAAAATATTTATCTTTAAGCAAATTGGAGGTCAGCAAAGCGTTGTAAATATCCATTTTCGAATAAGCCAACATCACGCAAAGCTCAGGACGTGTCATGCCAAGGCGATCATTTTGCCTTTTGTCAATTTCTTTTCTTGCTGGTAAAAATTCAATTTTACGATTTAACAATCCTGTTTTTTCCAAACGGTCCAGAAACTGTGAATGATCCCCCAGACTTGAAACTCCTTGAGAGGCGGCAATGGAAATGGCTTGAGTTTGTAATCTATTATCAGAAAGAACCAAGCTGGAAACTTCATCAGTCATTCCTTCCAGAATTTTATTTCTTTCTTCAATAGTGATCTTTTTGGCGCGCATTGCCTGAATCAAGGCAATTTTAATATTTACTTCATGATCAGAACAATCAACACCAGCCGAGTTATCCATAGCATCGGTGTTAATACGACCGCCATTTAAAGCATATTCAATACGACCTTTTTGAGTGAAGCCCAGGTTACCACCCTCGCCGATTACCTTACATCTAAGTTCTGAGCCGTTGATACGGAGTTCATCATTAGCACGATCGCCAACTTCCTGATTTGATTCATCAGAAGCTTTGACATAAGTTCCGATACCGCCATTCCACAACAAATCAACCGGCGCTTTTAAAATTGCTTTGATTAATTCATTTGGTTCAAGTTCATCTTCTTCAATTGCCAAGATTTCTTTGACTTCAGGAGAGATAGTTATTGATTTAGCGCTTCTTTCAAAAATGCCGCCACCTTGGGAAATCAGCGATTGATCATAGTCCATCCAGCTTGAACGCGGTAAATTAAACATGCGTTGACGTTCCACAAAAGATTTTGCGGCATCAGGATTAGGATCTAAAAATATGTGCATATGGTTAAATGCGGCGACCATTCTAATATGCTGGGACAATAACATACCATTACCGAAAACGTCACCAGCAAGATCACCAATACCTACGCAAGTAAAATCCTGACTTTGAGTATCATGCTCCATTTCAGCAAAATGTCTTTTTACAGAAATCCAGGCACCTTTAGCAGTAATACCCATTTTTTTGTGATCATAGCCAACTGACCCACCAGAAGCGAAGGCGTCACCTAACCAGAAATTATACTCGGCAGAAATACCGTTAGCAATGTCAGAAAAAGTTGCTGTACCCTTATCGGCCGCAACCACTAAATAAGGGTCTTCAGCATCATGCATAATACAATTTTGAGGATGAACAATTTTGCCTTCAATCACATTATCCGTAACATCCAATAAACCGCGCAAAAAAGTTTGATAGGCAGCAACACCATCTTTTAAAATCTCATCACGACTTAAACCAACTGTGGACTTTTTGACCACAAATCCACCTTTTGAACCAACTGGAACAATTACAGCATTTTTAGTCATTTGCGCTTTCATCAAACCTAGAACTTCCGTGCGGAAATCTTCATGACGATCAGACCAGCGCAATCCTCCACGTGCAACACGTCCACCACGCAAATGAATGCCTTCCATGCCGGCAGAATAAACAAAAATTTCAGCGTAAGGTAATGGCAATGGTAAATCTAAGACTTGCTTACAATCAAATTTGAATGAGACGTAACCTTTAAAACCACCTTCTTTTGAAACTTGGTAACAGTTAGTACGTAGAGTTGCAGTAATAACACTGAAAAATTTCTTAATCACTGCATCATCAAGCAAATCTTTAACTTGAGTTAAACCCTTGGAAATCTTGTCAGAAACTACCGCGATCTTTTGTTGTCTTTCTGAAGAGTTAAGTTTCAAACCTGGACTAAATTTAACTTCAAACAGCTCAACCAAAAGCTTTGTAAGGTCGCGATATTTTACCAAAACATCCGAGATATAAGCCTGGCTGTATCTAAAGCCGGTTTGATAAATATATTTTGTATAAGCACGCAGTAAATAAACCTGTTTCCAATCAAGATCAGCAGCAACGACCAAGCGATTTAACATGTTCACATCAAGAACATTTTGCCAAATCAAGGCAATGGTTTTTTCGAAATTAATCTTGGTTTTTTCAGAAAATTTATGACCGCTTTTGCTAAGATTTAAATGGAAATAATGAATCCAAACTTTCTTTTGCGGAGCGCGACGATCATCTTCTTCTGGACTCACAACATAAGTGTGTTCTTGAATTACATTAAAACCGAAGCTTTCCAGTACCGGCATAATTTCAGAAAGAATTAACTCTTTCTGCGGATTGTAAATTTTAAGTTCGGATATTTCTTCGGAAAGAGAATCAGAAGAGCGATATAAATTAAAGATGATGGAATTTTTATCGAGACATTCCTCAACCCTTGCTATATCAATAGCCGCCCGTTTTGGATCGAAGCGGTTAATATAACTCACTGAAAATGCATGCTGATATTTGGCAAAGAGAGTAATGTGTTTTTCATTTTCAAATTTAGCAGCCACCGCTTCTCTTAAATCATCGTTCCAGACTCTGGTCATGTTGGTAATATCACGCTCAGCCTTATTGTTATCAATCTCTGGAATGCCATTATTGGTTCGAATAATAACGTGAAAACGAGTTAGTTTTGATCCAGTTATTTCAACGAAAGAATCGGCGATTTCACCATTATAAGTTTGTGCCAGATAATCTTTTATTTTCTCACGCAATTCAGAGTTACTGCGATCACGCGGTGTAAAAATCAAACAACTTACAAAACGATTATATTTATCTTTGCGCGGAAAAAAACGCACTTGTGATCTGCCACAAATCGCCACAATACCACTGGCAATGCGCAATAAATCGTCAGCATTGGTTTGAAACAATTCGTCACGTGGATATGATTCAAGAACTGAAATCAGATCTTTATGATTATGACTGCCTTCCGAAAAACCAGAATTTTCAATTACTTTGGCAATTTTATTTTTTACCAGAGGAATAGTGTTGGGAGCATTGTTATAGGCTGAAGAAGTGAAAAGACCAACAAATCTAAACTCACCGATAACTTTTCCATCTTCGGAAATTTTTTGAACACGTATACGTTCTGCATTTGAGATTCTGTGAATACGCGATCTGTAACGCGATTTCAAAATTTCAATAACGTAAGGATTTTTCACAGTATCACAAACCTCTTCCACTGAAGAATTTAATACTTCCGGCAAAACATCAGGATAAGCTGAAGCAAAAACTCCTAACTCAGAATTTTTTACTTCTTCTAAACTATAAGATCCTTTTTCAACCTCTTTAATGTTAAATTCTTTAGCACCCAAAAAGATAAAATTCCCCTCAACAATCCAGGACATGAAGTCCTTAATTTCGTTAATTTCTTTTTCATCTTTAACGATTTTTTTGGCATTGTGGATCTGTTTTTGAGCTTTTTCTACTAAAGCAATCATCTTCTTCCAATCAGAGACCACTAAGACTAAGGTCTCGATAATTTTTACAATACTGTCTTGCAGCATTTTAATATCAGATTCAGAGGAAATTTTATCCAGATGTAACTGAATTACTGATTCTAGTTTGGCACCTTTACCACCATTCACTGACTGTATCTTGCCCGCAGAATCGCGCGCAATTGAATAAATCGGATGAACAATATTTTTGATACGAATACCAATTTTATCCAAATGCCCAACAATTGAGTCAACCAGGAATGGCATATCGTCAGAAACCACTTCCAGAAAACTGTAGGAAGATTCAAAGCCTTCAGCTTCTTTGCTCGGATTAGAAATTCTCACTTTGAAAACAGAGGCTTTCTCAGCAACAAAATTAAAGCAGGAAAGAGTGGCGTTGTGCAATTCCTCCACCGGATAATTTACAAAATCTCGACCCTGATTTTGCGAGTAAAATAATTTTGTAAAATCAAGAAATTTCTCATGTGAGAAATTTTTATCATATTTTCTTTGATTAGAAAAACTAACGACACTGTCGATAAGATTTTGCATTACTTCCATATGATTGAGAAAAATTTATTTTTTGATAAGTACAACCACCATCTGCATACCTTCCAACTTATGTGGCACCTCAGGCTTTGCGAAACTATCCGTATCTTTCAAAATATCTTGCATCATCTTTTCGGCCAAATCTTGGTGAGTGATTTCACGACCTTTCATTCTAATACTAACTTTAACTTTATTACCCTTTTCAATAAATTCTTTGGTGTGACGAATTTTGGTATCAAAATCACCCTTGCCAATATTGATGGTCATCTTGATTTCTTTGACCTCAACCACCTTTTGTTTTTTCTTGGCATCCGCAGCTTTTTTCTGCAATTCATACTTCATCTTACCAAAATTAGCCACTTTGCAAACTGGTGGCACCACGTTTGGTGACACTTCAACCAAATCTAATTCTACTTCTTGTGCTTTTTTAATTGCTTCGTCAATTCCCAAAACCCCGAGCATTTTCCCCTCATGATCGATAACCCTTACTTCGCGGGCTTTAATCTGCTCATTAATACGAAATAATTTATCAAAATTTTGTGTCGGTTGGTTTCTTATAGGTCTCACAGAAGTATTAGATTGTTAAATATTTTTCACCACAAAGTAGTGAGAGGCGGCGCAAATTATACTTCAACTTCTAAAGTTCAACCCCGTGATTTGAATAATTTTAAAAGTCTAATTTTTATGATAATGAGGCTGTCGCAAATCAAGTTTCTTATTCCCAAAATCCCTTAAAATGTTTAGGCCATAAAAAATTATTTACCGCCATAAAATCAAAACGAATTTGATAATTACGAAATTTCGGATGGCTAATAAAAAATAATTCGCTGGCTCTTTTTATTCGCTTGAGTTGACGGGGCTGCAAAACTTCTTCAAAAATAATTTCTGACTTGCGCGCTTTAACTTCAATAATTGCAATTATTTTACCTTTCTTAGCGATAATATCAATTTCGCCATGATATGTTTTATAACGCCAGGCCAGGATTTGATAGAATTTTAAGCGCAGAAAAATGATGGCAACTTTTTCAGCAAAAAGTCCGAATTGATAGGTTCGTTTTTTGGGCATATTTTGGTGTTGGTTGTGAAGGAATAATTACCTTAAATTTTAAGCGCTAAATTATAGATATCCTTTTTGTTTAAATCGTAAATTTCTGCTAAATTTTGTGATAATTCCTTAATGCTAAATCCAGCTTGCAAAGCCTTTTTGATCTCATCTCGCAACTCCTCTTCCCAAGTTGAGCAAATTAGTACGACACCTAAACCTGCTTTAAAATCTCTT
>CAZICL010000015.1:0-30907 GCA_964537735.1 uncultured Rhizobium sp. | reverse complement strand
GTGGTACGTGAGCTGGGTTCAGAACGTCGTGAGACAGTTCGGTCCCTATCTGCCGCAGGTGTTGGAAAATTGAGAGGAGTTGACTTTAGTACGAGAGGACCGAGTTGAACGTACCAATGGTGTTCCAGTTGTTTCGCCAGAAGCATCGCTGGGTAGCTAAGTACGGACGGGATAACCGCTGAAAGCATCTAAGTGGGAAGCCTCCCTCAAAACAAGTTTTCCCTATTAGGGTCGTGGAAGACTACCACGTTGATAGGCTGGGTGTGTAAGGACGGTAACGTTTTGAGCTAACCAGTACTAATAACCCGATTGGCTTTCTTTCAAAGTTATGTGTAGTGTAAAGTTTACACTTCAGATATTTAGCCTTGAAGATTTGCATATTTAAGCAGGTATTTCTCTAGTTATCAGTTAGGAATTTTGTTTGTGTTATTTATTGAAAAAATAAATAGCATAAACAAAATTCATTGCTAAAGTTTGGCTTCGCCAATCCTAGCAATTCAATAATATTTAGTGTTACTAATTGACTTGGTGACGATAGCGGTGTGGAACCACTCGATACATTCCGAACTCGCAAGTGAAACACAAGTCGCGCCGATGGTATTTGGTCTTTAGGTCCAGTGAGAGTAGGTTATCGCCAAGTCTATTAGTAGCATTGTAATAATTAGAAATGAAAAACCCGCCGTATCTTAAATGATGCGGCGGGTTTTTTGTTGTCTATTTTTTCCTTATTGCGATTAATAGATGAGTATTATGAGACTGTCTCAAATCAAACTTTTTGTCGAATTTTTCGCAATTAAAATTTTTTTGAAACGCACGTACATCTGGGTACGTTTACCTTTCAAACAAATTTGAATCACAAAAACTTCTTGGAAAAGTTTGATTTGCCACAGTCTCATTACGATACTGAAAAGCTAAGATTTGTAATAGTCGTATTATACACCGAAAGCGAACTTTTTAAAACAATAAACGCAGGTGCAGAAACTCATTTGCTGTGCAGAAATGCAGCTAAACCAAAATCCAAATAAAGTTTGAATTTAATTGGCTATACTGCTTCAAGAGTGATTAGCTAATAATGATCTCAGAATCATAATCAATTTTATGTCAAAAAATCTACCAACTGGAAATTTTAACAGTTCTTTTTTGGTGCAAAGACAGCCGAGCACTATTTCGCAAATAGCTCAAAATTTTCTGTCTAAAATGCCGGAAGAATATCTGCAAGAGGCTGAATCGATTGAGGCGCCATTTGAGCGTCGTTTATTGCGGGTACAGCGGGAAAATGAAGGTAGAATTTCTAATCTGGGTAGTGGAATTGGGGTGGCTTTAAGATGGATATCTACACAAATATTTGGAGCAGAGAAAAAAGAAGCATTATTACAAGCTCCAAAAAAAACTTTACGCAGAGAGGTGGATGATTTTATTGACCAAAAATTGCAGGAGAAACCTTTAAAATCATCGTTTTTTTTGTGGCAGACTGGGTCTTATTTTACTATTCCCAAACCAACTATCTACGATCCTGAAATTACTATTGCGGATAAAACCATGACTGAATTGCGTGCAATAAAAAATGCCAGCAATGAGTTAATTGTGGCCGGAAATGGTAGTTTTGAAAATTATTGGGAAAGGGCGATTAGCAGTTTTTATTTACATGCTAATCGTGCACAGATGAAGAGTAATGACTTTAAGCATTTTTACGAAGATCCATCTATCTCTAGAGACTATCATGGGCATATTTATGATAGTTTTGAAAATCACAACAGCATCGTTTCAGACTTTAAAAAAGCCTTCAAGCTAAACAATGAAAGCTATTTGCCCAGTCTTTACAATGGCTTTCTCCATTTGAGCATAAATAGGATGCAAGTAGCTAAACAATGTTTTCAAGAAGTAGTGGCGATTAATCCTAAATTGCCTTGGCTAAATCATTGTATTGGGATGGGATCTCATCACAGAAAAAAGGAGGCGATTAGGCATTATGAAAATGAAATGCAGATTAACCCCAACGGCCAATCTTTGCTGGAATTGGCGCGCATTGAGTTTTCTGAAAAAAAATATGATCAGTCTTTAAAGCTTTTAGAACAAGCGGAAAAACATGACCCGAATACCAAGATGATTTATTTGGAGATGTCTAAAATTTACAAAGTTAAGGGCAATAAAGAGCTGGAGTTAGAATATTTAAATAAAGAGTTGCACAACTCAGAATATCACAAAGATCATCATTTAAGAAATATGGTGTCGCGCCATTTGGGCTATTGCCATTTGGAGAATAAACGTCCGGAAGCGGCATTAAAAATTTTTGATCGACTTATTGCTGAACCTCTTTTCTCGCAGCGTTATTCCTTGCTGCATAATTTTGATCGGGCAAATGCGGTGGCAATGATTGAAGGTGTTCCAAAAGCCGAACAAGAAATGGAAAATAAAATCAGAAAAAGTTTTGTTAATAGTGGTACAATGGAGCGATCTGTTGCCGCTCCGGTTTATTATAATTCTTACAAGCTGTTAGCCGAGTTTCGCATTCAGCATTATGGCTTTGATGTTGCAAAGGAAAGGCTGGAAGAGTCGATGAAAAAAATTGACACTTTGTCCAACAAACCTGAGAAAGAACATCATTTGCGATTATCTTATGAAGTTGAGATGGCTTCTTTGCTGGTTGTTCATTCTAAATCATTGCAAAAATCAGATCCAAAGCAGGCTCATGAATTGTGTCTTCAGGCCAAAACGCATTTGGAAGGTGAAGATGCCAACAGATCTTACGCTGTAATAAAAAAGGAATTGTTAAACGCGATTAAAAATATTGAGGATAGAAAAAAGCCAAAGCACTCACCAGCGCCAGAAAGGGCCAATAAATTGCAGATTTCTGTGCCACAGCAACAAATCTAATCTCGTGAGATTGACAGATTTTTGACAAATCTGGTGTGAATAGGATGTGTTGTGGAAGTTGAAGGTGTTGTATTCGTCGTAATTGGGCGCAACAAAACTTTCAAATTTTTATCCCCGTTAATCAATTCTTCTCGAACTGCATTGGTGTAAGGCCAATTATCTGGCGCTATTTCCATTAAGCGTAGTAAATTTTCATTGTTGAAAAAAGAAATAGAATCGGCTTTCAACTCAAATAATCCAGGAACCGTATTGTGAAAATTGGTCAGGTCGCCATCTTTTAGTGAGTGTGAAATAATTTTATTAAAAATTTCTAGCTGTTGGATTTTTGCAGCAACTATAGCAGTAGTGTCCCCATGAAGATTCCTGAAGTCAGTTCTGGCGCCGTGATCTAAAAGAGTTGTAGCCACTTCAAGATTGTGATGAAGAATTGCCGAAAATAAAGCAATGTCGCCAATAGCGCCATATTCCATTAATTTCTTAGTTAGTTGTAGTTGGATTGTTGGATTTAACTCATCTGTCTCAACAACATCGTGCAAATGCCGACTCATTGTCTCAATCTTGGTTTTTAATAATTCTTCAATTTCAGCATGGGGATTGTTTGAGAAAATATCTTCTGCGGTCATGCCATCGGCGTTTCTGAGATTGAGATTAACAAAATATTCTAAAACAAAACTGCTGGCTTCGACATTTTGTTCAGACACTACTGTCATCAAGGCTGTCCAGCCTTTGCTATTTTGGATGTTGGGATTAGCTCCTTCTTCCAGATAGTGACGGATGCCGTCGCAGCTCTTATCGTCAATAGATGTGATCAGAGAGCGATCCGCCTCAATCTGGTGCTGAATTAAGTAAGAAATGTCGTAATGTTTATTTTCGATAGCCACATCGTAAGCGGTTTTTCCGCAACTGTTTCTAAGATTAAGGTCGTAGAAATGGGTGCTTAAAAAATTGATCACCATTTCTTTTTTTCCAGCCGCAACAGCCGCCATCAAGGCGGTGTGACCATGTTCATCCTCTGCTAAGAGATCAATATTGCTGAGATGAAATTGATTAATTTCATCGTAAGATAAATTTTGTTTATCGGTTACAGCTGCAAATAAAGCGTTGATCATGAGACTGAAATAAGTTCTGAGTTTCTTGAAAAGATTGTCACAGTGGCGCAAGGGTTTTTATTTTTTTTGTAAAAAAATTACAAATCAAGGTTGTAAAATTGCAAAACTCCAAACCTCAATTGCACCTCTAATTTAGTCCAGTTTTGACACGCCGAATCTTGTAATTGCTTGATTTTATTGGATGGGTGAAAAAAACTAGATCTTTGCCGGGCCGGCAAAAATTCAACTATTATTGCAACAATGACCACAAAAATCTCTTCCAATAATTACAACGAATTGTTGCAAAAACTGCGTCAAGAAATTGACGTGGTACAAAATAACATCACCAGACAAAAAGTAGTAATGGCCTGGCAGATTGGCAAATTATTGGATGGGCATTTGGCTCAAAATACCCAAGCCGGTTACGGCGATAAATTATTTTTGCAGCTTGAAGATGACATTCAAATTAGCCAAAGCGTGCTTTACAAAATGCGCAGTTTTTACCAAAAATATCCCCAACTTCCATCCGATGACGACAAGTTAAATTGGAGTCATTACCGCATTTTGAGCGGCATTCAAAAAAATCAAGACCGCAAATATTTAGAAAATTTAGCGCGCGAAAATGAGTGGAGCAGTGAAGTGCTGCAAGCTGAAACTAAGCAATCGAAAATTTCGCAAATTCGTAGTAAGTCCAAAGAAAGGGTGAAATCTCTGCCAAAAAAATTATTGCCTAAACGTGGTCAGCTTTTTTCTTATCCTTTGATCAAGCAAGGTGCGGCTGAGGAAATTTACATTGATTGCGGTTTCAATATTTTTCGCAAAGTCGAAGAAAAATTGTCCAGCTCTTTAAAATCAGGCGACCAATTTGTGCAATCATTTGCAGAAAATGGTGAATATGTTTTTAAAAAATTGCCCAACGTTAAAAGTAAAATTAACATTTACAAAGCTGAGTTAGAGCGTGTGGTTGACGGCGACACGCTACATGTGATTCTGGATTTGGGCTTTAATTTAACTCACCGCGAAATTTTGCGTTTGCGCGGAATCGATGCGCCAGAAATGAGCACGGCACAAGGTAAAAGAAGTGCGCAGTCCTTAAAAAAGATTCTAAAAAATGTGCCATTTTTAATTGTTAAAACCACTTCAACTGACATTTATGGTCGCTACGTTTGCGATGTATTTTTTGCCCAAGAGCTAGAAAATTTAACCCCCCAAGAAGTGGCTGACGGCGGGGTTTATCTCAACCAAATGTTGTTGGATAAAAAACTGGCAGTTCTTTTTTAAAATTAGATTTCCTGTAACTCACCTAAATCCTCCGGCGCTTTGCGCCACCTCCTTTTTCAAAGGAGGGAACTGGGTGTAAAACCTCCTTTGTGTTTAATGACAAAAGATTGGTTGGACTTAGGAAGGGTTCTTAGTGGAATGATTGCCTCTTTAAAGAAACTTCTAACTCAGGAGCGCTTGAATATTCTTATTTCGCTCTTAAGTTGTTGCCCATCTTATTTTCCTTCAAAATCTCAAAAAAAATTCAATGAAAAATTCCGGAAAAAATCTTGTTCTGTGGTTAATTATTTTTGCGGTTGTGATGACCGTGTCTCAGGCTTTGACAGGTCCGGATAAAATTGAAAACAAGCTGATCTTCAGTGATTTTATGAAGAAAGTTGATGCCGGTGAAGTGAGTAAGGTGGAAATAAAAGGTGACGATTTGGTGGGAAAACTTTCCGATGGCAAAGAGTTTTATACTTATTTGCCACAATATCCGGATTTGGTTGAAATCTTGAGCAAAAAGGGCGTGGAGATTACAGCCATTCCTTTGGTCAGCAAATCAGAAAAAGTTATTGCCGGAATTTTGGGGTGGTTGCCATTTGTTTTAATGATTGCTTTGTGGATTTTCTTGGCGCGTGGAGCAACCGGTGGTAAGGGTGGCGGTGGTGCTTTTGGTTTTGGCAGATCACGTGCTAAATTGTTGCAGGAAAGTAAAGTTAAAGTCACTTTTGCTGATGTTGCCGGCATTGACGAGGCTAAACAAGAGCTGTCTGAAATTGTCGATTTTCTCAAAGATGCCAGAAAATATACTGATGTTGGTGCAAAAATTCCGCGCGGTTGTTTGTTAATTGGCTCTCCCGGAACTGGTAAAACCTTGCTTGCTCGTGCAATTGCCGGTGAAGCCAGTGTGCCGTTTTTTTCAATTTCTGGTTCTGATTTTGTTGAAATGTTTGTTGGTGTTGGTGCTTCCCGTGTGCGTGACATGTTTGAACAAGCTAAAAAATCAGCGCCGTGCATTGTTTTTATTGATGAAATTGATGCAGTTGGTCGCCATCGCGGTTCTGGTGTTGGTGGCGGTAATGACGAGCGTGAACAAACTTTAAATCAAATGCTCGTTGAAATGGATGGTTTTTCTGACAATGAAGGCGTGGTGATCATTGCTGCAACAAATCGTCCCGATGTTTTGGATCGTGCTTTGCTGCGTCCAGGTCGTTTTGATCGCCAAATTACAGTGCCAAATCCTGATATTTTGGGTCGTGAACAAATCTTAAATGTGCATTTGAAAAAAGTTGCTGCTGCTGCCGACATTGATTCAAAAGTTATTGCGCGAGGCACTCCAGGTTTTGCCGGAGCCGATTTGGCAAATTTGGTTAATGAGGGTGCATTGATGGCAGCGCGCAAAAATCAGCGCATGGTGACGATGCAAAATCTTGAAGAGGCTAAGGATAAAATTATGATGGGCACGGAAAGAAAATCGATGGTGATGTTAAGATCGGAAAAAGAATTGACTGCCTATCATGAAGCCGGTCACGCTATTACAGCACTTAATTGCAAGAATTCTGATCCAATTCACAAAGCGACAATCATTCCAAGAGGTCGCGCTCTTGGTTTGGTAATGCGTTTGCCGGAAAATGATCGCTTCTCGGTTACTCGTGCCAAGTTGCATGACGATTTAGTTGTGGCCATGGGTGGACGTGCGGCGGAAGAGTTAATTTTTGGTTACGATAAAGTTACAACCGGTGCTTCTTCCGATATTACACAAGCAACTCAAATGGCGCGTGGTATGGTAACGCGCTGGGGTTTGTCAGACAAGGTTGGAACTATCGATTATGCTGAAGAAGAAGGAACTAGATTTTATGCGGCACAAAAAACTTTCTCGGAAGAAACCGGAAAAATTATTGATGATGAGATGAAGCGTATTGTTTCTGAAGCTCTGCAACGTGCTAAAGAAATTTTAGCCGAGAAGAAATCCGATCTGGAAAAATTGGCACAAGCTCTTTTAGAACATGAAACTTTGACTGGTGATGAAATAACAGAATTACTTTCCGGCAAAGAAATAAGAAAAGTTATCGTCGCTGATCAAACCTCTGCGGTGATTATGAGCAGCTTGGTGCCAAAGGTTTCTTAAAAATAGGCTGATGAAAAGATTTATTGCGGCTTTTCTGGTTTTGTGTTGGCCGGCGATTGCTTATGGAGCTTCTGAGAGCGCTAATATTGTCAATCAGCAAAGTCAGGTTATTCAGAACCAGAAGCAGATCGAACATGAAAATATAATACGAGTTGAGTTAAATCAGATCAAAAAAGAGCAAGAAAAACAAGAAAGAGATGATGATGATTGGGAGGAAGATGACCTCTCGCAAAATGATGGCAAGGTGGTACAAAATTTAAGATCCATCCAGTGTTTTCGTCCGCGCCAAATAATTTTTTCTGACAATCAGCTATTAACCGCGGAGGAACAAAATTCTCTGGCACAAAAATATCTCAACAAATGTTTAACTTTGGATTGGGTGACAAAATTTGACAAAGAAGTTGAGGCTCTTCTCAGTGAAAAAGGCTATGTGACATCACGTTCACAAACCAGCAAGAAAAGCCTGATGCGACATAAAATGCAGGTGCAAATTATTCCTGGGATGTTGGAAAAGGTCATCGTCAATGAAGATAGTTTTGCTGATAAGGCGCAGCTTTTTACAACTTTTGGTTTTGATGATTTGCCTAAAGGGGGCAGAATTTTAAATATTCACGATTTGGAGCCAGGACTTGAGCGCTTCAATCGTCTGAGCTCAAACCATGCCATATTAAAAATTATTAAAGGTAGCGCTCCCAATCAGTCGATTGTGGTGATTGAAAACCATGCCAAAAATACCGCTAAAATTAATCTCTCTTACGATAATATTGGCAGTAAAAATACTGGTGTAAGACGTGAAACCATTGGTTTTTCACAAGATAATTTGTTGCATTTAAATGATGTTTTTTCGATTAGCAGAACTTCTAATGATTTAGATCCAAAGCGTGATCGGCGTTCAAGTAATGTCGTCAGCGGCGGTTGGTCAGTTCCGGTGGCACAACATGTTTTTAGTCTTTTGGCGGCCAAAAGCACTTATTCATTTTTGACCGGATCAAGCGGCACAGTCCTGGCTAACGGTTTTGTGCTTACTAAAGCCGTTAATGTTGAAAGCGCGCTCTACAAATATCAGCGCTACAAACTTAATTCGAATATTTCTTTTGCTGAACGTGAAAACCAGATTTTTAACGATGACGTACGTAATGAAGGACAAAGTCGTAAGGCTGTAATCGCCACTGCTGCTTTGTCTAACACTTTTTTTCTTGAGTCGGGAACGTTGTTTTTAAAACCATCTTACAGCACAACTTTGAATGTTTTGAATGCAAAACAAGATGATAGTTCGGTATCGCGAACCACAACTCATGCTGAGTTTACAATCCTCAAATTTTATGCCAACTATTCCCAGAAATTCAGCCTGCCTTATTTTGAAGATCCGGCTTCTTACAGTTTTAGTTTTGACAGTCAAAAGTCACAAAATCATCTCTACAGTATCGATCAATTTTCTTCCGGTGGATTTTATTCAGTGCGTGGATTCAGGCAGGGCAGCATTTTGGGTGATTCCGGTTTTAATATTAGAAATGAATTTACGACAAATTTAGGGCAGTTAATTTTGCCGCGAATTAGCTCATGTAGTGATGCACAATATCTGGCTGAACTGAATCATTTTTCGCTAACGCCATTTTATGATTACGGTTATGTTGAGACGCGTGGTTTTCATTCTAGCGGGCGTTTAAGTAGTGGCGGGTTTAAAATTTCATTCGAAAAAAAGAGCTTAAAAGCCTCCATGACTTTTGCTCATACCATTACCAGTTCAAGAATGATGAACCAGGATCAGGGCGATAGTAACACTTTCTATTTTGATATTGGCACCGACTTTAATTTTCTTTAGAGCCTAAAAGTCGCAGGAAATTTGATAAAAATTTTCTGCAAAAAGTTTGTTGGCTAAAACATAGCTGAAGCTTGTGCGAGCCGCTTCTTTAGCTTCTTCATCCAAAATAATATCTTCAGGGCTTAGAATTAATTTATTTCGCTGCGCCAAATTGCCAATAAATCCGATGCGATCCTGCATTGCCGGATTATCGCGATTTGTTTCTATCCATTTTCCGGCGCAGATGCCAAGCAAATTATTATTGAGATCTTTGAGCATTTCTAAGCTGGAATCTTGATGTGATTTGAAAATTATTTCGGCAATTTCATTGGATTTTCCCAAAATAATGGTCAGATTTTCAGCGCTATTTTGACTGAAAAAAAATGTCCTAAACGTTGAATAAATAAGACTGGCTGCGTAAGCATGTTTTATGGCGTTGGCACCACTTCTGGGAATTGATCTTTTTTCTGCTTCGGCGATAGAAACTTTCTCAAAATAGAAGTTATTGCACAGTACAACTATGGTCTCTGCTGAGATCAGGATAAAAAAAATTGCGATAAAAGTGATTTTGAGTTTTTTAAAGATCATTTAAATTTGGAAAGTTTGAAAACAGGTTTTGAAGAATTTTAACTAAAACGAATGCTGAAAAGAAATATTTTTTTTACGAAAACTAAAATTTCCGATCTTGGTTTGATTGGAATAGCTGCAATAATTTTGGCTATTATCTATAATTTTAGAACCATTGAGTCTGAGGTGGCAGATTGTCTGGCGCATCCATCATTTCTTAGTTTTGAGATTTGGGCCTTAGAAATCATTGCGGTGATTCTTGTCTCTGCTGTGATCTCAATCATGTTTAGTTTTAATAAAATTGTGCTGAAAATTTTATTAATTTTGGTGTTTGGTATTTCAACTTTATACCTCTACATCATGAACAAATTTGGCACTGTTCTTGATGGAGCAATGATTGCCAATGCTTTAGAGAGTTCTGGTCATGTTGATGAGGTGGTTGATTATTCAGCAATATTTTATTTTTTATCTTGGTTTTTACCGACTTTGTTCCTGATCTTCAGGATTGAAATTGTAACAACAAAATTGAAAAAAAAGCTTTGTCTAACTTCAACGTCAATATTTTTTCTGCTATTTCTGCATTTCGCTTTTGCTTCAGAAAAGTTGCTGAGGAGTTCTTTTGTACAATATTCTCCAATAAATTACAGCGTAGCAATTTACGAATATTTTGATCGTTTTTACGGACAGATTAAACAAGGAGAAGTGCGCCAAGATTTGGGTAAGTTTTATAAATTTAAGCGCGAAAAAACTCCTGATAACCTTAACGTAATTTTAATTATTGGTGAATCTTTGCGTTACGATCACTTGGGATTGAATGGTTATGAAAGGAACACAACGCCAAGATTGGCAAGCATTGACAAGCTTTTAAATTTTACGATTACTTCCGCTTTTAACACCACGACAAGATCGGTGACTTCAATGCTGTCGCACAGAAAATTAGCTGACTTTGTGGATATTCCGCCGGAAAAAAGTCTGGTGTCGGTTTTTAAAGAATTAGGCTTTAAGACTTACTGGTATTCAGCGCAAAGCTCGAAAGAATTTCACAATGGCATGATAAATATTATGGCTGCGGAAGCGGATGATTATTTTTTCCGTGATCGTTTGCAGGCTGCAGGACATTCTTACAAAGTTTATGATGAAGCTTTAATACCTCACTTAGACCAGGCTATAAAACAGGGCGGCGATAATTTTATAGTGTTACACAGCTTCGGCAATCACGTCAGATTTCATGAAAGATATCCAGAAAATTTTCGGATTTTTATGCCGGAATGTAAGCTGTTGCCATCTTCATGTTTGAGAGAGGATATAATGAATAGCTACGATAATAGTGTTTTATACACTGATTATTTTGTGTCGCAGGTTATTGAGTCGGTAAAAAATACCAAAGCTATTGTATTTTTCGTGGCAGATCATGGGGTTTTTTTGGGAGAAGATGGAATCTACGCCAATGGCGGTCAAAAAGATGCCGAGAGTGATGAGGTCAAAAAAGTGCCAATGTTTTTTTACCTAAGCGAGAAGCTGAGAAATGATAAATTTTTCCGTCAGAAATTTGCTAATGCCGCTAAAAAAGTAGTGCAGAAAAATCTTTCGCATGACAATGTTTTTGATTCATTGCTTGATTGTTCGGGAGTGAAATCAGATTTATTTAAAAGAAATCTGAGTATTTGTCATTGATCGCGATTTTGCTGCAATAAGTATTGATTTTGTAGCGGTTTCTTTAAAGGTTTGACGCTGTTTCTTAAAACAGTCTCTTTATAAAAAAAAGTTTAGTAATTATGGACGACAATAAAAAAGCTATCGATGTGGATTTCTTAAGAAGCATCATTGAAAACGACATTGAATTTGAAAAAGAATTATTTGCGATTTTTACCGATAATGCCAAACGCAATATTGAAAAAATGGAAGAGGCAATAAGAAGTGCCAATGATAATTCTTGGTACATGGCATCCCACGCTTTTAAAGGAGCATCGGCCTCGATAGGTGCATTTGAATTATCGAAAATTCTTGAATATGCTCAGAAACATCCAGAAGAAAATTACGAACAAAAAACTCAGCTATTAAACAAGGTTAAGGAAGAGTTGGCTATGGTGATCAAATTCATTAAAGAAGAAATGGCGCGCGATTAATTTTTTAAAAAATTTAGGGTTTTGAATCTGATTGGGTGTGTTCCAATTCAAACAAAGTTTCAATTTGATTAAGAAGAAAATATTTCAAAAATGAATATCATCCTTGCTAAGCCTCGTGGATTCTGTGCTGGTGTAACTCGCGCTATTGAAACTGTAGAAAAGGCTATCACCAAATTTGGTGCACCGGTTTATGTGCGCCACGAGATTGTTCATAATAAATTTGTTGTTGAATCTCTGCGCCAGAAAGGCGCAATTTTTGTTGATGAAGTTGATCAGATTCCTGTTGGTGCAATTACTATTTTTTCAGCTCATGGTGTTTCTGATCGTGTTGAAGAGGATTCTGTGGCGCGTGGACTTGATGTGATTGATGCTACTTGTCCGCTGGTCAGCAAAGTACATCGTGAAGCCAAGAAATATGAAGAAGAAGGTTATGAAATTATCTTGATTGGACATCGTGGTCATCCCGAAGTTGAAGGCACTTCCGGTCGAGTCAAAAAAGAAGTGATTTTGGTTACTGATGAAAATGATGCGCGCAATATCAAGGTTCAAAATCCTGATAAAATTTCTTACGTAACTCAAACTACATTGAGTGTTGATGATACTAAAAAGATTGTGGAGATTCTGGAAAAAAGATTTCCGCAAATGCAGCAAGGTCTTGCTACCAAGGATATTTGTTACGCTACGCAAAATAGACAAGATGCGGTACGTCAGCTGTCAACAATGGTGGATATTTTGTTGGTAATTGGCGCCAAAAATAGTTCAAATTCCAATCGTCTGCGTGACTTAGGTGAGGAATGTGGTCTACGCTCTTATTTAATTAACGGCGCTGCTGACATTGACCAAAGCTGGTTTGATGGTGTAAAAAATATCGGACTCACTGCCGGAGCTTCTGCCCCGGAAGTGTTGGTACAAGAGGTGATTAACCGCATCAAAACAATTTCTGCAAACGAAGTTAAAGTATCTGACATGGACGGCATCACCGAAAATACTTTCTTTGTGTTGCCGCGCAAAGTCAGAAAATAATCCAATTATTGAGCTAATATTTTCAATAATTCCTGATTGCTCACAATATCTTGAGTTATTTCTTGCAACAAGCTGTTGAGTGTTGAGGCGTCAGTTGATTGCAATGGTGCCAGGAAATGCTTGCCGTTTAAAGACAGGCTGAAGTTTTTTATGAATTTATTTTTTGTTTTGCCATCTTGCACCACAACCTGAATAGCTGCTTCTGCCTCTGATGATCCGACAAAAAATTCGCGTTTAGCCTGATAGACAAATTTTTGGATGTGAATTTCAATTATCTTGTCATCACCTTTCTTAAAGCCATTGGCCTCTAGCACAGCGCTAATTTTTTTATTAAGTAAAAGTGCCAAATCATCTTTACTTAAGATGCTGATTGTTTCGTCAGCGCTGAATTGTTTGCTGCCCACAATATTTTTTGCAGAGCGATCATCAAAAACTGTTAAATTAATTTTTGTGCCATTACCGATATTAGTAGCTGTTTGATCCAGCCTAAGGTCAAACCCGACATATTGATTGTGATGAGTGCATGAAGCCAAGAAAATTAAGGCTGCGATCAATGATATTTTTTTCATAAATTAAACTGTTTAAAGGTTAGAATTAACCAAAGACTTATCTAACTGAATGCTCAATGGTCAATGAAAAATGTTGGTTGGTTGAGACAATAGACAAATTTATGTTTTACTTCAAGGAGAAGGTTTATTGAATGACTCCACAATAAAATAGACTGTCGCAAATCAAAATTTTCGACAGTCTCTAAAAGCACCACAGTTTTTTAAATAATTTGGAAATAGCTTATGAAAGTAAATAAACTTTTTTTGATCACATCGCTTGCTGTGATGGGATGTTCGGCCAAAACGCCAAAACCAATGCCTGCCCATCACCACCATGTTTTGGATCGTGAAGCAAAATCCAATGAATTTTGGTGGCCTAATAAAATTAATCTTGAGCCACTGCGTGCTCAAGCTCCAAGCTCTAATCCTTACGGCAAAAATTATGATTATGCGCAGGAATTTGCGAAAGTTGATATTGATGCTCTTAAACAAGATATTCAAAAAGTCATGACCACTTCGCAAGACTGGTGGCCGGCAGATTACGGAACTTACGCCCCATTCTTTGTTCGTATGGCATGGCACAGCGCCGGAACTTATCGTCTGGAAGATGGTCGCGGCGGTGCTGATGGTGGACAACAACGTTTTGAGCCGCTTAATAGCTGGCCCGATAATGCTAATTTAGACAAAGCCAGACGTTTGTTATGGCCGGTTAAAAAGAAATATGGCCAGCAAGTTTCTTGGTCTGATTTGATGGTTCTTTCAGGAAATGTTGCTTTGGAATCAATGGGTTTCAAAACAATCGGATTTGCCGGCGGCAGAGTTGATGATTTTGAAGCTGATTTGGTTTATTGGGGACCAGAAAATAAATTTATGGCTAGTCACCGTTTTGACAAAGAAGGCAAATTGGAAAAGCCACTTGGTGCAACTACAATGGGTTTAATCTACGTTAATCCAGAAGGACCAAATGGCAGTGGTGATCCTTTAGCGGCAGCAGCGCAAATTCGCGAAACTTTCGGCCGTATGGCAATGAATGATGAAGAAACAGTGGCCTTGGTTGCTGGGGGACATACTTTTGGCAAAACTCATGGCGCACATAAAGTTGATGAATGTGTTGGCCCAGCTCCGGCGTCTAATAAAATTGAAGCTCAAGGTTTTGGTTGGAAAAATAAATGTGGCACCGGCAAAGGTGTTGATACTATCACCAGCGGTTTGGAAGGAGCTTGGACTGCCAATCCAACTCAATGGACAATGGGATATTTGAATAACTTATTCGCCTATGATTGGGTGCAAAGCAAAAGTCCAGCTGGTGCAATACAATGGATTCCTGATCACAACAAAGCAGCCAACACAGTTCCTGACGCTCATGACGCTAGCAAAAAACATGCGCCAACCATGTTGACAACTGACTTAGCTCTTAAAGCAGATCCGAAATACAAAGAAATTTCGCAACGCTTTTTAAACAATCCGCAAGAGTTTGAAAAAGCTTTCGCTGCGGCTTGGTTTAAGTTGACTCATCGTGACATGGGACCACGCAGCAGATATGTTGGTAAAGCAGTGCCGCAACAAGCCTTCGCTTGGCAAGACCAGTTACCAACTGCCAATTATAATCCAATCAATGCCCTGGATGTTGAGAAGATAAAAACCAGAATATTGCGTTCAGATTTGAGCGTTGCCCAGTTAGTTAAAACCGCTTGGGCATCAGCTTCTTCTTATCGTAATTCTGATATGCGTGGCGGTGCTAATGGTGCAAGAATTGCTCTTGAACCGCAAAAAGATTGGGCGGCAAATGATCCGCAACAATTGGCCCAAACCTTGGCAGCATTGCAAAAAATCCAGCAAGATTTCAATAAATCTCTCACTAAAGGTAAGCAAGTATCTTTGGCGGATGTGATTGTGATTGCTGGTACGGCGGCGATTGAAAAAGCTGCTAATGACGCTGGAGTAACAATAAAAATTCCGGTCAAAACTGGTCGTGTTGATGCCACTCAAGAGCAAACGGATGTTCAATCTTTTGCTGTTCTTGAGCCAAAAGCCGACGGATTTAGAAATTTTTACAGCGAAGAAGCACAAGTTTCTCCAGTAAATGCCATGATTGATCGCGCCGACATGCTCAACTTAACTGTTCCAGAAATGACAGTGTTGGTTGGTGGATTGCGTGTGTTAGATATTAATTCTGATCATTCGCAAAATGGTGTTTTAACCACTCAGCCAGGAAAATTGACTAATGATTTCTTCGTCAATTTGCTGGATATGTCGGTTAAATGGAAAAAATCTAAAGACGCTAAAGGCATTTTCAACGGTATTGATCGCAATAGTGGCGAGATCAAATGGCAAGCAACTCCGGTTGATTTGATGTTTGGTTCAAGTTCTGAACTGCGTGCTGTTGCTGAGGTTTATGCTGCTGACGATGCTCAAGAAAAATTCGTCAAAGATTTTATCAAAGCTTGGTCAAAAGTTATGAATGCTGATCGTTTTGATTTAAAAAAATAACGCACAAGGCAAGAGTTGTTGGCAATAATTGTCACAACTCTTGCGACAGTCTCATTATTGGCAAATTAACCATATCGCTACAGCTGTTTTACAGGACTCGTCTTTTAAAAAACCAAATAGAAAAAATCAGCGTTATTGCCGAGATAACAAACAGCATAAAAAAGTTGTAGTGCAACAAAGCAAAGTTGGCATCTTTGATAAAGATCATTTGTGTGATGGTAACGAAATGGTGAATTGGATTGATAAAGTCAGAAATATTTTGCATCCAAATTGGCATATTGTGAAAAGGCGAGGCAAATCCCGAAGTCAGAATAATCGGCATCAAAAAGAAGAAAGAAATCAAGGTGGCTTGCTGTTGATTGTTTGAAATTGCTGATATGAAAAGGCCAATACAAACCAGAGCGATCATGTAAAGAATGATGCCTAAAAACATGAAAAACAAATTCCCCACAAAAGGTACAATTGATGAAACCATGCTAAATATTATTAGCGCTTGAACAATTCCAATCAGCATCATGGCGGCAATTTTGCCTAAAATTATTTCAACAGGATTTAACGGCGACACAATCAGCTGATCGAAAGTGCCGATTTCTCTTTCGCGAGCGATAGAAAGAGAAGCGGCAGAAAGAATAGAAGTGGAAAAAATCAGTGCCATTAATGACGGGATAATAAACCACTTATAATTTAAATTGGGGTTGAAGTAATTGCGGATATTAACGACGCCGCTGATGGTTTGGGGGGCAACATCTTGCGGATTAAATTCAATTTTTCGGGCAATAGAATCATTGATTATTTTTTGCAGATAACTTGACACAATACTTGCCGAATTAAGCCTTCTGCCATCAAACAAAATTTGTACTTCGGCAGTTTTTCCGGCTGCTATTTTTTGTGAAAAATCAGAATTAAAAACAATCGCACCAATGACGTTTTGTTGATCAATATTTTCTTCAATTTGTTGGTAATTATCAAAATAGTTGATCTTGGTAAAATATTTTTTTGAGGCGGCGATATCTTCTATAATCTCTGTGCTGTAGGATCCGTGATCGTGATTAATAACGCCCAACTTGATGTTAAAAACATCTAAAGTTGCTACGGAAGAAAACAAAACTAGCTGAATTATTGGCGGTATCATCAAAGCAAAGCGCGATTTTGGGTCTTTAAGCAAGACAATAATCTCTTTAATAATCAGCGCTTTTATTTTGGTTAGACTCAGTTTTAACATTTTTCTAGTCGAGTGACTTCTTGGTTTTACGCGAAATTCCTAAATAAATTAAGGCGATAAGGGCAATAATTCCGCAAATATTTGGAATAATAATACTCCATTCATTACCCATCAGAAATATGGTTCTCAAAGCCTCAATCAAATATTTCGCCGGAACAATTACAGTGATTATTTGCATAATTTTGGGCATGGTTTCGATCTCATAAATTAAACCCGACAGCATTATTGTTGGCACCATCGAAACCAAAATTGCCCCTTGTGAAGCAACAAATTGACTCTTGGCAGCGCTTGAAATCAAAAGCCCCAAGCCGGTGGTTAAAATAAGGTAAATAAAGCCGATAAAGAAAAATATGAGCAGCGATCCTTTGAAAGGCGGCGTAAAGAAGATCATAATGCAAAGAAAGGTGATCAAAAAAGAACCAATTCCCAGGCCAATGTAAGGAATTACTTTCCCCAAAATAATTTCATATTTCAAAGCTGGTGAGGCGATTAAATATTCCATCGAACCTCTTTCCCATTCTCGCGCCACCACCAAAGCAGTTAAAAGTGTGCCGGCGATAGAAAGTACAAAACCAATTGATCCGATATTGAGCAGATGATCGGCTTTTAGTGATTCATTATACCAAAATCTTTGTTCAATTTTAACCTGCGGTTCAACGTGCATTCCTTTCTTGGCGTTGAGATAATCAGTGTAAAGATTCATGATGGCGCTGACATAATTGGCGGTAAAACTTGCTGTATTGGGGTCAGATCCGTCAGCGGCCAGAAAAATTTCGGCGCGCTGTTTTTGCTGTAACTTAATGTTAAAATCGCTGGGGATAAAGACGAGGGCACCGATTTTTTGTGCTAATATTTTTTCTTCAGCCAGTTGGTGTGAAGCGGTGATTAATTTTAATTCAACAAATTTGGAGCTATTAAAAAAGTCGATCAAATCAGTAACCGCCGAGCTGTGATTTGCTTCATTAACAATGCCAATTCTGATTTTGTTGGTATCCATGGAAATGGCGTAACCAAAAATCAGAGTCAGAAAAACTGGCAAAACAAAGGCGATGAGTAAGGCACTTTTATCGCGTTTAATTTGCAGAAATTCTTTTTTGACTAAAGAAAATATTCTGACTTTGGATAAGTTAATTTTCATTGCTGCTTCTCCTTTAAATCATGGCTTTTGATTAAAGTAGAAAATACATCTTCAAAAGTTGGGTCAGGGAGATGTTCATTTTTTATCAGCTCTTTTAATTTCTGCGGATCATCTTCAGCAATTTTCAGCCCTTTATAAATCACGGCGACCAAGTCACAATATTCGGCTTCGTCCATAAAGTGAGTAGTCACCATCACGGTAACACCTTTATGGGCCAGGGCATTGATGTGAAACCAAAATTCTCTTCTTGTTGCCGGATCAACTCCGCTGGTTGGTTCATCAAGAAATAATACTTCCGGCTTGTGCAACAAAGAACATCCCAAAGCCAATCTTTGTTTTATTCCTAGCGGAATTTGGGCGGCATTAAAATTGAGAAATTCTTTAAGATCTAAACTTTCAACTATTTCAGCGATGGCTGATTTAGCTTTTCTGCCGTCAAGATTGTAGGCGCCGCAAAAAAAATTAAGATTTTGCAGCACACTTAACTCACCATATAACGAGAATTTCTGCGCCATGTAGCCAATTTTTTGCCGTGCCTCATCGGCCGCATCAAGCAAGCTTATTCCCGAGACATGAGCAATGCCGGAAGTTGGTTTTAAAAGGCCGCAAAGCATTTTAAAAGTCGTTGATTTTCCGGCTCCGTTAGGTCCTAAAAAGCCAAAAATTTTCCCGGATTTAATCTGAAAATTAACCTGATTAGTAGCAATAAAATCGCCAAATTTTTTGGTAAGATCATTAGCCTCAATAACAATTTTTTCACCATCATGTTTATCGCGATAACGCTCGGCTAATTTTGAATGAGAGGGCAGTTTTTTGTCTAAAACTTCTAAAAAACCATCTTCAATTGAAAGCTGTTCAGGCTTGATTATGTAGTCTTTGCTAAAATTATCGGCAGTTTTTGAGCTGGTAAGAATCTTAACACTTTCTCCTTTTAAAAAGGCATCTTTGATGCCGTCTTGTTGTAAAATTTCTTTTAAATTTTGGCGGCGATTAGAATTTTTGTCTTTAGGTGTCAGCAAAAAACCATGGCTGGTGCTTTGATTAATGAAGTCTTGCGGCGCACCAGAGAAGACTTGTTGTCCTTCGTTAATTAACAGAATTTTATTGGCATATTTTTCTGCCTCATCGAGATAAGTTGTCGACCACACAATCACCGAACCTTCACTGGCCAAATTTTTGATGATGGCAATAAGTTCATGTCTTGAAATGGGATCCACTCCCACACTGACTTCATCCAGCAATAAAACTTTTGGATTGGCAATAAGGGTGCAGGCCAAAGCCAGTTTCTGCTTCATTCCTCCCGAAAGTTGCCCGGCTAATCTGGTAGTGAAATTTTTCAAGTTAGTGGCTTCCAGCAAATTTGCGATTCTGCTTTTGCGAGCGCTGCCAAAAACTCCGCGCAAATCGCAATTTAACTCTAAATTTTCTTGCACTGACAAATCTTCATACAAGCCGAATTTTTGCGGCATATAGCCAATTTCATGTTGAATATCGCCAATCTCTGCGGGAATTTTTTTATCTAAAATTGTGACGTCGCCACTGTCATAGCTCAAAATTGATGCCATTATTCTTAACAGCGTAGTTTTTCCTGCGGCGTCGGGACCTAAAATACAGAAAAAATCACCGGCATTAACGCTGAAATTGATGTTGTTCAAGGCCTTGGTATTTGAGCCTTTAAACGTTTTATGCAAATTTGAAATTTTGATTATTTCTGCCATTGCGATCAGATTTTGAGCAGAATTGTAACAGGCATGCCTTGCTTAAGCGCAGTGTCCGGATTTTTGACGGTGATGCGCAAACGATAGACTAAGTCGGTTCTCAATGTTTCAGTTTCAACTGTTTTGGGAGTAAACTCGGCCTTGGGCGAAATATAGCCAATTTGGCCTTCATATTCAGTGCCGCTATCGTTTATGATCTTGACCATGGCACCATCTTTAATTTTACCTAAATTTTCTTCATCAACATAGGTTCTGATGTAGGATTGGTTCACTAAAGATAACTCGTAAACCGTTTGATTGGCGGCCAGCATCGAACCTTTTTCAAAAGCGCGAGTCATCACATAAGCATCTGAGGGAGCGTGAACCAAAGTATCAGAAAGTGAGGTTAGAGCAATTTTTACTCTTACTTTTTGCGCTTCAAATTCGGCTTTTAACTTTTCAAAGTTGAACTTGTCATTGTCATATTCCTGCTTGGAAGCTGAGTCATTTTTGAATAATTCCTTGGTTCTTTTGAACTTGATTTCAGCGTTATCCAGTGAAGCTTTAATCGATGCTAAATTAGCTTTTTCATATTCAACTTGGTTGTTGAAAGTGTCATCTTCAAGCTGAGCTAAAACTGCTCCGGCTTTGACGAAATCGCCTTCATCAAAATAAAGTTTCTTTAATCTTCCAGAAACACGAAACGAGGTGCTTACTTCTTTAATGTCAACATTGCCAAAAAGTTTGATCTGATTTTTGTTAATATTTTGCTGATATAACAAATATCCCAAATAGCACAAAAGAAAGGCAGTTGTAGCTATGGCGATAATTTTAACTTTGTTGCGACGAATTTTTTTCATATGTGTTTTTCAAATAAAGTGTCAATCATGCGAGAAATATGCTGATTAATTCTCTCAACATTTTCTTTGTTATAACTTTTCCAGCCGCTCAGATAAAAAAGGCTCGATTTGTTATGTAAAAATGCCGTGAGAATTCCGTGCAAAGAGTGAGTGGTTAAAATGACATCTATTGCTTCTGGTTCTTTTCCAGTAATTTTAGAAACTGCGATAGTAAATGGTTCGCAAACTCTTTTCATCACTGTTTCGAACAAAATTTTGAAATGTTTGCTCTGATCAACTTGTTCGTGAGAAATTATCTTTGATAACTCTTTATTTTTGGGGTTGGTGATCATGGTAACAAAAGCTATCGCCATTACTTTTAAAGCCTTAATCAGCGCTTTTTTGTCAGTGCTGCTGCTGATGATTTCTTTTTGTGCAATCATGACAGACATGATTTGTTCACCGGAACGACGGTGAATTTCTTCAATCACGCTGGCGTAAATATTGTCTTTGCTTTTGAAGTGATAATGCAATGTGGCGATATTAACTTGCGCTAACTCGGCGATGTCTCTGGTTCTGGCTCCTTCAAAGCCATGTTTGGCAAATACCGTTAAAGCGGCGGCAAGAATTCTGGACTTTGATTGTTGGTTATCTGTGGTGCGAGTGGATGCAGCATTAGTTTTAACTGGAGCAGTTTTTTTGAGAGATACTTTACTGTGCTGTTTTTTAGTCATTTTGTGCCGTCTCTGCCTTTTTAACAAATTTAACTTTGTCATTTTCCAGTTTCATTTCAAAGCCTTCAAAACCGCCACCAATTGATTTGTGCAGTGTGATAAGATGGCTGAGAGTGTCAGATTTTTTCTGGGCTAAAGTTATTTCGCTGTTGAGATGAGAAATTATATCATGCAATAAATCTTCGGTTGAAGAAGCGCCAATCAGCCTTTTGTTTTTGGTAATGCGCAAAATTTTGTCAGTGGCCAAATTGCTGTCAGAAGCGTTTTTTTCAATGGCGCTGGCGTCGATGTATCTGGCTAGTTGCGACTCACAATCCGAAATTGCGGCCAGCACTGTTTTTTCATAATTTATTACCGCATTTTTAGCTTTTGATTTGCTGATTTTATACTGCGCGATCAGCTGCGGAATAGAAAAAATAGGCAGAGAAATTGCGCCTCTAATATCTTTCATATTGGTTCCGCTGCTAAAAGAATCGCCAACGTCTTGCGCCGCGCCGCCAACTCTGGCGGTTAAATTAAAGCTGGGGAAAAATTCTTTAAATTGGGCGCTTTTTTCGTAAAGAGTGGCGTCAATTTCATACTCAGCAACAATGATGTCGGGACGTCTTTTAAGAATATCTGACTTCAAACCCAGCGGCACAACCCAAGAATAATAATCAAAAATCTGCTTTTTATTAGCTGGATCATTGAGCAGCTCTAAAGTTTTTTCCGGCGTCATGCTAAGCAATACGGCTAGGCGATAGATAATTAATTTTTCTTCAGTTTTAGCTGCAATCAGCTGTGAGTCGGCGTCATTGTAATCAATCTGGCTTTGATAAATCTGTGTTTTGCTGGCAACACCTTGGCTTTCTTTCTTAGCGGTTATTTGGTTGAGCTGGTTGCGAATCTGAGCAATTTCTTCAAGGTTAGAAATTTGTTTCTGAGTGGCTTTAAGCAAGATATAATTTTGCGCAATTTCGCTGGCGATGCGGATTGAAGTCAATTTGTAAAGTTGCATTTCTTCTAAGAAACGCAGCTTTCCGGCTTTATAACGATCAAGATTTTTGCCCAGCAAATCAACTTCCCAACTGGCATCAAGTAAAGATTGGTAAAGATCATATTCCACTCCTCTTGGACCAAAAGCCGGTGAAGCAAATCTTTGTCTTTCTAACGTAATTCTTCCGGAAGGAAGCAGGGCAGAGGCATCAACATTATTGAGCTGTCGCGCCGTGATTATGGAAATATTGGCCAGCTCAATATCTTTATTTTTGTCTAAGCCAATGGCGATAAGTTTGTTAAGAAATTCATCGTTGAACTCTTCCCACCAGCGATCTTGCGGCGCGTCATTGCTGATATTTTTTGAGGAGTAAGCAAAAGTTTTTTCAATCACGCCAATATTGGCGGTAGGGGCGTTGCTCGCTGGTTTTTTATCGGCGCAACCAAACAAAAAACACACCACAAAAGATGTTAATATTATTTTTCTTAAGAAGATCATTTGCTGGAAAAAAATTAATCAATCAGTTGATTAGTTTTAATTTGTCAAAAAATTTTGCAAGTTCGTTTTTGAATTATTCTTTGTCTGAAACATTTCTCTTTCTTTCGGGATTTTGCCGTTACTTCTTTTTCAAAATTAGATTTCCTGTAACTCGCAGGGTGTAAAACCTCCTTTGAAAAAGGAGGTGGCGCAAAGCGCCGGAGGATTTAAGCGAGTTACAGGAAATTTTTTGTTTTTCATAAACCTCCTTTTAGGACGGGTTCTTAAAAGGCGCTTCTGATACCAACCATGATTGAACGACCTGGAAGCGGAGCAATATCTTTCAAGAATGAAGAGTGATTGCGTGCTTCTTGATCAAGCAGGTTGGTAGCTTTCAGATATATGGTGGAATAAGTAGAGCCAATATTGGCCGCATAATCCACACCAGCATTCACCATGGTATAGCCATTTGTTTTGATCTCAGATTGCGCAACATTATTTTGTGCAAATGTTCGATCTATATCCAAACGAAAACCGATTTTCTGATATTTATAAATTGTACTGCCACCAATACGTAAGGGTGCAATGCGTGGTAAAGGCTCATGTGTTTTGCTGTTTCTGGCTTCTACATAATCACCGCGTAATTCAAAATTGAGTTTGTGAGAATTAGCATCATAGGCACTAAAATCAGCTTTAGCTTCTGTGCCATAAAATTCTGCCGGCAGATTTACAAAATTATAAATTGGCAGATTGCTGTCCGGATCATTCTCGCCGCTGGCAACTGAAGTGATAAAATTATGGAAGCGGTTATAAAAGAAATTTAATTCACCAGTTACCGGTCCGCTTTCTTTGCGGAACGAGAGATCAAGACCGGTTGATTTTTGAATATGCAGATTTCTATTTCCCACTTCAAAAGCATTGGTTGCTATATGAGGACCATCGGCATAAAGCTCTTGGGCATTGGGTGCACGTTCGGTGTAGGAGCCTGAAAGTGATACAGCATAACCTTTCACCGGACGATAAATCAAACCGGTGGAACCACTTTTTGTTAAATCATTGCGTGAATCAGCAGTGGCAAAGGTGGAACTTGTGCCTGCTTTTGTTGTTTGATAATCGAACCTGCCGCCAAATTGAAGACGCAGCTTGTCTAAAGGTATTTCTTCAAAGATAAATGCTGAATTGTTTGTTGTGGTTGTTGGTGGCATAAAAGCTTCTTCTCCCAGAGCGGAAAAATCACTTAATCCTGATTGAAATCCAACTGCTCCTTCAAACAATCCAAATTTATTATGGACGATTTCAACACGGCTGTCATAGCCCCGGTTTTTAAAAACAGTGCCAGCGTCACTTCCTTCAAATTCAGTATGTTTGTAATCAGAAAGGCCAAGCTTATATTTTACTTCTTTCACATGTTCCAGCGGTTCTTTATAAGCTCCGGCTAAATCCAATCTTTTTTGCTTCATCTCAATAGTTACATCCGGTTCAGACACTGTGCCATAATTGCTGTCATAACTTGTCAGAGCTAAACCGAAATATCCTTTCTTGAAAAATTTTGAAACACCAACTGATCCACCTTCACTGGTGCTTTGGCTATTAGGCAATCTATTTCTTGCTTCCTCTGTTCCTGAATCAAGTGGTTGATCTTCCCTTAAAGCTTTAGAACGCGCATAGCCAGGAATGTGCAAATTGTCGGTAGAACGTTTAAATCCATTGGCATGCCAGGCATAATTTCCCAAACCACCTTCTAATAATAACGAACCTGAACGCTCGCTATTGGCGGAATTGTAACGTGTATCTGCTTGGCCGGTAATTTTTTCTGCAATAGGTTTATTAGGAATGCGATTGTCAATGACGTTAACCACTCCGCCTACTGCTTTAGATCCATAAAGTAATGCTGCAGGGCCGCGCACTACTTCAATACGTTCTACACTAAGGGGATCAATTGCCACATTGTGGTCGACACTGATGGCTGAAGCATCAAGATTTGCTATGCCATTTTGTAAAACCTGAATCTGATCATCACCTAAGCCACGAATAATAGGACGACTGGCATTTGGACCATAATAGGTAGAACGAATACCAAGCTCTCCGGCGAGAGTTTCACCGATTGTTGATTGAGATTTCCTCAGAAGATCGTCGCCGGAAAGAACTGTTACTGGTTGTGTTAAATCATTCGCTGAACGACCAAGTGGGTTAGCTGTTACTACCACCGGACTTAAAGTGCTGACAGGCAAATCTTTGGCAATAGCATTTGATGCTATTAATACAGAAAATGTTGTAATTGCTGATTTGAAATGTTTCATATAGCTGTAAGGTACTAACTAATTAAATTTACATCATAAACTGACTTTGAAAGAGTGTTATGTTATAATGTAACAATTATTTAGTAAAGCTATTTGTTACAACATAACAATAAAAATATATAAAATGCCTCGCACTTCAAAATTATCTTCTCCGTCACCGGAATTGGTGTTAAATATATTGCGCAAAAACATTGGGCCTTTAAGCGCTTATGAAGTTCTGGAAAAAGCACACAAATTCGGCATAAAAAGTCCGCCAATTGTTTATCGTGCTCTTGATAGCTTAATCGAGATGGGAAAGGTTCATAAAATTAACGAGCTTAACAGTTTTATTGCCTGCAATTGTGATGACGACCATGAGCATTCATTGACGGTATTAACGGTGTGTCAGAATTGTAGTAAAGTTAGCGAAATACATGACCATTCGGTTATTGATCATCTGATAAAACTTAAGAACCTTGATGTTAACCTGGCTAAACAAGCTGTAATTCAACTTCCGGTCATATGCAGTAAATGTTCCGCATAATTCACCAAATCATTCCATAACTCTAAAGAAAGTTTTTCTCTCTTCTCATATTCATCTTGGCGATAAAAGTTCGCAGCTTGACATTTGACATTGATTGAGGCGCGCGCGGACCCTATTGGCAAAGTATTTTTAGCAGGGTTTTGATGCTGTGTTCTGAGAAAATAGCAAGTGATAGTGGTGATGGAGGGAAGATATCCTTTTGAGAACTGATCAACTACTTTTTCTAGAGTCGGTAAATGTGTGGCTTCAGAGGCACTTTTCAGATAAACCTTGAAGTTTGAAGTTAAGCCGATTGGTAGGGAAAGAGACCCTTTTTGCGAACTCTTGGTATAGTGTCTCTAATTGGGTTGGAGCCTTGAAGCTATTACTCGTTTCAGATATATCTAATTTTCCGAAAAAATTGTTTAGAAAATTCGGAAACCGGAATCACTCGCTCAAATAATTTTCACTTCGATCTGGTTGATATGGAAAGTACAGTTTTTAGGGAAAAATCGTAATTCAAGCATTTTTTATCTATGATCATTAGAACGGTATCTCATCTTCTTGAGAAGCTTCGCTTGCTGGTAAAGCACTACTAGGAAGTGGCAAATTATTCACTACGAATAAATTTAATATATCCTCTCTATCAATAAACATGATCTGACTTCGCTTTGATGCATCTAATTTATTACCAAGCCAGTTTCTTGCTGCTTTAGTAATTACTCCACCAGCAACAATAAAAGCATGATCTACAAGAACCCGCTTGCCAATCTCTGGATCAAAAATTTCATGACCCAACATCATTGTAACTTGATTATGAATTTCGGCCACATTGGCATTGGTTGCTTTGCTATCTCCTGATGCATCCAATTTTCCTTTCTTAGCCTGAATACCAAAATAAAGAACATGTTGTGTTGGTAGGGTAAATTTCATCCAAATATCTTTGCCATATTCTAGAGCTTTATCTTTGTGTCCGGCTGCAGTTATTCTATGAAAACCAAGTTGTCGAAAAAGTGGCAATAACACTTCTTCTATTAGCTCATCTTCCGAAGATTTCTCTAGATAAGCGGATAATTTTTCTCGGCGTTGTACTTCTACTTGAGAAAATGGACGATGTGGGTTTGGTGAAGTAGTCGCGATAGTGTTTGTTGCTACATGTCTTAAATAACATTGTTTGTCTGGAGCATAGAATGCCTCATAACCCTCGCGACCAAGCGCAGCATTCAGAAGGCTTAAAGCCTTAGATCTATCAGACTCTTCATTAGTAGCATCTTCTTGGGCCATAAGAGTACGTATTACGCGTGAGAAAGTTTCTGGAGGCGTGGTTGTGTTGGGTTGTGGTTCACAAAGAATTTTTTGTAACACTCCGGCAACCCAATAATTGCGCGTAGTGCCATCATGGGTGTAGTCAGTATCACAATCCTGAAAAAATTCAGTTATATAGCTGCTGCTACGATAATGAAAAAAACTTTTCTCGGTTTTAAAATTACCGCAAATCATATCTGCGATTTGCCTAAGAGTGCGTTGTTTAAATTCCATCTCGTATAACTATTGATTTGTGATTGTTGGTCCACGTTTTTCCAAAAAAAATTAACCAAAATTTGGTTACTTAAGTTGTTGCATTATATCAAGACCTATTTAAAATAAGCAACAATTATTACAGTTTTTCTCTATTAATAGCAGAAAAAATGCTTTTTAAGCAAAAAATTTGTTAATTAAAACAGAATTTAAAAATGATCATAAAACTTACCGTAGGCAATTTTTTATCTTTTAAAGACAAGACTTCTATTTCTTTTGCGGCTAAAAAAGGTTGCAAAGGTCATCTAGAGGCGGTGTTCGAAACTAAGATCAAAGGAGAAGGTAAGTTCATCAAAACTGCTGCGATTTATGGCGCTAACGCTTCGGGTAAGTCGAACCTGATAAAGGCGATTAAATTCTTTAAATATTTTTTGACTGAATTTCGTCCAACTGGAGAAGGTGAAATAAAAATTCCTTTTGTGAATGAGTTTTTGCTAAGCGATCAAACCAGAGAAAAGCCAAGTTTTTTTGAAGCTGAAATTCTACTTGATAGAGAAGTTTATGTTTATGGCTTTGAGGTTTCAAAAAAAGAAATTCACGCTGAATGGCTAAGACGTAAAAAAGGCAAAAAAGTTTTCTTCGAAAGAAAAAAACAAAAGATTGAGCCTGCTAGGGATTTCCAAAAAGAAGCCAGCAAAGATGTTATTGCTAGAACTCGTGAAGATTTTTTATTTCTTTCAAAGCTTGCTGAGAACAACGTTGATCTTGCCAGACAAATTAAGGCGGAAGTTCTTAAAATTATTATCCTAAGCGGCATGACTGAAGAGATGCAAAGATTTGCCATTTCTTCCTACGTCGATAATCCAGAATTCAAAAAGAAGATGGATGAATTCATGTTGGAAGCTGATTTCGGAATAAGAAGAATAGAAGCAAAATACGGATACCTTCCTGCTGAAGAGGCTTTTAAAGATGCACCAAATGAGATCAAAGATCTTTTGCAAAAAGCAAAACTTAGTCAGGCATTTCAACATCAAATCTCATCGGTTCATAATAAGTTTGATAAGGATGGAAAGAAAACCGGAGAGGAACTGTTTAATTTCTTAGCTATGGAGTCCGAAGGAACTAAGAGAATGTTTTTTATCTCGGCGCAATTTGCTAAAGTTCTGATCGAAGGCGGCATGCTGATAATTGATGAAATTGATTCCGCTCTACACCCAATCTTGTGCAAATTCATTCTAAAGAAGTTCAACTCCAAAGAAGATAACAAAAAAAATGCGCAGCTGATTTTTACTACTCACGATATCAGTTTTCTTCATGAAGATTTTTTAAGAAAAGATCAGATCTGGTTTGTTGAAAAAAATAAATTTGAGGCATCGGAAGTTTTTTCTTTGTGCAATCTTGGTGAAAGAGACGGCGTCTCTTATTCTAAGAGATACTTAGAGGGCAGATATGGCGCGATTCCGTATGTAAAATATTTGGAGAGTGCTGAGTAATTTATGCCAAGAAAATTAAAAACCCGCCGCAGTACAAAAAAATTCTTCCATCTTTTCTTTAACGGTGAAGTTGCCGAACCCCAATATTTTGAAGGGTTCAATAATTTGCCAAGTAACTTTCGCATCAAGCTTCACAGAATGGCTAAGGATAAGTCCGAAGCTCCTTGGCAGCTGATTGACAGAGCAATCAAGATTAAATCTGATCTAGAGTCCAAAGATGAATTTAATTCTAAAGATGGTGATGAGATTTGGTGTGTATTCGATGTTGATGATTACCTAAAACAGAGTCCTCAAAAATTTAACGAGGCAATTAAAAAAGCCGAAAAAAGCGGAATAAAATTATGTTGGAGTAATCAATGTTTTGAGATTTGGTTCTTACTACATTTTGAATATTGTGAGAGCGTCATTTCACGTAAAGATTATGACCAAAAGCTGCAAAAATACTTTAAGAAAGAATGTGGCGGATTCAGTTATCAAAAAAACCGCGATGTGTTTGATGAGCTGTCTGGCCTACAAGAAAAGGCAATTAAGAATGCTGAAAAACTTTTTAAATCCCATCCAACTTTGCAGGATAATCCTTCAACAACGGTGTTTGAGATTATTAGGAATTTGAAGAGTTTAATGATCTAAAATTTATGACCGATAAACCGATTATAGAAAAAACAGTTATTTTGCTTGGGGCCGGAGCTAGTAACCCCTATGGGTTTCCAACTGGAAATGAGCTTATTAAAAATATTCTTGGTCATGAAGAAAGAGGTCGATTTTATTTTGATAAAAAGTTTGGCACCGAGCAGATATTGGGTTTTGATAGCTTAGATCATTTGTTTGAAATCCTTAATGTCACAGATAAGGCGGAACAAGATGATTGGAGAAAAAGATTAGAAAATTTTCCAACAACTTGTATAGACGGAAATCAGTTCAGGTTTTTTCGGAATTTTATTGAAGGATTGAAGCTTTATAGAAACTCACAAATTGACTATTTTTTGAGGAGCCATTCTCAGTATCAGGAGTTTGGAAAAATTATGATTGCTAGATCAATTCTAGCGGCGGAGCATACACCCCAACAAAACATTGTGAAAGGTGGCTTGGAGCCTAAAGAAGATTGGATCGGAACTTTTTTTGCTATCTTGATACAGAAAGTCAGAACCCCTCAAGATTTAAAAACAATATCACAAAATTTGACCATTATTACATTCAACTATGATCTTTTATTTGAATATTATTTAGATCAGTTTTGTAGAGGTGATGATGAGTGGGGTAAGGCTTTAGAAGAGTTTAAAAAAGATTTACGAATAATTCATATTTACGGAAAGTTAGGAAGATTCGACTGGGAAAGTGAAAATAATTTAAAGAAAATTTATGACGAAGAAATTTTTAAATCCTTTGCCGTCAGAGCTTCCGAGAAACAATTTGGATTCTTAAGAGATGATATCAACTGTTCACAAATAAATGACTTAGCGAGTGGAATTAAAGTTATTGGTGGCAGTAAGCATCAAGAAGCTGATTTAAAGCATGTCAAATTGGCAAGTGGAGCTATTGCTGGCGCTGAGAAAATATTTTTCTTAGGATTCGGTTTTGATCACAATAATCTGACTCTTCTGCGTGTTGAGAAAGCAAACCTTAAGGGGAAGAAAATATTTTATACAATTTTTGAAGAAGATGAGTGTGAGCGTATAGAAATGGTAATAAATGAGCGTATTAAGACTCTTGAATATGCGAAGAAGTTGGAATTAGAAAATGCTAATCAAGCTGCTTTGTATGGAATTTTCAGAAAAAGTAAAAAGATAGATTCATTGTTGAAGTTGTACCTTTGAGATTGATTCCCCGTTTTTTTTGATCGAAAAAGTTCTATAAAATGTCAAAAATTAGTCTGCACCCTTTAAATTACTGGTTGGATTGAGATAAACAGATTTTTTAGCAACAGTATCAGTGCTTCACAGAGATCATCTGTAGAAAAATTCTCCTACCTTCTCCGTTCAAAAATGTTTCTTGGCAAAAATTCTGCCATTTCCTGATTTTAAAAATTTCTCAAACTCAGCTGCTTTAGCTGCGTCTTCAAAGGTGATGTAATTTTTAATTTTCCAAGGGAGAAATTCGTTTGTG
>CAZICL010000014.1:0-36857 GCA_964537735.1 uncultured Rhizobium sp. | reverse complement strand
TTCCACAGGAGAACAGAAATCAATCATGATCGGCATCACTTTGGCGCGCGCCAAAATTTCCGCCACTTACAAAAATCAACCGACAATTTTAGTTTTTGATGAGGTGGTTTCACATCTTGATCACAAAAGAAAAAGCGATCTATTTGCCGAAGTAAAAATGTCACAACTGCCAACATTTTTCAGCGCTACCAGTCAGGATTTGATTCCACCGCAATATTTAACTGACCAATCTTTACAAATAATTGAGCTGTAAGTTTATGAAACCACTAACAACAATAAAAAAATTCTTTGTTTTTTTTACAATTTACTCATTGACCTCTTGTTCTTCTTACACCCCGATTTTGTACCACAATCAGACTTATTTGGAAAATGGCGAACAAACTGCCAATAAAGAGATTACACGCTGTAGCGCTGAAGCTGAAGAATTTTTGAAACAATATAAAGCGCGCCGTGCTGCTAAAGAGGCCGGTCGTAAAGCTGTAATTGGCGGTGTCATTGGAACTGCCTCCGGCGCCATTTTTGGTCGTAGCCTGAAATCAACTTTGATTGGCACAGCAATTGGCGCCGGAGTTGGCGCCGCCATGGGTGCTCTTTCAGTTGCTGGTGAAGATAAAGTCAAACCAGATGCTATGAAACAACGTTATGTTACTAACTGCCTCAACGCCAAAGGCTATCAGATATTAGGTTGGGAATAGTTAAACCAGTACATCCTCCTTTGGAAAAGGAGGTGTCACGCCTTGCGTGACGGAGGATTTAAACGAGTTACAGGAAATCTAATTTTAAAAGAAGTGACGGGTTCTAAGAAGATTACTTACCACAAAAAAAAGACCGTACCCACAATTTTGTGAGTACGGTCTTTTAAATAAAACGAGATTGCAGTTGCGATTAGAAACCGCCCATGCCTCCCATACCACCCATTCCAGCCATTGGATTACCACCACCAACATGAGCATCTTCTTTTTTATCGATGATCGCCGCTTCAGTAGTAATCAACAAGCCAGCAATTGATGCCGCGTCTTCCAAAGCTGTGCGCACAACTTTTGCTGGATCAACGATACCAGCTTTAAACATGTCACCATATTTATTATTTTGTGCGTCATACCCGTAAGCAGCATCTTTCTTAACCAAAACTTCATTGGCCACAACCGCACCATCAAAACCAGCATTTTCAGCGATTTGACGAATCGGAGCCTGAACAACTTTGCGAATGATATTGATGCCGACATTTTGATCTTCATTGGCACCTTTAACATTGTCCAAAGCATGTGCCGCGAACAATAAAGCAGATCCACCACCAGCGACAATACCTTCTTGCATTGCAGCACGAGTTGCAGCAAGAGCATCGTCAACACGATCTTTTCTCTCTTTCACAGCAACTTCAGTAGCACCACCAACTCTGATGATGGCAACACCACCAGAAAGTTTAGCTAATCTTTCCTGCAATTTTTCACGGTCATAATCAGAAGTGGTTTCTTCCATTTGAGATTTAATTGAAGCACAGCGAGCTTTAACATCTTCAGCAGAGCCAGCGCCATCAACGATAGTAGTATTTTCTTTGTCGATGATGATTTTTTTGGCTTGACCAAGTTGTGCCACAGTTACAGTTTCAAGCTTCATACCCAAATCTTCTGAGATTAATTGTCCGCCAGTCAGAACAGAAATATCTTCCATTATTGATTTGCGACGATCACCAAAACCAGGAGCTTTAACAGCAGCAATTTTCAAGCCACCACGCAGTTTATTAACAACTAAAGCAGCCAAAGCTTCACCCTCAACATCTTCAGCAATAATAAGCAATGGACGACCAGATTGTACTACAGATTCAAGCAATGGCACCATCGGTTGCAGGTTGGAGATTTTTTTCTCAAACAACAAGATCAATGGGTTTTCCATTTCCACCACCATTTTTTCAGGATTGGTGATGAAGTAAGGTGATAAATAACCACGATCGAAGTTCATACCTTCAACCACATTAACTTCAAATTCCAAACCTTTAGCTTCTTCAACTGTAATTGGAGAATCCGGGCCAACTTTTTGCACGGCTTCAGCAATTTTATTACCAATTTCAGAATCACCATTAGCAGAGATTGTAGCAACTTGGGCGATTTCGCTTTGGCCATTAACTTTTTTGCTCATGTTACGGATTTCGTTAACCACAGCGTCAACGGCTAAGTCAATACCACGTTTCAAATCCATAGGATTGATGCCGGCAGCGACTGATTTTACACCTTCACGAACAATTGCTTGAGCAAGAACTGTAGAAGTTGTAGTACCATCACCAGCGATATCGTTGGTTTTAGAAGCAACTTCTTTAATCATTTGCGCGCCCAAATTTTGAAATTTATCTGACAATTCAATTTCTTTAGCGACTGAAACACCATCTTTGGTAATACGCGGTGCACCGAAAGATTTTTCGATTACTACGTTACGACCTTTTGGTCCCAATGTAACTTTTACCGCATCTGCGATAATATTAACGCCTTCAAGAATTCTTGTACGCGCGTCAACTCCAAAGGAGATTTCTTTTGCTGCCATATTATTTATGTTATTTTTGTTATTAATTGCTTAAGGGTTCAAACCATTTTGAGGAATTTTGATTTATTCAATTACTGCCAAAATGTCTGATTCTTTCAGAATAATTAGCTCTTTGCCATCAACTTTAACTTCATCAGCGCCCCATTTTTTGAACAAAACGCGGTCACCAACTTTAACGTCTAAAGCGATTCTTTTGCCGGCCTCATCATAAACACCAGCACCTACTGAAACAACTTTACCTTCTGACGGTTTTTCTTTCGCAGTATCTGGAATGATAATGCCACCGGCAGTTTTAGTTTCAGCCTCTGTGCGCTCAACAAGAACGCGATCATGTAAAGGTTTTACTTTCATGTTTAGTTAAAATTTAAGTTTAAAAGGAATTGTAAAACGCAGTTTGTGGTTCAACGTTAGCTAAGATAATAAGCATCTTCTGTTTGACAAGGGCAGGATACAAAAAAAATTTACTGCTTACCACTATAAACATCAGCCGATTTTTCTTTTGCCTTATTTATGTAATTATCTTGCGACCACTGGTTGTAGTAGGTTGGCGGATAATAATAATAATCCGAGTCGTAATAATATCCTTGTTTTGGCACTTGGTAAGGATTTTTGTAATAAATCGAACCAGGATAATAATCCGGTTTATAGGAGTTTTGTATCGGGTAATAATATTGCGACTGCGGCTTGGGATAATAATATTGCTGTTGGTTGTAATAATAAATCGGCAATAGATCATCTTGCTTAGAACAAGAAATCAGTAATCCGCAAAAACAAAAAACAACTATCCGACAAGCTAAACTTTTTAATTGCATAAAAAAGTGGAATTGTTGCAACAAAACGACTCCTTCCAGAAACTGTTGCACTTCAGATTTATAATCTAGTTTTTGCGTGAGCACTGTCCTAAAATTCAAAAACTCAAGCCTGTCTCAAAAATTCCTTACAAACGTTACAAGAGTTCGTCAAGCTTACCAGCAGCATCTAAAGCATAAAGATCATCACAACCACCAATATGGCGGTCATTAATAAAAATCTGTGGCACCGACATGCGACCTCCAGACTTTTTCAACATTTCTTCCTTTGTTGCTTCATCAGTAATTTTAATCTCACTGAATTTAACACCTTTGCGATTTAATAAAGCTTTGGCTTTAACGCAATAAGGACAGATTTCTTTGCTGTAAATAATGATATCAGACATAATTTAATAAAATTAGTAACGAGAGCCTGCACCACTGCTTTGAGTGATTTTTTGTTGCTCAACGTTGTTGTAATAAGTTGGTGGACTATAGTATTGGTCAACATCAGAACGCTGATAATATCCAGGACCCGCGGGAGCGGCCGGAATTGAGTAAGGGTTTGAGTAATAACGCGAGCCACCACCTTGCTGATAAGGTACGGCATAAGATGGCGCTTGCTGATATTGTTGTTGGTAAGGCGGTGCATAAGATTGATATGGATTAGGCTGCTGATATTGGTACGGATTCTGTTGCCGGTAATAATCAGGAGATACAGTATTGGGCGAATTTGGATTGGGCGCAACCACTGGCCTAGCACCTTCATCAAAACCCGTACGATCGTAAAGATACGGATCCTTACTACAGGCAGCAACAAGCATTAAGCCAGAGCTAATTAATAACGTGATCAGAATTTTATTTAAATCTTTTCTCAACTTCACTTCCATCATTATAAGTTAATCAATACTTAACGCCGCTACTATCCTGACCTTGGCGACTATTATAAGTTGAGGTTGTGTTATTACGATAATATCTTTCCTGCTCATAAGACTGATAAGATCTTGGTGGGATATAATATTGATCAGAGTCGTAATATGGTGAATAATTTTGTGGTGGATAGGCATAAGGATTGGTGTAGCCACTTGAATATGGGCGATTGTACGGATAATCATATCGTTGAGGATACTGAGTCTGCACAGGAGAATATTGCGTTGCCGGTAAATAAGCCGGCAAATCACTATTCGTCTTTTTCGTACAGGAAAAATCAGCAAAACAAAAAACCAGACAACAAAAAGAAATTTTATATTTGTTTGGCATTTTTTTACAGATCATTTCTGAAAATATTTTTTGCGGGACGAGCAATATAAAAACAAAAGACATTAAAACAATAATGGATTGCATAATTTTTACATTGACCCGACGCTGTTTTAAAAAATGACAAGGGACTAACAAGTTACCACCCACAATTTTACTAGCTAAAACGTGAAAAATTCCGACGAAAAATTCATTTCCTACGCCTTAAATTTAGCCAAAAAAAATCTTGGTCAAACCGCACCCAATCCAGTAGTTGGCTGCGTTATCGTTAAAGATGGTGTAATAATTTCTAGCGGCGTTACTGCAAAATCGGGCCGCCCTCACGCCGAAAAAATTGCCATCGAAAAAATTGCTGACAAAAAAATCCTACAAGGCGCTGAAATTTATGTGACTCTTGAACCATGTTCACATTTTGGCCAAACCTCACCTTGCGCTGATGAAATTATAAAATATGGCTTTAAGAAGATCGTCATTGCTACTCAAGATCCTGACCCACGTGTTAATGGACAAGGCATTGAAAAATTACGCCAAGCTAGCATTGAAGTGACTTGCGGTGTTTTAGAAAAAGCAGCACAAAAACTTAATCGCGGCTTTTTCAAAGCCAAAAAAACTGGATTGCCTTTTGTTACACTGAAAATTGCCAGCACTCTTGATGGCAAAATTGCCACGCAAAATTTTTCCAGCAAATGGATTACTTCTGCCCAAGCCCGACAATTTGGACATTTGCTACGCGCCAAAAATGAAGCAATTATGGTAGGAGCAAATACTGTGCGCCAAGACAATCCAAGCCTTGATTGTCGGCTATCTGGATTAGAAGATTTTTCACCAAAAATAGTAGTATTAAGCAATAATCCTGATTTCGATTTAGATTCAAAAATACTTCTAAATCAGCAAAACCAGCCACTGGTCTTGTCCGGAGATCCAGAAAATATTTTACAAAAAATTTGCGCTGCCGGTTTTAACTCAGTTTTAATTGAGGGCGGACATAATGTTGCAACGCAGTTTTTACAAAAAAATCTGGTTGATGAGTTGGTGTGGATCAGAAGTAAAAAAATTATCGGCAATGATGGAATTGCAGCCGTTGGAGCAATGGGATTAGAGAGAATTGATGAAGCGTTAAATCCTTTTCAGCGCAGCGAAATTCGTGAGTTAGAAGAAGATGTTATCGAGATTTACCACCTAAACAGCTGATCGATCATTTTGCATTAGGAGACTGTCGCAAATCAAAATTTTCTAAGAAGTTTTTGTGATTCAAATTTTTTTGAAAGGTAAGCGTACCCAGATGTTCGTGCGTTTCAAAAAAATTTGAATTGCGAAAAATTCGACGAAAAGTTTGATTTGCGACAGTCTCATTAGGCCTTTCTATCCAATAACTCGCGATAAACAGCGATTGTATCTTCACACATTTTATCATTAGAGAAATTTTGTTCAATGTTGTGACGTGCGGCTTCACCGATTTCACGACCTTCATTTTCAGTAAAATTTAAAGCTTTTTCTAGCAATTGCGCCAGATGATCTGAATCACCGACTTCCACCAAAAATCCGGTCTTATTGTCAATTATTGTTTCCAGCGCCCCACCAATTTTAGTAGCAATCGTTACTCTTTTCATAGCTTGTGATTCAATAGCAACGCGTCCGAAAGCCTCTGGCTTTACACTTGATGAAACCACAATATGCGAAAGGGCATAAGCCGCAGGCATGTCTTTACATAACCCCACAACTTTGACTTTGCCGTCAAGACCACCTGCAGTGATGGCCTGTTCAATTTTTTTGCGGAAAATTTTATGTCCATGATCCGAACCAACCATAACACAACAAAAATCGCTGGTTACTTTCTTTAAGGCCTCAATCAAGAATTCATGACCTTTCCAAGCTGTAAAGCGTGCTGGCAACAAAATAATTTTACGGTCTTCCGGCAAATGCCACTGTGAAATTAAATTGACAATACGACTTTGAGAAATTTTTTCTAAGTTAAAATAACGCAGATCAGCACCGCGCTGAATCACCACAATTTTATTTAAAATTTCCGGTGAGATTTCTTTATTTTTTTGGCGATAATTATTGACCAAATAATCTTTAATGAAGTGTGACACAGCAATAACACGGTCCGCTTTCAACATCACAGCATTGTAGCATTTTTTTAACGGAAAAACCTTCCATCTGCCCAAATTCAACGAGTAAGTCCCATGAACTGTTGCCACCAATTTTGTATTAGTTTTCTTGCAGGCAAAATAAGCGCTCCACATTGGCGCTCTTGATCTGACATGTACTATATCAACTTTGTGTTCAACAATTAAAGCAGCGATTTTTTTAACATTCCGCCAGATGGTAAGAGGATTTTTTGATGCCACCGGCAATTGCACATGCACAATTCCAGGTTCACGCAATTGATAGACTAACACACCGCCATTTGAAATTACGATCGGTTCAAAATCGGCTTTTTTTAATGCTTTTGCAACATCAATAGTTCCCCTCTCAACACCGCCATTTTCAAGCGCTGGCAAAATCTGCATCACAACTGGTTTTTTACTTTCGCTCATTTCTATCCTACAATTATTGTCTCTTCGCGTTTAGGACCGGTTGAAATGATTGAAGCTTTTACGCTGCATAGATCTTCAATTCTTTTTATGTAATTCAGCGCTTTTTGTGGTAAATCATTTAGTGATTTAGCACCAACAGTACTGGTATTCCAACCTGCAATTTCTTCATAAATCGGCTCAATATTTTCCCATAAATGATTGGCCTGCGGCAAATAATCATAGGTTTTTCCGGCGATTTTATAGCCGACACAAATGTTTATTTTTTCTAATTTATCAAGCACATCCAGCTTGGTTAAAGCAATTTCTTTCACCGATGAAAGTTGAATAGCCTGACGCACTAACACAGCATCAAACCAACCACAACGACGATCGCGACCAGTTACAGTTCCTACTTCATTACCTTCAATACGCAAAAAATTGCCGATTTCACAATTGAGTTCCGTTGGGAAAGGACCAGATCCAACGCGAGTTGTATAAGCTTTTAAAATGCCAATAGTTTTATGCAAATCACCAACACCAAGACATGATCCTAAAGCAATCTGCCCAGCCATTGTGTTGCTTGAAGTTACAAAAGGGAAAGTGCCATAAGAAACATCCAGCAAAGCTCCTTGCGCGCCTTCAAACATAATATTTTTGTACTCATATAATCTTTTGGCGATTTCAAAAGATGGTAGAGAATAAGAAAGCAAACGTTGACGAATCGGCGCAACTTCAGCAGCAATTTCTTCAAAGCTCACTTCTTTTGCATCAAGGCTACGACGCAATAAATTGTGGTAGAAAAGTAAATTTTCCACACGCGCTTTAAAAACATTCTCATCGATTAAATCACAAATTCTCACAGCCCGACGACCAGCGCGATCTTCATAAGCTGGGCCAATGCCGCGACCAGTTGTACCAATTTTATTGTCACCTTTTTTACTTTCTAAAAGCTGGTCTAACTCACGATGGATTGACAAAATGAGACAGCAATTATCAGCAATCGCCAACTTTTCAGAACTGATTTTAATGCCGGCATTTTCAATTTTTTCAATTTCAGAAAATAATGCCAGTGGATCAACCACAACACCGCTACCAATCACCGAAAATTTGCCACGAATAATACCAGAAGGCAGCAAACTTAATTTATAGGTCATATCTCCCACTTTAATGGTATGCCCAGCATTATGACCACCTTGAAAACGCACCACTGCATCAAATTTATCGGCTAGAAAATCTACTATTTTCCCTTTTCCTTCATCGCCCCATTGCAGGCCGATTATTGCTGTATTTGCCATTTTATTCTTTAATTTGATTTTTAATGCCGATAATTACCGAATTATTGGCATCTTGTTTTCTGACGGTAAAATATTTGCTGCAATAAGGACAGACGACAAAATCATCTTTCCCCATATCAAGATAGACCAGAGGGTGACCGGAAACATTGGATACATCGTTTCTTTCGCCCTGGCATGAAACTTTTTTTGAAGTAACGTGCATCACTTCAAATGGACTGTTCTTTGCGTGAATTTGAGGATTCATTTTAAAAAAATAAGGAATTAAAAGTCGGCGTGCAAAAGCTCAATTTATTCAAGCTCAACCAGATTTTCAATCGAAGTTTTCTTAGAAAATGAAAAAAATTTTTACGTTCTTTTTTGCCGCTCTTTTTTTGCAGGCAACTCTCGCTAATGCCGCCATCAGCGCTTGGAAAGCGAATGAAGACAGCGGCGCTAAAACAAGGCTGATTGCCAGTTTTTATGAAAATGACCAAGGTGAAAAAAAATTAATTGCCGGCGTTGAGTTTAAACTTGCTAAAGATTGGAAAATTTATGGGCAAGGCTCAGAAAATATCGGAATGCCGCCAGCTTTAGATTTCTCATCCTCAAAAAATTATTCAAAACATCAGATTTTTTGGCCTCAAGCTGATCAACATGAAGAAAAAATTGGTAATGAAATTTTTAAATATTCCTCCTACCAAAATGAAATTATTTTGCCGGTTGAAATTGATCTGACAAAATTTGATGAAGAATCTGAACTTACTCTCAAGCTTGATTATGGTATCTGCAAAGATGTCTGTATCCCCGTTAGCGAAAGTTTTACTGTGCCAGTTCCAAATGAAATTGATCAAAACTCTCTAGCTCTGATCCAAAAATTTTACCCACAAAAAATCGCCAACCCTACAGCAGATAATTCATTCACCTCTGTGGAATATAATGGCGCAAGTCTTACCTATTGGATTTTAATCGCCATTATCGGCGGCGCGATTTTAAACATCATGCCATGTGTGCTACCGATTTTGTCAATAAAATTACTGTCAATTATCGATCATCACGACACTAAAATTTCACGCATTCGTTTTGCCTTTTTATCCACAATGTTTGGCATTGTATTATGCTTTTTGTTCTTCGCCATTTGCGCCGCTTTGATCAAGTTTGCCGGCAATTCTTTCGGCTGGGGATTACAGTTTCAGAACCCTTATTTCCTGATCTTTTTGATCATGGTTTTAATATTATTTATCGCCAATTTATTGGGAATTTTCGAGATCACTTTTGACCAATTTATTCTCAATCTTTTTAATAAAAAAATTACCAAATCCGACAATGGACGCAATATTTTTATTCCCAATTTTCTATCGGGAATATTAGCTGTATTGCTTGCAACGCCATGCTCTGCGCCGATTCTTGGTTCAGCAATTTCTTTTGCTTTGACTCAAAACTTATTAGATATTTTTCTGATTTTTGGCGCTATTGGAATTGGTTTTGCTTCACCTTACCTATTACTTTTAATCGCACCAAAATTGGTTTATTTACTACCAAAACCAGGAAAATGGATGCTTAAAGTCAAAAAAGTTTTGGCATTTTTACTGGCACTTACCACGGTTTGGCTGTGTCACATTTTATCACACAATATCGGCGTTATACCTTCTATAGCTGTGACTATATTGGTTTTATTACTGCTGCTATGTTTTGAAATTAAATCAAAATTTATCAAATATCTGGCCTTCGCCGCCGTGATAGTCGCCGCTTTTGCAATGCCCAGACACGCTGTTAACCAAATGGATGATAGTGGAATTCCGGCAGATAGTGTGTGGATAAAATTTGATGAAAAGCAGATCCATCAGCTTATAATGGAAAAAAAAGTCGTGGTTGTTGACGTTACAGCTGATTGGTGTCTTACTTGCAAAGTTAATAAAATTACCGTTTTGCACGACAAAGAAGTGATGGCAAAATTAAGCGACCAAAATATCGTCACCATGCGCGCCGACATTACTAAACCTGATCCAGAAGTAATGACATTTTTACGCAAGCATAACCGTTTCGCTATTCCTTTTAACGCCATTTATGGACCAAACGCCAAGAATGGCCTGCTTACCAGCGAATTGCTCACTAAAAAACAACTTCTCGAATTAATCGAACAAGCCAAATAACATGACTGATCTTACTAAACTGACTATCCGCCAACTTGTTGAAGGTTTAAAAGCTAAAAAATTTTCCAGCACCGAAGTTACAACTTCTTACATTAAGAACATTGAGCAGAACCGACATCTCAATGCTTTTATCACAGAGAGCTTTGATCTGGCATTATTCCAAGCAAAACAATCAGATGAAAAGATTTCACAAGGCCAAGGTGGTGATTTAGAAGGTGTGCCACTGGGCATTAAAGATTTATTTTGCACCAAAAATTTACGCACCACTTGCGCTTCTAGAATGCTAGAAAATTTCGTACCCACCTACGAATCAAGCGTCACTCAAAAATTACTTGATGCCGGTTCAGTAACTTTGGGCAAATTAAACATGGACGAATTCGCCATGGGCTCAGCCAATACTAACAGCTATTTCGGACCAGTAATAAATCCTTACAAAAAGAAAGGCTCCAACGAAGAGCTGGTTCCTGGCGGTTCCAGTGGCGGATCTTCCGCTGGAGTTGCGGCAAATTTATGTGCTGGCGCCACCGGTTCAGACACTGGCGGATCAATCCGTCAACCGGCTTCTTATACCAATATTGTCGGGGTAAAACCAACCTACGGACGCTGCTCGCGCTATGGTATGATTGCTTTTGCCAGCTCACTTGATCAAGCCGGAATTTTTGCTAAAGATGTTTTTGACGCAGCTTTGTTACAACGCGTAATTTCAGGGTTCGACAGCAAAGATTCCACTTCCGTGGAAGTTGCCGTGCCACAATTTGAGAAGCTTCTCAACTCTGATATTAGGGGTAAAAAAATTGGCATTGCCAAAGAATATTTCGTCGAAGGAATGCCGGAAGAAATTATACAATTATGGAATCGCGGCAAAGAAATTTTACAAAAACGCGGTGCTGAAATAATCGAAATTTCACTGCCTCACACTAAATATGCACCAGCAGTTTATTACGTTTTAGCTTCGGCAGAATGCTCATCAAATTTGGCGCGTTTTGATGGTGTGCGTTATGGATTTAGAGCCGAAGGAGAAAACCTCAGCCTAGAAGAAATGTATGAAAAAACTCGCGCTTTGGGATTTGGCAATGAAGTTAAAAGAAGAATTTTAACCGGAACTTACGTGCTTTCCGCCGGTTATTTTGACGCTTACTACAAAAAAGCGCAAAAGGTCAGAAACCTTGTGCTACAAGACTTCAAAGCCGCTTTCGAAAAAGTTGACGCCATTTTAACACCTACAGCACCAAGTGCTGCTTTTTCGATTAACGAATCCAAAACTATCGGCAATTCTGACCCAGTTAAAATCTATCTAAACGACGTTTTCACAATCCCAGTAAACCTCGCTGGCCTGCCGGCAATGTCAGTTCCCGGTGGTTTTGACCAAGATGGCTTACCTCTTGGTTTGCAAATCATCACCAAACATTTTGATGAACAAACCATGTTTGACGTGGCTTTGGCGTTGGAAGAGGGCTCGAAATAAAATTTTTATATTTTAAAAAAAACCAGATTGGAATTTTTTGAAACCATCATTGGTGCAGTCGCTACTGATTTAAATTGACGCTCCAGTTCACTCAACTTTTTGTCACTATAGCTGGAAGAATATTGAGATCGATCAAGATAAACTCCGGCAAATCCTTGTTGTTTTAGGGCCTCAATAAATTCTTTAAATTCAAGATTTTTCAATTTCTTCTGCCAAACACTACTCTCTCTTCCAGCAATCGCTGGATAAGACCATCGCAAATTTCTGGAATGAATGTAGGCAGTCAAAGATCCATAATTATCTCCATCTTCTTCAGGAAATCCGTAAATCGGCAAAACAAAAACCATTGCACTTGGTGGCAGAGATTTTTCAATTTCAGAAATAAAACTACTGTCATTGATAAATTTGTATTTCATCTGCACGCTCTGCATTGTAGAACTAGAAACCCGTCCTACCTGATCCAATATTCCAAAAGTCAGAACCACTAATAAACAAAATGCCGCGGCAAATTTATTTTTTCTTGCCACAATTTTATCAAAAATTATTGCAACCGCAAATAGTGAAATAAAAGCAATAAAAACACAAAATCGTGCATGACTTCTGAGAATTGGAACAGTCGTAGAAACCAACATTACCAAACCTCCGGACGTAGCAAAAAACACTGACAGAAGATTAAGTGCAGCTAATTTTGAAAGTAAATTTTGCTCATCTTTTTGAAGCGCAAGACGCTTAATAGTTTTGCTAAAAATCGAATTCTTATCAGAAGCATAGCTTTTTCCTATCATCCACAGCAGCAAAAACACAAAACCAAAAGATCCTATTAAACCAAGACTTTCTGAATTCCTCTCCCATTCATTACTTACAACATCTCTGAAAAACCCGGTAAAATTAGCAAAATATCCCAAATAATGATTATCTACCGGGAGCAATAAATTTATTATTCTCAATCCAAAAAGCTCACTATCTCTAGCAGATCTTCCAGAAACGTGAGGATTAAAACCATGATCAATATGATAAAAAAATGTCGGCAAATATAAACATAATAAAACTGCAAAAATCAGGCCGCACAATACAAATGCCACAGCACAATTTTTACCAAAAAAATTCTCGCTATTAATAACACGTAAAACCCAAGCAAAAATAAAAATCACGATACTATAATAGGCATAATAGACACCGCTAATAGCAATTAGAATGCTTACCAAAACAGCAACAAAAAAAAGCCTGTTAGGCGAAATGGAATATTGCCCATTTTTATTGGTCGAAATAATTACCAGTTTGTTATCCGCGATCCACATTCCAACCATTATCGCCAGAGGCACAATTGCATAATTCGACAAAAAAAGATGCCCGCTATTGCGCATAAAATGATAGGGCAAAAATGCGTATAAAACACTAAACACCGCAGCCGTTAAAAATCCTATGTTAAAACTACGAAAAACAACGAAAGAACTCAGCGCAATCAATGCAAAACTGGTAATAAAAAAGCAGTTGGAAATCAGAAAAGGATTGTCGGAAAAACAAACAAAAAACTTTATAATCAAGATTTGCAACATCTCTAACTGCAGCGGAAAATCATATATGTTAAAAATTTCACCAAAGTTCGGTAAACCAATATTTTGGTTATCTACAAACCATCCGGTATCAACAATATTTTTATTCAAGAAAAGGTGAAACAAAGCATCGTTATTATAGCTGAAAGCCGGTAATCTGAGGTCAATTTTCCAAACTTGAAAAACGAGTACGAATATAACCAACGCCAGAAGTGGAGCTAAAGAAAATTTTAATAACTTGGTCATAAATTGATTTTTTTATTAAAATACCGCCCAACTATTTCAGATTTTTAACTAAAATGAGTTTTGGGCAAAACATGTTTATAGGAAGCGAAAGATTAATTTCGGGTTTGCTAATTTAAGTTCCAACTCGTGACGATACTATCTAGAGATTTCTGTCAGAAAAATATATTGGCCGCAAGAAATTCGATTAATCAGAGGTAGTTTTTCAACAAAAGGCTCAAAGAATTTTAAAATTGGCACCATCCAGTTTGGACAAAAAAATGGTACTAATCCGATAAATTCATCACGAATTACTTTACCACTATTTTTTGCAAATATTGCGCGCAATCTGCTTGGGAGAAAAGATTGCTCTTGATGCTCGATGTGATAACGCGAAGTCTTTTCAATAATTTTTAAAACCGGATTATATCCATTTGGCTCGGCAACCAAAACTCTTTTCGCCAATTTACAGGCAATTTCTATCCCTTTTTCTAGGTCAGGAAGATGGTGCAATACTCCTCGCAGAATCGCGACATCATAAGGTTGAGACGGTATCTCAATATTGTAAAGATCAACAGTTTCAAATTTTAGGTTGGCAATATTTTTATATTTTTTTGCAGCTCCCATAACAGCATTTTCAACCGGATCAATCGCCACAACCATTGCGGCTCCTTGCTGTGCAATACTATAACTATAGGTTCCATCGCCACAACCAATATCAATAATTCTCTTACCAGCAAAAGATTCCATCGCCAAAAATGATTTTGTGATTCTGGCATTTGAAACCTTACCAGAAATGGCATCTATCGTATAAGCATAGCCACCATGCTTATTTATATCTTTTGTGAAAGCCGTTTCGCTCATGATTGTTTGAATTCAAGATTAATATTTAATGTATTTAGCTAATCTTTTTACCAAAATATTGTTAAGACCAACGTGCGCGCCCAGAAAAGCCAAAAAAACTAACGACAAAGTTTTCAACGTCTCATATTTTATTTAGTTGCGATTGCAGCAATATTTCCAATCGGCAACGGGATTGGCAAATATCCGATTTTGATTTTTTTTAGAAACTCGATCAGAGATTTTTTTGCTGGAACTTTTGGAAATAACTTCACCCAATAAAAAATTGGATAAGTGTTTATTATTGGAAAAACTTTAACATCTCTAAAGCCTGCATTTTCAAGCATTATCTTCAAACTTTTTGGGGAAAAAAGTTGCAAATGTTCAATGTCATAAATCGGCGACTTATCGGCTAATATTTCGTTCACTTTTCCACGAAAATTATGGGTCACCACAAAAAATCTGCCGTCTTTTTTTAATAAAGAGTTGGCATCGCGACTGAGCTGCAAAGGATCAAAAATATGTTCCAAGGTTTGAAAACAGCTAATCAAATCGAACTGGTCTGACACGTAAGAACCTTTATTAAAAAACCCCTGCTTTATCAAAGGCTTCACTGAGCTATGCGCTGTGCTGATCGCAGAAGTTGATGGTTCTATTCCTGCAAGATTTTTTACACCGCTTTTTTGCAACTCAAATAAAAATTCACCGCCGCCAGTTCCAATATCTAAAGCAGAATTGATGGCAGATTTTTGCGTCAAATATTTGGCGTAAGTTTTGGCGGCATATCCAGCTTCAATATTGCTGTCAAAAGCCGCATTTTCATATTCTTGATTGGTTGTTTCCTGCGCCAATCCAGGATTGGCATAAATCAAATCACAGTATTTACAAAGATATAATCTAAGGTGAAAAGGCTCTGGTTCTTTGCGAGAAGCGAAGCTGAATTGATTGAGATTTTCTTGTTTGAAATTTCCTTCCAAATACAACTCTGTGCTATCTTGATTGCAAATCGAACAAAAACGCGAGATCAGTTTCATGATTATTTTTGACCAAAAATATTTTTAAGACCAACGGTGTTGATGATATTACCACGCTTGATTAAACTCTTACGAATAAAGTGCGGACGACCTTTTACTTCTTCAAAAATTTTGGCAATATATTCACCTAGAATGCTGATAGAAAAAAGATTTAGTGAGCCAAAAAATGTCACTAAAATTAAAGTAATTGTAACACCTCGCGGAGCAGAATCTGGTGAAAAATATTTCAGCAAAATTTGCACTGTCATTAAAATTCCCGACACAAACAGCATCACCCAACCAAAAGCGCTCAACATGTTAAGTGGAACATAGCTGAAAGAAAAAATTCCTTTTTTTGCCCAGCCAATATTTTTGAAAATATTATTTGTTGTGCGACCAAATTTTCTTTCAGGACGCACATAATCGATACCAGTTTGTTTGAAACCTGCGTAGGCTCTAAGACCACGCAAAAATAAATCGCGCTCAGGAAATTTAAGTAAAACTTCAACGACTTTTTTATCCATCAAAGCAAAATCACCAGCATCTTTTGGAATTGAGATATAAGAAAATGCCGCAAAAATTCGGTAGAAAATCTTGTAGAAAATCTGCATATAAAAAGGCGCGTCCCGCTTGATGCGACGACCATAAATCACTTCAAAACCTTCTTGCCATTTTTGCACAAAATTTTCGATCATTTCTGGCGGATCTTGCAAATCGCCATCCATCAGCACGCAGGAATTTTTTGAAGCAATATCCAGACCACTTTTAAATGCTGCTTGCGAACCAAAATTCCGCGAATGAGAAATTCCGATCACACGCCAATCACGTTTTGAAATCTCAGCAATCACCTCTTCGCTATTATCTGGAGAACAATCATTTACAAAAATAATTTCGTAATCAACTTTCAGTTTCTGCATCACTTTTGTAATGCGTTCATGCATTTCAGGAATAGCTAGCGCATCTTTGTAGCAGGCGATTATCGCTGAGATTGAATGCACTTGATCAAGATTATTTTGCGGACGTTTTGTTGAAACTGACCCCAAATAATTTTCCAGATTTTGCCGCACCCAAAGAGTCATTTTCTCTAAACCTTCCTGCAGAGAAATTTTTGCCTTCCAACCCAAAACCTCTTCAGCTTTTTTGGGGTTAGAATACCAATCGCTCACATCCCAAGCGTGTGCCGGATAGTTAAACTGCGGTTCGCCGTCAATTTTGTAAATTTCTTTCGAGATCTTGGCAATGTCACCAATCGTGGTTTTTATGCCAGATCCAATGTTAAAAGATTCACCATAATGATTTGGCGTAAGCGCGTAAGCTGCTTTAATAAAAGCTTCACAGGCATCATCAATATAAATAAAATCACGAGAAGTTTCTGGATTAGTTAAGGCATTAAATTTCTTTTCCAAACCCCGCAAAACAACTTGCGGTATCAATCGCGAAGAATCTTCGTAAGGCCCATAAACCGAATAAAGGCGCAAATTTGCAGCCTTCATGCCTTTCTTTTTTCCGTAAAAATAAATCAGATTTGCCGAAGTGGCTTTAGTAACAGCGTAATGGCTATTGGCGTTCAAAACCTTGTCTTCCACTGGTGCTGCTGAAATCTCACCATATTCAGAAGAGCTTCCGGCATTAATGAAACAGTCAACTCCACTTTCAAAACAGCTGTCAATTAAGCGTGTAAAAAAGGTAACGTTGGTTTTGTAAATTAAATCAATGTCGCTTTGAAAAGAATAGGCACCGTAAGCTGTACAGTTGAAAATAGTTTTTGGTTTTACGCGTTTTAAAGCGACCTCAAGATTTTCTTCCGCCAATAAATCGCCCTCAATAATATTGGCTAAATCAATTCCCTCAAGGCGCCAACTTGGCAAAATTGAAGCAGTTCCAAAAACATCGTTACGATATTGCAGCAACATTCTAAACAGATTTGCACCAATAAATCCACTGGCTCCAAACACTAAAATTGGGCCCTTAAGCGTAATAATTTTTTGCGGCAGATCTTCTGACATGAGTTTTTAAAATTGATTAATGATCGAATTCTTTGTCAAACCAGATTCTTCTCGGTGAAATTTTTGTGAACCATAAAACCCAGAAACATAACCTTGAGCATGAAGATGTGAAAAAGATTTTAGAGTGATTTTTTGCTGTAAAATTTTTGCCGAAATCATTTGTCCAACACCACCTTGTGCAACATGTTCTTCTAGAATACAGAGTTTGTTATTTTGCATTTCGTCAAGCAGACTCTGCGGCAACTCTAAATTCGAAGACAACTCACTAACCACCCAGATTGCCGGACGCGCAGCCTTATCATCACTCTTAAAATCATGCCATAAGTTGCTGGAAATTGAGCCACAAATAACCAAAACACCAAGATCACCATCCAAAATTTTGCGCCAAGGCAGGTAAGGAATTTTGTCAGTTTTTTGAGCTAAACCCAAACGCAAATAGCTGGGTTTTTTTAGGTCAAAAATACGCTCAATCATAGCTCCAAGGTCAGAATCAAAAGCCGGAATGAAGGCATGCATATTTTGTAAAGTCAGCATCGCGCCATAATCTTCAATGGCGTGATGCGTTGCTCCCATAACTCCGTAGCCATATCCGCCACCATTTCCCACAATTGTTACCGGTAAGTTATGCAAACAAACATCATTTCTAATTTGCTCAAAAGGTCGCGCGAAAGCGAAAGGGGCAATACTGTAGCAAAAAACCTGCATACCGGTTTTGGCAATTCCCGCCGCAACCGCAACCATATTTTGCTCTGAAATTCCAACATTAATGAAGTGATCTACAAGCTTTTCTTGCAATGGTTCCAGCGCCTTAAATCCAAGATCACCAGTTAAAAATACGAAAGCTTTTTTCTCAAAAGCTGAAATCATTTCAGTGCAAAAAATTTCTCTCATGAATTTTCAATCTCCTTTTTTGCCTGATTGTATAATTCTTGGCTAAGCGGCAGATAGTGCCATTCCACGCGGTTTTCCATAAAAGAAACTCCGTGACCTTTTATGCTATTCATCAAAAAAATCTGCGGACGATCTTTTTTTTGCGCCAGTTTTTTTAAGTCATTTTCATTGTGACCATCAATCTGACAAATCTCGAAATTTAATGCTGAAAAAATATTTTGAAGCTTTTCTAAATTAAGCGAAGCCACGCCTTGTGTGCTTCCAAAGCCTTGCAATCCGTTGCAGTCAATAATCACCGTAACATTTTGTAACTGCTGATGATGCAAAAAAATTAAAGCTTCGAAGTTACTGCCTTCTTGCCACTCACCATCCGACATTAAGCAAAAAATCTGGCCGGCGCGATTTTGTAATTTATTGCCCATCGCCAAGCCACAAGCAAGACCAAGTCCGTGACCTAAACTACCAGTGGCAAAGGGAATTTCAGAAAAAGAATTAACTGGCGGATGGCCCGCAAGTTTAGTATTATCCTTGTGAAAAGTTTGTAGTTGTTCATTGGAGATTTTGCCCACACTCCAAAGCGCAATGTAAAGTGCACCGGCGGCGTGACCTTTTGATAGAATAAACTGATCGTTGGATTTCATTATTTCGTGATGCAAAAAAAGCATCGAATCTAAAGCCGAAAGATTGCCCCCAATATGTCCCACACCTGCATCAAAATGCATTTTAAGCAATCGCAGTCGCGCCTGTTTTTTCAGCTCAAGAAAACTCATTTAAGAAATTTTGGAAATTGAAATGGCGTGATGCCGAGTTGAATTTAAATCAAAGTAGAACCTTCCATTACTTACCAAAATTTTTCAACTTAAACTCTTTTTTAAGTGCAACTTTAGATCAAAAAAAAATTCGTCCTTTATCCCTTCGCAATCACGAAGGATTTTTTGCGTTGGATAACAAATCATTAAATTTTTTGTAAAACCTGTTTTTCCGCCATTGCAATAAAATCCTCAACACTCATCACTTTTTGACTTTCTTCGCCTAATTTTCGCACTGAAACTGCGCCGCTTTCAGCTTCTTTTTTGCCGATTGCTAAAATGTATGGAACTTTTTTCAGTGAATGTTCGCGGATTTTGTAATTGATTTTTTGTGCATCAAAATCGGCCTCAGCTCTAAATCCGTGAAACTTTAACTTTTGCAAAACCTGTCTGGCATATTCATCAGAATCGTTAGTGATTGTGGCTACAACCATTTGAGTTGGAGCCAACCACAGCGGAAATTTTCCGGCGCAATTTTCGATTAAGATTCCGATAAATCTTTCAAAAGTTCCGATGATGGCACGGTGCAACATAACCGGTCTTTTTCTGGATCCATCTGATGCCACATAAGTTGCATCCAGCCTTTCCGGCAGAATAAAATCAACCTGCAAAGTGCCACATTGCCAGGTTCTGCCAATAGCATCAGTCAAATGGAACTCTAATTTAGGGCCGTAAAATGCGCCCTCGCCTGGCTGAATTTCATATTCCAATCCGGCTTCTTTAACCGCTTCTGCCAAAGCATTTTCAGCGCGATCCCAGGTTTCTTCAGAACCGGCGCGCACTTCCGGACGAGTTGAAAATTTTACGTCAACCTTTTCAAAACCAAAATCGCGATAAACTTCTTTAAGCAATTCGCAAAATTTTATAGTTTCAGAATTGATCTGACTTTCTTCGCAAAAAATATGGGCATCATCTTGAGTGAAAGAACGCACGCGCATAATTCCATGTAGAGAACCTGATGATTCATTTCTGTGACATGAACCAAATTCTGCCATACGCAACGGCAATTGACGGTAAGATTTTAACTCCTGATTGAAAATCTGCACATGGCACGGACAGTTCATCGGCTTAATCGCAAGAGTTCTGTCTTCATTTTCAATAGTGAACATATTGTCACGGAATTTGTCCCAGTGACCCGATTTTTCCCACAAAACTCGATCCACCATTTGCGGCGTTTTAACTTCCACATAGCCGCTTTTTTCCAATTTCTCGCGAATATATTTTTCAATCTGACGATAAATGATCCAGCCTTGTGGATGCCAAAACACTGATCCCACAGCTTCTTCTTGAATATGAAATAAATGCAAGGCACGACCGATTTTTCTGTGATCGCGTTTTTCTGCCTCTTCCAACATGTGCAGATATTTTTTCAAACTTTCTTCGCTTTCCCACGCGGTGCCGTAAATACGCTGTAACATCTCATTTTTAGCATCACCACGCCAGTAAGCACCAGCCAGTTTCATCAATTTAAAATGTTTAATATGAGAGGTTGAAGGAGCATGCGGGCCACGACAAAGATCAATAAATTGCCCCTGACGATACAAAGAAATATCTTCATTAGCCGGAATTGAAGCGATGATTTCAGCTTTGTATTTCTCACCAATTGACTCAAAAAATTTAACCGCATCATCACGCTTCCAGACTTCTCGGATCAGCTTCTCATCACGCTTGACAATCTCACGCATCTTATTTTCGATTTTCTCCAAATCTTCCAAAGCGAAAGGGGTTTTGCGGGCAAAATCATAATAAAAACCATTTTCAATTGCCGGCCCAATTGTCACTTGTGTTTCAGGAAACAACTCTTTCACCGCTTCGGCCATAATATGCGCCGCATCGTGGCGAATAATGTCCAAAGCATCAGCGCCCGATTTAGCAGTGATAATTTCAATTTTAGCATCTGAAGTAATTTCGCAAGAAAGGTCGCACGCCTCGCCATTTACCTTGATTGCCAAAGCAGCTTTGGCCAAAGAAATTGAAATAGATTGAGCAATTTCTGCACCGCTAACACCGCTTAAAAACTCGCGCGCGGCACCATCGGGAAAAGTAATTTTTATTTGTGACATTTTTAAAAAATTTGGAAAAATAATTTGAGAGTTAGCTGCAAACTAGTGACAGAATTTAAGATTTTCAATCAGAGTATCCTAACCAGCGCTTTTTTAACCAACCCTGCCAAATAAACCATTATCTTTTGACGCTTGTGATTCACGAACTCGCTCTGCCCAGGATTTTTTGTTTGTCGCTTCGGTTTTTTCAAAAGAATTTGGCGATGTTTCATTAGCAACACTAATTGCATTTTCGGCGCTATATTTTCCATCAGTATCTACAGTACATCTGGTGCTGGCAATATATTCCGAACGACGACAACCATGACCAAAAACTGACTGAGATTCCGCAGATTGCAGTATTGGAATCTCAATTTTACGTTCGTTTAATTTATCAAAAACTGTGGCAAAAAAGGCTTGTTGTTTTTGTTCATCACCGTGAAAAGCTTGAGAAAATTCCCCCAAAATAACAGCTTTTGATTTGTCAAAAACTCCAGCAGAAATCATCTCTTCAATTTTTAAAACCATCTTTGGATCATAAGCAGATTCAATCATGACCACTTTATCATCAAACGCATTTTGACCAACACAGCAATTTTCAAACATTTGATTATAAGCGGTATGAACACTTATAGCCAAAGCATCGCCACTTAGATTTTGCGGCGGCAACTTTGCCTCAGCAACCGGTTTAAGATTAATTTCAACCTTTCTTTTTCCCTGCAAATACTCAATATCAAACAGATTGCTGGCTTGAACCAAAGTGATTTTACCTTCATACTTATCACTAAAATAAAATGGCAAAGTAGTCTCCGTTGAGAATCCAAAAATTGTCGTTGGCGTTGGATTGAAGCCACTTTGTGATTTTATCATTTCATCAAGCTTTTGCGGCACATATTCTTCATTAACCGATCCACCTCCCATATTAAAGAGAATCTTTCTTTGCGGATTTTGAATAATAGTAAGCACATCAGTCATTCTTTGGCTTAAACCATCATGATAGAATTTCACTTCTTCTGTTGCATTGTACGAATTTTCTCCATCAGGAAAACAAAAATTAAAATCCTGCGAAAATGCTGGTCGGTTTTTTGCAACCATTTCTTTTAAGTTATCTTGGTCGACAACGATTTTATATGAAGTAAGGCTTTCATCTCTTTCAAGCAAACCGTTTAATCTCAGCGTTTCCAGCAACTCAAAACGAATTATTTTATTCCACGATTTCAAGTCATATTTAAATTTTCCATCCTCTTCAACAAAACCACCATTCACCAAACACTCCACTTCAAAACCTCCCTCTTCTAGACGGCTCTTCCTTGAATTAATTTCCTGTTCTGCATTTATCCTAACTTCTTCAGAAGATTGTCCCTGACCCAAAAAAGATACTGACAATAATGTTACTATTTCTGTCATAAAAAATTTTTCTTAATCATTTTAGAGCTTGATGGTTTTGTGCTTTTACCCAAAATAAAATGCCGCATTCTGGCCAAAATTATCTTCCATCTACAGGAGATAATTTTAAGCGGTCAAAATGTTTTTTAGTTAGACACTGTTAGCTAATTACTTCATAATGGCAAAATTACTATTACCGTAAATTTCATGCTCTGGCAAAATTCTCAGAATTGTTAACCAAATTTAGGAGTTATGATTGTGAAAAATAACGCAGCAAAGCGATTGGTTTGCATAACTCTTAAATAAAAAATTGTTATGAATAATTCTCTTAAACACTTACCCCAACGCAAGCACGACGAGTTGGCAAAAATCATCTCTACAATTCGTGATAATTGCCAGACGATTGAAAAAATTATCCTTTTTGGCTCTTACGCCCGCGGCGATTACAAAGAAAAGAAAGACTTAGCCGACAACCGCAAATCGGGTCATGTTTCGGATTATGATATTTTGGTTGTCACCCGTGACGCCATCACCGCACTTGATACAAATCTTTGGCATGAGATCGGCGAAAAATGCCGCAACCTTAACTTAAGCGCCGATCCAAGAATTTTAACCCACGATATTGAAGAGCTAAATAACAAGCTTTCCGTTGGGCAATATTTTTATTCCGACATCAAGGAAGAAGGCATCGTGATTTTTGATGCCGGAAATTTTGAATTTGTTGACCGCAGAAATTTAAGTGATGAAGAAATGAGAAAACTCAGAACCGAGTATTTCGAGCACTGGTTTGGAAGAGCTAGGGGATTTCTTAAAACTTACGAATTTAATTTAAACAATGCCATTGGTGATGAAGAAAATCTGTTTACTTCACTAGCTGCTTTCAATCTTCATCAATCCGCAGAATCAGGATACAAAACAATTCTTTTGGTCTTCACTCTTTATAATCCGAATGAGCATTTTTTAGCAAATCTAGGCAAAGAATGTGAGCAATATTTTCCTGATCTTCGTGATTTATTTTCACGAGAAACTGAGAAACAAAAAGAACGTTTCAAACTTTTAGAATACGCCTATATCGGCGGCAGATATGATCCAAAATACAGAATATCCAAAGAGGATTTGGAAGTGTTGGCAGAAGACGTGAAGAAGTTGCTCGCAATTACCAAGAGAGTTTGCGAACAAAAAATCAAATGACCAAAATTGATCAAATATATGATTTTAGCTAATAAACTAGGCATTACCAATCAACTAGAACTCCACAAAGCTGAAGAAAAAATTAGCAAACAAAAGGTCAAAAAACTTTTTGAAAGCAAAGATATCGAGCAAATAGAAATTGGCACCTTCAAAGGGCTTTCACAAATTCACAGCTATTTATTTGGCGATATTTACGACTTCGCCGGAAAAATTCGTGATGTAAATATTGCCAAAGGAAATTTTCGTTTTGCACCATTGATGTATCTGGAACAATCGCTGCAAAATATCAGCAAAATGCCGCAGGGCAATTTCGATCAAATCATCGAAAAATATGTCGAAATGAATATCGCTCATCCCTTTCGCGAAGGCAACGGCAGAGCCGCCAGAATTTGGTTGGATTTAATTTTAAAAAAAGAACTCCAACAAGTTATTGATTGGAACAAAGTTGATAAAGAAGACTATTTGATGGCGATGGAACGCAGCACCGTTAAAGACATCGAAATAAAGCATATCCTAAACCAAGCCTTAACTAACAAAATCAATGACCGCGAAATTTTCATGAAAGGCATTGATATTAGCTATTATTTTGAAGGTTACAGTGAGTTTGAGATTGAGGAGTTGTAGAGGTGGTTAATTATGAGTGACGAAAAAATTTTGAAGAAGTTAATCAGCCCCTTGATCTAGATTATGATCCTGATTTGGTTTGAATTTGTTGGCGTGAGATGACTTTCCTGAATTATGTTCCAAGAGCCTTCTTTTTAAGTTAGAGGTAGAGCCGATATAGAAACGACTTGGATGAGAAATAGAGTTTAGGATGTAGGTGTAAAACATAATTTCTGAGTGGTGATTTCAGATTTGGTATGAGTTTGTTGGACTAGTCCGCTTGCGTTCACTTCGTTCACTACAGCGCGATCATCCGCTTTCGCTTACGCTACAGTCTTGATTGTCCTTCGGCCAATCGCGCTGTAGCGTAAGCGAAAGCGGATGGTGGTCCAAACGGGGTAAAAAAATAAAAATTCTCTAAATTATGAACCATTGATTTTACTTGCTTCAAAGGCATCGACAAGGAGTCCGCAAAGTTCGTTAAGATGAAAAGCGGTAGAGCAAGCGGGTCGTTTTGCGAACTGTCTTTGTATCTAGCTAGATCTGATATAATTACTCTTCTACATCTTTATTATCGACCAAACTAAATATTTTCCATTCCCCATTCCAATCTTTTTCTTTTAGGGCTTTTATATCATTATCATACTCAATTTGTTTCGGGAGATAAGATAAGGCAAAATCTGGTTTTTCATTATACTTTGTTATGAAGTGTTTATACAAGATTTTGTAAGTTTTACGCAGGATTCTATCTCGTATTAAATTTATCTCAGAAGCTGATTCAGTCGGCTTATGATAAGGAAATGAAATTGTCATTATTGCTCTTAGCGTTAATCCATTAAAATATCCTCTCAAAAAACTATCTTCTATCCCCAATAATTCATCTTCGTATAACAGATATTCAAAACATTTTGCTACCGCTAGCAATGCTTTGTTGTCTTTGTTAAGATTGAACAGCGAAAACCAAACATCTATCGAATAAGATCTATAAAATTCATCGTCAGAGCCTTTTTTTGAAATATCTCTAAAAAAATCATAGATGCCTTGAGCAACTATCATGTAAAGATTGCGATACTTTAATTCATTGAAATCGGGATTTTCTTTAAAGTTAGGAAGATGGTCAGAATTTTTTCCAAGAGTCTCTAGAATTTTGCGTAAAGATTTAGAGCATTCTCTTAAGATCAGGCTCGATTCAGAGCGCCAGTCTGGGTTTTTGCTAGTATTTATGCTAAAAGTTGCGCCAGAAATCCAACTTTCTAAAGTTCCAAATGCTTCTAGTATATGACCCCATTCGTCAGATTTGGAGGACTTTAAAGAAATTACTACGCAGTCAGTAAATTTCTCTATATGCCAAGTATGCAATTGATCGTCATAGTATTTAGGAAAGGTCGAGAAGATATTAAAGCCGCGTAAGAATCGATAATCACTGAATGCTAACGTTGTAAAACTTTTCCAATTCCCAAATCCGTCATAATCCTTCTCTCTGTGTAAAATTGAATCTTGAAGCAAGAGCGCTTTCTGAAATAAGTTTCTTACAAAGTTATATCCGCCGCCATTGTAGATATATAGGGAGTTTTTCTGAATTTGATCTATTAAAAAATAGAAAGAAGATGAACATCGTGTAACCATAATTTTACAAAACCTAGAATCAGATAAAATATCTAACAACTGCATACTAAGTGGTGCTATCTTGGATATTTTGTATTCCCTCTTCTCCCTTATTGCTGCTTCAATAGCTGGTCTGTTGTATGATTTAATAGATTTTATTATTTGTTCAAAACTCAGCTTCATCTCTTTACCAAAACTTGCTAAATCATCTTCACTTCCTTCAAGAACTATTTTGCTAGATGCTTCAAAAAATTGTTTAGCATTATATTCGCCGTAGCGCGGCTTGATAAAAAACGATATCAAGATGGTATCAAATATGGCTATGAAAAGCATTATGGCACCCACTTCGTTTAGTAATGTGAAATTGAGATATTCAGAAGTAAAAGCTAATAGGCCAGCTTTCTTACAAAGATCAAATAAGTAGGAGCTTAAGCCAAATTTTCTACTGAGCTCAAATAGATATGGACTTAAAATAAGAAAAAAACTTAAGCAATATAGGGATATTAAAATCGCTTTAAATCTGGGGATAAGATAGAAGATGCTTTTGGTTTCTAATTTAAAATCATGAATCGGTTTTTTGTTATTTAGAAATGTTAAAATCAGTGACAATGTGGTCACCAAGCCAACTATTGGAAATACCAGATGTGTAAATATGGAATCAGCCATGGTAATCATTGATGCAATAAAATGATAAAAGAAATTCTTTGTTCGAAGATGGTGTTTTTATCAGATATGGAAGAGTTTTGCAACGGAATCATTTGGTTTGCTGCTTTGATAAATTAGCTAATTTCAATGTCATGTGGTCACAAGGTTCGCAAAAAACACAAAAATTCGCCTGCCTAAGCGGTTGAATTTTTCGAACCAAATCGCGCGAAGCCAGTATTTACCGAAGGAGTAATTTTTTTGCGGTGACCACTTGTCAAAAAATCTTCTCTGCATCTCCAGACAAGTGGTTACGAACAAAGCTAGTATTTACAAGGCTTTGAGGCATGTCAGATTTTAAAATTTTTTAAATGACAACCATATGGGGCGCAAAATTATGCTTTCTGTGACATCTTGTCTCTGGGAAGAGTTGGTACTGCTATCTCCATAACAACTTCAAAAATGTTTTTTGGCGAACGCCTTTCCTGAGTGAGATTTTAAATATTTTTCGAATTCTAGAGCTTTGTATTTGTCGTTAAAGGCGCAGTAGAATTCAAGGTTCCAAGGGCTGTATTTTGAAGTATGGAGCGACTTTCCAGAATTGTGATCTTCTAATCTTTGTTTGAGATTCGAGGTGTAGCCGATGTAGGATTGATCTGGATTGGGGATAGATTTGAGGATGTAGGTGTAGTGCATTTTCTTAGGGTGATAAGAAATTAGTATGAGTTTGTTGGACCAGCCCGTCGTCGCCCTGCGGGCTATGCCGGGCACGCTTCGCTCTAACAATCTCCGCATGGCTGCGCCACGCGTAGCTCGTAAGAGCGAAGCGTGGTGGAGCTATCGAGATTCGAACTCGAGACCTCTTGCATGCCATGCAAGCGCGCTACCAACTGCGCTATAGCCCCTTAAAATTCTTGTAGCATCACTATAATTTGGCACCAAGAACACCAGATATTGTGTCTAATACCAAACTTGAATAATCAATGAAGCTCAAAAGGAGCGGCGCATAAAATAAGTTTAGTTGGAAAACTGCAACGTTTTTTTAATCCTATTTGCCCTCAACATAAGTTATGGCGTGACCATGGCGCACCAAAATATATTTGGTTCCCCAAAATGTATTATATGCATAGATCTTGTCGCCAGCGCGATAATAGCAGGAGAATTTTTTCCGTACTTTATTATGAATGTCGTTCCTTACTTTATAGGTTCCAAAAGCATCATAATAAGATTGCGCCGTGTTACGATCATATTCCGAAGGATGCATACAGCCGAAATGATCAAAACCAGCGCAAGAGCTAACAATTAAGAGCAATAAGAGAAATAATTTTTTCATTTGCGGCTAAGGGAAATAGGTTTGAGATTGGTTATACAATAACGGACAATCACAGCAACATGAGCAATCATCATTTAGTCGACAGTAAAAGAAAATTTATTTTTCTAATCATAATACTTGGCAGCGTCACCGCTATCGGTCCTCTGACCATTGACATGTATTTGCCGGCATTTACGGCAATTTCCACAAGTTTGTCAGCACCACAAAATTTGGTGCAACTCTCGCTGACCACTTATTTTATCGGACTGGCAGTAAGCCAACTAATTTATGGCCCCATCATTGATCGCTTTGGAAAAAAACCACCACTGATTTTCGGACTTTGTATTTTTATCATTTCCTCAATTGCCTGCTGTTTTGTTCAGGATATTAATCAATTAATCATATTGCGTTTCTTTCAAGCAATGGGTGCTTGTATTGGCGTTGTTGCGCCACGCGCCATTGTGCGTGATATTTTTTCAGCACAAGAATCCGCACGCATTTATTCGCATTTAATGTTAGTGATGGGATTGGCTCCAATTATAGCTCCGGTGGCTGGCAGTTTCATTTTGAGCATTTTTGACTGGAGAGCAATTTTTGTTTTTTTAACCAGCTTTGGAATTTTATGTTTAGCAGTGTCACATTATGCCATTCCTGACACAGCGCCCGCTGACCGGAGCGAGAAAATTTCACATATTTTCAAAAAATACTGGAAAATATTACAAGATCGTCAGTTTCTTATCTGCACCCTGAGCGGCTCTTTCATCATGTCTGGTCTCTTTACTTACCTTACAGCATCACCCTTTATCTATCTTGAATTTTTTGGACTTTCAGCGAAAGAATACAGCCTGATATTTGCTGCAAATTCCTGCGGATTTATCGTCATGTCACAAATTAATGCCTATCTTCTGAAAAAAAATTCCATCGACCAAGTGCTGCGAAAAATATTGTTAGTGCCAGTATTTTCAGGAATCGCTTTGGTAATTATTGGCAATGGCAATCAGAACTTTTGGCTCTTCACCATAACATTCTTTATATTCTTAGCCAGTGTCGGCGCTATTCTTCCGAATACTACTGCTTTAGCATTGTCCAAGCAGCTCAAAAACAGTGGTTCAGCTTCGGCACTTCTTGGCACTATTCAATTTAGCTGCGCCACCGTCACATCATTGTTAGTCAGCTTATTTCATCATGATGTGCTGGCCTCAATGTCAATAATCATCGGCATTTGTGGTATTTTGTCCTATCTGTCTTACAAAATATTCGCCAAATCCGTTAGCTAATTCAATAGCCACAGCGTTTACAAAATAAACGCCTGACAAACTTTATCAATTATCGCATTGGTGAGCAATATTGATCGCGGTGCAATGGCAATATTATTTTTCGATATGTTAATCAAACCTTGATTGGCAAGCTTTTCCAACTTCTGAAAATCAAAAATCTGATTTAATTTTTTGCCAAAATGTTGCAAAAAGACTTCCTCCTTAATTCCTTCCCGCAAACGTAACCCCATTAGAATCAGCTCTTCCAACAATTCTTGCGGCATCACTTTTTCCTGCTTTTGTATTCCCACGCCAACTTCTTCAACTTTTTTCAGCCATAACATTGGCTCATGCAGAATTGTAATTGCTGATCGCTCAGCTTGATTGGCAAAATAAATTCGCGAATGCGCGCCAGCACCAATTCCAAGATAATCACCACCCTGCCAATAAACTAAATTGTGACGACATTGGTGATTTTTTTTAGCATAGTTGGAAATTTCGTAAGCCTCAAAACCAGCGTTTGCCGTGATTTCTCCAGTCATTTCATAAAATCTTGCCGATAATTCTTCGCTAGGCATTGCAAACTCACTGCGGACAAATTGCGCAAAAAATTTCGTACCTTTCTCAATAGTTAATTGGTAGAGCGACAGATGTTTTGTACCAAAATTAATTGCCATAGAAAGCTCTGATCGCCACGATTCCAGGCTTTGATTGGGTCTTGCGTAAATCAGATCAAAGGAAAAATTATCGAAAACTTTTGCTGCCGTTTCAATTGTCGTCATCGCTTCTTTAGAAGAATGTTCGCGGCCCAAAAATTTCAAATCAGAATCATTTAAAGCCTGAATTCCCAACGACAGACGATTAATACCAATGTCGTGCAAAGCCTTGAATTTAGAACTTTCTGACGATGTGGGATTGGCTTCTAAGGTTATTTCACAATTTTCATCAATTGTCCAAAGCGCCGCAATTTTTTTTAAAATTCCTTCCACCAAAAATATCGGCATCAGCGATGGTGTGCCACCGCCAAAGAAAATAGTGACCACTTTACGTTGACCAATTTTGGCGGCAAAAAATTCCAACTCCGCTTCATAAGCACGCAAGAATCTTGCGTAATCAATGCCATCACGCACGTGAGAATTAAAGTCGCAATAAGGGCATTTCGACTTGCAGAAAGGATAATGGATGTAAAGGGAAAGGTTATTTATCATTTAACATTAAGCATTTAACATTTATCAATAGGCGCCGGATCAGAAAGATAGGCCTCAAATGTTAATGAAAAATGGTACTTTATAAATGTTACAAATCGCAATCGTAGTTTTCCGCGAAATTCTGGAAATTTCATTAATCTTGGGAATTTTAACCGCCGCTACTAAAGACATTAAGGGACGCACTAAATGGATCTTGAGTGGCTTAAGCCTTGGCTTCATAAGCTCTTTAATTTTAGCATTATTTACCGATAAAATTTCTGAAAGTTTGGATGGTATGGGTCAGGAATTTTTTAACGGCCTGATTCTAATCGCTGCTGCTGTAATGATCGGCTGGACCGTAATTTGGATGCAAAAACACGCCAAATCTATTTCGGGAGAACTTAAGCGTTTAAGTAATTCCGTGCGCGAAGGTAAAAAACCACTTTATGTTTTATTGATCGTAGTATTTTTGTCAGTTCTACGCGAAAGCGCTGAAATCGTACTTTTCACCTACAGTTACTACGTTTCCGGCACATCTTTGTTTGACATTATTTTAGGATTGGTCAGTGGAATTATTTTAGGATCAATAGCCGGACTTGCCTTATATTTTGGCATTTTAAAAGCCTTCGGAAAATATTTTTTCATCGTTACAACCTGGCTTCTGGTTTTTTTATCTTCTGGAATCGCCGCTCAAGGAATTGGCTTTTGGATTAACGCTGGAATCACTCCAGCTCTTGGCAATCCAGCTTTTGACTCATCAAATATTTTATCACAGCAAAGTATTTTTGGAAAATTTTTGCATGTCTTTTTTGGCTATATTGATCAACCTTGTGGCACACAGCTGATCGCTTATTTCTTTACCTTAACAGTTTTAATTGTTGGCTTACGCATTGCCAAAAAAATGTAGTTAAACCTGCAACATTTTTGCCGCCTCAATAGCACCATAGCTTATAACTGCTGAAGCGCCAGCCCTTTTAAAAGCCATTAAACTTTCAAAAAAAGCTGATGAAAAATCAAAAGCACCCTGAGCAGCAGCAATTTTTAACATGGCATATTCGCCGCTAACCTGATAAGAAATCACCGGCAATTTAAAATTCTGTGTAGCGCGCGTGACGATGTCCAAGTAAGGCATTCCCGGTTTTACAATAATCATATCGGCACCTTCTTGTACATCCAAAGCGATTTCACGCATTGCCTCATCAGCATTTCTGAAATCCATCTGATAAGTTTTTTTGTCCGACTTTTTTAAGTTAGAAGCCGATCCAACTGCATCACGAAACGGACCATAAAAATTAGAGGCATATTTGACTGCGTAAGACATCAGTCCCACATTATTAAATCCCTGACTATCCAAACCATCACGAATTAAACCAATTCTGCCATCCATCATGTCCGAAGGCGCAACAATATCACAGCCCGCTGCCGCTTGTATTAAAGATTGTTCGCACAATATTTCCACCGTCACATCATTCTCTATTTCACCTTTGCTGTTTAAAATACCGTCATGACCGTGTGAAGTATATGGATCAAGCGCCACATCAGTAATAACACCAATTTGCGGCACGGCATTTTTTATTGCCTCGATGGTTCTGCACATCAAATTTTCTGAATTTAGCGCTTCTTTAGCTGACGAATTTTTTAACTTCTGATCAATAACTGGAAATAGCATTAAAGCAGGAATGCCAAGCTTTTGTGCCTCTTTGGCTTTTTTGACAATACCGTCAATTGAAAATCGCGAGACTCCAGGAAGAGAAGCGATTTTTTCTTCCTTACCTTTTCCTTCAATAACAAAAAGTGGCAAAATTAAATCAGCTGGCGAAAAACTATTTTGCGCCGTTAAATCGCGAATCCACCCCGCTTGACGATTGCGTCTTAAACGCGTTCTTGGAAACTCACCGGACAAAAGATTTATCATAAATATTTGAAATTGGGATATTTGAAATTAGCTTGCACAGAAGTTAAATAATCTACGGCCTGTTTCAAGCTCTAACCACTTCCTACTTTAACTTCCATGAAAAATATTCTTGAAGAAATCTATCAACACAAAATGGTAGAAGTTAGAAATCGCAAAAAAGAATTATCAGTTACAGAAATTTGCAGTCACATCAAATGCTCTGAAAATAGACCACGCGACTTTTTTTTAGCGCTGAAAAATAAAAGTTTTCGTAGTGAAGTTGGGCTAATTTGCGAAATCAAAAAAGCCTCACCATCTCATGGATTAATCCGCGAAGATTTTGATCATGTGCAAATTGCTAGAGACTATAAAACAGGTGGCGCCACCTGTTTATCAATTTTGACTGATGAAAAATATTTTCAGGGCAGTGATAAATATTTGCAGGAAGTGCGCGCCATTTCCGATCTACCAATTTTACGCAAAGATTTTATTGTCGACACTTATCAAATTCATGAAGCCAAAATGCTGGGTGCTGATTGCATTTTGCTGATTGTTGCCATGCTTGACGATGCTAAGCTGCAAGAGCTTGAACAATGTGCCTTTGATGCCGGATTATCGGTATTGATTGAGATTCATAATGAAGAAGAATTGCAACGCGCTTCCAAACTAAAAAGTAAATTGCTGGGCATCAATAATCGTGATTTAAAAACTTTGAAAGTTGATCTACAAACTTCGCTATTTTTATGCGAACAAGTTCCCGATGATTATGTTTTAGTTTCTGAAAGTGGTATCAAAGATGCTCTGGATATTGATTTGCTCAGACAGGCTGGTATCAACTGCTTCCTAATTGGCGAGCATTTTATGCGTCAAAAGAATATTATCCGTGCCGTGCAGGATATTTTAAATTAACGACCCCAAACTTATGTTCAAAATTGCAATTATCGGCCGGCCTAATGTTGGAAAATCGACTCTGTTTAATAAATTAGTCGGTAGAGCGTTTGCCATCACTGACGACACTCCGGGAGTTACTCGCGACCGTAAGGAAGCTCGGGCAAAACTGGGGCCGCTTGAATTTATGGTCATTGATACTGCCGGTCTGGAAAATCAAATCACCGACAAATCTTTAGAAAAAAGAATGATGGAACAAACTGAAGCAGCAGTTGCTGACGCTGATTTGTGCCTTTTTGTTGTTGATAGCAAAAGTGGTGTCACCAATAAGGATTTTTATTTTGCTCAATGGTTAAGAAAATTAGACAAAACAACCGTCCTGCTAGCCAATAAATGTGAAAATTTAAATGAAGAAGTTTTTGGCAGCGAATATTACAAACTCGGCTTTGGCAAACCAACAGCAATATCTGCTGAACATAAATTAGGCTTCGGTGATATTTACGAAAAGATTGCTCCCGAAATTGAAGAATATGAAAAAAACTTCTCCGAAATAACTCCGGGAGATGATGAAAAAGCACAATTACAAATTGCCATCGTTGGTCGTCCCAATGCTGGCAAGTCAACTTTTTTGAATAAGATTCTGTCAGAAGATCGTGTAATAACAGGCCCAGAAGCTGGCATCACGCGCGATGCTATTGCTCTGAATTATGAATTTAAAGGTCAGACAATCCGCTTGATCGACACTGCCGGAATCAGAAAAAAAGCCAATATTACTCAAAAATTAGAAAAGCTCTCCAGCCTTGACAGCTTTAGAGCCATACGCTTTGCCCAAGTGGTAATTTTACTCATTGATTGCAACTCATTACTCGATCATCAAGACATGGCGCTGGCTGGAGAAATTTTGAAAGAAGGACGCGGATTGGTTTTTGCAATCAATAAAATCGATCAAGTTAGCGGTGATAAGGAAAATTTTATGCGCGAAGTGCGCAAACAAATTCAATCTCTTTTTCCAGAAGTTAATGGTGCGGCTATTCTTGGCGTTTCTGGTAAAAACGGTTATAACGTTGAAAAATCTTTGGATTTTGCCCTACAAACTTATGAGCAATGGCAGACTTATCTTCCAACAACAAAATTAATGGAATGGTTAAAAGCAGCAGAATCTCAGCACTCGCCAAAGCTTTTCAAAGGCAAAGCCATCAAATTAAAATATGCCACGCAAATAAAAAAACGTCCGCCAACGATTGCCGTTTTCACCAATCATATCAAGCCTTTGGAGGGTTCTTACAGCCGCTACTTAGTAAATAATTTACGTGAATATTTTAACTTAAGTTTAACTCCTGTACGCCTACTTTTGCGCAAAAGTGACAATCCTTTTGCCGACAAAAAAGAGAAAACTTTCTCCAAAAAACCACATAAACCTAAAGGCACTAAGAGACTGTCGTAAAAAATTTAGCTTAATCAAAAAATGTTGAAAAAAATCGACACAAAAAAAATTTTTGGAATCAGCTGCAACTTTGAAGTTAAAGGCTTTGCCGAACCTTCTCAATATGTTCCAACAATTGATAAAAATTATTTATTCGATCCCAAAACCACATTAGCAATTCTGGCCGGATTTTCTTCCAACGCCCGAGTATTAATTCAAGGAATGCACGGTACCGGAAAATCAACACATATCGAGCAAGTTGCTGCCCGCCTCAATTGGCCTTGTTTGCGCATTAACTTTGATTCCCAAATCACACGTCTTGATTTGGTTGGCAAAGACGTCATCAAACTAAAAAATGACAAACAAATTACTGAATTCCAGGAAGGTATTATTCCCTTTGCACTGCGTAATGGAGTGGCTTTGGTGCTTGATGAATATGATGCCATTAAGACTGATGTTTCTTTTGTGATTCAACGTTTGCTTGAGGAAGAAGGCAAATTTGCTTTGCTCGAAGAAAATGAAATCATCACACCACATAAAAATTTTCGTCTTTTTGCCACTTCCAATACACTTGGATTGGGCGACGATTTAGGAATTTATCACGGCACCAATCTGATTAATCAGGCACAAATGGATCGCTGGAATATTGTGGCAGCACTGAATTATCTTAATGATGAACAAGAGTTGGCAATTCTTTTAAAAAAGCTGCCTTATTTGAATTCCAAACTACATAGCACAACTGCCAAAATGATGGTACGTTTAGCCAATCTGACGCGCGAAGCTTTTAAAAATGGTGATCTATCAACTTTGATTTCTTTACGCACTTTAATTTCTTGGGGCAAAAATATTGAGATCTTCGGCGCAGTAAAAACTGCTTTTATTCTGAGCTTCGCCAATAAAGTGATCGATGAAGAGAAAATAATAATCGGTGAATTTTATCAGAGAGTTTTCGGAGAAGAGCTTTATTAAAAAGTGCACCACAATAACTCGCCAGCAAACTACAATTCTGATTTGCGACAGTCTCTTTAACTAAAATTATCAACCAATGAAGCTGAATTTTAAGAATCTGCATTTGATTCTAACTCAATTGTCAGTTGCGCTAACACTAACTTTTGCGCCCACGCAAGCAGCTGATTTTTCCGCTCTCAAAATAAGTGAAAGCGAGATTCGATCCAGCCTTAAAGAATCACAAAAAATTACGGATAGGCTTATGTCGTCTAGGCGCCAAATTGGACAACTTTCCCCGGCGCAAAAAGCACTTGTGAAAGCCATCGAAGCTACGAAAGAATCAATAAGAATGAATGGCACACCCGACATAGCGGTAGATAATCAGCCGCCTGGCAATTCGGTGCTTCTCAAATCTATAAACATGAAATTCAAAGGATTTGTCGCCATTGAGCGCAGCAATGTGATTGGAGTGACTCCGCTATTGCCAATTGGTGTCACTAAAAATATTAGGATTCCCCTTAGCGAACATGTTGACGGAACCTCTCTATTGGCATATTTTTATAAAGACAATGGCGATGGCGTTTTTGATGCCAGGAAGGATGGATATGTAAATGAACAAAGAAACCGTGTTTTCAGAGAGTTTGAGATTACCACAAAACGAGATCTAAAAAATTCTTATTATTCAAATACTTTGAATGATAATGGCGAAGCAACCCTTATTATTGTTGAACAACCGGCAGGAAATAAAATCGAATTTACCAATATGAACCCCCCATGTTTTGTTGCGATATTCAAAGATAAAAACGGCTTACCGGATAAATTTATCGGCAATAATGCGGTAACAAAAAGTAACAGAGTCTATCTGCTGGAACCGGTTTCTGATGAGATGCTTTACGCCGTGATGTATAAAGATAATGGTGATGGTAAATTTGATTTAATGTCAGATTCACCAGCCAGAGGAAAAAGCGGACTAATCATTATCGTGAAGTTTAAGGTGACGAAATAGTGAGCTGTCTTTGTTGTTGGCTGATTTGTAATAGCTCAAACTTGATCTGACACTCCGATTTTGCGGGAAATAACTTCATTAAAAACCCGCAACCAAAATGGGAACGTCCCAAACTCCGTGTCAAATTCCATTTTAGGCTAAACCTAACTTGA
>CAZICL010000013.1:36972-44999 GCA_964537735.1 uncultured Rhizobium sp. | reverse complement strand
TCTGTTTTAGAGAATCTAGAAAAAATTAGTGCGGGAGTTGCTCAAGTCAGGAAAAATTCATCTCACCTTTTTAGATAAACCATAAAAGGACACACTAATTGTGCAGATCTTTAATTAACACTTCGCAGAAAGTCTTTAATCTCTTCAATCGCTGTCTCTTCTAAATTGCCACGATAACGCCACACCACATCACCTTCAGCATTAATTAATAAGGTTTCCGGCACAGCTTGAATATTTATCAGCTTGGTAAATAGACCCTGATTATCCGCAGCAACTTTAGTAAAAGGATTACCACTGGTGGCTAAATAGGCTTTGGTATTTTGATTAATGTCACGCCAGGCAATGCCGTAAATATCAATAATCCTATCTGATTTTAAGCGCATCAACGCTGCATGCTCAGCACGACAAGTGGTGCACCAAGAAGCAAAAAAATTGATCAAAGAATATTTTCCACGCAGATCTTTTTTTGAAAAAAATGCCTCCTCTTGAAATAAATCCGGCAGTGAAAAATCTGCTAGAATAATTTTTTCCTTAACAAATCTTGAATCAAAATTTTGCGAGATTTCCTGTCTTTCAATTTCTTGTTTCTGACTGATTTTGTAAGTTGCAAAACCAACCACTGCCAGTAAAAAAATCAGCAAAAAAAATGGAGTAAAGTTACTCAGATTTCTCATAAATAATGATCGTAAAAAGTTTAAAAAAATGACTCAGCAATTCTCTTTCAACTTAAAAAACACCGACAATAAAGCAAGGCGTGGTGAAGTTATTACTGCGCATGGCACAATTCAAACTCCGGCCTTTATGCCGGTGGGAACTGCTGCCACAGTTAAAGCTATAAAATTTTGCGACATCAAAAATTCCGGTGCTGAGATTATTCTGGGCAACACTTATCATTTGATGCTTCGTCCTGGCGCAGATCTGATCGAAAAACTTGGCGGTCTGCATAAATTCATGAATTGGGACAAGCCAATCCTCACAGACTCTGGCGGATTTCAGGTAATGTCACTTTCTAAAATTCGCAAAATTTCTGATGCCGGAGTTGAATTTTCTTCGCACATTGATGGAGCAAAATATTTTGTCAGCCCGGAACGTTCTATTGAAATTCAACACCAACTTGGTTCAGACATCACAATGATTTTTGATGAATGTGTGCAATTTCCAGCAACTTTTGCACAAGCAAAAGACGCCATGGAACGTTCACTTTTATGGGCTGAGCGATCAAAATCCGCCTTCAAGAAACGTCCTGGATATGGAATTTTCGGCATTGTGCAAGGTTCAACCTTTCGTGATTTGCGTGAAATTTCAGCACAAAAATTAATTGAGATCGGCTTTGATGGCTATGCTCTTGGCGGCTTGGCTGTTGGCGAAGGTCAGGAAGAAATGTTTCAAGTTTTAGATTATGCCACTGATTTATTACCGATAAACCAGCCGCGTTATTTAATGGGAGTTGGAAAACCTTCCGACATCGTTGGCGCTGTAGCACGTGGCGTTGACATGTTTGATTGCGTAATTCCCACAAGATCTGGCCGCACTGGACAAGCTTTCAGCCGCAATGGCACTATCAATATTCGCAATGCCAAACATCGCACTGACGATAAACCGCTTGATGAAAAATGCGGTTGTTATGCCTGTAAAAATCATAGCCGTGCTTATTTACATCATTTAACCAAATCCGGTGAAATCCTGGCTTCAATGCTTCTTTCCGAACATAATATTTTTTATTATCAGGAGCTGATGCAAGAAATACGTCAAGCGATCACACAAAATAATTTTGGCGAATTTGTTAAAAATTTTAGCGCCGCTCAGCTTGGTGAAATTAACGAAGAATAACAAAGGTTATCTTGAGAAATTGAGCTGATTTTAATTGATTAAGAATTCTGTAATTTTAGTTGTTCTTACAACTTCTCTTTGAAGTTGATTTAACTCAAAACAAACCATTTAAATTTATGAAAAAATTTCTGACTTCTTGCGCTATTGCGATTATTTTTACTCTGTCTGCCAATGCCCAAGACAGCACCACAACTTCAACAACAACTCAAACCAACAGCACAGCCAATACTACAACCCCTGCGACAAATGCTCCAAAACGCCTGGCATCACCGGAATTCAGAAAAAAAATGCACGAGGAAAGATTGGCCAAGAAACAAGAAATCTACAACAACGCAACTCCAGAACAAAAAGCCAGAATGGATGCAATGTCCAAGCTAACTCCAGAACAAAAAGAAGCTGTTAGAAAAGAAAAAGAGCGTCATCACGCTGAAATGAGAAAAATCACCGGAATTGAAATTTATGACAACAGATAGTTAATGGGTCAGATCCTTTGTTTCAGGAGGATCTGACCTGATTTTCTTATCTTCGTCATTGGCTTCTGAATCAGATTTTTTAAAAAATTCCTTAATCGATTCTGCAATCTTTTCACCAAAAATTTTAGCCTGATTGAACTTATTTTCGGCATAATCACTTGCCTTATTGAGCAGCGGAACCGACAGCAAAAGCATTAAAATAATCAATAAAACACGTAACATATATATAAATTATTAAAGAGCCCGACCCCTTTCTTGACTATTTCAAGACCGCAAGCAAACTGCGCGGCTCAGTTCTTCAGACACTGTTTTTCAAGTCAATCATATCTTTAACAAATGACACAAATATCGCAGATAAAAGCTCGTGAAATTCTTGATTCGCGCGGATTTCCAACTTTGGAAGCTGAAATTCACTTAAACGACGGATCAGTTGGAATCGCTGCCGTACCAAGTGGAGCATCAACCGGAAGCCTTGAGGCATGTGAACTTCGTGACGGCGATGTCACCAGATTTTTAGGCAAAGGCGTTTTAAAGGCAGTTGAAAATGTAAATAGCAAAATCGCCACAAAATTGCTGGGATTTGATTCTTCGAAACAATCAGAACTTGATCAAATTTTGATCGAAATGGATGGCACAAAAAATAAATCCAACCTTGGTGCTAACGCCATTTTGGCTGTTTCTTTGGCTGCTGCTAAAGCTGCGGCAATTTCCAAAAAAATCCCTCTTTACCAATATCTTGGTGGTAATGATGCGAATCTTTTACCAGTTCCAATGATGAATATTATCAATGGCGGTAAACATGCCGATAATAAAATCGACATTCAAGAATTCATGATTATGCCGGTTGGAGCCTCTTCTATAAAGGATTCAATTCGTATCGGCGCTGAAATTTTTCAACATTTAAAATCGCTACTCAAAAAAGACGGTCACAACACCAATGTTGGTGATGAAGGTGGCTTCGCACCAAATTTGGATTCAGCCAAAGAAGCGTTGGACTACATCGCCAATGCCACACAAAAAGCCGGTTACAAATTAGGTGATGAAGTTGTTTTGGCACTTGATTGCGCTTCAACTGAATTTTACAAAAACGGCAAATATGATTTAGCTGGTGAAGGACGTATTTTGGATTCAGAGCAAATGGTTAAATATTACGAAGAGTTGGTGCGCGACTATCCAATTTTCTCAATTGAAGATGCTTGTGCAGAAGATGATTTTGCCGGTTGGAAAACTGTTACAGCGGCTCTAGGGAATAAAATTCAATTGGTTGGCGACGATCTTTTTGTAACTAATCCAGAAATTTTGCAAAAAGGCATCGCTGAAAAAATGGCCAATGCTATGCTAGTAAAATTCAATCAAATCGGCACTTTAAGCGAAACTTTGCAAGCGATTCAAATCGCTAAAAATGCCGGCTATAACAATGTTATTTCACATCGTTCTGGCGAAACTGAAGATGCTACAATCTCTCATTTATCGGTTGCAACCAATGCCGGACAAATCAAAACCGGATCTCTTTGCCGCAGTGATCGCACTTCAAAATATAATGAATTAATTCGCATTGAAGAAAATCTAGGCAATTTGTCAAAATATGCCGGTCGTTCAATTTTGAAAAAATAGCTTTTTAAGGAGTTTATTATGTCACGCATTTCTTATCTTAATGGTCAGTTCCTTCCTAACGAAAATTGCCTGGTCCATATTGAAGATCGCGGCTTTCAATTTGCTGATGGTGTTTATGAAGTTACCTTATTCAAGAATGGTCGTTTGATTGATGGAGAGCCTCATATTGAAAGAATTTTTCGCAGTATGCGCGAAATGAAAATTGAACATAATTTCAACAAAGATGATTTGCTAAAAATGCAAATTGAACTCTTTGCCAAAAACAATATGGATGAAGGAATTTGTTATATGCAGATCACACGTGGCACCACTAACCGCGTACCTTTTTTTCCGAAAAATTTAACACCGACAATTTCAGCAACGGTTGCTTTGGGTAAAAAATTAAGCGACGAAGAATTTGAAAAAGGCGTGTCGCTAATGACTCACGATGATATTCGCTGGAAACGCTGCGACATTAAGTCAGTAGCACTTTTTGCCTCGAGTTTTATCAATCAAAAAGCTAAGGATTTAGGATTTGATGATGCAATTTTTGTGCGCGACGGCATTGTAACGGAAGGAACTTTTGCCAATGCTTTCATTGTTGATGCCAATGATACTCTAATTACCAAAGCACCGGGAAACCTTATTTTACAAGGCATTACACGCAATCGTATGCTAGACATTGCTCAAGCACAGGGTATTAAAACTATCGAAAAAGATTTTTCTGTCACTGAAATGTTAGCGGCCAAGGAAGTATTTCTGACCAGCTCCAGCTTGATACTACGCCCTGTCACCAAGATTGATGGACAACAAATCGCTGATGGCAAAGCCGGAAAGATTGCTAGAATTTTAAGCGCCGAATATAAAAAATTTGTTGGATAATCCGAGCAAAGTCGCTGACGTATTTTGAAAGTTGTCTCATGTCATCCTTCGCTGCGCTCAGTATTACATAGCCGATAAAAACTCACCAAAATGCGGCTTGTTTTTGGAGTTCTTTTCTAAAAATTCGGTCAGCGCATTTTTACAGTTTACAAAAGATTCTTTGCTCATTGAGCCGTTGTGATGCTGATAAATGAGATAAAGCAAATAAGTGTTAATCACATCTGTTTCACAATAATTTCTGATCTCTTCCAACTGACCAGCATCATACATTTCAAGCACTTGCGATCCATCAACCCCAACCTTTCCTGGCAAACCAAAAGCCGCGCATAACTCATTCATTTTTACTTTTGCCGAGGCACCAAAATCGGAAAAAGCATCAGCTAAATCGCAATGCCAATCCAGCGAATATTTTTGATTATAATTATTCCATTTATCTCCCGACTTGTAGAGCCAGGCAGCTTCAACCTCGTGCTTCATAGCCGCATATTTCAACACCGGTAAGTCAAAATTTTTGCCGTTAAAACTTACCAAACGCGAATGATTTTTTTTCAAATGAGAGAAAAATCCACGCACTAAATCATCTTCAAGGCTAAGCAAATCCCCGCCAGAACGAATATCTTTGATGCGGTAAAATTCCTGACCATTGAAATCGCGAATAATTTCCGCTTCCAAAAAACTGATGCAAACCACCTGCCAAAAGGGCTGCCGCAAGAAGGAATTTTTTCCTTCAGTAATTTTTAAATGATAGTCTGTCAATTCTTGCCGTAACACATTTTTATCATCACTGGCATTATTTAATAAACGCTTAGCAGCTTTGATGTCTGGGACTGTCTCAATGTCAAAAACGAAAAGATTTTGATGTTGCATTTGAAATGGGGTAAATTGAAATTGTTATAGTCTTTTTGACTTTCAGCAAATCCTTCAAAAAACAATAAAAATGCAAGCGATTATTCTTCAAAAAAGCGGCGATGTCAGCAATTTAAAATTAACAAAAATTGACGATCCTAAAGCGCAAAAGAATGAAGTCGTTGTCAGACACAGCGCTATTGGCGTCAATTTTTTCGACATCGCTTTTCGTCGTGGTCAATATAAATTAGACAAATTCCCCATCATACTGGGCTCAGAAGCTTGCGGAATTGTTGAATCGGTTGGCTCAGCAGTCACCGAATTTAAACCTGGTGATCGCGTTGCTTACGCCACCGGACCCATTGGCTCTTATGCTGAAAAAAGAGCCATAAATCAACACCATTTAATTTCTGTTCCTAATAATCTCAGTGATGTTCAAGTGGCCGGTTCTTTGCTGAAAGGATTAACTGCTCATGCCTTATTACATCGTGTTTATATTGCAGTTCGCGCCAAGAAAATTTTAGTTCACGCTGCTGCCGGAGGTGTTGGACATATTTTATGCCAATGGGCTGAATATTTAGGATTAGAAGTTATTGGCACAGTCGGTGATGATAAAAAAGTTCCACTAGCACAAAGTTTTGGCTGCTCTCATGTTATTAATTATAAAACCACAGACTTTGTTGGAGCAGTAGCCAAAATCACCAACAATGACGGAGTTGGATTAGTTTACGATTCGGTAGGAAAAGATACTTTAGAAAAATCTTTAGCCTGCTTGTGGCCAATGGGCATGTGTGTCAGTTTCGGCGAAGCTTCCGGCAATACTGATGCACTTAATCTAAATCATTTGGTTGCCAACTCACTTTATTTAACCAGACCAACAATGGCGCTTTACAAAGCCAACCGAGTTGAATTGGTTTTATCCGCCAACGAAGTTTTTGCCGCTCTCACCAAAGGCATTATAAAACCACAAATCACCACTTATGCTTTTAAAGATTTCGCTAAAGCACATCAATCACTTGAAAATAGAAGCTCTGTAGGATCACTTGTCCTGAAATTGTAATATGTCAAAATTTATAAAATTAGAGGATAATTCTGAAGAAAGTAAAAGTGATCAAGACAATCTTACTGTTGAAAGACATTCAGAATTTTCAAGTTTAGAAGATGATTTAGATCTCAATAACACTGAAGATAATACAGAAGTAGACAAACATCCTATAGTTGAAAGAAGTTCCGAATCTTCAAACGTAACAGATAGTCCTGAAAAAGAAGAATATCACAATAAAGCTGAAGAGACGGCTGAACCAGAAGAAACACCAGCCAATCAAAACCTTGGCACCATTTCAAAATTATGGTATAACTTTAAAAGAGATGTTCACACCTACTTTTACCAAAACAGACTAGTAAGTACAGCGCCTCCACCTCCACTGCCTGTAGAGAAATTTTCCGAAGAAGAAAGACGACAAATCATCGATTCTATCAAACCAAAGGACACAATATACAACAAAACGAATGCCTTACTTCTAAGTAATGCTGCCTTTGATACTACAAGAACTGCAATTGCCGGAATAATTTATGCTACATTAGTAGAATTTAACAACAGAGAGGAAATTTCTTTTGAAGACGTAGAGGGTAAATTCTTTAGAAACATAGATTTAGCAATATGGGCAACCGGTGCTGCAATTGCCGGAATGGCTGTGGGAATAACTCGGAACATGATCAATAGCAGAAATTTTAAACCAGAAATTATTGCTGAAAACATTAAATCAAAGCTATACCAAGCTACACCACAACAAATTGAGGCAGCTCTAAAAATTTGTCATGAGGAAGGCAATTTATCGCAAATTAAGGTACACCCCTCTTATTCCTTGGGAAGACTTGAAGATCCTTACAATGGTTATCTACTTGGAGGATTAATCGCTAGCAATTCTCCAGTACCAGAGGATAAAAAATATTTAATTCTCGCTGCTTCAAAAGTAATCGCGTGTTTTCTGATTGATAGATGCAAAACCTTCTTCTCCACCAGACAATCAGAAGTTTCCTATCTTCCAGAAGATTTTTTGTCTCAATTCACAGAAGAAGAAAAAAAAGAACTGGGACAAGGTTTGGTTTCTGAATTAGAAAAACATACAGGACCTCGAATACTCAAACAAAATATCGTTCAAGCTGCCACAACTTTTACCTTCCTGGGCGTTCTTAATAATTTTATGGACAACAACACTGCAAAAAACATGACGGAAAATGCCATGATTCAGGCCGAAAGATTTGCTACAGCTTCAATGTCAGCCAATGTAGCAAGAACTGTCGCACGAACTCTTTTTAACCTAGAGTTAACACAACAAAATAATGAACAACGAATACCCAGCACAGAAGTTGCGGATCCAGAACTTGCCATACAACTTATGG
>CAZICL010000013.1:0-36872 GCA_964537735.1 uncultured Rhizobium sp. | reverse complement strand
AAAGAAACACCGAACAAACCCATTAACTTACTCATAACGCAGTATCTCAGCTGGGACAGAAGTTGCGGATCCAGAACTTGCCATACAACTTATGGAAAGAAACACCGAACAAACCCATTAACTTACTCATAACGCAGTATCTCAGCTGGGTTAGCTTTGCTTGCTTTGTAGGCTGGATAAAGTGTGGCCAAGAATGAAATCACCAAAGACATACCAACAATTAGCAGCACATCTGACATGAAAATTTTCGACGGTAATGTGGAAAGAAAATAAACTGCCGGATTGAATAAAGTTGTGTCGCTAAACGATTCAATCCACAGCTTGATATTGTTGATATTGGCTGAAAATAGTACGCCAATAATGAAACCTAAAAAAGTTCCGACAAAGCCAATTGACGAACCACAAATTAAAAATATTCGCATTACTGAAGCTTTGCTCATACCAAGCGTACGTAGCAGAGCGATGTTTTTATTTTTGTCATTCACCAACATGATCATGCTGGAAATAATGTTGAAAGCGGCAACCAAAATTATCAAAGTTAGAATCAAAAACATTACCGTGCTCTCAACTTTCAAAGCATCGATGAATCCTGCATTTGACTGCTGCCAGTCCACTGCGTAAAGGTCGTCTGAACTAGCTAAAATCGGATAAATTTCACGCTTAATATTTTCTAAATCAGTGGGATCATTAACAAAAATTTCGATGCCCGAAGCAGCAGTTGGAAAACGAAAATGAATCTGCGCCATATCAAAATTCAAAAAGACCGTTGTTGAATCATATTCATAAAGTCCGGAATCAAAAACACCGGCGACTTTGTAGGTTTTTATGCGCGGAATTGCGCCAACAATAGTCTGTGCTACTTCGGCAGAAATAATTTTTAGTGGATCACCAATTTTTAAATTAAGGTTACGTGCCACCGCTGAGCCCACTAAAACCGCATCTCTTTCTGTCATTTTCTCAATATCACCGGCAACAATATTATCTGACACCTGTTTTTTATTTTTTAAATCTTGCAACTTTACCGACTTAATCAAAGCACCGGCATTCTTGCTTCGTGATGATAACATAGCCTGACTTTCAATAATCGGATTAGCATATTTGACGCCAGGAATTTTTTGGACTTGATCCACCAACAGTTGATAATCATGGATTTGCGAGTTCTTGGAATAAATCGTCATATGCGAATTTACACCCAAAATGCGGTTGATTAACTCATAACGAAAACCGTTCATCACTGACATCACAACGATTAATGTGGCAACTCCAATCATTATTCCAACGAAAGAAAATATCGCCGTAATCGAGATAAATCCTTCTTTGCGCTTAGATTTTAGATAGCGAAAGGCAATTAAAAATTCGAGTTTAGAGAACATTAAGAAAGGCCCTTGGAAGTTGAATATTCGAAATGGAAAAGCTGATCCGGATAAACGATTTTATAAATGTCATGCGCTGCTGAAGCAGCTTCAGCAAAGCCGGTTAAAATTAATTTTAGTTTGTTTTTGTAAGTAGCAATATCACCAATGGCGTAAATACCTTCCAGCGAAGTGCACATTGTTGATGGATCAACTTCAATATGATTTTTATTGAGGTTTAAACCCCAATTAGCAATCGGCCCCAATTCCATAGCCAAGCCGAAGAAAGGTAATAAATAATCAGCTGCAAGTTTTTTTACATTACCGTCAAAATCTTTTACCAACACCGACGAAAGCTTGCCATCACTACCCTCAAGACCATCAAGCTGGAATGGAATTACCAACTCAATTTTTCCTGCCGCAGCCAGTTTTTTCATTTTATCCGCACTTTCAGGAGCACAGCGGAATTTATCGCGACGATGCACCACATAAACTTTAGCAGCAATTTCAGCCAGGCTAATTGCCCAATCAACAGCAGAATCACCACCACCAGCAATCACAACTTTTTTGCCAGCAAATTCTGATTTATTACGCACCGCATAAAAAACCGATTTACCTTCAAATGTTTCCAAACCATCAAGTGGTGGACGATTAGGTCCGAAAGCGCCGCAACCAGCAGCAATAATCACTGCTTTGCAGTTAATTTCTGTATCTTTAGAAGTTGTAACAGTGAAGGAGCCATCGGAATTTTTAACAAATTTTTCGACACGTTGATTCAAGTGATAAACCGGATTAAAAGGTGCAGCTTGAGCTTCCAAAAGCTCAACCAATTCGGCAGCAGCAACTTTCGGGTGAGCTGGAATATCATAAATTGGTTTTTCTGGATAAAGCGCGGTGCATTGTCCTCCGATCACTTCCAGCGTGTCGATGACATGCGATTTTATTTTTAACATTCCAGCTTCAAAAATTGAAAATAGACCAGCTGGACCAGCGCCAATAATAACTAAATCTGTTTTGTGACTTGTCATAATTTTGATTTTATTTAAAAGAAATATTGGTCGCCAAATTATTTAGCAGCATCCAAAACACAAGCCGGCAAATCAGAGATTGCATTTGAAATCGACGAAAAATAAATTGTTTCCTGTTATTACAACAACACCAGGCTAAATCACTTAAACATCAAAAATTTATGAACACTGCAACTAATGTCCGATTCTTACTTTCATAACCCAATTAAAATTCTTCATCGCTTAAAAGCAGCTGGCGTCAGTAATGAAGTGGCTGAAGCACATGTTGAAATTTTGAGCGAATATATTGAAAACGGACTTGTAACAAAACAAGATCTTGAATCAAAACTTAAAGAGTTAGAACTAAGACTTACCATAAAAACCGCTACAATTGTTGCTTCGATAGTTGGATTTTTTTCATTAATGGAAAACTTCATAAAGTAGAATTTCACCACTAAAAACCAAATTGGCGAGCCCGCCTTTTGCTTGAATTTTCAAGTGTATTTTGTTGCAAAGCCTTGCACAAATCTTAATCAAAAACTTAAAAATGTTAAAGACTGCAAACCTAGGTTTTCCTAGAATTGGCGCTAATCGTGAACTTAAAAAAGCCATTGAAAGCTATTGGAAAAAAGCTTCTTCTGCTGCTGATTTACAAAATACAGCTGCTGAGATTCGTGCTACTAACTGGCAAAAACAAAAAGCTGCCGGCTTAGATTTTATTCCATCAAATGATTTCTCCTTTTACGATCAAATTTTAGATGCTCAGGCACTTTTTGGTTCTGTTCCTGATCGTTTCAACTTCGCTGATGGCAATGTTGATCTCGATCTTTATTTTGCAATGGCTAGAGGAGCGCAAAAAGATGGTATCGACGTTACTGCAATGGAAATGACCAAGTGGTTTGACACTAACTACCACTACATCGTTGCTGAATTCAAAAAAGATCAAAAATTCCAACTTTCTGCCACCAAGATTTTCGACGAATATCTGGAAGCAAAAAATTTAGGAATTGAAACTCGTCCAGTTGTAATCGGTCCAGTTACTTTCTTGCTTTTGGGTAAGTCAGTTGATGGTTCAAATAAGCTAGATTTGCTAGATAATCTCTTGGTTGCGTACCAACAACTCTTCAGAAAGTTGGCTGAAATTGGCGTTAAAGACGTACAAATCGACGAACCTTGCTTGGTTACTGATTTGTCTGCCGAAGCTTTAAAAGCTTACGAAGTTGCTTATTCGCAAATCAAACAATTTGCTGGTTCAATCAAACTGCATTTAGCAACTTATTTCGACACTTTGGGAAACAATACTGAACTTTCTTTCAACCTTGGAACTGCTTCAGTTCACGTTGATTTAGTGCGCGCTGCCGATCAGTTAGACACTGTTTTAAACAACGTACAGCCAAATCAAATTCTGTCTTTAGGACTTGTTGATGGTCGCAATATCTGGATCAACAACTTAGAAAATTCAGTTGCTGTTGTGAAAAAAGCCGTCGCTAAACTTGGCGCAGATCGCGTTTTAGTTGCACCTTCTTGCTCGCTAATTCACAGCCCAGTTGATTTGGAAAATGAAACTGTGCTTGATGCTGAGTTAAAATCTTGGTTGTCTTTTGCCACCCAAAAACTTTCTGAAATTGTGGTAATTTCTAAAGCTGCTGGTGGTCAAGAAGCAGAAGTTAAAACCGCTTTGGAAGCTAATCAGGCTGCAATTCAAAATCGCAATTCTTCAAAAAGAATTCACAATGACGCTGTTAAAAACCGCGTTGCTAAAATCACTGAAGATTTGATCAATCGCAAAAGCAATTTTGCAACACGCAAACAAGCTCAAAACAGTCACATCGACTTGCCTTTGCTTCCAACCACAACTATTGGTTCTTTCCCTCAAACTAAAGAAGTGCGCAAAGCACGTGCTGATTTTAAAGCCGGCAAAATTTCTGCCAGTGACTATAAAAAATTCGTTGAGGAAGAAACCACTCGCACCATCCGTTTCCAAGAAGAAATTGGTTTGGATGTTTTGGTTCACGGCGAATTTGAACGTAACGACATGGTTGAATATTTCGGCGAACAGCTAGCCGGATTCTTCTTCACTAAAAATGGTTGGGTTCAAAGCTATGGTTCACGTTGTGTAAAACCTCCGGTAATTTTCGGTGATGTTTCACGTCCAAATCCAATGACTGTTGACTGGGCAAAATATGCGCAATCACAAACCAAACAGATCATGAAAGGGATGTTGACTGGCCCAATCACTATTTTGCAATGGTCTTTCGTACGTGATGATCAACCACGCAAAGATACTGCTTTGCAAATCGCTTTCGCCATTCGTGACGAAGTTTGTGATCTTGAAAAAGCCGGCATCAAAATCATTCAAATTGATGAGGCCGCTCTTCGCGAAGGTTTGCCAATCCGCAGAAACAAATGGAATGAATATTTGAAATGGGCCGTTGAAGCCTTCAGAATCAGTGCCAGCGGTGTTGAAGACAAAACTCAGATTCACACTCACATGTGCTATTCTGAGTTTAACGACATCATTTCAGCCATCGCCGATATGGATGCTGACGTTATTTCAATTGAAACTTCGCGTTCACAAATGGAATTGTTAAATGCTTTCGTCAACTTCAAATATCCAAATGAAATTGGACCCGGCGTTTATGATATTCACAGCCCACGCGTTCCAAACAAATCTGAGATGGAAGATCTTTTGAAAAAAGCTTTGGATGTTTTGAAAGCCGAACAAATCTGGGTAAATCCTGATTGCGGTTTGAAAACTCGCGATTGGCCAGAAACTAAAGCCGCTTTAAAAGAAATGGTTGAAGCAACTAAAGCTCTAAGAGCACAGCTTTAATAATAAGTGCCAAACACTTTTTAGAAGAACCGGTTCGTAAGAAATTGCGAACCGGTTTTTTATTGGACGTAATTTCACATGATGAGACTGTTAAGAGACTGTCGCAAATCAAACTTTTCGTCGAATTTTTCGCAATTCAAATTTTTTTGAAACGCACGTACATCTGGGTACGCTTACCTTTCAAAAAAATTTGAATCACAAAAACTTCTTAGCAAATTTTGATTTGCGACAGTCTCGTTAAAGATTTCCAACGCTCTAAGAGCATGCCTTTCATAAAGGCTCCCACTAATTTTCTAGAACTAATTTTTATTATAAATCCAGTATTCATAAGGGTCTAACCCATATTGGAAATTCATCCATTCCAAATTACACCTCCTAAAATGGGAATTTCAGATATTTTTATGCCTTACAGCCACAAGCACTTACAGCCTAATTCAAAATATTTTTAATTCTCAATTCAACCTTGGGTAGAAATTTTTAACGGCACATAAATCCTAGCTTGGTGGAAATATTTTTTCCTAAACCAATATTACAACCAGTATTTGATTCGCCATCGATCAGATATTCACCACTTGAACCACACCACAGGCCTTCGCCACAGGCTGCGGCCCCATTTGGAATCTCCCTTTTTAAGAAACTCTGCATCAACTTCTAATTACTCACCACCATCATGGTTGCAAAAATAAAAACCTTTTCTTTCGTCGGAGTTGATGTTGTTGAAGTTGATGTTCAGGTAAAAATTTCTGATAGCACCGGAAATGCCATTTTTACAATTGTTGGTTTACCAGACAAAGCAGTTGGTGAATCAAAAGAACGTGTCCGAGCAGCAATTTCTTCAACCGGATTGGCCTGGCCCTACAAAAAAATTACTGTTAACTTGGCGCCAGCTGATTTGCAAAAAGAAGGTGGGCATTTTGATCTGCCGATCGCGATTGGAATCTTAATTGAATTAGGAATTTTGGAAAAAGAACTGGTTGAGAATTTTTTCATTCTTGGCGAATTATCTTTAGATGGATCTGTTAATCCGGTTAACGGTATCATCTCAGCAGCGATCGGATCAAATCAACGCGGTTGTGGCATCATTTGTCCACAAATCAATGGCAAAGAAGCTGCCTGGGCCGGTGATCTTGAAATTGTAGCCACTCCAGACCTGCTATCTTTAATTAATCATTTCAAAGATCAGCAATTCTTACCACGACCACTAAATGACCATATTTTCACCACTCCAAACTATCCCGATCTCAACGATATTAAAGGGCAAGAAACTGCCAAACGGGCTCTGGAAATTGCTGCTGCCGGTGGACATAATTTGCTTATGATTGGCCCTCCTGGAACTGGAAAGTCAATGCTAGCTTCTCGATTGCCTGGAATCTTACCAGCTCCAGAGTTGCATGAAGTACTCGAAATCAACATGATTCATAGCATTAATGGCGGCATTACTGATGGGCATCTTATAACTCAGCGACCGTACCGCAATCCCCACCACTCCTGTTCAATGCCAGCAATGGTAGGAGGTGGTTCCAAAGCTAAACCAGGAGAAGTTTCTCTCGCTCATCACGGTATCTTATTTCTTGATGAGCTAGCTGAATTTCCGCGTCAGGTTCTTGATTCACTAAGACAACCTCTAGAAACCGGCGATGTCTGTATTTCACGAGTCAATGCCCGTATTAATTATCCAGCCAATTTTCAGTTAATAGCAGCCATGAATCCTTGTCGTTGCGGTTATTTGGGTGATAGCTCGCGCGAGTGCAAAAAAGCTCCTTATTGCGGTGAAGAATATAAAAATAAGATTTCCGGTCCACTGTTAGACCGTATCGACATCACAATTAACGTACCACAGGTCGATATTTTTTCCGAGATATCAACAATAAGTGAAACTTCAAAAGAAGTTGCAGACCGAGTTTTGGCAGCACGCAATTTACAAAAGAACAGATATTTAAATGAAGCTCCTATGCGGGATTTACCAAAATTAAATTCGCAAATTAACGGTAAGATTTTAGAAAAATTCGGTAATCTTGACGATGAATGCCGCAAAATTCTCAAAAAATCGGTAGAGAAAATGTCAACTTCAATGCGTGGTCTGACCAGAATTTTAAGAGTAGCCAGAACTATCGCAGATTTAGAACGAAGTGATCAGATACAGCAACATCACTTATTGGAAGCTATCAGCTATCGACGCAAAATCTAAACTTCCCTTTTCAAAGAGAGAGAGTTCCTCAGACAATATTTCTCTAAATTTTTCAATATCACTTAAATGAGGAGCATGTCCGCAATTTTTAAAAATTTCCAGACGAAAATTGGCAATTCTATTTCTAAAATATTCAGCTTGCGCAGGGTGAACGATCATATCTCCAGCACCTTGAAAAAAAACCGTGCGTGGCATTTGTGAAAAATCAAGATCGAAACAAGAAAAACGACTCAACTCTTCCAGCCAGAATTTTAACTGCACAAAATTATGTTCGTTAACATCTAAAGTCCGGGCAATTTCATTACTTTGACGATCATTCATCGCCGTTAAAATTGCGAATTGTTTCAAAGTTTTGCTAGGTGCTGTGGAAAAATTTTTATAAAATTCGGCAAAAGTATTTTGTGACATCCCGGCCTGAATTCTGGCATCTTTTATCATCTGGAATGGTGGTGCGATCAAAATTAATAACCGCGGCTGAATAATTTTTTTTTCGATTAATCGTAAGGCCAATTGCCCCCCCAAACTCCAGCCCACCAATATTTCAGCAGAAAGCTTTTCGGATGTAGCAACGGAAAAAAATTCTTCGGCGCTATTAAAACGAGAATAATCAATTGAGTGAATTTCAGGCAAAAAAAATGGGGCAAAAATCGGATTGCTAAAAATAAATTCCAGCGAATCGAATTTTTGACCCCATCCTGAAAGACAGATAAGCTTTGACAAGGCTAGTTGCTTGAACCGCCAACAAAATCAAAATTACCAAATTTATTTTTGAATTTGGTAACTCTTTCGTCATTAGCATTAATAAAGGTGTGACCTTTTTCTTGCCAAGCTGGGTGATTCTTTGTATCCATATCCAATCTTAAAGTGTCACCTTCTTTACCCCAAGTGGTAAGAATTTGAAACTGAGTTTTTTTGTCAGTCATGATAACATTAACAACATGCTGCTTTGGATGCTTTTCACCATTGGTTTCAGCAGGATTAGCTTTAGTTTTAGCTTTAGACATTTTCTACCTAAAAATTAATTATTTGTATTACAGAAGCGGAAGTTAGAAAGGGCGCGCACTTTATGAAGTCGTTTTTTTTAGTCAAGATAAGTAAAACAAAAAACTTGACATTGCCCTGAGTCAAAAAAGAATGCTCGACCCAAATATTGCATTTATGGTTTGTAAATATCTTTTGATGATTAAATCCTCTCACTTATTATTTTTTTAGGTTCACGCAGAACCTTCCTCGCAAATTTGGTCAAAAACAATAGCAACAAAATCAACGCTTAATGAAGAAGAATTATTTTTTGAAAAAGAAAATATTTGCCGTTCTCAGTGCCTGCGCTTTGCTTGTGCTTAGCCTATTCGTTCGCCTCTACAAACTGGTTTTTGCCAAAAGAACTATTCTTTTTGTAACCAACCAAAAAATTAGAAGCGTCAGTTTTGGGCCAATCACTCAGCTTTGCCTTATAATTGCTATGGCTTGGGTTATTAATCTTTTCAGCCAGTCACTGCGCTATGTTGAGATTATCAACTCCAAATCAGCAGAAATCAGCGAACTGCAGTCGGTTAACAATTATTTTCAGGAAGAATTTAACAGTGCTAATGAAAAACTGAGGAAGATTAATGATTATCTGATCTCCATCACCAGTAGCACACACACGGTTAGCGCCGAAGAGCAGCCTAAAATGCAAATACCAAAAAACATTAAAGAAACAGATCTTTCAAAAGATGATTTGAATACCTTAAATGAGATCAAACAAACTAATTCAATGTTCGCCGAGATTCACTCTTTTGCGCGTCACAGAATTAAAAATATTGAAAATGCCATTAATCTTACCGGGTTAAATCTGAAAAAAAATTCAGCAATGTTGCAAAAGACCCATTCAAATCGTTCTGCAGAAAAAGTGCTTTCTTTCAATGGCAAAAAATCTGCAATGAAGAACCAAGGTGGACCTCTGGTTGCATTGGACTCGATTGAAGACAATTATTCATCTGAAGATGAAATCAGCAAACAGTTGAACATCCAATTCAATAACGATCTTGATCGTTTAGCGGTGTTAGAAAACCTGGTAAAGGTAATGCCTTTATCACGACCGATGAAAAATTACTATATTTCCAGCGGTTTTGGCTCAAGAACTGATCCGATCACCGGACGTTACGCTTCGCACCAAGGTCTTGATTTTGCAGGCCCTGATCATGAAAAAGTTCTAAGCCCGTCCAATGGCAAAATTATTCTTGCTGGCAAATTCAGTGACTATGGCAATGCTGTCGTCATAGATCATGGATTCGGCATTACCACGCGTTACGGACATCTATATGCTGTTAAAGTAAAAACTGGACAGATAGTCAGTAAAGGTCAAGTAATTGCAATCCAGGGCAATACTGGTCGTAGCACTGGTTCACACTTACATTACGAAGTTAGGTATAGAAATACTCCGCTTAATCCAAAAAAATTTCTGGAAGCAGGAGATTCTTTATTTAATGACGAAAAAACCGCGAAATATGTCAATAGCTAGTATCAAATCTGTTTTCTCCGACATAGCAAAAAACAGCTCAAACAACGACCCTCTTACCAAAAAGCTTGAATCAATCAGCTCCAATTTTAAGTCAACTCCAACCATTATCGCCCGCGATCTTAAAGTTGAGGGCAACTTAACTGGTTTTGGTATTATTGAAATTGAAGGCAATGTTAAAGGCCTGATCGAAGGCAATTCAGTTATATTGCGCGAAGATGGTGTTTTTGAAGGAGAGGTTGTCGCCGAATCACTGAGCATCAGAGGAAAGTTCAATGGCAACATTCGTGCCAAGAATGTCAATATAACCAGCAAAGCCAAAGTCACTGGCATGATCGAATATGGTTCTCTTTCAGTAGAAGATGGTGCCTATATTGATGGTCAATTTAAACAGTTAGAAAATTCTGATAAATAGACAGCCCCAGTCTATCTGACAACTAATTAGCTAATCTTTTTAAAATTTCTTCACGACTGATAAGATTGACTAGAAATTTCAACTCCGGTCCATGCTCAACACCAGTAAGACTCAAACGGATTGGCATAAATAAATCCTTACCTTTACGAGTTGTATTAGATTTGATTCCTTCCAGCCAATTTTGCCAGCAACTACTGTCTTGCGTATCTTGTGGTAAGAAACTTGCTGCCTTTCTTAGAAACTCTTGATCTTCGGCTTTATTTTGATAACGAAATTGACCTTTGCAAATTTCCCACCACATTTTTATTTCACTCAAAAAACCAATATTTTGTTTGATACAATCAAAAAATCCGGCATCTACTTCAGTCAAACCTAAATTCTTTAACTGCGGTGCTACATCAGACAAATCAAGCTTCTGCAATAATTTCTGATTAATGTGATTCAGTTCTGAAATATCATAATTGGTTGATGATTTGGAGAATTTAGCAAAGGAAAAATCACTCACTAATTCATCACAATTTTTATAAATTTTAATCGGTTCAGAAGTGCCGATTTGCGCTAAAAGATTGATAATTGACATGGTTTCATAACCTTCCGCACGCAAAGATTTTACATCAAAACCACCTTCTCTTTTAGAAATTTTTCCTTCACTGGCCTTAACCAAAGCCAAATGTGAAAAATCAGGAACTTTAGCACCCAAAGCCTCAAAAATCTGGATTTGAATTGCCGTATTGGTGATGTGATCTTCGCCGCGAATAATATCAGTAATACTAAGATCAACATCGTCAACCACCGAACAGAAAGTATAAGTTGGAACACCGTTATCACGCACCAAAACCGGATCGGAAAAATGGCGGCCTTCATAGGTAATTTTACCTTTAATTTTGTCATCCCAAGAGGTGATTTTATCTTCCAGTAAAAAGCGGTAATGTGGTTTTAAGCCTTGCGCACGCAACAAATCTTTTTGTTCAGCAGTCAAATTCAAGGCAGCGCGATTGTAGATAGGAGTGATTCCAGAAGCGATTTGCGACTTTCTTTGTAAATTTAAATCTTCCGGCGTTTCAAAACATTCATAAAGCCGACCATTTGCAATTAGTTGATTTTTCGCCGCCTCATATTTTTCCAAACGATCTGACTGTTTGATTAAATCAGAATATTCAAGACCAAGCCAAGCCATATCCTGCAAAATCATATCACGATATTCGTCACGCACTCTTTCAATATCGGTATCATCTAACCGCAGTATAAATTTCCCGCCAATTTTTTTGGCATAAAGAAAATTAATAATAGCAGCACGAATATTTCCAACATGCAAAAAGCCCGTTGGGGAAGGAGCAAAACGACAAATTTTAGTCATGATAAATTAGGACTGTTTTTTCTTAGTTGGAGCAACAAATTGACGATTTTTTGGAGTGTCTGAGAGAATAAAATCGCTGCCGCAATAGTCACATTCTTTCTTTGATTTTCTTCTGCGCCACATTCCATAAATTGGCCCTGGAATTAATAAGGTGCTCCACAATAAAAATTCAACCAATGCACTGCCGCGTTTCTTCGATTGTTGAAATTCGAAACTTCTTAAACAATCACCACAAAATAATTGTTCAGCCATGTTTAGTGCCATGAAAAACACGAGTGCCGCAAATTAAATCGTGTAATGCCGTTTTTTCTTTAGTAAAGATCATCATAATAAATCCAAGACCACAAGTTAGAGCAGTTAATATTGAAGCCAAAGCACGGGCTAAAGATTTTTTCCAACTTAATTTTGATCCATCAACATTCCCAACATAAATTCCCATCCATCTTTTACCCAAAGTTGCCTGTTTTTTGCCGGCAATAAAATAAGCCAAATAAGCGATGCTGATAGCATAAAGCGCGATATCAACAAATTGGTTATCACTGGAAACGCTTAAGTAAGAATAATTACCAAAATCATCAGTAATTTTGATCGCATCAGTGACTCCAAAAAGATACAATGCCGCAACCAACAGAGGCATCATCAAGGCAATATCTAAAACACCGGCGAAAAATCTTACCCAAAAACCAGCATATCTTTTAGTATGTTTTTTGCTCATTATTTAGTGAATTTATTAGTTATCGGATAACGTCGATCTTTATCAAACGCCATGTCAGAAATTTTAGGCCCCAAACAAGATTGCTGGCGCTTATATTCGCTGGCATAAAAAAGTGCGGCAATTTTTTTTACCACATCACCTTCAAAGCCATCATTGATTATTTCTGCAACTGATTTCTGCTTCTCAATCAACTGAAATAAAATTTTGTCCAAAATATCATATTCCGGCAGCGAATCACTATCTTTTTGATCAGGACGCAACTCAGCGCTTGGAGCTTTAGTCAAAATATTTTGTGCAATTAAATTTTGATGCCGATGCAGTGATAAAGGAGGAATATTTTCATTGCGCCATTTAGCCAATTCAAACACTTCAGTTTTGTATAAATCTTTTATCGGGTTAAAAGCGCCACACATATCACCATAAAGAGTCGCATAGCCACAGGCCAACTCTGATTTATTACCGGTTGAAAGCAAAAGAGCACCACTAGAATTTGAAATTGTCATCAAAATATTACCACGCAAACGCGACTGGAGATTTTCTTTAGCCAAGTCTGAAATATCATCAATCAGCATTAACATTGAGCTGAATGGCATTTCAATTGAGATTACTTCCAAATTTATACCAAGATTTTTGGTACATTCTTTAGCGTCAATCATTGATGTTTCAGAGTTAAAACGACTTGGCAAAGCATAGAGTGCTACATTTTCCGATCCTAAAGCATCAACGGCGATTGCGGCAACCAAAGCAGAATCAATACCACCCGACATTCCCAGCAGCACTTTTTTAAAATTATTTTTTTGGATATAGTCACGAAGTCCCAAAACACAGGCTTGATAGTCGCGTGAGATTTTATCTGTTAGTTGTGGGCTCTTAGTTGTTGTGAAAATTTTACCATTTTTTTCAACTTCGATAATGGCGAAATCTTCTGCGAATTCTTTCATCTGCAGAACACATTCTCCGCCAGCATTCATCACCAAAGATGATCCATCGAAAACCAGCGAATCTTGGCCACCAACTTGATTAACATAAATTAAAGGTTTGCCAGTTTGAGTGGTTAAATTAGTGCAAACCCGGTGACGATATTGATGTTTTTTGCTAGAATATGGCGAAGCATTAATTGCAATTGCGCTGTCAAAAACTTGTTCCCGCAATAAAAATAAATTGCGCTGATCCCACAGATCTTCACAAACAAGAATTGCTAAAGTTTGGCCACGAAATTCGATGCAAGAAATTCCGACCTCCGGCTCAAAATAGCGGCGCTCATCAAAAACACCGAAATTGGGTAAAGTTTTTTTATTAATAATTTTTCTGACTTCGCCATTTTCAATAAGCAGCACCGAATTAAAAATGATTTCTTTTTTGCTGCGATTGCTGATTGAAGTTGGTGCACCAAGTAAAATAGCGCATTTTGAGTCTTTACTGGCCTGAAGAATTTTTAAAACTTGCTCATTTATCGCAGCCATAAAATATTGTTTTTGCCACAAATCCTCACAAGGATAACCGCAAATAACCATTTCAGAAAAGACTATCAAATCGCATCCAGCTTCACTGGCTTTCCTAAATTCGCACAAAATCTTGGCACAATTACCTTCCAAATCGCCGACAATCGGATTTATCTGAGCTAAAGAGATTTTTAATTTTGACATGCTAAATCGTAGAACCTTTCAATTTCAGCGCGCACATTGTCAGCACCACAAGTTGTGTTAATTTTTGCTCGAAATTCTGATGATGATTTCAAACCGGCACTATACCAACCAATATGTTTCCGAGCCAGAGGAATGGCGGTTTGCTCGCCATAATGATCAATCATTTCGTTGAAGTGATTTAACACAATTTTTTTCTGCTCCAAAATGCTGGGCGTGGCAATTTTCTCTTGGCCTTTTAGTTCAGAAATAATTTGCGAAATCAACCAAGGTCTGCCGTAACAAGCTCGGCCAATCATCACGCCATCAGCTTTTGAAAGCTCGAGCGCTTTTTTAGCATCATCCGAATTTTTAATATCACCATTGGCAATCACCGGAATTTTTACCGCTTCTTTAGTACGTGCAATTAATTCCCAATTGGCATTTCCGTTATACATTTGGCAACGTGTACGACCATGAACTGTCAGCATTTTTATGCCAACATTTTCGGCTTTTCTGGCCAAACTAGGCGCATTCAAATTTTCATGATTCCATCCCAAACGCATTTTCATCGTCACCGGAATTTTAACTGCCTTTACTACCGCTTCCATAATGCGCGTTGCCAACTCTTCATCTTTCATCAAAGCTGATCCGGCGAAACCATTCACCACTTTTTTTACCGGACAACCAAAATTGATGTCGATAATATTAGCACCCAACTCTTCATTAAGACGAGCCGCTTCCGCCATAACTTCCGGTTCACAACCTGCAAGCTGAACAGAAAGCGGATATACCGCAGGATCTTTCTGACATTTTTTTAACGATTCACGAGTTTGCAAAATCATCGCCCGTGAGGCAATCATCTCCGAAATTAACAAAGGCGCACCAAAAGATTTCACCAACCGGCGAAACGGCAAATCCGTAACCCCAGACATCGGCGCCAGCAGCACATTGTCCTCTAATATAATTTTATCAATTCTAATCATAATAAAAAATCCTTCATCAACAAATAAATCACTCTAGCCTTCAGCGAAAGTGAATGGTGTCCTCGGCATGATTCGAACATGCGCTCACGGTTTAGGAAACCGATGCTCTATCCCCTGAGCTACGAGGACTAAAACTATTTGCCACCAATATAAAAATACTCAAAACCTTCTTCACGCATTTTTTGGGCATCAAAAAGATTGCGCAAATCGATGATTTTTTTGGTTTTAATTTTGGCAAAATCAATTTGTTGATATTCTTTCCACTCGGTAGCAATCACAATTAAATCAGCATTTTCAGATGCTTCGTAGAGATCAGAACAAAATCTGATATTTTTAAATTCAGCCAATTCTCGTTTAGAATTTTCAATTGCTTCAAAATCATGCGCTATAATTTCAGCACCTTGCTGTGCTAATTTTTTTGCAATTGTGATCGCCGGCGAATAACGTATATCATCAGTATTGGATTTGAAGGCCAACCCCAAAAGGGCGATTCTTTTATCGGCAACATTGCCATCACAAAGCTGCATTATTCTTTGCACCATACTATCTTTACGCTTGTTGTTGGAAGTAACCACCGCATTAATCAAAGACAAATCAACCTGACTCTCTTTAGCAAAATTCAAAATTGCCAAAATGTCTTTAGGAAAACACGAACCACCAAAGCCCGGACCAGGATTTAAAAATTTCTCACCAATTCTTGTATCAAGACCAATTGCATGAGACAATTTTTTAATATCACCGCCGACTGCTTCACACAAATCGGCCATTTCATTAATGAAAGAAATTTTAGTCGCCAGAAAGGAGTTAGCCGCATATTTGATGAGCTCAGACGTTACAATATCGGCAAAAATCAGTTTGTGCGTAGCAAAAGCTGAATAAATTTCACTAAAAATTTGTTGTGATTTTTGATCTTCAACACCCACCACAATACGATCTGGATTCATAAAATCGTCAATCGCCGCACCTTCCCGCAAAAATTCTGGATTTGATGCCACGGCAAATTCAAGCTGAGGATTGGTTTGCGCTACCAAGTTCTTAACCTTAACACCTGTTCCAGCTGGCACAGTTGATTTAGTGACTATTAGTTTGTAAGAATTTGACAATTGGGCAATTTGCTTTGCAGCTGCTAATACGTAAGATAAATCAGCACTACCATCTTCATCTTGTGGCGTTCCAACGGCGATAAAAACAACATTTGAATCTTGTAAGGCTTCTTGCAAATCAGTAGTGAAGGAAATTTTTTCTGCAGCCACAACCTCATCCAACATTTCCTTCAAGCCCGGTTCAAAAATAGGAATTATACCAGATTTAAGTTTTAGAATTTTGGATTCATCCTGATCAACACAAACAATTTCGTGTCCCAATTTAGCAAAGCAAATGCCTGAAACCAAACCAACATAACCACTGCCAATTACTGTAATTTTCATTTTGATTTTATTTATTTTAAAATGTCTCTCAACACAGTTTCCAATTGTGCCACATCAACTTTTATATTACTCAAAGCATGTCCACGATTTTCGACTGGTTCACAGCCAAACTTGTGATAATCAACATTAATTCTTTCGCACATTTCAGCGAAACAAGTTTTGCCCCATTGGTGGTTTACCATTTCTAACAGACAACCGCCTTCTTTAATAAACATAACGTTAGTAATTCCAGCACCGTGCGGCGCGATAACATATTTAGCAAAAGACGAAATTGAAAGCTGTTCTAAGAAAGAAAAATCTTCCATATACACCGTTTTGAAGCCATATTTAGCAAGCATTGCTACTAATTCAATTTCATTGCTAACGCGTCGCGCAGTATTTTTTTTCGGATCGGATCTGCTGATATAAATTCTTTCACCAAAATTGGTTTTTAAATCTTGTTGGTAATGTGAAATAAGAGTTTTTCTGACTTCAGCAAATTTCAGAAAATCATAATATCCCGGAGTTGCGATATTAATGCAGGGAATAAAGGACAGATTTTTTACCCTGAGATGAGATTTTTTGGGGATAATTTTAATGTTACGCGATCCAAATCCAAAGGCTGCCAAACACTTCATCATAAAATCAATTTTTAAATATGATTTGGGCAGAATCAAAGTCGCATCAGGAGTTGCTGTTTTTAGCTCAATTACTTTCGACAAAAATTCCCACAAGAAGTGACAATAGTTCTTTGACCATTCATCACCAGGCAAAATGTAGGATTTTTTGGCAGAAGAAAATATCGGAAAAATATATTTCCAACGAAAGCGCGGCTTTAAATATTTGTCGTAATTTGCTTTAGTAACGCAGGAAGCGCTGACAATATTGCCTTTATTGATAATGACGCTGTTATTCGTAACCACAGCATTTTGTAGCTTTTGAATGGTGAAAATGTCGGACATTAGAGTTACAAAACTTGTTTAAAATATTGGATGGTTTTTTCTAAACCTTGCTCCAGAGACACTTGCGGAGAGAATTTTATTAATTTCTGCGCTTTCTCAATCACCGGTTTACGCTGCATTGGATCATTTTGCGGCAAGTCTTTAAAGATAATTTTTGATTTAGATCCAGTTAATTTCAAAACTTTCTCAGCCAACTCTAAAATTGTGAACTCTCCAGGATTTCCAAGGTTGATCGGACCAAATTCTGCTGAATCAAGATTCATAAAATTGATTATGCCAGTTACCAAATCGTCAACATAACAAAAAGATCGAGTTTGATCGCCTTGTCCATAAACTGTTAAATCTTCACCACGCAAAGCCTGAACTATGAAGTTAGAAACTACGCGACCATCATTAACTGACATACGTGGACCAAAAGTGTTGAAGATGCGAATAATTTTAATTTCAACACCATATTGGTTGTAATAATCGAAGAATAGAGTTTCAGCAACACGCTTACCCTCATCATAACAAGAACGTGCTCCCATCGTGTTCACATTACCAAAATATTCTTCACATTGCGGATGTACTAACGGATCACCGTAAACTTCAGAAGTTGAAGCCTGAATAATTTTTGCGTTCACATTACGTGCTAATTCAAGCATATTAATTGCTCCCATCACGCAGGTTTTTGTGGTGTGCACTGGATTATGCTGATAATGAACTGGAGAGGCTGGACAAGCAAAATTATAAATCTCGTCAACTTCTAAATGAATAGGCTGAGTTACATCGTGGCGAATCGCTTCAAAACGTGGATTAGGAACCAGATGTTCAATATTTTTTTTGCTACCGCAAAAATAATTATCCAAAGCAATTACTTCATTTCCCGCTGCCAAAAGTCTTTCACATAAAAAAGAGCCAAGAAATCCGGCACCGCCGGTAACAAGAATGCGTTTCATTTTGAGGTAAATTTTAAAGTGGAATAAAAATCATTACGCGCAGACCACCAAGTGGAGAATCCGCCAGATTAATGCGACCGCCGTGCGAAGCGATAGCGTCCATAGCAATGGCTAAACCAAGCCCAGAGCCGCCAGAGAGTGGTTTTTTATCGAGGTTGCGTGAATTGTCAATTCGGTAAAAGGGCCGAAACACCTTCGCCCGTTCAGCTTCAGGAATACCTGGCCCATTATCATCAATCGTCACAATTAAATTATCATGCGACAAATGCGCCGACAAATTCACCACATTTCCGTAATTAAATGCATTATCAATTAAATTCATCAAAGCCCGTTTGAAAGCGAGTTTTTTAATCGACATTTCAAAATTATCTGGCACGTCAATAGATCCTTCAATACGCTTTTGCATTTTGGCGTAATATTTTATGATTTTTTCCTGAATAAATTTTCGTATTAAAACATCAACACTTCCTTCTTTTTCTTCAGAACGCGCAAAATCAAGATATTCATCAACCAACCTTTCCATATCACTTACGTCATTTTTTAGATCTTCAACCTCTTCAGAATGTTTCATCAGCTCAAGTTGTAATTTCATGCGCGTAAGAGGTGTGCGTAAATCATGTGACACTCCGGAAAGCATGTCTGTGCGCTGATTAATGTAACGCAACACGCGCTCTTTCATTTTTATAAATGAAATAGTCAGCGAACGAATTTCCTCCGAACCGGCCGGTTTAATATTGGGCACATCCTGACCACGACCAAATTTCTCTGCTGCATCTGATAATTCACGGACAAACCGCACCTGATTGCGGAAAAAAATTATTGCAATAGTTGAAGTTACAATGGCACTTAACATCATCCAGAAGGTAAAAACATAAGCGCTGGAACTAGTAATTCTTTTTACCGGAACATCAAAAGATAGAAGACCTTGCGCCGTTTGTACCTTAACAATAATAATACCATCATCTTCTCGACTTTCAAAAATTTCGTAGGGTTTTAAATCATAACTATCGAGCTCAGATTTAAAACGGTTATAAGGATCAATCAGCGGATTTATATAATCATAAATTCGGCTTTGACTCCAATCGGAGTCAGCAATTTTCTTCTTTTTTAAACGCCGACGATTTTCAAAAGAAAATTGTAAACCGGTATTTTCTGACAGCTCATTAAGCAAACTTTGATAGCCCGGCTTATTAATGGAATTTTTGACAAACACCATTTCTTCAATAACACTACGTGCCATGTGTTTGCTAATCACATCCAGGTGAGTATAGAAAAAAACATAAATCGACACAATCTGCACCACCAAAGACGAAACAATTATAATCAGCAGAAATCTGCCATAGAGCGAACGCGGTAGGAATTTTTTCAGCTTCTTCATCAAAGAAAGGTTTTTTTTTAGAAATAAAAAAATATTGTGGAGCACATCTTATCAAGATGGCCGTTGAATCTATATATAATCAACCATGAACAGCAAAATATCAGCAAAAAATATCAATTTATTTTACGGTCAAAAACAAGCCTTATTTGACATCAATCTTGATTTTAAAGAGCACAGCGTAACTGCATTGATCGGCCCTTCTGGTTGCGGCAAATCTTCTTTTTTACGCTGCATTAACCGCATGAACGACACTATTTTGGGCTGCAAAATTGACGGCGAAATTAATTTGGATGGCAATAATATTTATCGCGAAAACCTTGATTTGGTTCTGCTGCGCGCATCAGTAGGCATGGTATTTCAGAAACCCAACCCCTTCCCCAAATCAATTTACGAGAATGTCGCTTACGGTCCAAGAATCCACGGTCTCTTTAACAATAAAAAAGAACTGGATGAAATTGTTGAAAAAAGCCTGAGCCGAGCCGGATTGTGGAAAGAAGTTAAAGACCGTTTAAATGATCAAGCATCAGGATTATCTGGCGGACAACAGCAACGTCTATGTATTGCCCGCACTATTGCTATTGAACCTGAAGTTATTTTAATGGACGAACCTTGCTCTGCACTTGATCCAATAGCCACCGCCAAAATTGAAGAGTTAATTGATGAACTAAAAGAAAATTTTACCATCATCATCGTAACTCACTCAATGCAGCAAGCCGCTCGCGTTTCTAATATGACGGCCTTTTTCAATATGGGAAAAGTTGTGGAATATGACACCACCGATAAAATTTTTACCAATCCTACCATCCAGCAAACTCAGGATTATATAACTGGAAGATTTGGTTAATACTTCGCGTTAGGTGACAACAGCAAACCTATACCACTATCAACTATAATTTTATGTTTGGTTTTTCCTTAGCAGAACTTCTCTTGGTCTGCATAGTCATCCTTATTTTTATTCGCCCCAAAGATCTGCCTGAAATTGCTCATTTTGTCGGCAAAATTTTCTATCGCGGCAAAAGTTTTTTTCACAATTTAAAAGCTCAACTCAAGGAGGTTGAACAAGATCTTGGATTAGAAGAAATTCGCCATGAGCTCAATCGCGGCATTGCTGAAGAAAAAGCAAAATTAAATGATGATACTTCCACAGTAATCGTTGATATGTATGGCAATGAACATCGCGTTCCCGCCTCACATCGCAACGCTTTAAATATTGATTCTGAAGAGTTTGAACAGGAAGTTAAGAAGATGAATGAAGAGAATGTTACGACGAAAGAATCAACGAAATAACTCCAGACTTAGTTGTTATTTCTTAGAGACTGTCGCAAATCAAATTTTTTTGAAACGCACGTACATCTTGGTACGCTTACCTTTCAAAAAAATTTGAATCACAAAAACTTCTTAGAAAATTTTGATTTGCGACATTCTCCTTATTATCCGCAACCTGTATTACCCGATAAAATTGCGCTTCATTGCAAATCAAATGACAAACCAAAAGCAATATATCTTCTAGTCTGATTTACATAAATTTTCTTATTGACGTCATCATATTTGCGCTGTTCCAAAATATGATTCAAAGCCAAGGAAACACGATTATTGATACGATATTTCAACGTGGTTCTTATCTCATCATCCATACTTTCATAATCGATATAATAATAGGCTCTTTGTGTAAAAGTGAGATTGCGCGTAATAGGAATATTCAAACGCGCTGACGGCATGATAAAAGTTTTGCTGCCAGAATTTTTGATATCCATGTAGCCGATGCTGGCATCAAGTTCAATCTTATCGCCAAAAAAAATCCTTCCAAAGCCAACAGCACTGCGCAAATCATAATAATAAGTTGAAAGATCGTCATAATTAACACGATTATATAAAGAAGCATAATTATTGGAATCACCCAGCATAAACTTATCCGAAACCGTTAAATCATAAAGTTCAGACTTCTTTTGTAATAATTGTTTTGTTGTTGAGGACGAGGTGTAAGCAGTTTGCTGGAAAAGACTGACCTCATGCATTTGCCGCTTACTTTGATAGTAATAGCGCACATCAAGTCGATATGATTTAGAATTATAGTCTGAATCTTTATTTCCCGAAATCAGAAGTGACTGAATTGCTCGACTGGATCGATAAAATTTACGCGACCTAGCAGCAACAATTTTTTCGCGATCAGATTCGCTATCTAAGGACCAGGCTGAATCAAGATTTAGTAGAAGAAATGAGAAAAGAAAAAGTAAGAAACGTAAGCATCCAGAGAGGTGTTGGTGTGTCATTGTGGGTTTTGGTGTGGTGTTTAATGGTCTATTTCAAACCTCTTTTGGAGATTTGAAATAGTTTACAACAGAATCTGCTATTGCTTTGCAGCTGGTTTAGCATTCTTTGCTTTGGCTGGAGCAACTTCAACATTATTTGTTGTTGCTGGCGCTGGAGCGGCTTCAGTTTTCACTTCAGTTACACTTACATCAGTGTTTACAGTAGTAGCATTTTCTGAAGCTTCTTGTGGCATTTGTTCGCCATTATCAACTGCGCCATTATCATAGACAGTTATTGACTCAACACCACTTTCATTAGTAAGATCCGGAAGGTCAACTTCTTCTTCCTTGGTTTCAAAAAGCCATCCGGCATGTGATTTTACGTTATCGGAATATTTAACGCCGATCACAAAAGAGAAAACCATTAGCGTTACAACAACGACAAGTTCAATTGCTTTAATCATATCTGAATTAATTTAGTGATACCCTAGAAACCTAGAGCGAGAATGTTTATAGAGATGAAGTTCATAAGAACTTCAACGTTTTTAGAAGATAAGATTGCACTTAATTAATTGCAATATCACTTCAAAAAAATTTATACCAACATCAAAATTGGATGTTCAATATAGCGACGTAACGCTTTTAAGAATTCTGCACCAACCGCCCCATCAACTGATCTGTGATCTGAAGATAAGGTGACATTCATCATGTGGGCAGTTTTAATTTGACCATGCTCAACAATTGGTTTTTCAACAGCGCGTGCAACCGCTAAAATACAACTTTGCGGTGGATTTACGATGGCAGCAAAATTGTCGATTCCAAACATTCCTAAATTAGAAATACTAAATGAACCACCTTGGAATTCTTCCGGCTGTAATTTGCCGTCACGCGCTTTTTTTGCTAATTGTTTAGCTTCAATTGAAATAGCTTGAATAGTTTTTTGATCAGCATTCTTAATGATCGGAGTAATCAAACCGCCATCAATTGCCACAGCCATTGAAATATCAATATTGTTATAGATCAAAACTGCATCATCCGACCAAGATGAATTTGCTTCCGGAACTTTTTTCAAAGCCATTGCTGTTGCTTTAATGATCAAATCATTAACTGAAATTTTATAAGCTGGATTACCATTATCGTCAGTTTCAGCAACTTCGTTTAAAGCCGCACGTAGTTCTTGCAGCTTGTTAATGTTGAATTCACAAGACAAATAAAAATGCGGTACATTCTGTTTTGATTCAAGAAGTCGACGCGCAATAACTTTGCGGATATTACTATTTTTAACAGCACGCAATTCTTGCGGATTACGTCTGATAACACCCGCTCTTGCTCCACCACCGGCAACAAAATCAAGTACGTCATCTTTAATAATTCTGCCATGCGGACCAGTGCCTATAATTTGTGAAATGGACACATTTTCTTCACGGGCAATTCTTTTAGCCAAAGGGCTGGCCTTAACGTGTGAAGAATAAGAAGTAGAATTTGTCTGCGGGGCATTAGAGATGTGAGCAACAACAGCTGGAGCAGAGGCGGCAGAAGCTTTTACTTCTTCTTTATTTTCAATTTTTGTCGGTCCGGCAGAAATTGGTTCACAGCTATAATTAGCCAAGGATTTTTTGTCTTCTCCATCCTCTAAAATCAAGGCGATACAACAATTTACGGCAACATTTTCCGCGCCTTCAGCAACCAAAATTTTTCCCAAAGTTCCTTCATCAACCGCTTCCACTTCCATAGTAGCTTTATCGGTTTCGATCTCGGCGATAACTTCACCGGCTTTAATTTTATCACCTTCTTTCTTAACCCATTTAGCAAGGTTTCCTTCTTTCATCGTAGGAGAAAGAGCAGGCATGAGAATTTCAATTGGCATGTATAAATATTGATTGGTTAAGGATTTTCTAAAGAAAGGCGGAAATTATTTTTCGAGCTCAAAAAGTCTAGGATTTTTAAAGCTTAAAAACTGTCTTCCCACTTATTTAAATTCAAATTTTCTGACATCAAATGCATCTCGCACCGCTTCTCCGATAAAAACCAGTAAAGTTAAAATTAATGTCACCACTACAAAGCTAGTTAAACCAAGCCAATAGGCATTAATATTATTTTTCCCCTGCGCTAACAATTCTCCCAAAGATGGTGATCCAATTGGCAATCCCAGACCTAAAAAATCAAGCGAAGTCAAAGTGACAATCGAACCGCTAATTAAAAAAGGAATATTAGCAATAATTATTGGAGCAGCATTGGGCAAAATATGACGAAAGATAATTCTTAAATTAGAAGCCCCAAGAGCCCGGCTGGCGCGTACAAAATCAAAATTACGTAACCGTAGAAATTCAGCACGCACAATTGCCACCAAAGACATCCAGCTAAATAATAACATCAAAAATAATAAGGTGAAAAAACTCGGCTCAAAAATTGCCGATAAAATTATCAATAAAAATAACACCGGCATACTTGACCAAACTTCCGTAAAACGCTGTAATAGTAGGTCAGTTAGACCACCAAAATAACCTTGAATGGCGCCAGCAAAAATACCAATTATGGCGCTTAGAGCAGCTAAAATTAACCCAAAAATAAGCGAAATTCTTACACCATAAATCACTCGCGCTAAAACATCGCGACCATTATCATCAGTGCCCAAAAGATTATGCAAAGTGGGTTTGGAAGGCGCTGGAGTCTTAATTGAAAGGTTTATTGTATCATAAGAAAAAGGAATCGGTGGAAAAATAATCCAACCATTTGCTGTAATTAATTTCTGCACTGCTGGATCACGAAAATCAGCTTTAGTTTCAAACTCTCCATCAAATTCTTTTTCACTGAAATCACTAAAAACCGGCAAATAAAAATCACCCTTAAATTTGACCAATAAAGGTTTATCATTGGCGATTAATTCAGCAAAAAGTGTGATAAAAAACAGTGCCAGCAAAATCAGAAACGAGAAATATCCGCGACGATTCTTTTTAAATTTGGAAAAAAATTTTTCAGGCATTTTAGGTTTGTGAAAAAAATATCAGATCTAAAAGCAAAATCCATTTTGCAGAGACAGGAGTGTTTCTTAGATCAACATTCTTATAATGAGACTATCGCAATTCGAAATTTTCTAAGAAGAGGTAAGCGTACCAAGATGTAAGTGCGTTTCAAAAAAATTTGAATTGCGACGGTCTCATAATAGGCTTAGGATATTATTGACCCTCTGAACTAAACGCAAAAAAAAGGGGCTCTTGTGAGCCCCTTAATTTTAAGCTTTTTAAGCCTCATTAACCTCTTCAACCAAGACTTCTTCTTTCTTTTCTTGGTTAGCCATTCTGCGATATTTACTCGCTAAAAGACCAGTACCAGCAGGAATCAAGCGACCAACAATAATGTTTTCTTTCAAACCTTTTAAATCATCATATTTACCTTGAACTGCAGAGTCGGTTAAAACTCTTGTGGTTTCCTGGAATGATGCTGCAGAAATGAATGATTTGGTCTGCAATGAGGCTTTAGTGATACCAAGCAATACTGGTGAGCATTGGGCTGGCTTCATATTTTGCGCGATCATCTTGATATTAATTTCCTCAAAAACATCACGATCAACATATTCACCAACTAAAAGTGTTGTGTCGCCTGAGTTGGTAACTTCAACACGCTTCAGCATCATGCTTAAGATTACTTCAATATGCTTGTCATCAATTTTAACACCTTGCATACGGTAAACTTTCTGCACTTCACTCACCATATAGTTGGTGAAAGCTTGCATACCCTGGATACGCAAGATGTCATGCGGAACTGGATTACCGTCAACCAAAATGTCACCTTTTTTAACCATATCACCTTCACCAACGAACAAATGCTTGGTTTTCACAAAAGCATATTCAACTGGCTCGATTGAAGCATCTTCAGATCTCACCACAATACGACGTTTAGTTTTATAGTCTTTTCCAAATTCAATGCGTCCGTCAATGTCACTCATTACAGCAGCATTTTTCGGCTTACGAGCTTCAAACAACTCAGCAACACGTGGAAGACCACCAGTAATATCACGAGTTTTCGAAGATTCTTTCGGAACCCTTGCAACCACATCACCAGCTTTAACTTCATCACCGTTAGAAATACCGATAATTGTATTCACTGACAAAGCATATTCCTTAATAACTTCGCCTTTTCCAGTTACCAAAGATAATCTTGGCTTCAATTCCTGTTTGCTGTATTGCTTCCAATCAATAACGATTTTAGTCGAAACACCGGTTGATTCTTCGATTTTTTCACGAAGCGAAACATTTTCGGTTAGATCGCTATATTTTACTAAGCCATCAGATTCAGCAATAACTGGGATGTTATAAGGATCCCATTCCGCCAAGTGATCACCTTTAATTACAGATTCACCATTTTTGCGCAGAATAGTTGAACCATAAGGCAATCTATAGCTATGAATCTCTTTCTTATCATTGTCGCAAAGTACAATTTCAGAATTACGACTAACCACGATAACTTTGCCATCACGATTAGTAATTGTTCCTTTATCAACAATTTTAACAAAACCTTCCGAAACAGAAGTGATTGAAGATTGTTCTGAACCTCTTTGTGCTGCACCACCAATGTGGAAAGTTCTCATTGTAAGCTGAGTTCCGGGCTCACCGATTGACTGAGCTGCAACCACACCGACTGCTTCGCCGATACTAACAATGTTACCCGTTGAAAGATCACGTCCGTAACATTTAACACAGACACCATCTTTAACTTTACAAGTTAGAACTGAACGCGACTTGATGGTTTTAACACCGGCCTTATCAATTGCGTCGGCCAAAGCTTCATCAATCATAATGCCAGCTTTTACCACAACTTTCTTGTCAGCTGATTTAACATCTTCGATTGCCACACGACCCAAAACTTGCTCTGACAATGAAGCAACTACACGACCATCATCAACGATTGGTTCAATTATAACGCCTTCTGTAGCACCGCAATCTTCTTCAACCACGATACAATCTTGTGAAACATCAACCAATCTTCTAGTCAAATAACCAGAGTTTGCTGTTTTCAAAGCTGTATCGGCCAAACCTTTACGGGCACCGTGGGCTGAAATGAAATATTCCAGAACGCTCAAACCTTCTTTGAAGTTCGAAACGATCGGAGTTTCAATAATTTCACCTGATGGTTTTGCCATCAAACCACGCATACCAGCAACCTGTTTGATTTGGCTTTCAGAACCTCTGGCACCAGAATCAGCCATCATAAAAATTGAGTTGGCTTGTTTTGGAGTTCCAAAGCTTGAGATGCTGCGCATCATTTCTTTAGAAATTTTGTCAGTACAATTGGTCCACTCGTCAATAACTTTGTTATATCTTTCACCAGCTGTAATCAAACCTTCACGATATTGCTTTTCGAGCTTTTTAACTTTGTCGAGTGATTCTGAGATATTTTTTTGCTTAGAATCAGGAATGATCATATCATCCTTACCAATTGAAATACCGGCACGACAGGCGTTTTTGAAACCCAAAGTCATAATACGATCGCAGAACATTACCGTCTCTTTTTGACCGCAATTTCTGTAAACCATATCAATCAAGCTAGTAACTGCCTTTTTAGTCATGACATTATTTACGATGGAAACATCGCCCTTCATCATAGTAGGCAAATTATTATAAAGAATAACTCGGCCTGGAGTGGTCTCAATTTTCTTAAAATATCTTTCGCCATCTTTGTCTTTTACCATGAAGCGGTAAAGAACTTTATCGTGCAAAGACATGCCGATGTTGAGTGCGTGCTCCAATTCATAAATATCAGAAATTGCACGAGCTTTAGATTTAGCAAAATCTTGGCCTTCCATAGTGATATAGTACAAACCCAAAATAATGTCTTGTGAAGGAACGATAATCGGTTTGCCGTTAGCAGGGCTTAAGATGTTGTTAGTTGACATCATCAACACACGAGTTTCAACCTGAGCTTCAATTGACAAAGGAACGTGAACCGCCATTTGGTCACCGTCAAAGTCAGCGTTAAAGGCCGAACATACAAGAGGGTGAAGCTGGATTGCTTTACCTTCAGTAAGAACTGGTTCAAAAGCTTGAATACCAAGTCTGTGAAGTGTTGGAGCGCGGTTTAGAAGAACTGGATGTTCTTTGATAACCTCATCTAGAATATCCCAAACTTCTGATCTTTCGGCTTCGACCATTTTTTTCGAAACTTTGATCGAAGGCGATTTTCCGTAAAGCTCAAGCTTAGAATAAATGAAAGGCTTGAACAATTCGAGAGCCATTTTTTTCGGCAAACCACATTGGTGCAATTTCAATTCTGGGCCCACCACGATAACCGAACGACCAGAATAGTCGACACGTTTACCAAGCAAGTTTTGACGGAAACGACCTTGTTTACCCTTCAACATGTCAGAAAGTGACTTGAAAGGTTTTTTGTTAGAGTTTTTAACAACCGCACCAGAACGACCATTGTCAAGAAGAGCATCTACTGATTCTTGCAACATGCGCTTTTCATTTTTGATGATGATTTCAGGCGCACCTAACTCCATCAAACGCTTCAAACGATTATTACGGTTGATAACGCGACGATATAATTCGTTAAGATCAGAAGTGGCAAAACGACCGCCATCAAGCATAACCAAAGGACGAATATCAGGCGGGATAACTGGCAATACGCTCATAATCATCCAAGCCGGGCTATTTTCCGATTCGATAAATTGCTCAACCAATTTCAATCTTTTGATGATTTTTTCTTTCTTCAGTTCAGAAGTTTGCACTACCAGATCTTCCCGCAATTCTTTCTGAATTTTTTTCAGATCTAATTTGGCCAACAATTTTTGGATCGATTCTGCACCCATTTCAGCAATAAAGCTGCCATAGCCATGTTCTTGCTGATATTTGGCATATTCATCTTCGGTGAGGATGGTGCCATCTTTTAGAGGCGACATCAAACCATCGGTAACGATGTAAGATTCAAAATAAATAACTTTTTCAATTGCTTTAAGAGTAAGACCCAAAATCGCGCTGATACGTGAAGGCAATGATTTTAAAAACCAAATATGTGCAATTGGAGCAGCAAGCTCAATATGACCCATTCTTTCACGGCGCACTTTTGAAGAAGTGACTTCCACACCGCATTTTTCACAAACAATACCCTTATATTTGATACGTTTATATTTACCGCATAGACATTCATAATCTTTAATTGGACCAAATATTCTGGCACAAAACAAACCATCTCTTTCCGGTTTGAATGTGCGATAATTGATCGTTTCTGGCTTAGTTACTTCGCCAAATGACCATGATCTGATTTTATCAGGATTGGCAATTGAAATCTTGATGGCATTGAAATCCAAAAGATCAACCGCACTGTTTGAGTTGAGACTTAATAGACCGTGTGAAGAAGTTCCTGCTAATGACATGAGGATTTTTATTTTTGTTTAAACTGTATTTCTTTAGGGCTGCCTTAAGAAAAATCCAAGACAGAACTCCGCGCTTGCGGCGCGGAGCATGTTTTTATTTCTCTACTAATTCGATATTTAAACCAAGCGAACGTACTTCCTTGATCATTACGTTAAATGATTCAGGGATGCCGCAGTTAAAGTTTTGGTTACCTTGAATGATTGATTCGTAGATTTTAATTCTACCAACCACATCGTCAGATTTAACTGTAAGCATTTCTTGTAATGAATAAGCCGCACCGTAAGCTTGTAGAGCCCAACATTCCATTTCACCGAAACGCTGACCACCAAAGTGTGATTTACCACCAAGAGGTTGCTGAGTAATAAGGCTGTAAGGTCCAATCGAACGAGCGTGAATTTTGTCATCAACCAAGTGATGCAATTTCAGCATGTAAATATATCCGACTGTAACTTTACGATCAAATTTATCGCCAGTTTTTCCGTCGCACAATTCGATTTGACCAGATTTATCAACACCTGCCACTTCAAGCAATTTAGTAATATATTCCTCTTTGGCACCTTCAAAAGTTCCAGTCGCAAAAGGAACACCTTTTTTCAATCTTGAAGCAAACTCGATTAACTCAGATTCACTCATTGATTTGATTCTAGCAGTCTCACTTTCAGAAACATAAACTTCCAAGATTTTATCTCTTAATTGCTTAATGAATTCGGCTTTTTGCTCTGAAACTTGATCTAAAAGTTTGGCAATTTGCTTACCCATTTCTTTGGAAGCAAATCCCAAGTGAGTTTCAAGAATCTGGCCAACGTTCATACGTGAAGGTACACCAAGAGGATTCAAAACGATATCCACCGGTTCACCGTCAGCAGAATAAGGCATATCTTCAGCCGGAGCAATTTTTGAAACGACACCTTTGTTACCGTGACGTCCAGCCATTTTATCACCAGGTTGTAATCTGTACTTAGAAGCGATGTAAACCTTAACAATTTTCAATACACCTTGGCCTAATTCGTCACCTGATTTGATACGAGCAACCTTATCAGCAAAATCTTTCTCAATCTCACTAACTTGTTTATTGTGCGATTTGATAAGTTTCTCTGCTTTATCCATTGCTTTAGCATCATCAACAACAATTTTTGCCAAGTGGTTTTTGCTAAGATTTACCAGTTCAGAAGCTTCCAATTTTGCTTTGGCTTTCAACTTATCAACAGTGTTAGCCAATTTCTGACCATCAAACAAATTGATCAAAGCATCTTTAAGAGAGTCTTCCAAGAAAGAAACTTTCAGATTTTTGCTTTTAGCCAATTCTTCAATTTGCTGCATTTCGATGTAAACTGATCTCTCGTCTTTTTCGATACCTTTACGGGAGAAAACTTTTACATCCACAACAGTTCCGCTGATACCAGTAGAAGCGTAAAGCGAAGAATCTTTAACGTCTGAGGCTTTTTCACCAAAGATAACTTTCAAAAGTTTTTCTTCTGGAGTCATTGGTGATTCAGATTTCGGCGTGGTTTTACCAACCAAAAGATCACCGGCTTGAACTTCAGCGCCGATATGAATAATACCTTCTTCGTCAAGTTTAGCTAATGCTTCTTCACTAACATTTGGAATGTCACGAGTAATTTCTTCGGGCCCTAAACGAGTATCACGAGCGACTACTTCCATCTCTTCAATGTGAATTGAAGTGAAAGTATCGTCAGCCAATAATCTTTCTGAAATGATGATCGAGTCTTCAAAGTTGTAACCGTTCCAAGGCATGAAAGCCACGCGAACGTTTTTACCCAAAGCAATTTCACCATCGGAAATTGAGTGACCATCAGAAATAATCTGACCAGATTTTACTTTCTGCCCAATGCAAACTGTTGGTCTTTGGTTGATACAAGTATCTTGGTTAGTTCTGATATATTTTTGCAGACCATATACTTCGATATTTGGAACACCATCTTCGATTGATTCAACAACAATTTTAGAAGCATCGACAAACTTCACTACACCATCTTTCTTAGCTTTAATAGCAGCGCCAGAATCCGCAGCGATCACCGCTTCCATACCAGTTCCCACTAATGGGGCATCTGGACGAAGAAGTGGGACAGCTTGACGTTGCATGTTCGAACCCATCAATGCACGGTTAGCATCGTCATTTTCTAGGAATGGAATCAGAGTAGTCGCAATTGAAACGATCTGTTTTGTAGAAACGTCAACATAATCGATTTTATCTGGAGTCATCATCACAAACTCACCATTTTTACGGCAGTTTATAAAATCAGACTTGATATTTCCTTTGTCGTCAACGTCATTAACTGAAGGTGCGATCACAAAATCGATCTCTTCCAAAGCAGAAAGATAATGAATTTCGTTAGTCACTTTGCTATTAGTAATTTTACGGTAAGGAGTTTCAATGAAACCGTACTTATTAACGCGAGCGTAGGTGGCCAATGAGTTGATCAGACCGATATTCGGACCTTCTGGAGTTTCAATCGGACAAATACGACCATAATGAGTTGGATGAACGTCACGCACTTCAAAACCAGCTCTTTCACGGGTTAAACCACCGGGTCCTAAAGCTGACAAACGACGTTTGTGAGTAATCTCGGCCAGAGGATTGGTTTGATCCATGAATTGCGACAATTGTGAAGTAGCAAAGAAATCTTTAACCGCTGTCAATAATGGTTTAGAATTGATCAAACTTTGTGGCATGATGGTGTCAACTTCCACTGAATTCATTTTCTCAATGATTGACTTCTCAATTCTTGACATGCCAACACGCAACTGATTTTCGATCAATTCACCAACAGCACGAACGCGTCTGTTAGCCAAATTGTCGATGTCATCAGTTTTAAGATCATTATGTTTGATCAAACTTAGAATTTTAATCGCCTGCTTCACATCATCATGCATAAGATGCAAAGTCTCTTTATCAATATTGAGAGAAAGTCTATGATTCATCTTCATTCTACCGACATCAGACAAGTTGTATCTAGCATCAGAGAAAAACAAATTATCGAAATAATTCTTTGCAACTTCTAAAGATGACGGAGCCTCACCAAGTCTAATCGCTTTATAAATGTCGAATAAAGCATCTTTTTGATTTTGGTTTTTATCCACCAACATGGTGTTGTATAGATAAGGCCCAATATCAGATTTGCTTGGGTTAATCACAGCGATTGTCTTGAAATTCAATTTTTGTAAAATTTCTAAACTTTCGGGAGTCAGGATACTTCCAGCTTCAAGTAATAATTCGCCAGTATCGTTATCAACCAGATCCTGTGCAACAACATAGCCTAGAAGAATTTCATCAGTTAAAAGATAATTTTCGAACTTTTCTTGTTTTAATTTTTCAACAGCTTTGCGGTTAAGTTTTGTTCCTTCTTTAACTACAACTTTTTTGCTATCAGCACAAACTAAATCATGAACCGTTTTTTTACCGATAAATATTTCGGGATCAAATTTTATCGCCCAACCATTTTTAGTAATGAAGGCATCAACAAAACCATAAAAATCACGGATGATACTTTCTGAAGACAAGTCAATCGCTCTTAGCAAAGAGGAAACTGGAATCTTTCTTTTTTTATCAACACGGAAATAAAGAATATCCTTACTGTCAAACTCAAAGTCTAGCCACGAGCCGATATGAGGGATAATTTTGGCAGTGTAAGATTTAGATCCAGACAATTTAACATTTTCGCTGTCAAAAAATACACCCGGAGCGCGACGCATTTGTGACACGATAACTCTTTCAGCGCCGTTAATGATGAAACTTCCAGTTTCAGTCATCAAAGGAACATCGCACAAATAAACTTCTTGTTCTTTAATTGAGCGAATTTCTTTAATATCGCTTCCTTCTTCTTGATGCCACAAAATCAAACGCAATTGAGCGCGCATTGGGGCAGAAAAACTTCTTCCGGCAGAAAGACATTCGTGAAATTCATATTTTGGTTTACCCAAAGAATAGCTAACGAACTCTAGTGTAACTCTTCCAGCCGAGTCTGAAAGCGGGAAAAAAGAATTAAACACAGATTGGATACCAATATTCTCCCTTTTTTCGGACGCAATATTGGCTTGTAAGAATTTTTCGTAAGATTCTTGCTGCAGAGAAATAAGATACGGAATCGCCTCTCTATCCTTATTATTACCGAAGCTTTTTCTAAAAAGAGCTTGATCAAAATTACGAGTCTGAATCACCTGAAATAAACCTCTTTTGTTGTTGACTTATGATTGGATAGTCAAATTTGAGCTAGAACAGCAGAGTAATTTGAGCTAAAAGCTCAAACGACAAAAAGCCAACTCACCACAAAGGTGAGTTGGCTTTAAAGCAAAAGCATTACTTCAATTCAACTTTAGCGCCAGCAGCTTCTAATTTCTTCTTTAGTTCTTCAGCTTCAGCTGTAGGAACATCAGATTTCAATGTTTTTGGAGCGCCTTCAACTAAATCTTTAGCTTCTTTCAAACCAAGACCAGTAATAACTCTAACTTCTTTAATAACGTTGATTTTATTGTCACCAGCAGCAACTAAAACCACTTCGAATTTGTCTTTAACTTCAGCAACGGCAGCAGCAGGAGCAGCGCCAGCAGGAGCAAAAGCGGCGGCAGAAACGCCCCATTTTTCTTCCAATTTTTTGCTTAATTCAGCTAATTCAAGAACTGTAAGTGAAGATAAGGTTTCTGAGATTTGATCAATATTAGTAGTCATTTTTTTCCTTTTTATAATTTGTTGAAGAGGGTAATTGTTAAATTTTTTTTACCAAAAGCTTAGTTTTGGAATGATGTGGCCAATCCTTCGTTCGGAGCATTCAAGATTCTCACAAAGTTAGACTGAACACCTTGCAACTTGGCAATGAATGAAGCGCGAACTTCTTCCAAAGAACCAAGTTTTGCCAAATCATTAATAGCACTTTCGGTAATTAATGCTTTGTTCAAATATCCGGTCTTGATTTTCAAAACCTCAACTTCTTTAGCAAAATCAGAGATCACCTTTGACAAGGCAATCAAATCTTGCGAATAAAGAATTGCAGTTGGACCATTTAAATGGGGGATAATAACTTCAAGATCAGTTCCCGTAAGAGCAACTTTAACCAAAGTATTTTTTGCAATTTTCATATCGCAATCTTTGGCTTTAAGAGCGACTCTCATGTCATAAAGCTGCTTGTCGGTCATTCCTCTGTAATGAACCACAGCAACAAAGACACTGCTGGTTAGCTTGTCTTTTAGCGAAGAAACTAGTTCTGATTTTTGATTTCTATTCATCGTCTGTAAGAATTAATTATAAACTGTCGATCGCAATTTTTACTGATGGACCCATGGTTGTATTCAAATAAAATTCTCTGATGAATTTTCCTTTTGAAGTTTCCGGTTTCACATCTTTGATTGCTCTAACTACGGCTTTGGTATTTTCAACCAATGCTGCAATATCGAAATCAACTTTACCAACTAGACAATGGACTGTGCCAGCTTTGTCGTTTTTGAAATTTATTTTTCCTTTCAAAGCGTCTGCTACGGCTTTCGCCACGTCAGTGGTAACAGTGCCATTTTTAGGACTTGGCATCAATCCGCGTGGTCCCAATTTTCTAGCAACCTTGCTGATTTTTTGCATAACGTCTGGAGTAGCAATACAGCAATCAAAATCTAAAAATCCTCCCTCAATCTTAGCGACCAAATCTTCCAGACCAACGATTGTAGCGCCAGCGTCTAAGGCAGTTTTTTGTTGTTCTTCATTAGCGCAAAAAACAGCAACTTTAACCTTTTTTCCAGAACCATGCGGCAAAAGAATTGAGCCTTTTACAGCTTGATCTGATTGCTTAGCATCAATGCCTAGATTTACTGCGATATCTACAGACTCAACGAATTTACGCTTTTTAGCGTTGTTTAATTCTTGAATTTTTTTGAGTCCTTCTTCGAGATTTGCAGCTGAATATTTTTCAATATTTTGAGTATTTTTTGTCATTTTATTAAAATTTATTATTCAACAACCTCAAGACCCATTGAAGTAGCAGACCCTTTAACCATTTGGGTGCAAGCTTCTAAACTTGTGGCATTCATATCGACCATTTTTTTCTTGGCAACATTTGTAATTTGAGCCATGGTAATTGTGCCAGCAGTATCTTTTCCTGGATTAGAAGAGCCTTTTTGCAAACCAATTTCTTTCATGATCAAGTAAGAAACCGGAGGGCTCTTAGTAGTGAAAGTAAATGATTTATCTTTGTAGGCTACGATGGTAACTGGAATTGGAGTTCCCACTTCATAATCGAATTTCAAAGCATTAAATTGCTTACAAAATTCCATGATATTGAGACCCTTTTGACCAAGTGCTGGTCCAATCGGAGGAGCTGGATTCGCCTTACCGGAAGGCACCTGCAACTTAATGAGGCCCAAAATTTCCTTTTTGCTTTTAGACATAAATAACGTTAAAAAAAATTTACTGAAATATTGTAGAAGCCTTATTTCATTGAATCCGCGAGCCAAACAGGAGCACCACCTGATATTTGCGAGGCGCGGAAAGTTAGTTGCACAAAAATAACTTGCAAATTATTTGTGCTAAATTTTTACCTCTTTCTAAAAAGAATTCCTAAGAAACCTTCTCCACTTGGCTGATATCCAATTCTACTGAAGTTGCACGACCAAAAATTAAAATCGAAATTTTAACTTTTTGCTTTTCAGCATCATATTCTTCAACAGCGCCAGAGAAAGATTCAAAGGGACCTTCAATAACATTCAAAACTTCACCTATTTCAAAGATGACATTCTTATTATCAGCAATCTGTTCGCTGGAAAGACTTAGGATATCTTGCATTTTAACATCAGAAACCGGTTCAGGATTATTTTTACCACCCAAGAACCCCATCACTTTCGGAATAGAGTTAATAAGGTTATAAGCTTCAGAACTGATATTGGCATTAATAAAAACATAACCAGGAAAAAGCTTTTGTGCTTCTTGAACCTTTTGGCCCTTTTTAATTTTAATAACCTGCTTTGAAGGCACCAAAGCGTCGACAACATAGCTGCCAAGGGTGCCTCGCATAATCATTGATTTGATGTCTGAGGCCACTTTATTTTCTTGGCCAGCCATTACATTTAGTATGTACCACTTATTTTCGTTAGTGCTCATCGGTTAAGTTAGGAAATTAGAATTTATAAACCGAAAATAATTCCGATAATTTTTGAGATAATAAAATCAGCGAACAGGATCATCACTGAAGCCACCGCAATAGTAACCAGAATGGTTACTGTAGTGATGTAAGTTTCTCTTTTTGATGGTAGATGAAGCTTTTTCAGCTCATCGATTACATCTTTAAAAAAATTTATCGCTTTTAAAGCTGACATTTGAGTTTTCTGAAATTTAAAAGTGGCAGGAGCGAGAGGAATCGAACCCCCAACCAACGGTTTTGGAGACCGCTACTCTACCAGTTGAGCTACGCTCCTAGACTTAAAAACCGAAAAATTAACTTATTGTAACAGAGAAAATTTTTCGATATTCACTAAAAACAAACAGTGAGGTTAACCCTAAAACAGAGTTAACCTCACCATCCTTTCCCAAATTTCGGGATTATTTAATAATTTTAGAAACCACGCCTGCGCCTACAGTTCTTCCACCTTCGCG
>CAZICL010000012.1:0-47621 GCA_964537735.1 uncultured Rhizobium sp. | reverse complement strand
CTGACGCCATTTTACATATTAGCTTTTAAATTGACACGGAGGGGTGGACGCTCTCTTTAATTTCTTTAGTTGATTGCTTGCCAACAGCGACTTCATCTGCGAAATCGCAATCTCGTTCAAACTTTTTAATATCTCGCTTTGCGACAAGTTTTGTTTGATCAAAACAGAATTAATGCTTTCCAAATTTGTCATCACAACTAGCTGTTCTGGTGTCGTATTATCTCTTAAATTTCTATCAAAATCAGGATTTTCTTTTTTAAATTCAGCGGCGGTTTTTCCGAATAAAGCTTTTATTTGATGGCATCGGCGTGGATGCGATAATTTATTTTCGCCAAAGTGCGCTGCAAATTCCATTCCAGCTTGAGGCGATTATTTTCATCTTTTTTTAAACGCTGGAATTCTTTTACTAAATAAAGCTTAAATTCTGCAGACACCCAAGAGGCAAATTCAAAAGCAATATCTTTGTGAGCAAAAGTTCCACCTGTTTTTCCAGATTTAGAAATAATGCCAATCGCATCAGTATTTTCTATCCATTTACTAGGGGAAAGAACGAAGGCATTTGTTCCGGCTTCTTGCCATAAGGAGTCGAATTCGACCCCTTTAAAATTTTGATTATTAATTTTTTCCCACAATCCAAGAAACTCGATGGTGTTTTTTGATCTCATTCAGTTTTTTACTACATCTTTTGGTTCATCTGGGTTTTTGTGACGAGCAATATCTGTTAACGAAATGTAGTTGCTACTATTGGCTTTAAATCTGCAAATGTCATAGTAGCAACATTACGATTTCCGCAATCTTTCTACTATGAGAAAAATTTCAAAAAACCAAATTAGTGTCCACAAAAATGTCCAATTATATCCAATTGCAAAAGGCTCGAAACTTGCGACAAAACTCATGCAAACTTTCGCAAAGTGCATGAGTTGAAACCATCTGATTTTTATCGAGCTTTTCGGTATGGATGAAAGTGGCTTTGGAGTCTTGATTTTATTGGCTCTAAAAAACTACGACTTAGTTCGCAAACTGACTCCCATGAACCAAGTGAATTTTTGGCTTTTTTGCGAACTAATTCATTCTAAACCTATATCCAACCCCAACTTCAGTAAAAATATATTTGGGATTTAGGGAATCGTCTTGGAGTTTGTCGCGTAAATGCTGGGTGTAAATGCGTAAATAATGACTGTTTTCAGTGGAGTTTTTGCCCCAAACTTCTTTTAAAAGCTGGGAATGAGTTAAAACTTTTCCGGCATTTTTTACAAAAATACTGAGTAATTTATATTCAATTTTTGTCAGATGAGTTTCGACTTCTTTTACAAAAACCTGACGATTTTCCAGATCAATTTTGATGTCGCCAACTTCAAAAATTGGTGAGGAATTTTGGTTAATTTTTTGAGAATAGCGTAAAATAACCTTAATTCTAGCTAGTAATTCCGCAGTTCCGAATGGCTTAGTTAAATAATCATTAGCACCAAGTTCCAGAGCTTGAACCTTATCTTCTTCTTTACCTCTGGCTGACAAAACAATAATTGGAACTTCTGACCATTCACGGATATTTTTAATAACTTCAAGACCGTCAATATCAGGCAATCCTAAGTCAAGAATAACAATTTCTGGCGGATAAAGTGAAATTAGTTTAATGCCATCTTTAGCATTTGTGGCAAATTCTGCCTGAAAATTTTGACCGGTGAAAACCGTTTTTAAAAAACGGCAAATTTCCGGCTCATCTTCAATTACAACAATTTTAACTTCATTCGTCATATTTATATTATTTAATCACAACTAAATCCGGCAAAATAAAGGAGAACCTTGCTCCGCCGTGATTTCCGCTGCCAATTTCTAATGTTGAATTATGCTCTTTTACAATAGCATGGCAAATGATCAGCCCAAGTCCATAGCCATCTCTTTGCCCTTCATTATTCTCTGAAATTCCCGGCCCGTTATCTTCGATTTCAACTAGCAGATTATTTTCTTCTTTCTTAACCGAGATATTTATTAAACTACCAGAAGGCGTGTATTTTACAGCATTTTCAAGTAGATTGCTGATAACTTGTTCAATCAAAACCCCATCAATTGCAACCATCGGCAAATTATTATCGCAGGAAATTTTAACCTGATGATTTTTTAGAATTTCAGCATTTCTGTTTATTACCGAGCCAATAATTTCCTGAATATAATAAGGCTGCTTATTCAGCTTTAAGTTGCCTGACTCAATTCTGGTTACATCAAGAAGATTTTTAACAATTTTTGCCAGCCTCGAAGATTCGCCGTTAATTGATTTAGCGAGGCTGATAATGGAATCTTTTTGCAGCTTGTCAAAATCACTAAAAATACTTTCAGATGCGCCGATAATTGATGATAAAGGAGTTCTTAAATCATGAGAAACTGAGCTGAGCAGGACATTGCGTAATTTCTCAGTTTCAGCTTTAACTTTGGCCGCCTCAGCAGCTTCGGCAATATTTGCCCTTTCCAGAGATGAAGAAATCAGGCTGGCAAAAACTTCAAAAGATGATTTTTCATCAATGGTAAATTTTTTTGAAGAATTTTTTGGATAAATTCCCATCACGCCAATCACCTTATCTAAAACCATCAAAGGTAAATAAAGACCATCTGCACTTGGCATCGTATCAGTTTCTCTTCCTGCCATTCCTGAATTCTTAAAGCACCACATCACAACTGCTTTTTCTTTTTCATTCCACGATTCATTAACCATTTCTCCTGCTATTGCTTCAAAATCAAAATCTTCAGAATTATGATTTTTAGCAATCCAGATTGAAACTTTGGCATTAAAAATTTCGGCAATTTGACTCGCTGAAATTTCGGCAATCTTTTTATGACCTCTGATTGAAACCAATTCTTTGGTTAGGTCATAAAATTTCTTAGTGTCTTTTTCTCTTTTGCGGGAAATAAAAGCCTGAGAACTTAATTTTGCAGCTTGAGTCGAAACAAATAAACTGGTTAAAAGCATCACTAAAAATGTCAGCCAGTAAGTGCTGTTAGCAACATCGAATGTGTAATAAGGTTCAACAAAAAAGAAATTAAAAGCGCTGACACTTAGAATGGAAAAAATAATTGAAGATGATCTGCCGAATTTTGCTGCAACCAAAACTGCACCTATCAAATAAATCATGATTTGATCTATTGGCTCAAAAAAATTATCAAAAACTTTTCCAAATAAAGTGCAGACGGCAACCAATAGCAATGCGCCACTATAATTTCCAAGATGAGTAATTCCAAATTTTTGATAAACAGAATCTCGGTCATCTTTTGCGTCTAAATCAGGAGTGATAATATAAACATCTATCGTGCCACTTTTTCTGACAATTTTCTCGGCTAGTGATCCCTGAATAACATCGCGGAAACGGCTTTTGTGAGATTTACCAACAATGATTTTTCCGGCTCCTTTGCTTTTGGCGTAAGATAAAATTTCTTCAGCGGCATTTTCTCCGTAAAGAATTGCCGTATCAGCACCGTTTCTTTTGGCCATGCGGAAATAAGACTCAATGATGAGCTTTTCTCGGTCAGAAAGTTGTGAATGGCGGGAATTTTCAACATAAACGGCAATCCACGGCACTTTTAAGGAATTAGCCATTCTTTTTGCTGAGCGCACCAATTTTGATGAAAGGCTGTCAGGTCCGATGCAAACCATAATTTTTTTGGCAATACCACCAACTTCTCCGATTCCTTCACGAATAACATAATCTTCCATTTGAGCATCAACTCTTTCGGCGGTACGGCGCAATGCCAATTCACGAAGCGCAATAATATTTTCTTTTTTGAAAAAATTGTCGGCAGCGTTGGCTCTGGTTTCCTGATTAATGTAAACTTTGCCTTTTTTTAAGCGGGCTAGAAGCTCATCAGCGTTAATGTCAATAAGTACAATATCATCAGCATTATCAAAAACCGCATCGGGAATTGTTTCTTTTACCCTTACTCCGGTAATGCTTTCAACAATATCATTTAATGATTCCAGATGCTGAACATTGAGAGTTGAGTAAACATCAATTCCCGCCGCTAAGATTTCTGCAACATCATTCCATCTTTTTGGATGGCGCAGGTTTGGCGCGTTGGTATGAGCTAATTCATCAATTAAAACTATCTGCGGTTTGCGCTTTAGAATCTCGTCAAGATCGGGTTCTTTCAAAATAACGCCGCGATATTCAATTTCTTTGACGGGAACTTTTGGGATAAAATCAGATAATTTTGCTGTGGCATCGCGCCCATGAGTTTCAACAATTCCGGCAACTACATCAATTCCTTCATCAAGTTGTATTTTGGCATCAAGAAGCATGTCGTAAGTTTTACCAACTCCAGGACAAGCGCCAAAAAATATTTTTAATTTTCCACGACCAGCTTTCGCTTCATAAGCCGAAATTTTTTCAAGAATCCTGTCGGGATTTGGTCTTTTTATTTCCATTTAATTTCAGATTTTTTCATCAAGCTCTAAGTTAACTAATAAAAAATTTACCCGCTTTTCACCAAAAAGTCCAAATTGTTTTCCTTTTGTATGTTTTGTAATAATGCCTTGCACCTTTTCTTCAGGAATATTTCTGAATTTGGCGATTCTTTTTACCTGATAGGAAGCGGCATCGACACTAATTTCTGGATCAAGTCCACTGGCGGAAGAAGTTACTAAATCAACCGGAATTGGGTTGTTATTTTTATGACAAGCTTTTATTTTTTTTATTGAGTCATTGCAATTTTCTAAAGGAAAATTGTCAGGATCAAATTGTTTTAGAAGAGCGATTCTTTCTTTAACATTTTGCATTAATTGTGGATTTGATAGATCGAGATTGCTTCCGCTAGAAGCGGCTGCATTGTAAGGATTTGGTGATGTTGCTGAAAGTCTTCCCCATAAATATTTTGGATCAGAAAAATTTTGTCCGATCAATTGCGAGCCTAATATTTTATCATCTTTTTTGATTAAACTGCCTTGTGATTTTTCAGGAAAAATCTGATTGGAAATAAATGTTGTGGTAAGCGGATAAACCACTCCAAACAGTAAAGTAAAAAATGAAAAAACTAAAATTGCTGAGATAAAATTTTTACGCATAAATTCTCCTAGATGATAAATTTTAAACATTCGTCGATTAGTTTAATGCCGATAAAAGGCGTGATTAAACCGCCAAGACCATAGATAAAAATGTTGCGACGAAGTAAGATTGAGGCGCTTGCCGGACGATATTTTACACCGCGCAAAGCCAGAGGAATTAAAAAAGGAATAATTGCCGCGTTAAAAATTACTGCTGACAAAATCGCACTCATCGGACTTGCTAGACCCATTATATTCAAGACACCGAGAGTTGGATAAACCGTAGCAAAGGCGGCGGGAATTATGGCAAAATATTTTGCCAAATCATTAGAAATACTAAAAGTTGTAAGAGCGCCTCTGGTCATCAAAAGCTGTTTGCCGATTTCAACAATTTCAATTAACTTGGTTGGATTGGAATCAAGATCAATCATGTTTCCTGCTTCTTTTGCCGCTTGCGTTCCGCTATTCATCACCACTGCGACATCTGACTGCGCAAGAGCTGGCGCATCATTAGTGCCATCACCAACCATTGCCACCAGCTCACCGCCTTCCTGCATTTTGCGAATATATTTTAGTTTTGCTTCCGGAGTTGCCTGGGCAATAAAATCATCAACACCAGCTTCAGAAGCAATCGCGGCGGCGGTTAATGGATTATCTCCGGTAATCATTACGCTTTTTATTCCCATGGCGCGCAGCCTTGCTAAACGCTGCTTTATGCCAGATTTAACTACATCTTTTAAATGAATTACGCCTAAAACTTTTTGATCTTTAGCAACCAAAAGCGGCGTTCCACCTTGACGGGCAATTGCCTCAACTTCCTTTCTTACTTCACTTGGAATTTCGCCACCAACTTTTTTCAAACGCGATTCTATGGCATCACCAGCACCTTTAACTATTTCTACATTATCTAAAATAACGCCACTAACTCTGGTCTCAGCGCTAAAAGGAATGAATGAAGCATTAAGATTTTCTAAATTTTTTTCTTTAACACCATATTTACTGTGCGCCAATTCTACAATATGCCTGCCTTCAGGAGTTTCATCAGCAATTGAAGAAAGTTCTGCTGCTTCTGCGAGCTCATCAATTGTTACTCCAAAAGCCGGAATAAAATCCACCGCCTGTCTGTTGCCGTGAGTGATGGTTCCGGTTTTATCAAGCAATAGCACATTAACATCTCCCGCCGCTTCTACAGCTCTGCCTGAATAAGCAATGACATTGCTTTTGATTAAACGATTCATTCCGGCGATACCAATTGCCGAAAGCAAAGCACCAATTGTGGTTGGCGCAAGACAAACCAAAAGCGCGATTAAAACTGTAACGCTAATAGCAGAACCTGATCCGGCTCTTTCGACAGCAAAAATTGAGAATGGTAAAAGAGTTACACAAACCAGCAGGAAGATAATAGTCATTGCTGCAAGTAAAACACCAAGAGCAACTTCATTTGGAGTTTTTTGACGCTTAGCACCTTCAACCAAAGCAATCATTTTATCGAGATGACTTTCTCCCGGATTGACAGTGATTTGAATTACTATCCAGTCAGAAATTACTTTAGTTCCACCAGTTGCAGAATCACGATCACCGCCACTTTCACGAATTACTGGCGCACTTTCACCTGTAATAGCGCTTTCATCGACTGCGGCAATTCCGCTGATAACCTTGCCATCAAGTGCGATAAAATCTCCGGCTTCAACTAAAATTATGTCACCGATTCTTAGATCATTAGCGTCAACTGTTTTAAAGTTTTTGCGATTATCTTTGCTCGATAATTTCTTCGCCAAAATATTTTTCCCCGCTTTTTTTAAAGACTCTGCCTGAGCCTTGCCGCGTCCTTCGGCAATAGATTCGGAAAAATTGGCAAATAAAACTGTGAACCATAACCACAGCGCAATATTGGCAACAAACCAAGTTGGTTCATTTTGGTTGGTGTGAAAAAGAAAAATAAAACTGCATAAAATTGCACCGACAAAAACTACGAACATCACCGGATTTCTCGCCTGTGTGGCGGGGTGTAGCTTTTTAAATGATTGAAAAAAAGCGTTTTTAAAAATTTCTGATGAACTCATTTTTGAATTTTGCATAAATTATCTCACCAAATTAAGTTGATCGGCAATCGGACCAAGAACTAAAGCCGGCAGGTAAGTCAAAACACCAACCAGAATTATGATGCCAATTAAGAAGCCGATAAAAAGTAGATTGTGAGTTGGTAGAGTTCCTGCTGATTCGGGAACTGTATTCTTAGAAGCGAAAGAACCGGCGATTGCCAGCACCGGAATAATTACGCTAAACCTGCCTAAAATCATGCAGATTCCGAGTGCGTAATTGTAAAATGGTGAATTGGCGGAAAGCCCAGCAAAAGCACTGCCATTGTTATTTCCGGCAGAAGTGAAAGCGTATAAAACTTCACTAAATCCGTGAGCGCCGCCGGCAAAAATTGCTGATTTTCCAACTTCGGTTGTAACCGCAATTGCTGTGCCAAGCAACACTGCAATCGACGGAACGAGTATGGCAACTGATGCCATTTTTATTTCAAAAGCACCGATTTTTTTACCCAAATATTCTGGCGTTCTACCCACCATTAGACCTGCAACAAAAACAGTTAGAATCACAAAAATCAGCATTCCGTAAAGCCCCGAACCAACTCCGCCAAAAATTATTTCACCAAATTGCATTAGGAGCAACGGAGCCAATCCACCAAGTGGCGTGAAAGATTCGTGCATGGAATTGACCGAACCGTTAGAAGCGGCAGCGGTTGCGGTTGCCCAAATGGCTGAATTAACAATACCGAAACGAGTTTCTTTTCCTTCCATATTGCCGCCTGGATTTGTATCGGAAGCAATTTGCGAAATTCCTAAATTACTAAATTCAGGACTTGGTGCGCTCTCCATTTTTACAGCAAAAATCAGGAAAAAAATAAACACGCTAAGCATCGCCGTCAGAACTGCCCAGCCTTGTTTGGTGTCTTTTATCATTTTACCAAAACTATAACATAAAGCGGCGGGAATTAGCAGAATTGCCAACATTTCAAGAAAGTTGGAAAGCGGAGTTGGGTTTTCAAAAGGATGGGCGGAATTAACATTAAAAAATCCGCCGCCATTGGTTCCAAGTTGTTTTATGGCAATTTGCGAAGCTGCAGGACCAACAGCGATTTCTTGTTTGGTGATTTCACCATTTGTTTGAAGAAGATCAGCAGAAACATAGGAATTAGTGGTTTGAACCACACCTTGCGAAACTAAAAAGAGAGAAAAAATAAGCGCTAAAGGAAGTAAAATATAAATACTGCCACGCACTAAATCGACCCAAAAATTACCAATTTTGTCAGTATTTTTTCTGATAAATCCACGAATTAAAGCGACCAAAACTGCCATACCTACTGCGGCAGATAAAAAATTCTGCACTGTCAAGCCAACCATCTGACTAAAATAACTCATGGTAGTTTCACCACCATAGGATTGCCAGTTAGTGTTGGTCGTAAAACTTACTGCTGCATTGAAGGCAAGATGAGTTGAAAGATTGGAAAATCCTTCAGGATTTAATCCGAAAAGATTTTGGAATCGTAAAATAAAAAACAGAGTGGTGAAACAAAGTAAGCTGAAAATAATTACGGAAAAATTATACTCCTTCCAGCTCATTTCCTGTTTCGGATCAATTCGGCAAAATTTGTAAATCAGTTTTTCTAGCCAGCTTAATACCGGAGAACAAAAATTCTTCTCACCTAAATAAACTTTCGCCATATAGCTGCCAAGCGGCTTTATCAGTAGCAGCAAAGTTGCCAGAAATACTATTATCTGTATCCAAGAATTTGTAGTTATTCCTAAAAAATTCATAAATTTCTCCTTAGTTAAAAATGTATAATCATATCAGCCGCAGCGATATATTGATTTGATTTGGTGCCGCCATCATAAGCCTTTTGATTGTAAGAATGATCAAAGCGCAGTTCCGGACGAAGGGTAATCACATTTCCAATCCAGTGCGTCCAGCCAATAGTGTGAGCGGAATAAGTTGTGTTATAACCGGTTCTTTGACCGTGATTATCTTTGAACAAATCATTGCGTAAGGTCAGAAAATCTTTTGAAGAAAGTTGATATACCAAATAATGCGCTGCTGCAACTGAGCTTGATTTACAGGTTAGATCAGACGGATTACATTTTGCCGCTCTGGTTCCAGCTATTGCTGAAGCTGAATTCGGATTATTAGCATTTGGCACTCGGTCTTGCCAAGCGTAATAGACTTGACTTGCCATGCTCCATTTTTCATCAAATTTGTGATACCAATTAACGGAGTGCATTTGCAAATTATTGTAGGAATATTTTCCGCCGTTAAGTCCCGTAATGCAGGGATAAACTTTATCATTGCCACTATCTGAAGTGAAATGAACACAACCACCAACAGAAGCTCGGTTATTTTTTGTATCATTGATCGAGGTGTCAGAACCGTTATAAACTTCCACCTGCGTCTTCCAGTTTTTATTCAGCTTCAATGTCGCAACTGCGCCTTGATGAGTATATGGATCGTAAACATTCAGCATCGAATGACCATAAGTATAATTTCCCGGCGCAAAAGTTGATTCAACATCATGCAAAGTGGAATAGCGACCGACTCTTATATTCAAGCCTTCGACAACATACGGTATGTAAACATCTCCATAAATAAGATATGGGTCAAAGCCGTATTTATTTTGATCTTTTATCAGCTGATTACTCATCAAACCGCTGGCAATAGTGTATTGGTAGTCTGTACCGTAAAGAGTGCTGATGCGAAAACCGTAAGAAATCTCTTTTTTCTGTTCGACATCAGGAAGGCGTTCAAGATTAAATACCGCCTGATTTAGCGTGATTTGATTAGAGCGATTATAATATCCGGAAGGAGAATTGCCGCCACTGCCGGAAGCGGCATCATAATGACTTTTTGAGCTGCTGATATTTCCACCAACATCAAACCAGCCATAAAATTTAATACGACTATCTTTTATTTTTTGCCCCGATTCACCGCAATATAGGGCTTTCATCAGTGGTGAAGCACTATTATCATTTTCTTCCATTGATGGCGCGCTGCCAATTGACGGCGTTGGGGCTAACTGTTCTGATTTTGAAGTTAAGCCTTCTTTGTAAGTTTCGTAAAATCTTTTAGCAAAACCATCTGTGTTTTTTGTACCACAATCAGGTAGTGAATCTGCTTTTGCCGTTGATGCAACTATAAGCGAGGTAAAAATTATTATTGCAGAAGCAATATTCTTCATTTTCATATATTAGTTAAAAATTTCCGGCTTCAAAAGCGCGATAAAAAGATAAATAAAAAGCATGACGGAGGCAATGCCGGCAATGATTAAAAGCGAATTCATAATTGATAAAAATTTGTTAAAACATACCAGTAGTATAGAGCATCTCGATGTAAATGGTGTGTAAAAACTTCCGCTGATAGCGTAAAAATTTTGTAAAAATCGGATTATTTAAAAGCCTCCGATTTTGAAAAGATGGATATTTGTTGGGTTAAAATTATCTTTGCATTCTTCTCTTCTTTCAACTTGATAGACACTTCTTTAGAGGCAAAATAAAACCGTGTAAAGCCTTGTATTTATTGGTTTTACACGGTTTTTATTTTTTAATCTTTTAGGGAGTTTTATGTCGAGTGAGAATAAAATTGAGTTCTATTTTTTACGGGCTTCAGCAGAAAAATTTGCAACGGATTTAAGGCATTTTGCCATAGATGTTCACACTTTTTCTGATGAACAGCTTCTCGCGATAGTTTCGTATTGTGATCATGCCCGAGATAATATGGCAAATGTGAAGAAGGAGCAATTGATGGCGAAGTTGAAAAACCTGAATCCGAAAAACTCCTAAAAATCGGTGAGTTAAAGCTGTGAAGCTTAAAATAAATAATGAGACTGTCTCATAAAATACTAACAAAAAATTCATTAATAAATTCTTTCAATATTTCAGTCAGACAATCAAGCCAGTGGATATTCAATGATATGACAACTGGCCTTCAGATTACAGTACCGACTTCCATCCAATAAAATCATGTATCCGCTAAATTATATCGAGCCAGTTTTTCGTCCGCCAAGTGAGTGGAAATCGCTTATTTTACAAGTCACCAACGGTTGCTCATGGAATAAATGTACTTTTTGCGACATGTATAAAGATGAGCAGAAACGCTTCCAGCCTAAGGCCTTTGAAGTGATTGAACAAGAGTTGAAGTTTTTAGTGGCAAATAATTTTCCTGTGACGCGCGTTTTTTTGGCTGATGGTGATGCCACAAGTCTTTCGATGCGGCGCTTAAAAGAAATTTTGCAATTGATTAAGCGCTATTTCCCAAATTTACAGCGCGTTTCATCTTACTGTTTGCCGCGAAATTTATTGAATAAGTCAGTTGCAGATCTGCAAGAATTGCAGGAGCTGGGTTTGAAAATTCTTTATGTGGGCTGTGAAAGCGGGGATAATGAATTGCTGAATATCATTGAAAAAGGTGAGACTTTTGACTCTTCTCTGGCTGCTTTGCAAAAAATAAAAGCCGCCGGAATTAAAAGTTCGGTAATGATTTTAAACGGACTGGGCGGCGCTAAATATAGCAGGCAACATGCTCTGGCTTCGGCAGAGTTAATGAACCAAGCGCAACCAGATTATCTCTCAACTTTAGTTCCCGAATTTCCTCTGGGGGCAGAGCGTTTTGAAAAGAGCTTCAACGGCAATTGGCAGCCTTTAACGCTGTTACAATTATTTGAAGAGATGAAATTGCTGATGGAAAATTTAAACCTCAATAAAACAATTTTTCGCAGCGACCACGCTTCCAATCACCTCGTTTTGAAAGGTGTGTTGGCGAAGGATAAAGCAAGAATTTGCGCACAGATTGATAGGGCGATCGAGGTGGTTAAATAATGAGACTGTCGCAAATCAAACTTTTTGTCGAATTTTTCGCAATTCAAATTTTTTTGAAACGCACGTACATCTGGGTACGCTTACCTTTCAAAAAATTTTAGGATGATTTAATCATGATGCACGAATTATAAATTTTACAAATTGATGACACAAAAAATACAGCAAAACACCATTCCTAAATTTCTTTGGTCAGCTATTAAGCCTTATAAATGGTGGTACCTGCTTATGATACAGGCGCCGATTATTGGCTCTTTCTATAAAGTGGTAAATAGCTATGCTATAAAGTTGGTAGTTGATGCTTTTACAAAAATTACGGTGCCGGAATATGTAGATTTGATCTATCCCATCGCCATATATGTTGGTGCAATTTTAGTTATGGAAGCTGGTTGGAGGACCAGTCATTTTGCTTGGATGAAATCTCAACCATTTGTCAGAACCAATATTACTGCCAAGGCGTATGATTATATTCAAAATCACTCCTATCAGTTTTTTCAAAATATTCATAGCGGATCAATTATAAGTAAGATCAAAGGCATAGTCGCTGGATATAATAATTTATGGTTTGGAGTGCATCACCGGCTGACAAACCCAATGCTAGAAATATTAGTCACGGTAATTGCTCTGGGTTTTATCAATCTGCAATTATTCTTTTTTATGACTATTTGGTGCTGCGTGTTTTTTCCAGTGATGCTCAAAATGTCTCTCAAAGTCAGTAAACTGGCTAAAGAAACAACCGATTCGCAACATCAAGCAATGGGTTTTATTTCTGATAAAATTACCAATATTTTTTCATTATTTTCTTTTGCTTCTAAGTCTCGCGAGCTAAAGCAAATAAGTGATTTTCTGCAAAATGACACCGCCAAAAAAGATTATGCTTGGGTTAGATATGAATTAAAAATGGCATGTGTCGGCATATTTTTTTATGCCATTATGTTGATCTCGCTGTTTTTATTTATGATTCATTTGCGTCGCATCAACGCCATTACAATTGGAGATTTTGTGTTTGTGATGACGGTGACATTTTTCATAGTCGATAATATTTGGAAATTAACTAGCGAAGTTGGTGATTTTCTTGGTAAAGTTGGCGATTTTAAATCTTCATTTTCAATCCTCCAAACCCCTCAAGAGATCATAGATAAGCCGGATGCCAAGGATTTAAAAATAACCGCAGGCGCAATAAGTTTTCGAGATCTCACTTTTGGATATAAAGATGGTGAGAAAATTTTCGATCATCTCAATTTGCACATCAAATCTGGTGAAAAAATTGGCTTAGTTGGATTTTCCGGTGCTGGAAAATCGACTCTGGTGTCACTGCTGCTGAAAAATTTTAAAATAAATGGCGGAGATATTTTAATCGATGATCAAAACATTAACGACATCAATTCTGATTCGTTGCGTTCGCAAATTGCTTTAATTCCACAAGACACCCTGTTATTTCATCGCTCAATTGGTGAAAATATTGGCTATGCCAAAGAAAATGCTACTGCTGAGGAAATCGCCGATGCCTCTAAAAAAGCTCATATTGATCAATTTATCGCAACTTTGCCCAATGGCTATGACACCTTGGTTGGTGAAAGGGGGATTAAACTTTCTGGTGGACAAAGACAAAGAATCGCAATCGCCAGAGCAATTTTAAAAGATGCAGCGATTCTTATACTTGATGAAGCAACATCATCGCTTGATTCCAAGACGGAAAAAACCATACAAGAAAGTCTAAATTTATTAATCGCCAATAAGTCCAAAACCGTTATCGCCATTGCTCACAGGCTTTCCACTCTTAAACACATGGATAGGATTATTGTTTTAAATAACGGCAAAATTATTGAAGATGGAACTCATGAAGAGTTGTTAAACACCCAAGGCTATTATCAAAGCATGTGGAATATGCAGGCTGGCGGGTTTTTACCAGCATCTTTAGAAGAAACCGATGAATAAATAATTGTAAGAGATTCAAATTAGCGGCAAATTAATCTTCCTGTACTTTTCTTACAAATTCTGACTTTAAACCCATTTGACCAATTCCGGGAATTTTACAATCAATGTCGTGATCGCCGCCGACAATACGGATGTTTTTTACTTTGGTGCCAACTTTCACAACCAGTGATGAACCCTTTACTTTTAAGTCTTTAATCACTGTTACCGTATCACCATCTTTTAAAATATTGCCGCTAGCATCTTTGATTACGACCTCGTCGTGATCATCATCATTAGAAGATACGGAAAATTTTGACCATTCGTGAGTGCATTCTGGGCAAACGTAAATGTTACCATCCTCGTAAGTGTATTCACAATTGCATTTAGGGCAGGGAGGAAGTGTGTTTTCAGTCATTTGATTTTAGTTTTATTATTGATCCGACAGCTACTTATGTCGGGTATGATAGGCAGGCCATTTTCTAAAATGGTAGCTTATACTCAATCAAAATAAAATTTTGTTTGAATTTTGATTTATAGGCATTGCTGAATATGTATGCTGAAATTCTTTGGATCTCGATATATTTTAAATCTGTGAAATATTTAATTTGGCGACATTACACCAGTTAATTCTTTGGCAAATTTTTAGAACCTGTTCCCAAATTTAATCCAAATAAAGCAAAATTTATGATCCAGCTTATTCCTACTAAAATATCATATGCTGAAATTTGGCATCAATGGCGCTGCGAATCAGACATGCTGCGTTATAATCCGGTGACTTTCCTTACCATTGAAGAGTTGCGTGCAGAGATGAAAAATATTAGTTCGAATTTATCAAAATTGCATGAAGCCAAAGAATTTCGGTTTTTTATGCAATTTCAAAATCAGCTAGTGGGCACGATCGCAATCAAAAATATTAATCACATCATGGGGCATTGTGAGATTGGATATACGGTTGGAGAGGTTTTTCAGGGTAGGGGATTTGGATCAAAAGCATTAAAGCTATTGTTGAAAAAGATTTTTCAAGAAACCAGTTTGCGCAAAATAATTGCTTATGTTGCTGCAGATAATTTAGCTTCACGGCGCATTATGCAAAAATCTGGGTTTGTTCAAGAAGGAATTTGTCGTGAACATTACATAATCAATGGCACGCCAACTGACGAAATTCTATATGGAATTTTGCGATCTGACTGTGGTTTATGCGTAGAAACAAGTGTTGATGGATGTCAATTTGAGTAACAAGAAATTGTATGAGCGTGATATTGCCCGTGCTCAATTTAAAAAAATATTAACGATGCTGGAATCAGCAAGAAACAAAACCCGACCAAGAACTACGGATATGGATTTTAAGAGAAAATGGGGAGCAATATACTGATGACATCAAAATACGAAAGAGATAATAATTACGCTGCCCAAATGCGAAAAGCACAATCTGGTGATAAGGTTGCCTATGAATCTTTGCTAAAAAAAATCATCCCTCTGCTTGAAGGATTTATTTATAATAAGCTTGGGAAAAGACCTGATAATGAAGATATTTTACAAGAAATTTTAATCGCAATTCATCGCTCTGCTCATACCTACAACACCGAAAGGTCGTTTACCAATTGGATGTTTGCCATCGCTAATCACAAGGTTTTAGATTTCCTTCGTAAGTCTTACCACAAAAATTCTTTAATCGAAGTGGATTTTGATGAAGTTCAAGATTTTCTTACCGATAATGTAACTAATGATGTCTCTAAAAACGAATCACTAGTTGAGTTACTTGATGATTTGCCAGGAAAACAGCGCGAAATTCTTCATTTAATGAAAATAGAAGGCTACTCGGTTAAAGAGATTTCAACTATAATGAAAATGAATGTTTCGGCGGTAAAGGTTGCCGCACATCGCGCCTATAAAACATTAATAAGAAACAAAAACAAAATAGACTCTTAAATGACGATTAGTAACGAATTTATTAACAGCCTTACAAAAGAAGGCTTAAAAAAACCATTCCCGCGTCCGCATATTGTTGCAATGAAGTGGCTGGCTTTAATGACGATATATTTTGCTGTTTTGATTTTATTCTCTGACTTTAGACCAGACATCTTAGAAAAATTTAATCAGCCACTCTATCTTATTGAGTTATTTTCTATGTTATTAACAGCTATTGTTGCCGCTTACGCAGCAAGCTTTCTTGCTCTTCCCGATAGCAATCAAAAATCATGGATTAGATTTTTACCATTCATTCCATTGGCATTTTTAACCGGAATTTTAGTGCGCGGAATTTACACTTCAGAGGCTTTATCACTCACGCAGTGTCTGAAATTAGGTTATTATCAATGCATCCTACACATCATGCTCTACAGCATTCTTCCTGCCGTAATGATGTTTTATACTATACAAAAAGCTGCTCCGATTAAATGTTGTTGGGCAGGAAGTATGGCCGGTTTATCGGTAGCGAGTTTTGGTTATGTTGCTTTGCGTTTAATATCAGAAAGCGACGATCCAACTTTATTGTTGGTTTGGCATTTCTTGCCAGTGCTTATGATTGTTATGATTGGAATGATTCTTGGTAAAATATTTTTAGGGCGTATTTGGTATGAAAATAGATAAAAAAAGACTCAAAAATATCAGATTTTCTATCGTTATTTTTTCCATATTACTGATGATTTGTTCAGCTGTGGTATCATATAGCTTGGTTAGAAAAAATGATGATGAAATTTCTAATCTTCAGTCAGAAATCAAAAATAAGCAGGAAACAATTAATAACTTATGGCAAAGCTCTCTAAATCATGAGGCGAAGATTGATAATGCAATTTTGATATCTCTATTATCCAAAAATCACAAAAAAGATTATTCAAAAATAATCAAACATTACACCGAATCAGAAGATGATTCAATTGATGGCTTAGTGAAATCGTTAGATCAAGTGAAGGAAGATAAAGAAAATATAATAAAGCTAATCAATAACCTTTATGACGAAAAAATTATCGCAGAAAATGAAATCACAAAAAAATCACAAAAAAATAAATCTTATACAATAATCGCTATCTTTTTACAGCTGCTAAGTGTTGTTCTAATCACACTCACCCGTGATTTAAATGTTGGCTAAATTAATAAATTTTTAACGATGTAACCTTTTTCAAAATCTCGCGAATAACTTCTTTAGTGACAACTAACTAAATGTTAACAATCAATTTATTCGTGATTTTATGAAAAAATTTTTACTTCCCGCCGTAGCTCTACTTTCTATTATTTCCACTTCTGCATTTGCCAAAAATATCCATGTTCAAATGGATGGTGTTGTTTGTCCTTCCTGCATTGATAAAACCAAAAAAGCCATATCTTCGATTGATAAAAATAATGTCGTTGAATCGGTTGCGGTTGATTATCAAAAGCTAACATTTGATGTAAAAACCAAAGGCGATGGTGATTTAGATGATTCTCAAATCAAAGCCGCAATCAAAGAAAAGGGTTATTTGGTTACCGAAATTTCGCGCGATGATGAAAGCGCCAAATATGCCAACAAAAAATCTAATAATTAGTATGACAAATGACGCAGGCTTTAGCCGAGTAATTTGCATAATTTAAACGATAAAAAACTTATTATGACAAAAGGAACTATTTCAACTTCAGGCGCAATGAATTGGCTTGGTTTATTTACCTCTTTTTCAACCCTGATGTGCTGCGCTCTGCCAAGTCTTTTTGTTATACTCGGTATGGGTGCAATGTTTGCTTCAATGGTATCAGCATTTCCGCAAATAAAATGGTTTGGTCAACATTCCGACATTCTATTTAGCGTTGCTGGAATCATGTTATTCGCCAATGGCGTATTATTATTCATCAATCGCAACAAGCCTTGTGCCATCGGCAAAAAAGCAAAGACCTGCTCATCATCACGCAAAGCCAGTAAAAACATTTTCATATTCTCTGTAGCCGCCTATGTAATTGCTTTGCTTGCAAAGTTTTACTATGTGCTGCTTTAGGGGTTTTTAACTTTTATCAACTTATATCAAAATAAATTATGTCAAAAAAATCTAAATTTCTAAAATCAGCAACTTTAGCAATCGCTGGAATCGCAATCATGTCATCAAATGCAGCTTTTGCAGATGCTAAAATGGAAAAATGTTACGGCGTTGTAAAAGCCGGCAAAAATGATTGCGGTTCAGCTAAAAAAGGTGGTCATTCATGTGCTGGTGGAGCAACTATTGACGGCGATAAATCTGAGTGGGTTTTATTGCCTTCCGGAACTTGCGACAGATTAGTAAATGGTTCAACCAAACCTTCTAAATCATAATTTTTATGAGCAAAAATCAGAGCAATAATTCGAATCAAAATAACAAAAATTGCGATAAGAATGGTTGTAAAGTTTTTAAGTTTCTTGGTTGCCCGATATGCACCGTGATTTATGTCGCGCTGTATCCGGTTCGATTATTAATCAGTTTTTTTAAGAGGTAATCATGTCTTGTAACGATAAATGCTGTGGTGATGTGCTAAATCACTATATGGAGGGAGTAGAAAATTTAGTAAAACTTTCTCCTGCCGTTTCGTCATTTTTCAAATTTGTTTCTGATACAGAAAGTTCGTCAAAGCTCGATGCAAAAACAAAAGAGCTGATTTATGTCGCAATTGCGATTACCAAGCAATGCCAAGGTTGCATCAATCTTCACACCAAGAAATTGGTTGAAGTTGGCGCAACTAAGGAAGAAATGGTTAGTCTGCTTAACTTATGCATCGTCATGGGTGGTGGACCAGCTCTAATGCATTCGGGTGAGGCCTTGAAAGCATTTGAAGAATTTGCCTCAAAATAATTTTATTAATCTTAAATCAATCAACTTATGTCTAAAAAATCTAAATTTTTAAAATCAGCTAAATTGGCCATTGCCGGCGTAGTTCTAACTGGTGGATTATCTGCTTGTGGCATGATGGACGGCAAACATAACTGCATGTTTAAAGGCGATAAAACCAAGTCAGAAAAATCTGGTTGTTCATCAAAACATTCCTGCTCCACAACGAAAGATGGAAAAATGAACTGCTCATCTTCAATGAAGGAAGGTAAATCAAATTGCTCTGCATCTAAAAAAGCCGAGTAGCCTTAAACCCTCATTTGTTAACTGCAAATGAGGGTTTTTTATTAAGAAAATCAGGAGAAATTTTATGTCAAAAATGTGTAAATTAAGTGAAAAATGCACTGAAAAAGAAGATATGTGCATTCATGAGAAAATGATGTTGGTGATGGTTGTCGCTGTTGCTTTGGCGGGTCACTTTATGTTTGCTTGGTATTAGCTTATGACCTCACTTGTAACCTCTGCAATTATTACCTGTCAATATTGTGGTTTTAGTGCGAGTGAGGTTATTCCCACAGATTCCTGCATGTATTTTTACCAATGCAAAAGCTGCAAAAAATTGTTAAAACCTAAAGAGGGTGATTGCTGTGTGTTTTGCTCTTACGGAAATGTAAAATGTATTCCAAAACAGGTAGAAAATGACTGATAGAATATTTACCACTGATGCGAAGCAGCAGAGAATTTATGGTTTGGGCTTAAGACATCCGCATCACAAATATGTTCTTCAAAACAATCCGAAGGTCGATTTTTTTGAAGTTCATAGTGAAAATTTTATTGCTGAAGGTGGAGCATCTTTAAATTTTTTATCAAAAATTTCTGAGCTTTATCCGCTTAGTTTTCACTGCGTTGGGCTTTCTCTTGGTTCTGCTGGCGGCCTGGATAAAAAGCACTTAAAAAATATCAAAAACCTTCTTGATCGCTTTAAGCCATTTTTATTTTCCGATCATTTATCTTGGAGCAATTCTGCAAGTTCTGGCACCTCAAATGACCTTCTGCCAATTCCTTACACCTTCGAGGCTCTCAAGATTTTTTGCGACAATGTAAATCAAGCTCAGGATTTTCTTGGCAGAGAAATTTTAATCGAAAATCCTTCCGCTTACCTTCAATTTGAAAAAACGGAGATTTCTGAAGTCGATTTTTTAAATGAAATATCCGCTCAAACGCAGTGTGGAATTTTGCTCGATATCAATAATGTTTTTGTCAGCTCAAAAAATTTTGGTTTCGATCCCGTTAAATATTTGAGCGAAATCAACGCCGCAAAAATAAAAGAAATTCATCTCGCCGGACACAGTATTTACAAATATAAAGGCGAAGAAATTAGAATTGATACTCACAGCACGCACATCTGCGATGAGGTTTTGGAACTTTACAAAAATTTTATCAAAAAAACTGATCTAAAAATCCCGGTTCTAATTGAATGGGACGAAGAAATTCCTGAGTTTGAAGTGCTGTTTAGCGAGATGGAAAAAGTGAGGTTGGCAATATGAAAACCTTAAAAGAAATCCAAAATAAATTCATTGATGGCACTTACGATGAAAGAAATCTAGCAGTGCTTTCATCAATTAAAAATGGCAAAGCCCCTAAGCAAGAATTGCTCGATATTTATCGCAATAATCTTTACGCAACTTTGATTAACGCCTTAAAAATTACCTATCCAAAAATTCACCACTTTTTAAAAGAAAAAAACTTCAAAAAATTCTGCCAAGAATTCATCAAACAAAATCACTCTTACAGCGGAAATCTTGATGATTATGGTGAGAATTTTGCAGAATTTTTTGCAAAAACAGATGCCTTTCTATCTGACTTAGCAAAGCTGGAATGGCTTTCACACAGATCATATTTAGCAAAAGATGTGCCACCTATCAACATCGAAGAGCTACAAAAGCTGCCACCAGAGAAATTATTTGATGTCCGATTCAAACTTCATCCTTCCTGTTTTTTAATCAGCTCAAACTACAATTTGCTGGGTAAAAAGAAGCAGATAAATCCACTAAAAAGACAGAATTATTTCGTGATTTATCGCCATGATTTTGAGGTGAAGGCAGAAAAAATATCCAAAGATGAATTCAATTTTTTAAGCGGCATAAAAGAAAATTTAAGCCTCTATCAAATTTACGAAAAATACGAAATCAACATCCAAGCTGTCCTGCAAAAATATCTAGCAAACAGTGTTTTGAGCGACTTCTCAGTTTATTAACCTTAATTAAAAAATTATGATTTTCTGTCCAACAAGAATTAATTACGCCCGCGGTTTAATAAAAAATACCTACCGCAAATATGTGAATTTTTTAGAAAATTATTTGTCAGCGATTTTGCTTTTAGGCATAAGAATTTGGATTGGATTAGTGTTTTTTAAGAGTGGCATGACAAAATTCTCCAATATTGATTCTGCCATCATGCTTTTCGAATATGAATATTCCCTACCATTTTTATCACCCAAATTTGCGGCAATTTCAGCAATAATATTTGAACTCGGATGTGGAACAGCTTTAATGGCAGGCTTATTAACTCGTATCACAGCTTTACCATTAATTGGTATGACCTTGGTGATTCAATTACTAGTTTTTCAAAATCAGGAACACTTTTATTGGCTATTGCTACTTTCAACTTTGGCAATTTATGGCGGCGGAAAGTTGTCAATAGACGGAATTTTTGCTAAATTTTGTAAAAGCTGTGATTCAAAAAGTCCTGTGTCTAAATAGTCCATCCTGAAATACTCTCCCAGCCCACATTACACTTGCTTCCACAAGATTTTTTAACTATCTTTTTTTACCAGAAATTGAGGGGTCATCCTTAATTTTCTGGCAAATAAATTCAGTAAAACTTGAGTAAAATGGAGCGAGGGAAGTTCATGCAGCCAACTCAAATCGATAATCGTCAGGAAGATATTTTTCGTGGGAGATTGAGCAACGAGCTCAACCCAAAACATGAGATGATGATTTTATCCCGCCTGATTCCGTGGGATAGTTTGGAATCTGAATTTTCTGATCTTTACCCATCAGATCGCAATGTCGGCGGTCAGCCTCCAAAGCCAATCCGCTTAATGATTGGAATTCTTTTGTTGCAGCATCTGCACAACTTATCCGACGAGCAAGTAGTTCGAACTTGGGTAGAAAACCCTTACTGGCAGTTCTTCTGTGGCTACGACTTTCTGCAATGGAGCTTCCCAATTGACCCCTCATCTCTCACTCGCTTTCTCAATAGGATTGGAGCTAATCGAATGGAAAAAATTCTCTCCCTAACCATTACCGCAGCCGTTGATTCAAAGGCGGTAAAAGTGAAGGATCTGAAAAAAGTAATCGTCGACACCACCGTAATGCCAAAGAACATCGAATTCCCCACTGACTTAAAGCTTTTGGGTAAAGCTCGAGAAAGATTGGTGAAGCTTGCCGCTAAGAATAGAATTGAACTCAGACAAAACTACAACCTCATCGCCAAAACTCTTCTTCGTAAAATTTCAGAAATCTTCACGCCAACTCTAACTCAAACCAAGAGATTTCTAGCTCAACAAAGAAAAGACAAAAATAAACTCTACTCCCTTCACGAACCGGATGTTGCCTGCATCAGCAAAGGCAAGGCTCGTCAGCGTTATGAATTTGGTTGCAAAGTTTCAATTACAACAACTCACAAACAAGGTCTTGTAATTGCCAGTGAAGCACTTCCGGGAAATCCTTACGACGGACACACACTGAAAGCCGCCTTAGAATCGTCGGAAAGAATGACCGGAGTGGCAATAGACTCAGCCTGCGTTGATCGCGGATACAAAGGACATGGTGTTGAATCTGATCCGCTTAGAAATCACACTAGAATCTTCATCTCCGGACAAAGAAAAGGGTTAACAAAATCACTCAAGAAGCAGCTCAAAAGAAGATCTGCGATTGAGCCAATGATTGGTCACATGAAGCAAGAAGGGAAGTTGGGGCTTTGCCGGCTTAAAGGAATTGTTGGCGATCAAGTAACCGCCATACTGACTGGGGTTGGACACAATTTGAGACTGATCCTTAACCACATCAGAAAACTGTTGAAACTCAAAAAGCTAAAGAATTTTTTGATCCGAATTTTATTCCAACTCCTGGAGATTTTTTTTACTAAAAATTTATCGAGTTAGGAGATGTTAGTTTTGGGAGTGGGTTCTTCAGCAGAGACTAACAAATCTCCAAACTCATGGATCCAATTATTAGGATATTATTGTGGCACTTCTTTTGTAAGATTGGCTAGCAGATACAGACCTTACTATAATGCTGCTGCTAGGAAATTCACTGTCATAATTTATATCATCATGATCCATCATGTCAGATTCGTCATAAGCGATATTATGTTTTTTGCAAAATTCTGTGAGGTTAAGTTCGTCATCACTTTCATCTGTGCTTATCTCATTCTTGTCCCATTTTGAAGAGGTTCTAAGAATATTTAAAACACAGTTGAACATTTCATCATCTTTATAGGACAAGGTTTTCGACAACAAGTCATAGTAACTATCATCTCGTTCGATTTTTGCCAAAACCATTTCTAATATTTCTTCGTTATTACTGACCAAAGAGAAAAAGTTTTTATTGCCAGTCCTGATCATAATTTCAAAAGCGCTTTCACCTTCTTCGCTGACATAATTAATAATATCTTCCAGATCTTCCTCACGATATTTATCATTCTCAATTAAGTAACGCACAAAACTATTATCAAAATCATCAAGATTGCCCACGTCGTCAAAAAATGATTTTGATGTTATGGTTCCAAGTAATGAAGAGGTATAGTCTGCAACCTGCTTCTCTATAAAATTTTTAAAATGATTCTGATCATCAGGAAAGATGTCTGTTGATACCGCCTCAACATCAAGCATAATAGCCGGCTGTTTGAAAAATTGTCGTAAGCCTTTTTTTGCTAAAACAAAGCGCAATGACATTTCATGAGCAAAAGCAGCGCCAATGACGCTTCTGGGGTTATAACCACGTAAGGTGGAAAAGATAAAACCATATTTCAGAATGTCTGGCCCACGATTTGATTGCAGTGATTTTTTGAGTGCTAATGCCGTTATTTCATCAACTCTTTGAATTCTTTCGTCGGCACATTGATAATTTTCTTCTGCACCAACACTTCTATAACATCCCATGTGGTGCACGGTGCCATCATCTTGGTCATATTCCAATTTACCCAGGATTATTTGCTGATCTATGGCAAGTTCGGGCACTTCCATAAGATTGACCACCTCGGATAAAGTAAGAACCTTACCAGCTTTACCATATTTTATATTTCGTTCGCTATCTGTTGCGAAGTTTGTGTATGTCGGTAGTTGGCACATGGAATCACGATAGGAAATTTTTCGCAGCATTTCAGAGTAGAGATCTTGGAAATTATCGGAGGAGGCTTCACATTTCGGTTGTGTGGAACGAAAAATGCCAACCCTGATTTCGGTGATTTTTTTGTAGAGCTGTTCGGCATTTTCAATTTCTTCTTCAGAGACGGAGTTAGGGTGTGCATTAAAAAGTTGGTTAACTTCAAAATCATTAATTAAACCAATCAAGCCATTCCAAGAAATATAAGAAAAAGAGTATTGATCATTACTATAGTGATCATCCTGACAATCGTGCAAACTACCATTAAGACGCCGGCTAATAACGGCAAATGGTGATCCAAGTTTTTTAAAATTTTCAAAATCGGGATGAGTATCAAGCATTTAAACAAAGATAGAAAAGAGTGTCCAAGAAAGTTTGGTATGTATGGCCAATCCAAAAGTCCGACTTCTGCCGTTACAATTTCTGTTCAAAATTTTTTAGCTATAAGTTGGAGTTCTGAATCAGATCAACTGTGGGTTGTATTAAAATCTTAATCTCACCCCAACAGATAAGATAAAGTTATCAACCTTTTCCCCAATTTTTTTGGCATAATTTGCGGTGTTAAAAGTTTTTGTGTGGTAACGTAAAGCAAAGTAGGGAGCAAATTTTCTGGTAATTTCATAACGAGTGACCAAACCAGTTTCAAAATCAGCTATGCCTTTCTTTTGTTCTAACTCATCAACATCTTGGGCGAAAATCTCAGTTTCAAAATAAGGCTGTGTAATCAACCTTTGCGTTAGGAATATATCGACCTCCTGTTTAATTCTGGCGCTATAATTTCCTTTCTCGCTTAAGAAGCCCTGTATTTTAGTCTCAAAGGATTGCGGTGCTAAGCCTTCAATGCCAACCACAAAATAGTTCAGATTATTGGAAGTAAAATCAGTGCTAAAGTCATGGGAAGCACCTATTTGGGCATCCCAAAATTGGGCAACATTTCTGCTATAAAGAGCCTGGGTTTCAAATTTTTCTTCATAGTCACCATAATTTTTCTTTTCGGCATTGATCCATAGACGATTATAATCACCGCCAATCCAGCCATCCAGATCAAAAGACTTAGCGCTGCCATCACTTGCCTCACCAATATCTCCTTCAAATGTGAAGGAGTGATATATTTGATTGTGATCCATGGTATGTTTTTCTTCGCCAAAGCAATTTTGGCTGACAAGAAAGGCTAAACAGAAAAGTTGAGCTAAAAGCTTTGGTTTCATTATTCCCCCGCCACAATCGAGCTATCCTTTTTGACTGTAACAGAAGTCATCATTCCGTTAGCCATGTGGTATAAAAGATGGCAATGAAATGCCCATTCTCCGGCTTCATCAGCAGTCAAAAGCATGTTAGTAGTTTGAGCCGGAGCAACAATCACAGTGTGTTTATTGGGCATCCACTTCATTGGTTGGCCGTTTTCCATCTGCATAAACATGCCATGAAGATGAATGGGATGTGCCATCATGGTTTCATTGACAAACTTTAAGCGCACTCTTTCGCCATATTTGATCTGAAATGGTTGCGGAAATTTTTCGCCGTTAATGGTCCAAATGTAACGATTCATTGATCCGCCAAAGCGAAATTCAATTTCTCGATCTGGTTGGCGTAAATCTTTTTGAGGATGAAGTGTGGAAATTTCAGAATATTCCAAAGCTTTGTTGCCGCTTGGTGTTGCTCTGTCACTCCAACCACTGTTCATATTTTTCATATCCATTGCACTCATATTCGCATGATCCATGTGATGAGGCATTGCCATGTCAGCCATGGTTAGAAGTGTTCGTGGACGCATTTTTGGGATTTCTCCAACCATACCTTCTTTGGTGGACAGCGTTCCTCGGGCATAGCCACTGCGATCAAGTGATTCGGCAAAAATGGTGTAGGCTCTATCTTCTTGCGGCTGCACAATCACATCATATGTTTCGGCAACGCCAATCCTAAACTCATCGGCTTTTACAGATTTAATTGGTTGGCCGTCCATTTCGACAAAAGTCATTTTTAGACCAGGAATGGCAATATCATAAATTGTCATGGCGGAAGCATTGATAAAACGCAGTTTTATGCGTTCACCTTTCTTAAAAACTCCCGTCCAATTCTGTTGTGGAGTTTTGCCGTTAATCAAAAAATTATAGTTGGTAACATCGGCCAAATCGGTGGGATCCATTCTCATATTGCCCCAGCTCCAATAATCTTTCAGCGTATTGGCAAATCCGTTGTTTTTGATGTCGGCGAAGAAATTGGCAACGGTGCGTTTGTTGTAGTTGTAGTAACCGGAATCAATTTTGAGATTGTTGATAATGGTATTGGGATCTTCTTCGGTAAAGTCAGACAATAAAACCACATATTCGCGATCAAATCTAGGCGCTGTTTTATTAGCAGATTCTATCACCAAAGCACCGTACAGACCTTGTTGTTCCTGTAAATTTGAGTGAGAGTGATACCAATAAGTGCCGCTTTGGCGAATTTTAAATTTGTAAGTAAAAGTGCTGTGAGGTGCGATACTTTGAAAGTTGTTTAAGCCGGGAACGCCATCCATTTTTCCATCAAGCAAAATGCCGTGCCAGTGAATTGAAGTTGGTTCATCCAGCGAGTTTTTAACATTTACCACTACATCTTCACCAACGGCCCAATTTAGTGTTGGGCCAGGAATTGAGCCATTAATGGTCAGAGCTTTGACGGCTTTATTGGTAATAAAAACATCCTGTTTTTTGACCTCAAGATTGTAAGTTTTAGCAAATGCTGAAGAACAAATCAGAGATAAAACAACAAATCCTGCAGGGATAAGGGATAAAACAAAAGAGATCATAACATAGAATGTGCATATTTTAGAGAAGGTCTGTAAGAAAGCGGATTTGCAACAATTTCACAATTGGATTTTTATCAATAGTCGCTATTATTAAAGTTGTTTTATGACGTTGAATTTGATCAAATTTTTCTAACCAATATGCTTTATTATGAAATTTTCAAACGAGTTAATAGCATGATTCTGGTCGGTCGATTTCAAGAGTGAGATGTGACAAAATTTACCAACTGCAAAATGATTTATTGTGGCAAGAAATTTAACCTGTCGTAAAATTTTGTTTTGGTTGTAATATCTAACATTGTCTAGCTTTAAATTCATAATCTCTGGTCATAAAAATAATTCAGAAAAACGACTCCTAATCCATGAAATATCGCGATAATCTATTGCAGAAAAAACTCTATAAGCCTTTCAGTAATGACTTAAGCAACCCTGACTTTATGAGATTTGTGAAGACGATTCTGCGTGGTGATAAGCCATTAATCTTAACCATGATGGTTTATGGTGTTGCTATAAGCCTTCTCAGTTTGGCAACTCCGATTTCAGTGCAGCTTTTAATCAGCTCAGTTTCATTTACCGCAATGTTGCAGCCAATATTGGTTTTGGGAGCGATATTATTTTTAATGGTTGCTCTCTACGGCGTAGTTAGCGTTTTGCAATTTTATGTAACGGAAATTTTTCAAAGAAGATTCTTCGCCAGAATGGGTTATGAAGTTGGAATGTCTTTGCTTGATGCTGAACATAAAACTTTTGAGGAAGCCAATCAAACCGAAATGGTTAACCGCTTTTTTGAAACTGTTACGATTCAAAAAACCATCCCCAAACTTTTTGGAAAAACCTTTACAATATTACTGCAATCATTTGCCGGATTGATTCTGATAGCCTGCTATCATCCTTTTTTTCTAATGTTTAGTTTGGGGATTCCGCTAGCAATATTTTTGATTTGGAAATGTTTTACAGCCCAAGCTATCAGCCACTCTATTATTGAAAGTCGCAGAAAATATGATCTGGTTGGCTGGTTGGAAGATATCGCCAGAAATCATCTGATTTTTAAATCGCAACAAGGCCGTGAATATGCTAAATTTAAAATAGATTTGCTAACCGGTCTTTATCTGAAAGAGCGTAAGTTGCATTTCCGCAATCTATTTTCACAAGTTAGTTTGGTTTTTGTTTTATATGCTTTATCGACAGCATTATTGCTGGTTTTGGGTGGCTGGCTTGTTTTGAGAAATCAATTAAGTTTGGGACAGCTTGTAGCCTCAGAGTTGGTTATTTCAGTGATTCTTTACAATATTTCTGGCTTAGGACGCGACTTCGAAAATTTTTACGATTTGATTGCATCATCAGAAAAACTATCGCAATTCCACAATATAGTTCGTGAAAATTGTGGTGGTGACAATGTGCCACAACAGATTGAAGAAATTAATTTCGACCAAGTTTCATATCGCTATTTAGATCATGAATATCGCTTCAACTTCCGTTTCACTTCCAATAAAAAATATCTGATTTTAACCAATGGTTACTCAACCAAGAAAATAATAACTGAAATGCTGCTGGGCTTTAGAACAGCAATCTCAGGAATTATTAGTCTTAACCAAGGTGATATTAATAATTTTGACAAATACCAATTAAGATCGCGTATTGCTGTTATTGACAACTCACCACTTCTGGAAGGAACCGTTAGAGAATATTTAACCTTCAATCATGAAAATATATCAGATAACCAAGTGATGATGATATTGGAAAATTTAGAGATTGCTGATTTGATTTTAGCTTCAAAAGAAGGTCTTGATTTAAGAATAATTCCTTCGGGATGGCCTTTTTCCGAGTCGGAAATAATATTACTTAAAGTTGCCCGTGCGTTGATATTTCAGCCGCAGATTATTATTGCTGATGAAGTTTTGGATATGCTTGAGCCCAAAATACGCCAAAAAGTTTTGCACAACTTAACTAAAGAAAATCAATCCACATTCCTTTATTTCTCGCACCGATATGATGATTCTGAAAAGTTTGATCAAAAAATTCTTGTCGAAAAAACTTTCTGCCGTGAGGTTAATAGTAGCGAAGAATTTAATAGCATTCAAAGAGGATAAAATGGCTAACGAAGCTAATAAAGACATCGCGTCATTTACAAACTTAACTAAAATAACTTTACCAAATCCGCTCAAAATTTTTGCTAAGATTATTATTTACGCGCTGTTGATGATTGTAGTGATTCTTGCCATAACTCCATGGCAGCAAACTTCAAAAGGTTTTGGTCGTATTATTGCCAATGACCCAAATGATCGTGCTCAGGAGATTAATAGTCCGATTGCCGGCAAGATAAAAAAATGGCATGTTCGTGATGGTGCGCGTGTTAAGCAAAATGATATTATAGCAGAAATTGTCGATAATGATCCGCAAATTTTAGAGAGAATCCGTGCCGAAAGAGATGCTAAAAAAAGAAAATTGCAGGTGGCACAAATTGCTTCCGAAACAGTAAAAATTAATTATGACAGACAAAATGATCTGTTCTTAAAAGGATTGAGCTCGCGTCGTGATTTTGAAGAGGCCAAAATCGAGTATAAAAAACTTTTATCAGCAGCTGAATCTGCTGCTTCAGAGCTTGCAGAAAGTGAAACCAAACTTTCAAGACAGGAGAATCAAACCATATACGCACCAAAAGATGGTGTGGTTTTGCAGGTTTTGGCTGGGAACAGCGCAACTATAGTTAAGGCTGGTGATAAAATTGCCACTTTCGCTCCCGATCTTATTGATCCGGCAATCGAGCTTTATGTTAGCAGCAATGACATACCCTTAATTTACGAAGGTCGTAAAGTGCGATTACAATTTGAAGGTTGGCCGGCAGTGCAATTTAGCGGATGGCCTTCTTTGGCTATTGGAACTTTTGGTGGAGTTGTTTCTGCTGTCGATTCCTCCATTTCTGAAAATGGCAAATTTCGTATAATAGTTAAAAAAGCCGAAGGTGAAGAATGGCCGGATCAAAAGTTTTTACGTCACGGCACTAAATCTTATGGCTGGGTTTTGCTGAATAATGTTAAATTAGGATATGAGCTGTGGAGACAAATTAATAGCTTTCCGCCAGAATTTGATGAACAAGATTCCCTTAAAAACCAACAAAAATGAAATTTTTTTTACTAGCTTTAACGCAGCTGCTCTTGCTGTCGTCTAATTCTTTTGCAGATCAGGTAAAAACAGAATCAGGCAAGGTTCTAACTTTAGCAGAGGTGGTGAAATCTGCGGTTAATAATTATCCTAAAATCTTTTCTCATTATGACAAAATTCGTGCTGCAGAATCTAATTTATTAGCGGCCAAGGGATTTTTTGATATCAGATTAAAACAGAATTATAGCGATAGAACCAAAGGCTATTATGATGGCAAAAGCTATGATGCGGAAATCGAAAAACATCTTGGTGTTTTAGGCAGCAAAGTTTATGGCGGATATCGCAAGTCATATGGCAAGTTCGCCGATTATGAAGGTGGGTCGATTACCAATGGTGGCGGCGAGTTTAGAGTTGGGGCAAAATTCTCATTACTCAAAGATCGTGATATTGATCAAAACAGATTGGCGTTGGTTCTTGGAAGATTAAGTATTGAAGAAGCACAGGTTGAGCTAGAAAATATTAAGATGGAAATTGCCCGCGATGCTACAAAAGCTTATTGGACTTGGGTTGCTTCCGGAAAAATTTTACAAATTTATGAGGATCTTCTCCAACTTTCAAAAAATCGACAAAAACAATTAGAAGTGAAATCAAAGAGAGGAGATGTGGCAGAAATAATTGCTGTCGAAAACCGTAAAAATCTTCTCAAACGTCAGGCTTCGCTTGCTAAAATGCGTCAGGAATTTGAGGCTTCTTCTATTTATCTTTCGTTATTTTACAGAGATAGAAATGCTAATCCCATAAAGCCCAAAGCACAATATCTGCCCAGTCTTGATTTAAAATTGACGGCAATTCCAAGCGAAAATCAACTTGATAAAGCTAAAGAAAAAGCGCTGGTAAATCGTCCGGAAATTAAAGTGATAAAAATCAAATCCAGCGAGCAAAGCAATGAACTCAAATATGCCAAAAATCTTTTGCAGCCACAATTTGATATTGAAGTTGGTGCCTCAAAAGATGAGGGTCCTGGTCCAAGGTCACGAGGGGAAGCCAATAATTATACAAATTTAAATTTCTCGATTCCTTTGCAACAAAGGGAAGGTAAGGGAAAAAAGGCAGCCGCTGAATCAAAGCTAAGTGCAATTAACTATGAGAAAACACTTCTTGAGGATCAAATTCGCGTTGAGATTGATCAAATTGCGGTAAAAATTGTTACAATTTCCGAAACTTACTCACTGTTGCAGGAAGAAGCCAAGCTGGCCGAGGTTTTACAAGATGCTGAAGCTGAAAAGTTTAAATATGGAGCAAGTAATTTCTTTTTAGTTAATTTGCGGGAACAAGATTTTGCTGCTTCAAAAGCGGCGGTGATTGAAGTTTTTAAAGAGTTTCAGAACACTATGGCCGATTATAATTTGGCAATTTTTGATTCTACAAAAATAGCTGCTGTGGCAAGAGATTAGGATAATACAGGCGGTAAAATCATTTTATGATTTCAAATTGTACTACATCAGTTCTCTTCGCGCCAAATCCGGCTGCGCAATAAGCCAAATAGAATTGCCATTTGCGGATAAATTTTTTATCGAAACCAAGTTTTAGAACGTCATTTTGTACTTTATTGAAACTTTCAAGCCAGATGAGCAAAGTTTTTTGATAATCATCGCCAAAGCTGAAACTATCTAAAACGCTTAAATCATTTTCTTGAGCAAGTTTTTGAAATGCTGATTTTGAAGGTAAAACGCCGCCTGGAAAAATATGTTTTTGGATAAAATCGACGCGCTGCTTATAATGTAGAAAAACCTCATCATCAATTGTGATGGTTTGTATCAAAGCTTTGCCACCTTTGTTTAAACATGATTTAATGGTTTTGAAATAGGTGTTCCAATATTCTTCCTGACTTGAGCAAATTAGTGCGGTAAAATCATTTTCAGAATTCCCGCTGTTTCTTCACTAATTTTCGATCTCATCGTCAACTCTCTTTTGTTAATTTGGTCGTAAATCCGAGCATCGGTTATTTTCTTTAGTTCTTTGGTGACGGATTTGATGGATTTCTTGGTTTTGATTTCGATGTATTTAGCCAGCGTCAGAGCCATGAAGCAGATCAAGATGTGAGCTTCAATTGCTTGTTGTTTATTGTGGAATATTGGTCTTGTTTTGAGATCGGATTTTGAGATGCGGAAGGATTTCTCTACCTGCCAAAGGTTCTTGTAATGCTTGATAATTTCTTCGTTTGTTAGATTGCTACAATTGCTGTAGTAGCCTTTAATTCCTAGCAGCAGCGTGGTTTTGTGAATCAGGTCTTGGTTAAGTTCGTAGCCTAATTTTTTTCCTTTGAGGAATTTGGTTCTTTTAATGATCTCAGCAGCGCTGGGGGTTTTTAAAATAAACTCCGCTTTAGCCAATTGCTTCTCCATCTCTCGCTTCTCCTTACGATAGCGTTTATCTGAGAAGCTGAGAATCAAATCTCCCTTGCTTGCTGTTGCCATACGAATTGTAAATTCATCTTTTTGATTCAGCTGTTTGGATATTTCTTCAATGGTTTTAATCGGAAGATTGGCGGTTCTTGCTGCAACAATGTAGTGAAGATTTTCTGCCTTTAAAAACTCTACATTCTGATCAGAAATCATTGCCGAATCAGCCACAACAGTCATCTGTTTAATTTTATATTTTTTTCTGATGGAATTAATCGATGGCATCAGAGTGTGACCTTCAAACTTATTACCTGGAAAAATCTGATAGGAAATCGGAAAGCCTAAATCATTGACCAACAAACCGATCATGATCTGAGGATTGCTGGCTTTGTTATCTTTTGGTAACGAAAGCCAAGATACTCGCATTTATCAATCGAGATCAAAGATGATTCTGCCTTATTCTTTACCAATGGGAAAAGAGATTTCTGCCGATCATTTTTTTCGATCCAGCTTAAGGCTGATTTTTTTAAATCAGATATTCCCTCATCATCATTAGCGCTACCAACATGCAATAAAACAGTTCTCCTGTTTTTAAAATATTCAACCACCTGCACCGCAACAGCTCCAGATGAGGTTTTAACGGTTCTTACCCGATACATAAAAATTAGAAAAAACTTAAAGAAGAAAATCACCCCGGATTCTCTTAAATATTCTCCCTATTTTTTAACAAAAATCCACCCTTAGTGCGGTGAATTTAAGAAATAAATCTTATAAGAGCTTGATTCTATTGGGTTGAGAAAAAATTAGTATGGTGCTTGCTCAAGTCAGCAAAAGATGAATTTATGGTAAAAAATGTCACCAAAAAAAATAACCTAAAAATCATTTTCATCAAAACATATCTAAATAATTAACTATTGACCTGACAGCAAGAAAAGCTGATTTCAAAATAGATCATTTTATTTTCTTTTTTATCGTTTGGCAGCATTTGTGAGCGGTTGGTAGCGACGGAATAAGTCAGTGAAGCAGTAAAATAATTACTGTCGAAACTAGTCTTTAAACCAGTTCCGGCAAGCCTGCCGCCAGTATCGCGGTATTTATTGTGGATGTATCCGTAATCGTAAAAAGGCTCAATTCTGAAGTTGTTCAGATCGTTAAGTATTCCCAAATTTTTCTGATTTATTAAAGGTAAAATAAGTGAGCCAACATTGAAGTTGGCGCTGTTGCGAAAATAATAGCCACTGTCGCCAACAAGATAAGTATCGCGAAATCCGCGCACTGAATAATAGCCACCAACGGCGAATTGCTCTGATCCATATAAAACATCGTTAGAAAGTTGGCTGTCCATTTCGGTGGTAAGAACAACTGGCACGTCAACTTTGGGAATAGTTAATCTTTTAGAAATAGTGGCGTAAAGTTCAAAGCGTTCAAATTGTGCTCTTGGAGAATCGCTGCTTAAATCCTGCTCATCTTTTTTGGCGTTAAGTATTCGAAGACCCTTCGAATATGTGGGTTTGATGTCAATGGTGATGTCATTTTTGAATTCATTATAAATTTCAAAGCCAATATTTCCGATTGTTAAGTTGCGTTTTGAAAGTGCGATTTTGTGATGGTCTAAATAGCTGGCAGCTGATTTTGTAACAAGTGAGACATTGCTGGAAATTCTCCAATTATCTTTAAGAAAAAGTACTCGATCAAGAGTGAAAGTGTTGCTTTCTGTGTATCCAGAACTCTCTTTAGTGCTTTCCAAGCGCATAAACTCGCTGCGATAATAATCATAAGAGAAGGTGTTATAACCAAAAGGAATTGAAAAATCGCTGCTGAAGGATTTGTTATTTTTAAGATCGCGGTCGCCATTGAGATTGGCAGTATAGCTTAAATTAAGAGCGTCATTCAGGAACAACAGATTATTAACTCCGCCAGAAAAAGTTGTGCGGCGAACTCCGGTATAATCATTGCCTAAGCTGTCATAACCAATTGCAGCATAGGCAGGAAATTGAGGTTTATTTTTGACATAAACTTTGACCGTGTCGTCTTTATCATCGGCATAAAGATCTACGCTGGCATTGTTGGAAGACAGGCGATTGATCTGGTAAATACCCTGTTCAATATCATGAAAATTTATGGCCTTACCTTCAATATTTCCAAATGCAGTGAATTTCTGCATCTTGTCAGTGAAGCCATTTTTTCCGATAATTATTTCGCTAATTTTCTGTTCTGAAACTTTTAACTCTAACTCACCATTTTGTGGATCGTGTTTAGTAACTGTGATGTGCCCCAAAGAATAATCTTGCTCATCATAATAATTTTTAAGTGCTGTGGCGATGTCGTTTAAAACTTTGTTTCCGTAGCATTGGCCAATAAAAGGAGCGGTTAATTTTTTTTGCTGTCTTGGGGAAATTGAATTGGCTTCAACAAGGTTAATTTTTTTGAGAGGAAAACATTCCTCACTAGTTGGAAGTGGATTCTTTTCTTCAGTGGTTGAATTTTCTTGAGTATCCTTTGCTTTGTTAATTGCCGCTTTTTGACGCAAACGTTTATTATCCTCTGCCTTTTGTTGTTGTTGGCGCGAGATCCAATCTTGCTGGCTGATTATTGCTTCAGCCTGTTGCGCTTGCGACGAAAAAGAAAATAAAATGGTTGTAAAGAAGGCCAGTGTTAGAAATCTAATGTTCATATTACTAACACAGACGGTGTTTGGTTGCAGATAACTTGAGCGGGTTGTTTTGTGATGTCATGAAATGTGATAGTAGACAAATTTAATAATTTGAAAGTTGTTACTGTCGCAAAATCTTATTTAGGTGTAAGTTTTTTATTAGTTTTTGGCATCAATTATTGGAATCCAATGTGGAGCAAAAGTTCCATCTGGTGGTGGTACATCTTGACCAGGGGTTTTCCACTTTTCACCATTCGGGCTTGGCTGTGGCTGCTTTGTATCTTGAGGAGCTACATCATTTGAAGTTTTGTTAGATATCATATATATCCATTCTTCGATCCATAATGGTATGTGTGATTTATCGGTTACAGTAGGAGCACTTTCATCTTTAGGTTCTTCAATTTTTTCTACTTTATCTATTATCCTTGTTTCTATTTTACCTTCAACTTTTGGATGATCATTGAGGCGTTCTATGATTTGGCCGGGATGGCGGTTAACCGGTATTGTCGGTGTAGCTAATTCTGGTTCTGGATTATAAATAACTTGTGGTGGTTCACCTTTTCCTGGTTCTATTACAGATCCTGCCTCATTATTTTTATAATTTTCAATCTTATCTTTGTCCTCTTCGAGATCCTCTTTAAGTTTATATTCTATGTTTTCGACCTTATGTTTTACTAATTCTCCTGCAATAACGCCGACAGTGATTTCCGTTAATTTTGGATGACGATATTTAATAAAAGCAAATGATGTAGTGGAAATTAATGATAAGGCCGTAGCAAAAATAACAAATTTTTTCATAAAAATTATTTGGTTAATTGGTAAAATTCCTACTACGTATCTCCATCGAGAGTTACAATGTCAATATTGCAAATAGTTTTTCAATTTAAACTTTAGCGCAGTGACGCTTTCTGATAAGCGCTGAGCAAATGTTGTTTGTCAATTTTGGTGTAACGTTGCGTGGTGCTTAAACTTTCATGTCCCAATAATTCCTGAATCACGCGCAAATCGCCTCCGGCTTCTAAAAGATGGGTGGCAAAAGAATGGCGAAAAGCGTGAGGTGTAATGGTTTCGGCAAGATTTAAATTGGTGCGAATGGTCTTAATTAAATGACTAAAATCACGGCGCGTCAGTGTTTTACCTTTGCTGGTCAGAAAAATCGGCTGCTCAAAATTAATCTCAAAAGGACAAATTTTGAAATATTCGTTAATACGTTGAACCACAACTGGCAACAGCGGAACCATTCTTTGTTTTTTACCTTTGCCATCAACAATTAAAGTTTGGTTATTTTGCAAAGATTTTTTGCTGACGGACAAACTTTCAGAAATACGCAATCCGCAGCCATAAATTAAAGTCAGCAAAGCAATGTCGCGGGCTTTGCACCAGTCATCTTTGCGGATTTTGGCGATCTCGGCTAAAATTTTATCAATGTCAATTTTGTCAACTGCCTTGGGAATCGGTTTGGCAATTTTTGGCGTCTTTAATTTAGTGATCTCGCTATTTTGTATTAGCGAGTTGCGATTAAGAAATTTAAAAAAGGAACGCAAGCTGGAAATGGCTCGGGCATTGGATGAATTGACATGATTTTGCAAACGCGATCCCAGCCATTTACGAAAATCAAATAGTGTTAAATTTTCTAAATCAGTGCTGTCGATAATTTTTTGTCGTGATTCAAAAAGAAAATCGACAAAATAAAAAATATCAGTGCGATAAGAAGAGATTGTATGGTTGGAATATCTTTTTTCTACCGTCAGAAACTTTAAAAATTGTTCAATAAGTAAAATGATTGCGGCAGAGCATTTGTCATTTAGCATTTGATATTTAACATTTCGTTAAAACGTTTCCGCAAAAGTTAAAAGTTAAAATCTAAATGATAAATCTATTAAGAAAGTTTTTTATATTCTTAGTTCTGGCTTGCTGTTTTGGTGGCACGGTTTTTGCCGCAGCAGTTGAAGATTGGAACAGTGTGGAAGGTTTAAAACGTTTGCAGCGCAGCCAATTTAAAAATGATTTTTACCAGCTGGTTAATTACTACCAACCGCAAATTAACCCTTTTTATTGCGGCGTGGCGACTGGTGTTATTTTGCTTAACGCCACTAATAGCAGCGATAAAATTCCTAATCAAAAAGAAAATCAGGGTACGCGTCCGCAAGCTTTGGGTGGCGGAATTGTTGAGTTTCATTCTTATTCGCAACAGAGTTTCTTAAATGACAAAACCGACAAAATTAAAAAGCGTGACGTCATTCAATTAAAAGAACCGGCAGCAAGAAAAGACGGTAAAGAAGTTTTTGATGCCGGAATGTCGGCAGCTGATTTTGCTCAAATTCTTAAACATTCTTATGGTTTAAAAGTTCAGTTAAAGCACGTCACAACTGCTGATCAAAAAGCGGTGGAAAATTTTCGCGCTGATTTGAAAAAATATTTGGCGGATAGTAAAAATTTCTTGGTGGCCAATTTTGACGGCCGAGTTATTGGTCGCTCAACTCATGGACATATTTCTCCTATTGCAGTTTATGACGAAGAAAGCGACTCGGTTTTGGTGCTGGATGTGGCGCTGCATAAAAATCCTTGGTATTGGGTAAATATTTCCGATCTTCTCGCCGCCATGAATACTAAAGATGACCAAGCTTATCGCGGTTATGTGATAATCACGCGCTAGATTTGGTCCAAAAATTGTAAAATTCTTCACATGTTAAATTCCCCTCAATCAGAAGCAGTACAAACAACCGATGGCCCTTTGTTGGTTCTGGCCGGAGCCGGAACTGGTAAAACCCGTGTTCTTACTTCGCGCATCATTCACATCGTAAATTCCTACAAAGCGTCACCTTTGCAAATTTTGGCGGTAACTTTCACCAATAAAGCTGCTGCTGAGATGAAAAAAAGAATCGGCGAAACTATCGGTGATCAAGTCAATAATTTGTGGGTGGGAACTTTTCACTCAATTGCGGCGCGCATTTTGCGTCGTCATCCTGAAGTTGTTGGTTTGGGTTCTGACTTCACCATTATTGACGATGATGATCAGACGCGTCTTCTTAAAACCATCCTCAATGATTTTGGTATCGACATCAAACAATATGCTCCCAAAGCCTATCTGAGCAAAATTTCGCGTTTCAAAGATAAAGTGGTAAGCGCGGCAAACCTTCAATCTACAGGTTTTGAAGTGTCTTTGCCCAAACTAAAAGAAGTTTATGAAACTTATCAATATCGCCTCAAAGCCATGAATGCCGCCGATTTTGGCGATTTGCTTTTATATAATCTGGAAATATTTCGCACTGCACCGGAAGTGTTGTCATATTATCAAGATAAATTTCGCTACGTTTTGGTTGATGAATATCAAGACACCAACAGTGCGCAATATCAGTGGCTTTTACAGCTTGCAGACACTCACAAAAATATTTGCTGCGTTGGTGATGATGACCAATCGATCTATAGTTGGCGCGGTGCCGACATTAATAATATTTTGCGTTTTGAAAAAGATTTCAGCGACGCCAAAGTAATTCGATTGGAGCAGAATTATCGTTCAACTTCACGCATTTTGTCAGCCGCCGATGCAGTGATTTCAAACAATAAAGAACGTCACGGCAAAAAATTATGGACCGATAAAGGGCAGGGCGAAAAAGTAAAAATAGTTAATTTTCCTGATGATCGCATGGAAGCTTCATCAACCGCCCAGATGATTAAAATTGCGGTGGCAGCACAAAAATATAAACCATCGGAAATAGCGGTTTTAGTGCGCGCCGGCTATCAAACCCGCGCTTTTGAAGAAGCCTTCATTCACTCTTCAATTCCTTATAAAGTGATCGGCGGCATGAAGTTTTATGAGCGTATGGAAATTCGCGATGCAATCGCTTATTTACGAATTTGTGCTAATAATGCTGACGATCTGGCCTTGAATCGAATTATTAACGTACCCAAACGCGGAGTTGGCGAGGCAGCAATTGCAAGCATTTACAGCATGTCGAAAGCGCAGGGAATTTCATTTTTTTTAGCGATAAAAAAATCTCTCGCAGAAAATTTAATCAAAGGTAAAGCGCGAGAATCACTGAAGAATTTAGTGGAAGTTATTGACAAAGCTCATGCAAAAATTGGTGAAGAAAATCTCTCGGATCTTGCCAAAACAGTGTTAAACGACGTTGGTTATATTGCGATGTGGAAAAGTGAAAACACTTTGGAAGCGCAAGGTCGTGTCGAAAATATTGAAGAATTCATCAATAGTTTGGCCGAATTTTCCACCATGACCGAGTTTCTAGAATATGTTTCTTTGATTGAAGCGCGCGAAGATAAAAATTTGCCTGAAGCTGTGACGGTAATGACAGTGCACGCTGCTAAAGGTTTGGAATTTGATTTGGTTTTTGTTCCCGGTTTAGAAGATGGGTTATTCCCCAGTGGCAGATCAGTTGAAGAACGCAACGGTGTGGAAGAAGAGCGGCGTTTGATGTATGTGGCGATTACGCGGGCCAAGAAAGAGTTGATCTTGTCGCATGCCAGAAGTCGTTATGTTTATGGAGATGTGCAAATGCAAATGCCGTCGCGTTTTCTAAAAGAATTGCCCGAAGATGAGGTGGAAGTTGAAGAAATCTTCGGTGCACAGAGTTTTGGCGGCGCCAGAAACAGCTTTAGTCAAAGCTCTGGCTCGTCGCAATTTTCGTATAATAAAAGCAAACAATTTGGTGCCACCCAGTCTTTCTCTACCAATTTTAAAGATAATTTTGTCGCCGCAAAAACTGCTGCCACATCTCAAAATAAAGAGCAGGGCGGTGTGATTGGCAAACGCATCTTCCACCAAAAATTCGGCTACGGAAAAATTATAAACGCCGACGGCAACAAACTAGAAATCGCCTTCGAAAAAAGCGGCACCAAAACCGTGATGAAAGATTTTGTCAGCGCGGCGTGAGGTGAAAATTAGGATGTTGTTTATTTTATAAACACCATGTCAAAATAATTCAAATAAGGGAGAAAAAACTTTATGAATTTAGATATAAATCTTCCCAGCGTTAATAACCCCGTTGCTAACTACAAAGCATTTAAAAAAACAGGATCACTACTATTCATTGCCGGTCAGACTTGCCGGGAGAATGGGAAAATGAAATTTACTGGAAAGGTTGGGAAAGATCTAAATTTGGAGCAAGCTAAGGAAGCTGCAAGGCTGTGCGGACTGAATATTCTGTCACAAGTTAAACTTGCCTGCGATGGAGATTTATCAAAAATCAAATCATGTATCCGGCTTAATGTTTTTGTAAATTGCGAGAGTGATTTTTTTGATCATGCACTCGTAGCAAATGGCGCCTCTGATTTAATGGTTGAGGTTTTTGGCGAAAATGGAAAACCATCCAGAACTTCTGTTGGAGTCTCAAGCCTTCCCTCAAATAGCTCTATAGAAATAGACGCAATTTTCGAAATTTAAAAATTAAAATTATGAGCACTCAATCTTTTAAAATCATAAATCCTTCCGAGATAGAAATAGCCCATAATAGAATATCAAGCTATGTACACAGAACCCCTCTGATTTCTTCGTCAATTCTTAATAATTTGCTTGGTCATGAAATTCTATTCAAGGTTGAATGTTTGCAAAAGATCGGAGCTTTTAAAATAAGAGGAGCTCTCAACACTCTTCTTGCTTTAAAAGAACAAGATTCTTTACCAAAAGAAGTGGTTGCTTTCAGTTCTGGAAATCACGCACAAGCGGTTGCAGTTGCTGGTAAAATGTTAAATTTAAAAACTACCATTATTTTACCATCATTTACTTCTCCAGTAAAACAACAAGCTACCAAGTATTACGGTGCGGAAGTAATAAATACATCAACTAGAAAAGAAGCAGAAGAAAAAACTGCCGCAATTGCAGCAAAAGGCGCTTTTTTTATTCACCCATTTGACAATGATGGAGTTATTGCAGGACAGGGAACATCTTGTTATGAAGCATTAAAGGATGGAGCAAATCCAAGCGCAATATTTGCAACCTGTGGAGGCGGAGGATGGCTTTCAGGAACCTTTCTAGCAAAGGAACTATTAGCACCTAACTCAAAAGTTTTTGGTGCTGAACCTTTGCAAGCAAACGATGCATCACAATCTTATGCAGCTAGAAAAATCATTAAATTTGCAGATTCTCCTCCAACGATTGCCGACGGAGCAAGAGCACCATCAGTATCTGAGAGAACATTTCATTATTTAAAACAACTTGATGGTTTTTTTGAAATTCCAGAAGATCAAATAATTTATTGGACACAATGGTTGATGCACCTTCTTAAGATAACTGTTGAGCCTACTTCTGCTGTTGCAATGGCCGGTGCTTTTGAATGGTTAAGAACGCAGAAAAAGAAACAGAGAATTCTTGTTATGCTGTCAGGTGGAAATATAGCTCCGGAAACATATCAAAAAATTTGGCAAGAAAGTTTTCTTGAAAAGCTACCGAGTCTTAGCTAGTAAAATTTATTATAATTAATTGTAATTATTTCCAGCTACCGAGTATTTTCAGAAATATTCTTGATAACGTTCAGATTCACCCTTTGCACCCATCTAGAATCATCTTCTGAATTTACTCTGTATTCTTCGTTAAACTCAGTTCTGCTATGTAATGTTGCGGTGTTGTTTACCAATAAGGCATCACCTTGTGATAAAGTTATACTGTGAACAGAAACATTCTGTCTCAGGCATTGCTTCACATAATCAAGTGCTATTCTTGCGCCATCAGTTAATCCTTCACACCTATTTGGTTGAACATTCAAGCGTATCTGCAAATTTCCTTCATCATCTCTAGTTAGGATTGGGCAGCGAAATTCTTTAGCTTCTTTGAAGATTTTTTTGTCACCACTTTTCATCAAGAAATTTGGCTGTTGCAATTCCTCAATAATTTGAGGTGGAAGAAATTTTACTACATCCTCAAGAAATATAACGTTGGTTTTAGCAAATAGATTTCCACGTAAACAAAACAGCATGAAAAAATCTGGAACGCGTTTTTCATGTACAACTTCGTTATGCATATCAAATGCAACTTTCGAACTTGATCCAGAAATTGAATAAGGGTCTGAGGGGATGATTTGGTTTATCACATTGCTATCGCGGACACCTTCAACAAGGTAAGGTATTGATGGAATTAAGTGAGAGATTCCACACATCATATATTCGCTGATAAAATCCTTTTCTTCGGATCGCCTTGATGATGTTGGGGTTGGTGGTAATATTCCCTCTCCAATCACAGGGCAATTTTGCAGCAAGATTACTGATCTACCTTTTCTTCCAAAATCTCTTAAAATTTCTTTTGTCTGAAGAGGAAGAATTTCACTCAAAATACTTCCAGACTTTTTTTGAGCTGCAACATAATCGCGATATGGATCATCGGAAATGCCTTCAACAAGATTTACAAACTGTTGCTTATTTTCATCGCTTAACTTCGTCGTGAGTATTGAGCTGAAGCTTCTGAAGTTTTGATTCCAAATTGCAGAAATCATTTTTGTTGGATTTAATTTTGATATTGCAGTCCGCATAATTTCTAGTTTTACCTACCTCTTTCGCTTATATTTTTATCGTGCAATGAAGCGCTGTGTGGTGATTTTGATGGCATATCATCACAACCAAAAATTTCATTACACTTTGCCATGAGATACTCTGTTGTTTTTGGCCACAAAAAAAATGACGTTGCTGCAATGGATGCTGCACGAAAAGAAGTTCCTCTAAAGAATATTTGAGGTCGCTCCATTATATCTTTTTTGATAATTTTCCAAGTTTCGTCTGCGGCTTTATTGGGCGAATTCTCTATTGTCTTGATTGCAATATTGTGAAACGGAGTTGAAAGCGCTCCGGCCAAAGCGCCATAACCAACTTTGCTAACTATATCATCTTTTTTTGTATTACTGTTGATCGCCCACCAGGCAAGACCATTCCTGATAAAAACTGGGGCATAGGCTCGCATCGAAGCATTTAGCAAGTCTTGCTTCGTAATATTAATCCCTATTTCTCTAAGAGTTTTGAAAGATGAATTTACTTCCGGAATAATTCCTAAGGTTGTCTCGGAAGTAGTTGTGACAAAATCAATTGCGAATTGGGTGGAATCTGTTTCGTCGGTTAGAATTTTTCTTATTATTAAAGAAGGATAAGTGGCAACACCTTGATATAAAAGGCGGGATCCAAGTCCATTTGATAAAGAAGAAAAGCCAACTGGTTTTTTTTGTTCCTTGTCTTTGTAGAGGGATCTAATTCCAAGATTTGTGAGAGTTTGTCTTTGAACTGCATTTAAGAAAGTCTGAATTCCTATCGCTAACTGCCCAAATCTTTCTGAAATTTGGTTTGCCTCAGTTTCTGTAACTGGTCTGATATCTAGATCATCTTGATTATTTTTACCCATCTTATTTTCATTGATCTTTGTTTCTAATTGGTAAGTAGATCACATTATCCGCCACTACTCTTTTAGTTACTGGAGGGTTCTTTTTTATTTGCTTAATGCAAGGTAAAATAATTGATGTGCTTGATCCATGTTGGAGCTTATTTTCGTAAATGATTTCTCCTTGATGAAGAGAAACTAGGTCTTCAATAGTATCTACAGATATATCGATTCCATTAATTGAGCTTTCTTCTCGGTTGCCAAATCTTTTTGCATCACTGATATGTTCCTTAAAGCCAATTCCGATTCCGTCATCTTCAATTTTAATCAAAAGATTCTTCTTTTTGTTTTTGATGGTAGTTTTAACTAAAATTTTAACTTTATTTTCTTCGGATAGAAGGCAGATGGTTTTATGAAGAACTGAGGAAAGAATCTGAATCAATCTAACCTGATCAACAAAGATTTTTTTTGGTAATTTTAAATCGTAAAAAACTTCTAATTTAATGTTTCTAATTTTGATTTCTTTTTTCTGCGAAAGAACTGCTTTATTGATTACATGGTGAACATCTACAAATTCTTTATTCAATTCATCTGTGGCAAATTTTGTGATATTCCCGATTCCATGTTCAAGACTATTTATCAAAAAAAGATTAATGTTTTTGTCATAAACTTGATTATCAAAGTTATGTTTTAACATGTTCAAAACCTGAAAAACCTGAGCAGTATTTTTGGAAATATCTTTTTTGATCTGTTTGATAATCTCGATCTGTGCTACATCTGACTTTCTTATAATATCGATTGCTTCCTCGAGTTGATCCTTAGTTTTTGTTAGCTCTAGATTTGACTTCTCCAATTTTACTCTTTGAAACCTGATTCTGAGCAATGCTTTAGCTAGATCGAATATTTCAGGAGAATTGATTTTTTTTGGAAATTTTTGATCGTAAGAATTATTCGTAGAACCTATTTTTCTGGCGATTGATGAAAGGCTGTTAATTGGCTGAACTATGCGTTTGTAAAATAAAAACAACGCGGCGATTAGAAAAAAACCAGCCACAATATTAGGGTAAATGGTTGTAAGAATGATTTTAAAAAGATGAGACTGGTACAAGTGATTATCATATCCAGAAAGTATGACTAGCGGGTAATTTGTAAGCTTTTTGTAGTAATCATACTTGATGCCATTTTCTAAAATATTTTCTCTTAAGTAGGCTTCTTCAACTTTATCATAATCTAAATTACCCAGTTTGTGAGTAAAAATTGCCTGATCTTTTACGAGATTTTTGGGATCTGTTTGAAATATAATTTTATTGTCGTGAGAGCTTAAAATTAGGAGATTTCGATTCTCTGATGAGAGATTTTTAATTAACAAATTTTGTATCAGATTAACATCAATTGATGATATGACTGATCCGAGATATTTTCCTTTACTATCTGTGACGCCAAAACTGGTCAGTATCAAGCTGTAATCCCCCTGAACAGACGGTAGTTCTTTTGAAACAATAAGTTTCCAGCTGTTTTCTTTTGCGTTAAAAACTTCATACGAATTCAAAACTTTTTTAGGAAAGTCCAGTATTCCGACTTTATTTTTGATGACGACGTTATCATTGGCATCAACCCAGGATAAGTCTTTTTGGTTCAGGAACTGTTCAAAATTGGACTTAGAATCAAATTTATTTTGATCTGTTATTATTTTGTTGATCGTATCCAGATTGTTACCGACCTTCATTATCTTGTCGGCAATTGAGCGTAGCTGCCAGTGATGCTCATTTATCACTTCTGTTATAATAGATTCTGCCTTTAAAGCCTCCTGTTTTAACAACTGTTGTTCTGAAGTAAGATTGTTCCTATACGCAGCAACACTAAGCATTGCCGACATCGTGACTATTCCGAGACTTATAATCGTGAAGAATATCAGGTAATCGGTAGAGACGTTAAATCTTGTTTTGAGGAATTTTTTAAGCATCGATCAAAGTTTAAGAAAGGAGTGGAGAGCCTCTTCTGTAGAAGGTTCTCCAAACTTAAACTGCAATACGTCCCTTACTAATTATTTATGAAATTATTCACTAAGTTAGCTTTTATTGTTCCATTTTTACTCAGTTTCTCATCTTATGCGGATAGTAATGCAAAAATTATAAAGATTGGCACCGGCAATAAAAGTGCTGTCGCCTATCCAATGATGGTTTCAATGTGTGAAACATTTAACAAATACAACTTAAACAAAAAAGTTTCTTGTGTGGCAATTTCTACCAACGGATCGGAAGAAAATATGGAGGGAGTTATTGATGGCAAATATGATGCGGGAGTGATAAAGGCTGATATGGAGTACAATGCTTACAATGGTATAGGGATTTTTGATAAAAAATCTTACAGAGATCTGAGAAATATCATTGGATTGCACAAAGAATATTTAACGATACTCGTCAAAAAAAATTCCAATATTTCCAAGTTGCAGGATTTTAAAAATAAAAGAGTTTACATCGGAAATAAAGGCTCTGGTAGTAGGATAATGGTTGACAAACTGTTCGCCGAACAAGGTTGGAAAGAGGATGATTTTCAAGAAGTTCACGAAGAGCCAACCGACCAAATATACAATCTATTTTGCAAAGATCAGATTGATGCGGCGATTTATTTAGTTGGACATCCAAATTCAATTTTCAAAAAAACAATGGCGGACTGTAATGTAAAAATGATTGGTTTTTCTAGAAAAGAGATCGAGAGCTACACAGATATTTTTCGCCACATCTATCCTGCCACAATTAAGAAAGGAACTTACTCTGGACAGAACAAAGATATACAAACTTTTGCCTCACAACTTTTGTTGGCGACTTCCGCGACAATGGATGAAGAAACTGTTTACAACTTCGTTCAGGTAATTTCTGAGTACTATGATGAGATACAAAAAAAGAATCAAAATCTGAGAGATTCCTCTCTTTTTAGTGCAGAAATAAATTCCATTCCTCTGCACAAGGGAGCTTTAAGAAGCTTTGACTCGTACTTCCTTATCTTTGATTGATTCACTCTCAGTGGTCACCCCTTCTTTGCTAAATAAGATTTGTCTTACTTCAGCAGGAATCATGAATTAAATCAGGATAGTCTTTCCCAAATCTTTGAAAATGATATTAGTTTCTTGGACAAAAAAACAGTATATTTAAATTTGTCTTTTCTCTATTAGCGGAAGAAGAAAAGCTTCTAGCAGAAAATGTAACACCTTGAACTTGAGGGAGAGTGTCCAAAAGTTTTCTACTTAAAAATTTTGATGCGAATCCAGCTGTTTTCATATTTTATTTTTTAATTAACCCCTCATGCAGTGGAGCTAATGCCGGATCTTTTTCATAGAAATTAATAACGTTTAAAGATGGTTGTATCTTCACCAATTCTTCTTTGTGATTGTAAATAATTTTCACAAAATTTTCTACAAATTTTCCATCCAACTTTGCTGAAGCAGTTAAAATTGTTTTAGAAGCGAAAGTATTAACTTTGTTAAGGTTATTGGGGTATGTATCTGTGGGGATTGGCAACCGATAAAATTCTTCTGGAGAGAGTGATATAAAAGTTTTGATTTCGGTTTCAGAAAGATTCACCAGCTCAGTATTACAATCTTCTAACATCGATCCAAAACTTTTGTTAGGATGTCCAACTATGTAAACTGCGGCATCAGCTTTTTCTGGAACGCATAAAACTTTGTGAATATTTGACCCAGATTCTTCATACACCTCTTTAAAATCATCCAAACTCCATCCGAGTTTTTTGATCATTTGTAAAAATAATATTCTACTTCCTGAGCCAGTATTTCCAATATTTACTTTTTTTCCTCGCAAGTCAGAAAAGTTTTCGATGTTGGCATCTTTTTTGGCGATTATAGTCAGATATTCATTGTGAATATTGAATAGTGTTCGGAGGTTTTTGTGAGGTTCGCCAGTAAATTTTTTAGCTCCAATATAAGCATCATATTGCAAATTTGCCTGAGCAATTCCCATGTCAAATTCACCATTTTCAACAGCATCTAAATTGTATTCCGCACCACTACTTAATTTCGCTTCACAAACAACGTTTTGATTTTTGTTGTATTTATTAAATACTTCGCACAAAGCGCTTGCGACAGGATAATACATGGCGTTTTCACTTCCAGATCCAATAGTGAATACAGTTTTCTTATGATTTTTGTAGGTCTCGCAAGATGCCAAAACTAATGACAAGGCAACAAAAATGGCAGAGGCCACAACTCCCATTTTCATTTATTCGATGAGTGTTTTTATTAAGAGTAATAAGTAGCCTTAAGTTTAACGAGATCAAAGATGAAAAGTCAAAAGATGGTAGTGATAACTAGTGATTAGAGTAGCATTAGTTTGAGAACGTCCATCCCTCCGTGTCAATTTAAAAGCTAATATGTAAAATGGCGTCAG
>CAZICL010000011.1:60243-67041 GCA_964537735.1 uncultured Rhizobium sp. | reverse complement strand
GCAGAATTTTTTACGCAAAATGCTGATGAAGTTAAAGCGATTTTGGCTGATTATCTTGCGATCCTACAACCTTCAGATTTCTTTTTGCCCAAGTCGGACCCTGATAATCAGCCAAAATCGCTTTAACTTCATCAGCATTTTGCGTAAAAAATTCTGCCCAGCTGGCGTCAACAGAAGCCGGATTTTGTGAAAATTTTTGGTAAAGCTCGTTAATAAAAACTACGTTCGCGCTGAAGAATGGCGAAGTTTGTGCTAAGTCCTTTGACATGTTTTGAGGGAGTTGTTTAAAACTAAATACATTGTGGGGCGCGCAAAATAATCGCCCCGCAACTTAATTGCAAGAGTCCGGAAATTAACCCCTTTAAGATACTGTCGTAAATCAGCATGTTTATCAGCTTAGTCATAATCAATGAGCCCTTCGGAGCAATGCTTTTGGGCAAGAATTCTACATTAGCCTACATCTTGTCTTGCGCCGAGCTTGGTCACCAAATTTACATCTACAACCTGCCACAAACCGGAGAAATTTTTCCTCAAGAAAAAGAAAAATTACTCACCGCCTTTCGTTTAGAAAAAGAGGATTCGCTGCATTTAGCTAAAGAATTTCGTAAGTTTAATTCACAAATCAAGAAGCTGCGCGACCTTGAAAAATACAGCGCATTACAAGATTTAGAAAATGTAACAGTTACAGAAATTTTAAGAACCGACTTAAGCGCAAAAAGTGAATTAAGTTTTGAGAAAGTTGATTTCATCTTACAAAGATTTGAACCAATGAAAGCCCCTTTCCCACCTGAAGGCACAGCAAAAACAATTTTGGCGCTACAAAAAATCAAAGCAATTTTTCCACGTCACATTTTTAACTGCCCGATTTTTAAAAATTCCGACGGCATTTTTGACGAACTGCAAGACAAAGAAACTCCGCAAGAAATTAATCGCTTAATCAAAAGCGAGATTGCCACACCAACTGCAGAATTCAGATTACAAAACTTAGATTTGCTAAAGGCGATTGATTTAATGAGCGCAAAATATGGCGAGATTTTTTCTCACAAGAATGAAGCTAAACTCGTAATTAAGCCCAAAAATTCTGCGCAATCTTTGGGGGTTTTTGCCTTACAATTCAGCGAGAAAGGCCTGACTTTAAAAATGTTAAAATCAAAAAAAGTCAGTGAATTAGCCAATGCCCAGATTTACAAAATTCAAAAAGATCAGCTCGCAGAAATAATTGAAATTTTGTGCTACATTCAAAGAGTAAAAAATATTCCCAATTTAGTGGATCAAGTGGTTGGAGAAATTTCTCGCGAGAAAATTATTCAACAAGCATCCGAGCTCTACAACGCAGAAGTTTTGGTTCAGCCTTTTTTAGAAGGAGTTAATGAAGGCGACATTCGCGCCAATTTTTTAAAAGATTCTTCTGAAAATTTTTATTGCGCCGGATTTACTTTTCGCAGCAGCGTTAGAGAAGAAATTAGCGACGATTTTACAACTTGTTACACTGGCGGAGGGTCAACTTCAAAGCCAATTTCAACTTTGCCGGAAGTTGAGAGAAATGCACTTTTGAGGCAGTGTCAAATTGTCTTAGAGGTTTTAAATGGTGAATTGCGGCAGAAATATCAAAACTCGATTGAACTTGGCGCCGATTTTCTTTTGGTTGGAGATGGCAAATCTGTAATGCTTGGCGAGATTAATCATTTTTGCCCGGCGCTAATTCCAGTGAGTGAGGCGATGATTGAGGGCGAGAATGGGTATGATGAAGGACTTGGCTTTACGAAGAAAGCTGTGAGAGATGCAGTTGGGATTCAGGGGGATTTAAGTCCTAAGAACCCGTCCTAAGTCTTTCTCATCGAACAAGCAATAACCTCAGAATTCTTCCGGAGTCTTCTACACTTCTCTTTCTTTCAGGATTTTGCCGTTACTTCTTTTTCAAAATTAGATTTCCTGTAACTCGCGTAAATCCTCCGTCACGCAAGGCGTGACACCTCCTTTTTCAAAGGAGGTTTTACACCCGACTCCCCTCCTTTGAAAAAGGAGGTGGCGCAAAGCGCCGGAGGATTTACGCGAGTTACAGGAAATTTTTTGTTTTCCACAAACCTCCTTCGTTGTTAAGAACAAAGGATCCGTTGGATTATTTTTAATAAATCAAAGACTTAGGACAGGTTCTAAGTAAAAAGGGCAACGCCTTGAAGGGTGGTAGCGGGAGAGGGGATCGAACCCCCGACACGCGGATTATGATCCCGCTGCTCTACCATCTGAGCTATCCCGCCACAAAAAAAATCTACAATCGCTTTTCTCAGCGCTCCTTTGCCCGCTCTAACTAAACACTTAGTGCACTTAGTTTTTAAGCAACAAGGCGCGGCATTGTTTTTATCTAATTTAATTTTTCAAACTTTTTTACGAATTACAAAACCACCAACAAAAACTCTTTTTCAAAATTCACCTCAATTTTTTTCAAAATCAAAAAATTAAACCGCGTCTTTACTGGTCAAAAGCTAATTTTGACCCCCGGGGTCAAAATTCAAATCAACAATAAATTTTCCAACTTTCTCACCTCATCGCGAATTTTCGAAGCTTTTTCAAATTCTAAATTTCCTGCTGCTTCAATCATCTCTTTGCGCAAACCTTCAATATATTTTGCATCAGGCAGATTCTTTTTACTGAAGCGACCGTCACTAAATTCTTCTTCTTTTTTGGTGTAAAGATTTGCCAAAGCCGACCCGAAAGCCTTCTTGGTTGTGGTTGGAGTGATGTTGTGTTTTTTATTGTAAGCAATTTGAATTTTTCTTCGGCGCTCGGTCTCGCTAAGTGCAGCCTTGATCGAGCGCGTTTCTTTGTCGGCGTAAAGAATAACTTTGCTTTCCGAATTTCGTGCGGCGCGACCAATAGTTTGAATAAGTGCCGTCTCGTTGCGCAAAAATCCTTCCTTGTCGGCATCCAAAATTGCAACCAAGGCGCATTCAGGAATATCAAGGCCTTCACGCAATAAATTTACCCCAACCAAGCAATCATTGTGGCCCAAACGTAAATTTTGAATAATCTCAATGCGATCAAGCGTATCAATGTCGGAATGCATGTAGACCGCTTTAATTCCAACATCAGTTAAATAATCGGTTAAATCTTCTGCCATTTTTTTGGTCAAAGTTGTAACCAAAGTTCTAAAGCCGCGCTCCTTTGTGGCTTTAACTTCACCGATCAAATCATCAATTTGTGTTTTAGCCGGACGAATTTCACAAAGCGGATCAAGAAGCCCAGTTGGTCGAATAATTTGCTCAATTAATCCGCCGTCATTTTTTGCTGTTTCATATTTTCCTGGAGTCGCAGAAACATAAACCGTTTGCGGCTTAAAACCTTCCCATTCTGAAAATTTTAAAGGGCGATTATCCAGAGCCGAGGGCAAACGAAAACCATATTCGCTAAGATTCGATTTTCGGGCAAAATCACCTTTGTACATGCCATCAATTTGCGGAACTGAAACGTGACTTTCATCAACAAAAAGCAATGCATCTTTAGGCAAATATTCAAAAAGCGTAGGCGGCGCGGCACCGGCTGGACGGCCGGTTAAATAGCGCGAATAATTTTCGATGCCTTTGCAACTTCCAACCGTCAGCATCATTTCCATGTCGTAAGTGGTGCGTTGATTTAAGCGTTGCGCTTCGACAATTTTGCCCTGTTTTTCTAAATCTTCGACACGAATTAATAAATCGCGCTTAATCTGTGAAATTGCGCCCTTCAAGGTGTCAGCTGGTGTTACATAATGCGAAGAAGGGTAAAGTGCGATTGCGTCAAGCTTGCCAAAATTTTCACCAGTAAGCGGATCGAACTCGGTAATATCTTCAATTTCGTCGCCAAACATTGAAATGCGCCAAGCTCGCGAATCTTCGTGTGAAGGGAAAACATCAACCGTATCGCCGGTAACACGAAAGGTGCAACGCTCAAAGGCAATGTCATTGCGCTCATACTGCAAATCGACAAGGCGTAAAAGAAGTTTTTGACGATTAATTTCCTCGCCAACTTGCAAACGCAAAACCATTTTGGAATAAAATTCTGGCGAACCAATACCGTAAATACAAGAAACCGAAGCCACCACAATGGTGTCGCGACGCTCGAAAAGCGCGCGCGTGGCCACGTGACGCAATCGATCGATTTGTTCATTGATTGCAGAATCTTTTTCGATGTAAGTGTCAGACTTTGGAATGTAAGCTTCAGGCTGGTAATAATCGTAGAAAGAGACGAAATAACCGATTTCATTTTCAGGAAAAAACTCCTTCATCTCGCCATAAATTTGCGCCGCCAAAGTTTTATTGTGAGCCATAATCATCGCCGGCCGCTGGGTCTTCTCAATCACATTGGCCATTGTGAAAGTTTTACCCGAACCAGTAATTCCAAGCAAAACTTGGTTTTGTTTTTTCTCCTCCAACCCCGCGATTAATTGCGCAATAGCTTTTGGCTGATCTCCGGCAGGTTTAAAATTGGAATGGAGTTTGAATTTTTGCGGCACGTATTAATGATGTTTTCTAGAGAGTTTTTTCTTTAGCAACAACGATGGCAGAACTTTCTAAAGGCTCAATCTTTGCACCAGGTCTGTCCATTGCATCTTTTGCATCAACAACAGAACCAGCAAATAAACCGTCAGTGCCAAATCCAAGTAAGTTTACATTGCTTGGTAATGCAGCTTTTTTCTGACTTAAATCAACGTGATTTTTAGAATAAAAATCTGCACAAGCTTTTTTATGTTCTTCTTTGGTTAATCCTGCAGCACTTGGCAAAGAGCCGCGATAACTTCCATCAACATAAACTGTATCTCCGCCAGTTAGTGCTGCGGCAATGATTGCAGCATTGGCAATATTGGCAACTGCAGCACCTTGCTCAACTCTTGCAGATATTGCTTGGTAGCATGTGGTATATCTTTCTGGAGCTTTTTGACTTTCTAAATATTCTCTAGCGCCAGAAGCTTGGATTAAGCTTTCTTTGCAAAATTTTTCATCCTTACCCACCAAAACTGCTTCTGGTAATAATTTTTCTTTTACCAATTTTTTAGCAAATTCTTCAACAGCCTTGCTGTTGTCAGCCATTGAAATCAAAGCATCTTTTGACTCTTGCGGCAAATCTTTAAAAGCACCTTGTTTCAAAGTGTTTTTCATATGCTCAGAGCATATAAATTTGAAAGCATCTTGGCTAAGAGGTTGCGGCAATTCATTATTTCTGAAAGCATCGATAATTTCAGGGCTCATTCCCGAGTAAAGCTGTTGGTGAGTTAATCCTTTTATTGCCTTTGCAACTTTTGACAAATCAACCTTGCCATCAACTGTGCATTCTTGGGTGACCGAATCGATGGTTTTTTCGATTGAATAAATAGATCCGGTTTCAATCCTCTTGTGACCCGGCGTTACAGAAGTTGGCATACCAAATCTTTCTCTGAATTCTTTGTAATAAACTTCAAAAATATCATTGGCCAATTGCTTATCCATTCCGGCTTTTTTTGAATAAGAAGATTTTTCAATCGCCTCCACTGAATATGATTCGCCACCATCGGGCATGCCCATGGCAATTTTCGCTGAATCAGTCCAAGCGCCACCGGTTCTAATCGCTGAATATTTTTTATCTCTGCCTTGTTGTAATTTATCAATATCACTAAGAGTTCCAAGTTGTGCAGCACTAAGATCGACAACAATTCCTCTTTTGGCAAGTTGCTCGCCAATATCGTAAATATTTGAAAACGTTCCCGGAGCATCAGATCTTGGGCCACTGCCTCTGTGAACAAAATCAACATTGGTTTGAATGCCGTAATCATGACCAATTTTTGCAAATTCAGCCACAGCCGCCGGAACGTCACCATGGGCATGAAGTCCAACTGATTTGATACCATATTTTTGAGCGGCAGCAAAAACAACGTGCGCAACTTTTCTAACTTCTTCAACAGTCAATCCAGCCACCATTCTTTTGACCGATAAACCAGCACCATTTTCTGCGGCAAATTTAGCAGCTTCTTCAACTTTTTTCTGGAAAAACGGTTGGTAAGATTCTTCAGGAGAATGTGGAATTGCAATTTCAACCTTTGCCCCAAGCTGTTTTGCAGTTTGCGTGCAATGCTGCAATTCTGGTAAAAAAGTGTTGTAATCAAAAATCTTAAAAGCGGTTCGGCCATTGGTGCTTTCATTAACAAGGCCCATCCATTTTTCCAAATCTTTTGGATTTAAAGGTGCAACTGAGTTACCATATCCGCCTCGAGTTAAAGACCTGATTTCTGTGCCATTTGGCATGGCAGCGACATATTGTTTTAATAGGTCGACAGGGTTTCTGAAGCTCATTGTGTAAGATCCAAATTCTTGCCCGCCACTTTCAAATCTGGAGAAATAAGCCAGTCCTTTTTGGTTTAAACTGTCAAATTGAGTTGCAACTTCCATCGCCTCTGCATCAGTGGGAATTTGTCCATTTCTAAACGCGCCCTGATTGTGGTCACGCACAACAAAGTTAAATAAAACTGAAGGTTCTTCGAATTTTGGGACAACTTGTTTAGCAACAGTACTAAAAGCTCTACGCATATAAAATTAAAAAGTTTGGAAGAAGAGAATTAAAACAGATGGGAAATAACAGAAGTTCCTAAAAGTATGTTTGGCACAACATTCGTTTTAGTTGCAATGCTAAATGAGCAAAGCTTTGGAGTGGGTGAAGGGTAGAAAACGTGCCAAAACGCACGTTTTCGGTGCAACACTCGTTCTGGCTTCGATGCTAAATGAGCAACGCTTTGGAGCGGGTGAAGGGTAGAAAACGTGCCAAAACGCACGTTTTCGGTGCAACACTCGTTCT
>CAZICL010000011.1:0-60143 GCA_964537735.1 uncultured Rhizobium sp. | reverse complement strand
GGCTTCGATGCTAAATGAGCAACGCTTTGGAGCGGGTGAAGGGAATCGAACCCTCACGGCCAGCTTGGAAGGCTGGAACTCTACCGTTGAGCTACACCCGCTTACGCTGCGCTAAGCGCTACTTTGCCCGCTTTCATTGTTCAACCACTAGCGGATTAATCGCGCTGTAGCGAAGCGAAAGCGGGTGGTGGAGAAGGCAGGATTTGAACCTGCGAACGCTTGCGCGGACAGATTTACAGTCTGTTGCCATTGACCACTCGGCCACTTCTCCAAAAATTTATGCTTTTTAAAACGAGCGCGGCTTTCTAAATGGTGGCATTTTGAAAGTCAAATAGAGCGACAAATTTAAATTCACCCTAAATTTTTAGGGTTTTTATCAATATTTATCTGCCGCTGTAATTCTCATGATCCTGATCGTGAGAAACTTTATGCGTCCAACTTTTCTTATCCTCAGAGGCAGAATCTTTGGCATCGGTTTTATCCTTATTCAATTCAGCCTTAACCAAAGCAGCAAAATAATGCGCAGCAATTGCTGGTGACTGCAATTCTTCACTTGGTGGCACAATCAGACTACCATCGCCAACTTTACCGTTTTTATGCCTTTGAAGATAAGGAGGATAAGCACCCTTATCAGCAGTCTCTATAACTTCCTTCAATAGCTCATCAGAAGCAGATAAGGTATTTAAAACATTTCTATTAACAGACTTTACTCTGGCAGAACCCAAAAACTCATCCGCAATAATATCGTTGTGATTAGCTTTATGAACTAGAGAACGAACTGCTTCATAAACTCCATAGACAATCGCTACCGGTGGCGAAATTCTGGACGCGTGATCAATGTTAGCTCTTTTTTTTCTGAAATGCTGCGATGCACCATCTCTAACTGGATTAACCACGCCGGAATTAACAACCTTATCGCATATTTCTTTAACTTTATCCCCATCTTGCAAGACAGAGTTTAATTTTTCTGCGTCCACATCTTTTAACGCGCTTGCTAAGCTGGATTTCAAACTTCCTTCGTAAACTTCACCAAGACTAACTTTAGGATTGCCGGTAAATTTCACTGCCTTTTCTCCTTCTTTAAGCTGACTTTCGTCTGATCTTCTGGCAACACTCTCTTTGAAAGATTCCTCAATTTTAGAGGTAATTTGATCAATCTGTTGACTAACTATCTTGGTCATAAAAACACCGATTTTAAAATTTGTATAAGCGCCAACTGTCAATACCTGGCAAGTCTCTATTTAGGAACGCAACAGTAACTGTCAAACTAAACTTAAAAGTTTCTACAAATGGCACATTGGTGATTTTTGATTAAATTCACTTTGCGAGTTTCATTTTTCAGAAAATCAGAAATCAGAATTTTGCCGGCCAAACTTTCTCCAATTCCCAAAATTTCTTTAATGGTTGTGGTGGCTTGAAGGGCTCCAATTGTACCAGCAACTGATCCCAAAATTCTCTTCTGGCAAAGCGGTAAAGAAAAATCTTCACCGACAATATCTGGCTGTACGCTTTTTGCGACAACCTATTTTTTTTAATTGCAAAATAATCACACCAAGAAAAAGGTCGTTCTCACTTCTGAGATCTCCCGTATTTTCAGTCTTAACCAACTCAAATAAATTATGAAAAATATTTTTATACTTACTGCCGTTTTATCATTTCTTTCTTCTTCAGCTTTAGCGGTAGTTATAGTAAAACCTACTCCTCAGCATCGTCCCATAGTAAAAAAAATCATCAACCACAGAGTTGATCCGTACAAACAAGGGGATCCAATAGTTACTTCACCAGAACCACGCAACCCGATTAACCACTAGTACTTTACCAAATATAACTAAGAGCGGTTGGTTCAAAAACACCTCCAAATATTACCAGAAAGCCGATTCGCAATTCGCGGTCGGCTTTCTCAATATTTAGAAGTAAAATTTTAGACTCTATTAACCACAAATTTTGCAGGAGGAAGCTTTTTTTAAACTCACTTTACGAGTTTCATTTTTCAGAAAATCAAAAATCAGAATTTTACCCGCCAAACTTTCTCCAATTCCCAAAATTTCTTTAATTGTTGTGGTGGCTTGAAGGGCTCCAATTGTACCAGCAACTGATCCCAAAATACCTTTCTCAGAAAGAGGTAGCAAAAAACTTTCATCAACAACGTTGGGATTAAAACAGGCGTAACAGGGATTTTGATTTTCGTAAGATTTAAAAACTGAGACTTGTCCCAAAAATCCTTTTACGGCAGCAAAAATTAACGGCTTTTTTTGCTCATAGGCAATTTCGTTAATAATAAAACGTGTTGGAAAGTTGTCGGTGGCATCTAAAATAAAATCGTAATCGACAGAGATCTTTCTAAGGCTTTCACGATTTGCTCGCTGTGGATAAATCACCAAATTTACATCCGGATTTAATGCCGAAATTTTTTCTTTTGCGCTTTCAACTTTTTTCTGCCCCAAATTGCTGACATTATGAATCACCTGACGCTGTAGGTTTGAAAGCTCAACCACATCATCATCAATTACGCCAATATTGCCAATTCCCGCCGCCGCCAAATAAAATAAAACCGGCGAACCCAAACCACCCGCCCCAACAACTAAAACCCGTGCTTGCAATAATTTTTCCTGTCCAGTTTCAGTAATTTCAGGAAGAATTGTATTGCGCAGATAACGCTGTTTTTGTGAGTCAGTTAGCATTTAATAAGTCTATTTTTTCAAATTTTTCGAAGGCTAAATGTGCCTTTAGCACATTTTTTTACGCCTTAATCCCTGTGCTACCAAACCCACCTGTGCCCCGTATGGTTTCGTCAAGATCCGAAACTTCAAGAATTTCGGCTTGTTCATGTTTGGCAATCACGATTTGCGCGATTCTCATTCCTCTTGTGATCGTAAAATCAACTTGAGAATGGTTGATTAAAATCGCACAAACTTCACCGCGATAATCTGAATCTACAGTTCCTGGAGAATTTAAAACCGTAATTCCATTTTTAAGAGCCAAGCCAGATCTCGGTCTAACCTGAGCTTCAAAGCCTTTTTCCAAAGCAATTGCGATTCCAGTTTTAACTAATTTTATTTCACCAGATTTAATCACCATCGGCTCATCAATTGCCGCCAATAAATCCATTCCGGCGCTGCCCGAGGTTTCATATTTTGGCAAAGGCAAATCTTTGTAATTTTCTAGTTTTTTGATTTTGAGAATAGTCATTTTGCATTAAAATTATTTTTAGGAATTTCAGGGTTGATAAATTTGCTTACACGCCTAAAAAACGCGACTCTTTTTTTCCCAAATTTGAACTTCCTAAAACATGTCAGATAAATCTGCCGAGCTCAAAAATGAGAGCCGCCGCAAGTTGCTCACTACAACCGCTTACACAGCCGCCGGCATTGGCGCAGCATGTGCAATTCTGCCCTTCATCGACAGCATGAATCCGTCTAAAGACGTTGCTGCACTTGCTTCCATCGAAGTTGATCTGGGTAATATTAAAGTTGGTGAAGAGAAAAAAGTAATGTGGCGCGGCAAGCCGGTTTCAATCAGAAGACGTAGCGCTGAAGAAATTAAAGAAGCTCAAGATCTTAATATTGCCGAATTGCGCGACCCGCAAAAAGATTCTGATCGCGTCAAACCCGGTAAAGAAGAATGGCTGGTCACAATTGAAATTTGCACTCATTTAGGTTGCATTCCAATCATGGGACAAGGTGAATATAAAGGTTGGTTCTGCCCATGTCATGGTTCACAATACGATACTTCTGCCCGAATCAGAAAAGGTCCGGCACCAAGAAATCTTGAAATTCCGCCTTATGAATTTTTGTCCGATAGTAAAATAAAAATTGGCTAATCCGCTTTTGCTTTGCTACAGCGCGAAAGGCCCGTTAACAATATAAAAAAATATGTCTAATCACATTCAAAACGACTTCGACAAAAGTCTTACTGAAAAATCAGCAGTGGCAAAATGGATCAATGATCGCTTGCCCATTATTGACACTCTGGAAAATACACTTTTTAAACATCCTTATCCTAAAAATCTCAGCTATTGGTGGAGCTTCGGATCAATTGCCGGCATCGCTTTGGTGGTGCAAATTTTGTCAGGATTATTCTTGTCGATGCATTATGTCGCTAACACCCAACTTGCTTTCGATTCGGTTGAACACATCATGCGCGACGTGCGCTATGGCTGGTTGATTCGCTATATTCATGCTGTTGGCGCTTCAATGTTCTTTGTCGCTCTTTACGCCCACATTGCTCGCGGTCTTTATTATGGCTCTTACAAAAAACCCCGCGAACTTTTGTGGTGGATTGGTATCGTGATTTTCCTCCTCACCATGGCCACCGCTTTCATGGGTTATGTATTGCCTTGGGGACAAATGAGTTTCTGGGGTGCCACGGTAATTACTAACTTATTTTCTGCTTTACCCATTGTTGGTAAATCAATCGTTACCTGGTTGTGGGGTGGCTATTCCGTTGACAATCCAACCCTAAATCGCTTTTTCTCGCTACATTTCTTGCTGCCTTTCGTTATTGTCGGAATTGTTTTGCTGCATTTGGTTGCCCTTCATGCCGTTGGCTCTAACAACCCTGCTGGCGTTGAAATTAAAACTAAAAAAGACTCCATTCCATTTCATCCTTACTTCACCATTAAAGACATGGTGGGCTTTGTCAGCTTCTTTTTAGTTTTCGGATATTTTCTATTTTTCTATCCCAACGCTTTGGGCCATCCGGACAACTACATCCCAGCCAACCCAATGGTAACACCGCCCCACATCGTTCCAGAATGGTACTTCCTACCATTTTACGCAATTCTTCGCGCCGTTCCTGACAAGCTTGGTGGCGTTTTGATGATGTTTGGTGCCATTGCTTTACTTTTTGCTTTACCATTTTTAGATCGGTCAAACATCAAGTCCGGCGCTTATCGCCCGCTTTTCCAAAAATTCTTTTGGTTGTTCATTTTGAACTTCATTTTCTTGGGCTGGCTCGGTAAAGCACCGGCTGAAGGTTGGTACATCTGGGCATCGCGTATCGCCACACTTTATTATTACGGCTATTTTTTGGTTATCCTGCCCAACTTGCCCAAGTTTGAAAAAACCTTGCCATTACCTGAATCAATCGACGAACATTTTAAATCTAAACATTAGGAGACTGTCGCAAATCAAAATTTTCTAAGAAGTTTTTGTGATTCAAATTTTTTTGAAAGGTAAGCGTACCCAGATGTTCGTGCGTTTCAAAAAAATTTGAATTGCGAAAAATTCGACGAAAAGTTTGATCTGCGACAGTCTCATTAGATATTGGTCTAATCCATCTTCACTCTAATTAAAAATGAAAAAACTTTTTTTACTTCTGACATTAATCCCCACTTTGGCACTAGCCAATGCTGGTGGACACGATGCTTCCGACCCTCTGGCAACTTCAGCACTTCATCCCAAGCAGATGAACTGGGAATTTGATGGCCCCTTCGGACGCTTTGATCGCGCTTCAGCACAACGTGGTTATCAAGTTTACAAAGAAATCTGCTCTGCCTGTCACAGCCTAAAACTTGTGGCTTACCGCAATTTAACTGAGATTGGATTTTCTGAAAATGAAGTTAAGCAAATTGCTGCTGAAGCCTCAGTGACTGATGGCCCTAATGATGATGGCGAAATGTTTGATCGTCCCGGCCTGCCTTCAGATCACTTTGTTGGCCCTTACGCCAATGACCAAGCCGCACGTTCTGTAAATGGAGGTGCTTTGCCACCAGATTTATCTTTAATTATTAAAGCTCGTCATGATGGTGCCAATTATGTTTACTCGCTAATCACTGGCTTTGCTGATGCGCCGCAAGGCTTCCACCTCAATGATGGCAAAAATTACAACCCTTACTTTGAAGGACGTCAAATTTCAATGCCACCTCCAATCTCTGACGATGGTCAAGTCACTTACACTGACGGCACTGTTGCCACTAAAGAGCAAATGGCAATTGACGTAGTAAACTTCTTACAATTCGCTGCCGAGCCTGAAACTGAAAGCCGCAAGAAAATGGGAATTCGCACCATGATTTTCTTGGCAATTCTTTTTGTCATTTTATTGGCAGCAAAAAAAGCGGTTTGGAATAAATTAAAATAAGTAAAAAATGACTTTTGAATTTAACGCAGAAAACCACAAAAAAGTTCAGCAAATCATCGCCAAATATCCGCAAGGAAAACAAAAATCGGCGGTGATGCCTTTGCTTGATCTGGCACAAAGACAAAATGATAACTGGATTTCTAAAGACGTAATTGCAGCAATCGCAACAATTTTAAAAATGCCGGAAATTAAGGTTTACGAAGTGGCCAGTTTCTACACCATGTACAACTTAAAACCGGTGGGGAAATATCTGCTACAATTCTGCAAAACCACGCCTTGCATGTTGCGCGGCATCGACAAAATCATCAAAGATTGCGAAGAACAATTGGGAATTGAAATGGATGAAACCTCGCTTGATGGTCTGTTCACTTTGAAAGAAGTTGAATGTCTGGGAGCTTGCGTTAACGCTCCTGTCGTACAAATTAATGATGATTTTGCTGAAGATCTTACTTCCGAGAATTTCTTAAAAATTCTCGAAGATCTTAAAGCCGGAAAACCTTTTAAAATTGGCTCCCAAACTGGAAGACAATGTTCACAGGCTGTGGCCTAAAATAAATTGTAATGATTCGCAAAAACACAGACTCGCTTCACGTAATTAATCTTTCAATGTTTCTGCTGACGGTTTTTGTCGCCAGTCTGACCGCTTCATTTGCAATTCAATATTGCCACATTTTTGACTATTTTGGCATTTTGGCCAAAGAACGCTTGGTCAATTTTCCACTACACACGCTAATCATCACACCACTTTTTTTCTGGATTGCCGCTTATTTATGCCGCAGCCTTTCTCCTTACGCATCAGGCAATTATCTTCACAGCGCCTTAAGCGAGTTAAAAAAGAATCCCCACGATTTTAGCAAAGTATCAACCTTCCTCAATATTCGCCTGGTGATGGTTAAAGCCATCAGCTCTTTAATTTCATGTCTTGGTGGTGGAGCTTTGGGGAAAGAAGGTCCTTCAGTTCACATGTCGGCCGGAATTTTTGCCTGCCTGTCCGAGAAATATAAAAAATTTCTACCTAAAATAAGTTTGGAAACTTGGGTTACTGCTGGTACTGCCGCTGGTTTGGCAATTGCTTTTAATGCTCCTATTGCCGGTATTATTTTTATTATTGAAAAATTATCCAAAGCTAAATTTAACAATTTCCGCACTCACATCACCTGGACTTTGATCATTATTTCAATCATCACGATCATATTTTATCGACCTTATCCTCTTTTTGATTTTCACAATTTATCTTTCCATTTTCGCAACCAAGCTACTTTGCTAATTCTTACTGCCGCTATCTGCGGTGTGCTAGCCTTCTTTTTTCAGTCAGCTAATATTTATTGTTACGGCAAAATTTCTGGCATTCGTTCTAAGTGGTGGCACGTTATTCCCATTATAGCGGGCATAGCCGTTGCCTGCATCAATTTTTATTGTGGAATTTATTCTTTCAGCGGCGGTATTCACACCGCACAGGAAGCACTTTACAGCGCTTCTCCTTTATTATCTTACAAAGAAGTGATCGGCCGTATTTTAAATACTATCATCACTTTTTCTTCCGGCTCGGCCGGTGGATTGATCGCACCAGCAATGGCAATTGGCACCGGCATTGGCTCAATTATCAGCAACTTAATGCCCAGTGCTGATATTGGCATATTTTTGCTAATCGGCATGACTTCATTTTTAGCAGCTGTTCTTGGAGAACCAATAACCGCCGCCATCGTAATTTATGAAACCACCAATCAAAATATTGAAAATATTCCTTTTTTCGTCGGTGCTGCCGTAATTTCTTCCGTGATCTTCAAAAGAATTGGAAAAATAAAATTGCGCGAGAAACTAAAGAATCATCATGATAAAGAGTCGAAAAAGATTAAATATTTGAGCAAGGAAATCATTTGACTTGAGCAAAAAACGCTTTTAAAAATCCGCCCTCCTTTTTCCCCGCCTAGCTAATTCAAGCATCAAATTTACTATTGGGACGTAGCCAAGTGGTAAGGCAACGGGTTTTGATCCCGTCATGCGTAGGTTCGAATCCTTCCGTCCCAACCATCCGCTTACGCTGACGCTACAGCGCGACTTTCGCAGAACTCGATATAAACAAATAAATCTATTCGAACCTTTCGACAATTTTGGTAATTTTTCTTAATGAACGCATGTGAATTTAGAAAAATCTAAAAATTGCAACTGCGCTGCAAGCGCAGCCAACCATCCGCTTACGCTGAGGCTACAGCACTACTCTGGCATAAACTAATTTCGTTTGAGTTTAATATTGGGTTAAGATTTTGCTTTTTAAAACTCTAACTCAAGGCTGTTGACACCGCAGCATCACGAATTACTTTGATTTTTCTTTTTTAAAATTTTTACAAAACTGCCAATTTAAGTAAATCAAGCAATGACACAGCTAGAAGAAATCATGCAATTATCTGATCAAATCACTAAAAGCTCGGATCAGCTAGTTTCCAAAATGACTGAACTAAGTCTGATCGCCTCTCATGGCGGCGGTATTGATCCTTTCATTTTCGGCCTCACCGTTTTTGTCCTCACTTGTTTTATCGGCTATTTTGTTGTGTGGAAAGTCACTCCCGCTTTACATACTCCACTTATGGCTGTTACCAACGCCATCTCCGGTGTTATTGTAGTTGGCGCCATGATCGCGCTTGGCTCTACTCAAGGCTTCTCAGGAGTTTCTATCTTCAGCTTTATTGCCATTGTTATTGCCTCAATAAATATTTTTGGCGGCTTCTTTGTCACTTGGCGCATGTTGCAAATGTTCAAAAAATAATCTCACAAACTAGCAATGAAAAAATTCTGTAATCGCCCGTGTTCTTCTTGGCTGAAAATTTTTACAATTTTTGCCGCTATCTCTTTTTTGCTGCGCACATTTTTATTAATCGAACAAAAAGCCGATATTGATTTTTCCGCACTGGCTTTGCTCAAAACATACAGCCTAGGGTTTTTCTTTGATATTCTGACTCTATCCTACATCGCAGCTCTTCCGCTGGCTTATTATACCTTCGTTCCTTCAAAATTTTTCAACCATAAAAAACATCACATCGTCAATTGTGTTTTTTATTTTATTTTTATTTTTGTCATTATTTTTTCGATTTTTTCGGAAGTGGTTTTCTGGGACGAATTTCAAACCCGTTTCAATTTCATTGCCGTTGATTATTTAATCTACACCACTGAGGTAATTGCAAATATTGTCGAATCTTACCCTATTGTCTTGCTGATGAGCGTAATTGCAGCGATTGCCTCTATCATTTTTTTCTTCACTTACAAAAAAATCATCACTCCTAAAACAGATAATTTTTCTTCGCGCCTAAAGAAATTTACGATTTTTGCAACATTGCTGATCGTTGCTTTTTTCAACGTCGATTCTTCACAACTCAAAAGAATTTCAGCAAATAATTATCTTAACGAAATCGCTTCTAACGGCATTTATCAACTATTCTCCGCTTATCGCAACAATGAGATTGATTACGATCAACTCTATGCCACCAAAGATTTAAAAGATTCAATTGCCACTTTAAGAAGCTTAATTGCGGCGCAAGAGCCACATGCCAAATTTTTAAATAATGACGACATTGCCCGCGAAATTCCACAACCAAAACCGGGAGCAGAGAAAAAATACAATGTGATATTGGTTTCAATTGAAAGCATGAGCGCTGACTTCATGGCCTATTTTGGCAATCAGGAAAATATCACTCCCAATCTCGATGCTTTAGCCCAAGAAGGATTGTTCTTCACCAATCTTAAAGCCACTGGAACCAGAACTGTGCGCGGCCTTGAAGCGCTTTCACTAGCAATTCCACCAACTCCAGGAAATTCCATCGTGCGTCGCCCTAACAATGAAAATCTCTTCAACATCTCCAGCCCTTTAATTGAGCGCGGCTATCAAGCGAAATTTCTCTATGGAGGCGATGGCTATTTCGACAATATGAGCTATTTCTTCGGTAATAATGGTTTTGAAATTATTGATCGACCGCAATTCTCCGATAACGAGATCACCTTCTCTAATGCCTGGGGCGTTTCTGACGAGGATTTATTCAACAAAGCAATCTCTGAAGCTGACAAATCATTTAAAGAAGGTAAGCCTTTTTTAAACTTCATCATGACCACTTCCAATCACCGTCCATTCACTTATCCTGAGGGCAAAATCGACATTGATTCCAAAACCGGTCGCAACGGCGCGGTAAAATATTCTGATTATGCAATTGGAAAATTGGTGGAAGCAGCCCGCACAAAACCGTGGTTTGACAACACTATTTTCGTTTTTGTTGCCGATCATTGCGCTGGATCTGCTGGCAATACTGACGTGCCTTTATGGCGCTACCAAATTCCGGCTATTTTCTTCGCACCGAAAATAATTGCACCGCAAATTTTTGCTCAAAATGTTAGTCAGATCGATATCGCTCCAACACTTCTTGGAATGATGAATCTGGGTTACAAATCAAAATTTTTTGGCAGCGACGTTTTGAATAATGCGGCAACAATCTATCATCATTCTTTCGTCAGCACTTACGCTGATGTTGGCTATTTCAAAGACGATAAACTTTATCTGCTCAAGCCAAAAAAAGAGCAGAAAGTTTTCAACGTTACTTTTAATAAATATGGCTGGAACGGCTCAGAAGAAAAAATAACACAGACTTATGACGCCCAAGAAATGGCCAACACCATTGCTTATTACCAGGTTGCAAGCTATCTATTTAAAAATGACAAACTCAAAAATTTCACTAAAAACTCCGCCAACTGATATTTTTATTATCCTGTCTCTGGCTTCACTGGCGTTGTCTTTGTGGCTGATTCAAAGCAGCAATATTGATCTGGAGCTGCAACAATATTTGTTTGATTCACAAAGCAAGGACTGGCTTTTTGATCGCGCAGAGCCAATCAAGAAATTATTTTTTTATAATGGCCCAAAAATTCTTTTTGGTCTGACCATTTTATTGTGCCTGATTGCACGCTTTGTACCAAAATTTCAACCACGCGACATTGCTAAACGTCAACGCCTGACTTTAATTATTCTTGGCTTGATTCTAATTCCGCTAATCGCCGGTAATATTAAAAAATTTACCAATGTTTATTGTCCGGCAAATCTTGAAATTTACGGCGGCGACAAACCTTACGTAAAAATTTTCGATTCTTACCCGCAAGATTTTCACTCCCGCAAAAAAGGCCAATGCTTTCCAGCCGGACATTGCGTCACCGGCTTTGCTTTAATGATTTTATTTTTCGCTCTGCAAAAAAAATCAATGCGTTTACTCAGCCTTTTTAGCAGCATAACTCTGGGCTGGAGCATGGGATTCTACCAGATGGCCAAGGGCGTACATTTTTTTGGTGATACTTTGATTTCGATGCTGCTATGTTTTTTTCTTGCCGCTTTGATTACGCGATTTTACCTCAAATTTTCTAATTTATGACAGTTCAAAAAATTACCAAGAAGCTCACTTTAGGACCACTTCCAGCTTCAAGAAAAATCTACGTTGCCAGTGAAAAATTTCCTGACGTAAAAGTTGCCATGCGCCAAATTGCTTTGTCAGAAAAATCTGAAAGCAAATTTTTTAATGTTTACGATGCCTCTGGCCCTTACACTGACCAAGATTTTCTAGATAAAATTGACTTAAACAAAGGTCTGCCCAAATTGCGCCAACAATGGATCAAAGAGCGCGGCGATGTTGAAGAATATATTGGTCGAATTGTAAAACCTGAAGATAACGGCATTACAGCCCCTGGCGCCAAGCCTTCAGCGCCGGAATTTGATTTGTCAGAATTTAGACCGATGCGCGCCAAAACAGGTCAAAAGCCAACTCAAATGGCTTATGCTCGCGCCGGAATTATCACCAAAGAAATGGAATATGTGGCAATTCGCGAAAATATGACGCGCGAAAAAATGGCTGCCTCAGCAAATATTAGTGGCGAAACTTTTGGTGCTAAAATTCCAAAATTTATCACCCCAGAATTTGTTCGCGATGAAATCGCGTTGGGCCGCGCCATCATTCCAAATAACATCAATCACCCCGAATCTGAGCCAATGATTATTGGCCGTAATTTTCTGGTAAAAATTAACGCCAATATTGGAAATTCTGCAATCTTTTCTGGCGTTGAAGATGAAGTGGAAAAAATGATTTGGTCCACACGTTGGGGCGGCGACACTTTAATGGATCTTTCAACTGGCCGCAACATTCACAACATCCGCGAATGGATTATCCGCAATTGCCCAGTTCCAGTTGGCACAGTTCCAATCTATCAAGCTTTAGAAAAAGTTGGCGGAGTTGCCGAGGATTTAACTTGGGAAATTTTCCGTGACACTTTGATTGAACAAGCCGAGCAAGGTGTTGATTATTTCACCATTCACGCCGGCGTGCTTTTGCAATATGTGCCACTTACCGCAAATCGTGTTACTGGCATTGTGTCGCGCGGCGGTTCAATCATGGCCAAATGGTGTTTGTCACATCACAAAGAAAATTTTCTCTACACCAATTTTGAAGAAATTTGCCATATCATGAATAAATATGACGTGTCTTTTTCTTTGGGCGACGGCTTGCGTCCAGGCTCAATTGCCGACGCGAATGATGCCGCACAACTTGGCGAATTAAAAACTTTGGGCGAATTAACTAAACTGGCTTGGAAGCACGATGTGCAAGTGATGATCGAAGGTCCGGGACATGTGCCAATGCACTTGATTAAAGAAAATATGGATAAGCAACTTGACTGGTGTCACGAAGCTCCTTTTTACACTTTAGGGCCCTTAACCACCGATATTGCACCGGGATATGACCACATAACTTCCGCAATTGGCGCTGCTATGATTGGCTGGTTTGGCACCGCGATGCTTTGCTATGTAACTCCGAAAGAGCATTTAGGATTACCAAATAAAGAAGATGTGCGCGTTGGCGTTATCACCTACAAAATCGCCGCTCACGCCGCCGACCTTGCCAAAGGCAATGCTGCAGCTCGTGCCCATGATGACGAACTTTCGAAAGCAAGGTTCGAATTCCGCTGGGAAGATCAATTTAATTTATCCCTCGACCCCGAAACCGCCAAATCCTACCACGACGAAACCCTACCAGCCGAAGGCGCCAAAGTCGCCCATTTCTGCTCAATGTGCGGCCCCAAATTTTGCTCGATGAAGATTACGCAGGATGTAAGAGATTACGCTGCAAAGAAGAAAGAAGCTGAAGCGGGAATGGATAAAATGAGTGAGAAATTTAAGGAGCTGGGTGGAGAGGTTTATTTGAAGAAGGAGTAGATTTGTGGAAGGAAAGAAAAGATTTTAGAACCTGTCCTAATTCTTTTACTTATTAAAAATAATCCAGCCAATCCTTTGCTCTTAACAACAAAGGAGGTTTATGAAAAACAAAAAATTTCCTGTAACTTACCTAAATCCTCCGGCGCTTTGCGCCACCTCCTTTTTCAAAGGAGGTTTTAAACGAATATAATTCTGCAAAAGAATGGGAATGGTGACATCTAAATAACTAACATGAAAAAACTTGAAACCACTCGTCTGATCCTTCGCCAATGGCAAGATTCTGATATTTCTACTTTTATTAAAATGAACCAAGATCCGCGCGTAATGGAATTTTTTCCAGAATTATGGAGCGAGGAAAGATCACGTGATTGTGTAACACTTTTTCGCAAACATTTTGCCAAAAATGGTTTTGGATTTTTTGCGGTGGAACTCAAAGAAACTCATGAATTTATTGGCTTTGTTGGAATTGCCAAAGTGAGATTTGAAGCGCATTTTACAACACAAACTTCTCCAGCAATTGAAATTGGCTGGCGCCTTGTTTCTAAACATTTTGGCAAGGGTTACGCCACTGAAGCCGCACGCGAAGTTTTGCGTTTTGCCTTTGCCGAATTGCATTTAAAAGAAGTCGTTTCTTACGCTGCCGTGCCCAATTTACCCTCACAAAATGTCATGAAAAAAATTGGCATGAAACGTGATTTGAACGGTGATTTTTTTCATCCCAGAATTGCCCGCGACAATAAATTTTCACACCATGTTTTGTACAGAATTCAAGCCGTGGAATAATCACAACAAGCTTAGTAAATCAAACGATTGCAGCTGTTTTTAAACAAAACTGAATTTTTGCCCGCGGGCAAAAATCTAATTTTAACCAATAAATACGGCTTTTTGCAGAGTTTTTTTGTTTAAAAAATACGGCAAACACAGCAGTTGACTGTTAGTTCTTCAGCCCTATTTTGCGCCCTCTTTTTATGCCTTCCGAAGTGCTTTAGTATTAGATCCCTTCCTTTTTTAAAAAATTAAAATTCAAAATGACTGACTTTAGAAACGTTGCCATCATTGCTCACGTTGACCATGGCAAAACTACATTAATCGATGCCATGTTGCATCAAAGCGGCACTTTCCGCGCTAATCAACAAGTTGAAAATCGCATTATGGATTCCAACGATTTGGAAAAAGAACGTGGAATTACGATTCTCGCCAAATGTACTTCCATTGTTTGGCAAGATCACAAAATCAACGTTATTGACACTCCGGGACACGCCGATTTCGGTGGTGAAGTTGAGCGCGTTTTAAGCATGGCGGACAGCGCTCTTTTGCTTGTTGACTCTGCTGAAGGCGTGATGCCACAAACTAAATTCGTACTTGCTAAAGCTTTAGCTCTTGGCTTGAAACCGATCGTAATCATCAATAAAATTGATCGTGGCGACGCTCGTCCTGATGAAGTTTTGAACGAAATTTTTGATCTTTTTGTTTCACTAAACGCAACTGAACAACAGTTAGATTTCCCAGTTCTTTACGCCGTGGGCCGTGATGGTTGGTGCGTTGAAGATATGGACAAAGACGAGCGCAAAGATTTGTCACCGCTTTTCAACCTAATCTTGAAGCATGTTACTCCACCAAAATTTGATTTGGATGCACCATTTTCAATGCTTGCAACTCTTTTAAGCCACAGCCCGTATTTTGGCCGCATGTTGACAGGCCGCATTTACTCTGGTCGCGCTAAAGGTTTGATGAATTTAAAAGCTCTAAATTTGAAAGGCGAAGTGGTTGAGCAAGGCCGCTTGACTAAACTTCACGTTTTCCGCGGTGTTGAAAAAGTTCCAGTCGAAGAGGCTGAAGCTGGCGACATCGTGATCATCGCTGGCCTAGAAAAAGCCTCGGTATCTGATACACTTTGCGATATGTCAGTTTCTCAGCCGATCAAATCAACTCCGATTGATCCGCCAACTATGGCCATCACTTTAAGCGTTAACGATTCTCCTCTTGCCGGAACAGAAGGCTCAAAAGTTACATCACGTGCAATTCGCGATCGTTTATTCGCCGAAGCTGAAACCAACGTTGCCATCAAAGTTAAAGAAACCGACGGTAAAGACGCCTTTGAAATTGGTGGTCGTGGTGAATTACAACTTGGTGTATTAATCGAAAATATGCGTCGCGAAGGCTTTGAGCTTTCAGTTTCAAGACCTCGAGTACTTTATAAAAAAGACGCTAATGGCGATGTGTTAGAACCAATTGAAGAAGTTGTTGTTGACGTTGATGACGCTTTCTGCGGCGTTGTAGTTGAAAAACTCTCTTCACGCAAAGGCGAAATGATTGAGATGCGCCCATCTTCTGGTGGCAAGACTCGTATCGTTTTCTATGTTCCTTCTCGCGGACTTATCGGCTATCAAAGCGAATTTTTAACTGACACAAAAGGCTCTGGCGTTTTGAACAGAATTTTCCACGCTTACCTTCCTTACAAAGGCGACATGACTACCAAGAAAAATGGTGCATTAATTTCAACTGACGCCGGTGAAGCCGTCGCTTTTGCGATTTGGAACTTACAAGATCGCGGCGTGATGTTCATCAAACCACAACAAAAAGTTTACGCTGGAATGGTTGTTGGTGAAAATTCAAAACAAGGTGATTTGGAAATTAACGTTCTTAAAGGAAAGCAACTTTCAAACGTTCGCGCTTCAGGCACAGACGAAGCAATTCGTTTAATTCCGCCACGTGAATTAACTTTGGAAGACATGATCACTTACGTTGGCGACGACGAATTGGTAGAAGTTACTCCTAAGTCTCTACGTCTGCGTAAAAAATTCTTAGACTCAAACGATCGCAAGAGACTTGGTCGCGGCAAAGAAGCTAAATTCGACTTCGTTTCTGAAGAATAAATTTAAAAATGGGCTTCCAGATATTTTCTTGGAAGCCCATTTTTTTGCAAAAAATACAAAACATGCGCCCCTCAAAAAGAAAAGCTGATCAAATCCGCACGGTTTCAATAACCCCTCACGTTAATAAACATGCCGAAGGATCGTGCTTAATTAAGTTCGGCGACACTCACGTTTTATGCACCGCAACCATTGAGGAAAAAGTTCCGCCCTTTTTAAGAAATAAAGGCTTGGGCTGGGTTACCGCTGAATACAGCATGTTGGCACGCTCAACACATCAAAGAAATTCACGCGATCCCATGAAACCAAATGGTCGTTCTATTGAGATTCAACGCCTAATCGGCCGCGCTCTGCGTTCTTGCGTTAACACACGCCTCTTGGGCGAACGCCAAATCATCATTGATTGTGATGTTATTCAAGCCGACGGTGGCACACGTTGCGCCGCAATTACCGGCGGTTTTGTCGCTTTGGCAATTGCCGTAAATAAATTAGTCAACCAACGATTGGTACGCGACAATCCTTTAACCAACGCAGTTTGCGCCGTTTCTTGCGGAATTTTTAAAGGCGAAATCGTAGCAGATTTAGATTACGCCGAAGACAGCAACTGCGAAGTGGACAGCAATTTTGTAATCAACAGCAATCTCAATTTAATCGAGATTCAAGGCACTGCCGAAGCTGGAGAGATGAGTTTTGAGCAGGTTAGTAAAATGTTTGAGCTCGCTAAAAAAGCCGCTGCCGAAATTTTTGAGCTACAAAAAAAAGCCATTCAAAGCTAGAACCTAATCGCTATGATTAGTGATAAACTTCCCGCCGATGTGCAACTTTAATCACGTGAATAATGAGACTGTTGCAAATCAAAATTTTCTAAGAAGTTTTTGTGATTCAAATTTTTTTGAAAGGTAAGCGTACCCAGATGTACGTGCGTTTCAAAAAAATTTGAATTGCGAAAAATTCGACGAAAAGTTTGATTTGCAACAGTCTCATAATTAACCGCTCACCATCTTTACTACACAACAGCCTATAATTGCCGACGCGGAATTTGTAGAGATCAGACAATTCTCCAAGCAGTCCAATTAAATAACGGTCAGGATTGGTTTTGAGCTTTTTTTCGATTTCTTTCTTAATTCTTGTTTGGATCGAGGCGTCAAGACTGTGGATTTGTTTTGTGGCCGCTTTGGTGAATTCAATTTTCCAACTCATGTGGTGTTAGTTTGAGGTTATTTTTTTTGTTTAGTTTTTTTAAAAACTTCTTCGTAAGGAATTGCCTTCTCACCCGACTTTTTAAACTCTTCGTAAAGTTTTTTAGCTTCGTGATAATCGGCAATATCCTGCAATTTTTCTTCCAAATAACTTTCCAAAGCTTTTTTGATGTGGAAACTTTTCGATCTTTCTTCAGCCTCGCAAAGCTTGGTAAGTTCTTGATCCAATTCAGCAGGAATTTGTGCAGAGATTGTAACAACTTGATTGCTCATAAAATTTTATTTTAATTAGTAATATTTAGAAGTTCACAATGTTTATTAAGAGTTAATAGTAAATAAATTTCCTAATCGTGACCGAAATTCATAAAAAAAATCTTTTTCATTTTACTAAGAAAGATCTGGAACAAGAGCTTATAGCACTTGGTGAGAAGCCATTTCGTGCTAAACAAATTTGGAATTGGATTTATGCCCGTGGTGTTTTTGATTTCGATTTGATGAGCAATATTTCGCAAACAACACGCGAACTATTAAAAAGAACTTTTGCCATTGAACTACCGCAAGTTTCTAAAGACCTGATCTCATTTGATGGCACGCGCAAATTCTTAGTAAAATTTCCCGATCAAAGAGAAGTGGAAGCGGTCTATATTCCGGAAGAAACACGAGCAACATTATGTATCTCGTCGCAAGTTGGTTGCACTTTAGCTTGTAAGTTCTGTCACACCGGCACCCAAACCTGGGTTAGAAATTTAGAATTTCACGAAATTATTGCGCAAATTATCATCGCCAAAAATTTGATTGAAGATTGGGACAAGAGCAATCGCAAGCTCACCAACATTGTATTTATGGGAATGGGCGAACCTTTTTTTAATTACGAAAATGTTGCCCAAGCAGTTAGGGTGATGAATGACAATGAGGGTTTGGATATCTCCAATCGCAAAACCACCATTTCAACTTCCGGCTTGGTTCCAGAAATTTTACGCTGCGGCTCTGAGTTAAAGACCAATCTGGCTATTTCGCTACACGCCACCAACGACACGCTGCGCACCGACATCATGGCAATTAATAAAAAATATCCGCTGAAAGATTTAATGCAGGCTTGCCAGACCTACAACAAACTTAATCCCGGTCACAAAATCACTTTTGAATATGTCATGCTGCGTGGCAAAAATGACCAAGAACAACATGCCCGCGAACTGATTGCTTTGATCAAAAAATATAATCTACAAGCCAAAATAAATTTGATTCCTTTTAATCCTTGGCAAGGCTGCGAATACACCAATTCTGAAGTGCAAACCATCACAAAATTTCAGAAGATTTTAAAAGATGCTAATTTAGTTGCACCGGTCAGAAAAACCCGCGGCGATGACGTGATGGCCGCCTGTGGACAATTGAAGTCGGCATCAGAAAGGGAAAGGAAATCTAAAAACAAAGACCCCGAAACTACTTGAAACTTGAATAAAGTTTATTTTCCCAGCGATGCTGGGGGCAACTCTTGTCGCGTAAAGAAATTAAAAAATATCTTTTACTTTCTTGAAAAAACTCTCCCACTTTGGATTGCTGTCTTTGTTTTGCATTAGAGCATCAAGCTTCTGCAATAATTCGCGCTCTTCTTTGGACAGCTTCACCGGAGTTTCAATTTCAACTCTAACATACATGTCACCCCTTCTGCCACCTGCATTTAAAACAGTCATGCCCTTTGATTTTAAGCGAAATTGATCGCCATTTTGTGTACCTTCAGTAATTTTTAAATTAGCTTTCTCACCATCAATTGTAGGAATTTCAACACTTCCGCCTAAAGCTGCGGTGGTAAATTTAAGTGGTACATCAAAATAGATATCATCATTTTTACGGGTAAAAAATTTGTGCTTTCTCACCGTTAAAAAGACATAAAGATCTCCAGCCTGACCTGAACGCATTCCAGCTTCACCTTCACCAGTAAGCCTGATACGACTGCCTTCTTCCACACCTGACGGGATTTTTACCGCCAAAGTTTTGGCTTTATTTACCCTTCCTTCACCGCGGCAAATTTTGCACGGATTTTTAATTACCTGACCACTGCCAGCACAAGAGCCACAAGTGCGCTCAACAATAAAAAATCCTTGCTGCGCCCTAACTTTCCCAGAGCCTTTACAATTGGAACAATCCGTAGGTTTTTCATTACCCTCAGCACCACTACCCTTACAAGAATCGCAAGATGACGCGATGGTAAAAGAAATATTTTTTGTCACACCTTTGAAAGCTTCTTCTAAAGTCACTTCTAAATTGTAACGAATATCTGCTCCACGCTGAGCGGCACTTCTTTTTTTACCTTGTCTGCCACCACCCATATCACCGAAAATATCGGAAAAATTGCTAAAAATATCGTTAAAATCAAAACCTTCAAAACCTTGATTGAAGCCACCTTGACCACCTCTTCCGCCACCTTGAGAGAAAGCGTCATGACCGAACTGATCGTAAGCTGATTTTTTTTGATCATCTTTTAGCACTTCATAAGCCTCGGTGGCTTCTTTAAATTTAGCCTCAGCTTCCTTATTTCCGGGATTGCGATCCGGATGATATTGCATGGCTAATTTGCGGTAAGATTTTTTGATTTCGTCAGCTGAAGCATTTTTGGCAACGCCAAGAATTTCGTAATAGTCTCTTTTACTCATTTTTAGGTAGGATAATTTTTACAAAAATTAGGTTCAGTTAAGAAAATGTTAAATCAATCTAAGAAGTCCGACCCTTTTTTCAACCATTCCACCATTTTTTTAAAAGCTATTCCGCGATGCGAAATTTGGTCTTTAAATTGTGGATCAATTTCGCCGAAAGTTTTATCCATGCCATCCTTAATAAAAATTGGATCATAGCCAAAACCTTGATTGCCGCGAGGTGGAAAAATTAAATTGCCATCAACTCGCCCTTCAAAAGAAATATTAAAACCACTCACCGGATTAAAAAGTGCTAAGTTGCAAATGAAAAAAGCACGGCAATTTTGGAAATTATTTTTGGCTAATTGCGCAGAAATTTTTTCAAAGGCCGAAGTAAAATCATTTTCACCTTGAGCATTTTTTGCAAAACGTGCTGAGTAAATTCCAGGCTCACCATTCATGGCTTCAACGCATAATCCTGAATCATCTGCCAAAGACACTAAACCTGTTTTTTGTCCGTAATATTTAGCTTTAAGTACCGAGTTTTCAGCAAAAGTTAAACCGGTTTCCTCCGGCTCAGCAATTTCAAACTCAAAAGTTGGAATGGCTTTGATGGAGATTGATCCAAGCAAGTCGGCAATTTCAGAAAATTTACCACGATTGTTGGTCGCAATCAAAATTTCATCTGGCAGTTTAAAAGTCATATTGCGGACATAAAAAAGGGCGATGTTACTCGCCCTAAATTTTAAAATATTCCCGAATTGCGTTAGCCGTTTCGGGAATATTCTTTACAGTTAAGCAGCAGTTTCTTCTGCTGGTTTAGCAGCAGCTTCTGCAGCAGCAGCAACTTCAGCAGCTGCAGCGGCAGCGGCTTCAGCAATAGCTGCCTGTTCTTTAGCTAATTTTTCTGCAGCTTTCTTTTTCAAATTGCTGCCTTTTTTCTTAGGAGTGAAGTCTGGCTTGTGTTTCTCAGCACCTTTAACTCCAAGAGCAATCAAGAAACCAGCAACACGATCTGATGGTCTGGCACCAACTGACAACCAGTGTTCAGCTCTTTCTTTATTAAGAGTGATGCGGTTTTCGTTGCTATCAGCCACAAGTGGATTGTAGGTACCAATTTTTTCCAAGAATTTTGAATCTCTTGGTGAGGTGCTATTTGTAACCAAAATGCGGTAAAAAGGCAGATTTTTTCTGCCGCCGCGTGAAAGACGTATTTTTAACATGTTATTTTAAATTATTGTTCGGGCCTTCCGCCGTTAAGATAATTGGCGGCTCCGATATACGACGGCTTCGAGGAGCGGCGCAATTTATTTACCACTCAAAAATTTTGCAAGCTCTTAATTACCACACTTATTTAAAGTACGCGAAGCTCTGGCAATCGGATTAGTTAGGTAAAAATTGTAATTTTTAACCACAAATTTTTCTCCATCAACTTGACCACGAACACCAGCAGAATTAATCCATTGCGCTTTGCTGATTTTATCTAACTCGGCAAAAATAGGCTTAGCAGCAATGAGATTTTTTCTTAATTGCGCCAAATTTTGGTAGCCTAAATCAAGATCTAATTTTTGCGCCAATTGTAAAATAATCTGCCAATCTTCTTGGGCTTCACCAGGTGTAGACACTGCTCTGGAACTGATTTGCGGACGACCTTCTAAATTGACGTAAATAGCTTCTTTTTCACTATAGGCAGCGGCCGGCAAAATCACGTCGGCATTCTTGGCACCGTTGTCGCCATGCGATCCTATGTAAACCACAAAACTATTTTGCAATTTGGTGAAATCAATTTCGTCATCAACTGCATGCAAGAAAATAACCTTGATTTCACCACTTTGGCATTTGTTCAAAATGGTATCCACGTTGTTATTTACGTGATCTGGTACAAAGCCAACTTCCAAACCATTGACCAAACCGGTTGATCTTGTAAGCAGGTTAAAACCATTCCATCCATCTTTTACCAGGCCGTATTTTTCAGCAATTTTTTTGACGCATTCCATAATTTCTGCAGCATCTTTGCGAGTCAGCAAATCAGATCCCAAAATCAACATCGGCTTTTCAGCTTTTTGCAGAATCTCCGCAAATTTCGATTCACCATTAAATACTGTTTCAAGAGCCGAAGCTCCATCACCAAGATTGCTGTAATCGTAAGTTAAATCAGCAGCACAACCAATCGCAGCAATTTCTAGTTTCTTTGACAACCATCTTTTTCTGATTCTGGCATTAAGCAATGGCGCGTCTTTTCTGGGATCAACTCCAATTAATAAACAGGCATCAGCTTCTTCAATGCCAGCGATAGTGCTGTTAAATAAATAAGAAGCGCGGTCATTGGCGTTAATCTTTTCGCCATTTAAACGGCAATCGATATTATCTGAGCCCAACTTGTTCATTAATGTTTTCAAAGCAAAAATTTCTTCTGCGGAAGAAAGGGGACCACTTAATGCAGCAATTTCAAAAGATTGCACCGATTTTAATTTGTGAGCTATTTCTGCAAAAGCCTCATCAAAATTTACCGCTGTCAACTTGCCATGTTTTTTAACGTAAGGCTTGTCCAGCCGTTGATATTTCAAACCATCATAGCAAAAACGAGTTTTGTCGGAAATCCATTCTTCGTTAATTTCTTCATTTAAACGCGGCAAAATACGCATCACTTCTAAACCGCGCGAATCAATACGAATATTGCTTCCAAAAGCATCCATCACATCAATAGTTTCAGTTTTTTTCAATTCCCAACTACGTGATTTAAAAGCGTAAGGCTTGGAAGTCAGTGCACCAACCGGACATAAGTCGATAATATTGCCCGACAATTCTGATTTTAAAGATTGCTCAAGATAAGTCGTGATTTCCATAGCTTCACCACGATTAACAGCACCAATTTCAACTGTTCCGGCGACATCTTCAATAAAACGAGCACAGCGGGTACAGTGTATGCAGCGCGTCATCGTAGTTTTTACCAACGGCCCCATATCCTTGTCTTTCACCGCTCTTTTATGCTCGTGATATTCACTTTTGCCACTTCCATATTGGTAGGCTTGATCTTGCAAATCACACTCGCCACCTTGATCACAAATTGGGCAATCAAGCGGGTGATTAGCCAGCAAGAACTCCATCACACCTTCGCGAGCCTTTTTTACCATCGGCGTATCAGTATGAATTTTCATACCTTCCGTAATCGGCATGGCGCAAGAGGCCACAGGCTTTGGCGGCATACCTTCAACCTCGACCAAACACATGCGGCAATTACCGGCAATTGTTAATCTTTCGTGATAACAAAATCTGGGGACTTCAACTTCAGCTGCTTCGCAGGCTTGAATGATGGTAATCCCTTCAGGAACTGATACTTCTTTACCGTTGATTACGACTGTAGGCATTTTTGGAAAACTTCGGGAACAATGAGGGCATAAAAAAATAGCGCATCTAATTCGCATCAGATGCGCTATTTAGTTTTTTAAACTACAAAAATTTTCAAATCAAAAAAAATTTAAAATGGAATTTCATCATCACTTTCTTCAACGTGAACATCATTGCGTGAAGAGCGTGACGAAGAAGAATATGAATCAGAAGCAGATGATTGGCGATCTCTGGCATCAAGAATCTGCAAAACTGAATTAAAGTTTTGCAAAACGATTTCCGTAGTAAATTTTTCTACACCGCTGCCGTCAGTCCATTTTCTGGTTTGAAGCGATCCTTCGATATAAAGTTTTGAACCTTTTTTAACGTAATTTTTAACAATTCCGACCAAGCCTGGTGAAAAAATTACTACCCGATGCCATTCGGTTTTTTCTTTTCTTTCGCCGGAATTTTTATCTTTCCAACTTTCTGAAGTGGCCAGAGAAAAATTTGCGATCTCACGACCGTCTTGAGTTGATCTCACTTCAGGATCTTGTCCAACATTACCAACTAAAATCACCTTATTAATTGACATACAGCAACCTTAAAAAAATTAAAAATGTGGGTAAATTACGTCTTTAAGTGGGTTTAAAAACGAGCCTGCCATTTTAAAGAGACTGTCGCAAATCAAAATTTTCTAAGAAGTTTTTGTGATTCAAATTTTTTTGAAAGGTAAGCGTACCAAGATGTACGTGCGTTTCAAAAAAATTTGATTTGCGACAGTCTCTTAAAGGAAGGTCTATGGAATTTATAAACCGCCGTTAAAGTAAACAAGAAATTTCCCCGCAAGTTCTACAAAAAAAATTAAGTTAATTTTTTTTAAGAAATTTTGCTGCAAAGACGGTTGCAAAATTATTTCAGCTCACCCATAAACTACCGCTTTAAAGCCTTATGCAATAAACCATTCCCGAAATTCCCAAAATTCATTTATATGAAAAAACTTTCACTTTTTTTAACCTGCTTAACTCTAATTTTTCCAGCTATGACTTCAGATTCCGTCGCACAAAACAAACCCAAAGATTTAGAAAACACCCTGTATATCGACCTCAAAGACGGTCGTGTTGTAATTGAATTATTGCCAAGAGTTGCGCCAAAACATGTAGAAAGAATCAAGCTACTTGCTCGCCAAAAATTTTACGACGGTATCGTTTTTCATCGTGTAATTGATGGCTTCATGGCCCAAACTGGCGATCCTACAGGAACTGGTATGGGTGGCAGTAAATTACCTGATTTAAAAGCCGAATTTTCCGATGAACCTCATATCCGCGGAACAGCTTCCATGGCCCGAGCAATGGATCCAAACAGTGCTAACAGTCAGTTCTTTATTGTTACTAAAGATTCCAGATTTCTTGACAATCAATACACAGTTTGGGGTCGCGTGGTCAGTGGAATGGAGTTTGTAGATAAAATCAAAAAAGGTGGTGGACGCGACGGCAAAGTGAATGATCCAGACAAAATGATCAGCGTTCGTGTTGCGGCTGACGTAGAGAAAAAATAGTGACAGTGCCTGCAGTTATTGATTATTTCATACTGCAGGTAACAGCAAACCCTAAAAATCACAAATAGTCATGATTTACAACAACTCCAACATTTTTGCCAAAATTATTCGCGGTGAAATTCCTGCCGATAAAATTTTTGAAGATGATAAAGTTTTGGCTTTTCATGATATTTCTAAAGCTGCACCCACACATATTTTGGTAATCCCGAAAGGCGAGTATGTTGATTTTCTTGACTTTACCGCCAAAGCAACTTCCGAAGAAATTTCTTACTTTTTTAAAAAGGTTAATGATATTGCGAAGCTTGCCCAAGCTGACGAATCAGGCTTTCGCCTTATTTCCAACATTGGCTCAGATGCTCACCAAACCGTGCCACATTTTCACCTACACATTCTGGCCGGCAAAACATTGGGGCCGCTGCTCTCAAACGACAATTTATTGAGGTAAAAATGGATAAAAAAATTCACGAAGCAACGCGCATCGTTCATGCTGGTCGTAACCCAAAAGAACAAGGCTGGATGGTTAATCCGCCAATTCATCAAACTTCAACTATCGTTTTTCCCAAGTTAAAAGATTTAATTTACGCTGAACGTGGTTATTCCAACAACGATTTAGTCGAACCTTACGAATTAAAATATGGTCGCTACGGCACACAAACCAATTTCGCTCTTGAAAAAGCCATCGCTGAAATCGATGGCGGTTATAATTCTTTTGTCACCGCTTCCGGTGCTGCTGCTATCAATACGGCTTTGATGGCTTTTTTAAAGCAGGGTGACCACATGCTTTTGGTGGATAATGTTTATTCGCCAACCCGTGGTTTTGCTGACAAATTTCTCAAAAGATTTGGCATTGAAACCACTTACTACAGCCCAGAAATCGGTGAAGATATCAAAAAATTGATCAAAAAAAATACCAAGGTTATCTTCATGGAAAGCCCTGGTTCTTTGAGCTTCGAAATGCAAGACGTAGCCGCAATTTGCAAAGTTGCTAAAAAACACAATGTTACCACAATCATTGATAACTCATGGGCCAGCGGCATTTATTTCAAACCACTTGAACATGGTGCCGACATCGTTGTAACCGCTTTGACAAAATATATTAACGGTCATTCTGACGTCATGATGGGCGCAATCACCGTACAGGAAAAACATTTCCGCATCATGTATGAAGCCTTCAGATATATGGCTGTCACTGCCGCACCATTTTCTTCTTACATGGTGCAACGCGGTTTGCGCACTAGTAAAATACGCATGGATCATTGTTTTAAATCAGCATTGGAAATCGCCAAATGGCTGGAAACAAGATCAGAAGTTTCAAAAGTACTTTATCCAGCTTTAGAATCTGATCCCGGCTACAAATTATGGCAACGCGATTTCACAGGCGCTGCCGGATTGTTTACGATTATTCTTGATCGTAAATATTCCAATGAATCCCTAGCTAGAATGGTCGATAAATTGCATTATTACGGCATGGGATATTCTTGGGGTGGCTATGAATCATTAATTCTGCCGATTGATCCTTCCGGAGTTAGGACTGCCACAAAATGGCCTCACAGCAGCAAAACTTGCTTACGCATCAACATTGGCTTGGAAGATGTTGAAGATCTTAAGGAAGATTTGGAAGCTGGGTTTAAAAGGCTGCGTAAATAATATCATTTTTAATGAAAAAACCTTCTGCCTTCTCATTGATTGAATTATCAATCGTCATCACCATAATTGCCATATTGACCGCAGGCATAATGCAGGGGAAATCAATCGTTGCCCAATCAAAAATGCGCGCGGCTCAAACCCAAACCGCCAGATCTCCTATATTAAATATCAGCAACTTGTCTCTATGGCTTGAAACCACATCAGAACGCAGCTTTAACGGTAATGAGTCTAATGATGGATCTTTAGTTAGCATCTGGCATGACCTTAATCCGCAAGCCACCGTTGCTCTTAACCTTTTGCAATCAAGCAATAGTGCCAAACCGATCTACAAAAGAAATGTTTCCAACGGTTTGCCAATGCTTAAATTCAACGGCTCGAGCTCTTATTTTGAAACTCCCTACAGCTCCGATCTTAATCCTGCTCACATCACAATTTTTACAGTTGTAAGAAGCTTGTCACACTCTAACTACGGCTCCATCATCTCTTCACGCAATAATACTCCACGCAAAGGATACACACTTTACGTCACTCCCAGCAATAGTTACGCATTTTGGACCGGCGATGGCGGCAACAGTTGGGGCAATTCTCCAACCTCTAAAATTGACGCTAACACTACAACCATACTCACTTTAACCAATAACAGCATTGCCACAACTCTTTACGTTAATGGCAGCAAAATCGGCGAGAATCCATCAGCAATGGTTAGCAATAATATAAATAATTTACGTGTTGGTGCTGGAGAAAATAACAATTCTATCCCCACTTATTACTACAACGGATATATTGGCGAAATAATTGTTTTTGGACGCAACTTAAAGAATGAAGAAAGAAAATCGGTGGAAAAATATTTAAGCCGCAAATGGGGAATTGACGTCATTTAAGTGTAAATAGCCTTTAAATCAATATCGCAAAACACCAACAACAAATAATAAAAAAACTTTCCTACCAACACCAAAAATAAAAATTTCTTCACGTCAGTTCTAAAAAATCCGGCCATAACCGCAAATGCAGCGCCAATAACATCAAGCCAGGAAAACAGCAAAATCCATACTAAAAACTTTTCCCATTTTTTTTCAGAATTAGCAATTTCCGCTGCTTTATTTTTAAAAAATTCAGTCGCCCGCAAAAAGGTAAAGTAACGCCCAACCCAATAATTAATAAGCGATCCCAGAACACTGGCGCTTAGAGCTAATAAAAAAACTGCATAAATGTTGCGACCACCAAGAGTTAACATCAACTTCACCACCATTTCACTGCGCGGAGGTAAAATTAGGGCTGAGAACAAACTATCACAAAAGAGAAAAAAATAAGATTCAAAAATACTCATTTTATTTATCGTTATTTATCACGAGAAATTATGAATTCTGCCAAAGCAACCAGTAAAGAAGCCTCTGGTCCAAAAATTCTCAAATGCGCAATTGCCTGCTCTTTCAATAAAAATAACTGTTTAGTTGCCTGTTCTAAACCGACCAAATCGACCACACTGACATTTTCTTTTGATTTTTCGTGCTCTGTTTCATCGATCTCAATTTTGCTATCGGCAGCACCACAGTGATCCAGAATATCATCTTTAATTTGGAAAGCTAAACCCAGATCATGAGCAAAATAGCGCAAGGCTTTACGCGCTTCAGAACTAGCGCGTCCCAGAATTGCTCCGGCCTCACAAGCAGCCATAAAAAGCTCCCCGGTTTTTAAACGATGCACTTTAGCCAATTCTTCACGGGTGATTTTTTTACCAGCCAATTCCAAATCCATCATTTGACCGCCCACCATTCCACGAAAACCGGCCGCCGTTGCAATAGTAGCAATTAATTCACATCTAACATTGGCATCTTGATGGGTGGCTGAAGAAGATAAAATTTCGAAAGCATAAGTAAGCAAAGCATCTCCTGCCAGAATTGCCGTTGCATCATCAAATTGTTTGTGGCAAGTCGGCAAACCGCGACGCTCATCATCATCATCCATTGCCGGCAAATCATCATGAATCAAAGAATAAACATGGATTAATTCCATAGCCGTTGCGGCGTTAAGAGATTCTAAAGGCGTTACCCCAAAAATCTGCGCTGACACCATGGTTAAAAAAGGACGAATTCTTTTGCCGGTGGACAAAGCAGAATAACGCATGGCTTCCAATAATTTTGATTCCACCACTTCCTGTGACAGCAAATTGTCCATTCTTTTTTGGACCAAGATTGATGACGCCATTAAAGCTTCCTGAAGCGACTGATTTAGCATTTATCGATGTGTTAATTTATCAATTCTAGGCAACGGAATTACTTCAAAACTTTCGCCAAATATTTCCCCGTCACTGATTTTTTATTTTTTGCCACCTCTTCTGGAGTACCCTCGGCTACAATATATCCGCCTTTTTCACCACCGCATGGACCAATATCAACAATCCAATCAGCAGTTTTTAAAACGTCTAAATTATGCTCAATAACTAAAATTGAATTTCCGGCATCGACCAATTTATGCAGCACTTTCAGGAGCTTATTAATGTCCTCAAAATGCAAACCGGTAGTTGGTTCATCCAAAATATACAAAGTATCACCGGTGGCTTTACGACTTAATTCTTTGGCCAATTTTATTCTCTGCGCTTCACCGCCAGAAAGAGTTGTGGCGCTCTGACCAATCTTAATATAACCCAAACCAACATCACACAAAGCTTTAAATTTGTCGTAAATATGCGGCATGTTGGAGAAAAAATCCGCCGCATCTTCAGCGGTCATTGCCAAAACATCGGAAATTGATTTGTCTTTATATTTCACTTCCAAAGTCTCGCGGTTGTAGCGTTTACCATGACAAGTTTCACATTTGACATATACATCAGGCAGAAAATGCATCTCGATTTTTATCAAACCATCGCCTTGACAAGTTTCGCAACGACCACCCTTAACGTTGAAAGAGAAGCGCCCAACCTTATAACCACGAGTTTTTGATTCAGGAAGAGCGGTGTAAAATTCACGAATGAAGGTGAAAGCACCCACGTAAGTACATGGATTGGAACGAGGAGTACGGCCTATCGGAGACTGATCAATTTCAATAATTTTATCAATCAAATGTGAACCGGTAATGGTTTCGTAAGGCCCTGGAGCAACTTTGGCTTTATTGACAATTTTATCCAAAGCGCGATACAAAGTCTTGATTACCAAGCTGGACTTGCCGCCGCCAGAAATTCCCGACACTGCCGAAAATATTTTTAACGGCAGGTTTAGGGTAACATTCTTCAGGTTATTTGCCGTTGCGCCTTTCAAACTGATTATTTTCTTCGGATCAATTTTTCGACGTTTTTTCGGAATTTCGATTTGTTTTTTACCACTTAAATATTGTCCGGTAACACTTTTTGGATCTTTAATCACATCTTTTGGCAGACCAGCGGAAATAATTTTTCCACCATGAATCCCAGCTCCGGGACCAACGTCAATCAAATATTCTGCTTCTCGCATCATCTCTTCATCATGCTCAACAACAATCACTGAATTTCCCAGATCACGCAGATTTTTTAAAGTTGTTATCAACTTGTCATTATCAGATTGATGCAAACCAATTGAGGGTTCGTCCAAAACATAAAGCACACCAGAAAGACCCGATCCGATTTGCGAAGCCAAACGAATTCTTTGCGCTTCTCCACCGGATAAAGTTCCCGATTCACGATTAACTGTTAAATATTCCAAACCAACATTACGCAAGAAACTCAAGCGCCTCTTTATCTCTTTCAGCAATCTTTCCGAAATCTGACGATGTGTTGAATTTAACTTGGGCTCAAGATCGGAAAACCATTGATCGGCACGCTCAATTGACATTCTGCTCACTTCACCAATGTGTAAATTGTCAATTTTAATCGACAAAGCTTGTTCATTCAGACGATTGCCACAACATGTTTCACAGGTTTTAAGGGTTTGGAATTTACCCAATTCTTCACGCATCCATTCGCTTTCACTGTCAGAAAACTTCTTCTTCAAATTATTAATGATTCCTTCAAACGGTTTTTTGACTTTAAAGGCTTTAAGACCATCTTCATGCTTAACTTCAATTTCTTCTTCGCCAGTGCCGTAGAAAATTTTCTGTTTAATGTCTTCCGGCAAAGTTTTGAAAGGAACATCCAAACTGAACTTATATTTATCCGCCAAAGCTTGAATTATCTGTTGGTAAAAACGAGCTTGTGTGCCTTGCCAAACCGCAACTGCACCTTGACGCAAAGTTAAATTTTCATCTTCAATCACCAACTCTTCGCTAAAATAAAATTCGGTTCCCAAACCATCGCAAGATTTACATGCACCGTATGGACTGTTGAAAGAGAAGAGTCGTGGTTCAATTTCAGAAATTGTAAATCCTGATTCCGGACAAGAAAATTTTTCGCTGAATACTAAAGTTTCACCCTCCTTAAATTTGGAATCTTTACCTTTAGCCGTTTCTGGCAGGCCGACAATTTCAACAAAAAGCAAACCACCCGAAATTTTTAATGCCGTTTCCACCGAATCAGCAAGACGATTGCCAAGATCATCTGACATCACAATACGATCAACAATCACCTCAATATCGTGCTTTTTATTTTTGTCTAAAACCGGAAGAATTTCATTGAGATCGTGAACTTTACCGTCAACTTTAATGCGCTGAAATCCTTGTTTTCTAACGCCCATCATCTCTTTGCGATATTCACCTTTTTGACCGCGTACAATCGGAGCCAAAATATAAATTCTGCTCTTGGTCGGTAATGCCCGAATTTTTTCCACCATCAAAGAGGCTGATTGGCTTTCAATTGGCTTGCCGGTGGCCGGAGAATATGGCACGCCAATACGAGCGAAAAGCAAACGAAAGTGATCGTAAATTTCAGTAACCGTACCAACAGTAGAACGCGGATTACGCGAAGTGGTTTTTTGATCAATAGCAATTGACGGAGAAAGACCAGTTATTGACTCAACATCAGGCTTATCCTGCATATCGAGAAATTGGCGAGCGTAAGAAGAAAGGCTTTCAATAAAACGGCGCTGACCTTCGGCATAAATTGTATCAAATACTAAAGAAGACTTACCAGAACCACTTAGCCCGGTAACAACAACTAGCTGATTTTTCGGAATTTCAATACTGACATTTTTTAAATTGTGCTCTTTAGCACCAACAACTTTTATGAACTTTTCTTCCATGATTTATGAATTTAGCATTTAACATTTACACTTACAGGCGTGGCTGGCCAAAAGATGGCCTAATTGCGCTGAGATTACAAATGCTAAGATTGGATTGGGTATAAATGTTAAAAATTTACCCGCCGCAAGTTTCCTTACGACGGGCTTTGTTCTGAAGAAGCTATCACTTGGATAAATTCCTCATCTTTTCAATAAGCGAAAAGAGCTTGCGCTATCTTTTTCAAACTTGCTTCACTTTGCTGTAAATTGTATTAACAACTTTCACAACAAAATTTACGCAACTTTTTAAGTTAATGAAGTAACTACAGATAACGTAAGTATAACGATCAATGGAATAAAGACCATGTTAGTTACGATATTTAGTAGTTAGACCACCAGATACATTTCACTTGAAAACCGACCTGCCAGAATCAAGTGAAATGATCCGGCAGACGACAGACGAGAAACTTATCACAAAGCCAGATTTTGAAAAAACTGACCAAGCAATAAACCTCAAACACGATTCAGAATCAGAGATTCTGCATCACCTTATCCCGTACTTTTTTGCTTTCCAAATCAGTTAACGGGATAAGACCTTTTTGTAGCAAATAGCCATCGGGACCTATGGTATCTGCGCTTATTATTTCCGTTACAAATTCCGTCATTCCCGGAATTAAATTGAGATGCTCTTTTTTGAAATAAATGAAGAGTGGACGTGACACTTTATATGTGCCAGAAGCAATATTTTCAAAGCTTGGAACCGTTTGATCAATAATTGCCGCCTGAATCAAGGCATGATTTTCTTCTAAGAAACTAAAACCAAAAATCCCAAGTGCATCAGCATCATTTCTTAATTTCTGCACAATTAAATTATCATTCTCACCAGCTTCAATAAACTTACCGTCACTTCTGATAACATGACATTTTTTCTGACGTATTTTTTTATCTGGGAAAGCCGTTACGAATTCTTTCATATTTACACAAGCTTCTTCCATCACCAATTCAACAAAGGCATCACGAGTTCCCGAAGTTGATGGTGGACCATAAATAGCAATGTTCAAAACTGGTAATTTTGCATCAATATCACTCCACTTTTGGTAAAAATTCTTTACCAACTGCCCTTTTAAATCAGGAACTTTTTCAGCCAAAGCCAGAAAAATATGTTTTTTAGTCAGATTGTATTTTTTACCAAAAATTGAATTTGCGAGAACTATACCGTCATAACCAATCTTAATTTCTACGATCCCTTCAATGCCATTTTCGTGACATTTTGCAATCTCACTTTTTTCAATCAAACGAGAAGCATCAGAAAAATCGGGGAAATTATAGCCAACTCCAGAACAAAAAAGTTTAAACCCACCCCCAGTACCTGTTGATTCAACAATTGGTGTTCTAAATTTTTTATTTCTAATTTTACTGTTGCGTCCAAACTCTTCGGCGATTGTCGCAGCAAACGGATAAACCGTAGAAGAGCCAACCATACTGATATGGTTTCTTGCCGCAGCATGAAAATAAGCCCAAGAATTTTGGGTGAAGCTAAATAAAATAAAAAAAGTCAGGGCAAAAATTCGTAACATAGCCGCAAGGATTATTGGAATTTTTAAGAACTTGAGCGGTTATATCACCATCAAATGAATAGTCGTCGCATCATTGGAATATGTCACTAAAAGTCAAATTCTTAATTGCCGGTTGAAAATCAAAAGCCGACAAATATCGTCCGTCACCTCTCCTTTGTAATTCCCTTTTATCATCAAATTTAATGGACAAAACAGCTAAGCCAAGAACCAGATTTATTGCCTTTTGTGCGACATTTTTGCTGCTCGGTTTTTCTGCCTACGCCAAAGATAATGTGGTTAAACCACTCTTCATTATCCAAGGAAATGAGCGCCTTGATAATGCAACTATTCTGGCGTTTTTGCCTGACACAATTTCTAAAAAAGGTGGAAAATTTTCCAAGAATGAAATTGATGAAACATTAAAAAAACTTTATGCTTCTGATCTATTCTTAGAAGCAACCATCAGCGAAGAGAATGGTCAACTGCTAGTTCAAATAAAAGAAAATCCACTAATCTCGGAAGTAAAATTTTCCGGTAATAAAAAGATTGAAGACGATGCCTTAAAAGGTGAAATCAGCTTAAAAAAGCGCGGCATTTTTACCAAAGCCAAGCTGCAATCTGACTTAAAAAGAATTAATGACATCTATCTAAAATCAGGGCGCTTCCTAACCAAGATCGATCCCAAAATTATTCAAAAAGAACAAAATCGTATTGAGGTAATCTTTGAAATTTTCGAAGGACCAAAAGCAAAAATTTCTGATATTTATTTCGTCGGCAACACCAATTTTTCCGACCAAGATTTGCTTGATGAGATCTCAACTAAAAAATCCAAATGGTATAAATTTTTCTCTTCTGCTGACGTTTACGACTCTGACCGCATTGAATTTGACAAAGAAAAATTGCGTCGCTTTTACGGATCGAAAGGTTACGCCGATTTTGTTGCTATTTCTTCAATTGCCCAGATCACTCCTAATAAAGATAAATTTTTCATCACATTTTTACTGGAAGAAGGCATCAAATATCACGTTGGCGAAGTCAATATTATCAACCACATTGCCAAGTTCGATGCTTCAATTTTGCAGAAAGAAATTCTGATCAAGAAAGGTAAAGTTTATAATTCTGACCTGATTGACAAAACAGTTGACGCCATGTCCAAAATCATGTCGGAAAAATCCTACGCTTTCGCTCACATTGAACCACTTCTCAAGCGCGACAGAGAGCATCAAATTATCGATATTGATTTTGTCATCCAAGAAACGCCACCCATTTACATTAATCAGATTCTGATTTCCGGAAACACCAGAACTCTCAATGAAGTAATTTTACGCGAACTGCGCATTAAAGATGGCGATGCTTATAACATCAATAATATCAACCGCTCCAAACAGAGGCTGGAAAATCTAGGTTTCTTTGAGAAAGTTGAATTCAACACCAAACGCATCGGTAATAGCGATAAGGTTAATCTAGAAATTATCGTTAAAGAAAAGAAAACCGGCGAACTTAATCTTGGTTTGGGTTATTCCACAGTTAACAAAATTACTGCTAATGTCGGAATTAAAGAACGCAATTTGATGGGAACCGGTCAAGAGCTTGGCATCAATGTTCAACACTCTTTCAGAAACTTAACCAGCGAACTAAACTACACCAAACCATATTTTATGGGTCGCTCCATTGATGTTGGTTTTGATCTTTATCAATACGACCTTTCCAAACGTAACACCTTGGTTTATAGCCAAAAAACCAACGGTATTACTTTCCGTGGCGATTATGCCATAACTGAATTTTTGAAACATCAAATACGCTACTCTTTTCGTAGTGAAGATATCAGCGACGTTGATAGCACTGCTCCGATTAACATCCAATATCTTCAAGGAAAATTCACCCATTCATCAGTCGGACACACTTTACTTTACGATAAACGTAATAACCGCCTTAACCCTTCCGATGGTTATTACTTATCGGTAAGCCAAGATTATACCGGCATTGGCGGCTATATTCACAATATTAAATATGAAGGTTCAGCCGGAGTTTATACCCCAACCTTCAACGACGAATATATTCTAAAATTATTAGGTCGAGGCGGTTATGTTAACGGTATCGGACAAGATGTGCGTAGTAACGACTCCTTTTTCTTGGGCGGCAATAATTTCCGCGGTTTCCAATTTGCCGGCTTAGGACCAAGAACCATCGGCAGCAACGGCACAGCCGATGGCGGCAGTATCATAGGCGGTAAGATGTATTATGTCGGTACTGTAGAATTTAAATTTCCGGTGGGATTACCAAAAGAACTCGGTATCGACGCCGCCTTATTCAGCGACAATGGTACAGTCAAAGGAGTTGATCAAATAAATGAACAAGGTGCCGCAGTTGCTGATAGTGGATCACTGCGTTCTTCCTATGGTTTGAGTATAATTTGGTCTTCACCTTTAGGACCAATACGCCTCGATTTCTCACGCGTTGCCAAAAAAGAAGATTACGACTTAACACAGAATTTCCGCTTTAATTTCGGAACATCATTTTAAAAAGAATCATCCATTCTATGCAGATTTAATTCTAAATCTTGCGCAAAAAATTCATGTAAAGAGTTGCGCCAACTGCATCAAAGTCATTGATTTTATAGCGTCCGCCACGAGCGATTGGATAGGAAAAATCACCACAAAAAACATCGAAAGCAATGTCACGATGATACGAAGTTTGGTCGTCACCGAATAAGTCAAAGCAAACTTTTAAACCAGGAAAATTATCTTCAATAAATTCATAAATTTTTTGAGCGCGGATAATTTCGGCAGCGATTTTTGGCGATTTTATTTTTTCTGCAATTTCAGCGTATAGGTCTTTCAAATCATGGTTTGAGAGCATGATTTTAGCTATAATTTCAGCATTTTTACCAGCATATTTTTTGACCAGAGAAATATTTTTGCAGCAAATTGCCTCTCGCAGTTGAGCATTATTTTTCTCTCCAATTTCTGATAAGAAAATCTCCAAGAAGTTGGGCAGAGAAAATTCGATTAGCAAATTCTCCACCCGCAATTTCTTGAGCACAGATAACAATATCTCAATAATTTCAAGATTGGATTTTTCAGCATCACACCCAATAATCTCAACTCCCACCTGAGTTTGCTGCCGGTCTTTGTACAAATCATTGTTTCTAACGCAAAGCACATCTCCAACATAACACAATTTTAGCGGCAGTTTCTCATCTTTTAATCTGCTAGCGAGAAGCCTTGATATTTGTGGCGTAATGTCATTTCTAAAAACCAGATTTTTACCAGAAATAACATCAACTGACTTAAAAGAATTGTCAGAATTTTTAGCAACAAAACCATCTTCAAATTCAACCAACGGCATTTTGACCAAACGATATCCAGCCTCTAAAAACGCCTCTACTGCCTGATTAATATTGTGATGATTTTTTTCCGCCTCATCAAAGATCAGGTCATAAAATCCCACCGGAAGAAGTTGTTTTTGCATAATTATTTATTTTCTAAAAATTGCTCCAAAGCAAGCATGTCAGACCATGCCAGTTTTTTCTTGGCTGATTGACGCATTAAATAAGATGGATGAAAAACGACAAAACTTTTAATTTTGCGTGACAAAAATTGCGGAGAAAAATCCATAAATTTTCCGCGCACTGAGCTTATCGGATCGTTAATTCCAAGCACCGCCGCCATCGCAGTTGCTCCTACCAATACGATCACTTCAGGATTAAGCAATTGGATATGACGCTCCACAAAAGGTCGACAAATTGCCAACTCTTCTTCTGTGGGACGACGATTTCCCGGCGGTCGCCAAAAAATAACGTTGGTAATGTAAAAATTTTCCGCCCGCGTCATGTTGATGGCACGGAACATATCATCCAAAACTTTTCCTGAATCACCACAGAAAGGAATGCCCTGCAAATCCTCGTTATTACCAGGCGCTTCACCAATCACCATGACTTTGGAATTAGAATTACCGTCACAAAAAACCGTGTTGGTGGCCATTTTCTTCAAATTACAACCATCAAATTTCTCTACAGCTTGGCGCAATTCAGACAAATTTTTTGCAGCTTGCGCCAGCTTTTTTGCCTGAGCTACAATTTCATTAAGCGAAATAAATTTCTGCTCTGAACCTTCTGCAACAAAGTTTGTTATTGGGTTTTGAAGAGATTTTTTTGCCAAGTTTGCCTGAGTTGCTAAGGTTGATATTGCTTCGTTGGTTGAAAAATGCGGCTTGATAAAACTTTCTACCGTCGTGATTTTTTTTTCTGTGGTAATTTTTTTTACTTCTATTGCGGCTTCTTTTTTTACTTCTTTCTGAACAAAATAATTTTGCGGCCTGTCTGAAATAACTTCGCTTAAATCATTATCGAGATAGAACTGCAGAGCTTCAATAAGATTCTTTTTTTTCATTGTTTTGCAATCTGTTTAATAAATTTCTGAAAATCATCAGCTTTTTCAAAATTTTTATAAACCGAAGCAAAGCGTACGAAAGCTACTTTATCAAGCTTTTCCAAGGCCATCATCACCATCTCACCAATTTTTGATGAAGCGATCTCTGTCTCACTTTCAACCTCTAACTGACGCACAATATTATTAACCATTTTTTCCACCTGCACTTCAGAAACCGGCCTTTTTCTCACCGCCATTTCAATCGATCTTTTTAACTTCTCTGGATCAAAAATTTTCTTCTCAGCATTTTTTTTAATCACCAAAATCTCGCGCAATTGCACACGTTCAAAAGTAGTAAAACGTGAATCACAAGATGCACAATAACGACGGCGCTTGATTGACTCACCATCATCAGAAATTCGCGAGTCTTTAACCTGTGTTTCAATATTTCCGCAAAATGGGCAACGCATAAAATAAAGTAAAAACTATCTTAATAATAGACAAACTTTGAGCCTGCACTCAAATCTTTTCCGTCAAAGCAGCTTTAATAAAGCCTTCAATCTCACCATCCAAAACACTTTGAATATTGCCGGTTTCAAAATCAGTGCGCAAATCTTTTACAAGTTGATAAGGATGCAAGACATAAGAACGAATTTGATGACCCCAACTATTATCAGTTTTAGCTGATTCTGAAACTGCTTGTGCCTCGCGTTTTTTTTGTACTTCCTGTTCGTAAAGACGGGATTTCAACATTTTCATACATTCGGCACGATTACGAATCTGGGAGCGATCCGTCTGACATTGCACCACAATGCCACTTGGCAAATGCGTCATACGCACCGCTGAATCAGTTTTATTGACATGTTGTCCACCAGCACCGGAAGCACGGAAAGTATCGATGCGCAAATCTTTTTCTTCGATACTAATTTCAATTTCATCATCAATTTCAGGATAAACCCAAACTGAAGTGAAGCTGGTTTGCCTTTTGCCATTAGCGTTAAAAGGCGAAATACGCACTAAACGATGAACACCAGATTCACTTTTCATCCAGCCAAAAGCAAAACGTCCGGAAATTTTTAATGTTGCCGAACGAATTCCCGCTTCTTCACCATCAAGCATACTGACAATTTCCACCTTGAATTTTTTAGAGTTGGCAAAACGTTCATACATACGCAACAACATTAATCCGAAATCGCACGAATCAGTTCCACCGGCTCCAGCATTGATGTCGAGGAAGCAATTATTAATGTCGGTATCTTCCGCAAATAAACATTCAACCTCAAAAGTGGCAGCATCTTTTTGTAACTGCCTTAAGTTTTTTTCGCTGTCTTTTAAAAGTTGATCATCAGCTTCTGCCTCAGCTAACTCAGCATATTCTCGGTTATCTTTCAAAGTATTTTGAATTCCTAAAAAAGCTGAAACTTTTGCTTCCAAAATCGCTTTTTCTTTAAGAATTCTTTGCGCTTCAACTTTGTTATTCCACAATTCTGGATCTTCAGATTGCGTACTTAATTCAACTAATCTTTCTTGCAATTTTTCCGGCTCAAAGACACCTCGCAATCAAAGCCATAGAGCTTTCGATTTGATTGAGCAAATTTTCGATTTCAGCGGACATTAATTTATGATTTACGATTTATAATTTACAATTTGGCACTGTCGCAAATCAAATTTTTCTAAGAAATTTTTGTGATTATAAATTTTTTAAAAGGTAAGCGTACTTAGATGTACGTGAGTTTCAAAAAATTTAGAATTGCGACAATTTCAACGAAAAGGTTGATTTGCAACAGTGCCAATTTAGAAAAGTCTGTAGTCACTTTACTTAAATGACAAATCATAAATCTTAAATCTAAATTATGAAAAAATTTGATGTTTGCGTTATCGGCGCTGGTCCTGGTGGTTATGTTGCAGCAATTCGCGCGGCACAGCTTGGTTTAAAAGTTGCTATTGTTGAGGCCAATCATTTGGGAGGCATCTGTTTAAACTGGGGCTGCATTCCGACCAAAGCGTTGTTGAAGTCGTCAGAAGTTAATCACCTTTTACACAATCTTGATTCATTCGGATTTTCCGCCAAGGAAGTTAAATTTGATTTTGCTAAAATAGTTGAAAGATCACGCACCGTTTCAAAGCGTTTAAGTTCTGGTATTGCTGGCTTGATGAAAAAAAATAAAATCGAAGTTATTGACGGTTTTGCTAAATTTTTAGATGCCAAAAAAATCTCTGTTAGCAAAGACGGCAAAGAAGTTGAACAAGTTGAAGCAACTTATTTTATCATCGCCACCGGAGCAAGAGCCCGCGTTATTCCAGGCATGGAACCCGATGGCGAGAATATCTGGACTTATCGTGAAGCAATGACTCCAAAAGCATTACCCAAATCTTTATTGGTTGTTGGCTCGGGAGCAATTGGATCTGAGTTTGCCTCATTTTACAAAAACATGGGCGCCGAAGTTACTTTGATTGAGATGGCGGCAAATATTTTACCGGTAGAAGATGAAGAAATTTCTAAACTGGCACGCAAATCTTTCGAAAAACAAGGTATTAAAGTTATCACTTCCGCCGCTTTGAAAGCTCTCAAAAAAGGCAAGGGATCTGTTATTGCAACTGTTGAGGTTGCTGGCAAAGCTGAAGAAATCAAAGCTGAAAAAGTTATTATGGCCGTGGGCATTGTCGCCAATATTGAAAATATCGGTCTTGAAAAAACCAAAGTTAAACAAGACAAGGGACGCATCATTGCCAACACTTATTTAGAAACCGCCGAAACTAATATTTTTGCCATTGGTGACGTTGTTGGCGCACCTTGGTTAGCTCACAAAGCTTCGCATGAAGGTGTGATTGCTGCTGAGAAAATTGCCAGCAAAATGGGTAAATATGACGCTAAAAAAGTTCATCCCATCAAAGTTGAAAATATTCCTGGCTGCACTTACTCAATGCCACAAATCGCTTCAGTTGGTCTGACTGAAAAGAAAGCTTTAGAACAAGGCAAAAAAATCAAAGTTGGACGCTTCCCTTACATGGCTAACGGCAAAGCAATTGCTGCAGGAGAAACCGAAGGTTTAATTAAAGTTATTTTTGATGAAAAAACTGGCGAGCTCTTAGGCGCTCATTTAATTGGCGCTGAAGTTACTGAAATGATTCAAGGTTATGTAATTGCCAAACAGGCTGAACTTACCGAAGAGGATTTAATGCATACGATTTTTGCTCATCCAACAATGTCTGAAATGATGCATGAAGCAGTGCTAGATGCGTACGGAAAGGTTATTCATTTTTAATTTGACAACAAAAGTTCGGCTCTTATTTTGCGCCAGCTTTTTAGTTACTTCACCACTTCAGCTCTTATCTCGTTTGGGATAAGAGGATTTTTGGAGCTGATTTAATTCAAAAAGAATCTGCTCAGCAATGAGCAGAATCTGTTCAACCCCAATTGATGTAAATAACAATGAAAAAACTTTCATTAATCCTTGTTGCAGTTTCTTTGTTTGCAACTGCTGCTCAAGCTGAAGCTGTTAAAGCTGCCGCTCCTGTAGCTGCTGCTGTAGTAGCTCCTGCTGCTAAAGCTGAAGTTAAAGCTGTTGCTCCTGTAGCTGCTGCTAAAACTGAAGTTAAAGCTGAAGAAAAAGCCGTTGAAGCTCCAAAAGCTAAAAAAGCTCACAGAAAAGCTCATAAAAAAGCTAAAAAAGTTGAAGCTGAAGTTAAAGCTGAAGTTAAAGCCGAAGAAAAAGCTGCTAACTAATTTTAGTTAGAAGAATCATCTTTAAGAAGCCAAACTGGCAATTGTCAGTTTGGCTTTTTTATTGCCCATTTGAAAAAATATTTTGCTCAGCGGACTAATTGTTCCAAAAATGGTAAGTTGTGCTTGATTTTTTTTTGGTCACAAAAAGAATGCGCCACTTCAATTTTGCCGATTTAGCTCAGGGGTAGAGCTACTGTCTTGTAAACAGTGGGTCGGGAGTTCGAATCTCTCAATCGGCACCAGGCTTCGCTCTTACGAGCTACGCCTGGCACAGCCAGGTGTGAAGCACACCCCTACATAGCCCGCCGGGCAAAGTGGGGCCAGTTTTCAATAAATCCCCTAAAAACATCTGGCCAACCAATGAACCTCTTCTCTTCTTTCCTTTTCTTCCTCTTCCTCAACATCTGGAGCACGATAATTCCGGTTGTTTATTTTCTGCCCTCCTTACTTTTTAAAGATCAAAGCTCACAAATAGCCGACCATGGAGCTAAAGTTTGGGCAATAGTCGGGTTATGGGCTTTGAAGAAATTATGTAAAATTGAACATCAATTTGTCGGCCTAGAAAAATTACCACAAGAAGCCTGTATCGTTGCCTGCAAACATCAATCAATGTGGGAAACCATCGTTATGCATTTGGTATTTCAGCGCCCGGTTTATGCTTTTAAAAAAGAGTTATTAAGTGTTCCTTTTTATGGTTGGTTCATCCGTATTATGAGCGGAATAATTATTGATCGCAACGGCGGTGCCAGCGCTCTTAAAAGCCTAATCAAACAAAGCAAAAATTATCTAGCTAAAAATCAAACTATCATTCTTTTTCCACAAGGAACTCGGGTGCCCGTTGGCGCCACAACTGAAACTTATCCTTACCAAGCTGGAATTGTCGCTCTCTATCTATCTTGTAATGTTAAAGTCGTACCAGCAGCGCTCAATTCAGGAGTTCATTGGTCGAAAGGCAAATTACAAAAAAAACCCGGCAAAATTACTCTGGAATTTTTAGATCCAATTGCACCCGGACTGAACAAACAGGAGTTTCTGTTAAAGTTGGAAGAAACAATCGAGAAAAAAAGCGCAGAATTAGTCTAAAACCTAATTTGTCACACCATGTTGTTTTTTTAAAGATTTAGCAACTTCCGGTGGCATGTATTTTTCATCATGTTTGACCAACATTTCATCAGCGTTAAATTCATTCTTCTGCCGATCAAATTTTCCTTTGGCAACCACACCTTGCCCCTCGCGAAATAGATCCGGCAACAATCCATTATAAGTTATGAGCAAATCTTTTTCATAATCCGTAATCACAAATTGCGTAGTAGTGGCAGCAATTTTTTTTAGAGAATTTTCTTTGACCAATCCGCCAACTCTAATTTTTTTATCATAAGTTTTTTGCAGAACTTCTTCCGCCAATAATTCCGCAGGAGAATAGAAAAACACAATATTATCGCGAAAATTGGCAATAACAAAAATCAGAGCCGCTATTGAAATTAGCAAAACTGATCCGACAAAAATTATCCGCTTTTTTTTGCGCTTATTTTTCATTTTTTACTTTTGTTTTTACGACCAAATATTTTGCAACGACCAGCAGCGCCAAAGCTGATAGAATAAGGCCAGAAACCATATAGGCCGCCACTACATAATTTGAATAATCGTGTAAATTTTCCATATATTTTTAATTTAAGACTTGAAGCATACTTGCAAAATAAAAGCGGATTCTTACTTTGCTCGACTCTTTTTGCGGCAGATAAAGTCTTTCGCAAATTTATAAGCCTGAATAGCTCAGTTGGTAGAGCAAAGGACTGAAAATCCTTGTGTCGCTGGTTCAATTCCGGCTTCAGGCACCATCCTTCGCTCTTACGAGCTTCGGATGGCAGGCCATCCAAAACGGGGGCATGTCATGTGGAGATTGTTTGGGGAAGGATGTTTGGGCCCCACACTAAAGCACAAGCTGGTCCATTAGCGACCTCACTCTCCCATCCCAATCACTGACACATTTCTTCCGCAGTCTTTTTCTCCCAAATGTGTTGATCTTCTGAAGCTAAAAAAATCGCGATCATTTTTGTAAGTATCAATTCTTAAATTCTCTATCTCTGCGACTTCTTCGTCACGCAATTTTTTTTCAACGTAAGATGGTAGATCAAACTGGTATTTATCAGCACTAACACCCTTTACAAAGAATCTTTTGTTCGTTTCATCTTCTGCCACAAAATCATCAAAAAATTCCTGTGAAATTTGATAGGAATCCTGACTAATCATCGGACCAATTATCGCTTTAATATTTTTTGCACCGAGGTTTTTCATCGCCGCAACAGTTGCCTCAATAATCCCCGACTTCGCCCCACGCCATCCAGCATGGGCAGCAGCAATAATTCTTTCTTCAGAATCAATAAATAAAATCGGCGCACAATCAGCCGTGATTACTCCAATAACAACATTGGATAAATTAGTCACCAATGCATCACCCTTGGGCAAATTTTGATTACCATGGATTTTTTCCGCTGCATCTATCACCACAACTTCACTGCTATGAACTTGGTTTAGAAACAAACTATTTCTGCTATAAAATTTTTTTTCAGCCAGCGCTCGCTCAAGTTCAGAGCGATTTTGCAACTGTCGATCAATTACACAATCCTTACCAAAAAAATGATGTTTTATACTCATATGTGCGACCTAAAGAAACGTAATTTTTCTAAATATTCTTGAGGATTTTTGATTCTAACATGCGAATCTTTTGGCGTAAAAAACATGTCATGCATCCTGGTTAAAAAGAAGCGCATCGCCGCTCCAGCATAAGCAACTTTCAGAAAATCTTTTTCTGCAACACTGAATTTTCTTAATTCCTCATAGCCACGCCACATTTCATCAAATCTTTTTTGTACAAAGTTATTTTTTTCATCAAAACACCAAGCATTAACAATAACAGCAAAGTCATAAACCAAAGCATCATTAGCAGCAAAATAAAAATCAATCACTCCACTTAATTTGGCGTTTTCATCAAAAAAAACATTATCTGGAAAAAGATCAAGATGACAGGCCCCTTCAGGCAAATCATATCTCCACGAGTTTTTTAAAAAATTTATATTTTCCAAAATTTCCGCAGCGAGATTTTTTTGATAATCTTCAATCAGATTTTCAAACTTGAGGAGTAAAGGCTTCCAGCCGTCAACACCCAAATCATTGTGGCGCGACATTTTAAAATCCGCAGCTCCCAAATGTAAAGAAGCCAGCGTCTTCCCCACTTCAAAGCAGTGAGCCAAAGTAATATTGTCATAATAACCATCTTCACGAGCTCTCAAAGTTGCGCCCTTTAAAAAGGTAACGATGACAGATTCTTTATCTTTTAACTCAACAATAACCTTGCCCGATTTATCAGAAATGGGTAACGGACAACAAATAGCGTTTTTGGCCAGATGCAATTTTAAATTTATAAAAAACGGCAGATCCTTTTTCGCAATGCGTGACTCAAAAATTGTTAAAATAAATTTTCCTTTCTTGGTTTCTAAAATGAAATTCGAGTTATCAATTCCATCAAGGATTTCTTTAAGAGAGATCACTTCTCCCAAATCATATTTGGTTAGATGTTGGGCAATTTCTATTGCTGAAATTTTTGTATAAACCGCCATTATTTTTGATCTTCTATTTCTTGATATTTTTGCCATCCGGCTTGCCACATCGCATTTGATTTGACGCCTTTTGACCATGAGCCTTGTGATTTTTTTTGCACCGATTCCACTCGCTCCTGAAATTTTTGTTGTGGCTGTTCAAGCTTAATTTGGGCGGCAATTTCACTGGTATATTTTGCTATTTTAGCATCGATTTTATTTTGAATTTTAGCATTAAAAATTTTCTCAATAAACTTTGTGGTATTTTGAAAAAAATCCATAACTTCCTCAGTGGTGAAATCTCCCTTTGCTCGCACATTGCGAGAAACACTGAGCAACTCAAAATATCTGGCGAAAAGTTCAGAAATAAATTGATGCGGCGGATATGCTTTTAGAGCATCGACCATCAAACGCTTAATTTCACTTTTGAGCACAATATTTTGTGTGGCGCTCTCTTTCATATCAAAACCAATGGCCTGACGAAATGCTTCGCCCAAATTAATGCCACTTTCAAATTCCAAAGCATGAGCCATTTCATGTGCCATCAGATTGCAAGTCATCTGACGTAAAATAATCGACTTTTTTACATTAGCCGAAAAAGTACCAAAAATTTTGTTAAACACCTTATTTTGCTCGGTGAGATAACAACCCAAATTAGTGTCCCAACCTTTAATAATTTTCACTTCAAATTTAAGATCGCGTTCCTGAACTTTGGTCAAAACCAAATCCAGACCATCTTTAAAAAGCTCAATACGATAAAGCTGGCAAAAGGTTTTAACAAATTTGTCAAGATCTGGCGATCCTTCAAAACTAACTTGTTTAACAAAAATATTCTTTAAAATTTCGCTCATATTGCTCGCGCCAAAATTATGCCACAGGAAATTGCCACATTCAAAGAACGCATGTTATTTTTCATCGGAATAAAAACTCGATGATGCGCTTTTAGCGTTACCTCCTCTGGAACTCCGGAGGTTTCTCTGCCAAACATCAAAACATCATTTTTATTAAAAGAAAATTGGCGATAATCTTCACTGCCTTTGGTTGATGCTAAAATTAAGCGTTGATTTTTTTGCCTGATTTCACTTTCAAAAAATTCTTCGAAAGATGCATGGCGAAAAATTTTCGCCATGTGAATATAATCAAGAGCCGCTCTTTTTACGCGCTGCATATCGAAAGGAAAACCACATGGCTCAATAATATGCAGCTCAATGTCAAAACACACACAGGTACGAATTATTGTACCAACATTGCCAGCAATGTCGGGTTGAAATAGAACAACTTTAGTCATAAATTCGTTTTTATTTAGCGTTTGGTTATCTCTTAAGAGACTGTTGCAAATCAAAATTTTCTAAGAAGTTTTTGTGATTCAAATTTTTTTGAAAGGTAAGCGTACCCAGATGTACGTGCGTTTCAAAAAAATTTGAATTGCGAAAAATTCGACGAAAAGTTTGATTTGCGATAGTCTCCTTAAATGAAACAGTAAAACTTCAAGCCTCAAATACTTAAATACCAAATTTTGTAAAATTCTTTGTTTTTTAAAACGTGATTTATAAAAAATATTCTTTTTCAAAATTAGTTTCTACACTCGAACTATCTCAGTTTAAGCTTTACTTAACAAAAAATGACCGAAAACGTTAAAATTATCTTCATTGACAAGGGCGAAAAAAAAGAATTTTCAGTTCCTGTTGGCACCACAGTACTAGAGGCTGCGCATAATAATAATATTGATTTGGAAGGAGCCTGCGAAGGATCTCTTGCTTGCTCAACATGTCACGTAGTTGTTGATAAACAATTTTACGGCATGTTAGAAGAACCAAGTGAAGATGAAGAAGACATGTTGGATTTGGCCTTCGGCCTCACTCCAACTTCCAGACTTGGCTGTCAAATTATAATGACAAAAGAACTGGACGGCCTGACTTTGATAGTTCCGGACGAAACCCGCAATGTTTCAATGAATTAACAAAAACCATCAACCCATATGAGCAAAAGTATCGTTATAAAATCATTAATTGTCCTGGTAGTTTTAGCTGTTGTCCACAGCGTGTTCTGGTTCTTCAAAACCGGGCAATTAGAAAAACAGGTTAATAATTTTATTAGCGAAAATAGCTCTCATATTTCAGCAGGAGAGATTGCCGTCTCAGGATTTCCCCTCAAACAGACCGTTTCCATTACAGATTTAAAATTCACCATTCCCAATCCAGCCTTCAATAGATACCAAATTACCGTAAACCATTTGGAAGCGAGTGCTGGCCTTTTTAATAATGACTTCACTCTTGCAATCATTGATCAAGTCTTAGTTCAAGATAATGAAACAAATGTTGGTGGCTTGATTGAATTCAGCAAAGAACCTGAGATCACCGCCTCTATTTCCGAAGGCATGATTACCAAATTCTTTTATCAAGATTTTGGACATCGCGTTTTGGATGCAGAAAAAAATATCCTTTATGCCTCATCTGGAGCAACTTTCTCCCTTGAATCCTCAATGGAAGAAGGCGATAAAATCACCAGCAAAATCAATGTTGACCTTAAAGATATTGAAGGTTTTGACATCTTAAGCATCTATAAAAATTCTTCAGAAAAGAAAGTAATCGAAGGTATAAAAACCGGTGAAATTACCATCGGAAATTCCGCCACTCTAGTCACAACAGTTGAAGCTGTTGTGACTCCAACAACGCTACCAGCAACTCCTGCAAATCCAGTTGTAGCACCAGTAGCAACTGCGACTCCAGCTCCAGCTACAGCTCCTCAAACAAACGATTCCAACACTGTTAATAAACCTGAAGATCTGGTTGCCGCAGTTTCTAATAGCTTGGTTAAGAGCAACTTCACCTTAAATGCCGAATACATTCTAACTCCTATCAAAAGCTCAGATTCACAAGCTCAAAATGATCCAACCCAGATTCAAGAAACTCCAATCCAATACAGTAAAACCTTTAAAATTAATGATTTAGAATTTTCCAACCCATTATACAAAATCATGATTAATGGTCAGTTTGATATTTTTCAGGATGATAATTTACCTTCTGGGGCGATCACCGTTAAAGTTGAAAAAATCGATAATTTGATCAATCACATTTCAGCCGGCCTAACTCAAATTATTGAGCAAAGAACTCCAACCACTGATACAGCTTCTATTCAAACGTCTGATTTAAATGCTGGCAATACCGTCCCGGCCACCGCTCCAGCAAATAATCCTAAAACTCCGGCAGAAACAACTGCAGCGGTCGCAACTGCTGAAGTGGCTACTCCCGCCACAATTTCTCCTTCAACGACAACAACTTATGATCCTTACCAACTCTTCTTAAAAAGATTCATCGCCGGTTTAAATTCGGTCACCAAAGAAGTGAGCAGCAAAAACCAACTCAGCAAAGATGATGTTTCAGTCTTTGACATTAGAAGAGAAAAGAATCTTGAGTTTTTGATTAATGAAACTCCAACACGCGAAATTCTTGGTAAATTTTAATTGATGCGCAGCTGTGATCTTTTAGCGCAAGGCCAAGACAAGTTAAAAAAATCGGGCGTGAGTAATGGCAAATTAGACTCTCTAATTTTGCTAACTCACGCCCTTTCTGTTTCTAAAGAACAGATTATTTTTAACCCCAATGTGATAATATCTCCGCTGCAACAAGAATATTTTTTCGGATTGATTGATAGACGTTGTAAACACGAACCCGTTTCACAGATCATCGCAAAACGTGAGTTTTACGGATATGATTTTATCGTTACTTCCGATGTACTTGACCCAAGACCAGATTCTGAAAGTTTAATTGAATTAGTTTTACAAACTCTTCCGCCACAAAATTTTATCACTAAAAAATTAGATTTTTTAGAGCTGGGAGTCGGCTCAGGATGTTTAATTATTACCTTACTAAAGCTTTATCAAACTGCGATAGCCATTGGTGCAGATATTAGTTTGGCAGCTTTAGAAATTTGCCAAAAAAATTCTATCAAACAGGAAGTAAATGATCGACTTCTTTTAGTAAGATCAGATCTATTCTCGGCTTTTAGTCACGGTCACGAATCACATTTATCTTTCCCACACCACGTTTTACAAAAATTTCCAACGACTCTATCAACAGATCATACGCATAAAAAATTCGATCTAATTATTTCCAATCCGCCCTATATCAAATCGCACGAAATTGAGCATCTGCAAGATGATGTTAAAAATTTCGAGCCTCATTTAGCACTTGACGGCGGGGTTGATGGGCTTGATTTCTACCGCAGAATTGCCAAAAACGCTGAGGATTTTTTGGTGGAGTTTGGCTATATCATTATTGAAATTGGAGCCGAACAAAAAGACGATATAGTAGAAATCTTCACCACCGAAAAATTTATTTTTATCGAATCTAAAAAAGATTTAGCCGGTATTGACCGCGCACTCTGCTTTAAGTTAGCTAGCTAACAATTGCTTTTGGAGACCGGCCTATCAGTTATTCACGCCTATTTTAGCGTTTTTTAATAAAATTATGATTATTGCCCCAACTATTTCTGAGATCAGATCGCACTTAAAAACACTAAAATCTGCCGGCAAGAAAATTGCCTTGGTACCAACAATGGGCGCACTCCATGACGGACATTTAGCGCTGATAAAGAAAGCCGCAACTATGGCCGATATTGTAGTGGTCAGCATATTTGTTAATAAATCACAATTTAACGACCAGAATGATTACCAAAAATATCCACGACAAAATGAACAAGATTTAAAAAAACTGGCTGCTCACAAAGTCGATTATGTTTTTTTGCCTGTTGATGACGAAATTTTTAGCGCCGACTTCTCTTACAAAATCACCTCCGCTTCTTTAGCCGATTGCCTTTGTGGCAGCTCTCGCCCTGGACATTTTGATGGCGTTTCTTTAATCATCACCAAGCTTTTCAACATTATACAACCAGATTTGGCGGTCTTTGGAGAAAAAGATTTTCAGCAAGTGGCACTCATCAAAAAATTAGTCAGCGATTTAAATTTTGATGTCAAAATTTTTATTCATGAAACCTATCGTGAAAAAAGCGGCTTAGCCATGTCTTCACGAAATCAAAGGCTTTCGCAAGAATCTTTAATAAAAGCTTCTATGCTGTTTAAAATTTTAAATGAGATCAAAAATGAAGTGACGATTTCACCACAAAATATCACGAATATTTTACTAGAAAAAAGACACATCTTGTTACAATCCGGTTTTGATAAAATTGATTATTTGGAAATTCGCAGCGAAAAAACTCTGCAACTAATCAATGATCACAACCTTGCCCAACCTTGCCGAATATTCGTTGCAGCTTATTTGGACGGGGTTAGGTTGATTGACAATCTCCAACTCACAACTGCTCACACATGACAATTACTTTGATCGTCGGTAATGCATTTTTTGCAATATTATGCGCTATATTTTGGAATAAATATTCCAAACTTAAGCAATCTTCTGAGACTGAAATTTCAGAATTAAAACAAGAGCTTGATGAATCTCAGAGAGAGATCAACTCTGCTGCAATCAAGATGCGTGAAAATTTAAATCCCAACAATCAAAACAACGATGTTTTGGTTCAAGAACTTGCCGATTTAAGAAAGGAAAAAGAGGTAGAACTTAAATTACGCATGGAAGCTGAAAAGCAAATCGCCATCGCCATTCAAAAAACTGAAGATATTCAAAAAAGAATGATCGATTGGAAAGTGGCCCAAGAAGCAGCAATGAAAGACTCACAAGCCGCCATCTTTAAAATTGGTGAAGATCTTTATCAAAAAATCAACACCAGCCATCAAAATGAAATTGAGAATAACCAAAACATTTTCAGTCAAATTTTAGAACATCTGACGAACAATAATGACACTTCTATTCAACAAACACAAACCCTGACAACAGAAACTCAAGAAAGGGATAACACTGACTCTACTCCAATAAATCAGGATCCGCCAGAAAACAATTTAGAACAAGACTCTGAACCAAAACCAGAACAAAAAACTACCTCTGCAAATACAGCTGATAAAGCTCGAGATATGATTTCTCACCTTGAAGACTCAATGCAAAATTCTGAATATGAAAATGGCAAAGATTACTTTTTCTCCAGCTCATTTGAAGCGGATAAATCAAAACTATTTTTGTGTGAGTCTGCTTTTATACAAGATGCCCATCTCTATATTTTTGACTTTAAATCCTGCAATTTTTTAGAAGATTATTTATCAAACGACAATAAAGAGGCGGCTTTAGAAGGTGTGACCAAAAAGCTCGATAAATATATTTCCTACCTCAGCAATCCCAAATATCGCGCCGCAATTTTAAAAGCGATGGCAAGCAAAAATGTTGCTTTTGACAATGGCGACATCGTTGTTGTGACTCCTTCCAATCAGGTTTTAGAAACTTTAGAAGAAATTGGATATTTGGAAAAACTTGAAGATGCCGGAGCTAAAGTTGCAACTTTCGACGAAATTCTTGATCTGACTTTATAAAATATATGACCGAAACCATAGCTCAAAAACTACCACTTGTAGTTGCTAAACATCCTTTCAAAGTTGAAGTTGAAGCCGGTAAAAAATATTTCTGGTGTTCTTGTGGCCTATCACAAAAACAACCATTTTGCGATGGCGCTCACAAAGCTCATAAAAATTCCGATGGCAGCAGTGTCATGAAATCTCTGCCCTTTGAAGCAGGCGAAAATAAAACTATTTTCCTTTGCGGCTGTAAGCACAGCAAAACTCCACCATTTTGCGACAGCACTCACTCTTCTCTGTAACGATGGACAAAAACTCTCCCAAACAACCAAAAAAACCACTTAATCTTCACAAGCTATCAGCACTGCTACCATTTTTTAAACCTTATCGTTACCAGGTTTTTCAAGCCTTTGCAGCTTTATTAGTAACTGCTTTGATGGTACTATTTTTTGGCAAAGCCATCAAATGTATGATTGATTTTGGCTTTGCCCAACATGACCAAAATCTGCTTAATTTATCTTTGCTGGCATTTGTTATCGCCGTTATAATCATGGCTTTAGCTGGCTATTATCGCTCTTCAATCATCAGCTCAGTTGCCGAAAAAGTTATAAGCGATTTGAGAAAGAAAGTTTATAGCCACATTATCCGGGTTTCGACCGAGTTTTTCGAAATCACCAAAACCGGTGACGTAGTTTCGCGCCTTACAGTTGACACCACCTTGCTCTACGAAACCATCAGCAGCACCGTATCATTTCTCTTGCGTAATTCGCTGTTTTTTATCGGCGGTCTGATATCGCTATTTTTTATCAGTATCAAACTCAGCTTGTTAACCATCATGCTAATTCCATTAGCCATCGCACCAATAATTCTGATCGGAAAATCGGTAAAAAACCTATCCAAGCAATCACAAGGTGCTTTAGCAATCGTTGGGTCACATATTGAAGAAAGCATCAATGGCATCAAAACCATCCAAGCTTATTTGTGTGAAGATAAAGAAACTCGTAACTTTTCCGGCTTAGTCGACAATGCCTTAAAAATTTCTTTGGACAAAATCCGCATTCGATCACTGATGGTTGCTCTAGTAATCACTTTTGCCTTTGGCGGCATTGCTCTGGTTCTATTGTGTGGCAGCCATGATGTTTTAAAAGGCAAAATCAGCGCCGGCGATCTTTCTTCATTTATTTTTTATTCAATCATCACCGCCACTTCCCTGGTTTCACTCAGCCAAATTGCCGGACAACTGCAAAGCGCCTCAGCGTCGGCGACAAGAATTTTCGAACTTTTGCAAATTGAGTCTCCAGTCATGGAAGTCGATAATCCACAACATCTTCCTGCCAGCTCTGAAGTAACTATTAAATTAGAAAATGTTAATTTTTCTTATCCGGCGCGCCCCGATTTCGCAGTGCTTAAAAATTTTAATTTGGAAATAAAACCACAAGAAAAAATCGCTATTGTGGGCAGCAGCGGATCGGGCAAAAGCACGATTTTACAGCTTCTGCTACGTTTTTATGATGTTGATTCCGGCACGATTTCAATTAATGGTTTTAACATTAACTCACTATCTCTCACTGATTTACGCCACAATTTTTCTTACATTTCACAAGATTGCTTCATCTTCTCGGGAACAATTTTTGAGAATATTGCTTACACTGATAACTCAACAACCCGTGTCATGGTTGAAAAAATCATCGCTGAAAATCCCGCTCTGCAATTCATCAATGATTTACCTCATAAACTGGACAATTTTGTCGGAGAAAAAGGCGTCAAACTTTCCGGTGGTGAACGTCAAAGAATTGCTATCGCTCGCGCCATTATCAAGGATTCACCAGTCTTGTTGCTTGATGAAGCAACTTCTGCTCTCGACAATGAAAATGAAAAAATCATCGCCTCAGCAATCAATCATTTAGCACGCAATAAAACTACTATCACCATCGCACATCGCTTATCCTCGATCATCAACGCCGATCGCATTATCTTTGTTAAAGATGGCAATATCGCCGAGATCGGCTCGCATCAAGAGCTTATCGACTTAAATGGTTTTTATAAAAAGATGTACGACGCCGGAATTTTTGATTTGAGCTGAAGAATATTTATCTGGCAGCAGTGCTCGAGTTGATTTTTCTCATCATGTCCTGCGCACATTGGATCACAAGCTGCTGTTGATCCGGAGGCAAAGTTTCAAACTTATCAGTAATTTTTAAATCACAGGTTCTTTTACAAACCGTGCTGGTACTGCAAATTATTTTTTCTTGGTCAAATTCTGGATCAGATTTTCCAGACTGAGCGTAAGAAACGGCTGACACAAAAATTGCCGCTACAAAAAATAAGGAAAAAAATTTCATAAATTGATAATGGTGGACTTGGGCGGATTCGAACCAGCAACCTACTGACCGATAATTAATCAAAATAACTGACAACAATATAATCAAGGCCTTACAGCTTTTTCTTTATTGTTTGTTATTCCGGTTTTTGGTCAAAATTTGTGGCCAAGTTTCTCATGAGTGTCCCACAGAAATTGGGAAATTTTTTTCAAAATCGCCGCTATTTTTCCAACAATTCCAGATAAGAATCAAAGCGAAATAATTTATTCCTCTTCTGCTTGGTTTCGAGTTTTAGAACTTCAAGTTTGATTAGCTTCTGAATTATTGCGTTGGCTGTGTTGTAGCTAATTTGCAGCTCACTTTGGAGCTCGGTGATGCTAATAACGGGAAAGCGAAACAAGGCTGATAAAGCTTGCGCGGCTTGACTTTCTGACAAACCAAAACTTTTCGAATTAGTAATTTTTTTGGCTAGTTGTTTTTCCAGCTTCTCAATTTCTTTGGCTTTTTTGCAAGCGTCTCCAGCGCTTTCCTTCACAGCTTTTAAGTAAAAAGAAATCCAGCCTTCAAAATCTCCTTTGGTTCTAACCGCATCAAGTTTTGCGTAATATTTCGCGTGATGTTTTTTGAAGTAAGTCGAGGGGTAAAGAATTGGTGCGTGAATTACTTTTTCTTGAATCAGCATCAACACAATCAGCAAGCGGCCAATACGACCATTACCATCTAAAAAAGGGTGAATGGTTTCAAACTGAACATGCGCCAGACCAGCTTTAATCAGGGCCGGCAAAGAATTGTCAGAGTTAATAAATTTTTCCAAATCAGCAATTAAGCCTTCAATTTTATTTGCTGGCGACGGAGTTAATTTGCCGACTTTTACTTGCTGCTTGCGATATTGCCCAGGATTCGCTTTCTCACCATCACCACCACTCATCAAGGTTTTGTGAGCAGTTAAAATCACTCGCGAAACTATCGGAAAATTTTGTTTTTCTACCATTTCCAAAGCTGCATCTAAAGCTTTGTTGTAGTTCAAAACTAATTGAGTTTGCTGGCTCTTTTTTGATGGGCTTGAAGTGGCAGAAACTTCATTAGTAAAAACATCCGCCATCGTAGTGTGAATGCCTTCAATAGCTGAAGAAAGTAGCGCCTCTTTCAAACAATAAGCCTTAACAAATCTTTCGATGTTTGGCAATCTTTCAGCCATCTCATTCAACTGCCCCAAAGATTGCATCGCTTGCCCGTAAAGCTCGATTAAATCAGCGCTGAAATTAAATGGCGGATTGTGCGGAGGAAGTGGGTTTGGAATAAAAAACTCCAACTCACCAAGTTTTTGGTAATTGCCTGTTTGGCGTTTGTTTTCTTGGACTGAGGACGGCATCGAAGCAAAAGATTAATGAAATAATGATGTCATTATTATGATATTATTTCAATTTACAACGATTTATTGAAATAAGACGTAGAAATGGTGGTCTCAATTTCTTACTAAGACCGTCCCAAGAGTGCCCCATGGAGGATTTTTTTAGGCTCCAATTTGGCCGGAGCCTTGCGGGGAGTGGTGGACTTGATAGGATTCGAACCTATGACCTACTGATTAAGAGTCAGCTGCTCTACCAACTGAGCTACAAGTCCAAATTCGTAATCGCTTTTCTCGCTTACGCTCGAAGACGATTCCTCAACCGGGCGCGCGTCGCTTCACTCCTTCGCCCGTTTTTGCTAAAATCGATTATTAATCGATTTCTTAACGCAAAAACCTGAGCTACAAGTCCAAATTCGTAATCGCTTTTCTCGCTTACGCTCGAAGACGATTCCTCAACCGGGCGCGCGTCGCTTCACTCCTTCGCCCGTTTTTGCTAAAATCGATTATTAATCGATTTCTTAACGCAAAAACCTGAGCTACAAGTCCAAATTCGTAATCGCTTTTCTCGCTTACGCTCGAAGACGATTCCTCAACCGGGCGCGCGTCGCTTCAAATCAACAACGACACATCGCTTTTCTCGTTTCACTCGAAGACGATGTGCCGCCTGGGCGTGCGTCGCTTTTTTTAAAAAAGCTCCTGCGCCCGTCGATCATTAAAAACGTGCGTTTAGGCACGTTTTTAATGATCGACCCAACCAACTCTTTTTAAGAAAAATTCGTAAGAATCTTCGTAAGTGAAGGTTTTATTATCGTCGAAAATGATTAATTTATTGGCGATTTCACGCAAAAAATGTTCGTCATGCGTAACCGTCACAACAGCGCCTTCAAAGCTTTTGATCGCTTCCAAAAGTGACTCACAAGATTCCATGTCCAAGTGATTTGTTGGCTCGTCTAAAAGAAGTAAATTCGCGCCTTTAAGCAAAATTTTTCCAAGCATCACACGACTTTTTTCACCACCAGAAAGCACACCGATTTTTTTATTGGCCAAATCTGACGAAAACATCATATTGCCGCAAACCTGACGTACACGACTTACAGGCAATCTTTCGTCAACCTTTTGCAGCTCTTCATAAACCGAACGATTATTGTCGAGACGATCAATATTCATCTGGCCAAAATATCCGATTTCAGTTTTTGGATTAATGCGCATTGAGCCGTGAATCTGCTTGTTATCTTGCGTCAAAAGCTTCAACAAAGTCGATTTACCTTTACCATTTTTTCCGATCACACAAATTTTATCGCCATTGGCAATTTTGAAAGACAGATTTTTAATCAGCAAATGCTCCGGATTATAACCAAATGCCAAAGCTTCAGCTTCAATCATATTTTCTTTGCTGGCGTATGGATTGTGATTAAAAGCAAAATCCAGAGTTTGTACATGCTCTAATTTTTCTTTCACATCTTGCTTCTCAAGCATCTTAACTCTTGATTGAACTCGGCTTGCCTGACTTGCCTTTGAACCGAAGCGATCAATCCATTCTTGAGTTTTTTGTCTTTGTTTATCTTCATTGACGCGAGTTTTTTCATAAATTTCTTCTTCCGCAGCAATTTTTTCGCGCACTCCCTGAGTGTTCCCAGGAACTTTTTTAAAAGCTTTACGGTGAATAACTAAAGTGTGAGTAACAACCTCATCCATAAAGCCGCGATCATGCGTGATTAAAATCAACTCGCCTTGCCAATCTTGTAAAAATTCTTTTAGCCAGCGAATTGAGTGAATATCAAGATAGTTTGTTGGCTCGTCGAGCAAAAGCATTTGCGGCTCAATCAAAAGCAATTTGGCTAAATTTAATTTAACCTGGTAACCGCCAGAAAATTTCTTCGGGTCTTTGTAAAGATCGTCGTAAGTAAATCCCAGACCATATAAAATATTTTCACCTTTCCAACCTTCATGCTCGCGATCTTCTGGCAATACAGAGCAAATTTCGTCCAAAACAGTTTCGTGAGTGAAGTTAATATGCTGCTCCAAATGTCCAATACGATAGCCACGAGGAATTTCAACCGCACCAGAATCTGGCTCTAATTTTTTTAGAATTAATTTTAGGAAAGTAGATTTTCCACTACCATTGCGCCCAATTAAACCAACCTTCTCGCGGCCGTTAATAATAAAATTGCCCTCGGTAAAAACATCGTGGCCGGAAAATGAAATTGATAAATCTTTAACTCTAATCACTTGGTTTTGTTAATTTAAATTGGAACTAATTGTAAAATTGCAACTATTCGACCTGCGCAATTGCGGATAAAATCCAATTGCCGTTGGAATTATGACGAGTGAAAGTCCAAGCTTCTGAAACGATAGTTAGGTTTTTATTGCCGCCTTCAACTATGTAATCAAAGTCTTGCAGAGATTTATTTAGATTAATCATGTAATCAAAAGCAGACCATTCAACAATTACCGTTGCATATTCCATCTCATCTTCGCGCCAAGCTTCCGCAATTTCAACCGAAGTTATTTCAATATTTTCAACTTTATTGGCAATGCCTTGGCTGATATTTTGCGCTAAAGCATCCGAGAAATATTTAGCCATTTCCGACGTTACCATTTTTTTCAGCGCGTCAATATTTTGCTCTGACCAGGCGGTTTGCACCGCGACCAACGTTGCGACAAATTTATTTTTTTCGCTCTCCGGCAAAGTTATATTTGCAGCTGGAGTCGATCCAGCTTGAACATTATTCGCTGCAGCGAATGTTTTAGATGACACAGATGAAGATCCGCGTGTTAAAAATTTTACCAATGAAATAACCGCAAAAGCACCAAGAGCCATCAAAAGAAAATTAATTAAAAATCCACTGCCTCCAGCAGCGCCAAAACCACCGGCGCCAAAAATCATATGTCCCAACCAAGATCCAGCAAGAGCGGCTCCAAGTGTTGAAAGAATTGGATGACGACCAAAAAAAGAAGAGGCTCTTCCAGGGTTATTTTGATTTGCGGCAGGATTATTTTGCGCTTGCGACCCAGAGTTTTTATTAGCATTTGGCGCTGTTGATCTTTGCATCGGCGCATAATTTTTACCATTTGCTCCACCACCTTCAAAAGTGCGACTACCGCGTGATCCCTGATTATAATATGAAGTTGAAGAACGACCACCGCCAAATGATGATCTGCCGCCAGCTCTTGCCAATGCAGGCTCGATTGCAACATCAAATAATAAAACAACGGTGGCTAAAAAAATAAAAAACTGTTTGGACATTTTGTAAAATAATTTTGGCATTATACGGCAAAGACACGGTAAATCTTTACAAAAGATCATTTTAAAAAACTAAAAAATTTTCCAATTCCAAAGCTATGAAAAAACTCAACGAAGCCGAAGCTCGCATAATTTTATACAAAGGTACCGAAGCACCTTTTAGCGGTGAGTTTTATGACAATAACCGTCACGGAAAATATTTTTGCAAACAATGTCATAATGAACTTTTTTCAAGCCAAGACCAGTTTGATTCTGGCTGCGGCTGGCCAAGCTTTGACGATGAATTTCCTAATTCAGTAAAAAAAGTTACAGATTCTGATGGTCGAAGAATTGAAATTTTATGCCAAAAATGTGACGGACATTTGGGTCATATTTTTCACGGAGAAGGTTTCACCACTAAGAACGCGCGCTATTGCGTTAATTCAATCTCGCTTGATTTTGTGGAAAATAAAATCACAGAAAATTTAGAAAAAACTTTTTTTGCCGCCGGATGTTTTTGGGGGGTGGAATATTTTTTAAGATCTGCCAAAGGCGTAAAATCAGCTCGCTCTGGCTATATTGGCGGCACAAAAGAAAACCCAACTTACGAAGAAGTTTGCACCAAAACCACTGGCCACATTGAAGCTGTTGAGGTTGTTTTTGATAAAACTGCAACTGATTTTGAAAGTTTAGCTAAATTATTTTTTGAAATTCACGATCCAGAACAAAGTGACGGACAAGGTCCAGATAAAGGTCCACAATATATTTCGGCAATATTTTACACTGCAATAAATCAAAAAATAATCGCGCAAAATTTAATTAAAATTTTGGAAGAAAAAGGCTTAAAAATTGTGACCAAAATATTGCCAGCTCCACATTTTTGGCCCGCTGAACTTTACCATCAAAATTATTACACCCGAAGTGGCAAACAACCCTATTGCCATCATCGAGTAGTCAGATTTTAAAAAAACTCAAACTCACATTTTACCGCTTTGTTGCAGTACGGATTTTGATCTCTACAAATCAAACAATAAAAATTCTGAATTTTTTTGAGCATTTATTAAAATTTCCGTCTCATTTTCAATTGCCGCCGCATCGCCAGTTTCAATATCTTGACCATTTACAGAAATTTTTCCGGCAATCATTTGAATCCAGATTTTCTTTTGCAATTTTGCAGAAAATTTCAAAGTTTTTTGTTCTTTAAATTTACCTAAATAAATCTCAGCATCTTGATTTATTTTAATTGAGCCATCACGCCCAGATCCAGACACCACAAGGGTTAAATCGCCTTTCTTAATTTCTTCGCTAAATGATTTTTGATCGTAACGCGGTGCAATTTGTTTTTCTTTCGGCAAAATCCAAATTTGCAAAAGATGAGTTTGGCGATCTTGTTCGTGATTAAATTCTGAATGAAAAACTCCTGTGCCAGCACTCATAATTTGCACTTCTTCTGGCAAAATTGTTGAGGCATTTCCCATTGAATCTTTGTGCGATAGTGCACCTGAAATTACGTAAGTTATAATTTCCATATTATTATGCGGATGCTCGCCAAATCCAGCTTTAGCAGCAATAAAATCTTCGTTAATCACACGAAGATTTCCAAAATTCATGTACTTTGGATCGTAATAATTGGCAAAGGAAAAGCTGTGAAAAGATTTTAACCATCCGTGATTTGCAGCACCGCGCTCATTTGATTTTCTTAATGTGATCATAATATAATTTTTAAAAAGTTAGTTGCTATTAAAAATCTAGTTACTCAAAGTAACTAAGAAAAATATAAATAAATTTATTTATCGACTCTTTTTTGACACAAAAATTTTAGTCAGAACTCAAGAGACTGTCGCAAATCAAAATTTTATAAGAACCTGTCCTAAGTCTTTGATTTATTAAAAATAATCCAACGGATCCTTTGTTC
>CAZICL010000010.1:52151-85719 GCA_964537735.1 uncultured Rhizobium sp. | reverse complement strand
AAGAGATTTTAAAGCAGGTTTAGGTGTCGTACTAATTTGCTCAACTTGGGAAGAGACAGCGATTGAAGAGATTAAAGACTTTCTGCGAAGTGTTAATTAAAGATCTGCACAATTAGTGTGTCCTTTTATGGTTTATCTAAAAAGGTGAGATGAATTTTTTATGACATAAAAAAACCGGTCCTCTTTATAAGAAGACCGGTTTTTTATTAGGGCTAACATTAAACAAATTAAGCTTCAGCTTTGACTTGTTTTTTTACAGCCTTTTTTTCTTTAACGATTTTTACTTCTTCAAACTTACCTAACTTGATCAATTTTTTCTTGACCTGAAGTCTGAGCTTTTGTGCTGATTCGGTCAATTTTGAATTACGGTAATTGACAAGAAAATTGTCAATATTGCCATATTTATTGATTGTTCTAATCGAGGCAGCAGTAACTTTTAAAGTTAGATCAGTGCCAAGAGCTTCACTTTTAAAGGAAACAGTTTTTAGATTTGGTAAAAATCTTCTCTTAGTTTTGCGATTAGAGTGAGAAATTTGATTTCCACTCATAACACCAGTACCAAGAAGTTCACATCTTCTAGACATAATTTATCTCTTTTGAAATTTTAACTAACCTTGGCAGTCATAAGCAGATTTACCGCTGATAGCTGAAACGATAGTTGGAGCACCAAACATTGCGGCAACACCGGCAGTAACACCGACTAACAAACCCCAAGAAACTTTACCGGTGAAGAAACCAACACCAACAGCAACAATCGCAAAAGCTGCAATAGCTTTACCAGCGTTACCTGTAATGATCTTCATCATGTTACACATTGTGGTAACCAAAACGTTATCGTTCACACCACTGCTAGTAGTGGTAATGGTGCCAGAAGACTGAGCTTTGGCATCAGAAACCAGAGCTGGAACAACTGCTGGAGCAACTGTCAGGAAGAATAACGACAAAAGTGCAACTCTTGCCAAAAATGCAGAAAGTTTTTTCATGATTAGATTTAGATTTTTTTAAGGGAGAGCATGAAACCCACAAAGGACTCAAGCGCAGACACGAAAATTGCACTAGTTGTTTTAAAATTGCAACAGACTATTTCTTACTGTCCTAAAATTTTTATTTCCCACTCTAGCATAACGCCGCTATGTTCTTTAACAGCGTTTCTGACTTTATCTCCCAAATCAATTAAATCTTGTGCTGAAGCATGTCCGCGATTGATCATAAAATTGCAGTGCTTTTCAGAAATTTGAGCATCACCTTCAATCCACCCGCGGCAGCCGGCTTCATCAATTAGCTGCCAAGCTTTTTTTGCTGATAAATTTTGGGGATCAGGATTCTTAAAGGTGCTGCCACCAGTTTTAGCGCGGATTGGTTGTGCGGTTTCGCGTTGTTGATTTAATTCGGCAATTTTTTTTGCAACGGAGTCAAAGTCAGATTTTGCTCCTTTAAACAATCCTTCGACAAAAATAAATTTTTTAGCAATTTTATTGCCGCGGTAAAAAAATTCAAAATCGCAATTGTTTAACTCAAATAAGTTGCCATCAAAATCAATGGCTAAAGCGCTGATTAAAGTTTGCGAAACATCGGATCCATAACAGCCGGCATTCATAGCAATAGCGCCACCAACTGATCCTGGAATGCCGGTAAAAAATTCTAAATCTGACAAAGCGGCATTTTTGCTGTAAAGTGCAACATTACCACAAAGAGCAGCGGCACCAGCACGGAGAGTATCTTGTTGGTGAGTAATTTTAGCAAACTCGCCGCCCAAACGAATTACCACTCCTTTTACGCCTTTATCACCAATAATAACGTTGGAAGCCGCACCCAAAATATTGACTGGAATTTCCTGTGGACAGTTCTTTAAAAAATTTTGCAAATCTTCCAAATCGGCTGGACGAAATAAAATTTCTGCTGCACCACCAACACCAAACCAGCTTTTTAATTCAACATTTCGGCGATAAGTGCCGCGTATTTTGGGTAAGGAGTTAAGCATTTTTTGTTAGATTGAATATTACAGATGTTCGACCTTCGCGGGCAGCCTTCTTTTGATATTTTGTAATCACCCAATCAAGGGGAAAAATTTGCCAGTCTTTTTTGCTAGTTGCATTCCAGATCAAATTCTTGCTGTGAGAAATCTCAGCAAGAATCCAGCTTTTGTAAGAGTCGTGATCGGTTGCAATTGTCAGTTTGGCGTCATTTTTCATTTTTGGCGATAAGATATCATCAAGGAATTCACGGTTAATTAAGCGGCGTTTGAAATGTTTTGCTTTTGGCCAAGGATCGGGAAATAAGATAAAAATCTGGTCGAAGAATTTATCGGGAAAATCGGCAAGTAAAAGTCGTACATCTTTGGTAGAAATTTGCAGATTTTTGAGTGGTTCCTTTTCAAGTTTGGCCAGCAAATTTACCACTCCGTTTAAGTGTGGTTCAGAGCCAAAAAAAGATGTGTCGGGATTATTTTTAGCTTTTTCAAAAGTGAAGTCACCAAAGCCAAAGCCAATCTCAAGGCAGTTTTTACTATTTTGAATTGTAGAAAAATTCGGCGTTTTTATTGCATAGTCGGGCAATAAATTTTCCAAAAGATCAGTTTTGTGATCAGAAAGCTTGCGGCTTTTGATGCGGCCAAAACTGCGGATTAGGCGGTTATCTGGAAAGTTTTTTGATTCTTGTGGCATGTCTGGCGCCTTCAAATTCAGAAGTGAGGAAGGTTTTTAAGATTGATAAAGCGGTTTTATTTTTTGTCAGTCTAGCACCAAGGCAAAGCACATTAGCATCGTTGTGGGCACGTGATAATTTAGCCATTTCTTTGCTGGTGCAAAGTGCGGCGCGGATATTTTTAAAACGGTTGGCGGCAATTGAGATGCCGATTCCAGAGCCGCAGATTAACACTCCACGTAGATTATTTTTGTCGGTAATTTTTTTGCAGAGTTTTTGTGCATAATCAGGATAATCGACTGATTTTTCGGCACTGTCACAGCCAAGATCAATGGCCATAAATCCAAGTTTTGTTAGTTCTTCAATTAAAGTTTGTTTTAGAACAAAACCGGCGTGATCGGAAGCAATAAGAATTTTTTCAGAAATTTTTTTTTCAGTCTTTTTCATCTTGCGCAAAATAAAAAGGCGATCTTGCGATCGCCTTTTAGAAAGTTGGTTTAAACTACCTCTTACGGTAAGTTTGAGCTTTACGAGCTTTTTTCAAGCCGTATTTCTTCCGTTCAACAACACGTGAGTCACGAGTTAGGAAACCACCAGCTTTCAAAGATAGATGATTTTCTGGGTCGAAAGCCACAAGAGCTTTGCTGATGCCATGAGCCAAAGCCCCAGCTTGTCCAGAAAGACCACCGCCACTGATTGTGGTAACTACGTCAAATTTATTATCAGTTTTAGTAGCGCCGAATGGAAAGCGAATTATGTTAAACAAAATTTCTCTGCCGAAATAAGTTTTAGCATCGCGATCATTTACAGTGATTTTGCCAGTGCCTTTTTTAATCCAAACACGAGCAACAGAATTTTTTCTTTTGCCAGTAGCGTAAGCGTTACCTTGAGCATCAACTTTTTTAACTCTTGGAGTTGCAGTTGATTCTTTAGCTTCGCTGACTGCGATGATTTTTTCTTTTACAGTTGAAGTCATAAAGTGTGTGAAAATTAGTTAGATTTTTTGTTTTTTCTGTTCATGGAGGCAATATCCAAAACTTGTGGAGTTTGTCCTTGGTGCTTATGCTCAGCACCTGCATAAATATGCAATTTTACCATGATGTCACGTTGTAAAGGGCCACGGGAAATCATTCTAGAAACAGCATTTTCCAAAATTCTTTCAGGAAAATTGCCTTCCAAAATTTGTCTGGCAGTTCTTTGTTTGATTCCACCAGGATGACCGGTATGCCAATAATAAGTTTTGTCGGCCAATTTATTACCGGTAAATTTTATTTTAGCAGCGTTGATAACAACAACATGATCGCCGCAATCAAGATTTGGCGAGAACATTGGTTTGTGTTTACCACGTAAGATGTTGGCGATAATAGTTGCGGTTCTACCGACAACCAGATCTTCAGCATCGATCAACCACCATTTTCTTTCGATTTCGCTTGGTTTAGCAGAGTAAGTTTGATGCATAATTAGCTGTCCTTTTGACGTTTAAAAATTATTTTAAAATTGATTAAGCCTTGCAAAGCTTTGATCGCGGGGATTCTCTTGAAAGTGAAGAGAGGTCTTTATTGGGAAAGAGGGGGCGCAATAAAGGTGATGTTGTGACAAAAGTCAAACAGTTTTAGCTGTTAAATTAATTTAGTTAAAAAATCCTGACGCAATAAGCTGAAACTAAAGGCGTCGACATAATGTCCGCGATGATAGCGGTGTTGGCGTAAAGTCCCCTCCAAAGTGAATCCGCATTTTAGTAGAAGATTCTTTGAAGGAATATTGTCTGTTGAGGTAAAAGCCTCGATGCGGTTAATTTTCATCTGCTCAAAACCATATTTAATTATGGCCTGTATTGCAGCGTTGCAAATGCCCTGACGCCAATATTCTTTGGCCAAATCATAACTTAATTCAATACGGCTGTGATACGAGTTGTAAGTGCTGAGACCGATTGAACCGATAAGTTGGTCATCATATTTTCTGGCGATCGCAAAATAAATGCCGTCATTGCGGTAAAAAATATTGCGCCAATAGTGGAGTTCTCTTCTTGCTTCTTCAACATCGCGAGGCATTTCGCACATGATGAATTTGTTCACTTCTGGATCGGTGTAATAACGAAAAAAATTTTCGGCATCGCCATCTCTTTTTTCGCGCAGAACATAATTTCCAAGGTCAATTTCTGGGAAAGTTTTTTCAGAAAAATTTTGATAATTGTGCATTTTTAGAGAACATTTTTTGACACTTCCACTAACCTTACCGATCGGTTGTCAGAGTCGATGATTTTAAATTTCAGTCCACCTCTTTCAATTTCTTCGCCATTTTCAGGAATGCGCTTAAACATTGCCATTACAAGGCCGGCGATAGTTTGAAAACTATCACCATTGCGTTTGATTTCAGTTTCTAGAGTTTCTTCAACATTAGCAATTTCAACTCGGCCACCGAAGTGAAAAATATTGTTGTTAATTTTTTTGATGCGGAAAAATGCATTTTCTGACGGCAGATCATGTTCATCTTCAATGTCGCCGACAATTTCTTCCATAACATTTTCAATTGTTACAAAACCATCAACGCCGCCAAATTCATCCAATACGATAGCAACGTGAACTCTTGCCATACGCATGCGCAACATTAAATCGAGCACTTTCATTGATCCTGGCACAAATAAAATTTTGCGCAGAATCTTACTTATGGCAAAGTCCGGATCTTCTTGGCATAAAAATTTCGACAAATCTTTGCTGTGAATAAAGCCGATAATTTCATCAAGAGTTTCTTTAAAAACCGGAATCCTGGTGTGGCCTTGAGTGGTAATGGTTTTTTTGACCTCTTCCAGGTTGGCATTATATTTGATAGCGATAAGATCAGCCCGCGGAGTCATGATGCCAGAAACCTTCTTATCACTTAAGTAGGCAATGTTCTTGATCATCTTTTTTTCTTCAAAACTGATCAAATTTTCTTTTTCGTAAGTTTCAACCAGATGAGAAATTACCGACAAAAAAGATTTCTTAGTTTTCTTGCCAAGTAAGTTGAGGAAAAAGTTAAGTAATTTTTTAGTGTGAGATTTGTTGGAAATAGATTTTGGGTTGCGGTGTTTCGATCGATCGTTCATTAAAGTCTAAATTTGTTGATAGGGGTTTTTGATGTTGAGCTTTTGTAGAATTTTAATCTCAAGAGCTTCCATGGTGTTGGCCATTTTTTCATCTTCATGATCATAACCAATTAGATGCAAAATGCTGTGTAAAACTAGATGAGTCAAATGATCGCGAAAACGCTTTTTTTGTGCAAGAGATTCTTTTTTTAAGGTGTCATAGGAAATAATAATGTCGCCCAGAAGCAGATATTCACAAGTCCCAACTGCCTTTTTTATTCCAATTTGGCGTAGCAAATTTTCATCTAAAGAAGGAAAAGATAACACATTAGTGGGTTTGTTTTTCTGGCGAAATTCATGATTTATTTTTTTAATTTGTGAGTCAGAGAGTAATGAAATAGATAATTCTAATTCGAAATTTTTTTTCAGGATTGTCTTTAAATCAGTAAGAGGAATCAGAGCTTTGCATGTATCTTCAATAAATTTTTCGATGTTTTTTTCCTGCTGCCATTTCTTACTTTTAATGACGATATCAATGGAAATCATGCTGTGCAGAAATTTTGATTGGGGCATTTGGTGAATTTTTTGGGACAGATTCGTGCCGGGTTTTTTTCGCTGTCTTTACATAAATTTGTTGAGCTAGAAGAGGGGTTTTTTGGATCTCTTAAGTCTGAATAGGCAATTTTGCAGATTTGCGCCAGTGCTTTAATAAAATGTCCATCGCAGTTTAGCGCTGGTGCGCGGAGATAATTTTTGATCCCTAAATCAGCGGCCAGGTTTTTGTAGTCAATATCAAGCTCAACCAAAGTTTCTGAATGTTCTGAGACGAAAGAAACTGGAATTATTAGCGGAATTTTTTTGTCTAAAGCAACGCGACGAATTTCGAAATCAAGGCTGGGACCAGTCCATTGCAGTGGCCCAACTTTGGATTGATAACAAATGCGAAAATCAATTTTATTTTCAGCAACACCAAGAAGTTGTGCCAGATTCTCGACGATTTTTTTTGTGGTTTGTTCGATTTGAAAAGCGTAAGGATCGCCTTGATCAACCAGCTTTTGCGGAATGCCATGTGCTGAAAATAAAAAGCGAAATTTACTTAAATCACCATCATAAATTTTCATCAAGGTTTGTTTTATTAGTAGTGTGTGTGAAGTGATAAAGTTGTCGCTGACGGGATAGCAGCAAACCACGTTAGTATTAATTTTAACATTTTTTATTTTTTGTGCCTTGGAAAATTTTAGGGCAAAATCTTGTAACGACGAAGCGCTGGTAGTTGTGGAGAATTGAGGATAAAGTGGCAACAAAATGGCGTTTGTAGGATTGTAACGCAGAACTTCCTCGATGGTTTGCGAAGCGAAAGGTTCAGTGTAGCGCATGGATACAAATACTTTAAAATTTCCGATAAAAGAAAGTTCTCTTTCCAAAGAGAGCGCTTGTGCGGTTGTGATTTCAAGTAAAGGTGATTTGCCACCAATCTGCTGATAAATTTTTTGAGATTTCTGGTGACGGCGACTAGAGATTAGTTTAGCCAACAAAAAGCGTAATGGTTGTGGCAGGTTGATGATCGCCGGATCGTTGAATAAGTTAAACAGAAAAGGTTTCACGGATTGCAAATCTTTTGGTCCGCCTAAATTGAATAAAATTACTGCGGTTTTTTTATCGAAATCGGACATGATTAAAGATATTTTTATAGATCAGACTGCCGACAAAAATCAGGCAAAAAATCACAATTATTACGGCGCTGGCAGTTAAATTATAATTGCTGGCCAACGTAAAAGAGCTAGAAGCAACAACAAGACCAATGATCAAACTTAGTAATGCCATTTGTTTTGCAGCAAGTGAGAAAATCCGGGCAATTACTGGTGGTAGAATCAGAAGTGCGGTCATTAAAAACACGCCCACAATACGCACCGAAAGTGCAATGGTGAGTGCCAGAAGAATAGTAAATGACAAGTTCCACCAGGTGACTTTAACGCCTTCTATTTTAGCTAAATCGCTGTTGATGTTAAGGAGTAGAATTTTTTTGAAGGCAAAAATGAAATAGCAAATTGCCAGAATGGTGATGATGGTTAAGGCAATTAAATCATGATTTTCGACGGTTAAAATATCTCCAAAAATGTAAGAGCTAAAGTCAATATTGCGTTGTAATAGATCGTTTAAAATAATGGCGAGAGCAATGCAAAAATAAGATGAAATGGCAATTACAGTATCTTTCGAAAAAAGGTGACTACGCGATATAAATTCAACAGCTATGGCAAAAATAACAGCAAATAAGGTTAAAGTTACGATTTGGTTTGAATCAAAAATTGCACCAAGCGCCAAACCCAATAAAATTGAGTGTGAAAGTCCATCGCCAAAATAGGATAATTTTTTCCATAGCGTAAATATTCCTAAAAGAGAGCAGGAAATTGTAATGAGAATTAAAGCCAAAAAAGGCTTGATAAGAAAGCTTTCGATCACTTAAGTTTCAATGAAGATTGGCAGCAAAATTTTTTAGGAATTATGTCGGAAAACACACAAAAGAACTTGGTGCAGCTAGTAAAAAAGCAACATGAGAAAAAATCTAGCAAAAAAACCATCATTAATAAAAGACCAAAAAAACAGGAAAGCGCGTCACAAAATGTTGCTGCCCTAGATCTTCGCAAACAAAAGCAAAAAATGCTGACCAAGCGTAATATAGAGAATGTCGGTGTCAGAGTTGCTCAGGAAGAAAGTTTCATGATTCATTTGAAGTTTTTGGCAAAGCGGGCTATGCGTTTTATTATTATTGCACTATATTTTGGTGTTGCGGCCATCGCCATTTGCAAAGCTGGAATAATAATTCTGACCGCTTTTCAAGAGTTTTTGCATGAAATATTTTTGGTAACTCCGACACCTAAAAATTAAACTGGTTTTAAGTTGAATAATGATAGCCAATGAGTGTCTGAAAGTAGGTTTTGCCAATTTGACTTTTATTTTTTGCTCCTTAGAAGGACGCTCTTTTAGAAAAGCCGTCAGATCACTAAAGTAAAAGGCTCTAATCAAATAATAGGCTCCAAGGCGCCAAAATTCTCTATCTAAAATTATGACTAAAAAATCAGAGGCCAAAGTGAATTTGGTCAAGTCAAATGCTTTCACTAAGAAAGAGTTATTAGCATTCTATCGTGAAATGTTGTTAATCCGTCGTTTTGAAGAAAAGGCCGGTCAACTTTACGGCATGGGTTTGATTGCTGGTTTTTGTCACCTTTATATCGGCCAGGAAGCAATTGCCACCGGCATGCGTCATACTATGATAGAGGGTGATAAAGTTATCACAACTTATCGTGATCATGGTCATATGATCTCAGTTGGATCAGATCCAAAAAAAATCATGGCAGAATTGTTGGGAAGACGTGACGGATCTTCTAAAGGAAAAGGCGGATCGATGCATTTATTTGATTTGGAAAAGCATTTTTATGGTGGACATGGAATTGTTGGCGCATCAGTTCCGATCGGTGCTGGTCTTGCTTTCGCTGATAAATATTTAGAGCGCAATAACGTTACTTACTGTTATTTCGGCGATGGTGCAGCGCATCAGGGTCAGGTTTATGAAGCGTTCAACATGGCAAAAATATGGAATTTGCCGGTATTGTTTATCATTGAGAATAACCATTATGCTATGGGTACTTCTTTCAAGCGTTCTTCTTCAATTGATGCTTTGTACAAGCGCGGCAGTGGTTTCAATATTCCGGGAGAAAAAATTAATGGCATGGATGTTTTTAATGTAATTTCTCATGGTCAGAAATGGGTTGATTATATAAGATCAGGCAATGGTCCGGCTATTTTGGAGATGGATACTTATCGCTATCGTGGGCATTCAATGTCTGACCCGGCGACTTACCGTTCTAAAGAAGAATTAAATAACAAAAAAGAAGCTGATCCGATTGATTCGTTAAGAGCTTATATTCTTAACAATAAAGTTGCTGGTGAAGCTGAAATTAAAAAAATTGAAGACTCAATTAAAGAGCAAGTGAGTGAAATTGTGGAATTTGCTAAGAATAGTCCTGAGCCGGATGAATCTGAGCTAATGACCGAAATTTATAATTAAATTAAATATGCTAAAGAAACTAACAGTTCGTGAAGCCCTGCGTGAAGCTATGGCGGAGGAAATGAGATTAACCCCAGAAGTTTTTGTCATGGGTGAAGAAGTGGCAGAATATAACGGTGCGTACAAAGTTACCCAAGGGTTGCTTGCTGAATTTGGTGAAAAAAGAGTGATCGATACTCCGATCACTGAGCACGGATTTACTGGTATTGCTGTGGGTTCTGCCTTTGCAGGATTAAAGCCAATTGTTGAGTTTATGACTTTCAACTTTGCCATGCAGGCCATTGACCAAATTATTAATTCGGCAGCTAAAACCAATTATATGTCCGGTGGTCAAGTGCGTTGTCCGATTGTTTTTCGCGGTCCAAATGGTGCGGCTTCTCGTGTTGGTGCTCAGCATTCGCAATGTTATGCGGCTTGGTATGGTGCAATTCCTGGTTTAAAAGTTATCGCGCCTTATTCAGCAGCCGATGCTAAAGGCTTGCTAAAAGCTGCAATCCGTGATCCAAATCCGGTGGTGTTTTTAGAAAATGAAATCACTTATGGCTTCTCTTTCGAAGAAGATTATGACGATGATCATATTGTAGAAATTGGTAAGGCGAAAGTTTTGCGTGAAGGTCGTGATGTAACTATCGTGGCATTTTCTTTAGTGGTAAAATATGCACTGGAAGCCGCAGAAGAATTGGCTAAAGAAGGCATTGAGGCCGAAGTGATTGATTTGCGCACGATCCGTCCCCTAGATCACGAAACTATTGTTGAGTCAGTCAAAAAAACTTCCCGCTGCATCACAGTTGAAGAAGGTTTTCCATTCGCTTCAATTGGTAGTGAAATCGCTTCGGTTTTAATGGAACAGGCCTTTGATTATTTGGATGCGCCGGTAAAAAAACTTGCAAGTATTGATTCACCATTACCATATGCCGCCAATCTTGAGAGACTGGCTCTGCCAAAAGCGGTAAATATTATTGCTGCTGCCAAAGAGCTTATGTCGCGTAACCAATAAATAGGGTTTTCAACTCGTGTTTTTATACAATTTTGTTAAGAAACATAATATCACCAAATCGGCTTTTATCGGCTATTTTATTGGTTTCGCTGTAATATCATATTTTATTTTTTGTGCAGCTTTTGGTTCAAAAGGTTGGTTAGAATACCAAGCTCTCAAACTGCAAGTTAGCAATAAAGAAAGTATCAAGCAGGATCTGCTGTCCAAAATTCAAGTGAAGCAGAATATGGTTGAAGGCATGAATCTAAATTCTCTGGATGTTGATTTGCTTGATGAAGAAGCCAGAAGGGTTTTGGGCTATGCTGGAAAAAATGAAGTTATAGTTTATCAAGATAAAAAACCCTCCAACTAAAATTCACAGATAAGATGCAAATTTCGCTCAAGAATGAAACCTACCGCAAATGTCTGCACATCTTGCTGATTTTGGTTCCAATACTTTATTGCTATCTCGGAAAATGGTTAGGTGTAACGATTTTTGCTGCAATCGCTGCAATCGTAGTGCCTCTGGATTATATGCGTCGCAATAATGCTGCAGTGCAATCGATCTTCATAAAATTTTTTGGTATTGTTTTAAGAGAACATGAACTTTCTGGGGAGAGACTTTGTGGCGCCAGTTGGGTGGCTCTTGCAGCATGTGTTAATTTTTTATTTTTCCCGGCAGAAATCGCCGTTCCTGCTTTCACGATTCTAGCAATTTCTGATGCTGCTGCGGCAATTATTGGTAGAAATTTCCCCAGCAGACCTTTTTATGAAAAAAGTTTTAATGGTTCTTTGGCCTTCTTCTTGAGTGGTTTGGCGGTTTTGGTGACTTGCGGTATAATTTATGATTCAGCATTTTGGTTTTATTTCTTCGGTCTTTTTACTTTGTCAGTAGTTACATTGATAGAAGCTCGTCCAAATTTAATTAAAATTGATGATAATTTTTTGATTCCTATCTCTTTTTCAGTGACGATGACGATTTTCAACATCATGTGGAATTACTCCTACTAAGGTAATTAATGATTTTCCCCAAAGATTTTCCGGAAAAAATACGCTCAACAATTCTGGTCTCGGAAGTTGTCGGAAAAAAAGTCAAACTTAAGCTGCGAGGCAAAGAGTTTAGTGGGTTATGTCCATTTCATAACGAGAAATCTCCTTCATTCACCGTTAACGATCAAAAAGGTTTTTATCATTGTTTTGGCTGTGCTGCTCACGGTGATGTGATTAGCTTTGTGATGCAAAATGAAGGCATGACTTATCCAGATGCCGTAGCAAAATTGGCTGACGATTTTTCAATTCCGATCCCTCAAGTTAAATTCGACCAAGTTAAAGAAGATAAGCTATCGCGTGATTTTTTGATTTTAGAAAAGATCTGCCATTTTTTCGAAGAAAATTTGTTGCACAGCACTGCAAAATCAGCACTCAACTATTTGCAAAAAAGGTCAATCTCGGCGAATAATATTAAAAAATTCCGCCTTGGTTTTGCACCCAATTCTTACGAAGCTTTAACTAAATTTCTGCAAGCACAGGGTTTTTCTGATTTCGAAATATTAGGCTCGGGAGTCATCGGCCGTAATGATCAGAAAAAATTTTACGATAAATTTCGTAATCGTGTTATGTTTCCGATTACTAATAAAAAAGGTCAGGTAATCGCTTTTGGTGGTCGTACCATTGCTGATGATTTGCCAAAATATCTCAACTCGGCAGAGACAGATGTTTTTAAAAAAAGCCAGACGCTTTATAATTTTCACTTCGCTCGCAAAGCCATATTTAACAAGGGTTATGCTGTCGTTGTTGAGGGTTATATGGATGCAATTTCACTATTCATAAATGGCGTAGAAAATGTTGTGGCAGGCTTAGGAACTGCTTTGGGAGTTGAACATCTTAAGGAGTTATTTTTTACTACCGACAAAATTGTGATTTGTCTGGATGGTGATTCTGCCGGTATTCGTGCTGCTAAACGGGTGTCTGAAATTGCGCTGCCATTTATTAATGCCAAAAAAAATATCAGCTTTGCCTTTTTGCCTGGCCAACTTGATCCCGATGATTTTATCAAACAATTTGGTGCTAAAGAGTTGGAGAAGGTTTTTGACAATGCCATACCACTTTCGCAAAGTTTGTTTGACTTCGCTTTGATGGAATTAAATGTATCGGCAAACGATAAAATTTCTGCTGAAATGAAAGCAAAAATTGAAACCAATCTAAACGCTAAAATAGCGACAATTTTGGATGCAACTTCGAAGAAACATTTTACTTATTTTTTTAAGGATCTGCTTTTTAAGTTAGGAAGAAATAGCTTGGAAAATTCGCGAACAAAGTATGGTAATACTGGAAACTTTGGTGCTGTGACGATAGGACAAAAGTCTTTTATTTCTGGCACTATTTTGGGAGGCGCTTCTAAAAATTTAGCCAAAGCAATTATTGCGCTGATTATCAAATTTCCTCAGTTGGCGCAGTTTAATGATGATAATTTTGATATTGCAGAAGCGCATTTTTTCAATGAAGAAATGACGATTTTGAAGGATTCGCTAATCTCTTTGATCGAGGATAATGAGGATTGTACAACGGATGAAATTTTAAAAAACCTTGAAAGTTGTGCGACTAATAACGATTTAAATGATTTGAAGAATGTGCTTGCAAGCATCCTAAGCCTTACTTTAGACTCGGCGCGAATCAAATTAAGCACTCTACTTTTGAAAGATTTGTTACTTCAAGTAGATCAGCAATACAAGGAAGCTCTAAGTAAGGTTGATGAAATTGAAACTCATCAAACCGCGGTTACCAACCAAAAAATTAAAGAAATTTTCGATTATAAAAACTCTCTTGAGCGCAAGATTATGTCGCTTGAGAAGGATATTGCATAAATTTAACAAGAGGAAATATGGCTACAAAAAAACAAGCTAAGAAAGTTGCGAAAGCTCCGGCAAAAAAAACTGCGGCTAAAGCGGTTAAAAAACCGACGCCTAAAAAAGTTGTGAAGCCTCTAAAATCAAAAGTAAGCGCTGTAAAGAAAGTTGTTAAGAAGCCGGTAAAATCAAAAGTTGTGGCGCCGACAAAAAAAATTGCCGTTAAAAAACCGGTTAAAAATATCAAATCAACTCCGGTTAAAAAAGTTGCAAAGCCAGTAAAGTCAGTATCTAAGCCTAAAAAATTATCAAAAGTTGCAAAACCAAAATTGGTAAAAGAAAAAAAATCTAAGGAAAAAATTGTTAAGGAAAAAGCTCCTAAAGTTCCCAAAAAGAAGGTTTCAAAATCTAAATTAGCCACTGCAATTAACGACAAAACAGTGGCTTTGGCTGAAAAATATCAGCTAATTCAAGGTGTAAAATCAGCACTTCTGCAAAAGGATGAGGAAGGTAAAAAACTTTCAACTGAACTTGCTGATAAGCTGAAGGTGATGCTGGCTTTGGGTAAATCTCAAGGCTTTTTGACCTACGATCAAATCAATGAACATATTGATTCCGATATTGATCCAAAAAAGTTGGATCGCATTTTGGATATTTTGTCTGAGTTTAAAATTCAGATCGTTGAGAAAGAAGATGATCTCGACAAATTAGAAGATGGATCATTGGCTAAAGACGACGAAAAAAGCCAAAAACGTTCAGAAGATTCGGTTAAAACTTATTTAAAATCGATGAGCAGCGTTAAGCTTTTAACGCGTGAAGATGAAGTGGCAATTGCCATGCGTATTGAAGAAGGTCGCAACAAAACTGTGCAGTCTCTTTATCAAAGTCCGATGATTATGAAACATTTCATCGAATGGTATAACGGCTTATCTGGTGGAACTATCTTGTTGCGCGACATTATCAGAATTGACGAAACCTACAATTCTGAGCTGGAAGAAATCATGAGAAACAGCGAAAGACAAGCGGCAGAACAACTAGAAAATCAAGCATCTGGTGATGAAGATGTTACCACAATCATCAACGATCAGGTTGATGCTTCCGGTGAAGAAGCCTCTCTTTTCGAAGATGAAGAATTGGAAGAGATTGATGAAAGCGTAGTTTCTTTTGTTTCGATGGAGCGAATTTTGATGCCGAAAATGCTCGATTTGTTCCAAAAAATCGCTCATATTTGTCAAAAAATTCTCGACAAAACAGAAGACAAAACCCGCGCTCAAATTGAGGCCGATAAAGATGTGCAAAAGTTAAAAGCTGAATTTTTAAGATTATCTACTGAAGTAAGCTTTAACGATTCTTTGATTAAAGCCTTGGTAGATCAACTTTACGAAGCTCACACAAAGTTAACCGATATTGAAATTGGGTTATTACGTTTGTCACAAAAACACAGTGTTGATAAAACTGACTTCCTGAAAAATTATGCTGGTCTGGAAGATGGTAATAAGTGGATCGAAAAAATTTCGCTAATTAAGGAAAGAAGATGGGCGGCTTTCTACTCTGAAGAACAAGAAAATATCAAATTAATTCAGGCTAGAATTTTAAAGCTTACTAAAATCATGGGTTTGAATTTGCCGGATTTTAAAGTTTTGATTAACACGGTGAGAAGAAGCCAGAATGAAGAGCTAAAAGCCAAAAAAGAAATGATTGAGGCCAATTTGCGTTTGGTGGTTTCGATTGCAAAAAAATATACTAATCGTGGTTTGCAGTTTTTGGATTTGATTCAAGAAGGCAACATTGGTTTGATGCGTGCTGTTGACAAATTCGAATATCGCCGTGGATATAAATTCTCAACTTATGCTACTTGGTGGATTCGTCAGGCAATCACTCGTGCTATTGCAGACCAATCGCGCACCATCCGTATTCCAATTCACATGGTGGAAACAATTAACAAAATTGTTAAAACCTCGCGCCAGTTAACTCAAGAATTAGGCAGATCTCCGGATGCACAAGAAATCGCTGATAAACTTTTAATGCCAGTGGATAAGGTGCGTAAAGTTTTACGAACTTCAAAAGATCCGGTAAGTCTTGAAGCTCCGGTCTCTGGTGATGATGAAGATAGCATCTTGGGTGATTTTATCGAAGATAAAACTGCGGTAATGCCTTTTGATGCTGCTTCGCACTCAAAATTAAAAGAGGTGACAGCGCAAATGTTGTCCTCGCTCACTCCTCGTGAAGAACGTGTGCTGCGTATGCGTTTTGGCATTGGTATGGTTACAGATCATACTTTGGAAGAGGTTGGTAAACAATTCTCGGTGACTCGTGAGCGTATTCGTCAGATTGAAGCAAAAGCTCTGAAAAAATTACAACATCCAAAAAGATCAAAATTGTTGAAAAGCTTTTTACAAGACGTGTAGATCAGGTCGCGAGACAATATGTTCTAGGCGCATTACGAAAATTCTCTGTAAAAAGAGAATTTAGTACTTGATTAAAATGTCTTAGTATTTTGGCCTGTGTTCAAAGAGGCTGTTGCACATCCTACTTTCTGCAAAAGCGGATTTACAACAGTCTATCAAAATTCTTTAACCTCACATTTCGCCCTATTTTTGCTTATTTTTTAAGAAAAGTTTGATTTGCGACAGTCTCTAAAATTATTCGAAATCTGAGGTCAAAGAACTTTGAACATAGAATCTTAAAATCTTTGTAAACAAATTAGAGCGAGAATGGAATATCTAGAAAACTCTGGAGATAATATCTTCATTATTACGGCTGTTTCAATTTACTTTGCCTGCCTGATGTATCTTGGCTGGAGAGGTTATCGTAGCACTAAAACATTTTCTGACTATATTCTTGGAAGTCGCAAATTAGGACCGGTGGTGGGCGCAATGAATGTTGGCGCTTCTGACATGAGTAGTTGGCTTTTGATGGGATTGCCTGGAGCATTTTATCTTTTTGGATTAAATCAAATTTGGATAGTAATCGGTCTTGTTTCCGGTTCTTATTTTAGTTGGAAAGTTGTTGCTAAACGTTTGCGTTCTTACACCGAAATTGCTGGAGATTCTCTCACTATTTCTTCGTTCTTGGAGAACCGCTTTGAAGACAAAAGTAAAATTCTAAATATAGTCACATCAGTCACGATTATCTTCTTCTTCACGATTTATATTGCCTCCGGTTTTGTAGGAGCGGCAAAATTATTTTCCGTAGTGTTTGGAATTTCATATTATCAGGCTTTGATAATTTCTTGTGTAGCCATTGTTTCTTACGCTTTATTGGGTGGATTTTTAGCAATTAGCTGGGCAGATTTATTCCAGGGAATATTGATGTTTATTGTACTTCTGGTTACGCCGTTTTTTGCCATTTATAAATCAGATTTATCGATTTCTGAAATTGCTGCAAAAATTACCGAGATTTCCCCAGATCATCTCAATGCCTTTGCCAACCTTGATATTATTACTATAGTTAGCTTTTTTGCCTGGGGTCTGGGTTATTGCGGACAGCCACATATAATTTCAAAATATATGGCAATCAAAGAAGTAAAGTCGATTGGTTTGGCGCGACGTGTTTGTATTTCATGGATGGTTCTTTCGATGATTGGAGCCAGTTTGGTAGGAATTTTTGGTTGTTTTTATTTTGCTGATATCGGTCTGAAAGAACCGGAAACAGTCTTTATCGCTATGGCAAATTCATTGTTTCATCCAATCATTATTGGTGTTTTAATTTCGGCAATTTTGGCCGCTACAATGAGTACAATTAACGCCCAAATCATTATTGCTTGCAGTGCCCTAAGTCAGGATTTTTATCATCGCTTCATTCGCAAAAAGGCCGGTAATAAAGAACTACTTTTTGTTACCAGAATGTGGGTGGTTATTGTTGCTATAGTCGCTGCGTTGATTGCTAGCAACCAGGATTCCAGCGTTTTGGAATTAGTTGCACGGGCTTGGGCTGGACTTGGCGCTTCAATTGGTCCGGTGATTTTATATTCACTTTTTTGGAAAAAAGTTACTAAAGCGGCGGCTATTACCGGTATTATTTCTGGAAGTGTGGGAGCAATTATCTTCCACGAAATTTCTGCGGTTTCCTACGAAATTCTTCCGGCATTTCTTCTATCATCATTGTTGATTTGTGTAGTTAGTTTAATGACACAAAATCAGGTCCCAGCAAATGTAGAAGCGGACTTCGAGAAATTACAAAAATTATAAACCGATTAAAGTTTATCTCTAATGCAAGACTTAACGCAGACTTTGAATTTACAGGCCAAAGAGCTTATGCAAAAATGGCTTAAGAGTTCAGAAAGATATAAATCATTTTCTGACAAAATTTATGTCAGAAAAATGAATAAATTCTTTCAAAATTCTGCCGATAAGTCATTCGTAATTGCCATGATGGATAAGTCCTTCAGGCCAAAGAATACTGCCGATATCGCCAAGATTATCGGCAAGGTTCCACAGATGAAATTTTACAGTCCGGTTGAAAGGTTACTGGTTATTTTATACAACAAAACCAGCTCTTTTTTACACCCGATCTCAATTCCTCTGCTCAAACATTTGGTTTATTTAACCACTTCCAGATATGTGCTATTTGGTAGCAGCAAATCTTTAGAAAAAAGAATCAGTAAAAATTTAAGCTATAATCTCAGCACCAATCTAAACCGGGTTGGAGAATTATTGCTTGGTCAAAAAGACGCCAAAACAAGAATTGATCAATATATAAAAGATTTGCAAAACCCTTTGATCAATTGCATTTCCATTAAGATTTCTACCATCTATTCGCAAATCAGCTCTATTGATATTGACCAAACAGTTGATGAGCTTGTGGCGGCAATTTCTCAGATTTATCGTGCTGCCAAATCAAATCAGTATCTTTGTCCAAAAAGCGGTAAGCAATCAAACAAGCTGGTCAATCTTGATATGGAAGAATATCGCGATTTATCAATAACGGTTGCGGCTTTTATGAAGGTTTTGGAACAAGAAGAGTTCAAAGATCTAACTGCCGGAATTGCTCTGCAAGCTTATCTTCCCGATGCGTTTTCTTATCTGCAAAAAATTACCAATTGGGCAAAAGAGCGTATTCGCCAAGGTGGTGCCCCGGCACGTGTTCGTGTGGTTAAAGGTGCTAATATGGATATGGAGTTATTCGAATCGCGGGAAAAACATTGGCCTTTGGCACCTTTCTCAACCAAAGCTGAAACGGATGCCAATTATAAGCTGATGTTGGAATATGCTCTGCAAAAAGAAAATATTGAAGCGGTGAGAATTGGTGTTGCCTCTCACAATCTTTTCGACATTGCCTACATCTATCTTTACGCCAAACAAAATGATGTTTTGTCATTGGTGACTTTTGAAATGCTGAGCGGCATGTCTGAATATGTGGCCAAGATGTTCGCTGCAGAACTTGGTCTAAATGTGCTGCTTTATTTGCCATTCAGCGCAAAAGAGGATTTTATTTCTGCTATCAGCTATCTGGTGCGCAGACTTGATGAGAACACCTCGCCGGACAATTATTTGCGCTATATTAATGGGCTTGTTAAGTCACCTTCGAACCTAAAATTAATGCAGGATAGGTTTGAAGAATCGCTCTACATTAAACAAACCAAACTGCCTGAAATTAAAAGAACACAAGATCGCAATATCGAGCAATTTGAAACTACTCCAAATTCTTTTGAAAGCTATCAAGGTGAAGCAGATACAGATTTTTCTTTGATAGAAAATGTCGAGTTTGTCAAAAAAATCAGGTCAAAATGGCAAAATATTTCTGATTTGAAAGTGAGCGCAGTAATCGCTGGACGTGAAATTGCTCCAACAGATGAAACTTACACAATCAAAGACCATAACAGTGATGAAGATAAGTTGGTCGGCACTTACTATAATTCAACAATAGCTGATGCTGAGGAAGCTTTAAAATGTGCTAAAGAAAATAATTTTTGGCAGAATTTATCTGAGGAAGAGCGTCTGCAAATTGTCGCTAAAGTTATCGATATTATCCGAAAAAGACGTGGTGATTTGATTGGTGCTATGGTGCTGGAATGCGGTAAAACCTTTATTGAAAGCGATGTTGAAATTAGTGAGGCTGTTGATTTCGGAAATTATTACAGCTACAGCTTCCTGAAAATGAAAAAAGAAATTTCGGCAGTGAAATTGCAGCCCAGAAAATCAGTTTTGGTCTTAAGCCCGTGGAACTTCCCGTTAGCAATTCCTTGTGGTGGAATTATGGCCGGATTGATCGCGGGCAGTAACGTTATTTTTAAACCATCCAACTTTTCTAGTTTGGTTGGTTTTGAAATTGCTAAGTGTTTTTGGGATGCTGGAGTTCCAAAAGATGTTTTGCAATTTGTTCCCAGTTTTGATTCACAAGCTGCAATAGCGCTGACAAAAAGTGAAGATATTGACATGATTGTTTTCACCGGCGGAACGGCAACGGCACTTGCGATTATTAGAAGCAATCCCACGGTCAAAATTATCGCAGAAACCGGCGGCAAGAATGTTACTATCGCTACTAAATATGCTGATCGTGATCAGGTAATAAAAAATGTTTTGCAATCGGCCTTCTCAAATTCTGGACAAAAGTGTTCGGCAACTTCAATTCTGGCTCTTGAAAAAGAAATTTATGAAGATGAAAAATTTTTACGCAATTTGGTTGATGCTGCCAGCAGTTTGAAAGTTGATAATGCTTGGAATTTTGGTACTAAAGTAAGCCCATTAATCAGGAAACCGTTGGCTGATTTAGAATATGCTTTAACCAGAATTGAATCTCATGAATCATGGTTGTTAAAGCCGCAACCTTTGAACCAAAGACAAACTTTGTGGAGTCCTGGCATCAGGATTGGCACACGCAAAAATGATAAAAGCCATAATACCGAGTTTTTTGGTCCGGCTTTGGCAATAATGAAAATTGATAATTTGCGTGAGGGAATTGCAATAGCTAACAGCACTGGATACGGTCTGACTTCAGCGCTAGAAAGTTTAAATGAGTCAGAACAGTTAATTTGGAAAGAGTCCATTAAAGCCGGAAATCTTTACATCAATCGTTCTTCAACCGGCGCAATCGTTGAGCGTCAACCATTTGGCGGCATGAATAAATCTGCCTTTGGCTGCGGTATTAAGGCTGGTGGTTTGAATTATATTTATCAGTTTTTTGATTTTGAAAATCTTCCTCATCAAGTAAAGGCAACCAAGTGCAAAATCGATAATTATAATTTCCGCAATGTTATTGAAGACTTAAAATCTGCCGGTCACCAGATAATTGCCGATATTTTTTGTGATTATATCAACTCTTATCAACAATATTTCGGGCATGAATTTGATTATCAGAAAATTGTCGGACAATCAAATGTTACGCGTTTTTTAAGACTTCCTCATGTTGCTATCAGAGTTGATCTTGATGCTGAAGTTTTGGATGTGATTTTGGCTATCTTAGCAGCAAAGATTTCTTCTGATGCAGTTACTCTAAATATTGATGTTGAATCAAAAATCGCAGAAGAGATCGCAAAAATTTCTCCGGCCATTTTGTGGAAAGTAACAGTTTCTAAGAGTTCAATATCTGAATTTGTTGAGAAAGTTCACCTCTTTAAAAGAATCAGAGTTATCGGCAAAGATGAGGCCAAAATTATAAAAGAAGTGGCCGTACCACAAGGGTTAGCGGTTATTGACGATAAGATAATTTATTGCGGCCGTGTAGAGCTGCTGCATTATTTGCAGGAACAATCAATCAGTAATAACTATCATCGTTTTGGCTATATTTACCAAAAGTAAACTTTGGTAAATTTACTCAAACCTTAAGAAAACCTTTTTCAAATCAGCAATTTTTTTGTTTTTTTGCGTGGCGCTACCAAGCGCTAAACCGGCAGCACAATCCTGCAAATGAGCTTCTAGAATTTCTGCCTCCAGAGCTTTAATCGCAGATCTTACGGCTTTTAACTGCACCAATATTTCGGTACTATTCCTTTCGCTTTCTAACATTTTTTTAATGCCGCCAACTTGGCCATAAATGCGGTTGATTCTGGCTTCGTAATTTGCGCAGGCCTTAGTTTTTTTTGCTGTGAGGGGAATTTTTTTAACCATTATTTCTCCAATTGATCGATGTAGTTGATGATAACATTTAAGCCGGCCTGCCAAAATTCAGGATCTTTGGCATCAAGTCCGAAAGGTTCTAACATTTCTTTGTGATGTTTGGTGCCGCCGGCTTGAAGCATTTCTAAATATTTTTCAGCAAAATTGTCCACTTTGCCAGATTTGTAAACGCCATAAAGTGAGTTCACTAGACATTCGCCGAAAGCATAAGAATAGACATAAAAAGGCGAGTGAATGAAGTGCGGAATATAGCTCCAGAAAAACTTATATTCTTCGTCAAATTTAAAGATCGGACCCAAACTTTCTTTTTGTACTTCCATCCAAAATTGACAGATTTTTTCTAATGGAAGTTCACCATCTTTTCGTGCCTCATGCACTTTTCTCTCAAACTCTAAAAAAGCGATCTGTCTTACAGCTGTATTGATCATATCCTCAACTTTGGCGGCAATAATGAGCTTTCTTTTTTTAAGATCCTTTTCGTTTTTGAGAATTTTTTGGAAGGTAAGTTGTTCACCAAAAACTGATGCTGTTTCCGCCAAAGTAAGGGGAGTGCCGCACATTAAATAGCCTTGAGAACGCGCTAAATATTGATGAACACCGTGCCCCAGTTCATGAGCCAGAGTCATCACATCACGTACTTTGCCTTGATAATTCATCAAAATATATGGATGAAGTGATGGAATTGTTGGATGTGAAAAAGCGCCAGAATCCTTTCCAGTCTTAGCGGCAGCATCAATCCATTTTTTGTCGAAAAATATTTTTCCAACCTTTTTCATCTGTGGATGAAATTCATTATAAGCCTCTAAGACCAGATTTTTAGCCTCTTCCCACTCAATGAGTTTATTCTCAGATTTGCTTAAAGGTGCGTTACGATCCCAATGATTAAGAGATTTTTTGCCCAAAATTTCGGCTTTGATTTTGTAATAACGATGCGAAATTTTTTTATAATTTTCTTTTACTTTTGTAACCAGCGCATCCACCACCTCATCTTCAACAAAATTGCTGAGATTGCGCGCTGATATTGGCTTCTCAAAACCGCGCCATTTATCGTCGACAGCTTTTTCCTTGGCCAAAATATTGGTAATAAAGGCAAAAATTTTAGCGTTTTCCACAAAAGTTTTACCAATTGCTTTAGCCGCATCTTTACGAATTTTTTCGTCATGATGTGAAGTTAAATCAAAAATCTGCTGTGAGTTTAAAATCTTACCGCGATAAGAAAATTTTAGATTATTAACTGTTTCATCAAACAAGCGTACAAAGGCACTGCGGCCAGTAATGTTTTTGTCTAAAGCGAATTTTTCCAGCTCATTGCTCAGTTGATATTTTTTAAAAGAACGCGTATCGCGGATGAAAGGTTGATATTTTTTTAGTTCGGAATCTTTAAGAAGAAGTGCCAACTTTTTATCATTAATCTGGTTTAATTCTAACGTAAAAAAAATTAGACGCGATTCAAACTCGCTGAGTTTCTCGTTAATATTTTGATAAAAGGAGATGTTGCCTTGGTTAGATAAATCAGAGGCGTAGAGCAATTGTGAATAGCAACTTACTTTTGAAATTATTTCACACAGCTCTTCATATTTTTTTATCGCAGCAACTAATTTTTTGGCATCGAAAGCGGAAATTTTTCCGGAAAAATTTTGCACAAATTTTTCACTCTCAGAAGAGATTTTTTTGATGTCGGCAGTGATTTTTTTATCGGTAGTAGAGCTGTAAAAATCGGACAAATCCCAGCTTGGTGGCGTTTTTAATTTTTTGATAGTCATGTTTATTTTTGGAAAAGTGATACCAGCTCCAAATGCTTGGTAGAGTAGAATTGATCAAGTGCGGTTAGTTTTGTAATGGCGAATCCTGAGTCAATCAGAATTTTGGAATCGCGCAAAAAACTTTGCGGATTGCAAGAAACATAAATGACATTTTTCAGTGAAGATTTTGCTATCTCGGAAATCTGTGGTGTGGCACCATTTCTTGGTGGATTGATAATCGCCAAATCAAATTTATTGAAATCTTTTTTATTTAAAGGGTCGGAAAATAAATCGCGCATTTCGGCTTTTATTTTGTGCGATAAATTATTGGAAGCGGCATTTTTATTGATGCCATCGACCATTTTCTTATCACCTTCAAAAGCTGAAATTGATTTTGCCAGATCAGAAATTGCAAAAGCAAAAGCACCAAATCCGGAATAAATATCAGCGATTTCAATCGTGGTATTATTGCTGAGCAAAAACTGGCGAATAAAATCTATAATAGCTTGCAGACCTGATTTTGTTGCTTGTACAAACACTTCTGAATCGAGAGAAATTTTTAAATTGGCGAAATAAATCTGATTTGTGCGGGCTAAAAAAATTGGGGTAAGATGATTTTTAATCTTCAGAGAAGCGTTCAAATTATTCATCTGAGCAAAAGCAATTATCTTCTGAATTTGCGTAAATCCCGGCTCTTTTTGGGAGCTAAAAATAAGGTCTAAACCGTTATCAAATAAGGTTATAGAAATTTGAGTGAAAAGATTCTGTTCTTGTTTTTTAAGGAAGTTCTTTAGTGGTGAAATCAGTTGTGAAATTTCTTTTTCAGCAACAAAACAATTTTCAATTTCAACAATATGTTGGGATTTCTTAGCAAAAAATCCCACTTCATTTTTTTTACTGATTTGTAAAATTATGCGCCGCCGCGAATGAGGCCCAACCCATAGCCAATCTGCGGCTGGATATTTTTCCGCCAAAGTATTTTGCTTTAATTTTTTGTAATCTTCGGTATTTAAATCCAGAAAATCACAACCACCACATTGATGAAAGTAGGGGCAGGGAATTTTATGCGCTTGGGACAATGTCATCTTTCCTTCTTTTTAAAAGATGGGAATTTAGCAAAATATTTAAACTTCCCGAAAAATAGGCGCTCACGCCGTAAACTAATAACCCAGCTATAATCATAACTGCTAATTCAAGTACTTTATTGAAATAATCGGCTTGATGAAAATGGTCGCGCATAATCAACAAAACCAATGCCATTACCAAAGAAGGAAAAAGAATGGTGAGCATTTTTTTGGTGAAATTTTTTTCGAAATAAAAAGTTTTTTTGCGAATCAAAATTGTCACCAATAACGCCAGATTGAGATAGGTTGACAACACTGAGGCTAAGACAATGCCGATATATCCCAAATTGCAAAAATAGAAAATCACATTCCACACCGCATTGTTAATCAAACAAGCGAGCGCAATTTTCATCGGAGTTTTAGTATCTCCACGAGCAAAAAATGCTGGTTCCATGACTTTAACCAAAACATAAGAAGGCAAGCCAAAGGAATAAAACATTAAGGCTTCGGCCACAAAAAAGCTTTGATCAGCAGTAAATTTACCCCGCTCAAAAAGCGCTGAGATAATTGGGTAAGATAACACGGTCAAAGCTAAAGTAGCTGGAATAACTAGAATTAAGCCAACTTCCAGCGCGGCATTTTGCAACTTAATTGCGGCATCATGTTCGCCAGACTTAATGCGACGTGACAGTGCTGGCAGCAATGCAATGCCAATGGCAATGCCAATCATTGCCAAAGGTAGTTGGTTAATGCGGTCAGCATAGTAAAGATAAGACATGGCACCGGCGATAACGCTAGCGAAAATTGAATCGATCAGAAGATTAATTTGCATAACATTGGCGCCAATAATGCCGGGCAGAAGTTTGCGAAAAAATTTTCTACTATCTTTATTGAGTTTTAAACTAGGGAACCGCGGATAAAGAAGAAATCCGGCTTTGGCAGTAAAAACAAAAACCCATAAAAATTGTAAAATTCCGGCAAGAAAAACACCCCAAGAAAGAGCATAAGCGTAATTCGGAACTAAGGTGCCAAATAGTGCGGCAGCGACAATTATTGTGATGTTAAGAATAATTGGTGCGGCAGCTGGAACGGCGAATTTGTTTATCGAATTGAGTATTCCTGAACATAGTGAAACCAGTGAAATGAATAGCAGATAAAAAATAGTAATACGCGACAATGCTATCAGAAGTTCTGATTTATCAGGATCGCTAAAAAATCCTGGGAATAGAATCTTCATAAAAAAAGGCATGAAGATCTGAAAAATTATGGTGAAAATTAGTAATACATAAAATAGCAGCGAAAAAATGTTACGAACAAAGATTAGATCTGAACCGGCTTTATCTTGGCCACTTTTACAGTTTTGTATTTTTTCAATGAAGATCGGTACAAAAGCAGAATTGAAGGCACCTTCAGCAAAAACACGGCGGAAGAAATTCGGAAGGCGGAAGGCGGCAAAAAAAGCGTCGGAAAGCAGGCTTACACCAAGATATTGCGCGATAGTAATGTCGCGAATAAATCCGAAAATACGCGATAGGGAGGTATAAAAAGAAATCGTAAAAACTGAACGTAAGATCGACATTTTAGAAGAGTTAAACCAATTTTTCCAAAAATTCGTCGCTTAAATTTTCTGGTACTATTGTCACCGGAACCTTGATTTTATTGCCGATTTTTTGCGCAACTTTCGGTAATAAACTATTATCACTCATAGCATTTTGTGATTTTCCTAACACAAGCATAGCACAGCTTGGAGTTGCTTTAATTTCCTTAATAATTTCTGTCATTATCTCACCTTCACGTATTGAAATCGCTGGCATAATCCCCAGGCCAGCATGAATTTCACCAGTGAGTTTTGTTAAATCTTTTTCTAATTGTTTCATTTTATCTTGAGCAAAGGCGCGCGATCCAAACATCAAATTTTTATGTGAAACTTCCATTACTGTCAAAATTGTCACTGCAAAATTCATCTTTTTTGCCTTAAGACAGGCATAACGCAAAGCCAGATTGGAAGCGTTGGTAATATCAACGCAGGCAATGATAATCGGTGTTGTACAGTTTTTTGTTTCAGACATATTTAAAAAATAAATTTATTTGCCGATAAACCTAACAAACAGATAATTAGCAAGCCAACCAACTACAAGGGCTAAAATTACAGTAATCAAGCCATATAAATATGATTGCTGATAAGCGAAATCGAGAATTTTTGCACTCAAGCCAACCTGATTAACATAAATTGGAATTGATTGAAATGACTCCAAATTATCTTCGTTAATGAGATAAATTTCGACGGTATAAATGCCGCGAGAAATATTTTTTGGAAAATGCAGCATCACTTTGAATAAAGTTTCGTCGAGAAAATCGATCTTGCTGTTGGCAGAATAAAGTTTGGATTTCTCGAATTTTTCAATGAGCTGAATCTGAAATTCATCTTTTTTTGCCGCATCGTGATCGCCAGAAAAGTTAAAAGACAAATTATTTTTCCCTAGTTCAAGTTCTGATAGAATATCGGCACTAGCCATATTGTCGCTGAAAGTGGAGAACAGTGAATAATAGCTGTATAAATCTTTTACCTTCATGCGTTCGCCATTATGCCAAACGCCCAAGAACCTTTCTTTTTTGGTGATAAGAAAATTTTTTTTCGGACCACGCACAACGATTACAATATTTCCCATGTCGCCTTTAGCACCAAAAAGCAGTATGTCAGCACCGGAGAATTTGGTGTCGATGTTAATTTCGTTGGTGGAAATGCCGGAAATTATCGGAGTGGCGTGAGCAAAGGAAGTAATTGAGATAAAAAGCAAAGTCAGAAAAATTTTCATCACTTCAGAGCCTCAACTGTGTATAAGGCTTCTGGAACAGCAAAAAGTCCGAACAGCATTTTTAAACAGACTAAGAAAATCAACAAAGCTAAGAAAGAACGCATATTGTCAGCATCAACTTTATAGCCGGCGCGCGATCCCATCTGAGCACCAATTGATGAGCTGATAATCATTAAAAAGGCCAAAACAATATCGACGGAATTATTAGTGATTGATTGTAAAAAAGTGGCGTTACTAGCAATGAAGATAATTTGAAAAAGAGAAGTTCCAACAACAACGGCAGAAGGCATGCGCAAAATATAGATCATCGCCGGAATCATCATAAAACCACCACCAATCCCCATCAAAGAAACCAAAATACCAATACCGACACTAAGAACTATCGGCACTAGAACACTTACTGAAATGTCAGATTTGGGAAAATATATTTGCCACGGTAAACCATCAATCCAGGCCAGAAAACGTTGTAAACGGCCGGATTCTTTTTTTTCCCAGACCACGCCATATTTTTTCGTGGAGAGGGTTTTGATGCCATCGGTCAACATCATAATACTGATGGCGCCAAGAAAAAGTACGTAAACCAAAGAAATCACCAAATCAATCTGGCCGGCTTTTTGCAAAATTTTAAATAAAGAAACGCCAAGAGTTGAGCCAATAAAACCGCCGACAACTAAAAAAAGTCCAATCTTCATGTCCACAGTGCCCTTGCGTAAATGCACCATTAATCCCGAAACTGAAGAGGCAATAATTTGATTGGCCGAAGTTGATACAGCAATTGCTGGAGGAATACCAATAAACATTAAAAAGGGTGTGGCTAAGAATCCGCCGCCAATTCCGAACATACCAGCAAGAAAACCGGTAGCCAGGCCTAGAAGCAGAATTAGCAAAATGTTAACTGGAATTTCAGCGATGGGAAGATAGATCTGAAACATTAACTGATGATGAGAATTTTTTGCCCCGCTAACTCTAATTTTGTGTAGTCAATTTGCTGCCAATCCTTCAGCAGAGCAAGGGCGTGAATTTCTTTTTGATGAAAAAGCGCAGACAGAATTAGGCCAGAGGATTTTCCTTCGCAAGTTATTTCACTGTTTTTCTCCGGTAAAACTTCCCCCTCTAGTTTAATGTGAAAAATCTTTTTACGAATCTCGCCGCGATAATGAGTGCGAGCTGTAAGCTCTTGCCCTACGTAGCAACCCTTTTCATAATCAATGACGTTAAAAGCATCAAATCCGAACTCTAAGATAAAGGATTTGTCATAAGTTAAATCGCTTTCTCCTTCGGGAATTTTTAGGGAAATACGAGTAAAATCATAATTGTTAGGTGGTGAATTTTCAGTCGTTAAAGATGGGCCGGAGCAATAAAAACGGTAACCAAGATCAGGGTGGCGAGGATCTCTAAATCCTTTGCTGGATTGATTGTGAAAAACTTGCAGCTCATCATTTTTTTTGATCAAAACTTGAGAACGCAATTTGTAAAAATTTAATTTTTTAACAATTTCGTCACACCTGGCAGCGGCGCAATCAAGAATTAATTTGTCACCATTTTCAAAAATAAAAAAATCATAAAGAAACCTGCCTTGAGCACTGAGCATAACTGCATAGACCAATTTATCTGCGGTTGCTTTATTAACATTGTTAGTGATCAAACCTTGCAGAAAATTTTTACGGTCAGCGCCCTCTATTTCAATGATGGCACGGTTCTTTAGCAATTCTAATTTAGTCATTTTTTTAACATTAATTTTAGATTTTCTTCGAGCTTTTCTAAATCAACTACGAGACTTCCTTGATGAAAATCCTGCACTGGACTTTTGGGGCCAATGGCGCATTCCTGATAATAATATTTGATGTTGAGCATGTCGGCCAACTTGTAGTAGTCGGTAACTGGTTTTTCTGCATACGGTTTGGTGGCCATTTCCAAAATCATAGAATTTTCTGGCATAAAAATAATATTGGTTAATCCAGCGCCATGCGGGCTAACCAAATATTTTATTTTGGAGCAAATGGCAATTTGCTCTTCATAATCAAGGTGTTCCATGATGATTTTTTTGAAGCCGTATTTTTGGAGAAGAGCTACCACTTCCTCTTCATTTTCGACAAAGCGCAACACCTGACCTTGACGTGAGATATAGACTTTGTCACCAAGATCGGATTTGTTTTTGATATTAGAAGTCAGTACTCGGCGTAGTTCATTGAAAGCCAGAGGATTTTGCTGGTAAGCCATGCAATAAGCCAATTCATCAACTTTAATATTCGATTTTCTAGGTAGAAAAACTATCTGGTTTTTCTTCACTCCAATCTTTTCAAGAGAAGGCAAAGCGAATTGGTAACGACGATATTTTTTTGGCAAAAATAGCAGTGAATTTTCCAACAAGCCCTGTTCTTTCAAAATCAACAAACGCACCAAAGCAATAATGTGCCAATGGTAATAATTGCTGGTCCATTCATCGCTGATCAGAATAAATCTTTTTTTACTGAAATTGAATTTGGGAAAGATGAATTTGAGAAAGAATTTATAGCCGCTGCTATATCTTTGATAAGCTATGTTGTTGATACAATTATCACGCCAAACCTTGAAATAATTAAATATAACCGAGTTGGTCGCAATACGCACATTCTTGACAATTTTAGTTTCAGCGCCAAGACAATTTTCGCTGGATTCTGCTTTAAAAATATCGAATTGCGGATTTTTTTCATCAAAATTAATCGGCTTGTGATATTCGTAATTGATTGTTTGACAGAGGTTTAACATGCTTATGTTGTATAATTAATTTTATCTGATGTCGCAGATGGACAAATTTTCTTCTCGCGGCAACCAACAATTCATTCAAGTCTGAATTAAATCCATGAAAATTATAAACGCAATTCACGCTCAAGCAATCGGTGGTGTTGATCAGGTTTTTCGTGATTATGCGGAAATTCTTGTACAACAAGGACATCAAGTATCTTTTCTTATTTCAGACAATGGCAAAGACAACTATAGCAACCTTGGTGTGAGGGAAGTTTTTAAACTGAAAAATAGCGCACAAATTTTTGATTTTTTGCGGGTGCTTTGGATTCTGATTATTTGTCGACCTGATTTGATGATTTGTCACTCACGCCGTTTAATGAATTGGAGCGCAAAATTAAAATTTTTTCGTCTGACGAAGATAATAAAAACTAAAACCATTGCCGTTAATCACGGTATCCATTTTGATAAATCATTGTGCTGCGATTATGTGATTAGTATTAATGACGATATCAGCAGAATGGTGGTTGCAGCAGGTTTTAATAAAAACAAAGTTTTTACTCTACCTAACGCCATAAAAATAAACGAAAAATACCGCGAAAAAACTTTGCACAATCCTCCTCTAATAGGAATTTACGGACGTATCGAAGCTCGTAAAGGTTTTGATATTTTGATAAAAGCTTGCGGAATTTTGAAAAAACAAGGGCAAGAGTTTCGTCTGAAAATTGGTGGTTTTGAAACCGGTGGTGATGATTGGGGTTGGAAAAATATTGATCAGTGGATCGCAGAAGAAAATATTGGAGAGGAATGTTATAAAGTTGGTACGGTTGTTAACAAAAAAGATTTTTTTACTGATATCGATATTTTTTGCGTTCCCTCGCGAGAAGAGCCTTTTGGGATTGTGATTTTAGAGGGATTCCTACATTCAACTTTGGTTATCTCTTCAGATACAATCGGTGGTAAACTTTTGATTAAAGATGACGAAAACGGAGTTATTTTTACCAACGAAAATTGCCAAGAATTGGCGGCAAAAATATCTGAAATATTAAAAAATCCCGATAGTTACAATATCAAAACCAAAAACGCTTTTTTACGTCTTGAAAAAGAATTTAGTTTGAATTCTCTTAGCGACAAAATGTCAGCAATCTTAACAAAGATCAGCACCAAAAATGGCTAATAACCAACTTAAAAAACTCCTGTTACTTTCTGCCTTGGCTTTCTCGACAACTTCTTGTTCGATCTTTGTAGAGTCTTATCCCAAAAGCTGGAACAATAATTTTAAACCACGACCATTAACTGGTATACGTGGTTTTCCATCAACTGATAGTGAGTATGGTAAGGGCTTTAAAGATGGCTGTCACACTTCTTACGACGTAATTACCAAAGGTTTACTCAGCGATATTAACGAAAAGAAATATGATTTTAAGAGAATGCAAAAAAGCCCCGACTACAACACTGGATGGTGGGATGGATATGAGCAATGCACTTATATCATGGACTGGGATGTTGTATAAAAATATTTTACACAAACTCAGTTTTTGTATTTTTTACAACTCAACCTCATTGCAAACTCTTTCTGCCAAAAACATAAAAATTATGTTAAAAAAGTTTGCCTTATTGCTATGTTTTGCTTTCACAATCTCTGCTTGCATCTTTCCAGACCATTCCGGATTTTATAATCCAGCTACATTACGAATGAGCGTTCCAGATGGACCTCCAGAATACAAGGCTGGATGGCATGACGGCTGTCAAACTGGTGCGTCTCTAAAAACTTTTGCTAATAATGCTGTCTTTCGTAAAGATGGTGGTCCTAATTTTGGCAGTGGTGTCTATGCTCACGACCCGGCCTATCAAACTGGGTGGGGTCAAGGCTGGTTTGCTTGTGCCATCCACATCGGTATCCTTACGGATCGTATGGTTGGAGCCTATCCTTTGCAATAATATGAAATTATTTTATTACATCCTTGTCATTGCAATAATATTTTTTACCAACTCTTGCCAAAGTTATTTGGGAGAATTCTTGCCAGAAAGACCAACGCACGAGATGGATAAATCATTAGTAAATGCTTCGCCAGAATTTGTTCAGGGTTGGCGCGATGGTTGTGAAGTTGGAATGTCAGCTGGTTCAAATGGTTTTTACAAAATATTTTACCGTAATAACAAAGTTGATGGCTATAAAATGACCAATTCTCCTGAATATAAAACCGCTTGGAGTAACTCCTTTTGGTATTGTTATCGTGCTGATTACGTAAAACAGAAAAGTAGTATTTGGGGTTCGACTTTTGGTGGCGTTCAATAATTCATGACAAAATTTATAAAATACACATTGTTAATATTTGCTTTTTTTAATCTCTCTGGATGTCGTTGGTTCAGCTCAGCCAGCACCACTTATTTTGCTTGGACTAATTTCAAAATTCCCGAAGGAACACCAACTTTTCAGAAAGGTTATAAAGATGGTTGCTCCACAGTTTTATATGCCCGTGGTAATGACTATTATCGCACCCGCTATAGCTATCGTTATGATCCAACTCTGATTGGTAATACTGAATATCGTTTCGGTCACCAACGTGGATATACCTGGTGTTTTCAAAATATTTTATCTGCTGTGGCTGGTCACGGTACAATCGACAGATTCTTATTTCCTCACGGTGCCGACTCAATGACCGGTGGTTTAGATTATACTCCAAAAGACTTTAATAAGATGGGGCTTTTTGGCGATCCTGATGGCTACAGCGTTTTTGGAAGCTCAGTATCAACCACTCCTGGTGGTGTTGACTCGATGTTCGGAGTATGGCAAAAAGGTACAGATAAAGATGGTGTCGGCGGTGCCGGCGAAACAGCATTTGGCACCAATCCACTTTGGGCTGGCGGCTCAAAAGGTTGGTGGCTTGGATGGAGCCCATAAATATGAAAAAAATCTTCACAATTTTATTACTATTATTTTTGAGCAATTGCTCTACTCCAAACTGGTATAAACCTTACGGTTATGCCTTGTTTAGCCAGATGCCAAAAGGCGGAACTCCTGGCTTTAATTTGGGTTGGATTCATGGTTGTGAATCTGGGCTTGGCAGCCAATTTGGTGGTGCGATTTACATGACATTTTACACTTGGAAACGCGACCCAGACATTGCCTCCGTTGACCCCAACATTCCAAAAATTCGTGCCCGCTATAAAAAAGAATTAGCCGCAGTTAACTGGGATAATCCGGCTGAAGTCAAAAAAAATTTAAGCGATTATAATACAATTTTCTGGGGTGCTCACGCCTTCTGTCGTCACTCCGCCGTTGGTGTGTTGCAAACTGCCGCAATGGCTCCTGTGCTACCAGGTCAAGAACGTTACCAAATGGGTGCTCATAGTGTCGGAAATGTCTTCAAGCTCACCGCCCGTGATTCCCGACTTGGTGTCAATGGTGGTATGTGGTGAGAAAAGAGCCTAAACGGCTCTTTTCGGCCTACGATCTAATTTCGAGTCCAGATTTTCCAAAGGCAACGCCAGACGAATTTTCTGTGAATTTCAAGAGCCTAAACGGCTCTTTTCGGCCTACGATCTAATTTCGAGTCCAGATTTTCC
>CAZICL010000010.1:12384-52051 GCA_964537735.1 uncultured Rhizobium sp. | reverse complement strand
AAAGGCAACGCCAGAAGGATAATTCGTGAACTTACAGAGGAAAATTTCTAAATGACGTAATTTCGCTTTGATTTTTCCAAGTACGATTTCTAAATTGCCCTTAAACGATGAAGGGGTCAGATCCCATATGTGTCTGACCCCTTATTTCTACCCCTAAATTAACGCTCAAAATGCTTCTTAAACTCACTGTTTTCCTGCCTTTGTTAGGCTTCTTACTTCCAGGATTTTTCTCGCGCATTTTAAACAAAAACTTTGCCGATAAGTTTGCTCAAATTTTTTCCAGCACACTTCTTGTAGCAGCAGCAATTTGTGCCATCATAACTTTTATCGATGTTACCAATCATCATACCAATGAGATTATACCTCTCATTACGTGGATTTCATCCGGCGATTTTTCTGTTAATTGGTCAATCAAAATTGATGCTCTCACAGCTATTATGTTGGTCGTCGTTACTGTGGTTTCCAGCTTGGTGCACATCTATTCCACCGGATATATGCATGAAGATAAGTCAATCGCACGCTTCATGTCTTATTTGTCTCTTTTCACTTTCTTCATGTTGATCTTGGTCACGGCTGATAACTTCCTCCAGCTTTTTGTGGGTTGGGAAGGTGTTGGTGTCGCCTCTTATCTTTTGATTGGTTTCTGGTTTAAAAAACAATCAGCCAATAACGCTGCTATTAAGGCTTTTGTTGCTAATCGTGTTGGTGATTTTGGATTAATTTTAGCCATTGCCTTAATTTACGTCACCTTTGGCACCGTTGAATTTGCACCAGTTTTTGAAACAGTAAGCGCACATTTAAACGATAAATTCATGCTTTTTGGCAAAGAATTTAGTGCCATCGACACTATTTGTATTCTGCTTTTCATTGGCGCTATGGGTAAGTCTGCGCAAATTGGACTTCACGTGTGGTTGGCTGATGCTATGGAAGGTCCAACACCAGTTTCGGCTTTGATACACGCTGCTACTATGGTTACTGCTGGTGTATTTTTAGTAGCACGTTGTTCGCCAATTTTTGAATTTTCACCTTTAGCTTTGGGCATTGTTACTATAGTCGGTGCTACAACTGCAATATTTGCCGCCACTATTGCCCTCACTCAAAACGACATTAAAAAAATCATCGCTTATTCAACTTGTTCACAATTGGGCTACATGTTTTTTGCCTGCGGCGTTTCAGCTTATTCAGCAGCAATTTTCCATTTAGCAACTCACGCCTTCTTTAAAGCCCTTCTATTTCTTGGTGCCGGAAGCGTAATTCACGCCATGCATCATGAACAAGATATTCAAAAAATGGGTGGTATTTGGAAAAAAATTCCCATCACTTATGCTATGATGTGGATTGGCTCGCTGGCTCTTGCCGGATTTCCGCCTTTTGCCGGATTCTATTCTAAAGATGTGATTCTTGAAGCGGCCTTTATGTCGCATTCATCTTATGGAAAATTTGCTTATTTTATGGGAATTACTGCGGCATTTTTAACCGCATTTTATTCTTGGCGCCTTTTATTTTTGACCTTCCACGGCAAAAGCAGAGCTGATCATCATACTTTCGATCATGCTCATGAATCACCTTTATCAATGCTAATTCCACTTGGCGTTTTGGCTATTGGATCGGTTGCAGCCGGCTTCATTGGTGCAAATATTCTTCATATGGTTTCTGTTGAAGGTAATTTCTTTGCTGGCGCAATCTTTGTTGATGAAGCTAGAGTGGGGCTTTTGGAAGAAATTCATCACGCGCCTTTCTTAGTTAAAATTTCACCACTTATTGTCGGTATTGCCGCCATCGCCTTGGCTTATGTTTTCTATTTGGTAAAAACAAATTGGCCGCAAAAATTGGCTAATGCTGTTAAACCGCTTTACAAGCTTTCGCTTAATAAATGGTATTTTGATGAAATCTATGAAGTGGCTTTAGTGCAACCAACTAAAAAAATCGGTGATTTTCTATGGCGAGTAATTGATGTTAAAGGCGTTGATGGAGTGCCAAATGGTATGGTGGCAATTTGCAAAAAAGCCGCAGCGCAAGTAAGCAAATTACAAACCGGTTATATTTATAATTATACCCTATCCATCATTCTCGGACTTATAATTCTGATTTTTTCCCTAATTAGCTCCTTCAAGCAATTAATGGTATTTTAATGGATCAACGCCGTTTTCGTGATTGCCTGGGATTATTCACTACCGGCATTATCATTGCTTGCGCCCGTAAGAAAAATTTTCTTACCGGAAAATTTCCGGCTGATAAAATTTTAGATAGCGAAATTTTTTCACAAAAAATTTTCAACCACAAAATTATCAATGAAACCGCTCTGGGGAAGAGTTTACTGCAAAAGTTAAAAAAGATTTTCGCTGATGAATTTTTTGGTATGACCATCAATTCTTTCTCATCAATATCACTAAAACCGCCTCTGATTTCCTTTTGCATTGATAATAAATCATCCAATTTGCAGCTTTTTAAAAAGAACAAAACTTTTTCTCTCAATATCTTAAGTGAATCTCAAATCGAGTTAGCACGTGGCTTTGCAACTCCAAAAAATAGTAATAAATGGGACATTGAGCCTTATTTTTTTGGCAAAAATGGCAATCCGATTTTTGAAAATTCCCTAGGATTTTTTGAATGTCGTAAACACAAAATTATCAAAGCTGGCGATCATCACATCATTATTGGTGAAGTTATTGATTTCGCCGATCTGAATCACTCTAAGCCACTTATATATTATCAAGGTAAATACAAAAACATCGTCTGATTTAGGATATATTACCATCTTTCATATCTGCCAAAATCTCTTTCACTGTCGGCATAGTTAAAGTTTTGCCGCTATTGTGGCACTGCTCTTCGATTAGTTTTACTACTTCAAAAATTGCCAAATAGCTGCGCTCAATATCAGTGGCGATGAGTTTTATTATCCGATGGGAAACCTTGATTTGTCTGCGTGAAAAGGCATTTATCAGAAGTATTTTTATTGCTTCAACAGAAGGCTCTTTAATTTGCAGAGAGAAAATATTTTTCAGCCGTGAAACTAAATCTTTAAGTTGAAAATGGAGATTGTTCTTAGCACTTAAAATCAAAAAAGCTTTGGCTTCAACAGCGCTATTAATAAGGTGTAGCAGCAATTCTTCATTTTGAATTTCATCAATATTTTCCAAAATAAAAAAACGATTTTCTGAGAAAATTCCGTCTAAATTTTTAGCACTTATTTCTGTAATATTTAGAAATTTGCCGTGAAATTCTTTAGCAAAAATATTAAGCAAATGGCTTTTGCCGCAAGAGGGCGCTCCCTTTAGAATCAAGGAAGGAAATTGTGATCGGGAGAATTCTCGCTGACTGAAAAATTTTTCCAAAAAGTGATAAGCGGCAGAATTTTCGTCTAAAATGACAAAGCTACTGGCGCTGTAAGGATCAAAATTTTCAGTAGTTTGGAGATTTAAATTTAGTTGCTGCAATTTATTCGATTACTTTTGGAACTGTGAAATAGCCATATTTGCTGTTTTTAGCATTTTTAAGAACATCTTCTGCTTTATTGCCGTCAGAAATTTCATCTTTGTTTAAACGCAATGTCACATTGTGGACACTGGTCAAGGCGTCAACATTATCGGTGTTAACTTCAGCTAATTGTTCAACCCAAGTGATGATACTGCCAACTTGGTCAGTCAATTGTTGACAAGATTCTTCGCTAACTTCAATTCTTGCGAGCCGGGCAACTTTTTTAATATCTTTTTCGCTTAAGGTGGACATATTTTTAAACTTATTTTTGAATTTTTTTAAAAGACTGTGACAATTTTTAATTACTGCGAGAACACAAATCAAGCGGCTGTGCAAACTTTACCGAAATTTGGTCGTTTGCTAGGAATTGATGTTGGAACGAAGCGTATTGGTCTGGCTTTGTCCGACGCATCAAGATTTATCGCTTCACCAAAATTAATAATTAATCGAATTTCCAACCACAAGGATTTTGAAAAAATCAAAACATTTATTGTTGCAAATGAGGTAGTGGGTTTAGTGATCGGAAGACCAATTAATCTTGATGATAATGAAACTGCTATGACGCAATTTTCCGATAAATTTTCTCAAGCACTGGATAAATTTTTAGCAGGTCAATTGCCAATTTTTCTTTTTGAGGAAAGATTAACCAGCTTTGAAGCCAGAAATATCAACTATTCCGACCTATCTTGGAAAAAAAGTAAATTTGTTGATGACATTGCCGCCAGTTTTATTTTGCAGCATTTTTTAGATGAGTTTTGCTGCTAAATAGTTTGTTTTAAGGCTGAAATTAAGTCAGTGATCATTTGATCAGTATGTAGTGGTGTTGCTGTGATGCGCAGGCGTTCGTCACCTTTAGCAACGGTTGGATAATTGATGTGCTGAATGTAGATGTTAAAATCATCAAGTAATTTTTTGGAAATCTCTCTTGCTTTGGCAGCGTCGCCGATTTTTACGGAAATGATGTGTGAGTCATTTTGTACAATAATGGCGCCGGTTTTTTGTAACTCGGCTTTTAATTTTTTAACTCGTTCTCGCATTATCGAACGTTCAGAATGGCTGTTTCTTAAGTGACGAATATTCGCTGCGGTTGCTGCAGCAATCATTGGCGGTAAAGCGGTGGTAAAAATAAAGCCAGAAGCAAGGCTGCGGATGGCATCTATAATTTCTGACTTAGCCGCAATATAGCCGCCGATTGTGCCAAAGGCTTTGGCGAAAGTGCCTTGAATGATGTCTATTTTATCGCTAAGTCCGAGTTCTTCGCTTAAACCGCCACCATTCTTGCCATAAAGACCAACGCCATGAACTTCATCAACAAAAGTTAGTGCCTGGTATTTTTTAGCCAAATCACAAATTTCAGAAATTTTTCCAAAGTCGCCATCCATTGAATAAACTGATTCAAAGATGATTAATTTGGGCTGATCTGCTGAATATTTTTGCAGCAATTTTTCTAAATTATCTAAGTCATTATGGCGAAAAATTTCTTTTCTTAAGCCACTATTTCTAATGCCGGTGATGATGGAAGCGTGATTCTTGGCATCGGAAAAAATTACTAAATCAGGAATGATTTTTGCTAAAGTTTGAATGCTGGCATCGTTGGCGCAATAGCCAGAAGTGAAGCTGAGAGCGGATTCTTTATTGTGCAGCGAGGCAATTTCTTTTTCTAACTTTACTACTTCGTGATTAGTTCCAGAGATATTACGCGTGCCGCCGGCGCCGATGCCGTAAGTTTTTAAAGCTAGGATGGCTTGGTCAATGGCTTCTTCATTTTGTCCCATACCCAAATAATCATTGGAGCACCACACTGTTATTTTATGGCCATTTTTATTATTAATGGCGTAAGGAAATTGGCCTTTGAGGCGCGAAATATCGAGAAATTCGCGGTAACGATTTTCGTTTTGCAGCCTTTCAATTGTCTGTTTGAAATAGTATAGCATTAGTTTTAACTTTTTTGGAGGAGCGTTTTGGCATCACAATAATTACGCCGCTTAGAATTACCAGCGATCCGATAATAACCCAGAAATCAATTATTTCACCAAAAGCAAAATAGGAAATAATAGCGGTGAAAATGAGGCGGGTGAAGTCAAAAGGTTGTACAAAGGACAGATCTGCTTTGGAATAGGCCGATGAAATAAAAATATGCAATAAATTTGAAACTGCGCCAAGAGCAAAAAACCACAAGAAATTAGTGAAGGTAATCGGTTGCATGTAAGGCATGGCAAAAGGAATTGAACAAATCAGCATGACAAAAGACATATAGGCTACGATGGTTTGCGGCTTTTCAGTTTTGGTCATAATTTTTATGATGATATTGGAAATGACCCATAAAATCACTGAGATAAAAGAATAAAAATAAGCCGGATTAAATTCTTTAAAGCCAGGACGTAGAATAATTAAAATACCAACAAAACCAAGACAACTGGCGATCCAGCTGTGAGACTTGACTTTTTCTTTGAGAAAAAAGATGGCCACAATAGTAGTTAAAATGGGAATTATGAAGCTGATTGAAACAGCTTCGGACAAAGGCAAAACCGTGACAACGTGAAACCAAATCATCATGGAGACAAGGCCATTGACGCCGCGAAAGATGTGAAGTTTTAGTTTATTGGTGGCAAAAATCTTTTTGTAGTCGTGCAAAATTTGCGGCAAGAAAAACAGCAAGCCAAAAAAATTGCGCATCATCACAATAAAAAAAATGTTAAATTGGTCTGATAAATGGCGTACTAATGCGATTAAAACTGAGGCAAGAAAACAAGAAAGAAGAGCATAGCAGATGCCTTGAGAATTGTCGGATAGTTTGTGGAAGTGGTGCATATTTTAGGTGAGATTGCGGTAAAAATTTACCGCTTCATCGTTGGAAGTAAGGCGATTAAAATTAATCGATTCGATAAAGACACCGCTTAAAGAACGCGCACGCGATAAGGCAACATAGATTTGTCCCGGGCTGAAGCTGTCGGATAAATCACAGGAAATTTTATCCAAAGTGAGACCTTGCGATTTGTGGATAGTAATAGCCCAAGCCAGAATCAATGGAATTTGCTGCAATTCTGCTTCAATTACACTTTCTTTGTGTCCGTCATTAAATTTTTCCAGCAGCCATTCATCAGGTCCGATAGTAAGTATTTTGCCATTTACAAATTCAACAATGGGAAAATTTTTGCGCGGGGAAAAATCTTTGATAATACCAAGTGATCCGTTAATGATGCCGTCTTTTTGGTAAGTATTTTTAATCATCATAACTTGTGCTCCAACCTTGAGACGTAATGTATCTTGAGCTAAACAATTTCTGCGCAGAAACTCAATTCTTTCTGGTGCGCCTCTATATTCAGCTTGGTGAATAATTTCTGGATGTGGAATTTTCTTTAATTCTTCCTGATTGATTTTTTCGACTTTGTAATTGTGAGTGGTCAGAATTGTAGGTCGTATTGCTTGATTGGTATCGTCAGCCTTAATGCGTGATTCCAGAATTTTGCGATCATCATCGGAAACTTTTCCAAAACGTAGATTATTCAAAATACGGATAAATTCCGCATCGTTTTGGCGGAAAGATTGTTCGAGCACGAAGGGTTGAAAATTAAGATCTTTCCACACTTTTCCGTTGAAGCAGAAATTATAATTCTGACTGTCACGATTAATCGGAGGAAGCTGCAAGAAGTCTCCAAAAACAATAATTTGAATACCCCCCATTGGTAAATTATTTTCTCTTACCGCCTGAAAAACACGATTCAAAATCTCGAATAGTTCAGCAGAAATCATGGAAATTTCATCGATGGCCAAAGCTCGTGCTTGGCGAATACGACGTCGGGCGCGAATGGCTTTGGCGCTGAAAATATTTTCGATAATTTTTTCAACGGGTATGTTAGCAAGTCCAATGCCGGCCCAAGAATGAATTGTTGAACCACCAACATTAAGCGCGGCAATGCCAGTGCTGGCAGCTATTTCAAGGCGAGAAAGCGGATAATTTCTTTTAAGAAAATTTAAGAGATAAGATTTCCCGGTACCAGCACCACCGGTGACTAAAATATTTTTGCCATCTTCAAAGGCTTGAACAACTGATTTTTGTTGGTCGGAAAGAAAGGAGAAATCTGGTGTCATTTGTGAACTTTTTTAGATCAATCACCTGACTTTGAGATAAGATCAAAGCTAGAAAAAGCTTTGATCTATTCAAAGAACAAATGATTGATCAGATTTTATCCCAATTATTTGGCGTTTCTGACTGCGGCAACTTTGTCTTTTAAAGCAGAAACGTCCAGCGCACCTGGAATTAATTCTTCTCCAATAATGAATCCTGGAGTACCGTTGATACCAATTGAAGTGCCTAAAATTGAATTATCCTGAAGAATTTTAGCAATTTTACTTTGGTCATTTTTTAAGGTTTTTTCTAACCTTTCACCACTGATACCAATAGATTTGGCAATTTTAATGGCGTCATCTTTGTTGTGAGCATTTGATTTCATCATGGCATCGTGAAATTTTTTGTAAGATGCTGGATCAATAATATTTACTGCCACAGCAACTTGTGACATTTCAACTGAAGCTTGTCCCAAAATTGGATATTCTTTGTAGATGACTTTAACTTTCTTGTCGTGATCAAGAAGTTCATCAACTGCAAGCTGAGCTTTTTTGCAATAGCCGCAGGAATAATCGAAAAATTCAACAATTGTAATATCGGCATCACTAGGTCCGTAAGAGCCAGAGTTTTGATCGTTAAATAGCTCGTCTTTTTTGCTTGAGATATTTTTTTGAGCATCTTTCATTTGTTGTTCCATAGCCTTTTTCTGCATGTTGCTAACAGAGGAAAGAATAGCTTTAGGATTGGCTTCAATCCATTTCGCAATTACTTTTTCAACATCTTCAACATCATCAATATCCATGTCTTTATCCAAACCGCTCGGTTGAATTTCAAGTTGAGCTTCTGGGGCTAAATCTTTTGTGGTTTCGGTTGTTGCGGTTTTTTTGCCAAGAAGAGTGTAAGATCCACCAATAACTAGCAGTATTGCTACTATAATCGCTATTGGTTTTACCAAAGAATGATTATTGGAAAAGCTGCCGCCTTTGTTGAGAAATGACATAAATGAAATTTTAAATTGTTGAAATGCCGGTGGGGTTGTAGATAAATTTATACCCCTGAATTTTTTAGAAAGCTTGGTATCTTGAATCAGATTGAGTATAGAGCTAGTTTGTAACATGCTCCATAAACTTCTTAGGCAATTAAATTAACGCGTTACTTAAATGCAAGAACAGAAAACTTTTCCGAATTTTTTGATTGAAAATTCCTTTGCTGACTCCCTTATCGCCGGAATTGATGAGGCTGGAAGAGGTCCGCTTGCAGGTCCTGTGGTGGCGGCATGCGTGATATTAAATCGTCAAAACTTTGCTGCAGAAATTAATGATTCAAAAAAGTTGACCTCAACAGCACGTGGTAAAATTTTTACTTGGTTGCAAGAAAATAGTTATTTTGGTGTTGGCATTGTTGATGCCAAAAAAATCGATGAAATTAATATTTTGCAGGCAACAAAATTAGCAATGAAGTTAGCTTATGAGAATTTATGCGTTAAATATCAGCTGTGGCCACAGGTAATTTTGGTTGATGGAAACTTTGTGCCATTTGTTCCTTGCGATCAGATCAAACAAATTTTGTCGGTGGTTAAAGGTGATCAAAAAAGTCTGTCAATCGCTGCGGCATCAATAGTTGCTAAAGAAACTCGCGACCAGATAATGCGTGATCTTCATCAGAAATTTCCGCAATATTCGTGGCATAAAAATGCTGCTTATCCTACGAAATTGCACGTTGAGAAAATTAATCAATTTGGAATTTGCGAGTTTCATCGCAAAAGTTTTGAACCAATAAAAACTTTAATAAATGCAGGTAATTTCAGAACAAAATAAAGATGCAATAAAGTTGGCTTGTGAATTCTTGCGCGCCGGTAATCTAATTTCTTTTGCTACCGACACGGTTTATGGGGTTGCTGCCGACGCCTCCAATTCACAAGCGGTTTCTAAGTTATATGACTTAAAAGAGCGTGATTGCAAAAAGCCGGTGGCAATCTTTGTCAAAGATATTGCAGCGGCAAAAAAGATTTTTTGTTTTGACGAAATTGCTGAAAAAATTGCTCAAAAATTTTTGCCAGGAGCACTGACTTTAGTTCTTCAACAAAGCTTTGATAGTCAAAATGAAATTGCGTCAAATTTAAATTTAAATGCGGAAGGTTTTTTGGGATTTCGTATTGTTGATCGTGAATTTATACAAAATTTATTAGTGGATTTTAACGGAATTCTCGCAGTTAGTAGCGCCAATAAAGCAGGTGCAGAGCCTGCAAATAGTGCCTTGGAAGTCAGAGAATATTTTGCCAACTCGAATTTAAATTTAGTGATTGACGGCGGAGAATTATTGCAAAAAAATGTTTCTACTGTGGTTAAAGTCTGTGCCGGTGAAATTGAAATATTGCGTCAAGGCGCTATTGCACAGCATCTAATACAAAATCTTAAATCATGAAATTGCTACAAAACCCGCTGATTAAAATGATCGGCATTATTGTGGTTATTTATTTTGCGCTTTTTGCCAATAAAAATAATCCGCAAAGTTTGGGTAATCGCCTTTCTTCTGAGAGGCTCAAACAAAATTTTAGAGAGATGGAAGAGAAGGGAAAGTTTATTGCCAGCAATGTTGTGGCGGCAAGATCCTATGCCAAATTACAGGAAGAAGAAACTTCAAGCAATTTATCGGGACAAAATCAGGAAATAGCAGTGATACCGCAAATAAAAGATATCAATCTAGGAATTGGTAAAGATGCAGTGCTTTGCGGTGCTGAAATTGTGGCCTTCGTTTCGTTAAATTCAGAACAAACAAATGCTGCTACCATTAAGACTATTGAGATGAATCCTGAGAAAAAAATTATAATTGGTAGCAAACAAGATTGGTTTTTGGAGAAAAATATTCTGGGAATGAAAAAAGGAGGAATCAGAGAAATAAAGATTCCACAAGGTTTTAAAGGTGATGAGGCGTTGGCAAAATTATTACAAGAAAATAAAGGCGCTTTAGTTTATCAAATAATCCTGCAAGATATTTTACAGTACTCCTCCTCTCACTATAAACTAAATTGTAATGACTAAAACCCCTCGCCAATCTTGGCTCGATTTTGTTTGTGATTATTTGCCACTGGTCATTTTTTTTATTTTTTACAAATTTGTCCCGGGAGAAAATCCATTAATTACGGCAACGATTGCCTTGATGATTGCGACGGTAATAGCACTTCTTATTTCCTATGTTGTGACCAGAAAAATTGCTAAAGTCGCGTTATTTTCTGGCGTTATTTTGGGTTTGTTCGGAACGGCGACTATAGTTTTGCAAAATGAAATTTTTATCAAAATTAAGCCAACGGTGATCAATCTGCTTTTTGCAGTGATTTTATTATATTGTTATTTTTCCAAAAAGTTGTGGATGCGCAATTTGCTTGGCTCAAAAATTAAAATATCAGATGGGGCTTGGTTGATTTTAAGTGTGCGTTGGGGATGTTTTTTTGCGTTTCTGGCAGGTTTGAATGAAATAATATGGCGCAATTATTCCACTGACTTTTGGGTGCAATTTAAAGTTTTTGGTATGATGCCAATTGCGCTGTTATTTACCATCTCGCAAGTGCCTTTTATAACGCGTGAGATTGCCAAAGAAGAAAAGATAGGCGCTATTACTAATAGTCTAAAATAGTGACTATATCAGCATTATTGACGTTTTCGATCATCTCAACTGCGGCGTAAGATTTATCGACTTTTGTAACTACGCCAATAAGAAGTCCAGGAGGCAGAGTGTCGCCATCTCCGGAAGTAAATATCCAATCACCTTGTTTGATCGAGTGATTTTTTTGCAAATATAATATTTCCATTGTTGAGCTATTATTGCCGGCCAAAATGCCGCGCACTCTCGCTTTAGAGGCTAATACTGGAATGCGAGAATTGGCATCGGTAACTAAAATTAGACGTGATCGAGTTTCACCAACTTGTGAAATTCTGCCGATAACACCACTATTGCCGGTGACAATGCTACCTTCTTTAATGCCGCGATTTTTTCCGGCATCAATGAATAAGGTTTGATTAAACATTTGATGTGAACGTCCGATAATGCGGGCCACTTTAAAGTTAGAACTTTTGGTGGTAACAAAGCGCAGTGTGTCTTTCAGCTCTTTATTTTCACGGTTAATATTTAGTGATTTGATGTAAAAATTGCGCAGCTTTTCATTTTCTTCTTTGAGGACCTTATTTTCCTTTTTGGCATTAACCAGCTCGTCAAAATCAACTAAAATATTGATAGCAGCGTTGAAAGGAAAGGCGGCGAACTTTACAACGGGCAATGAGACTGACACAAAGCCCATAGAAACATTGTCAGAGAAATCTCTATTGATCTTGGAAGTAATCAGCAGGATTAGGCACAAAAAACAAAAAATCACAGTTTCAACTTTACGAAATACCAAGTTGAAATTGTGCTGAAGACTGTAGTTAGATTTAGTCTGGGAGAAGTTTAGATACTGCTTCATAAATTTAAGGAGTGAAGAGGTAAGAAAAGGGGTATCTAAACTAACTTATCTCTTATCTCTTACCTTTTCCTAATAGTTTTAATCTTGTCTAAACAAAGTGGCGCGGAACATTTTGATGTTTTCCAAAACTTTACCACAGCCGTTAACTACGCAGAGAAGGGGATCTTCGGCAACAAAAACTGGCAATCCGGTAGCTTGTCTGACAACTACATCAAGATTTCTTAAAAGTGCGCCACCACCAGAAAGAACAATCCCTTTTTCTACAATGTCGGAAGAAAGTTCGGGAGGAGTGCATTCCAAGGCAACTTTGATGGCATCAATAATTTGTTCGACAGGCTCCATCAAGCTTTCGGAAATTTGTCTTTCGGTTAAAATGATTTCTTTTGGGATGCCGTTTGAAAGGTCGCGACCTTTAACTTCGATAGTTGCACCGTCGCCTTCTTCAGGAGGGCAGGCTGCACCGATAGTTTTTTTGATGCGTTCTGCGGTAGATTCTCCGATCAATAAATTGTGATAACGACGGATGTAGGAAATGATCGCATCATCCATTTTATCACCACCAACACGTACAGATCTTGAATAAACAATGCCACCAAGAGATAAAATTCCAACTTCGGTTGTACCACCGCCAATATCGACGATCATTGATCCAGTAGGTTCAGTGACGGGAAGATTAGCGCCAATTGCAGCGGCCATTGGTTCTTCAATCAAATAAACTTCATTAGCGCCGGCACCTTCAGCGGCATCTTGAATGGCTCTTCTTTCAACAGGAGTTGAGCCAGAAGGAACGCAGATAATAACTAAAGGACCAAGCCAACTTTTGGTTTGATTAACTTCGCGGATGAAGTGTTTAATCATTTCAGCGGCAATTTTGAAATCAGCAATCACGCCATCTTTAAGTGGGCGTATGGCATCAATTTTTGCTGGAGTACGACCCAACATCATTTTGGCAGTAGCTCCAAAAGCGCATGGAATCAATTTGCCGTTTTCATTGATTACGGCAACAACTGATGGTTCATTTAAAACAACACCTTGATTATGAACGTAAACTAGTGTGTTTGCAGTGCCTAGATCGATGGCAATATCTTTCGAAGAAAATGAGAAAAATTTTGAAAGCATTTTATCCTAAATAATTAGTTTGGAGTCTATCAAGACAGTTAATGTAAGCAATCGCAGAGGCCGCCAATACATCGGTATCAGCCCCGTGAGCGGTAAAAATTCTATTATTTTGTTTTAACCTGACAGCAACCGTAGCCTGAGCATCAGTCCCCTCAGTGACTGCTTGAACTTGGTATAGTTCAAGGCTGGCATTGTGTGGGATCAAACTGTTGATAGCGTTGAAAATTGCGTCAACCGGACCGTCTTTCGAGCGAAAATTAGTTGTGACCACATCATTGTCAATTTTTATTTTGATGCTTACAAAAGCCTCAGCATCGGTACCACATTTTATTTCCAAGCTGACTAAGTTATAGCGCGATTTTTGATTTACAATTGAGCTGTCAACCAAAGAGACAATGTCTTCATCAACGATTTCCTTTTTCTTGTCGGCCAAATCTTTGAATTTTTTGAAAGCTTCATTAAACATCTCTTCGGAAAGATCGTAGCCAATTTCTTTGAGGCGATCTTTGAAAGCAGCGCGTCCAGAAAGTTTTCCCAAAACCAGAGATGATTTTTCCAATCCAACTGATTCTGGAGTCATAATCTCGTAGGTTTCACGATTTTTCAAAACTCCATCTTGATGAATACCACTTTCATGGGCGAAAGCATTGGCTCCAACAATTGCTTTGTTGTACTGTACGGCAAAACCAGTGATGCCGGAAACTAATTTTGAAATGCGCGTGATCATGGTGGTGTCGACATTGGTTTCAACACCGTAAAAATCGCTGCGAGTTTTAATGGCCATGACAATTTCTTCTAACGCAGCATTCCCAGCGCGTTCGCCAATACCATTTATGGTGCATTCAATTTGTCTTGCGCCGGCGCGCATTGCGGCCAAGGAGTTGGCAACTGCCAGCCCCAAGTCATTATGGCAATGAGTTGAAATTATAGCTTTGTCGATATTGCTGACGTTATTTTTTATTGCCGCAATCAAGTCGAAATATTCTTCGGGAGTGGTATAGCCCACAGTATCTGGAATGTTGATGGTATTAGCTCCGGCATTGATTGCAGTTTCGATTGCTTTAAACAAAAAATCACGTTTTGAGCGGGTGGCATCTTCTGGCGACCAATCAACTTCCGGCACGAAAGAGCGTGCTAAAGAAACGCTTTCAGTAATGGCATTTAAAACCTGTGCTTCGTCCATTCTTAGCTTGTATTGCATGTGAATTGGTGAAGTGGCAAGGAATGAATGAATACGCGGACGAGCTGCTAATTTTAAACTTTCGGCGGTGCGTTCAATGTCTGATTTTTTAGCGCGGGCTAGACCGCAGATTGTTGAGTTTTTGATGGTTTGCGCAATGCGGCTGACAGCCGCAAAATCGCCATTTGATGCTGCGGGAAAACCGGCTTCAATAACATCAACTCCCATTTTTTCGAGAGTCTTGGCGATCAACAATTTTTCTTCAATATTCATGGTTGCGCCGGGAGCTTGCTCGCCATCGCGCAAAGTTGTGTCAAAGATGATGATTTTTTCTTTCGCCATTTTTTTAAGAAATTTTTTTCAAAAAATTTTTGTTTGAAATTACATTGGCAAAATACAAATTCGCGGCACTAATTGTAAATAGCAAACACCCTTTGCCTATCTAAAAGTATGAAAAATTCAATCACCGTGAAAATTTTTGATTTATGAATTTTGAGTTTCTTAAAAAAAATGATGTTGTTGACATAATTTCTCCCGGTACAGCTTGTACAATGGCGGAGATGAAAAAAATCGAAGAGTTTATTCATAAAATTGAATTATTGCCCAATGTGTTTTTTGGCAGTGAAACCACTTTGAAAAAATCTGTGGTTCACGAATTTCCTTCTTTTGATGCTAAAATTCGTTTCGCTCAATTTAAAAAAGCCGTAGAAAATCCTGATTCTAAAATAATTTGGTGTACACGTGGAGGGTATGGCAGTGCTGAATTGTTGCCTTTCTTAAAGAAAATGCCTAAGCCGAGAAATAAAAAAATTTTCATCGGATTTTCTGACATTGCAGCTCTCAATAAAATCTTAATTGAAGATTGGAGTTGGGAAGTAATAACTGCTCCAATGCTTGCCCAGATAGCGCTCAACAAAGTTTCTCAAAAATCTGCACGAGCTATTGTTGATTTAATTTTTGGTAAAATTTCTGAGTTAAAATATAAGTTAATAACTCCTAATTTTGCAGCTTCAGCTGTTGTGGTTGGTGGCTGTATTAGTGTTTTGGCTGGTAGTTTTGGTACTAAGAATCAGCTCAACTGGCATAATAAAATTTTATTTCTTGAAGATGAAGGTGAGGATGGTGAAAGGCTGGATCGTTATTTTTCACAATTAGTGACCATCATCAATGAACAAAAAATTTCCCCCATAGCTATCTTGCTGGGCAATTTTATGGAGTCTAATCCACATGGTGCGCCACGAACAAAAAATATTTTGCGGGCAATTGAAAAACTAAAAAAAGCTACCTCGGTGCCAATTATCATTGAGAAATCAAAAACTTTGGGTCATTCAAAAAATATGATGCCTTTGGTTTTGGGTGCTGTAGCCAATATTTCAGCTGATGGAATATTGACGCAGAAATTTTAATTTGTTTTTTTTCTGGTCAAATTCTAAAAAGCCGCACCTCGTTTATTCCGCTAAAAATTCAAGCAAACATGACTGCTCCAACAGAAACTAAAAACGTAACCATTAACTTTGGTCCGCAACATCCAGCGGCTCATGGCGTTTTGCGCCTTATTCTTGAAATGGATGGTGAAGTTATCACGCGTGCCGATCCTCATATTGGATTATTGCATCGCGGTACTGAGAAATTGATTGAGTATAAAAGCTATTTACAGGCTGTACCTTACTTTGACCGTTTGGATTATGTCTCTCCAATGTGTCAGGAACATGCTTATGCTTTGTCAGTGGAAAAACTTTTGGGCTGTGAAATTCCACGTCGTGGCCAATTTATCCGCGTCTTATTTTCTGAAATTACGCGTATTTTAAATCACATCATGGCTGTGACTACGCAGGCTCTTGACGTTGGTGCTATGACTCCGTTGTTGTGGATGTTTGAAGAGAGAGAAAAAATGATGGGATTTTATGAAAAAGTTTCTGGTTCAAGAATGCACTCAGCATATATTCGTCCTGGTGGTGTGCATCAAGATTTACCTGATGGTTTGCTAGAAGAAATTGCCGAATTTTCTAAAAATTTTCCTAAGTTAATTGACGATTTGGAAAATCTTTTAACTGAAAACCGTATCTTCAAACAGCGTATGGTTGAGGTAGGTATTGTGTCTAAAGAACAAGCATTGAGCTATGGTTTTTCTGGTCCTATGATTCGCGGATCAGGAATTGCTTGGGATTTGCGCAAATCTCAGCCTTATGAAGTATATGGTGAGTTAGAATTTGATATTCCGGTTGGTAAACATGGAGATTCTTATGATCGCTACTTAATTCGTGTTCAAGAAATGCGTGAGTCGATCAAGATTATTAATCAATGTCTTGAAAAAATGCCGCAGGGTCCAGTTTCAACTTCAGACACTAAAATTGCGCCCCCAAAAAGAAATGAGATGAAGCATTCGATGGAATCTTTGATCAATCACTTCAAGTTATTTACTGAAGGTTATCACGTGCCAAAAGGTGAGGCTTATGCTGCAGTTGAAGCCCCAAAAGGTGAATTTGGAGTTTATGTAATTTCTGAAGGCGGTAACCGTCCGCACCGTTGTCGTGTTAGAGCTCCTGGTTTTGCCCATTTACAGGGTTTGGAATTTATGGTTAAGGGTCATATGTTGGCGGATGTTGTTACTGTAATTTCAACGCAAGATATTGTGTTTGGAGAGGTTGATCGCTAATGATATCTGTCAGACACCTTTAAAAAGTGTCAGCCACTCTTGATGTTGGTTGACATTTTGTTTGGCAAAACTAACTTGCGCCGCCTCTTTCAGATCACCGCTTTTTTTGAAGCTCTATTTCTCACAATTTTCCTAAAAAATTAATCTCGAAAAGGATTCACGATGAAAATTTATAACTCGCTAAAATCTGCGAAAAAAAGACATAAAGACTGTAAAGTTGTTCGCAGAAAAGGACGTCTTTACGTAATCAACAAAACAAACCCTCGCTTCAAAGCCCGTCAAGGCTAATTGCTCGTCGGCTTTTGAGTCACTCGTTAAAAAATTTCTTACTTTGATGTATTAAATTTCTTTTCATCCATCTCAAAATCCTCAGAACAATAGAGTAAAGTGATTTAGGGGGTGATCCCATAAAAAGGGGTCTAACTCCTTAACGAAACATAGTCCTCGATGTCCTCAGCTTCTAAAATCAGAATTGGTACAAGAACCAGTAAATTGGCCTTAGCGCAAGTTGCAGAAGTTAGTGCTTTACTTTCTCCTCATTTACAAAATCTCGAAATTGAGGTTGTTTTAATTACAACTTCTGGCGATAAAATTTTGGATCGCAATCTAGCTGAAGTTGGTGGCAAAGGTTTGTTTATCAAAGAATTGGAAGAAGCTTTGATCCAAAATAAAATCGATATTGCTGTGCATTCAGCAAAAGATGTTCCTCCTTCGTTGCATGAAGAAACTCATTTGGCGGCTTTTACCAAAAGATTTGATGCTCGTGATTGTTTTATTTCAAAAAAGTTTGATGCAATTTCCGATCTGCCACAAGGCTCTGTGGTTGGCACTTCCTCGGCGAGACGTAAGGCAATTTTATTAAGGTTACGCCCTGATTTAAGAATTATTAATTTTCGTGGCAACGTTACAACACGTTTGGGAAAAATTGAAAATGATGAAGTTGATGCCACAATTCTCGCGGCTTGCGGGCTTGATCGTTTGAGTGCAAAAGCTTCATGTCCAAAAGGTTATAGCGAGAAGAATTTGATTGAAAAAGATATAATGCTGCCTTCTGGTGGACAAGGTGCTTTGGCTATACAAAGCCGTAAAGCTGATAAAAAAATTTCCGAAATTCTCTCTAAAATAAATCATCATGAAACCGAGATTTGCGTTAGTGCTGAGCGTGCTTTCTTGCTTGATCTGGGAGCTTCCTGCTCAACTCCTGTAGCAGTACATGCCTCTTTAGAAAATCAGCTTTTAAGTATGGAGACTTTGATTTTAACGCATGATGGTAGCGAAGTTTTTACCACTAAGATGCAAGGCAATGCTGATATTGAATCGGCCTTGAAATTAGGTGTTCAGGCCGCCGAAAAAACTAAAAGAGAAGCAGCAGAGTTGCTGAAAAAAATTATTTCCTAAATTTTTACACCCGCATTAAAGCAGATTTTCTTGCCCCGGAAAATTTTTCTTTTTCACATCCTGACAAAATTTCTCAACTGCTTGCGAAATTTCTTGAGCCAGATTGGTATAGTGCTTAACAAAACGCGGTTTGAATTGTTGATTCAGCCCAAGCAAATCATCAATTACCAAAACCTGTCCGTCACAATTTTGGGAAGCGCCGATGCCGATTGTGGGAATTGTTAATGCGGCAGAAATTTCATCAGCCAATTGCGCTGGAACTGCTTCAATTACTGTTGCAAAAGCTCCTGCTTGTTCCAGGAGTTTGGCAGTTTCTAAAATTTCCTGTGCTGCTTCTTGGTTGCGACCTTGATATTTGTAGCCGCCAATTTCGCGTACTTTTTGTGGCAAAAGTCCAACATGCGCCATGACATTAATTTTATTGTTGGACAGAAATTTTACAGTTTCGACCATTTGCCGTGAGGTCTCGATTTTAATGGCGTCGCACCCGGTAGCGGTAATCACTTTTTGTGCCGATTCTAGTGCTTGTTGTAGTGATTTCTCGTAAGTTCCGTGAGGAAGATCTACAACGACGAAGGATCTTTTTGCAGCACGCATCACTGCTTTACCATGCTCAATCATCATTTCCAATGTCACATCCACTGTGTCAGGAAGGCCGTAAATTGTCATTCCTAGTGAATCACCGACTAAAATAATATCGCAGTAATTATCCAGAATCTGCGCCATTGGAAAAGTGTAGGCAGTGAGACAAATTATTTTGTCATTATGCTTTTTTAAGCGCAGATCGTGCAGAGAAATTTTATCAGTCATGTTTTTAAGGATTTGATGCTTTTGTTGTTGCTGGTTTGACCGGCATTATTCCTAAATATTGTTTTACTTGGTCAAGGTTGCTGCTTTGTAAAATATTATCCATATTACCTTTTAAGGCAGTAGCGATGTTGAGCGGCACTTGTTTTTGTTGTGATCCAGTTATGAAAATAATATTGGCCAGACCATCAAGTGAATTTTCCACTAGATTAATTTTGCCAGATAAAACGCCGTTTATGGCTGCGGCATTAAAATTGACCGAGATTTTATTATCCTTATCCTTATCAAGTAAAATAGTGCCGGTGGCCTGCTTAAAAACAGTAGTGCTATTTTTATTAAAAAGAATCTGTTCCGGATTTTGCAGCTCGCGACGGAAATTTTCTGGATAAAACATTTTATTTACCAAATCCCGCAGGCCGTAACCACTAACTATTGGTGAGGCAATGTTAAATTTTATTTCGCTAGTAGCGTCTTTGATAAAACTCTCTTTTGACGATGCAACTGAAGTTATGCTGGCTGAAATATTGGCCGTGCCACCAATATTTTTGATTTCGCTAACATCGTATAAAAGTTGACCCAAATCAATATTATTGAGGTTGAGATTGCCGTTAATGGTTTTCTCGAGTTTGATGCCAACAAGTCCGTCATATTTCAGGTTACCATTATAAATATTACATTTGGCAATGGCGTTAGGAATGTTGCCGTCTTTTAATTTTCCGACCAGGCTGGCATCGGTGATGAACAGATCATCAAGTTTTAAGTTTGAAGTACTTATGGAGATATTGCCGCTGAAACCTTCCAAAGAAGGTAAGGCGAAAAATTGGTCGGCAACGTTATTTTTTTTCAAAGCCGGATAATCTTTGCCATCATCTGTTTTTGTGATTGGCGTAGATTCGTAATGAAAATTATTAGCAACCAGGTTGAGGTCAAATAGCGGATTTTGGTTGCTAAGATCCATTGATAAATCGGCTTTAAGATCGGTTTCGTTGGAGTGAAGGTTTAACCCAGCAATTCTTAAATAACCCTGACCAAAGCCTAGTTTAAATGAGGAAGGTCCTGAAAATTCTTCACCCTTGTAGATAAGTTTACCAAAAGTTAGTTCAGTGGAATTGGTGGAGGAAATTTCATTAAGCCACAAAAGTTTACGCAGCAATGATCCAGGGGCTAAATAGATATTTTGTCCTGAGGTGAGGAAAAAATCGTCAATATTAAAAGTGCTGACATAAAATTTATTGGTGATGTTGGTAATTCTACTACTGCTGTCGATTGTGACTTGGCCCAGAAGTTCGCTGAGACCATTGTTCAAATTAAGGTAAAAATTATCGAGCGTGATATTGTTTGGAACTAACAGTGCATCGGAATAGATGATGTAATCTTTTAAATTATCGAATTTCAGATTTTGCGATTGCAGTTTCAGCCATTTAAAGCTGTCGCCGAGATTCTTGCCTTTAATGTCTATTTTGCCGATGAATTTGGGTAGATCGTGATTATTCTCTAAAACACCATTAACCCTCACGATAGCATCGCCAGGAATATTGAAAATCATCGGCAAAATTAAAATCTGACCTTCTTTTGAGATGGTCAGATATAGATTCAAATCCTTGATCTGTCCTTCTAAATAATTGACTGCCTTAATTTGTATTTCAGCGGAAAGGTCAAAATTTTTGATGTTATTGGCAATTTTTAAATCTAGTGCTGTGGAAGAGTTAGCCGCAGTTAGATCAGAGGTGGTATGGTTTGGCAGAGTTTCAACACTTTCATTGTTGCTGGTGATTTTGAAATTACTGAGGTGCGGAATTGTTTTTGTTGTAATTCTTTCATTTGACCAAATGCTATCGAGATCAAGATTTTCTAAATTCAGAGTGATATCGATTTTTGGCAAATCAGAAGCAAAATCAATTATGGCACTGCCTTTGCCATTGGCTAAGTTGGAATTAATTACTACTTCCTCGAGAAAAACTTCCCTGCCTTTATTTTGAATATTACCACTGATTTTGATCGGCTGGTTATTTTGTTTTAGCTTGTCGTAAAGCGCACTGCTGCTGTTAATATAATCTTTATAAAAAGAGCGCATTTCAAAAATTTCTGCTTCAATTTTTCCGCTAAAATCACTATTTAAAATACCCTTATTATCTTTGGTGAAACTGCCTTTTATGATTAGGCTCATGGTTGAAGAATTGATCTCGATGGTAGAATTCTGGTCAGAAATATCGGCATTAAAATTGGCGGTTAGTTTAAAGTTATTGCTAACTTTTTCATTGTTGAACTTGCCGTAAGCGCGAATTTTATCGGCATTCATCATAGCATTGATTGCAATTTCATCAATTTCCTTGGGACGTGAAAATTTGTCGTAAGAAATGATACTACCATTTTCAATTTCAAATTTTGGAAAACTATTGCTGCTGAATTGTGATGATTGAAATTTATCGATGGCAAATAGTTTGGCGCTGAGACTATTGGCGGGTTTTTGTTGATTATTTTCAGTTGATATTTTGCTAAATCTTGCCGCGGCTTCGCTGAATTTATTTGATCTTTTTATTGCTGAATTTGTTGCGTAATGGCTTTCTAAAATAGCATTAAAGAAGGAGATAGATTTGATCTCGAAATCTTCTTGAAAAAATTTTAGCAGCGATAATTTGATCGTAACTGCAGAGGCATAAAAATTATAAACCTTGTCTTCTTTCTGAAGATTTTGCAGCAAAACATCATGAGCGGTGATTGATGGATAAGGAAATATGGCAACCTCAACTTTGCCTTTGATGTTTAGGTTGGCGCTGAGAGTCTCGCTGATTTTTTGCTCGATTCTAAACTTCAGAGTATTGTTGTCGAAAAATCCCGGAAGTGAAGCTAAGAGCAGTATTATCGCGAATAGGATGCTAACAATAAGCAGAGATGTTCTTGATTTTAACGATGGAAGTTTTTTGGGCTTTTTCTCACCTTCTTCCAACTCTTCGTCATCTGTCTTGTTCCAGTTTTCTTTAACTGGATTGATAGGCCTCATTTAAAAATCAATTTTTTTTAGTTCTTCAACCAAACTTTCGCTTTTGATGGAAGTGCTTTTACTGCTTTTATTCTCGGCAAAATTATAGATCGACAATAAGATGAAAAATAATACTGCTGAAAAAATCAAAAAGTTGAAAAGATGATTTTTATCAGGTGTCAGATCGATATTTTCGCCGATATTAATCAGTTGGTGCTTTTTGTTGTGGGTATTTTGTTGAATATTGAGCAGCTTGATTTTTTCCTCAATTATTCGCGGATCAATCTTTAGAAACTTAGCGTAAGAACGCAGCATTCCCGGAACATAAAGATGTTTAATAAATTTGCTGAGATCGTCATTTTCGATCGCCTCAATGTCGCGTGATTTTATTTTTAAAAAAGCGGCAGCCTCAGTGATTTCAATTTTGAGTTTTACTCTTTTATTGCTTAAAATCTGCCCAATTGAAATTTCTTCAAAAGATTGATATTGCTCGATAAGATCGGCTTTATGCTCGCTGTGAGTAATGTTGCTTTTATTTTTGTGAGCCATCGTTTTGAAATAATTTGGCTAGATTTTTTGTTGCATCAATTACTGCTAAAGATGCGGCTTGCTCTGACATCTTTTCTAGCATTGCGTAATTGTTAATTAAATTCTGCAAAATCTTCCCGATGTTAGTAATATTAAATTCTTTCTCTGTGATTACAATCGCAGCACCATGCTTTTCAAGGAAACGGGCGTTTTTTTCTTGATGATTATCGGCGGCTTTTTCAAAAGGAACTAAAATCATCGGCCTTTTGGCAGCGCAAAATTCAAAAATTGACGAAGAACCAGAGCGCGCAATTATCAAATGAGCATCGTGTATTTTTTGGGGCATGTCGGCAAAAAATGGCTGAATTTCGATGTTTAAATTAAAAGAGCGATATTGTTTAAAAGTTGATTCGGATAGTTCTCTACGACATTGCTGCACGATGCTTATCCGGCTCTTTAAATCATCACTAAAATTGAAAAAAGCTTTAGGTAAAGTTTCGCTGAAAATTTTTGCGCCACCAGAACCGCCAATAACCAAAATATTAAAAAATTTTTGGTTGTTTTTATCCTCTACCGCAAAATCAGAAGCTAAAATAACATTATATCCCATGCGGTTTTCTGGCTGTAAAATTGTTGGTTTTTCTTCTTGAGGTAATGTGTAAGGAATCTGGTTTAGAGCCACAATTTCGTTGCGTACCGGATTCCCGGTAAAGATTGTTTTGCTTAAATAAGCCGCATCAATTCCGGAAGTTTCAGCAAAAGATAAGGCAATTTTATCGGCATATTTGGCGAAAATACGATTGACTTTCCCTAAGTGAGAATTTTGTTCGTGAAGAATTATTTTGGTTTTAGTAAGCAGAGCTGCAATCAATACCGGAAAGGTGGCATAGCCACCAAAAGCGATGACATATTTAGGGCGATGACGTAAAAAAATCATCAGAGATTGCAAAACACCTCGGGCGATTTTTGTTGCAGCTTTGATTAATTTTATTGGTGCTCTTTCAAGCTGTGAAGAGCTGATAATCAATGATTTAAAGCTATCTTCAGTTCTGATGTAGTTGCGATATTTCTCATCGCCCAAAAAAATAACTGGATGATCTTTCTTGGTTAATTCTTCAGCCAAACAACGTGCTGGAATGATATGTCCACCGGTTCCGCCGGCGGTGATAAAAATTTTATTTCTAGTCATTAGATAAGTTGGTTGCTTGACATTTCAGGCTTCGCCAATAGGTTGGCGCGCTTTCTTTATTGGGGCTGGTATGTTTTTGATCAAGTAAATTCGTAATTTTTAATTATTTCGCGCCGCCCGGAATTTTTCAAAATATTTTTATGCCTAAAAAACAAGTTCGTCATTTTGTTGATTTAGATAAAATTTCTGCTGCCAATTTGCGCAAAATTATTGCTTTGGCGCAGAAATTAAAAAATGACAAAAATTCTTTACGCCAAGCCAAAATATTGGAACAAAAAAATCTGGCGATGATTTTTGAAAAAACTTCAACACGTACCCGCGTGTCTTTTGAAGTTGGCATTAACCAGCTTGGTGGTCATGCCATTGTGATGAATAAGAATGACATGCAGCTTGGTAAGGGTGAAACGGTGGAAGACACCGCCAAAGTTTTATCGCGATTTGTGGACGCGATTATGATCCGATCCAACTCTCATCAAACTATTGAGGAATTGGCCAAATATTCCTCTAAACCAGTTATTAACGCATTGAGTGATTTCAGCCATCCGTGCCAAATCATGGCAAGCATTTTAACCATTGAAGAACATTTGGGGAAAGTTGCTGGTAAAAAATTGGCTTGGTTTGGTGATGCTAATAATGTGCTCAATTCTTACATTCATGCTGCCAAATCCTTTAATTATGAGTTGGCAATTGCTGTTCCCAAAGGTTTTGATTTTTGTGATGCTGAAATCAAAAAAGCTGTGAAAGCGGGAGCGAAAATCTCATGTTCTTCCGATCCAAAAAAAGTTGCTAAAAATGCTGATGTTTTGATCACTGACACTTGGTTTTCAATGGGGGATGTTGCTGAAAAAAATGATGCTTTGCGACAAAAGAAAATTAATTTAATGATGCCTTATCAAGTGAATTCTGCCTTGATGAAATTGGCTAAAAAGGATGCTATTTTTACCCATTGTTTGCCAGCCTATCGTGGATTTGAAGTTACATCAGAAGTTATTGATTCAAAAAAATCGGTGGTTTTTGACGAAGCTGAAAATCGTCTTCATGTGCAAAAAGCGATTTTAGTTTACCTTTTTGGGATGGGTCTTAAGAGTCTGTAAAGCGGGCTTAGATCAATCTTTTGAGTGCCTTTATTTTTCTTTTGGCTAAAAATTGAACTTAATCGGTCCTTCAGCGCGACCGTTGATGAATTGGTCGAGGTAAGGATTGTCTGAAGAATCGAGATCTTTCACATCACCATGCCAAATAATCTTTCCTTCAAAAAGCATTGCCACCTTGTCAGCTATTTTACGTGCTGATTGCATATCGTGAGTAATCGTAACTGCAGTGGCACCGATTTCCTTTGAAACTTTGATGATCAAATCATTGATGACGTCAGCCATAATTGGATCAAGACCGGTTGTGGGTTCATCAAAAAAAATAATTTCTGGATTTACTGCAATGGCACGGGCTAAAGAGGCGCGTTTTTGCATGCCGCCGGAAAGCTCGGAAGGAAAAAGATCGGCAACTTTTTCATTCAATCCCACTGATTTAAGTTTTTGAATAGCAATTTCGCGGGCTTGTTTTTTGTCGATTTTTTTGTGATGAATCAGGCGGAAGGCAACATTTTCCCAGATTGGTAGAGAGTCAAAAAGAGCGCCGCCTTGAAATAAAAATCCAATTTTTTCCATCATTTTGTCGCGTGATTCTGAGTGGATACCCACAATTTCTTCACCATCAATTTTGATACTTCCAGAAGTGGCGGTGAGAAGTGATGAGATGATCTTAATCAGAACTGATTTGCCGCTACCAGAACCACCCAAAATCACTAACGACTCACCTTTTTTGACTGACAAATTAATGCCAGTCAAAACTTGTTTATCGCCAAAATTTTTGATCAGGTTGCTAACTTCTATTTTAGTCACAGATTCTTTATTTTGATGCTTCGGCAAGTTTCTTATCGATGATTTTTTTCATTGATAAATAATCAACATAACCTTCAGAAATCTCGCCATTAATGAAGAAGGTTGGAGTTGATTGAATTTGCAATACTCTGGCCACATCCATTCTGTCGGACAGGATTCTTTCCTGCAATTTTTTGTCATTAATACAGCTGTTGAAGCGTTCAGCACTCATGCTGTCAAGTTGTGCAATTGATTGTAGTTTCTCAACATATTTAGCATCGAAGGCCCAAGAATCTTGAGTTTTAAATAAAGCTTTTAACAGGCTGTAATATTTTTCAGCCGATTCTGATTTGTGATCTTGAGCTTGGCAAATTGCGAACATGCCGGCAACTAAAGCCGGTTGGTTTAAAGGAAAATCACGGTGCAGGAATTGTACTTTCTTATCGTCAATATATTCGCTTTTCAATTTTTCCAAGGCTTCGCGATGAAAGGCAGCACAATGTGGGCAAGAAAGTGAAGCATATTCAATTATTGTCACTGGAGCACTTCTATCGCCAAGAACTATGTCAGAAGAGTTAACTTTTAGAATTTCCGCAGCTTGTTTATCATCAATTTTGCTGCTGCTGTTTTGTTCAGCATTGTCGTTAACAGCCTTATTAACAGCATCTTGAGGATTTATAATTTCTTCTGTTTTGCTGATCTTTACAGCATCATTTTTAAAAGAAGTTTCGGTTTTGTAATTGTGGATTAGCAAGGCAATAAAACCAATTGCAAGGCAGGCCAATGTGGCAAAAATATAAATTTTTTTTGATTTTGTCATAAAATTTGCGAGGAATTTATAATTGACTGTGAGAGGAGGTGAAATTAATCATCACCACTTCCAAGAAATCAAGCGGCAAATATACCCAATGAGACTGTCGCAAATCAAACTTTTCGTCGAATTTTTCGCAATTCAAATTTTTTTGAAACGCACGTACATCTGGGTACGCTTACCTTTCAAAAAAAATTGAATCACAAAAACTTCTTAGAAAATTTTGATTTGCGACAGTCTCCCAATCTGATCCGCAAGGCAAATCAACTGAACATGTCACAACCTCAAAAAATTTTATTGTCGGTTTTTATCATCACTAAAAATGAAGCTGATCGCATTGCAAGTGTGATAGATGCTGTAAAAAATATTGCTGATGAAATTTTAGTTATCGATTCAGGAAGTAGCGATAATACTTGCGAAGTGGCTGCCGCCGCTGGTGCTCGCGTTATTTTTAATCAATGGCGAGGATATGGTGCGCAGAAAATTTTTGGTGAAAGCCAATGTCGTAATAAATGGATTTTAAATATTGATGCTGATGAAGAAGTCTCCCCAGAATTGGCCCGGGAAATTTTACAGCTTTTTACCCAGAATCGTCAGGAAAATTTTTACGGATTCCGTGTAAAAATCGTCAATAAATTTCGTTTTGAAAAACGTCCGAAAAGATTGGCTTATTATTACAACCAATTGCGTCTTTATCACAAAGACTATGCTGGTTTTAAGAATAGCACAGTTCATGATTCGGTCGAGTTAAAGGAAAAAGATCCACAAAAAATTGGTCAGTTACAGGAAATTATTTATCACCAATCTTTCCGCTCGTTTGAGCACTGGATTGAGAAAATTAATTCTTATTCCTCAATGCAAGCGGTGGACAGTTTTAAAAAAGGCAAAAATGTTTCTTTGTTTAAGGTTGCAACGGTGGCATCATTTGCTTTTTTGAAAGCTTATTTAGTGCGCCGTTATTTTATTTATGGTTTCGATGGTGTGGTTTATAGCTATCTTTTTGCCTTTTCGCGCTTTGCTAAAGCCATAAAAACACGTGAAATTTTCAAAGCGCAAAAAACTTCAAATCAACAATCATAATCCAAGCTAATTTTAGAAAAATGTCGAAAATATTTATTGTCTTAACTTGTTTAGTTTTAGTGAGTTGTGGCAGCTCAATTGAAAGTCCGGTACTTTATTTTAGTGATGCTAGCCCACAACCAGTTAAAAATATCGAGTGTAATTGGAATGGAAATATTTTGGGTCTCGGTGCTTTAAATCCTGGTGATACGCGTAGTCATTCTTTTTTTATTAGTGGCGGTGATTCACAATTTTTCGGACCGGTTAGTATCAATTGGATCAACGCTAAAGGCGATCGTGTTTCAAAAAGTTTTAATTTCAAAAAAGAAAATATGCCCAGCATTAAGGATAAAACCACCTACAATTATGTGCAGCTTTATTTTGATCAGGAAGATATGGAAATTATAACTAGCGATGCTGCCGATTTAAGCGGAAAAGTTCGACGTATGGATCAGATGATGAACAAATATCACGATGATTTTTTGCGTAGTGGAGTGAAGGCAAGTTTCTGTGCCAACAATGATATGAATATATGCCAAAATGCTGATAATAGCGGTTTGATCGTGATTAAAAGAAAGCAACTTGAACCTACGCCCGGCACTTTCTAGTGCTGATTGTGACAGTTAAAAAGCAAGGAAGTGTCGCCGTAAGAATAAAAGCGATATTGCTGTGAGATGGCGTGGTTGTAAATCTTAAAGGCATTGTCTTTACCAACAAAGGCGCAGATCAACATGAACAAAGTTGATTTTGGTAAGTGAAAATTTGTCATCAAAATGTCAACAATTTTGAATTTGTAAGGGGGATAAATAAAAATCTCCGTTCTTGTCGCCGTAGGTTGAATTAGACCTTTTTCATCGCAGCATGATTCTAAAACTCGCAGAGAAGTGGTGCCTACAGCAATGATTTTTTTGCCAGCTGATTTCGCAGAATTAATAATTTCAGCACTCTCTTTTGAGATTGAAAAAAATTCCGAATGCATTTTGTGATCTTTTAAGAAATCGCTGCGCACAGGCAGAAATGTGCCGGCGCCAACATTTAATGTGACAAAAGTTTTGCTAATTTTTTTGGCATCAAGTGCGGCAAACAGTTCTTCGTTAAAATGTAAACCAGCAGTTGGGGCTGCAACTGCAGTGCCTTGAGAGGCATAGATGGTTTGATAATTTTTTTGATCGGCCTGATTTTGTTGTTCACGATCTATGTAGGGGGGCAATGGAACTGAGCCATATTTTTCCAGTTTCTGCATCAAATCATCAGAGTTGCAATCAAACTTTATCGCGATTGATCCGTCATCATTTTTTTCAATTACTTCAGCAAAAAAATTTGCGGCGATTTCTAAGTGATCGCCGGTTTTTACTTTTTTTGCGGGGCGACACAATGCCCGCCAACAGCTATTCTGAGACTGTTTTTCAACATTGAGACATTGATCTAAATTAAAATCGAGTTGGGCGTCATTGCGCAGAATTTTTGCGGTTAATTTAGCCTTGATTACGCGAGCATTATTAAAAACAACCACATCTCCTTCTTGCAAAAAATCGACTAGGTTGCTTAGCTGCAAATCAATAATTTTGCTGTCTCTAAAGGTTAGCATGCGGGTTTTTTCTTTGGGAAAAAATGGCTGCTGGGCAATTAAACTCGGCGGTAAATAAAAATCGAAATCAGAAGTTTTTAACATGGAAGACAATCAAACACATTTTGGATTTAAACAGGTCAATCGTGATGAAAAAGCTGATCTTGTCAAAGAGATTTTTTCCGGCGTGGCTAAAAAATATGATTTAATGAATGATCTGATGAGTGGCGGAGTTCATCGCATCTGGAAAAGTAAGATGGTTAAAGAAATAGAGTTCAAATATAAGACGGCACAGGTTATTGATCTGGCTGGTGGCACTGGCGATATTGCTTTTCGTATTGCCAAAAAAGCTCGTGAAAAAAATGTCAAATGTGCAATTGATGTGGTCGATATTAATCAGGAAATGCTTGATGTTGGAAAGTCTCGTGCTGTTGATCTTAATCTTTTTTCCGATTTAAAATTTACTTGCTGTGATGGTGAAAAATTGTCTTTTGCTGATAATAGTTTCGATTTTTTTACTATTGCTTTTGGCATCAGAAACTTCACCAATATTGAGGCCGGCTTATCGGAAGCCTATCGTGTTTTAAGGCCAGGTGGAAAATTTATCTGTTTAGAATTTTCCAAGGTAAATGATTATTTTCTGCAAAAAATTTACGACACTTATTCTTTCAAAGTGATTCCAAAAATTGGTGAAATGGTTTTGAAAGATCGTGCTTCATACCAATATTTAGTTGAGAGTATCCGCAAATTTCCACCGCAGGATGAGTTCAAAAAAATGATTGAAAAGGTGGGGTTTAAAAATGTCTCTTACCAGAATCTAAGCTTTGGTGCTGCAGCAATACATCAAGGAAGTAAGTAGAAGGACGATGTCAAAAAGATGGTGCTGTCAAGTGGAATCGAACCGCCGACCTCTTCATTACCAATGAAGTGCTCTACCCCTGAGCTATGACAGCAAAGATAATGATACTGTCGCAAATCAAACTTTTCGTCGAATTTTTCGCAATTCAAATTTTTTTGAAACGCACGTACATCTGGGTACGCTTACCTTTCAAAAAAATTTGAATCACAAAAACTTCTTAGAAAAGTTTGATTTGCGACAGTATCATAAAAATCTCTGACAAAAAATAAATCAGGCCAAAAAACTAATTCAGGCCTGATTTATTTTTATTCAAAATTATGATTGGCTAAATGTCAACCAATCCCATCTATCAAACTAACAGTTGGTTTAGGTAACTCTGTCTATAAATGTTAGTGGTTATCACCAGTGCCTTCACCTTAAGCAGAATTGTCACCATTTTCAGTAGCTTGACCTGCGGCATTGTCGTCTTGAGGTCCTTGGCTTGTTCCAGCCTCATTTGCGCCATCTCCTTTAGAAGCCGGCTTACTATCTGCAGCTTCTTTTTCTGTTCCGGCACCTCTGCGTACAGAGTCTTTAATATCCTTGTAACTTTCCTTACCAAATTTGATACCACCACGAGTGATTCTTCCTCTTATTCCTTCAGCAATACCAGCGGCAGAAGTCATAAGACCGGTGGCGCTATTTTTACTTCCAGGAAGAGCAGCGCCGCCAATTAGTTGAGAAGTAATTTCGGAAATTTGATCGATAAATTGGCACAAAACATACATTACAAAAGCGGCTTTGATGATGGTGAGGATTTTTTCTTTTACGTGATCAGTAAATAAACTATGTATTGCAGGTATAGAGATTCCGATTGTTTCGAGGAAATTTATTTTTCCGTAATCATCAATTGAAACCAGGCAGGCAATGCTGTCATTCAGAGGACTGATCATATTGTGGCCAGGCTTGCTGCAATCGGGATCTCCGCCAACATCATTACCGCTGGCATCGCGACAAACAGCGCCGCTAAGGCTATTGCCTGGCATGCTGCAAGTCGGATCATCGGTCACGGTATATCCGGCAGTATTGCGACACACGCCACCAACCATTTGATGTCCAGACATAGAACAATCTATATCACCATTAACCGGATTGCCATTAGTGTCTTGGCAAGTGCTCTTACATGAAATTGTTTTATTGGGAGGGTTGCCGCTAAAAGTGGCGCTGCCAATCATGGTGCTGTCAAAGACAATGATAAAAGTTGCAATATAGGCGAATAAGATCATCGGTTGCAGACAGAAAGAGATCAAATTGGTGAGCCACTCTTTAAATAAATTTGCTGTTTTTGGTATTAGCGCCATCGGAATTATTATCGGCGAGATATAAACCATGAGGATGATGGATGCAGCCGAGGATAGGAATATGTGTAGCGCACGCAAGGTCATGGCTAAAAAGAAGAAGCCAAAAAACATCAATCCGATGACAAAATATATTCCGTAAGGTCCGGTGAAGAGACCGGCAAATATCAGGCTGGCAATATTTGCAGCTGAAGCCTCGGGACTAAAACCCAAATAACGCGCTATTTTGCAATCAAGCGTGTCCCAGATTGATAAATAATCTTTACCTGCCGGATAAGCTCTTTCTTGTCCAAGCGATGCGGAATCAAACTGACAACCATCTTGTTTTGATTGTGGCAGAGTGCTCTCAATATCAAAAACCATTTTCGAGAAAACGGTTGATGAATTGTAAACACCTTCAAAAAAGTAGGTTTGCCAAGCATCTCCAGTGGCAAAATACATGACCAATCCAATCTTGATGCAAAACATGATTAGGTCACTTTTCTTGATTTCGGAGCTGTTATGGGCGATCAGAATTTTTATGCCGTAAAACATGATCGCAAGAGTGAGGGCAAATTTTATAGTGGTTTGCAATTTATCTTGTAATCCGCTGAAAAACGAAACCTCTTTGACTTGGTTACCTTTTTTGTAGGTAAAGAATCCGCTGTGAACATAATTGCCGGTGACGCAGGTTCCATCGGCCAGAGGATATTCATTAGCATCAAGACATCTGGTGTGCCCAGCTTTATTATAAAAAATATTCTCCAGAGTTTCTTTTACACATTGAGCGATAGGAGCACTGAAATGGCGTTGGCTGCCAAAAATAATTCCTGAATTAAAAGTGGTCATATTGCGTGAATCGCCAACAAAATTCAGGCAGGCAGAAGAGAAATAAGGCGAGTTTAAATTGCTTTGATATTTGTAATTAGAATTACCCACAACTGTGCAGTGGGTTAAATATTGGCAATAATTTTTACATTGTCCGGCTTTGGAATTGTATGTGCAGTCGGAATTTCTGATTTCGCTTTTGCGATTACAATCATTGGTGGGATTGATGGGATCAGTTGCTTGGGAAATGTCATCTGGGGTGATATATTCATATTTTCCACCTGACTTGACCCCATCTTGATAGTAATCACAAATTGTGGTGCCGCCTTTGCCGATGGTAAAGTTGTAAGGACATAAGCTATAACTTTGGGCACATATTAATCGTGAATCACTAGAAGTTATGGGGGCGGCAGAAAAGGTAATGCCTTTAATTGTGCAATTATTTCCTGACTTGCAAAAGACGCCATCATTGTTTGACAGCGGTCCAGAAGGGGCATCAGAGGTTTTGTAATCAATGCAAATATGCTCTTGGCTGCGGCTGCGGCAACAATCATAAGCCTTTTTGTAATCGTCAGCTGTGGCATTGGGATTTATTGAGCTGTTGCTTAGAGAAAGATCATATTGTGAGCAGTTAAAATTTCCTGCCCGAGTGCCACGCAGATAATATTTTTGTCGGGGAAAATGGCCGCTGGATTTAACATTAGAGCCGGTAGGGTCTTCGCAATAATCACCTTTGTCTGGATGGTCTTCATATTCAACACCGTCGTAATACCATTGGCGGTAATTTTGGCTGCTAAGATCGGCGGTCGGATTATCTTTAACCCATTGTTCCATCTCACCTTTAGCAGAGCTTTTACTAATATTATATTTGTCGGGATCGGCATCGAGCCATTTTGCGCCGCACACGGTGGTATTGTCAAAAACCAGTTTGGCTGTGCCGTAAATTACGGCGATTTCTGCAAGTGCTGTTGCCATTGCGGCGCTTGCTGTTGCAACTGCAGTTCCACAAGGACCGCTGCTACTGCTAGATGCTTTAACTCCGCCAGCAATTATTAAAGCTGTATCTCTTACCGGTGATGGAGTTGGGTCCGGATATTTCTTCAATCCGCAGGCATAACACATCGCAGCTATTGCAGTTTTAACTGCGGCATAGCTGGTGGCAATCACGGTCAGACATACCGGATTGCTGAGATCAAACATTATGTCAGCGCCATTTTGTGTGGGATCAAAATATAAACCTTGGGGATTGCCAGAGGCAGTGCAAGAACGAATTCTGCCGACTCCACATCTATTGGGATCATCACAGTCAGAAGCGTAAGAGCTGGTTAGTGAGAAAAAATAAGTACTAAAAAAGACAACAAAAAAGGCTAATAGCGCGATATTATTAAGAATTTTTCGAAGCAGAATTTTCACCTTAATTATTGTCGAGTGCGTTCGTAAAAAAGTGGCAGCCAGTCATTCGGATCAGAACCCACTTCGGCAATAATCTGATCCATTATAATTACAGTATCAACACGCGCCGATAAGACTCGAATGATTTCATCCATACCACTTAAATCAATTCTGGCGATAACCCCATCATTATCTTGTTTAACCAAGAAGAACCTGCTTGCTGGATCAGTGGTTTTGACTAAAGTGAATTCGCGTTCTGACAGCATAAAAACTTCACGATAAAGTGGAGTGGCGCGCAAATTTGGCAAAAATATCTGAGTGGCAGTTTGTTGCACCAAAGTATCGGAAATGCTACTTCGAGCTGCGTCTTCCACTGATTGGGTGGCAAAAACAACGAAAGTGTTGAGTTTTCTTAAAACTTTCAGCCAGTCCTTAATTTTGGGAGCAAAAATCGGATTGCCAATCAAGGCCCAGGCCTCATCAAGCACAATCATAGTAGGGCTGCCATCAAGTGAGCTTTGAATGCGGTGAAATAAATAAAGCAACACTGGTCCAAGAGCTGCTTTGTCTTGCAGAACTTTTCCCATTTCAATGCCGAAGGTGCGCGAGATAGTGAAATCAATACGATCTTCAGCATTATCAAAAAGCTTGGCATGTGAACCATCGGAGTGCCACATTTCTAAACGTCCGGCCAGCGATCCCGGACCGGATAAACCCATAAAAGGTGCTAAATTACGCAACCTTCTTTGATGTGGTGGTAACTTGTAATTACCGGCAACTGCTTCATTGATGCGGTCAACTTCATGAGCTGGCAAAGTTTTTCCATCGGGAGAAACTAAAAGTTTTATAAATTCCACCAAGAAAGAGCGATTCTCACTGCTGTCGGGAAGTTGAAAAGGATTAAAACCTGACGGAGCGGCAACATCTGGTGTAGTATAGCGTCCGTCAATAGCGCGGACAAAAATTTCGGCACCGCGATCTTTATCAAAGAAGAAAAGGCGGCAGCGGAATTTTTGCGCCTGGGCGCATAAAAAGTTGAGTAACACGGTTTTACCAGCGCCGGTTGGACCAATAATCATTGAGTGTCCTACATCGCGAACATGAAAATTGAAAAAGAAAGGTGTGCCAGAAACGGTGTTTAAAACGGTAACGGCATCGCCCCAATGGTTTTTCTTGCGTTGTCCGGAAGGATAATTGTGAAAAGAAGCAAAGGCGGCAACGTTGAGAGTGTTAATAATACAACGTCGGGCCATGAATTCAGCATTGCCTGGAAGTTGTGCCCAATAAGCCGGCTCCATATTAACTTTTTCGCGAACTCCGGTAATACCAGCATTGGCCAATTGTACTACTGCTGCCGACAATGCGCTTTCCAAACTTTTTGGATTATCCTCAATACATAAAACACTTAAATGATGATTGCCGAAAGCAATGGCACCACTCATGGCTAAATCCAAAGCGTGATCAATTTCGCCAATTTGTGAAACGGCAACGTCTTCTGATTGAATCAAACGCCTTTGTTGTAACTGCATCGAGCTAATTGCAATCATGCGGTTGATAAAAGAGAAAGATTGGCTGATGACCAATTCAAAGGGCATTTGCATGAAACCATCAAGCATTCCGGCATTGGTTGATGGGCGATATTCTTTAATCGCAACCAAGCCAGCATATTTTACCGATGTTGGGTGATGTGCTTCGATTGACTTTTTACCAAAATATAAACGGCTGATGGGTAAATGATGTGATATTTTGCCAGCCGGCAACATCATAGGCTGGGAATAGCCGCAATTAATTATGCGAGCCAAAAATTCCAGTAATTCTGAGGTGGTGCCTTCTGGACTCTCAACCAAGCCCAAGAGACGAGGCCCGTAGTTGCTAAATCCGCTAACTACTCTTTCGGTCATTTCTTCAAGATCATCGAAAGCTTCGCGCATATCTGCTTCCCACGATGACTTATCGGCTTTGTGTTGTAGTTTTTTGGCCAAATGTTCCAGTACCGCAACGCCTGATTTATCGTGGCCGCGGATCAAAGTTATGTAATGCTCATTGACGAAAGTTCTGTCATCGGAATGTTTTGTTGACCATTCTTGATTGATGCGGGCAGAAAATGCATCAGGCATATCGCCGTCAGGGAAGCCTTTTTCTTTGCGGCGAATGGTGTGAAAATAAAGTGAAAAACCACCGGTGGACATGCCTTTAAGCAAATTATTGCGAGCGCTTTTTTTGAGATCGACATCAAGATCATCAGCGGTTTCAAAGGCAAAACCCTTGATTTTAATAACACGCACTAACTCTTCTTTATAGGTTAAAACAGTGTTGGAATTCCAGTGGCATTTATAGGGAATGAAATGGCCTGCGGAAGCTTCGTATTTAGTAACTTTTTCTTTTACAGGGCGGACTGTTGAGAGTCTTAACATTTCTTGTGAGTTTTAAAAAGGGTCGAAGTAGTTTATAAAAAGGCTCCAGAGAAACTATTTTTGTAGGGCGAAAAGTAAAGCAAGAGTTGGCCGCGATTCACAGCATTTCGCTCTTTTTCCTTTTAGTCAAAAAAGACAACAAAATTAATCCCGGTAACGCCAGCAAAGTTGAAAGAATGAAAAAATCATACCAGCCCAAATTTTTGGCAAATATTCCAGAGCTTGATGTTAAAACGCTGCGTGAGAAAGAAGCCAGTGAACTTAAAAGTGCATATTGTGTGGCGCTGAATTCAATAGAACACAAGCCACTTAAATAGGCGATGAAAACTGCGTCGCCGATACCGCCACTTAAATTTTCGATAAAAATTACTAAATACAGCATCAGCGGATTGTGACCAATTTGTGACAAATAAGAAAAGGCTAAGTTGGACAACATTTGCATTATTGCTGCAAGCCAGAGCGACCTGGTAATGCCGATTTTTTTTACTAAAACTCCGCCAATAAAGACTCCAACCAAAGTGGCAAAAAGTCCGAAAGTTTTTACGATGCTGGAAATTTCATTTTTGCTGAAACCAAGATCGAGCAAAAATGGTAGAGTTAAGTTGCCGGCGAAAGCATCGCCCAGTTTGAAGAAAATTATGAAGAGCAAAATGATGTACCAGCGCTCTTGTTTGCTAAAATCAACGAAAGGAGTGATGATTGAATTTTTGCACCAGGAAATAAAATCGTGGCTTTTTTGTTGAAAATTTCTGCGAGTTTCTGTGGCAAAAATTGTCACTAAAGCCATCAGCAAAGAGCAGTAAGACATGATAAAATAAACCATTCCCCAGTTCATCACTCCTGCCAAAACCAAAGCTCCGGCTCCTGAAATTAACATGCCGATGCGATAGCCGTAAACATAAAAACCGGCGGCTAAACCTTGATTTTCTTTGGCGATTAGTTCAATGCGATAACCATCAATCACAACATCCTGGCTGGCCGAAGCCAAGGCAACAAGAAAAGAAAATAGTGCAATTTTTCCGAGATCATTTTCGATTACGGCAAGTCCGACGGCGAAAATAAAAAATGCCAAAATAATTTGAGTAAAAATTATCCACGAGCGTCTTTGCCCCAAATGTTTGGTAAGAAAAGGCAGGCTGCACGAATCAATAACTGGTGCAAAACAGAATTTTAAAGTGTAGGGCAAAGACACCAGTGAAAAAATTCCTATGGTTTTAATATCGAAACCATTTTCAAAAAGTGAGGCTTTTAGTGTTGACAAAACAAGCGCCAAAGGTAGTCCGCTGGAAATTCCTAAGAAAAAAATGATGATGAAATTTTTGTAGGAAGGTTTCCCGCAAATTTTTTGTCCTGACATTTAAATTATGATTTAAGATTTATGATTTACAATTTAGCTTACTTAAGAGCACTGTCTTAAATCCTTAAAGGAGAATGTAGCAAATTTGCAGCAAAAGGTAGGATTTGCAACAGTCTCATAAACTTAAATAGTAAATTTTAACTATGTTCGATCATCAAGATTCCTCAAAAATTTATGGCACAACAATTCTTTGCGTGCGTAAAAATGGCAAAGTGGCAATTGTCGGAGATGGACAAGTTTCATTGGGGCAGACAGTTTTAAAATCTAATGCCAGAAAAATTCGTAAGCTGGGAGATGGTTCAATTATCGGTGGTTTTGCTGGAGCAACGGCAGATGCTTTTACCTTATTTGAGAGATTGGAAGGTAAGTTGGAACAATATCCTAACCAACTAATGCGTGCCTGTGTTGAATTGGCGAAAGATTGGCGTACTGATAAATATCTGCGTCGTCTGGAAGCGATGATGATCGTGGTTGATAAAAATATTTCTTTGATCCTAACCGGAAATGGTGATGTTCTTGAGCCAGAAGATGGTATTGCCGCGATTGGTTCGGGCGGTAATTATGCTTTGGCAGCAGCGCGTGCTTTAATTTCGGTTGATGGAGTTGAAGCAGAAGAAATCGTTAAGAAATCGATGAAAATTGCTGGCGATCTCTGTGTTTATACCAACCACAATTTAATTATTGAAACTTTGTAAAATGAAAATTGTCCGCAAATTTCTTTATTTTTTCTTAACACTTTCGTGGCTTTGCAGCAGCTCATCTCAAGCATTTGCCTCTTTATCATTTTTGGTTGATAGTCAGGAAGTTCCCAGAACTAAAATTTTATTTTTTGGGTTCGATGCGGCAGATCCACAAATGAAAAGTGATATTAATGAAATTTTCGAACGCATTCGTCGCAACCTTAAGACCACTGATCTTTTTGAAATAATGAAGCAACATGGTCAGATGGACTTAGGCATGCCAAAGCCAGTTACTATCGGCTTGGCGGCCGCGGCAAATGGCACAGCTCTTTCTGGAATGGTTATTCCAGAAGGCATTACAGTTGAGTCGCTACCTAATTTTGAAAAATATGGTAATGCTGGAATCGGAGCTATTGTGATTGCACAATTTAATCGTGATGCCATCGGTAACCTGGAAATTCGGATCAGAATGTGGGACGTGCTTGATCAGCTTCAGCTTTTTGGAAAATTTTATTCAGTGTCGCGCGATAATTATCGTAAATTGGCAAATCTGGTTTCTGGTGAAATTTTTAAAGCAATTTCTGGTGAGAAAATTAGTCATTTTGATTCGCAGATACTTTATGTTTCCGAAATTGGCAGTCCGACCAAACGCATTAAAAAAATCAATTTGATGGATTTTGATGGTGAAAATCGTCATGCGGTTACTGATGGTAGTGATCTGGTTTTAACGCCGATCTTTTCTAAAAAACCTGATGAGATTTTTTATTTACGTTATGCGGAAAGAAGACCACCGCAGATTTTTAATCTGGATTTAAAAAGTTTGAAATCGCACAAAATTGGTGGTTTTTCCGGAACTACATTTGCCGCCGCAATTCATCCCAAAGATCGTAATACCATTTTGATTTCGGCAATAATGGATGGTAATAGCGACATTTATGAGATGAATATTTTAACCAATACGGCGCGGCGTTTAACCAAAACTCCGGCAATTGATACAACAGCTTCTTATTCTCCAGATGCTAAATCGATTGCCTTTATTTCTGACCGTGACGGTGGTCAACAAATTTACATCATGAATGCAGATGGTGACAGCGTTAAACGCATTAGTTTTGAGGGTGGTAACTATTCCAAGCCTATGTGGTCACCGGATGGTTCTTTGCTTGCTTTCACTAAAATCAAGTCAAATCAATTTATGGTTGGGGTGATGTCGCCAAATGGTAAGGGTGAAAAAATTCTAGCGCGTGGATATTTGGTTGAAGGTGCCAAATGGTCACCAAATGGCCGTTATCTGATTTATTCCAAGAAGCGCGGACCTTATGGACGCGATTCCATTCCTAGATTATTCATTGTTGATATTATTACCGGTTTTGAGTTTGAAATGCCCACCCCCGCAAATGAAGGAGCTACCGATCCCGATTGGGCTTGAGGCGGCGGCTTCGCCGCAAAAACGTGCTAAACGCACGTTTTTAGCCTCAAGCGGGCGAGAGCTACGCTCCCGCCCCGGCGCGAGTCGTCTTCGAGCGCAGCGAGAAAAGCGACGAAGCGATACCGAACTCGATTTCGAGTTAAAGGGGCGTGTGAACGCAAGCGAAACCGCCCCGGCGCGAGTCGTCTTCGAGCGCAGCGAGAAAAGCGACGAAGCGATACC
>CAZICL010000010.1:0-12284 GCA_964537735.1 uncultured Rhizobium sp. | reverse complement strand
GAACTCGATTTCTAATTAAATGGGGCGTGTGAGCGTAAGCGAAACTCGCCCCGGCGCGAGTCGTCTTCGAGTCTAAAGTCAAAGGGCGTGTTAGCGCAAGCGACACAAGCCCTCACCCATTAACCAAAATTACATGTATTTTCTCAAACGCATTCTCCTAATTCCCCCGACTCTTTTCATAATCATGCTCATAAATTTCATGATTATTCAAACTGCTCCAGGAGGTCCGGTAGAACAATTCATCGCCAAGATGAATCACGCCTCGAAAGTTAGCGGAGAAATCGCAACTCAAGATTTAACTCATCTGTCTTTGCAAAATGTGGCTAATAATCCCGATTCAAAATATCGCGGTTCAGTAGGTATCGATTCAGAAATAATTGAAAAAATAAAAAAGCTTTATGGCTTTGATTTGCCGCTACATCAGCGCTTTTTTTTAATGATAAAAAAATTTCTCGTTTTTGATTTTGGTGTTAGTTTCTACCAAGATAAAAAAGTGACCGATCTGATTCTGGAAAAATTGCCAGTATCAATTTCCATCGGTTTGTGGAGCACTTTGTTGGTCTATTTAATTTCAATTCCCCTAGGTATCAAAAAAGCTTTGCGCGATGGTTCGAAATTTGATGTTACAAGCAGTACAATCATAATTATCGGTCATGCTATCCCGTCATTTTTATTTGCGGTGTTGTTAATCGTCTTTTTTGCCGGCGGCAATTTTTTAAATATTTTCCCGCTGCGTGGTTTGGTCTCAGACAATTTTTATGAATTAAATTGGTGGCACAAAATCTGTGATTATTTGTGGCACATGACTTTGCCAGTGATTTCAATGGTAGTTGGTGGATTTGCTGCTTTAACTTTTTTTGTCAAAAATTCTTTTTTGGAAGAGATTAACAAACAATATGTTTTAACCGCTTATGCCAAGGGTTTGACGCAAAAGCAGGTGTTGTATCGCCATGTTTTTCGTAATGCCATGATGATAGTAATCGCTGGATTCCCAGCGGCTTTGATTGCTATTTTATTTACTGGATCAATGTTAACCGAAGTTATTTTTTCGCTTGATGGGCTTGGTCTTTTGGGTTATGAATCGGCGGTGTCACGTGATTATCCAGTGATGTTTGGCGCACTTTATTTTTTTACTTTAATTGGCTTAATTACTGCCATCATTAGCGATTTTACTTATAAAATTGTTGATCCTCGGGTTAATTTTGACTCACTTTAAGAGACTGTCGCAAATCAAACTTTTCGTCGAATTTTTCGCAAAAGATAGGATTTGCCACAGTCTCTTAAAAAACCAAGTTAGACCCGTATATTTAAAAAATTTATGAATGACGTAATACAGTTTTATTTTTTGGCAGTTTTTTTTCTTATCGTTCTCTCAGCATTGTTTTCCTGTTTTGAAACGGCGATTACTGCGGCGTCGAAAGCGAAAATTCATCGTTTGGCCAGCGAAGGAAATAAGCGGGCAAAAATATTGGAAATTCTGCTAGAAGATCGTGAAAAAGTCATAAGTACCATGCTGTTTGGTAATAATGCCGTTAATATTCTGGCTTCAGCAATTGCTACTAGCCTTTCGATAAAATTGATAGGTGATGCTGGTTTGGTGGTGGCAACTATTCTTATGACTTTAATAGTTTTGATTTTTGCCGAAGTTTTTCCCAAAACTTACGCGGTTAAAAATCCTGATGTCATTGCTCTGGCATTTGCTCCGACCATAAAATTCTTGGTGAAGATCTTTTTCCCGGTGACAAATTTGGTGCATCGTTTGGTTAATTTTTTCTTAAATCCTACTCGTAAAAAATCCTCAGCAGTTGAATTGGATGAGATACGTGATGCCGTAATGCTGAAGCACAAAGAAGGTTCGATTTACAAATATGACAAAGACATGATTGATGGCGTGCTTGATTTATCTGATACGGAGATCAGTGAAATTATGGTGCATCGCAAGGATATTGAAGTGATTAATATGGATTTGCCGATGAAAGAAATAATACGTTTGGCACTTGATAGCAGCTATACCCGCATTCCTTTGTGGAAAGGTAATAAAGAAAATATTGTGGCAATTTTGAATGTAAGAAAATTGTTAAAAGCACTGCATTTCTTTAAGGGTGATCTCAATAAATTTATTCTTAAGTCAATTACTACTGAGGTGTGGTTTGTGCCCTCAACTAACAGTTTGCGCGCCCAACTTTTTTTATTTCGTAAAAGAAAAAGACGTATGGCGTTGGTAATTGATGAATATGGCTCACTGCTTGGTATGGTGACTTTAGAAGATATTTTGGAGGAAATTGTTGGTGAAATAAAAGAGAAGGAAGACATCTCTGACATCAATATTATCAAGATCAAATCAGGCGCCTGCAAAATTGCTGGTAAGGTTTTAATCCGCGATATTAATAAAAAACTCGATTGGAATATTGCAGAAGATGATGATGCTTACAATCTTGCCGCTTTTGTGATCAGTCGCTTGGGACGTATTCCTGACGAGAGAGAAAATTTCGTGATTGAGAGTTATTATTTCGAAATTTTGAAGAAGAAGGGCAATGATTTAATGTTGATCAAAGCCAAAAAAATCAGGAAGTGATGGAGTTTTAATCAGCAATAAAACCGTTCTCGCGCAATATATTTTTAGCGCTTTCACTTTTTAAAAATTTCAAAAATTCACGTGCAGTTTCCATATTGTCGCCGGCAATTACCAAGGCCTGATAAAAAATATTGCGGCGATACTGGTAAGCCAGAACTTGCAAATCATCCCGGTTTTTAATCTGGCTGGCGAGCAGAAGAGCATATTCTTCACTATTATGGTTTAGATCAAAAGTTGATGATCTATCTTCGCTCAATTTTACAAAAAGTCGCAGATCATAAAGTTTCAAAGAGTGGATTAAATCATTGCTAAATTTCCCCGAAGAATTTCCTTCCTGATCGGTTAGCAATATGGCTTTGCGCTTATTCAAGATTTTTAGGCTATTTTCCAGCGATAGTTTCTGATCAAGTAGTTGCGGAAAAATATTATGGTTATTTTGAGAGGTAACCAGCACCAATTTGTCGCTGGCTATATGCCCAGTGTTGTAAATATCGACTAGGCCTTTTTGTTTTAGAGAATCAATCCAGCCATTGTGAGCTGAAATAAAAATATCAGCTGGCTCGCCTGAATCAATGCTGTTCATTAATTCAGCGGAAGAGTTAAAATTTACTGAGACGATTACGTGATTTTTTTGCGAATAGAGACGAGAAATTTTTACCAGTGCAGTAACCATATTTTGCTCGGCAAAAATGGTCAAAGTGCGGTTTGACGAAGCAAAAGAATTGCTGGTAAGCGAGCAGTAAAGAAAAAAACCAAGAAATATATTCTTAAAATTTATTATGGAGCTGTCGCAAATTCGTTTTTTTGACAGTCTCATACTTGGTTTTTTTGCCATTCTTAGATCACCAACATTTTTTGACGGTCTTGATCAATTCCTTCAAACACATCTTCCCAAGTTCCGGTTGTAGAAGCTTTGCTATATTCAGTAACGCGATTTTCGAAGAAATTGGTATGTTCAACACCGTTCAAAATTTCATCAAGCCAAGGTAGTGGATTGTCGTCAATCATGTAAATTTCTTTCAGACCCAATTGATTTAAGCGGCGATCGGCGATGTAGCGAATGTAGCGCTTAACTTCACGTGAGGTTAAGCCTTCAATATTTCCAGTTTCAAAAGCCAAATCAATGAAAGCATCTTCAAAATGCACGATGGTGGCACAGGCTTTGTACAAACGACTTTTAAGCTCTTCATCCCAAACCTCAGGATTTTCCTGCACGAAAGTGCGGAATAATTTGATGATTGAATTAGTGTGTAAAGTTTCATCGCGCACAGACCAGGCAATGATTTGACCCATGCCTTTCATTTTTCCAAAACGTTGGAAATTTAACAAAATTGCGAAAGAAGCAAAAAGTTGCAAACCTTCGGTGAAGCCGCCAAATACGGCCATTGTAGTTGCTATATCTTTTTTGGAAGAAACACCAAATTGATGCATGTAATCATATTTATCCTTCATCTCTTTATATTTCATGAAGGCCTGATATTCGGTTTCAGGCATGCCGATGGTGTCTAACAAGTGTGAATAAGCAGCAATGTGAACAGTTTCCATGTTGGAAAATGCTGCCAACATCATTTGCACCTCTGTGGGCTGGAATACTCTGGAGTAATGCTTCATGTAACAATTATTCACTTCAATATCAGCTTGAGTGAAGAAGCGAAAAATTTGGGTTAACAGATTTCTTTCAGCAGTAGTTAGGTTATGTTTCCAATCGCGCACATCATCAGCTAAAGGCACTTCTTCTGGAAGCCAGTGAATTTGTTGTTGTTTCAACCAAGCATCATATGCCCAAGGATAATTAAATGGTTTGTAAATCGGTTTTGAATCTAAGAGAGACATTATTGGGACGCTATTTTAGGGGATTAATAACTACATCTAGTAGCAAAAATTAAAAAACTGCACAGCATCTTGTTTGCCATTTTTTTAAGAAGCAAAAATTTTTTTACTAGTTTCCCAAAATTTTCCAGAACCGTTTTTAAATCAACTGCGAAATTTTTTTGGATTGCTTTGTTGAGATCCATTTCTTAAAAAATTTCTCTTAGGTTTATCCCTAATGAGACTGTCGCAAATCAAACTTTTCGTCGAATTTTTCGCAATTCAAATTTTTTTGAAACGCACGTACATCTGGGTACGCTTACCTTTCAAAAAAATTTTAATCACAAAAACTTCTTAGAAAAGTTTGATTTGCGACAGTCTCCTAATAAATATCCTTAAATAACAAAATTCATAAAAAATATGTCAGTTCTTGTTGGAAAAAAGGCTCCAGATTTCACTGCAGCAGCAGTTATGCCTAATAACGAAATCAATGAAAATTTTAATTTGCACAGTTATTTGAAAGGCAAAATCGGCGTGTTGTTTTTTTACCCGCTTGATTTCACTTTCGTCTGCCCGTCAGAAATCATCGCTTTTGATAATCGTTTGAAAGAATTCAAAGATCGTGGTGTTGAAGTCATTGGTGTTTCTGTCGATTCAAAATTTACACATTTGGCGTGGAAAAATACTGAAGTTAACAAAGGAGGTATTGGTCAAATTCAATATCCTTTGGTTGCTGATTTGACTAAATCAATCGCTCGTGATTACGACGTTTTGATGGGTGATGCTGTCGCTCTTCGCGGCACTTTTTTGATTGATCAAGAAGGCGTTGTGCGTCATCAAGTTGTTAATGATCTGCCACTTGGTCGCAGCATCGAAGAAGCTCTACGCATGGTTGATTCTCTGAAATTCTTCCAAGAAAATGGCGAAGTTTGTCCGGCTGGTTGGAATAAAGGCAAAGAAGGCATGAAGGCTGATGCTAAAGGCGTTGCTGATTATTTAGCAAAAAATGCTGGCAAGCTTTAGTCTTTAAGCGGTGAGTTAGTGATGATGGTGTCAGACTCGATTTGGGGTCTGATACCGTTCTACTGCTTAATTTTTTTTAGTTGACTAACATTTTCTTGCCACTAAAAAACCCCGCCTCTCAAAATTTTGGATGTCAAAAAAGGGTGGAGTTGACCCGCAAAATTCTCAAAATTTTTATAAATTATAACTAAATATTACTACGGTTTCATGCCTACAATTAACCAGTTAATCAGAAAACCAAGAGTGAAGCAGGTTGCGAAAAATAAAGTTCCTGCAATGAAAGGTTGTCCGCAAAAAAGAGGTGTTTGCACTCGTGTTTACACAACTACTCCTAAAAAACCGAACTCAGCTTTGCGTAAAGTTGCCCGTGTGAAATTGACTAACGGATTTGAAGTTATCGCTTACATCCCTGGCGAAGGTCACAACTTACAAGAACACTCTGTTGTTGCTATCAGAGGTGGTCGTGTAAAAGATTTGCCTGGTGTACGTTATCACATTATTCGTGGATATTTCGATACCCAAGGTGTAAAAAACCGTAAGCAAGCCCGTTCTAAATACGGTGCTCAAAAGCCTAAATAAAGAGATTGGTGTTCACATCTTTCTAACAAACAACCAAACAAAATCTAACAACAAATGCGTAGAAGAGCAGCAAAGATCAGAAAAATTATTCCTGATGCTAAATACAACGAAATCATCGTTTCCAGATTCGTTAACCGTTTGATGAATGACGGTAAAAAATCAGTTGTCGAAAAAGCAGTTTATGAAGCTTTCGACAATTTGGAAAAAAAGTTGAAAAAATCTCCAATCGATGTCTTCAGAGAAGCTTTGGAAAATGTTACTCCAAGAGTTGAGGTTAGATCGCGCAGAATTGGCGGTGCTACTTACCAAATTCCAGTTGAAGTTTCTTCAAGACGCGGATCAGCCCTTGCTTTAAAATGGTTGAAAACTGCAATTGAAAACATCAAAGGCAGAGACCTTTCAACAAAAGTCGTTACAGTTGTTTTGGAATCTCTCGAAAACAAAGGTTGGGCAGCAAAGAAGAAAGAAGAAGTATTTAAAATGGCCGAAGCCAACAAAGCTTTCGCTCATTACCGCTGGTAAATTCCAGTTAAAAAGGGTCAGAATCCTTGAGGGTTCTGACCCTTTTTTATTTGAGGAGAAAGAAAATGAGACTGTCTCAAAATATCTCCTTGGGGTTTGACCTAACCCGCTAAATAAGGTGTGACCTAACAAGGGTTCTGATCCTACTTTTTCAACCAAGTCAGTTCAATTAATGCCCAAGACCAAACAACCAGTTATTGATGTTGTCATTCCGGCGCATGAGAAGGATTTAGAGACTCTGAACCACTGTATTGCTGGTATCAGAAGAAATATTGCTGATGTCCGCAGAATAATTGTAATTTCCAAACAAAAATACACAGACAAAGCTGAGTGGTTTGACGAGGCGCTGTTTCCATTTACCTATCGTGAAATTGGCGAGATGGTTAATGGCGGTACTGGCTGGCATTTTCAGCAACTGTTAAAGCTCTATTCACCATTGGTGATCCCAGACATTTCGGAGAATGTTTTAATTATCGATTCTGATACGGTTTTTTTGCGAAAGGTGAAATTTTTCTCACCAGATGGTTTACCGTTCTACAACCTCAGTAAAGATCTTAATTTGGAAAATTCAGACTTTCATCAAGTCACTTTCAAACATATCTTAAAGATTTTGCCGGAAATTGAACAAAATTTTCCTGAGCAATTCAGAAATATTTCCGGTATTTGCCACCACATGCTATTTCAGAAACATCTGATTCAGGAGTTGTTTTCCAGAGTTGAAAGTCACGATCCTCAAGGTGATCCCTTTTACAAAGTTTTCTTAAAGAATAGTGAACGCGCCTACGGAGTTGCTGAGTATAATTTATATTTTTATTTTTTGGTTAGTCTGCATCCAAAGGAATATCAAATCAGAGTTATGCGCTACAAAAATACCTGCGATTTTAGAGTGTGGAAATATCGCTGGCGCAAAAAATATCATTATTGCTCATTTCATTCTTACATGAGGGAAGGGCGTAAAAATATCCTTTCTAAAATTAGTGAGAATACTCTTAAAAAATTACTACGCTTTTTTTATTTTGAGCATTGGAACATTGGTGTGATTGAGTCTCCAATTCAAGAAATCCTAAAATCCGATCCTAAAATCTCTTGGATCAGTGACAAAAAAAGTCCGAACTTTCAGGCTTATCCTTTCGGTTTTGAAATAACCGGTAAAAAATATGTCATTTTTGAAGATTATTCCCAAATCAAAAAAAGAGGACGTATTGCAATTTCTGAGTTGAGAGATGATCTTACTTTAAGCGAAAAAAAAATTATTCTTGATGATAAAAAACATCTTTCTTATCCATTCATCATAAACCACCAGAATAGAATTTTTTTACTTTGTGAATCTTACAAAGCACAGAGATTATCTCTTTACGAAATTGATCAAGAAAATTTAGAAGCTAAAAAAGTTCGGGATATTTTTACCGACAAAAAAGTTATTGATCCGACGTTGATTTATTACCGGGATAAATTTTGGCTATTTTACACGATGGGCAATGCTTTTGATTCAAAACTTTACATAGCCTTTGCCGATTCTTTGTTTGACGAGTTTCGTCAGCATCCACAGAATCCGGTAAAAAATGATGCTTTCTCGGCAAGATCTGCAGGAATGCCTTTCATGTGTGACGGACAGCTTTACCGCCCGGCGCAAAATTGTTCAGAATCTTCTACCAGTTCAATCGTAATTAATCGCGTGGTTGAGTTAAATGAAAAAATTTTCCGTGAAGAATTTGTTAAAGAAATCAAACCCAATGTTGCTTCTGGATGTAATGGTTTTCATACTTTAAGCACACTGACAAACCTGACCTTAATTGATGGTAAAACTAGGATTTTTACTTGGTACAAACCTTTGATTTCACTAACGCGCAACTTGGTTAGAATCTTGAAATAACTTCTTGTGAATTAGAATTTCAAATCATACCTTGCGCGCCCTTTTTTAAGCCCAGATTCAAGATGATCTTTCCGCTACAAAAATCTAAAACTAAGAACTAACAACTAACGTCTAAATTTATGCCTCGTCAAATCGAAATCGAAAAATACCGTAATATTGGCATCATGGCGCACATTGATGCCGGCAAAACCACAACAACTGAGCGTATTCTTTTTTACACTGGTAAATCACACAAAATCGGAGAAGTTCACGATGGTGCTGCCACAATGGACTGGATGGAACAAGAGCAAGAACGTGGTATTACAATCACTTCTGCGGCTACTACCTGTTTCTGGAAAGAGCACCGTATTAATATTATTGACACTCCTGGTCACGTTGACTTCACAATTGAAGTTGAGCGTTCTCTGCGTGTTCTTGACGGTGCTGTTGCAGTGTTTGATGCAGTTGCTGGTGTTGAACCACAATCTGAAACCGTATGGAGACAAGCCAACAAATATCGCGTTCCGAGAATGTGTTTTGTTAATAAAATGGATCGCATTGGCGCTAATTTCTACCGTTGTGTTGAGATGATAAAAACTCGTCTTGGTGCTCGTCCGGTTCCACTTCAATTGCCAATCCATGAAGCTGAAAATTACGGTGGCTTGATTGATTTAATCAAAATGAAAGCTGTGGTTTGGAAAGATGAATCAATGGGTGCAGACTACACTTTGGAAGAAATTCCAGCTGATCTTCTGGAAAAAGCACAACAATACCGCGAACAGTTGGTTGAGGCTGCTGTTGAGCAAGATGATGCTTTGATGGAAAGATATTTAGGCGGTGAGACAATTTCTGAAGAAGAGTTGAAGGCTTGCATCCGTAAAGCTACAATTGCTGGTGCTTTTGTTCCAGTTTTGAATGGTACCGCCTTTAAAAACAAAGGTGTTCAAACTTTGCTTGATGCGGTTGTTGATTTCCTTCCAAGCCCAGAAGATATTAAAGAAATCCCGGCGATTGATTTGAAAACTGAAACTCCAATCAACATCACTTGTGGTAACAAAAAGCTTGCTGGTCTTGCTTTCAAGATCATGACTGATCCGTTCGTTGGTTCTTTAACTTTCGTACGTATTTACTCTGGTGTTTTAAATTCTGGTTCTGGAGTTACCAACACTACTAAAAACAAAAAAGAAAGAATCGGCCGTATTCTTTTGATGCATGCCAATAACCGTGAGGACATCAAAGAAGCTTACGCTGGTGACATCGTTGCTTTGGCTGGTTTGAAAGATACTACCACCGGTGACACTTTGGTTGAAAATGACTACAACATCGTTCTTGAAAGAATGATATTCCCTGATCCGGTAATTGAAGTTTCAGTTGAGCCAAAATCAACTGCTGACCAAGAAAGAATGGGTATGGCTTTGTCTCGTCTAGCTTCTGAAGATCCGTCACTGCGTATTGAGTCTGATCCGGAATCAGGTCAAACTATTCTGAAAGGAATGGGTGAGTTACATTTGGAAATCATCGTGGATCGCATGAAGCGCGAATTCAAAGTTGATGCTAACATTGGTCAACCAAAAGTTGCCTACCGTGAAGCTATTACTAAACAGGTTGAAATTGATTATACTCACAAGAAACAATCAGGTGGTTCTGGTCAATTTGCTAAAGTTAAAATCATTTTTGAACCACTTCCAGCGGACTCAGTTGAAAATTTCATTTTTGAAAGTGAAATCGTTGGTGGCCGAGTTCCTAAAGAATACATTCCTGGTGTTGAAAAAGGTTTAAAATCTGCCAAAGAAACGGGTTTTCTTGCTGGATTTCCAGTGGTTCGTTTGAAAACTCGTTTAATGGATGGCGCCTACCATGACGTTGACTCATCAGTTTTGGCCTTCGAAATTGCTGCCCGCAGTGCTTTCCGTGAAGCTATGGAAAAAGCCGGTCCAATTATTCTTGAGCCAATCATGAAAGTTGAAGTGGTTACTCCGGAAGATTACATGGGTGATGTAATCGGTGATATTAACTCACGTCGTGGACAAATCCAAAATTTGGAAGCTCGTGATGTTGCGCAAGTAATTACAGCGAAAGTTCCACTAGCAGCAATGTTTGGTTACGTAAATGGTTTACGCTCATTGTCGCAAGGTAGAGCTAGCTATTCAATGGAATTTGATTCTTACGAAGCTGTGCCAAACGCAGTTGCTGAAGAAATCAGAGCTAAAAAATCTTAATTGTTAGAAAAATTCTAGGCATCTTTAGTGGTGCTAGTTACTTTAAGTTTGAAAGGGGTTTGATGCCAAATGGTGTCAAACCCCTTTTTTTTGTAAAAACATTGTGCAAAGTTAATTTGCGACAGTCTCTAAAAATGAATTTTCTCCCGTGGCGAAAATATTATTTTAACTACTAAAATCAAGGAATGGGGATGCCACAAATAATTTTACAGAATTATGACAAACTACTTCTAGAAGTTAGAGATCACGTTGAAAATACTTCTGCCAGTATTTCAAAAATTGCCACAAGAAAGAAATTAGAAATGGCCTGGAATATCGGCAAATCTGTACAGAGATATTTAGAAACAAATAATCAGTCAGAAAAAAGCAACTACGGTAAACATCTTTTTGAGCGTTTAGAAAGTGATTCTGGCATTGCAAAGTCCGTACTTTACCGCATGCATAGTTTTTACAAATCTTACCCCCAACTTCCTAAAAATGATGACGAGCTGAACTGGAGTCACTATCGTTTGCTTGCTGGAATCAAGAGTGAAGATCGCCGCCAATATTTAGAAGATTTAACTAAATCAGAACATCTCAGCGCCGAGCAATTGCGCAATAAAATAAAAAAGGTGCGTAAGCCCGTAAAAAAAGAATCAGAAGTAAGTTTGGTCAAAATAGAAAAACTAAAAGTTACGCGTGGTAAACTTTTTTGTTACAAATTAATCACAGTTGCCGAGCTTGAAGCTGTTTGCATTGATTGCGGTTTCGGAATTTTTCACCAGCTTAATTCAGATACCCCCGTTGGGGTAAATGTTGTTGAAACAATTAAAAAAGGTGAAGAATTCTTAGTACAAAAATCTACAGCACGTACAATCAACTTAAATGCCTACAAAGGGTACTTGAGAAAGGTCGTAGATGGAGATACTATTCATGTGGTTTTAGATTTAGGTTTTAAAATTTTTCACGAAGAAGTTTTGCGTTTACGTCAAATTAATGCGCCGGAAATTTCTACCGTAGCGGGAAAAAAATCGTCACTTGAATTGAAGAAAATTTTGCAAGATCTGCCATTTTTAATTGTAAAAACCCATGCCACTGACATCTACGGCCGCTATCTTGCGGACGTTTTTTTACCAGATGCGACAGGAAAAATGTCAGAGGTAGAAGTGGTAGAAAATGGTGAATATTTAAGTCAAACTTTGCTCGATAGAAAATTAGCGGTTAAATATGAGGGATAAAAAATTTATCATTTATTATTTGTAGCAAGCGAGCTGGTTGTGCTGGCGGATGCTGCACTCGTACAACAATAATAAATGTTAAATCCACCTAATCTTTTTTAACAAAGCACTTGCAAAATATTTTTGCATTTTAAGAATGCGCGACCTCGTTGAATTTGGGTGGTTGATATCGGAAGTCAATTGCAGCAGTCACGATTTCGTTGTGAAATCTTGATTCGACTGGTCTCATACGGGTTTTAAATTAAGTCAAAAACTTTACTTTTTGCTAAAAAAATTTCGAAAAAGAATTTTCGAATCGTCATTTCTTTTCCGAAATTTTTTTAAAAATTTGTTTCACGCCTTTGTCAAAAAGGTGTGGTTTCATTTTGAAATCACTGTCCTGAATTATTCCAGAATTTCAGTGGTTCTTTAATCGTAAATAAATTGGTACAGATTATGTCCAAAGCCGTTTTCCAGCGCAATAAACCGCATGTTAATATTGGTACTAT
>CAZICL010000009.1:0-90701 GCA_964537735.1 uncultured Rhizobium sp. | reverse complement strand
TGACGCCATTTTACATATTAGCTTTTAAATTGACACGGAGGGGTGGACGCTCTCACCAAAATTTTAACCAAAGGAGTGCATTTAATTTTATCTAATTCAGCTATTTTAAACCATTTGGCACCGTGAGAATCTTCTCCGTCAGAATTGGTTTTGATGCTTCCGTTGTAGCGCTCGGCAACGTAGAATAAAGCCGAATGCTTTAGTAGAAAATCTTCTCCATTTGCGCAATATTCATAAAAAGTAGTGATTACCTGATCGGTCAGTTTTTTGTGAGCAGTAACTTCCAAACCAGTTTCCTCTTTGATTTCGCGAATAAATGTTTCTTCGTTGGTTTCGCCTTCTTCAGGGCTACCACCTGGTAAATCATACATTCCTTCGTAAGGGCCACGGGCTTTTTCAATCAATAAAATTGAGTCGTTTTTTTTGAGGTAACCGTAAATTCCAAAGTGGGCGTGAGTTTTTTTCATATTTGTTAAAGGTTATCTTGTGATTTGACGTTCTTCTTCATCTCGGGAAAAAATACCCGCATCAACTCCCAGAATTTTAGCTGATGTTTTTAGAGTAGTAGACAATTTATCTAAAGTATCTTTCGCATTATTATAAACCCAATCTGTGGAGATTTTCTGAATTGTTCCAACCTCTTTGGTATAATAATCTGTGGATAAAGTGTAATGGCTCAAACTTGATCTGATACTCCGATTTTGCGGGAAATAACTTCATTAAAACCCGCAACCAAATTTACTCCCGACCGCTGCGCTCTGGATTCAAATCTTTAGTCATAGCATCATTCTTCACTCCTTTCGTCCAATCACCAACTGTCGGATGTTTATCTTTTGCAAGCGGCGACTTTTGCTCTTCCAAGGCTTCTTTAGCTTTTGTTAATTCTTCAGATGATAATTTGAATGGATCTCTTCCTTCAAAACCTTTGGGCATTTCAGGCGTAATTTTAAGAGCTGGCCTCTCTCCTTTTACGACCTGCACATCACAATTAAATCCAATACCGTGATAAGACTCGACAATTTTCGATTTTAAAGATTCCAAAATATTATCCACATTTACACCGCCAGATTTTTTTTGTTTTTTTTCTTCATCCTTGCGCGCCATTTCATTTTTCATGTCGATTTCAGATTTTTGCAAATGATCATCATTAATCAATTGCTGATAACCAGCCATAGCGAAATTTATTGCTGCTTTGCATTTATTTAACATGGCAATTTCTTTCGGATCAGTTTTGCCTTTTAGATGATCATCAAGATCTTTCAGCGTGCTTTCTTTAGCTTCATATAAATCCCACAGCACAGCGCTGCGATCCTTTTTTATCTGAGGTTTGTTTTCTGACAACATATCGTTCTGACCCTTTGCTGTTTTGGTTTTGCTTCCTTGCAGATTAAAGAAATTGATTGCCATTATTTAAAAAAATTAATTATAAAAAACTCGGCGAGCAGCTTATTTGCTATAAAAATTGACGCCACAAAAATTTAAATGCTCAACGAGCTTTCGACGAATTTTACAGTAAAAGGTAGGATTTGCGACAGTGCCATTTTGTCTTTTTGATAGATTTTATCTTACTTGGGTTTCTATTTTATTTACACCATCCAGCGCAAAAGCCTCTCTGGCCCCATCGATTTGTTGCGAAGGTATTTTTTGAGCGGCGCTATGAATTTCTCGCAAACAAAATAAGTGCGGTTGATATAGTGGCGATACTACACAATCAAGCTGTAGCGCCACTGCCATTCTCGCAAGAACCGATGCCGAGACAATAGCGCTATCAACCATCACAATTTCATCTCTGGCAATTTTATCGATTCGAGTTTCATTAATTGGCGTACTGCTATTTTCATAATACTGCTTACAGCTCTCGATATAGGCCTCGCAATAAGCGATTTTATCTTTTCCCATTTCCTCTTCTACAACTTGCAAACCGGCATTATTAATACCGTTACCATGACCATCACCAACCGCGGCAAAAATTGTGTCATTGCCAATTACTATTTTTTCATCCGCAATGAGAGTTGCTACAGCCACAGAAACATTATCGTGAGCTTTCCTATGTTGAGCAAAAAGTTGTAAATATCGCGCAAAAGACAGATAAAATGTCTGATTATCAAATTCTTTTTTCAAAGAAGACAAGTTAACTAAATTTGGTTTCTGCTCATACGGATTAATGACCAAAGAACATTTTTCTCTGTCCATAGATGCCTTTTCATCAGTTGTGATAGCACATTCCAATAAACCATCGCAACCGACAAGCAAATCCAGATTCAATAAAACCTCTTTCTGCTTAACAAAATTTTGTGAATTAAAACTCCAAATATCGGCTGCTCTCATCAAAAAATCTTCTCCATCACCGATAACTCCTTTATCTCCTATCGCTGCTCCAAGGCTGATGTTAAGAGAATAAATATTTTTCTCGCCCTTCTGCTTGGCATATTTAGCTCCTCGAGAATTATCTCTTATTCTGCCACCATTTTTTGTGACATAGTCAATCACCTCAGGATCGTCCAAAGAATGCAATCGAGTCAGCAAAATTGATCTATATTCTATTTCATTATCAGCCTTGCGCACTTTTAATATCACCGCCGCCAGAGAATCGCCTAGATTCGCCGTGATAATATCTACGCTATTTGAACTTTTATTTTTCTTAGCAATCGCCGCACATAAAGTTGTGCCATTTCTGTAGTTTTTGTGCTCTTCAACTCTCTTGGCAATTTCTTCTGCCAAAAAATTTTCAGGATTTTCTAACGCTGCCTTATTTTTAATAACGCCAGCAATGATGTTATCTTGTTGTGACGGTTTCTTGCCCAAAGACTGAAATATCTCAATTTGATCGCTATTAGATTTTAAACAGAAGTTCTTCGACATGTGGTGAATTTTTTAATTATGACTGAGCGGATGATGCTTAAACACCAAATCACGCAGTTTAGAATCAAGAATATGAGTATAAATTTCAGTAGTTGAAATATTGCTATGCCCAAGAAGCTCTTGCAACACCCGCAGATCAACTCCGTTATTTAATAAATGAGTGGCAAAAGAATGTCGAATAGCATGAGGATGAACTTTTGAATGATCAACTCCAGCCTTTATTGCCAACTCTTTTAACATTTGATGTAAACGCTGGCGAGTAATGTGACTATCTTGAATTTCTTGATCACGATGACGTATTTCACCAAGTTTTTTACTCGATCGCACAGTTCCAACGAATAACCACTTTGACTTTTCCTGACCCATTTTTTGGCGCAATTGCAAATATTCCATCAACTTAGAAATGGCGGATTTATTGAGCACAGCAATGCGCTCTTTGCTGCCCTTGCCTTTAACAATTAAATAATTGCGCAGAGTTTTTTCGCCATTTTCCTCACTTTCTTGTAAAGCGTTAAGTGGCAAAGACACCAACTCAGTAACGCGCAAACCAGCGGAATACAACACTTCCAACATACACGACAACTTAACTCCGAACTCTGATTTGTCGCGATTGACAAAATCCAGCAGCTTAAAAACCTCTTCTTCAGTTAAAAATTTTGGCAAAGGTCTTTCACGTTTCTGAGCTTCTAAATAAAGAGTTGGATCATTAGAGATGAGTTTTTCGCTTTCTAAAAAACGGTAAAAATTTTTCAGACAAGAAATTTTACGAGCAACTGAAGAAGTGCGCAGACTCTGATTGTAAAGCTCGTAAAAATAATCCTTAATATCACTTGCAGCAACTTGTGCCAATGCAATATTTTTTGGCGCTAAAAATTTACAAAAAAGCTCCAGATCTTTTCCGTAAGACAAAATAGTATTTTGCGATAAACCATCTTCAGATCTAATTTTATCAAGGAAGTTAGCCACTAACGGCTGATAAAAATTTGCGGATTTTTTCATTAAAAAATTGAATCTTCTTGCAGCTCTTCAAATTTTTCAGGAAGGCAAATATTTACTTTGTTTTTAATATCGAGCTGAAGAACAACCTGGCGCTGCGGCACTTTAAAATCGGCACGAAATAACAAAACAAAAGCTGCCAATGTCACAAATAAACCAACCCATAAAACTACATATTGCGTAATTGCAAGGACATTATTTTTCTCATCATAACGCGACATATTTAAACCAGAAATAGATTAACTTTAACATTTGTGATTTTGCTCCACTGATTTAGATCCAATCTAATTCAAATGGCAAATTCCAGCCGGCAAAATTACAATTTAATTTTGTGTAACCAGAATATTTGCAATGAGAAAAAACTTACCAGCTTTTTGTGCCTTATTATTTTTTATTTTAGCGTTTAAGAATGACTGTTTCGCTAATTCCAATGGCCCGTCATTGATTCGCGATGCCGAAACCGAGAAGTTTTTACGTGATTTATCTAAACCAATTTTTAAGGCTGCCAACCTCGATGCTGACAATATTACAATTTACATTGTTAATGATGACAGCTTGAACGCCTTCGTTGCAGGCGGACAAAATGTTTTTATTAATACCGGTTTAATCAGAAAATATAACACTCCCGATACTCTTATCGGGGTAATTGCTCACGAGAGTGGTCACATCGCTGCCGGCCATTTAGCACGCTCAAATGAAGGCTCTGAAGAGGCTCAAGGCGCAATGTTATTGAGCTATTTACTTGGTATTGGCGCCGCTCTTGGAGGATCTCCCGATGCCGGAATGGCCTTGATTATGGGTGGATCCGACACTGCCAATCGTCTTTTTATGAAATATACTCGTGGTCAAGAAGAAGCCGCCGATCAACACGCCATTGCCTATCTTGACCAAATGCAATATCCAGCCGACGGACTGGTAAAATTGCTGCAATTTTTTGAAAATGAAATGTTGGGATATCAAGGGCAAATTGATGAATATTTGCTATCGCATCCGGTGAGCAAAAAAAGAATAGAACTCATTCAAACACGCACTCAAGGCTGGAACTTTTCCGACAAAAAAATTAACCAACCCTTACAGCCAGAAATGGATCGAGTGCTGGCAAAACTAGAGGGCTTTATGGATGATCCCAATAGTATTTTAAGAATTTACAACAATGACAATTCCACCTTGTCCAACTACAGAAAATCGATCGCTCTTTTTAGAAAAGGCGAAGTTGCGAAATCATTACAATTGCTCAACAAAATTATTGCTGACGATCCTGATGACGGATTTTTATTAGAATTAAAAGGTCAAATTTTGTTTGAATCCGGACAAGCTATAAATTCTAGCATTGCTTATGACCAAGCCATCCGCTTACTAAATTTGCGCAATGGATCACAAGCACGCATAGCTTTCGCCGCAGCAATTTTGGCGCTCGACGAAACTGACAAAGATCTAGTAAACTTAGCGATCAAAAGACTTGATCAGGCCAAAGAATATGAGGGAAACAATCCGTCATTATTTTACACTCTCGCCGCAGCCTATGCCAAAATTGACGATGAAGGCAGATCTTTATTAGCTTTAGCACAGTTCAATTGCATGGTCGGACAAAAGCAAAAATGCACCAAATATGCCAAACAAGCACAAAAAAAATTAGACAAATCTGAAACATCAGAATTACTCAATGTCAGCGATTTGCTTGACGGCAACAAGGATGAGAAAGAATAAATTCCGCTAAAAAATCTTATACTAAACTAAAATTTTGGTAAAAATTCGCTATTTAGCAGCAACACTAACTTCTTTTTTATGGCTAAACTTCTCATCAATTTTTGGATGTGACACAGTGTTATCTGGTATAGTTTTTGGCGCTGCTGGTTTTACTAGCGAGCTGTTCCATCGCTGCAAAGACTCTTCAGATTTTTTTTTAACCTCAGCAATTTCTTGTTTTTTATCTGCATAAGATTTTTGCCATTCTTCATATTTAAAACCTTCCATATCAGAAATATTATCAACCAAGAATTTAGCGAATCTGGGGCCCTCTCCCAAGCTGATCGCAGCCAAGAAACAGGTAAATGTGCGTGAGGCACCGCTGAGAAATAATTTTTGACCAAAATTTCCTTCTATTAACTCTTGTCCCAACTGTTTATAGACCTGGTCAGCCGATAATTTTCCTGCTGATAAAAAAGTAAAAGCACGATCAAAAGGCGTAGAAAGCCAGGCAAAACCAAGACGCACTGACTGAGTTAAAATTTCTTCCGTATCTTTTTTATCCATATTTAACTGCTGTGAAACCTGTAAATCATGTTCCATCATTTGAGCAATTGGCCGTGCCGCAAAGGCCGCGGCACCATTAATAAGATTTCTCATTGTTAAAGTTGTGGCTTGATGCCAGAAATTTTGCTGCGTCTGTTTTATTTTTTGTTGTAGCTCTAACCAGTCATCGCGACCAAATTGCTGCACTTTCTGGTTAGGACTATTTTGGGCATATTCATAAAACTCAGCTTCTCGTAACTTCATCAAATTTGGTGAATTTCCCGCTTCATTAATAAAATCATATTTTTTGGCGTTAACTGCATGAAACCTAGTTGCAACATCACGCTTTACAGAAGCAACCAAACCACTTTTTATCGAAGCATGAATTGTCATCATTCCCATCGGAGAAACACCAATTTCGGCCACAGCATCAGCAATAGTTGCCGGCAATAATGAAAAAAGAAAACGATTCTTAAACATATTGCTGGTCTGGGTAACACCATAACCAAGAGACATTTTTTTTAAATTTTGCCAACCACTTCCCATCGGAAGTCCAAAAGCACGCGCGGTACTACAGTTAAATGCAACTGTGATTATGGGCTGGAATGCTGCAGCCGCTAATGTGGTGCCGGCAAGGTTAAGTCCGGATTTGGCGGCAAGATGAACTAACGCTTCTTCTTCTGGGGTGAGATTGTCGAAAACAAATTTACCAACTTTTTGTATCTGAGGTTTCTCTTCGCTAAATTTGGCGGCCAGCAAGTTGGTTGCAAGACGCAAAGAATTTGTTTTCGACATTATTTAAATCGTGTAAATTGATGATCCTAACTCATCAAATTTTGTAGACGGCGAGAAAAATCTTGCGCATCTTTGATTGGTTCATCTTCAATGATACAAGCCAAATCCAGCAAAGTGCTTACTTTGTCTTGCACTGCTGATTTTTTTGTCTCATCGAGATAATCTTTGTTAAGATTTTTAACGATTTCGTTACTTGGGTTGATCTCAAGAATTTTTGCCGTTGCTGCATTAATTTGCTTTTGTTCCAACAAAAATCTTTCCAGACGTATATCCATAGAACCAGCATCCACCGCCAGACAAACCGGGCTGTTGGTAAGTTTTTTAGAAATACGCACATCCTTAATTTTATCACCCAAAGTTTCTTTGATAAACTTGATCAGGCCTTCAAATTCAGATGTTGTGATGTCTTTTATCTGTTCTTCCGGCAATTTATTTTCATCTTCGACAGGTTTTTCAGCTGGATTTTTGTCAATATTTTCCAAATCAATATCGTGACGATTTATCGACTTAAATTCCTTGTCTTTGTAAGGCAAAGCCACCGTCACCCAAAACTCATCAACAGCGTCAGTTAAAAATAAAACTTCGACATCTTTTTGCAAAAACACTTCTAGCTGCGGTGAAGATTTTATTTTCTCCACCGATTCTCCACTTAAGAAATAAATTTGATCCTGACCTGGCTTGGCACGTTCTAAATATTGCGCAAGCGAGATTAATTTGTCGGGAGATTTGGAAGAATTAAAACGACAAATTTCCAATATTTTTTCACGAAATTCTGATGATTCACACAATCCTTCTTTCAAAACTGCACCAAAATTATTCCAAAATTTTAGATATTCTTCCTCACTCTCTAAAGCCTTCTTTTTCAACTCAGAAAGCACTTTATTGACAATGGATTTTCTGATTTTTTCTAACACCAAATTATGCTGCAAATTTTCACGGCTGATATTTAACGGCAAATCATCACAATCAATCAAACCGCGAAGAAAACGCATATTCGCCGGAACCAGATTCAAATCTTCCGAAATAAAAACTTTTTTGACATAAAGCTTCACCGAAGTACGGCGGTCAGGATGAAAAAGGTCAAATGGCTTCATTCCCGGAATAAAAAGCAAACCGGTATAACTCACCAAACCTTCAACCTTGTTATGAATTGTCATAAAGGGTTCGTTGGGCAAATGCGAAATATGTTTAAAGAAATTCTGATATTGCTCAGGGGTAATTTCTTCTTTCGGCCTTTTCCACAAAGCTGCTGCCGAATTTAGGGTTTCAATTTTTGCACCAGCCTCAATATTTTCTGGGATAAATTCGATCTTGAAATTAATGTGATCGGAATAGGTTTGCACAACATGTTTAATGTGAAAGCGATCAAGAAAATTATCAGTCGCCTCATCCTTTAAATGCAGAATAATTTTTGTGCCGCGAGAAAAATCTTCATCAACTTCAGAAATCACAAAATTACCGGCACCTTCCGATTCCCATTTGAAAGCTTTATCAGCATCAAACTTGCGTGACACAACTTCCACTTTATTGGCAATCATAAAACTGGAGTAAAAACCAACACCAAATTGACCGATCAGCTGAACATCTTGTTGTTTATCACCGCTTAGCGATTTAAGAAAATTTTCGGTTCCTGATCTGGCAATTGTACCCAAATTTTGGATCAAATCTTCACGATTCATACCAACACCATTATCCTGAATAATCAGGATTTTATTAACTTTATCAGTGGTAATGGTAATTCTTAACTCTTCATCAGATTTTAAAATTTCAGCATTTTGAGTGGCTAAATAACGCAATTTATCACAAGCATCAGCAGAATTTGAGATCAACTCTCGCAACGCTACATCCTTATTGGTGTAGAGAGAATTGATCATTAGGTTTAAAACTTTTCCGACTTCAACGTCGAAGTTAAATTGTTGTTGGCTAGACATTTTTAATTATTAATTAACATTGAAAAAAATAGCTTACCGCTTTTACAGAGAGACTAAATCAAATTCAAACTGCGTTTGAATTTGGGTTTAATTGCATTGCTGCATTCGCAATAAATTTAATTTTTTTAGAAATTTCGGTATCTCTAAATCAGATTTCTTACAAATAATCGCAGTCCCACCAATTTCAAATTTTTATTTATGAAAATTTTTCACAAATTACTTTTAATCTTCTGCTTTCTGGCTTTACCGGCTATCGCTAATAGCGACACTCGCTTTTTAAGCACAGATCCCCAAGAAATTTACGGCACCCATAAAAATATTGGCATCACCATTGGCAATGGCGGCGCCGGCCCCACCGGAATCTTGCGCGCCTTATCCGAAGATTATCTGCAAAATAGTAACAAAGAATATTCCATCGCCTGGCTTCAAGATATTAGCATCCATAATTTGCAACATCTCAAAAAAGGCACCATTGATATCGCTTTAGTTTATGAAAAGCTGCAAGGCATGCAGGCCCAAAAAGCTGGCTGGGCCAGCCATTACACACCAATTTTTAACGATCATTTTTTAATTGTTGGTCCCAAAACAAACCCGGCAAAAATTGATGAAATTAATTCTCCCGTCACAGCTTTTAAAAAGATTTCCACACTTGGCGATAAAATCTCAACTCCGGTTTTTTTATCCCGCAATGACAATTCCGGCACTAATGTTAAAGAAAGATCAATCTGGAAACTGACGCATTTGAAGCCTTGGGAGAATAATTTTAAATGGTATTTCAAATATCACGCCTTCCCTAAAGATGCCTTAATTTATGCCGATAAAAACTTACTCTACACCATCACTGACTGGGGCACATGGCTTTCAAACCAACAAGAACTTGCCAATTCAAAAATTTATATACGCGGAGGCAAAGGTTTGCTCAACACTTGCTTTGCACTTTTACAAAAAAACCCCAGCGCTGAAGCACTGGAATTTTTGGAATATTTAAAAAGTGACCGTGCTCAAAATATCATCGCCAATTTCGGCAAAGATAAATATAACGGTTTAGCCTTGTTTACTCCGGCTGCTCAAACTGATTTTTAGCATAAATCTCGTGGAATTTTTCTTGCAGCACCACATCAAACTTGGCAGCGTCAACATTTCCTAGAATTTCAGCTATTGTAGTCACGCCAAAATCTTTTATGCCGCATGGCACAATATTGTTAAAACCTTGCAGATCCGGATTTATGTTGATGGCAATACCATGATAACTAACCCACTTTCTGATTTTAATTCCCAAAGCAGCGATCTTTTTTTCCTCACCATTTTTATCCACCACCCAAATTCCCACACGACCTTTTCTGATTTCACCTTTAATACCAAATTCGGCCAAAACCGCAATCACCCAATTTTCTAAAAACTCAACAAAACGAGCCACATCCGGCTTTTGCGGTGCGAAAAATTTCTTCAGATCCAGCATCACATAAATAATTTTCATGCCCGGACAATGGTATGTATATTTACCGCCGCGATTAGTTTGAAAAACCGGCACTTCACTTTTAACCAGCAAATCTGACTCCTTGGCGCTCACGCCGGCCGTGTAAACCGGATGATGTTCCAAACACCAAATCAGCTGTTTTGCTTCACCATTAATAATTTTTTCAACACGCTCTTGCATGAAAGACAAAGCGCTCTCAAAATGCACCAGCTCTTTACTTACAAGCCACTGAATGTTGGACAAATTTTTTTGTGACATTAAAAATCGCTAAAAATTGAAATTAAAAATTTATGATTGGCAAACTCCGCGGTTTTATTGATTCAGTCTTCGAAGACAAGTGCTTAATCGACGTTAACGGCGTTGGTTATGTAGTTTTTTTATCAGCCAAAACCGCCAATTCACTAAAAAATTTCCCCCGCGATCGCGAAATTTCTCTGACCATCGAAACCGTCGTCAAAGAAGATGCCATCGAACTTTACGGCTTTACTTCCGAAATTGAGAAAATCTGGTTTTTAGAATTAACCAAAGTGCAAGGCGTTGGCAGCAAAATGGGACAAAAAATTCTCAGCGCTTTAACCATTGAAGATCTGGCCAAAGCTTTGATTTCGTCAGATGTTAAGACTTTTTCACAAATCTCAGGAATTGGCCCCAAACTGGCTTCACGACTTACTACCGAACTAAAAGAAAGCCCAAAAAAACTAGGCATTGATTTTGGCTTTGACATCGCAACCACAGAAAATTCTGATGCAGCTTTAAACAACCAAATCGCCGCCGATGCCCTTTCAGCCTTAGAAAATCTCGGCTATAAAAAACACGACATTTTGCGCGTAATAAATTTTTTACTCAGCGACAACAGCAAAATAACACTAGAGAATCTTATCACTTCGGCTTTACGCGAACTCAGTAAAAATAAGTTTTAGAAATGACCAAAAACGATAATCTTAACCCCGACAAATTAGAAACAGAGCGTAACGAGAATATATTGCGGCCAACTTTTTTGCGTGATTTTTTGGGTCAGGAAAAACTGAAAGGCAATCTTGAGATTTTTATTCGCGCCGCCCAAAATCGCGGTGATGTTTTGGATCATGCCTTGTTTTACGGCCCTCCAGGACTTGGCAAAACAACTTTGGCGCAAATTATTGCTCATGAAATGGGAGTTGGTTTTAAAGGCACGGCCGGACCGGTGATTTCAAAATCAGGTGATTTGGCAGCAATTTTAACTAATTTGCAGCAAGGAGATGTGTTCTTCATCGATGAGATTCACCGTTTAAACAAAAACGTTGAGGAAGTGCTCTACGCCGCGATGGAAGACTTTAAACTGGATATTATTATTGGCGAAGGTCCGGCGGCGCGCGCCATTAAAATTGATCTGCCTAAATTCACTTTGGTTGGCGCTACAACGCGCATTGGACTTGTTGCCAATCCACTGAAAGATCGTTTTGGCATTCCGCTGCGTTTGAATTTTTATACCACTTCCGAGTTGGAACAAATCATTGTGCGCGATGCCAAAATCTTGGATATTGCTATTGAAAAAGACGCCGCCACTGAAATTGCCCAAAGATCGCGCGGAACGCCGCGAATCGCCATTCGCCTTCTCAAACGCGTACGCGATTTTGCTTCAGCAGCAAATCAAACTTTGGTCACGCGTGAAATCGCCGACAACTCACTGCAACGTTTAGAAATTGACTCGGCCGGACTGGACGCCGCCGATTATCGCTACTTAAAATTTATCGCCCAAAATTATCGCGGCGGCCCCGTCGGTCTTGACACCATCGCCGCCGCAATTTCCGAAGAAAAAGATTCAGTTGAAGACACAATTGAACCTTATTTAATTCAACAAGGATTTATTGAAAAAACCCCACGCGGCCGCGTTTTAACACAGACCGCGTTTAAACATTTAGGAGTGAGATGAGTAGAGCAATACCAGATCTAAAACAGCAACTAAAACAGAAACTAGAACAGAAACAGAAAGCGAGAACACTCCTTATAAATTTTGCTAAAAAAATTTTTACATCATCACTTGGCAAATCAGAAAAAGCTCAGTTACTAAAAGAAATATTAGATAACGCTAATCTGTCCATGAATATTGAAGGACATCAGGATAGTAACGAGTTTTTGACATTTTGTCTGGATCAGCTTCTTCCGGTAAAAGACTACATTGTGGACATGAACACAACATCATATTCAACAGCTAGCCCTAGTAAAAAAACGGAGGTTAATTCCAAGCATGAATTTCAAGTCACTGATCAAAAACAACAGTTTTCAACACTACTGACAAACTATCAAAAGCAAGAGGAATTGACTGCCGAAAGTATAGTAAATGATGGTGCTACTGCAGTAAAAAAGTCTCTAAGAACACAAAACACAAACTGTGATATAGTTTTTTCGTTAAAAAAATTTAAAGGAAAAGGACATGAAGAAAACTTTAGATCAACAAAAATTTCAAGCGTAGTAGAGTTCGATCAAATAAATTTAACTTCATGTGGAGGCGAGACAACAAAATACGAACCAACTGCTTTTATAGTGCATCGAGGAGGAATTAATGGAGGACATTATGTAGCGTACGTGAAAGAAGAAACCAAGTCTAACAATGGTCAATGGTTTCGTTACGATGATGGTACAAAAACTCCCTTAACAGAATCCTTACCTGAAGAAACGAAGGAGGCCTACACCGTCAAATATTCTCCTATAGCAAATGAAACAGCAACAGGAGCCGATAGATACAAGAATGGATTACCTGCTAGTCAGGGGAATTGTGGAATTAGAAACCTCGGTAGTAAATGCTGGGCAATTGCAGGGCTGACCTTTGCATTATCAATGAGTTCATTATCTCAAAAAAACTTAGAAACCCCCGAAGTTCCGGAGCTTAATTTTAGCAATGACGATGTTGGACAAACCTTTCACAATCCAGATATGAAAACTGAATTATCCGAAGAAATTACACAGATAACAACAATCACCCCTAAAAATTATGAGATTAAAAACCCTCAATTCAGGGCAACCACCAGTAGAAATTTCTTAGAAATTTCTGATAATCCTTCGAAAGACTTCAGACTAGAAATCTTAATCTGTATCAGGCATAACCAAGACACTCTGACCGACCAAGAAATTGGGGCGATAATATTGATCGCGATCAAAAATCGCGGCATTGGGAATGATCCGGTTAATCTTAGAAAAGATCTAGAGGCCTTACAAAATGAAGGATTGATCAACACAGATAAATCAATAGAAGATCTGGCAAAAGCAGCGATAAAATTCTCGGGATTATTTCAGAAAAGCACTAAACAAAATAAAATTTACACCGGCAATGAAAATGCCACCAGTCTTGAAGGTATGAGATTAAAAAGGCTTGATCCGAGTTTTGCCGAGCAATTTTTGGGAGAAGAAAAATATCAAGAAATTTACAACAAATTCAAAATTTCAGAAATAGAAAAAAAAGAACAGGAAACAGCCTCACCGCATCCAAAAAAACCAACGGGAAAACCACTTGGACAAGATCAAGAGCAAGAGCAACAACAATAGAAATGACCAAAGCACAAAAAAACATCCTCTTAATCATCACCGGATCAGTTGCGGCTTACAAGGCCATGGATTTGCTGCGTTTGCTCAAAAAAAATAATTACAACGTCACTTGCGTGTTAACCAAAGCGGCACAGCAATTTATCACGCCACTTCTGGCTTCCAGCCTATCCGGCAATAAAACTTACAACGAACTTTTTGCCGCCGATGACGAGCTGGGCATTGAACATATCAAACTGTCACGCCAGGCTGATTTAATTGTTGTGGCGCCGGCAACCGCTGATTTTATTGCCAAAATTGCCAATGGTTATGCCGATGATTTAGCTTCAAACGTTGTGTTAGCAGCCAATAAAAAAATCCTGATTGCGCCGGCGATGAATTGGCAAATGTGGGAAAATCAAGCGACGCAGAAAAATTTGGCCAAGGCCACAGAGTCAGGAATATTAATGGTTGAACCCGAGTCTGATGTTTTAGCTTGCGGCGAACTTGGCATTGGCAAAATGGCCACACCGGAAAAAATATACCAAAAAATTGATGATTTTTTTGCCGGACAAAACCGCCTTCAAGGCGTAAAAATCTTAATTACCGGCGGTTCAACTGTTGAACCGATTGATCCAGTGCGTTTCATCGGCAATCATTCTTCTGGCAAACAGGCCATCGCCATTGCTCAAAAATTAAACGAGATGGGAGCAGATGTGACCTTGATTGCCGGCAATATCCGTGAGACTATTCCTCTTTCACCACAAAAAATAATCCCGGTGAAAACCGCCGAAGAAATGTTTCTGGCAGTCAAAAAAAATCTGGCCAAAACGGCTGTTTTTATAGGGTGCGCCGCGGTTGCCGATTTTAGAGTTAAAAAAATTGCACCACAAAAAATCAAAAAAACTGCCGAAAAAAATTTGATTTTAGAACTAGAAAAAAATCCCGACATTCTTGATTTTGTCGGACACGCCAAAAACCGCCCGGCGCTTGTAATCGGCTTCGCTGCCGAAAGTGAAAATCTTGAAAAAAACGCCAGACAAAAACTAAAAAAGAAAAATTGTGATTTGATCGTAGCCAACGACATTGATAGCGGAAATATTTTTGGCAGCAACAATACTAAAGCTTGCTTCATCACTGCCGATAAAAATGAGGATTTAGGCAAAATCTCAAAAACCACGCTGGCACAGCTTTTGGGCGAGAAAATTATCAAGCTGACCAAAGTTTAACCAAAGGCAAAAATCTTTCTTATTTTTGCTTTGATTGACTTACGCAACTTCTTTTGCGGCAATAAACGGTGAATCAGCGCAGTTGGCATAGGCTTTAAATGAGACATAAATAACTTAATTTTGCGACACAAAACCATACGATACAACCACTGCCAGTCACTCTTTGACATGTATCTCCAAACAAAGTGGTAATTAAATAATATTTGCCAAAATTTCAGGCGCAAAAAATGCGCAATAGTTACCAAATTTTCGTCCGTGCAATTTTCAAACTGCATAATTTCGCCAGTAGCGAAATATTTTTTAATTCTCAGCGCCGGATCATCACCAATAAATCTGGCAAAATCGATCCAGATATTTGGCCTCATGTCAGCTTCGAAAAAATATAATTCTCCTTCATCAGTCACAATTGCCGATAAATTGACAAATCCATTAGCACCCAGCACCTTACCCGAATTTTTCACTTGGGCAAAAATTTGCGGCGCAATATTTTTACGATATGTACGCAGCAAAGATGGTCCAAATTTGGTCGCCGTTTTTTCAAATAACGAGTGAGCAAAATAGATCAACTCGCCTTGCCTAAACATGCCGGACAAATCAATCTCATGACCCATAATTTTTTTCTGCACTAAAAGCGGCTGGCTAAATTTTTCCTGAGGAATTTTGGCAATATCAGCAATTTCTCGACATTCAAAAACACCTTCTCCACCGCCAGAAAAATCAACTTTTATCATCACAGGAAAACCTAAGTTCAGAGCTGCTTGTACTGCTTCTTCTCTGGTTCTAATCACTAAAAAAGGCGGAGTTAAAATTTGTGCCTCAGATAATAAATATGACAGATTTATTTTAGATGCTATGTGACCGAGATATTTCTCGCTAATCACCGGCAAAAAGCTGATTTTGCGTTCTAAATCAAGATTGGAATCTAAGATAACTTTTAGCGTGGTATCATCAGCAGAAACGATCAAATCATATTCCAGCAATTCCACCTTGGCCAATTCAGCAATAAAATCACAATCTTTCTCCACTATCACTTCGCGATTTATAAAGTGATTTTTATCCAACAAAGATTTATGCGTAATGGCATCAATTTCAAACCCGGCGCGAAACAATAAAAATGGCAAAGGCTGTATCAAGAGAGATTGATAGCCCATCAACAAGGCTTTTGGTTTTTTCACTTATTTAAAAAATTTCTTAAGAGTTCTGTTTTAGGAAAGCTCATTTAGCTAAACCATGGTTTCCAACCAAACCCTGGTTTCCTGGCTTACTTTATCAGCAAAAATTTCTAAAATCTTTTGGTGATAAGCGCTGAGCCAGGTTTTTTCTTGGGCGGTTAATATTGAAAAATCAACCAAATCCAGGTCAATCGGCGCCAAGGTTAAAGTCTTAAATTGCAGAAAATTATTTTCTTTGGCTTCTTCCACCAGCATCAAATTTTCAATACGTATGCCATATTCTCCAGCCTTATAAAATCCCGGCTCATTCGACAAAATCATTCCCGGCACAAGTTCTTGATGAGCACGTTTGCTGATGCCACACGGACCTTCGTGAACCGATAAAAAACTGCCCACACCATGACCAGTTCCATGATCATAATTTAAACCATCTTGCCACAAATATTGGCGCGCCAAAACATCAAGTTGTGCGCCAGTTGTGCCGCGAGGAAATTTGGCACAAGCCAGCGCAATATGACCTCGCAAAACCAAAGTGAAGTTTCTTTTCATTTCAGAGCCTGGAACGCCAATCGCCACCGTGCGGGTGACATCAGTTGTGGCACAAAAATCTTTGCCTAAATATTGTGCGCCAGAATCAATTAAATAAAGCGATCCCGCCTTTTGTTTAGCAGGTGAAAAAACAAGGTTGGTTTCTTGAGTGGCGTGATAATGAATCACCGCACCGTTAGCACCAAAACCGGAAATTGCGGCAAAACTTTCATCAAAAAAATTCCGATCTTTTTTTCTCAATTGCAAAAGCTTCTCAGCAGCTGATATTTCATCAATGTTGTCACATTTTTTTAGCCAGCATAAGAACTCGCTCAGAGCTAAGCCATCAAGCTGATGCGCTTTAATTGCACCAGCAATTTCAACAGAGTTTTTGCAGGCTTTAGCAAGCTCGATTGCATCTGTGTGATTAATTATTGTGCAGCCACTTTTTTGTAGCACGTCGTAGAGCCAATAGTTTGTAGTGGCGACATCAATTTGTACGTTCTTGAGTTGTGTAATGCGTGTTGAAAAATCTTGCGGCGCTAAAAACTTCACCTGTTTTAAGTCAGCATTATCAAGGCTTTGTACTCTTTTTTGATCAAGGAATAATTCCACATCACCATTTTTAAATAAAATAGCATAAGCCAAAAGCAGCGGCGTAAATTCTATGTCTTTCGCCCTGATATTTAATAACCAACAAATATTTTCCGGCTTGGTAATAATTTGAGCATCCACTTCTAAGTTTTGTCGGATCTGATCTATCTTCGTTTTGGCATCAACTCCAACAACATCTTTATTCAAACAAAAAATTTCTGTTGCTGAATTTTGCGGACGATTTTTCCAAATTTTATCAACTGGATTTTCTGCAAAAAAAACCGTCTTTAGCGCCATTTTTTCGCAAGCTTTGACAAAATTTACGCTGACCAATTTAGCATCTAAACCCAAACTTTCTTGGCCCGATAAATTCTCTGAAATCCAAGTTAATACTGGCTTTTCGGCAATATTAAAAATTTCATATAGCTCTGCATCAAGCTGTTGTTGCGCCTGCAGAATATAGCGCCCGTCGGTAAAAAAATATGACTTCTCAACTCCAAAAATCACCGTCGCTGCAGAACCGGTAAAAGCTGTTAAATATTGAATTCTCTTCTCATTTTCCGGCAAATATTCCGAAAAAAATTGGTCAGAATTAGACAGGAGAAAAAAATTGACTTTTTGCTGTCTTAGGAAATTTTTTAGTTCACTTAACATTGTCACCATTATTAATTTACACCTATACTTGGAATCATTCGCTTCCCTGGAATTTCAATCGCAACACAATTGAATATATTCACTAAGAGACTGTCGCAAATCATATCACCTCAGATACAACAATTATCGTGCTATAATTGAAATTGAAATTTTAGGATGGAGTGAAAACCTGAATCTTGAGCCAGAATATCTGCATAATTTGTTGATTATCAAAATAAAAAATGACCAAAAATAAAACCGCTTATTCCTGCCAAAATTGTGGCACTCTACATTTTAAATGGGCTGGAAAATGCCCAGATTGCGGCAGTTGGAACAGTTTGGTTGAAGAGTTTGCCGAAGGTGGCGCTTCACATTTTACGCGTATTGCTGAGGATAAAAAATCATCTAAAACTTCTGAAAATAGCAAAATTGAGTTAGTAAAGTTAAACGGTGAAGCACAAGATTTTCCCCGCATCAAAGTTGGTATTGATGAATTAGATCGAGTGCTTGGAGGCGGCTTAGTTCAAGGATCAGTAGTATTAATTGGTGGCGATCCCGGAATTGGCAAATCAACTTTACTTTTACAAACTGCCGAAAGTTTAGCCAAAAAAAAGGTTAAAATAATTTACGTTTCCGGCGAAGAATCAGTTGATCAAGTGCGTTTGCGCGCCAAGAGAATGGGCGTTAATCAAGATTCCATCGAGCTTGCAGCCACAACTAATGTCGGTGAAATTATTAATCTTAAAGGATCAAATCCTGCGGTATTGATCATCGATTCCATTCAAACCATGTTTTTGGAAGAGCTCTCTTCCGCTCCCGGCACCGTTTCACAAGTGCGTGCTGCTGCTGGCGAATTAACCATTTTCGCCAAGAAAAATAATATCACTTTGCTGATTGTTTCACATGTCACCAAAGACGGTCAAATCGCTGGCCCCAAGGTTTTAGAGCATATGGTTGACACTGTGCTTTATTTTGAAGGCGAGAAAGATTTGCATTTTAGAATTTTGCGCACCCAAAAAAACCGCTTCGGCGCCGCCAATGAAATCGGTGTGTTTGAGATGAATGAAATCGGCCTTTCTGAAGTTTCCAACCCCAGCGAATTATTTTTAACTTCCTATGATCGCGAAACTTCCGGTTCAATCGTATTTGCCGGAGTTGAAGGCACGCGTCCGATTTTGGTTGAAATTCAGGCTTTAGTTTCACCAAGTTTTTTACCGACACCGCGCCGCGCTGTTGTTGGTTGGGATGTCAATCGCCTGGCCATGTTGATTGCAGTTTTGGGCAATCGTTTTGGCCTGAATTTATTCGATAAAGAAGTTTATTTAAACATTGTTGGCGGCTTGAAAATTGAAGAAACCGCTGCTGATTTAGCCGTTGCTTGCGCCTTAATTTCCGCTGCTCGCGACATTGCTTTACCCTCAAATACAATAGCCATTGGCGAAATCGGCTTAAGCGGCGAAGTTAGAATGACGGGAAATTTGGAAGGAAGATTAAAAGAAGCTGCCAAGCTTGGATTCAAGAACTGCTTGATTCCAAAAGCTAACGAAAAAAACAAAAACTTTGCTAACTTAAAAAAATCTTTGCCGGAATTAAATTTACATTTAGTAAATCACGTACGCGATTTGGCACAATTCTTCAAAAAAAATTAGAAAAATGAAAAAAATTATTACCGCTATCATCTCTCTGTCTTTTATTCTCAACACTTCACAAAGCTTTGCCGCAGCAGCAGAGTTTTTAGTACAAATCAAAGATCATAAATTTTTGCCGGATAAAATTGAAGTTGCGGCCGGACAAGATTTTAAACTGGTCATCGAGAATCTCGATAACACTTTAGAAGAATTTGAAAGTAACGATTTACGAAAAGAAAAACTGGTAGGAGCTGGAAAAAAAATCTTCATTCCTATCGAAGGTCTTAAGGCTGGCGAGTATAAATTCTTCGGTGATTTTCATCAAAAAACCGCACAAGGAACAGTTATTGTGAAGTAATTTTTTTGACAATTTCTTCAGCAATATTGTTGCTGTCCTCAACCACCTTCGAAGCATTAGAGGATAGATCTTCAGCTATTGTTTCATCCGTGAAAATTTCCGCTACTTTTTTTGCCAACTGCTCACCATGATCAAGCATAATACAGGCATTGTTGATTTCTAAATCATCGAAGATTTTTTTATTGTTCGAAACTCCGCGTCCTGAAATCACCGCACATCCCAATTTTATCGGCTCAAAAGGATTGTGACCACCGATTGCCAATAAAGAGCCGCCAAGAAAAGTGAATTTGCTCAGGCGATAAAAAGTTCCCAGTTCGCCCAGAGTGTCGGCAAGATAGATCTCTGTAGTGTCCTCAATATTTTGTTGTTTGCTGCGTGCGGCAAATTTTATATCACCAAATAATGTAGCAATTTCTTGTGCACGATTGGGATGACGTGGGGCTAAAATTGTCAAAAGATCTGGGAAAGATTTTTTTAATTGACGATGAGCCGCAATAACGAATTCTTCTTCACCTTTGTGAGTGCTGGCTGCAAGCCAGAATTTTCTAGTGCCAATTTGAGATTGTAATTTTTCTAATTCAGCAACATTAAAAGTTAAATCGCGTGCTTGGGATTTTAGATTTCCGCAAAATAGCACTTCGGATTTAGTTAAATCGGCAAATAATTTTTTATCCTCCTCACTTTGAGCAAAAATTGCATCAAAGCAGTCGAAAATATTGAAACCTAATTTCGCTGCCAGATACCATTTTCCCGCCGACTTTTTTGACATTCTGGCATTAACCAGAAATAGCTGACTGCCCATAAGTTTGGCTTCAAAAATCAAGTTGGGCCAAATTTCTGATTCAACAAAAATTACTGTGCTGGGCTGCCAAAAATTTAGAAAATTTTTTACACAAACAAATGAATCAATCGGCAAAAATTGATGGATCACCTTGCCATCAAATTCTGGCAATTTTGCTGTTACAGTTGCTGCTGAAGTTAAAGTTGTGGTGGTAAAAAGAATTGTTGCCTGCGGCCTGATTTTAAGAATCTGATCTACTAAAATTAAAACTGAATTTGTCTCACCCACACTAACAGCATGAAGCCAAATAACTTCACCAGCTGGACGATCTTTTGTTGGTTTTCCAAAACGCTCTCTTAGGCGATGCTTATCTTCTTTCTTTTTGTAAACGCGATAAAAGAGATAAAGCTCAATTAGCGGAAAGAGAATGATTGAGAGAATACGATAGAGGAACATTTCGTTTGTTACTTATTGTGAGATTGTTGGAAGTTTTTCGTGATGAAGGACCAAGTGATCAGTAGTCTGCCTACAACTAAAACCCACCGGCAGATTTAATAAAGATTTTTTTTAAAGCCGGAATTTTATTGACCACACCTAAACCAAAGTCACGTACCAAACCAAGCGATAGACTTTTGCTTTCAAAAAGTGAATTTAAAACATCCGTCGCCACTAACATTTTTTTAGCAGCAAAACCCGCCTGTTTGTTGTACGATTCAATCAGATTCTGACTTGCTATATCAAGGCCGCAAAACAAATTATTTTTTATTAATTTACATAAAATATTAATTCCGGCAATCGCCAAATTAAAACCCTGACCAGCAATTGGATGCACACCACAGGCAGCATCTCCGATCAACAACATTTTCTCGTGATAAAATTTTTGCGCTTCAATCGCACTCAGCGGATAAGAAAATTTTTCCGAAATCACTTTTACATCACCCAAAACATGCTCCATTTTTTTTTGAAGTTGATGAGTGAAGTTTTCATCGTCCAATTGCAAAATAGCTTGTGACTTCTGGTCAACAGCAATCCATACAATCGATGATTGCTGCGGATTTTTCAGTGGCAGAATCGCCAATGGCCCGCCGGGTAAGAATTTTTCGTGAGCAATATTTTTGTGATCCAGCTGATGCTCAATATTAAAAACCATCGCAATTTGGTGATATTTTTTAGTGGTGGTTGGAATTTGGAAAAGCTCACGCAACTTTGAAAAACGTCCATCGCAGGCCAGCAAAAGTTTGGACGTAATAATTTCTCCAGCGTTTAATTTTACTGCAGCTCCATTCTCGAATGTAATCTCTTCATAAAAATTAGGCGCAAAAACTTGAATATTTTGACACTGCAAAATGCGATCACGCAAAGCATTGTGAATGTGAAAACTTTCAATAATTTGACCCATATCACCACCAATTTCACTGCCCAAAAAATCAAGGAAGAAGGGCGATTTGTAATCAGTTATTTTAATGTCAGAAATCTTCCCCGCTTCATTTTGCAGACAATCATATATTCCAATTTCCTTAAATAATTTTAAAGAAGTTGCCGAAATTGCATAAGCCCTACCATCTCTTTTTCGATTCTCTTTTAAAATTTCCTGACGCTCAATAATAGCAATTTTTAATTGCGGTGATGTTGCCGTCAAAGCAAGAGCCGCAGTCATTCCAGCGAATGATCCGCCAATTATTGTAATGTCAAAGTTCATGCTAAATTTTTGATATTTTTGTGCTCATCTATTGAAGTTAATAAAACCTCATTTGCCTTTTTTACAAAAGCGGCAAATAAGGTTTTTAAACTATTAGATCATATTTTTTGGATTAACCCACTCATCAAATTGCGCTTCAGTAACAAGACCAGAAGCCAGTGCCGCCGCTTTCAAAGTTGTACCTTCTTTATGCGCTTTTTTGGCAATCTTGGCGGCATTATCATAACCGATATAAGGATTAAGCGCCGTTACCAACATTAAAGATTGCTCCAACAATTCCTGAATGCGTCCATGATTAGCAACGATTCCCACCAAACATTGATCAATAAAACTGTTAATTCCGTCATTCAAAAGATTGATCGACTCAATAATGTTTCTGATGATCATTGGACGGAAAACATTGAGCTCAAAATGACCATTCGAGCCACCAACTGTAACAGCGACGTGGTTGCCCATAATTTGACAAGAAATCATTGTTAAAGCTTCACACTGAGTTGGATTTACTTTGCCTGGCATTATTGAAGATCCTGGTTCATTTTCAGGAAGCGATATTTCACCAAGACCAGAACGCGGACCGGAGGCTAGGAAACGAATATCGTTAGCAATTTTCATCACCGAAGTGGCTAAAGAATTTAATGCGCCAGAAAGATTTACTAACTCGTCATTACAGGCCAAAGCGAAGAATTTATTTTTATTGGTATAAAAACTATCAGCATAGTCCAAACCAAGCTTGGCCAGGTTTGAATCTTTAACTTTCCAAACTCCATCGCTTAAGTTGGTACGTCCCAAATCAAGATCCAAAAGTTTCTGGTGCAAAGATTTTAGATGGGAAACTTCAGTAATTTTTTCGGCGAATTTTTCAGCGAATTGCGGATGGCAATTAAGTCCAGTTCCAACAGCAGTACCACCTTGAGCCAAATGAGTTACGTAAGAAATTGCTTGTGAAATGAACACAGCTGCAGTTTGAATTTGCACTTTATAGGCCGAAAATTCCTGACCCAAAGTTACCGGAGTTGCATCTTGAGTGTGAGTACGACCGATCTTGATGACATCAGCAAATTCTTGTTCTTTTTTACCAAGCTCATTGGCGAAGCGCACCAAAGTTGGCAACAATTTTTCATAAGTTGTGAGTACAGCTGCAACATGCATGGCTGTAGGGAAAGTGTCATTTGAGCTTTGACCTAAATTTACATGATCATTGGGATGCACCGGAGTTTTTCCGCCTTTTTGTCCCGTCACTTTTTCATTCGCAACTGAAGCAATAACTTCATTGGTATTCATGTTGGTTTGAGTGCCAGAACCAGTTTGCCATACCACTAGCGGAAAATGATTTTCATAAAACCAATCAAATTTCGTCAATATCGTATCCACCGCATCAATGATTTTATCGGCTAATTCGGGGGAGAATTTTTTAAACTCATCAGATTTCGGATCAGCAGCCATTAAATCTTTATTAGCAAGAGCTGCCGCTTTCTTTACCAAAAGCATGGCACGCACCACCTCTTTCGGCATTTTGTGACCCGGATTGTGATTTTGAATGGGGAAATTTTGTACTGAACGTTGCGTTTGTGCAGCGTAATAAGCGTCAGCAGGAACTTTTATTTCACCGAAAGAATCGGATTCAAGACGGAAATTAGACATGATTTTAGATTTTAGTTTTGAAGCAGTTAGCTTGAGAGCGAAAAGATAAATCTAAAATCTAAAATCTAAAATCAAAACTTACTTTAAGAGCAACAAATCTGCAAAAATTCTTCAGCATCAAGACTGGCCTTTCCAACCAACAATCCATCAATATTTTTAATGGCCAAAATTTCGGCAGAAATTTGTGATGTAACCGAACCGCCATACAAGGTAAAATATTGTTCAGCACGCCCGAGCATTTTTTCGTCAAAAATCTTTTTGATATAATTTGCCATTTCGGCGATCTGTTCTGCAGTTGGAACTACGCCAGTTCCAATCGACCAAATCGGTTCATATGCGATCACCAATTTATCGAACTCTATGTCATAAGGCACTGAAGAAATTATTTGTTTACAGACAAATTCCAAATGTTTGCCCTCTGCGCGTGTTTCCTTACTTTCACCGACGCAAATGATGGGAACCAAATTTTTTTCTACAGCAGTTCGCACTTTTTTTGCGACAATTTCATTAGTTTCAAAATGTCCTGCCCGTCTTTCAGAATGGCCCAGAATAACATATTCGCAGCCAATCTTTTGCAGCATTTCGGCGCTAACATCACCAGTGAATGAACCAGAATTGGCAAAATGGCAATCTTGTGCTCCAAGGCTGATCGGCCTTTCTTTGACAACAATATCGGTAATTTCTTCTTCCGACATTCTGGCGACGTCCTTTCCTTGATATTTCAATAAAACCTCAAGTTTCCTGAATCCATTTTCCATCAACTCGCTATCAATATAATCAATCATAAATAATGGCGGGCATAAGACCACATCGACTGCCGCTAATTGGTCTTTTTTTTCGGCAATATTTTTAAAAAAAAGCTCTAACCACACATCTGCTTCTTCAAAAGCATGATTCATTTTCCAATTAGCCGCAATAATTTTTCTTTTCATATTTATTGAGAAATTAAATTTTTTAAACGTTCACCGCAAAGCTGATAGCGCCAACCCAGCAAAGATTCTTCCACAGGCTTTTTGCTGCACACCAAATTTCTCAAGGCTTGACTGGTAATTAAAATTTGTTCTTTCAAACCTTCCTCTGCAGCAATTTGAGAAATCAAATCTTTGGCCTTTTTATAAAGATTTTTTTGACGATCATTCATGAAATGACTATCATCTTTGACAAATATTTTATCTTGGTGGTCAACTTCCTTATCAAAAATTTCTCTGATTTCTGAAAGCTTTTGTTCATCCAAATTGTGATTAAGCTCATTAGAATAAGCGATACGTTCAATGACATAATCACGCATAAAATGCTGACGCGGCAGATCGAGTTTTTTAGCCCATTCTTCACGCCACAGCAGTAAATTTTTAATACGCATCATTTGCTCACGCGATCTGCCTTTAAAGGAAAAATTTTTAAACAAATTATCGCTCGATTCATTGAGAACTTTTTTAATAAAAATCTCCATTTCTTCCATGTACCATTGCTGACGATTTTCTGCACATAATTTTTGCCATAAAATTTCGTAAATTTCCTGCAAAAATAATACATCTGAGAGAGCATATTCTATTTGCTCTGAGCTTAACGGACGCCTCTGCCAATCGCTACGTTGCAGAGTTTTATCAATTTTTTTATTAAATAAAGTTTCAACCAAAGATGAATATCCAGAGTTAAAACTAAAGCCGCAAAAATTAGCTATAATTTGAGTGTCAATTATGCTAGTGCCCAGGCAATCCGCAATATCGTGATAATCCATACCGGATTTTTGACAAAAAATCTGTAAATCTTGCAAAGAGGCGTGAAAAATTTTGGTGATATTTTTATCAAAAATAATCGCGATTAATGGCTCTAGATCAACTCCTGACAGCGCATCAACCACAAATAATTTTTGTCCCTCAGAAGTCTTAAGTGCAATTTGTATTAACGATAAAATCGGATAATAAGTTTTCTCACGAGTAAATTCTGTATCCAGCGCCACTAACTTTTCACAACGAATAAGAGCAACAACATCGTCCAGCGCCGCGTTATCAATTATATAATTTTTCTGACTCATACTACATCCCTTGTGCAATTGCGTTTCCGCCCAAAGCTTGAACTGAGTCATTAGTTGGTTGAAACCAAGTTCTTGGAGTTTCAACTCCAGTCACTTCTTTTTTCCACTCATCCGCCATTCGGCTTTTTAAAGTTTTTGCAATAATTTCGGCACCTTCTTTGGTTCTTTGACAAGGAATTTTATAATAATCCGCCTGATCAAAATAAAATTGTTGATCGAATTTTTCGCGTGCTGTTTTGCGCTTCTCATCAGCCTCTGCTTTTACAGAAGCCTCAGATAGTCTGATAAATTGATCTAATGTGTTACTAACTTGGCCACTTAAAGCACCTTTATTAATCAAGTTTTCATCAATCGCACCAAGCAATAAAAACTGCTGATAAGCTTTATCGCGTATGCTTTGCGCAGTTTGATCATTTTGGCTTAGGAATTTGATCATTTTTTGCGGCGATAGTTTTTGTGGATCGCGATCATCTGCAAAAGTTCCCTTAGAAAATTCATCAAAAAGCTCTTTGGAAATTGTCTTAAGCACTGCTGCCATTTCCAACTTATGAAAATTTTCACAAAAAAAGCTGCAAACTCTAACATCTATTGCCGCCTTTTGTTGAAAATCTATGTAATTGCCGGCCATGATAGCAAGCGATTCATTAGAGCCGTTTCTTATCACATCTTTTCCATTGGCATCTTTTGCCACCCAACCTTTTTCCAGCTCTCTGTACAAATTTTCAAACAATACTTCCTGCACTTTGTTGTGTTTTCTATGCACATCTTTTTTATTTCTGGAATGCGCTAACTCTGCTGGTGCGCGGTTTATGCTATACGACCCCGCGATACCAGCAAGTAGCAGAGGCGATCCAATAAGAGGAGCAGCTTCGGCCATCAAACCTTGAGCGATATCGCTGTCAGTAAAATAATTAATTACTTCAGTGAATTGCGAAAAAAGCGGAGTTTTATCAAAGACAATTTCTACCGCCTTATCGACTTCCATCTTGTCCATCAACTGGCCCAGAAATCCGAATTCTTTACTGGTAATTGCATCACCAAAACCTTCACCCAGACTTTTGTTGGCTTCAAAAATGGGCCCAAAAATATGTGACAAAGGTTCAAGATAGTTAAAAACATGTCCAGCAACTGAAAAAGCTCCTAGCGGAGTTAGTATCATCCCAAGCGAAATCAAACGCGATACTGCCATTGAACTGGCATTATCAGTATATTTTTGCACATCGTCCAACATTGCGTTGTGAGCATCTCCGATATCCTTATCAAATTTATCAATGCGTTCCTTATAACCTTTCTCATATTCAACAATTTCCTTCAAAAGACTTTCTTTTATTTGCTCAAACGAAGCGATATCAAGAGCATCAGAAGATGAGCTCAATTTGCTGATAATTCTATTAAGTAATTGGCTGTAGTTACTACAATTAGGGTCAATTCTTGAACGCAAATCCTGCAGCAATTGATCTTTTTTGTGGGAATATTCCCTGGCATAGCTTGAATCAACAGCTTGTTGTTCACTCCAAATACCATCTCCCACCCTTTGAATAACAGAGTGAACAGCTCCAACAGCTCGCGCCACTCCTTCCTTTAGGGCAACATTGTGTGATCGGCGCTTTTTTAAAGATTCTTTTTCCTTATCAGCAATATCACAACCATCGTCACGTAAAGATTGCAAGCGGGCAAAGTTCATATCAACCATGTCTTGTGTTTCAAGACCAGCAAACATCACATTCTGACGATAGTTCCGACTTGGAACCTTAATATGAACCATTGAATGATCATAATTTTTGATCTGATCAATCGTAGCATCTTGATCAATACGATATTTTTCATCCAGATGTTGTCTGATTTTCGCTTTTTCAGGATTAAGCTGAATATCGTCAATTTCACCCAATTGGCGCACAACATTTTTACGCCGCACCAAAGCTGCTCGACGTTCGTCAAAAATATCTTCTGCTAAATCAAGAAATTCTTTGAGTTTGCCTGGATTAGCTGCATCAGCTTGCAGATTGTCAAATTGACGTTGCAGATCTTTTTTGATCTCGGGGCTCTGATCATGCATCTTGACCTTGTAGAGCTTATCAACACGATCAATCAGAGTATCAAATCTTTGCTGTGGGGTTGAAACAGTCGATGCTGTAGTAGTTGAAGCTTTAGTCATGTATTCTTATCTTCTTCAAATTAAAAAATTTCTTAAAGGAATATTTACAAGAAATCTTAATAATCACCTACATATTCAATATAATAAAAAATTACAGCTGATTTCTTGACATTAGGTAAGTGCCCTTTAAATCTCTTCTCCCACGTCACTTTCTGCTTTTAACTTCAACAACTTCAACCAATCATCAACGAGGATAAAATGTTAAAAAAATTACTTATTTTAGTTGCTATAATTTCTCTTAGCGCCTGTCACGGCAAAGCAAAAAAGGAGGATCTTAAAACTGAAAACACTGAAGTAGTTGTTGATCAGGTAGTTGTAACTGAACAACCTTTTCAAACCATAGATAGTGAAGAGCAAGCTGCTGCGATGGCTGCACAACAAGACAAAGATGATGAGATTGAAGTTCAAGACCGCGTTTTCTTCGCTTATGACTCTTCAGAAATTTCTGACGAAGCTAAAAAAATCTTAGATACTCAAGCATTATGGCTTAAAAGCGATCCTTCAATTAAAATTACTATTGAAGGCCATTGTGACGAAAGAGGGACCAGAGAATATAACATCGCCCTTGGTGAAAGAAGAGCCAATGCCACTAAAAATTATTTAGTCAAAACCGGTGAAGTTGATGCCTCAAGAATTAAAACTGTTTCCTATGGTAAAGAACGTCTTGCCTATTTCGGCACTGATGAAGCGACAATAGCGAAAAACAGAAGATCTGTTACAGTGGTTAACTAATTTAATGACCAACCTAATTTTTCCCAACAATGCAAAAACTACGTTCATCAAAATTTAAGGCTTTCTCCCTGGTTGAAATGTCGATTGTGATCTTAATCATCGGCGTTTTGATCAGCGGTGTTATTTCCGGCTCCAGAATGTATAATTCAGCAAGACTTGCCACGGCCAGATCTTTAACTGCAAGTTCGCCAGTAACTGGCATGAAGGATCTCTATTTATGGCTTGATGCTACAGCAGAAAAAAGCTTCTTACCAGCTGAAGCGTCCGACGGCAAAAGAATTTCCGTATGGAATGACATCAACCCTCAAAACATGCAGAGCTTGTCCTTAAGACAAACAAAACCTGCTATAAAACCATTCTACCACTCTTCTTCTTACAAAGGACTTCCTTCAATAGATTTCAAACGTGTTGGTAATTCAGCAACAAGTCTAATCTCTTCAGATAAGTATGATGTGCCGCAAGAATTCACAATATTTGCTGTAACACAAGTAGATGGCACTCCTTCTAATTTTGTAATTCTAGATACAGGATCAATATTATTCAGATATCACCCATATCCCTCCATTTTTGTATATGATAATGGTGGCAAGTTTGAACCAAGAGCGGAAACATCCCAATCAGCGTTTGGCATTCCAACTCTTTTGGTTGTAAGTTTTGATGGTTTAGAGCTAACAATAACCAGAAACCAATCACCCCCAACTACAAAAGGAAGAAATGTCACTCTTGCTCGAAGAGGAAACAATCCACAAATTGCTAGCAGTTCCATTCCTAATAACCGAATTTTTGAAATAATCCTTATCTACAAAAAGCTTAATACTGAAGAAACTGCTGCTGTCACCAAATATCTAAACCAAAAATGGCAGATATTCTAGAATCATAAAGATACTACAAAAAAGGGTCAGGCTCTGATAATGAGCCTGACCCTTTTTTTATGCTATAGCTGATCTGGTTTGCGCAAGATAACTAATCCAAATTTTCGAGATCTTCTCTGACAAAGAATTTTGTTCACAACGATTTCCCAAATGAACAAAGTCAATCTGATCCATATTTTGATCTTGAGCTCCACAAGAATAAAAATATTCCACCTCTCCCTTATCATTGTTTTTCTTTTGCAAACATTGCGAGCACACACCTTTAAGCATACATTGCATCGGAGCATTCAGGCTAGTAATCGCAATTGGCGCAGCGCTAAACGATTTTACTAAATTATTATGACGTAATTTCGCGATTTCATGCATCATCTTGTCGTTACCGATGGTAAAAATGCGATCAATTTTAGAAGGCAATTTTGCGGAATGATTAATCACAGCATCAATTACCGTGCCGCTGAAATAACCCTCTGCGATACCTTTTTCCACCGCAATAATTAATTGATCACAAGAATCACGCATCGCTTTCTCGCGAAGAATTTCCACAGAATTTCTGTACCCGGCAAAAAAAGTTACATGACAATTATTTTTCTTAAACTCCTTGGCAAGTGATGACAATACTTGATTGCCGCGCCCACCTCCGATCAAAACAACATTTTCATTTTGCCCAATTTCAGTCGGTTGACCGGAAGGACCCATAAAAACACAAGGATCCCCCGATTTAAAATTAGCAATCAAACTTGCCGATCCGCCGCTATTGACCACAATGCCGCTAATAATTCCACGATCACAATCAATCGACAAAGCTGTGACCGGCACACCTTCCATTGCCAAGATTTGATCCGCAACTTGTGGTGCTAAAGCATGATAATTTTGCAAACGAAAAATATGACCGGCTTTCGTCTGCTTTGCCAACAATGGCGCTTTGATAAATATCTCGAAGACATGATCCGACAACTTGTCAATTTTCTCAATTTTTACTAAAAATTCGGCATTAATTTTTTGCCTAAATTCTGCCTTTTCACCAACATAATTTTGAGACACCAATTCCATAACTCTGCCAATCTCGCGATAACCAATTTTTGCGCTGGCCATCGCCTTCACCACATTTCCTTCAAAATTGGGATGCAAATCACCAAAAAAACTCACGGCTTTTTTTGTCGCATCATCAATTTTGGTAATCACGCTAAAATCCTTAGGACGCGCGCTGTGAGTGATGGGATAGTGATGATGATTCTCATCAATTTCAGCAAAATATTTTTGATTAATCTCAAAATCCAAACCATCTTCTAACTTGGCTGATAAATTAGGTGAAGTTCCGGCAGCCACCAAAAGCGATCTGCACTCATAAATTTCTCCACCGACACATTTTAATTTTTCGATGTGATTAAAACGGTCAATTTCAGCTGCCAGCGGTGTAATATTTTCAATAAATTCAATACCTTCTTCAAAGGCTTTATTAAGTTCTTGATGGTTAAGTCTGTAGGCCGGTGAGTCTTGAATTTTTTTGCGGTATAAAATTTTTACTGGCGCAATTTGATCAATATTTTGGGCATCACGCAAAAATTCCTCAGCAATAATTTGTTCCTCTTCGCTCAGAATTTCCCAAATTTTTTCTTTACCTAACAGCTCAACTTTTTGAGCAAATTTTTTAATCTGAACTTTGTAATAAGCCTGAACTTCACAGGCTGTATCCACCGCCGTTAAACCTCCACCAATCACAATTGCCGGCATTCTAACTTGCAAATTGGTAAATAATTCTTCACGAAAACTACCAGTTAATTGCAGCGACATTAAAAAATCCGAAGCCGATCTGATGCCTTTGGCGAAGTTATTTTTTAAGTTGATGATATTAGGGCGACCAGCACCCAAACACAGTGCCACATGATCAAAACCATATTGTTCAAAAGCAACTTTGTCAGTGATTGAAGAACCAAAACGTATTCCGCCAAACATCCGAAAATTTTGGCGACGTTCTAAAAGTAAGCGAATTATTTTTAAAAAGTTCTTATCGAAACGCACCGTAATTCCATATTCAGCAACACCTCCAAAACCTTGAATTAAGCGCTTTGATAGCGGTTCGTAAATTTCATCCAAAAATTTTATTGCGCGAAATGAATGACGTTTTCCCAATTCATCAATGCCGGAAATTTGTGCATTTAGCGGTTCAATTTTTAAACCATCAATGGCTACAACTTCGTGACCTTCATTAAGCAAGTAATGAGCCAAACTATAACCAGCAGGCCCCAGACCACAGACCAAAACTTTCCGACCGGAAGATTCTTTTAACAAAACCGCTTCTTCTTGCAGTGGATTCCATCGCGTTAAAAGTGAGTAAATTTCAAATCCGTAAGGCAGCGCCAAAACGTCTTTAAGGGTTTTGGTTTCAATTTGCGGAATATCAACTGGATCTTGTTTTTGATAAATGCATGACTTCATACAGTCATTGCAAATTCTATGTCCGGTGCCTGCAATCATTGGGTTTTCCAATACTGCCATCGCCAAAGCCGCCACTGAAAAACCTTGGGATTTTAACAGATTCATCTCGGAAATTTTCTCATCCAGCGGACAACCGTGAAGCTCAACATTCAGCGCATCAATTTTTGGCGTAGCACAATTTTTATCGAACAAACCCTTGCGACAGGAATCTTTTTCCTGCTTGTGACAAAAAATACAATAATGCGCTTCAGCCATAACGCGATTGAGTTCAAAACCTTTGTCAGTTAAATCAAAACCATCGCGTTTTGATTTTTCCATCGGCGTCACAACCAAATTTTGTAAATCTGTTTTTTGCGGCAGAATAAATAAAGCACCTTTTTTGTGAAGCTGGCGACCTTTGACAGAGTAAAGCGCCCAAGCTGCATAATCTTCCAAAGCAGCAATATTTTTTTCGGCTAAAATTTTTTCGGCCAGAGCTTTTTCAAGATCATCAACATCATCAAAAGCTATTCCTAAATCATTAAGGATCGCGAATCCATCAACATTTTCAGCCACTTCCTTAAATTTTTTTGCAACATTTCTTTGCACAAATTCACGTCGCACCACATAAATTTTCTGCAAATCATCGTGACGTTTTTTCAACTCATCATTTTCTTTTTTTATGCCAAAAAGTTCGACCAAAAAATCTTCCACAAGCTTTGATTTTTCAATAATATCAGAGCTAAGTTGTGAATTTGTAGCGGCGTAATATTCCTGAAATTTTTGATCCAGTTTGATCAAACCGTCACGCTCATATAGATCGAAAAATTCCAAACCAAAATTCAGTTTCATAAAACGGGGTATTGAGAGACTGTCGCAAATCAAAATTTTCTAAGAAGTTTTTGTGATTCAAATTTTTTCGAAAGATAAGCGTACCCAGATATACGTGCGTTTCAAAAAAATTTGAATTGCGACAGTCTCATTGAGAGTTTGAAGACAGGCTCTAGCGTAAAGCGCCAAGCTTTACTAGCAAGTTAACGATTACGAGAAAATATGATAAAATTATACGGAATAAAAAATTGCAACACCGTCAAAAATGCTATGAATTGGCTGTGCGAACACCAAATTGAATTTCAATTTCACGACTACAAAAAAGACGGTGTTGATCAAAAAAAACTTGAGATTTTTTTGCAAAAATTCGGTCACGAAAAATTGATCAACCGCAAAGGCACAACTTGGCGACAATTGAGTGCCGGAGAACAAAATGCCATTACCGACAATAACTCAGCTCTGCAATTGATGCTCTCCAAACCATCAGTGATCAAACGCCCGATTTTAGATTTTGTTGATTCTGCAGATAAACCATTGATTGGATTTGAAGTTACCGAATATGAAGCAACATTTCTGTGATTTGATCATCTAGCTGGTTATTTTTCTCACTATTTCTTCTTCATCAAAAGGTAATTTTTTTGCACCAATAATCTGATATTTTTCATGGCCTTTGCCGGCTAAAATCAAGGTGTCTTCTGCTTCTAATATGCTGATTGCTTTTACAATTGCTGCTTTGCGGTCAGCAACTTCAATGGTTTTTTGCATATCGCAAGCGGCAAGAATTTCGCTGCGAATTATTTCGGCTTTTTCGGTGCGTGGATTGTCGTCAGTTACGATCACCAAATCAGCCAATTCGCAGGCAATTTTTCCCATTAATGGACGTTTTTTAGCATCACGATCGCCACCACAACCAAACAAGATGCAGACTCGCGATTTTGTTATTTGACGTGCCAACTGCAAAACATTAGTCAAAGCATCGGGCGTGTGAGCAAAATCAATATAGATTCGCGCCTTATTAGACAAGGTTGCAGCGAGTTGCATTCTTCCAGCGGCTGTCTCAAGTTTGCCAAAATTTTTCAATAAATTTTGCAAATCCTCTTCTGACAAATCATACCCGGAAAGAACATTACCTAATGCACAAAGCATATTAAAAACTTGGAACTCGCCAGAAACAGCAAGCTCAAAATGATATTTTTTTCCTCGAAACTCAAAGACATTGTCCGGGCAAAGCTTTAAATCAGAGGCTTGGTAACCATAATCAATTATTGGTAATTTTTTTTGCGCACAGATTTTTTTGAGATTTTCAAACTCAGTAATATCGCTGTTAAGCACGGCACATTTGGCCTGATCGAATATCAAAGCCTTACAGCGAAAATATTCCGCCATGCTTTTGTGATAATCCAGATGGTCTTGTGTGAAGTTGGTGAAAGAGCCAACGGCAAATTCCAAACCAGCCGCGCGACCTTGCTCTAAACCAATTGAACTCACTTCAATAGCTACATCATCAACAGAATTTTTTTTCAAAATGTAGAGATTTTTATAAAGCGAAACAATGTCCGGAGTTGTGAGAGAGGAATTACGAAATTGCTCTGCTGCAACACTTTCACAGGTTACGCCAAGCGTTCCAATTGAGGCCGATTTTTTTCCCAAAAATTGTAAGATTTGACGCGTAAATTCTGCCACAGAAGTCTTGCCATTAGTGCCTGTGATAGCGTAAATATTGGCTGGAAGTGGCGAATAAAATATTTTAAGGAACTCAACTAAAAGATCAGAAAGATTATTGGTTGTTAGATATGAAGCATTGGCATTGGCGGATAGAGAGTCTGAAATTATCAGGCTAGCGCCATTTTTTATGGCACTGTCAATAAACCCAGATCCATTTTGTAATTTGCCGGGAAGTGCAAAAAATACTGAGTTTTTTTTCACCAAACGTGAATCAATCTCAATCGAATCAACCGCAATTAAATCAATATTTATGACCGCTGATAACGTGTAAGTGGTTTTAACTTGAGAAAGAATTTGCGACAGCTTCATGATATTTCTTATCTCTTAAGGATCATTTCTTGAAATTTTTGTGCTGCAGATCTGGGGTCATATTCACGCGTAATCGGACGACCCACAACTAAATGTGAAGATCCATTTGCAATTGCCATTTTAACATCAGCAACACGTTTCTGATCATCATTTGCGATTGCTTGCAATCTGATTCCTGGACTTACGATCAAAAAATCATTGCCGAATTTTTGACGTAAACTTGGCGCTTCTAAAGCCGAAGCCACAATACCATTAAGTCCGCAATCAAGAGCCATTTTGGCTTTTTTTAACACCAAATTTTCCAAAGAGACCGCCGGATCAAACCCCATCTCACTTAAATCTGTTTGATCAAGATTGGTTAAAACCGTAACACCAATAACCTGCATTTTACCTTTATTTTTAGCGGCAGATTCCATTATCGAACGACTTGCAGTGTGAATTGTCAGAAGATCAATTTCATATTGCGCTAAATTGGCAACGGCACGTCCAACCGTTTCGGAAATATCGTAAATTTTTAAATCAGCAAAAATTTTTTTACCCTGATCTTTGAGCCATTTTACCAGCTCAAAATAAGAGCCACTCATCATTATTTCTAAACCAATTTTGTAAAAATTTGCCGCATCACCAATTTCATTCACTAATTTTTTTGCGGCCGAAATATCAGGAACGTCAAGGGCTACAATTAATCTATCAGATGATTCCGACATATTCGATCAAGAAACTTTTTTATTGGATGCGAGAGATTTTTCTTCACCAGTGAGAAGACGGATAATATTTTCCTTATGCCGAATGAGAATCAATATTGCCAAGAAGCAGCACAACATAATTTGTGAAGTTGGTGCCTTGTAATACATCGACAAGATAATCGAAGAAAAAATTGCTACTAAAGAAGAGATTGATGAAATTCTGCATAAGAAAAAGGACATGATCCAAAAACAGATGACCAAAAATCCGACTTTAAAATCAAGAGCTAATAAAGTAGCAATAGCAGTTGCTACACCCTTGCCCCCTTTGAAGCGCAAGTAAGCCGGATAGATATGAGCAACAACTGCAACAGCAGATACCAGTGCTAAAAATAGGTGCAAACTCTCAATTTCAGAGAAATTAAAGCGAGCAATAATCACCATCACAGCACCTTTCAAGCCATCGAGTAACAAGGTTATAAATCCCAATTTTTTACCGAGAACTCTGGTGACATTAGTTGCACCAATATTTTTTGAACCAACTTCTCGAATATCAACTTTGCTGAAACACTTTGCCACGACAAGACCGAAAGGTATTGCCGAAATTGCGTAAGTAAGAACAAGAAATAAGGACTGATAGAACAGAATCATGTAGGATTTTTATCTTTGTTTTTGCGGAAAGCATCCAAAGAAATTACTTTTGCTGATAAATCAATTGCTTCGCTCTTTTTTTCTTTGCCTTGATGATTATTGGCTAGATTTGACTCGCCATAATCACCATTTTCAAATCCTTCAATCTCATCATAACTGACACTGAATTTTAAACCGAAATTCATCGAAGGATCAGCAAAAGAAGTAACTGCTTTGTAAGGGATAGTCATTTTTTCGTTTTTGCCAGAAAAGCTCAACGCAATTTTAAAATATTCATGTTCCACCGCCAAACTTTTATACTGATATTGAATGGCGATCGTCATTTCTTCGGGATATTTCTCGATTAAATGTTTCGGCAAAACAATACCCGGAAAACGAGTCAAGAACGTGACAACGAAGTAATGTTTGCCCGGCAAACCAGATTTTTCGACTTTCTTCAAAGTTTCGTAAATCACCGAACGCATTGAGTTTTCGATGATTTCATCATATCCAATTAAATCTTGCATGAGGAGTAAATTTAGACGTTTAACATTTAACATTGATCATTTGACCCATCTCTAATTCAGACAACACAGCACGAAATGACAAATGTAATGATAAACTTATGGAAATTGGTGCTCTAAAATAGCGCAATAACGCCAGCTCTTAATGACTGACAAGCGCTCGGGGTTCTGTTGACAGGCCCCCGAGCAGGCCCCGACAAAATCACTTATGCTAAGCAGCTAAAGCCACTGGAGCAAATTCGAAGTTGTCATTAGCAAAGTTATCATTTGCGTTTACTTTTTTTGAACGATGTCGCGAGCGAACTCACAACCGGCAGTATCTCAACCGGGCAAAATCATTTCCTTTAGCTCATGTCGAAAGCTGTTTCACCCCCCGATAGACTCAAATTGGATAAGCGAATTATTTCCAACTTGTCTTGGCAAGATCGAGCTTGTTTAGCAAGCCCGCCTTCGCCAAGGCTACGGCGCGCAGCCTTCGCTCTAACGATCTCCGTCTGACAGTCCATCCTTTCAGGCTGGCCCACGTCAGCCGAAGCTCGTAAGAGCGAAGGCTGGAGGTGCTGGGTTCTGCCCCCAGGTCCATGTAAGTTTATTGCGAAATGCATTTATCACCATAGCTTGAAGCCTTGCGACCCAAGCACCACTCAAACTAATCATGAAATATTTTTTGACAAGACCTTACAAAAGCTTCAGTAGGAAAAATATTTAGAAATTAAAATTTTGACTTTTAGACTGTGACACAATTCTAAAAATTCATTTTCAAAACTCCCAAAATTATCAAAAAAATGTCTGCTGCCAACCTGTATTCTTGCGAGTCAAATCCTACTAACCGCAAAAAAGTTGTTATTCTTGGATCAGGTCCGAACCGTATCGGACAAGGTATAGAGTTTGATTATACCTGCGTTCATGCTGCTTTTGCTTTTAAAGAAAATGGCATTGAAGCCATCATGGTTAATTGTAATCCAGAAACTGTTTCCACCGATTACGACACTTCTGACCGCCTTTATTTTGAACCTCTAACCGCTGAAGATACGATTGAATTAATCAAAAAAGAAATGAGCAATGGCGAGTTGCTGGGTGTTAATGTGCAGTTCGGAGGCCAAACTCCTCTTGGCTTGGCAAAATTTCTGCAAGATGAAAATATTCCCATTATCGGCACATCTCCTGATATGATCGACTTGGCCGAAGATCGCGATCGCTTCAAAAAATTATTGCAAACACTTGGCTTGAATCAACCGCAAAACTATATCGCTTATTCTTCAAAACAGGTGATCGAACAAGTTAACGAAATCGGCTTTCCGGTAGTGGTTCGACCATCCTATGTCTTAGGTGGGCGCGGCATGGCGATTGTTTATGACGAAGCTTATTTGATAAAATATTTATCTGAATATTCCGAAGTTTTTGAAACCGGCCCACTACTTTTGGACAAATTTTTAACCGATGCCGTTGAAATTGATGTTGACGCCTTATGCGATGGCGGAGAAGTTTTTGTTGCCGGCATCATGCAACATATTGAAGAAGCAGGAATTCACTCCGGTGATTCTGCCTGTTCAATTCCTACTTATTCCCTATCACAAAAAATTATCGATGAGATCAAAGCTGCCACAGTCAAACTAGCTCTGGCATTGAATGTGAAAGGCTTGATGAACGTACAATACGCCGTTAAAGATGATATTATTTATGTCCTAGAAGTTAATCCTCGCGCCTCAAGAACCGTGCCTTTCGTTGCCAAAGCAACTGGCATTCCGGTTGCCAAAATTGCTTCACTTTTGATGGTCGGAAAAAAACTTTCTGAATTCAAATTGCAGGAAAAGAAGTTGAATTATTTTTCTGTCAAAGAAGTTGTTTTCCCTTTCGCGCGCTTCTCAAACACTGATACAATTTTAGGGCCGGAAATGAAATCAACCGGTGAAGTTATGGGAATTGATATCAGCTTTCCTCTGGCTTTTGCCAAAGCTCAGGTTGCCGCTGGCGTTAAGCTTCCAACTGATGGTCTGGCCTTTATTTCAGTGAAAGATTCCGACAAAAAACATCTACCGGAATTAAGTAAAAAACTTATCGCGATGGGTTTTAAGATCGTTGCCACACGTGGCACCGCAAAATTCTTAGCCGAGAATAATATTGCCGTGACCATCGTTAATAAAATTACCGAAGACAAACCACATGTGGTTGATATGCTGGAAAATAAGGAAATCACTTTGGTTATTAACACAACTGAAGGAGCTCAAGCTACAAAAGACAGCTTTTCCATCCGCCGCACTTCTTTAATGAAGGGCATTACCTACACCACTACGATGTCTGGTGCACGCGCTTTGGTTGATGCTTTGGAAGCTTACAAAAATATCAATTGCCAGTTTGAAGTAAGAGCGCTGCAGGATTTAAACTAAGGACAGGTTTTAAGATTGCTGCAAATCAACAATAACACAAACAGGACAGTGATCCGACGCCTTTTCCTGATCACGTACACCACGATCTTCGATTGTTGCTGATGTAATTTGATCTGCCGCTTGCGGCGAAGCCAAAAGATAATCGATACGCAAACCTTTATTATGTTGCCAGGCGCCTCCACGATAATCCCACCACGAGAAAGCCTGATGTGTTGGATTAGCCGCGCGGTAAGAATCAACCAGTCCAGAGTTTAAAATAGCGCGAAACTTCTGGCGCTCCAAATCGTGGAAACAAACTGTGCCGCGCAAACTTTTTGGATCAAAAACATCAATATCTTCAACCGCAACATTGTAATCGCCGCCGAAAATTTGTATTTCGTTAAACTCCGCAAGCTTAGAAAAATGAGCCTTCAGAGCATCAAAAAATTTCAACTTATAAACAAATTTCTGACTGCTTTCCAAAACTTCACCCGGCATTAAATCGCCACCACCATTTGGAACATAAATTGAAGCAACACGAATTGCCTTTTCAGCAACTGAAATGACACCCTCAATATAGCGCGCTTGAACCACTGCTTCATCACCAAACAAACCGCTGGATTCTTCACCTAAAATCGGCGCATTGGGCAATTTTTTTACTACATCTTCGATCTTAAATTTTGACAGAATTGCCACACCATTATAGCTTTTTTGACCAGACACCGCCGCGTTATATCCAGCATCGAGCAACGCTTCGAAAGGAAAATCAGCTTCCAAACATTTTAGCTCCTGCAACAAAACCACATCCGGATTAGAATTTTTCAACCACTCCAAAAGTCGCGGCAAACGCGCTTTGACAGAGTTAACGTTAAAACTGGCAATTTTGATTTTTGGCATTGTTAAATTTTTTTAACTGATTGTGCAGCATTGTTCTTGACTCACCATCTTAGTAGCTCTGGCTTTTCGTGGTGTTGGAGATGGATTTTGTTTTTGCCCCCTTAACATCGATTCCATATTTGATTTTGCTTGTGCAATTTGTTTTGGTGTAAATCCGCTTATTTCTTGGTCATTATTTAAATGCTCCGAAATAGCTTGCAGTAAGGCGGAAGTTTTTATTTCCACCGATTGACAATTTGTTAATTCTGCTGCCGAGCAATTGCCATACATCGCATAAAAATCTTTAGAATTGTTATCCATCGCAACTATCCGCACATCTTTTTGCTTTGAAGCATCTTGTATTGTGAGCAAATCTGGATATTGAGAAAAAGCCCTTTGATCTCCACGGTCATTAACGAAGATACCATTGTCAGAAAAAATTTTATTTAGCACCTTACTAACATCAGAACTTCTCATCAACAAACCATTCGTAATCTCGTCTGGCACCCAGTGAAAAGAACCACCCTTTGCTTTGCGATTTGGAGCAATTTCCGATTCATAATTCGGCAATAATCGCATTAATTGTATGGTTGGCATCTCAGAAACTTGACAACCCGCGGCCTGCACCGAAAAACTCCCAGCCGATTCGTCAATAGCGAAAACCGGAAATATTCTGATCGCATCTTCTTGCATTACAAAATCCCTGTTCAGCTTTAAAACACTACCTTCGTTGCGATAGCCCGTATATTTCTCATTCATTTTCATTATTACATCCAGATCATCAGGAGAGAAATTTAATTTACACTCCACGCAGTCAAGCGAAGGAATAATCTCCAAAGGTTGGTCTTCTCCACCCAGAATTTTTAAACCATTTTCTCGCGCCTGAAATTTGAACTGTTCAATCACATAATCTTGCTGTAAAAAATCTTGCAATTTTATCTCTTCCAAAACCTCTTCTTGCCTGTATTTGTCTATATTATTAAACGCGTTCTCATCCAAAAATATTAAAGAAACTGAATTATCCTTATTAAGCACCACTTGCGGATATTTTTGATTATCAGCCATTTTATTTTTTACGCCCTCAATCAGCGCTGTCGCGAATTGTTCAAAGTTACATCCGTTTCTAGCAAAATTTCTGGGATCTGTTTGATCCTTAAGATATTTATATTCTGACAAACCAACTTTTAGATCAAATTCATTGGCACCATTTTCCAACAAAACCTGTTCAAATATTTTATCCCCCTGTTGATTGGCGATCACCAGTGCACTTGCGCCGTCTTTGTTTCTGGCATTAATATTGGCTGATAAAAGAGGAATTATTTCGCGGGCAATTTCCAACTTATAAGCTTCTACTTTTTCTCTTAGCTCATTTTCATACTTACTCAGAGATTCTGGATCAGCTATGATCGATATAAATATGCTCGGATTTTCAGAACCGAATCCTTGTACAACTTTATCATATAGCTCCTTTTGCGAATCTTCCAAAACCTTCTGCCCGTCACTGTAAACATAATTAACTTCAGTTACGGGCACTTTATCTGGGCGGAATCCCTGAGATGCGAAATCACTTTCTAATTTGATAGATTCCTGCGGCCTACGATTACGATAATGCTCAAAAAGCAACATCAGAGCATTACAGCCATTTTCATCAACATCATTCGGATCAGCTCCCGCCTTAAGAAGATTTTTGATTTCATTTATGCGCTGCGAATTTCTTGTTCTATCCAGGCTGGGACTTGCATCTTCACAGGCTATTCTGAGCCTTTCATTTGCAGATAAAGATTCTGAAATATTTTTACTGCTTTCATAACGTCCTAAAATCAATTCATGTTGTGGAGTTATCTCTTTTTTTGCGCGCAAAATAAAACTCCTATAAATCTTTCATAAAGTGAAAAGCACGAATTGAGAAATTTTCGCGGTAATATAGCGCGTGGGATTTTTTATTTTCAGTGAAAGAATCGAGCACTACTTTTTCGCAACCATGCTCTTTTCCAATAGCTTCAATTTCATTTATTAGCTTTTTACCAATTCCGCTGCCCCTCTTCTCTTCATCAACAATAAAGCTCGACATGTGAATATAACGACCGCAATAAAACATGCGTTGAATCCAATAACCACTAATCCCAACAATTTCATCATCTAAAAAAGCAGCGATCATTTTAAAACCGCTATTCTCGATCATTTCAGAAAGTTGCGCTGCATAATCTTCTTTGGTCACTTCCTGATATCTTTGCTTCAAAATTTTATAAGCCTGCAGCATCTCTTCTTTGGTGTTTAAGCGTTTAACTACAATTTGATCGGGAGTTTTTTCCATCAGGATTTAAGAATTTTTTAATTGTTCAGATAAAGCAGCAGCCCAATAAGTAACAGTCCCGGCACCAGTACAAAATACAATATCACCAGCAGAAATTTGAGGTCTGATTAAATCAGCCAGATCTTTTTCACTATTTAATTTAACCACGTTCTTATGGCCCAATTTCTTAATACCAGCAACCAGATCATCTTGAGTTGCGCCTTGAATTGGAGCTTGTCCGGCCGAATAAACGTCAGAGACAATAACCATATCAGCGTCAACAAAAGCAGAACAAAATTCATTAAATAAACTGCTAACGCGTGAATATTTATGAGGCTGAAAAACACAAATTACTTTATGATCTTGAGCCAAGTGACGCGCCGCTTTAAGAGTTGTTGCGATTTCAGTTGGATGATGCCCATAATCATCAATAATTACCGCACCTTGATATTCTCCAACTTTGGTAAAACGACGCTTTACACCATTAAAAGCCGCTAGAGCTTTTATAATTTGCTCGTCATTTAAGCCCAAAAAATCACCAATCGCGATTGCCACTAGAGCATTGCTAGCGTTATGTTCGCCATAAATTGGCATTTTGATATTTTTGATTTCACGACCAGATTTAAATAGCACATCAAAAGTCAAACCGCTGACATCCATAGTGATATTTTGTGCCATCAAATCGGCAGGGGTTTTTATAGAATAAGTCAGAAGATTTTTTTTCTGACTCTTTAATTTGTCGTAAATTTTTTCAACTTCTGGACTATCCACACAAAGAACACAAATACCGTCATCTGGTATCTGGTTAACATATCTTTCAAAATAAGATTTTTGGATTTCAAAACTGCCGGCATAGCCACTAAAATCAAGATGTTCGGGTTCAATATTGGTGACAGCGCCAATAAAGCTGGGCAATGTAACAAAACTGGCATCAGATTCATCTGATTCAGCAACCAAATATTGTCCTTGGCCAACTTTGGAATTGCTGCCGAAATAGTGAATGACACCGCCATTCACAACTGTCGGATCCAGTCCACCAATTTCAAGCATCAATGATACCATACCGGTAGTGCTGGTTTTGCCATGGGTTCCAGCAATGGTAATGCCTTTAAATTCTTTCATGATGATGGCCAGAAGATTGGCACGAGTGATCACCGGAATATTTTTGGCGCGCGCCACAATAATTTCAGGGTTATCTTCTTTAATAATTGAAGTGACAACAATCAGAGAAACATCGTCCGAGACATTTTCCGCTTTGTGACCGACAAAATAAGTTGCACCTTTATCACGCAACTTTTGAGTTAAATAGTTTTCAGCAAGATCAGATCCTTGCACCGGAATTTTTAATTCGCGTAAAATAAATGCCAAAGCACTCATTCCAATACCGCCAAGTCCGATAAAGTGAATTTTGCTTTGAGTTTTTAAATCTTGGAAATTCATCAGAAAATTTTTGAAAGGAAAAAATAGCGCCAAATAGCACCGCCAGTGGCTCTTGCCAACTTGCTAAAATAATTTTGGTGAAGCTAAAACAAAAGTTTATTTCTACAATTAAAATTCAAAAAAATAATGCAGAAAAAAAAGATCGACCAAATTTTTGCCATCTGGCAAAAAGAAAATCATCACCCCAAAACTGAGTTGGTTTTTAGCAATAATTATACACTTCTGGTTGCTGTAGTTTTGTCAGCTCAAAGCACTGATGTTGGCGTAAACAAAGCCACTAAAGAACTTTTTAAAATCGCCGACACACCTCAAAAAATGCTGCATTTGGGAGAAAAAAATCTCAAAAAATATATCAATACTATCGGACTTTATAACGGCAAAGCCGCTAACATTATCAAGCTTTCACAAATATTGGTTGAGAAGTTTAACTCAGAAGTTCCCGAAGATTTTGAAAGCTTAAAATCACTACCCGGAGTTGGTCAAAAAACTGCCAATGTTGTTTTAAATTGTGCTTTCGGGCATCCCACAATTGCTGTTGATACTCACGTTTTTCGCGTTGCTAACCGCATTGGCTTTGTTGATGAAACCACGCCAGAAAAAACTGAAATTGCCTTGCTAAAAAACATACCAAAGAACTGGCAAACTCACGCCCATCACTGGATGATATTACACGGTCGCTATGTCTGCAAAGCCCGCAAACCAGAATGCAACAAATGTTTGATTGAAAAATTTTGTCAATTTGAAAATAAAGTTTAACCTTTAAATTAGAAACCAATATTAACACCAATACACACCATTTTATGCCAAGAATTTCTGAATTTTTCGGAATTTTAATCTACATGTATTTTGAGGATCATTTTCCACCCCATTTCCACGCTATCTACAATGAATACGAAGTTTAATCGCAATTGATAGTTTGAAAATAATAGAAGGAAAACTTCCGCCACGAGTCTACGGTTTGGTCGTAGAATGGGCATCACAACACCAAAATGAATTAATGCAAAATTGGGATAAAGCTTTGTCAAACCAAAATCCCAACAAAATTGAGCCCCTAAAATGATGTTAGATCAATCTAAAATTATCAGATGCGATGTTTTAGACAATTACAGATTAAGTCTGGTTTTTGAAGACGGGCTTGTTGGAGTTGTCGACCTTTCCTATCTCGTGGGAAAAGGCGTGTTTAAAATATGGGACAATTATGAAGAATTTAAGCAGGTGAATATTGATCCAATTACAAAAACAATTTGCTGGAAAGATCAAATTGACTTAGACCCAATTAATCTCAGAAAAAGAATAATAGAACAAAATGCAGCTAAAAAATAACCAACTTTTTGTCAAAAAAAACTTCAGCAATGGCCAATTTTTTGACACGATTGGCAAGATTGAAGTCTTTAATCCAGGCAATGGAAAGCTGGTTGGCGAAGTGCCAAACTGTACTGTCACTGATGTTCAAAATAGCATTACCAACGCAAAAACCGCTTTTGAGAAATGGAAAAAATTAAGTGGCAAAGAGCGCAGTAAAATTCTTTATAAATGGTATGAATTAATTTTAGCCAATCAGGATGATTTGGCGCTGATACTCACAACCGAACAAGGTAAACCTTTATCTGAAGCCCGTGGCGAAATTATTTACGGTGCAAATTTTGTTGAATGGTTTGCTGAAGAAGCCAAGCGCACTTACGGAAACACAATTCCGGCACCAAAACAAAATCAGAAAATTATCACACAACTTGAACCAATTGGTGTTGTTGCCGCCATCACACCGTGGAATTTTCCTTCAGCAATGATTACTCGTAAAGCCGCAGCAGCAATGGCTGCCGGATGCTCAGTAATTTTGAAACCTTCTGAACTAACACCATTTTCCGCAATCGCTTTAGCTGTTTTAGCAAAAGAAGCCGGCATTCCCGATGGCGTTTTTAACGTTATAACAGGTGATGCCCAAATTATTGGTGAAGAATTTTGCACTAACAAATTGGTGCGCAAAATCAGCTTCACCGGTTCAACACGAGTAGGAAAATTGCTTAATAAACAATGCGCCGATGATTTGAAGCGGGTTTCTTTAGAGCTTGGTGGATCAGCACCTTTCATCGTTTTTGCCGATGCTGATTTAGACAAAGCAATTGCCGGTTTAATGCATGCTAAATTCAGAAATGGTGGTCAAGCTTGCACTTGTGTTAACCGCATTTTTGTTGAAGAAAAAATTCACGATCAATTTGTTGAAAAATTGCTGTCAGAAGTAAAAAAAATAAAAGTTGGAAATGGCCTTGATAGTTCTTCCAATATGGGTCCGATGATTTCAAAAACTGCTTTACAAAAAGTTGAAAGGTTAGTTGATGATGCACTAAAAAACGGCGCTAAATGTGAAATTGGCGGTAAAAAAATTCTTGAAAATAACGGCAATTTTTTTGCACCAACCGTACTAACTTCAGTATCGCACCATATGACAATCGCTAATGAAGAAATTTTTGGCGCTGTTGCTGCAATCCAAAAATTTAAAGATGAAGAAGAAATAATCGCACTTGCCAACGACACTGACTATGGCTTGGGATCTTACCTTTACACCGCTGATAACGCACGTATCTGGCGCATTTGCGATGCTTTGCAGTTTGGTATGGTTGGCATTAATGAACCATCTTTTGCCACTGAAGTTGCTCCTTTTGGCGGTATTAAACATTCAGGAATGGGGCGCGAAGGATCGCATCTGGGAATTTTAGAATTTTGCCAAGTCAAAACTTTGCATTGGAGCTTTTAAACAATCGCATCTTCAATGATCATCTGCACTTTTTCAACACCCATCCAGCTGTTTATACTGAGGGTTCCGACCAAACTTATTGGTTTGGTTAATTTTGCATCAATCAAGATTTGGCCCAGCAAATTATCAGCACTGCGAAACGCCACTGCCTGAATATTACCACTAAATCCCAAAGCACTTTTAGATGAAAAAATAGCGCTGATATGCTCTTTATTTTTCCCGATCAAATTGGCTTTTACTTTCACTACATCACGCAAAAGAAATTTCGGACGAGAATTTCCAACACCAAATGGCTCAAGCTTTGCCAACTCTTTTAATAATTCGAGATTCACTTGCGGCAAATCTAGCGCAATGTCGTAATGCGACAAATTTTGCGCTGTAATTTCAGCTATTTTGCTGCCCAATTTATCACAAAAAAATTTATGTAACTCAGCAATTTTTTGTAACTCCACCGAAAATCCGCCAGCCATGGCATGACCTCCACCCTCAATTAATAAGCCGCTTAGACGTGCATTTAAAATTTCTACACCAAAATCAATTCCAGAAATCGAGCGACACGAAGCTTTGCCTTTTTTAGACGTAGAATCAATTGCGATCACTGCCACCGGCTTTCCGTAAAGATCTTTCAAACGTGACGCCACAATTCCGATCACACCTTGATGCCAATTTTCTGAAACAGAAAAAATAACCGGATCATTTTTCGAGAATCCTGCCACTCCGGACTCCAGATCTCTGACAGCTTCTTCAAGAGCCTGAGCTTCCAGATCTTTACGCTGTTTATTGAAATTTTCGAGCTGCTGCGCAATCACCTTTACTTCTTCTTCATCTTCGCTGGATAAAATTCGCGCACCCAAATCCGACTTACCAACACGGCCACCAGCATTGATTCTTGGACCTAAAACAAAACCTAAATGATAAGCAGATGGTTCTTCATCAAGTCCAGATAAATCACAAATTTCACGCAGGCCTGGATTTTTTCTCTGCTTTAAAATCTTCAATCCCGCAGTCACAAAAGCACGATTCAAGCCAGTTAGAGACATCACATCACAAACCGTTCCAAGCGCCACAAGATCAAGTAAGTTTAAAAGCTCTTGCGACTTCAATGAAGTCAAACCCTGCTTTACAAAAGTTGCACTTTCTTCTAGTTCACGTAATTTTTTGTTGATGGCGACGGCAAATAAAAAAGTCACACCGGCGGCACAGAGATTTTTGTGAGGGAAGGCTTCATCCAAAAGATTGGGATTAATCACCGCGATTGATTTTGGTTTTTCCGTCACTCCCAAATGGTGATCGATCACAATAATATCAAGTCCTGCGTCATGTGCATCTTCGAGTGCTTTGAATGCAACCGTGCCACAATCAAGCGTGATTACTAAGTCAGTGCCGGATTTTTTTAAGTTAAGCAGCGCCTGAGAATTTGGCCCATAGCCCTCAAGAATTCGATCGGGAATGTAAATTCCCGCATCAACACCGATATCACGAAAGAAACGTTTTAAAATTGCTGCTGAAGTTGCGCCGTCAACATCGTAATCAGCAAAAATAGTAATTTTTTTATTATTTTTAATTGCCTCAATTACGTGATCTACTGCCACTAACATGCCATTCAACTCAAAAGGATTAGGCAATGAAGTTTTGATTTTTGGTTCTAAAAAATTTTCAATTTCATCCAAAGGAATTTGACGAGCTGCGATTAGGTTGCTTACAATTTCCGACACAGCAAAACGTTGTTTTATTGTTGCAGCCTGACGCTCATCAAACTTGAGTTCCTGCCAGTTTTTACCAAAAACCGAAGATTGTGAAATAATCATAACATCTATTAGAGAAACAAATTAGCTTAATTTTTCTGTCTAGCACAAAAAGTATTTGCGATTTTTGCTTTACCAGTAGAAACGACTTCACAGTCATAAGTTTAAGACGTACTTAATATCAATATTTTACTTACTCAAGTGTTCGGCAGTGGAAATAAAATCACGTCAGTCATAGACGAAGAATCCAAACAAGAAATTTTTAGTGCGGTACTATCTCAAGATTATGAAAGAGTATCTGAGCTTCTAGAACGAAATTCTCGCCTTAGCCAATTAACCTATAGCAATGGAAAAGGAGCCAATCTCAGCTTACCTTATCATGCTGCTCTTGTTGGAGATTATAACATATGTAAATTGCTTCTAGATCATGGCGCTTCTGTCAATTCGGGATCTGAAGCAGCTATTTTTGCCGCTGTCAAAAGCAACAGCAGTACAATAGTTAATCTTTTAGTAAATGATTACGGAGCTTCCTGCAACACGCGCTCACAAATCCCTCCTTATAATGCTCCGCTCCATCTGGCAGCACAACAACAGTTTGCAACAGATAATTGCGGCATGTATGATTTGCTAATCACTCTTGGAGCAAGAGAAAATGCACGTAACAACGACAAAAAAACACCACAGGACTATCTGAATCCATCTCGAATTAGAGCTGGCTCTAATGATCCAAGAGAGGCTGAAGCAGTAGCAACTGAAGAAACTCCATTACTCTCAGGAGTGCCATCACGAGCTCCAAAAAATACTTTTTCCTCCATCTTCCAAGCACAACACAAATCCGAAAGAGGATCAATTTAACTCACATATTACATGTCTAGACACAATAGAATCGCTCCTTACCTCGCACCAACACCACAGCAATTGTTCTCTGAACTTGTTGATAAAGCATTCGTATCTCCAGATTCCTTCGACCAATCTCTTAAAAATATAGTTAATAACTCTTTAAAACTCTCTTTAGATCAAGAAAATGATGGTGGTCTCATTATTATACATCTATTACAGAATCCCGATCTTATAGAAAAGTTTATAAAAAAACTTGATATAGAGTCAGATTCCCCAAAAGAAAAACACGCAAACTGTCTTCATGGCGCGATCAACAATGTCTCCAATTCAAAAGGCTCAAGTTCTGTCAAAATTCTTTTAGCAGCAGGATTTGATCCAGGAATTGAAGAATCTGCCGGCAAGGATATGCTGCAAGTCACTTTAGAACGCTTCATATCAAAAGAGTATGATGGACGCGTTGTGTTTGAACCTTATCAGAATCAGAATGATTACGACTCTCATTTAAATCTCATATCAATTACTCAATCTGTACTTCGAACTGGAAAAATCGCCGGTTTTGAAGGAGTTCTTGGCATCAATGAAGCAGCTATAATTGGTGACATACTGGAAACTGGTAGATTCCCAGATACATATAGTCAGAGTTATAACGTTACACCTAACAATCATGTTGGCCTGACCGCAACAAACCCCGAAAATAGTATTCCTTACGACATCCATCAAGATGGTTACGGTGACAAGCATGCCAATAAGGTGAGAGCGTATCTAAAACAATTTCACAATAGACCAATTCCTCAAAGGTCTGCTGAATTTATGTCTGATCCAGTTCCTTTATGGCAACTCGAAGGTCAATCTTCTCCTCCCATAGAACAATCTCCCAATTCTTCTATATTTGCAAACCTTTGCGGGGCTCTTCTTGATTGCTTTGGCAAACAAAGATAGAGGTAGCTAAATCTTATCGTAAGAAATTTTTTCTGATTTAGCACCCGGGTGAGTTACTGCGCCAAACCTTGCTGAACCCACAGTTTGAGCATATTTCCACAAAGTTCCTGATTGGTAATCATTCTCTCTAGGATGCCACTTAGCCTTACGCTCAGCAATTTCTGCGTCGGATAATTCAACATCAATTGTGCCGTTAATCGCATCAATAGTGATTTTATCGCCATCTTGCAACAACGCAATCATACCACCAACCGCAGCTTCGGGAGAAACGTGACCAATACAAAATCCACGTGTACCGCCAGAAAATCTGCCATCGGTAATAAGAGCCACTTTATTGCCCATGCCTTGGCCATAAATCGCCGCAGTTGTAGCCAGCATTTCGCGCATACCAGGACCACCTTTTGGTCCTTCGTAGCGGATCACCAAAACATCACCCTCTTGATATTTTTTTTGCTCAACAGCTTTAAAACATAATTCTTCCGAATCAAAACAGCGCGCCGTTCCAACAAATTTTAAGGCATCATTTTGCATGCCAGCAACTTTTACCACCGCACCTTCAGTAGCTAAATTTCCTTGCAACACAACCACGCCGCCACTTTTCGACAATGGTTTTTCTGGTTTATAAACCACATCCTGATTTTCATTAAACTTCACCTCAGCCAAATTTTCCGCCATAGTTTTGCCGGTAACAGTCAAGCATTCGCCGTGAATAAATCCGGCATCAAGCAATACTTTCAAAATCATTTGCACACCGCCAGCTTCAAACAAATCTTTGGCGACATATTTTCCACCTGGCTTCATGTCAGCGATATAAGGCGTACGCTTAAAAATTTCGGCAATATCAAAAGCATCAAAATCAATTCCACATTCATTAGCAATGGCTGGCAAATGCAACACAGCATTAGTTGATCCACCAGTTGCAGCAACAATCGCTGCTGCATTTTCTAAAGATTTACGAGTTACAATATCACGTGCTTTGATGTTTTTTTCGATCAAATTCATCACCGCTTTTCCTGATTGATAAGCATATTCATCTCTTGATTCGTAAGGCGCTGGAGTTCCTGAAGATCCCGGTAAAGCCAGTCCAATCGCTTCCGAAACACAAGCCATAGTATTGGCGGTAAACTGCCCGCCACAGGCGCCAGCCGAAGGGCAAGCAGCTTTGGTCAAAATTTTCAAATCTTCTTCCGACATTTTTCCGGCGTCTCTTTGTCCTACAGCTTCAAAAACATCAACGATTGTAACATCTTTTCCTTTGAATTTCCCCGGCAAGATCGAACCGCCATACATAAAGACTGAAGGCACATTTAAACGCACCATCGCCATCATCATTCCCGGCAAAGATTTATCACAACCAGCAATCCCAACAAGAGCATCGTAACAATGTCCACGCACTGTCACTTCAATTGAATCAGCAATAACTTCGCGTGAAACTAAAGAAGATTTCATACCTTGGTGACCATTGGCAATACCATCTGTAACCGTGATTGTAGTGAATTCGCGCGGTGTTCCACCAAAATCTTTCACACCTTTTTTTGCCGGCTGTGCCTGTCTTTGTAGAGCGATATTGCAAGGCGCAGCCTCGTTCCAGGCACTGACAACGCCAACAAAAGGACGCGCCAAATCTTCATCATCCAAACCCTGCGGATAAAGATCGGTCTTGATATTGTACAGCATGGTCTTACGCCCTTCGCAACCGTGAGAATTGGTAACATAACGCGAAGGTAATTTGGACTTATCGAAGTTCGGCATGATTTAGTAAAAAATTAATTTGATTTTTTTTGTCTTGATTGGGAAGACTGCTGCAAGTGCTCACTTTCCTTAAGCTGTAAAAGTAAATCAAATGAAATTTAATCAGTTAAAAATTTGGCAAATATTACCCTCAAACTCACTTGGATTTGCGCTCTCCGAAAATTTTGCTCACGAAGATGAGATTAATCGTCTATTTACAAAGCTCGAATATTTTGACGATGAAACTAAAAAAGAAGATTTAGCTGCCAACGCAGCATCAATAATAGATCAATCCAACTCACTAATTAATCGCCACACCCTTGCGACAGAATCACAGTGGTCAACTGTTGCCATAGCCGCTTTAAAAACAGTGCAAATGCAGGTTTTTTTGCGTTTGGAAAATAGCGAAAGAATTAAAGAAGAATATGATAGTTTTATCCGCGCCACCGCCAGCACTTTGGATATTGTCTATCAACTAAATGAAGCAGATCAAAAAAGATTTACCTCGCCTTTTACAGAAACGGCGCGTCATGCCAACAAATATTTAGTTCCTGCAGTCAGGCTGAAACCAGATGCTGCACCACAAGAAATTTCAGTTCCCGACATTCTAGCCGCCGCCACTTTTGTCAGCGATCAAAATTATAATCTTGGCGAAGTGCGCTCAGTCTTTCATCAATTATGGAAAATTGATGAGTTACAACCTCTGTTGTTATATTCAGCCTACGCAACTCTTGGATATAGATGTGATTTTAATAATGAGGTCACTCAATCTCAGCCATTACAGATAGTTTTAGTGAATGATAAAATAACCCGAAATAACCGCTCTAACTACACAGGATTCTGCTCAGGATCAAATATGGTAGTGATCTCTACTAAAGCAGATTATGGAACTTACGAAGTTTTTAACGAGAGAATTGGAGCAACTTTAGCCCACGAATTACACCACTATTTTGAAGAATCATTTCATCAGTCAAATCAGCTTTTACCATATCGCAATGCTGCTACATCATTTTTCTCAGATCCCAATGCAGCAATAAAAAGCCAGCTAGATAAGATGGTAAAAGAAGCAATTTCCTGTGCCCAAAAAAAAGAAATAGAAGTTCCCAATAGCATAGTCGGCGGAAGATTAGATAAAATTTTCCAACCAGCCGAAACATTCGGAAGAATAGCAACTTATACTGGAGCAGCACTGAGTCAAAGAATACGACATGCTGAAATTGTGGTTAGAGTCTCTGAAATTGTTGCTGACCTTTGCGGCACCAAAAAATATAGCTCAGCAGAAACATTCGAAAAATTACAGAATTTCGGTTTGACAGAATGTGTGGATTTTTTTTACCGAGAACAACAACAAATGTTGCAGTCTTGCGCAACAATTCAGCGAGTTTCTGGAATAAATTTTAATCATAAAAATCCACCGGCAAAAAATATTGCTGATTATATTGAATATAGTCCCGCACCTTCACAAGACGCGCTTGCTAGAGACAGCTTAAACCAAACCAATCTGGAATTGGCCATGCAGCATGGAAATCATGCAGATGTATTAAAATTTTGTCGGGAAATTTATCAGGAAAGTCGTGATTGGAAAAAACTGGGATCGGACATCAAATTGCTTCACAAAACCGCTTTTTATCTGGCAGAATTGTCTTATAGCAAAGATGAAAAACTCTCAAAAGCAGCGATAGAATTGTTCGAATTAGCAAAAATAATGCCTTACTCTTTCAACCAAAGACAAATCAACAATGTTTTTTGTGATGCCAGCCTTAACAATCTTGATCCAGCCTTATTAGAAAAAATATCCACCACCCCAGATATCTTGTCAGCAATTGCTAACAAAGAACTTCCGCGTTTCGATATATTAAAAAATGACTTGAGAAGTTATATCGTAAAATCCAAAACCACAGAATCAAAACAAGATGATATCCTTAATACCTTCAATGAGAAATATGACTGCGTTACAAACCAAACCGTCAATTATTTTTTACCCAAAAATCCTCTACGCAAACCTTTATTATATTGTAACCCGGAAAAATTTTTAGAAATATTTGACGCAGCAATAAATTCTGAAAAACATGAGGGTCAAAAAGAATTGGGACAAAAATTATTAAAGGATAGGATGTCTATTATCTCACTACACAACGATTCTGTGATAGAGCTAGTGGCTCACAATTGTAACGATGATTTTAACGGGAAAAAGTGGTATGAAATTTTCAAAACCCTTGTGCGCACATATGATATTGACGTTTTGCACAAGTCTGAAAATAACAATCAATCCTTATCAGATCTTTTGCTCAGTGACATCAGGGCGGATTTTTTACAAAATTTTTACAAAAAACCCAACCCCAATACCACAATTTCATCAGCTCAAGCAGCAGAAAAGGGAAGAACAGATTGCTGCACTATTTCTTGAATACTTTACCATAATTCACTTCCACCTTGTCCGCTAACTCAAGCTGTACCACAGCAATATTAACTAACCTTGCCGGAGCCTGCATTTCTTGGATTATGCTCTCAATTGAAAGAGGCACATTATTTAAGCGTTGCAAAATTTCCTGACGAATTTTTTTAACTTCTTCGTCGCTAGGCATTTTTTCAACAAAATTGATGAAGTCTTCACTATCGGGTTCTTTTAACATATCATCGCCGCCAAAACGATTCTTCATTGCCGAAATTTCTTCTAAAATATCTTCAACATTTTCAGTTAATTTTGCTCCTTGCTTGATTAAACGATTAGTCCCTAAACAGCGTGGATCAAAGGGTGACCCCGGCACCGCAAAAACTTCTCGCCCTTGTTCGGCGCCAAATCTTGCTGTTACCAAACTTCCCGAACGCAAACTGGCCTCAATCACCACCACCCCTAAAGATAATCCGGAAATAATACGATTACGCTGTACAAAATTTCCTCCTTTCGGCGGCGCATTGAAAGGTGATTCACTAATCACCAAACCATGGCGGCAAATTTTGTGATAAAGTTCAGTATTTTCTTTGGGATAAATGTGATTTATGCCACCGGCAATCACTGCCACTGTGCCTTTTGCAATTGCAACTTCATGTGCTGCTGCGTCAATACCACGAGCCATTCCGGAGACAATTATTAAATCATTCTCTCCTAATTCGCGGGCAATTTTTTTGGCAAATAAAACGCCGTTAAATGAAGCATTTCTTGGCCCAACAATAGCAATTGAAGGGCGATTCAAAAAATCCAGACAACCTTTCGCCATTAAAATTGGCGGCGGGTCAGAGATTTCACGTAATAATTTGGGATAATATTCGTCATTGAATAAGACAATTTCAGCACCAAATTTGTGCGATTCAGCAACTTCCTTGGCGGCATCTGAGGCCGAATAAATTTTAATCTGATTTCTTGATCCGCCTTCAAAAGCGTAATGTGAGACTTGTTCCAGCGCCTGTCTTGGCGAACCGAAAATTTTGATCAAACGAAAGAAAGTTGACCTGCCAACATGTTCACTGCGGGATAATCTTATCCATTCAACTTTTTCCTGCAACGAAGCTGCAGAGGTGGTGATAGCCATAGGTGGTGATAATTGATGTTACTGTGAAGAGTGATGTTAGTGTTTAATCCGGTAGCCGCGCTTAATTAAGAAAAAAAGCGCCACGCCCAAGATCAGATTGATGCTGACTATGTAAATCATTCCTGTCAATAGGTCACCATCATTTTTACCAGTCAGGCTGAAACGAAAGCCATCAATCATGTAGAAGAAAGGGTTAAAATGCGAAACTCCACGCCAAAATTGTGGCAAAGAATTAGTTGAATAAAAAGTGCCGGATAAAAATGTCAGCGGCGTAATTACATAACTTGTCATTGCCGACATATGATCAAAAGTTTCAGATATAACACCGCATAAAACCCCCAGAAGACCAAGAAACATGGAGGCGAAAACCAGATAAAATACGGCGTGTGCAACTGAGTGAAAACCAAGTGGTACAAAAATCAGAATCGTCAAAAATGCCACAATGGCTACGCAAATACCGCGCAAAATCGCACCACAAGTGAAAGCAAAAAGCAGCTCAAAAGCTCCCAGTGGTGGGATCAAATAATCAACAAAATGACCCATCACTTTACCCATCACAAAAGACGAGGAAGAATTAGCAAAAGAATTTTGCATCGCTGCCATCATAATCAAACCAGCTGACATAAATACCGCAAAAGGCACGCCATTTATTTCAGTTAGATTACTGCCCACCGACAGTGAAAATACAGCTAAAAACAGCACTATGTTGATCACAGGAGAAAATAAAGTTTGGTGATAAACTTTTAAAAAACGTCGCACTTCCTTACTTAATAAAGTGTAAGCGCCAAACCAATTGATTCTAGAGCAGAACATGTTTTACTTATTTTTTAATAAATGACGGTCGAGATCTGACACTAAAAAGTACCAGATCACAGTCGAACTCAAAATGGGTCAATTCGACCCCCCTAACAACCTCTGACTATGCACAATTTAGAAACACTCATCGCCGATTTCAATTCACAAATTTCTTTAGTTACTAACAAACAGCAACTTGAAGAAATCCGCATTAATTTTTTAGGAAAAAAAGGGGTTGTTACCGAACTTTTTTCACAGTTAAAAAATATTGCCAATGAAGAAAAAAAATCTTTCGGAGCTAAAATAAATGAAGTGCGCGATCAGGTTACCAAAAAAATTGATGAGCTGAAAGAAAACTTTGGAAATGCCGAACTTAATCAAAAATTATGCGGCGAAAAAATTGATGTCACTGCCCCAATAAGAAAAGAAAATCAGGGTCATATTCACCCGATAAATCAAGTGATGAAAGAGATTGAGGAAATTTTTTCTACTCTGGGTTTTGAATTTTCCACTGGCCCGGAAATTGAAGATGACTTCCACAATTTCACAGCGCTAAATATGCCGGCAGACCATCCGGCACGTCAAATGCAGGATACTTTTTATCTGCAAAATTCTGAACTTTTATTACGCACTCACACTTCCAACACACAAATCCGCAAGATGCTCAACTCGCAACCACCATTAAAAGTTGCTGCTTTAGGACGAGTTTTTCGCCGCGATTCTGATCAAACTCACACACCGATGTTTCATCAGTTTGAAGGCTTTGTGGTTGATGAGAATATCAATATGGGCCATTTAAAATGGACGTTGGAAAATTTTTTAGAAAAATTTTTTGAAGTAAAAAATATTGAACTGCGTTTTCGTCCCAGCTTCTTTCCTTTCACCGAGCCTTCTGCCGAAGTTGACATTAGTTACTGCGTTGAGCAAGGCCGTATTAAAATCGGTGGCAGTAAAAATGCCGCTGATAATAAATTTATGGAAATACTGGGTTGCGGCATGATCCATCCTAATGTTTTGGAGAATTGTAAAATTGATTCCAAAAAATATCAGGGCTTCGCTTTTGGAATTGGCATTGAACGCCTGGCCATGCTTAAATATGGCATTACTGACTTGCGCATGTTCTTCGAAAATGACGTCAGATTTCTCAAACATTTTGGCTTCTAACCCTCCTTTGAAAAAGGAGGTGTCACGCCCACGGCGTGACGGAGGATTTACTCAAGTTACGGGCAGTCTGTTTTTAAAATTTCCTGTAACTCCAATAAAATCCTCCGGCGCTTTTTTTCAAATTTAAACTTCCCGTAACTCAAGTAAATCCTCCGGCGCTGCGCGCCACCTCCTTTTTCAAAGGAGGTTAGAATTGTTGTCGTATGTTGAAGATTGCGAAGTGTGAGCTGTAGGTGGCTTTGCGTTCAAAACTATAATCGATGCTAAAAGTGGCGTCATCTTGTTGGTAAGCGATCATTTCTGCGCCCAATTTTAAACTGGCGCGATCCACGTTGGTAATCTGCGATGTAAATTTTAACTTCTGACCTTGAAAACTGGCCGTTGTAGTTGGGGCATCGTTGATAATGCTGTAACCATAAGATATTTTCAGCAATGCTGTGATTTTTCTGAATTCCGGCAGTTCCACAATTCTGCTATCAAAACCAACAGCGCCCCCCAAACGCGCTTCTAAAAAATTTGCCGACACACTATCGACATCAAGATTTAACTCATCAGCACCCTTCTCGCTATAGCCGGCGATATTATTACGCGTAAAATTCAACGAGGCTTCGGGAATAATCTTAAAGCCATTTGATAAATTTTGCACAAAGCCACTTTTGACTTTTGCCATATAAGTTTGTCCCAAATATCCAGCAACTGCGTTCAACCCAAAAGCATTGATTGAACGACTAGAATCAAAGTGATTCAAAGCAAAACCAGCCATTGCATCAATAAAATATTTATCAAAATTTTTGCCGGTATAAAAATTAATTTGATAAGTATCGATTAAATTTTGCTTCGCCGCATCCAAAGTTTTAAGCGATGACTTCGCAACGCTAAAGGCTGCTCCCATTATTTGCGCATCAGAAGTTTCCTTATCCCAACCAAAAGAAATTCCGGCAAAATTTGCTTTATATCCATCATCGCTGGCCACCTGATGTTGCATTTCTGAACCACCAAAAACTTGGCCCCATCCTTCTTCTTGCCGCAGCATTTCGTTGTTACGACGTTTTTCCAAATGATTTTCTGAAATCGACAATGAATTGCTCACAACATTATTCATGGTTGTGAGTTCCGCTTTGGTTGATTGCGGCGCCAACTGATTTATGGTTTGGGTGAGTTGATCACCTTCAAGGCCGCTATTATCAAGATAAGTCTGAAATTGCAGCAATTTGCCACTTGATGCAGCACCAATATCAACCAGATTTTGGTAAATATTTTGCGCATTTAAATTGGGTGTAACTTGCGAGGCTTGCAGATGATTCACATCTAAAAGCAAACCATTGGCCGTGCTGCTGACACTAAATTTCAACAAACCGGAAATATTAGAATCAGCGCCATTAACCAAAATATTTTCATCAGCAATTTCAGAAATATCAGAACCGCTGGCAGGCGCCACCGACAGAATCTGATATTGTGTACCATTAGCGATATAACCCTGATTTGAAGAGGTGGTAACGGCAATTTTTGTGCCAGAATTAATTGTTGCCACACCATTGATTGCAAGACTTCCCGCCCCATCATTTTTTAGACCAACTGCAAATTTATCACCAGCGCTCAAAGAAAAATCACCGTTAATGATCTGATTTTTATCTGCCACATTAAATGTTCCCAAGCCAGATCCAGTAAGACTTCCTGTTATTGTTAAGTTATCGGCCTGATTAAAATTTAGCACTCCCGACAAGGAAATATTATCCACGTAAATATTTGCCGCAGCGCTTAAAGAAGCAGAGGAAGCAATGTTTAAATTATCTAAAGAACTACCAACGCCGCCGATACTGCCGCTCAAAGAAATATCAGACAAAATATTTAATGTGCCGCTGCTGGCGCTTAAACCTTGAATCGCGCCGCTGAGCGCAGAACCAGAATTTAAATTTAGAACTGAATCATCAGCGATAAAAATATTAGTCGCACTAATTGCAGCACCTGAATTTAGAGTGCTGGAATCTGAAATTGTCAGAACCGATAAATTTGAAAAAGCAGCACTTTGAACAAAATTCACACCGCTATTTGTAACCGATCCAACATTAACCACGCCAACACCAGAAGCACCGTCAACCGTTCCGCTGATAGTGCCACCAAAAATATTTAGCGTACCTGGACCGATCATAACACCGCCGCTTAAAGTGCCGGAATTGTTAATGATCACGCCATCACCTAAATTATAAACTGCATAATTGCTTGATGAGATAGTGCCCGAATTGGTGATGGCAACGTCATCGCCTTCATTTCTGATACCGTAAACACTTGATCCTTGGGCAGTTGTAATGGTGCCGGAATTAGTTATTTCTGAAAAATTATCCTTGTTATAAATGCCATTGGCATTGCTGTTGATTGATCCAGAGTTGGTGATAATGGCGTGACTCAGCTCACTTGCGGTTGAAGAGCTACCAGCACTGATAAACATTCCGTGAGCTGAAGATCCGCTGGTTGTGGTGATGGTTCCCGAGTTAGAAATTTGATTGGCATTACCATCAGAATAAATGCCGTAAACTGTTGTATTTATTGTTCCAGAATTGGTTAAAGAATTATTGTCACTAGCCAAATAAATTCCATAAGCGCTGCTATTGCTGGTGGTGATTGATCCGGAATTACTAATAGTATCATTACCGCTGCCAGCGTAGATGCCGTAAGATGTTGTGCCTAAAGTTGTGATTGATCCCAGATTATAAACAGCAGAATTTCCGGCGATTGAAATGCCGCGACCCGAACTGCCCGTAGTGATAATTTCGCCGCTAACATTATTAGTGATTTGATTATAGGAACCCGTTGTTCTGATGCCGTACGCTCCGGAACTGGCGCCATCATTGCCAGTAGTGATGGTGTAGTTATTGGTGATTTTGTTTAAAGATGAGCTAGTACCCGACAGCGAACTGGTAATTCCAAATGAGCCGGTAGTGATATCTTCAGTAGTTGTGTAGTCAGTTTGACCAGAAGTGAGAACAACAGCGAAAGATTTTTTGGCGAAAAAAATGCAAAGAAATAGCGCCGCAAAGCAACGAGTTTTTGGTGACATGGTGATAGATTGGTGATGATTTGGTGATTAGTTTTATCAAGTGGTGAGTACAAGATGTGGTGGTTTTTAAAATTATCCGACTTTTTGACAAGCAGATTTTTAGAGCATTAAAAGAGGATTTTAGAAAAATTCCGGCAATGGCGCTTCAATTTCAAGACTTGCCCCGAAATAATCTGAGAGCCTTATTTTACAGGCATGAAGACAAAGTCTCTTGCAAATAGCTTTGTTCAAAACTTCACGTCCTCCATATTTTATATCATTGATGATTGGATGTCCCAACTCTTTACAATGCACCCGCAATTGATGAGTTCTGCCGGTAAGAGGTTTTAGTTCTAACAACGAAAAATCCATCTCATCCCGCAAAACTTTAAATTCCGTAATCGCCTCTTTGCCTTGCGAAAAATCCGGGGCAACTTTTTCATTTTTGCCGATCATTTTTTTTCGTAGCGGAATATTAATCACACCCTGCCTTTTTTTCATCGAGCCTTTAACCAGCGCCAGATAGGTTTTTTCAATGGTTTTATTTCTGAAAGCATCCGTCAAAAATTCTGCCGTCTTACTGTTTTTTGCGATCAACAAAACTCCCGAAGTATCTTTGTCAAGACGATGAACTAATTGCCATTTTTGCGTTGTGACAAAATCATCAACCGAAATATCAACGCCGCTACCACCTTGAGTAGCAAGACCTGATGGCTTGTTAATGGCCAATATATTCTCATCTTCAAAAATTTTCAGTGCTAAAAATTTTTTCAATCTTTCGGCAGAAATTTTGGGTTTTGTTTTTTGATTTTGCGTTCTCTTTGCCAGTTCGGCAAAGATTTCTACTGAATCTCCTTCAACAACTTTATAAGCTGCGTCTGGTCTAGTGCCGTTAATTTTAATATTTTTTTCACGAATAATTTTTTGTGCTACACCAAAAGAAATATTAAATTCTTTGCACAGAAACTTATCGATACGCAACCCTGCGTTATCTTGATTTATTTGAATTAGAGCCACTTACGAAAAAATTAATTTAGTGAAATAAAAACCGAAAAACAGCGCCGCAATTGCCAACACCACCGAACATACCACATAAGCAACTGCCTGTAAATTTTGACCGGCAGTTGTAAGACGAAAAAAGTCCAAGGAAAAAGCTGAAAAAGTTGTAAAGCCGCCCAGAAATCCAGCAATCAAAAAATTCTTCAACCGCACATCAAAATTAGCAAAGTTTTTGATTACAAAATAATAAATAACACCGGCCAACAAAGATCCCACAACATTTACAAAAAAAGTTCCCCAAGGAAAATTGCAGGAAAAGTGCAGCGATTTTGCTAATCTTAAAATTGTTTCTGAAGATAAATAACGCGCTACAGACCCAAGTGCACCACCGATTGCGATTAGGATAAGATTCATTTTTGTTAATATTTGTTTTTAAAGGGATCGGCATCTGATCCCTTTTAGTTCTTAAAACCTAACTCAACTTACGTAGCTTTTCGGCCAAATCAGTGGCTTCCCAAGAAAAGCCGCCATCAGCTTCCACTTCGCGGCCAAAATGTCCGTAAGTTGCAGTGCGTTTATAAATCGGACGATTTAGTTGCAGATGGCTGCGGATACCACGCGGACTGAGATCGACCAACTCATTAATCAATTTCACCAAATCCTCATTTTCAACGCCAGTTTGGTGATTGTTAACATACAGCGCTAAAGGCTTGGAAACTCCGATGGCATAAGCAATTTGAATAGTGCAACGCTCAGCAAGACCGGCGGCAACCACATTCTTTGCCAAATAACGCGCCATATAAGCAGCGGAACGATCGACTTTTGTCGGATCCTTACCTGAAAAAGCACCACCGCCATGAGGAGCGGCACCACCGTAAGTATCGACAATAATTTTACGTCCAGTTAATCCAGCATCACCATCAGGACCACCAATGACAAATTTTCCAGTTGGATTAACCAAAAAATCCTCATCTTTACACATCCATCCGGCCGGAAGAGTCTTTGCCACATAAGGATAAATCAAGTCGCGCACTTGTTTTTGCGTCATGCCTTCTTTGTGTTGGATCGACACCAAAACAGTTTTGGCACACACCGGCATACCATCTTCATAATATAAAGTGACTTGGCTTTTAGCATCCGGCCCTAGATCAGATAATTCACCTGATCTCACTGCGTCCATAATGTTGTGCAACACACGGTGAGAATAATAAATCGCCGCCGGCATCAAAACATCAGTCTCGCGGCAAGCATAACCGAACATAATACCCTGATCACCCGCGCCCTCATCTTTAGAGGCTGAAGAATCAACGCCCATGGCAATATCAGCTGATTGACCATGCAACAGATTGGTAATGTCAAGATTTTTCCAATTAAAACCTTCCTGTTCGTAGCCAATCTCTTTAACTGTATTACGAATTATTTGTTCAATTTCAGAAGCAGGAATTTGCGGGGCTCTGATTTCGCCACCAATAATAACTCGGTTGGTAGTGGCGAAAGTTTCAATCGCCAAACGCGAATAGGGATCTTTAGTTAGATAAGCATCAACCAAAGCATCAGAGATTTGATCGCAAATTTTATCGGGGTGGCCTTCTGACACCGATTCCGACGTAAAAAGAAAATTTTTAGGCATGAGACACTCATGTTTTAAGAATTTTGGAAGGCTTTCCGGGAAATAAAATTGGCTCAGCGAACCATAATAAACTCAGCATCTACAAGGCTTTTCTAGAATAGTTTCAGATAGCCAATACGAACGGTGGAATAGTTAGCATCAAGCAATGCCAAATTTCCAGAATATTTTTGGAAAGATAAACGGATCATATCCTCACATTTTACGGATGGCTTAAACTGAATACCAACTCCATAAAGAGCTTTGGTTTGATGTGCCTTTTCATTCACAACTGTACCATTATTTTGTACATAATTTAAACGACCATGAATATCTGAAACACCGGCTTCGGCAAAAAATTCAACAAAATCATTAGCCGGAAAATAGGCTAAAGCTGAAAGATTGATCTGATCAAATTTATAGCGCGCTGCATTATTTAAATAACCGACATCCTGCAAATTATTGCTGCTCAAAGCTCCTTGTGCCCAGTTGGCATTAAAACCTAAAAATTTATGAACACGAAGATTGGCGCCAAGGGCAATATTTTCAAAACCACTAATCTGCTTGCCAAGATTGTTTGATTTAAAATCTTTATTGCCGGAATTGCTTAACGAAGGAGCGCTATATTCAAGGCTGAGAGCCGGTTTAAAGAAAAATTCATCTGACCAATCATTGGCAAAAGATTGCGCTGCAAAAAACGATAAAGCGACCGCAAAGAAAATTATTTTTTTCATAATTATTTAATTAATTGCATTGTTGATTCTTCTTAAAACTTCTTCTTTACCCAAAATTTCTACCACGTCAAAAATACCACCGGCAGAAGCTGTAGAGAAAGTTAAAACCACTCGCAACAAAGGCCCAAAATCTTTAATTTTCAAGTTCCTTGTCGCAGCAAAATCATTTAAAGCATTTTTGATGGCATCATGCGACCACTCGGTCATCTCGGTAAAAGCTTTCTGCAAATCGAGCAATAAAGATTTTTTTGCAGCGATCATTTTCTTAGCTTCATCGTCAAATTCAGCACTAAAATTATCGCGATAGACTTCTAAAGATTTAGCCAAATCAGTCATTAATTCGGCACGTTCTTTAACAAATTTCAACGCCCGCAACAAACGTTCTTTTTCACTTGGATTCGCCGGAAAAATTTCAGCCATAGCTAATAATTCCTCTTCGTTTTTCTCTTTAATGTAATGTTTGTTTAACGATTTCAACTTAGCAAAATCAAAGCGCGATGGCGATTTTCCCACCTTATCTAAATCAAACCAGGCGATTGCTTGTGCGTCAGAAATAATTTCATCATCACCATGAGACCAACCTAAACGCAGCAAATAGTTGCGCAGAGATTGGGCTAAATAGCCCATATCCTTATATTCAATCACCGAAGTTGCGCCATGACGCTTGGAAAGTTTAGCGCCATCTGATCCGTGAATCAGAGGAATGTGAGCAAATTCCGGCACTTGCCAATTCATCGCCTGATAAATCACTTTTTGTCTAAAAGCGTTAGTTAAATGATCGTCACCACGAATAACATGTGTGATTCCCATATCGTGATCATCAACAACAACTGCCAGCATGTAAGTCGGAGTGCCGTCAGAACGCAACATCACCAAATCATCAAGTTCGGAATTTTTAACCCGAACTTCACCCTGCACTAAATCCTTAATCACAGTTTCACCTTCCAGCGGCGCTTTAATTCTGATTACCGGTTTTACAGTTGATGACTGCGACAAGACTTGATCACGCCACGGACTTTTAAAACGAAAAACCTCTTTTTTTTCTTCAGCTTTTTTACGCATTTCTTCCAATTCTTCCGCCGGGGTATAACACAAATAAGCTTGATTTGTTTGCAAAAGCTTTTCTGCAATTTCTTTGTGACGATTCAAATTGTTCGACTGCAAAACACACTCACCATCATGTTTAAGAGCAAGCCAGTCAAGGCCTTGGAAGATGGCATCAACTGCACTTTGAGTGGATCTTTGAGCATCAGTATCCTCGATTCTCAGTAAAAATTTGCCGTTATTATGCTTGGCAAAAAGATAATTAAACAAAGCTGTGCGAGCACTGCCAATGTGCAAATAACCGGTTGGAGAAGGGGCAAATCTGACAATAACTGACATTGTGATATTTATTAGGGGTTCAACATTGGATAAGATCGAATAACATCGTCACAAATCCTAAAATGTTAAATGTTAAATTAGCTGGCTTTCTTGACATAAAAAATGCCGTGAAGATTATTCAAACAGACAACCGTTCAAAAGCAATTCCCTTAAAAGCAATCTTTAGCTAAAACAAATGGAAGATTCATCTACTGAAAATAACACAACAATAAAAGCTAAAGGCGCTCTATCCAGCAGCGATATCACCGACAAGCTTTTGGAAAAGAAGGTTATCTCAGATGACCAGCTTGAGATTGCGCTAAAAGAATATTCACGACTCAACAAATCTCAAACCATTGCCTCAATTCTTGTAGGATTAGGGTTTGTATCCGAAGGTGCTTTGGGAGAAATTTTAAACGAATCATCGGGCAGCGAAAAATTCGATATTAAATCATCAATCATCGATTCGCGTCTGGTCAAAAAAATCCCCAAAACTTTCGCCACTCATAACAAACTAATTCCAATCTCTTACCATAAAGACACCATCATCGTTGGCATGTCTGACATGTTTGATATTGTAGCGATAGATCAGCTGCGTCGTTGGTTTCCACCTAATTTTAGAATTACACCGGTTTATGTTCCAGAGGTCGATATTTTGCATGCCATCGACCAATATTATGATTATGAAATGTCCATTGAAGGCATTTTAAAAGAGATTGAAGGCAGTAATACTAAAGGCATCGGTGATGAATCACAACTGCGCGGCGATTATCGCAGCCCGATGGTGCGTTTGGTTGATGCTATTTTAACCGACGCTGTGCACCGCGGCGCCTCAGATTTACATTTCGAACCCGAACATCTTTTCCTGCGCATCCGCTACCGCATTGACGGCAAGATGGTGCAAATTCGCTCGATTCACCGTGATTATTGGTCAGCGATTGCCGTGCGCATCAAAATTATGTCGAGCATGAATATCGCCGAAAGCCGTAAAGCCCAGGATGGACATATCAGCTCTGAAATTTTAGGTCGCAAAATTGACTTTCGTGTTTCTACCCAACCAACAATTCACGGCGAGAATATTGTCATGCGTATTTTGGATGAGAAACAATCCATCATTTCGCTTGAAGCGCTGGGCTTTACCGAAAGAAGTCGCGATCTGATCAAAAAGATGATTCAAAAACCAGAAGGCATTATCCTTACCACTGGCCCTACTGGTTCAGGAAAAACCACCACTCTTTACACCTTGCTGAGCATGATCAATTCGATCGATAAAAATATCATGACTCTGGAAGATCCGGTGGAATATCACATTCCATTGATTCGCCAATCAAATGTGCGCGCTGATATTGGCGCCGATTTTGCCTCAGGCGTTAAAGCGTTGCTACGTCAAGATCCAGACGTAATTTTGATCGGGGAAATTCGCGATAAAGAAACTGCTGTAACCGCAATTCAAGCGGCAATGACCGGTCACCAAGTTTTCAGTACTTTACACACTAATGACGCCCTTGGTGCCATTCCGCGTTTAATGAATATTGGTGTACCAAATTATTTAATGTCCGGATCGATTATTGGCATCATCGCTCAACGTCTGGCCAGAAAATTATGCTCTAACTGTAGAGCCGAAAAACCAGTTGATGATTGGGAAAGAAAACTGTTGGGCCCAGAACATAGCGACGTTACTAAGATTTTCAAAGCAGTTGGTTGTGATAAATGTGGTGGCAGCGGTTATCGTGGACGCATCTCAATTTCTGAAATTTTAACGATTGATCGCGAGATGGATACCCTGATATCAGCTTCGGCACATCGCAGTGAATTGCTGGAACTAGCCCTTAAGAAAGGTTTTATAACTATATTGGAAGACGGCTTACAAAAAGTGATCGAAGGATCGATTGATTTAAAAGAACTGATGCGCGCAGTTGATATGACTGACCGTATGAACTAATTTTGCGAAAATGACTAAAAATATTAAATCAACCAGACAGCTCGATACCGTATTACCAATGATTGCTAACGAATTATTGGGTAATGCTTACACAGCAATAACTGACGGCATTCATATCAGCGTCAGAACAGAATTTGTTGATAGCCAATTTAGCGGCACTGGTGCTTTATACGTCTGGATGTATAACATACGTATTGATAATCGCGGCAACGAAGCGGTGAAGTTAATCAACCGCTACTGGAAAATTATTGATGAAAAAGGCACTATCCAAGAAATATCCGGCGAAGGTGTGGTTGGCGAACAACCAACAATTCTGCCCAATAACAGCTTTCAATATGAAAGCGGCGTGCATTTGCGTCACCCTTCAGGCATCATGACTGGACATTACCAAATGAGCAAAAGTAGCGGCGAGTTATTCGACGTCAAAGTTCCTGCTTTCTCGCTCGACATTCCCAATGTCAAAACAGTGATTAATTGATAAATGTTAATTCTAGCTTTTGACACCACCAACTCCACCATCTCAGTTGCCTTGCTACAAGACCACAAGCTTCTAGACCAAATTCTTATTGAAGAAAGTGGACGACAAGCCGAATTGCTTAATGTGCAAATCGAGAAAATTTTACAACGCAACAATCTCCACTATCAAAATTTAGATTTACTTGCCGCTACTAATGGCCCCGGAAGTTTTACCGGGGTTAGAATTGGGCTATCAGTTGCTCGCACCTTAAGAATCGCCACCAATTTGCCGTTAATTTTAGTCAATTCTTTGGCAGCTCTTCATTATCCACATCGCCATCGTGATATTATAAACTTCATTGCCATTGATGCTAAGATGGATGAATTTTTTATTGCTGCATTTTTAGCTGACAAAAACATTATCGCACCACAATTGGTAAAGTCTGATCAGCTACCCGATTTGTTACCGCACACAAAATTTCTCACCTGCGGCTCGGGCAAAAACACTATCGCTGAAATTGCTGCTAAGAAAAATTTGCTTTGTGAAATCACAACTGAAGATAACCACGTCAAAGCTGAAAATGTCGGGCTGCTTGCCGCAGAGAAATTTCTCACAAAAGATTTTAGCGAAAATTACGATCCGCTTTATTTGAGAGATGCTAAAATTACAGAGAGGAAAAAGTAGAAGAGATCAACTAAACCCAAATTCAAATGAAGGTTGAATTTGGTAGGATATAGATTGGAGGCCGGGGTCGGAATCGAACCGACGCATAAAAGCTTTGCAGGCTCTTGCATTACCACTTTGCTACCCAGCCCAATATGAGAAATTTTTTGAAAATGAATTGATCTCGCAGAGGTGAATTTTTAACCAGAGTTTCAACAATTTAGGAAGACAAACCTAGATTACAAGGTTTGTCCTTAATTTTAAAAATTTAGTATCGTAATAATATCGGCCTATTTTAAATCGGTTTTTAAACATTCCATGGCGGCACAAAATCTCTATCTTCAGTCATTTTACAATATTTCGGCGCAAAAAATTTCGCAGAAAATTCGCAAATCTTGCCAAGCCGCAGCATTAAAACTGCGCAGCGAAATCACAGAAAAAAAATTAGCACCCATTGATATAATTTTTAATCAAGCTGATCTGAAAATGTTTTCTGCTTTAGCTAAAAAAATTACCACAGCTAAAAAGGTTTTGATTTTGGGAGTTGGCGGTTCAAGCCTTGGCGGCAAAACACTGACTGCCTTAAAAGAGCAAAATAAAATCGAATTTTTGGAATCAATTGATCCAACGACAATTCACAACACTTTAGATAAAATTGATTACAAAAATACTTTCTTTTTGGTGATCAGCAAATCCGGCGAAACTATTGAAACCATCTGCCAAACTTTGATCATAATCGAAAAATTGCGCAGCACTAAGATCAAAAATTTTGCGCAACAATTTCTCTTCATCACCCAATCACACGATAATCCGATCGCTAAAATTGCCGCCGAAATAGGTGCTGAAATTGCCAACCACCCATCACAAATCGGTGGTCGTTATTCCTGCTTCTCAATCACCGGCATGCTGCCAGCATTGCTTTGCGGCATTGACGCCAAAAAAATTCGCAGCGGTGCAAAAAAAATTGTTACTGAGTTTTTAAATAATGATCAAATCACCAACTCCTGTACCAACCAACTTTGGCTTTATGAGCAAGGCTTTACCAATAACGTCATTATGCCTTACATCGACGCGCTGAAAAATTTTACTGACTGGTATCGCCAACTTTGGGCTGAATCTTTGGGAAAATCTGGCTTTGGCTCAACTCCAATAAATTCGATGGGAACAGTCGATCAACACAGTCAGCTCCAGCTTTATCTTGAAGGCCCAAAAGATAAATTTTTCACTTTTGTGACCCTAAAAAACCATCCTCATGATTTCTTGATTAAGGACCTTAAATCTTGTCCCACATTATTCGGTGGCAAAAAATTGAGCGACATTGTTGCAGTCGAACAAAGCACCACCATCGAAATTTTGCGGCAAAAAAATTTACCAATTCGCCTTTTTGAAATAAAAAAACTTGATGAAGAAGTTTTAGGCGGATTAATGATGCAATGTTTTTTGGAAACGATTTTGGTTTCTTACGCCAAGAAAATTAATCCCTTTGATCAGCCAGCTGTCGAGCTGCGCAAAGATTTAGCTAGAAAAATCTTGAAAACAAATTTGCCAACAAAAAGGTCTGCCCATGTTTAAGAAAATTACCAATCGAAATTTGCTACTTGTTCTTGGCGCTGCTTCCCTTCTGGCGCTTGGCCTGGCTTATATTCTGCAATATTTTTTTGGCATTGAAGCCTGCAAACTTTGTTTTTATCAGCGCAAATTATTTCTCGTAGTTGTCGCTGCAGTAGCGCTAACTCTGGCTTATTTTAAATCAGAAAAATCGAAAAGAATCGCTCTTTATATTTCCACCATCGCTCTGGCAATAAACTTTTTTATCGCCATCTATCACAGCGGAGTTGAGAAAAAAATCTTCACCAAACCAGCTAGTTGCTCTTCAAGCCAGTTAGAAAATGTTGATACTCTTGAAGAATTGAAAGCATCCTTAATAACTTCGACAGCCGCAAGATGTGATGAGCCAAACTTTGTTTTCATCGGTCTTTCTTTGGCAAATTTTAATGCCCTCTATTGTTTCCTACTGCTCTCTTACATCGCTTCTGTGCGCTATAAAAGACGTAAAGATAGTTAAGAGATAGTCTCTTAATCAACTCGAAATTTAACTCTCACATCCTGCACAGATTCTTTGCCAGAAGCCGAGAACTTCCAACTGCGCAAGCTTTTGAGCAATAAAACATTTAAGCGCGGATCCTCGCAAGCCTTGATTAATTCAACACGCGCAACATTTCCCATCTTATCCAAATAAAAACGCGCTACCGCTTCACTTTCAAATACCTCATCACGCAAATATGCCGGAATCTGCGGCAAAGGATTAAACAGCGGTACAACTTTTTGTTGTTGGTCCTTACTTCCTTCCACATCCAACTCTGATTGTGAGTGAAAATGCTGAGCCTGATTAGGCGAGTTAAGCGCAGAATTGTGGTGCAGATCTTTTACCTGCTTTTGATTTTCATGATGTGCTTCTTGCCGTCTGATTATTTTATTACGATGTTTTACATCTTCGCCAATCATCACAACATCAAGCACCACGACATGTGGAGGTGCTGCATTTTTTTCGAACAACCCCCAGCAAAACAATAACAGCAGCAAGAAATGCAGTAAAAAAGCCAGACAGAAACTGATCACACGGCTTTTGAAATTTAACATATTTCCCAAACTATTTTTATTAAAAGAGACTGTCGCAAATCAAAATTTTCTAAGCAGTTTTTGTGATTCAAATTTTTTTGAAAGGTAAGCATCCCAGATGTACGTGCGTTTCAGAAAAATTTGAATTGCGACAGTCTCTAAAACGATTTGCTGGCGATTAGATAAAATGTACGACGCGGACCATATTGCGATGCTGCAACGCCAATACCAGAACCATCATGAAACTGATAAATCTGATCGAACAAATTAATCGCTGCCAAACGCAAATTAACTTTTCCAGCCGCACCCAGTATCACATCACGTGAAACAGCTGCGTTGAACTGCCAGTAAGCCGGCATAGTGTTAATATTATTGTCGCCAGTACGTAATCCCGAACCATAAATCACATCACCACTATATTTGGTACCTTGCCAAATATAAGCTGTGCCGGCAGAAGCAGTATAGGTTTGCGAATGGTCAAGATTGACCCAATTTTTACTGATGTAACTAAGTTCACTGGAATCAAACAAATATTGCCCGGAAACTATATTTTTTCCGTAAGCTTTTTGTGTCGCCAAGTTAAAATAAGAAGAAAAATTATTTTTCTGATAAGCGGCACTAAACTCAGCACCGTAAGCTTTGCCTTTCTGATAGTTAAACGGGGTATAAATCAAAGCATTACCGAATTGCCCCTCATCAAGCAAGTTTTTGATCTGCTTATAGTAAGCATCAAAACTCAAATTCAAATGCTCTGTAGCCTTATGCGACAACCCAATATCATAATAGTTACTGCGTTCGGCCCGCACTTTACCATTATCCAAACTTTGCGGCGCATTAGTAGTATTTTGGAAATTACTCAAAGTATTCTGCGTCACAATAGATGTCGGCGGCGGAGTGAAATAGCGGGCATATCCGGCATGCACCTTGGTTTTTTTACTTAAGTCATAAATCGCTCCAAAACGTGGGCTGAGCTGCATTTCAGTCAGATAAGAACGCGACACATCAAATCTAGCGCCATAGTTAATGGTTAGTTTCTGCAAAGCCTGCCACTCATCTTGCAAATAGGCCCCGAAAAGCTGCGAGTTTTTCTTTTGCGATTGATTGATAGTAAATGGATCAGAGGAAGTTTGATTGCCGTCGTCATCAGCTGAAAACACCTTATTAACACTGCTATTTTTTGCCGTATCATTACTAAAAAACAAACCAGAACGCAAAATATTACTATCATTTAAAGCATAGCTAAAATCACTTTGTATACCACTAGCAAAGCTAGAGCGATCAGTGTCTGAAGCTATACCATTAAACATTAAATCCCCGACACCATCAGCGCGAAATTTTAAATCGCTATATCGCGTAAAGGCAGAGATCTGATAGTCAACTTCTGTATCACTCACACCTTGCAGAGACATCAAAACAAATTTGCTCGATTCCTTTTGGTCCTCATTAAGGTTCAGCGAGTTAAACCCATCAACACCGTTAAGAGTATATTTTGTTTGTTGGTTGGCATTATTGGGTATCTGAAAGCGGTTATCGGCATTAGAAACAATCACACTAAATCGCTTCGAAGCATCGATCATATAAGAAAAATAACCAAATAGCTTATCTTGCTGCGTATCGTCATGCACCGGATTACGCGCTGCTGCCGGCGGTTCAATACCGCGATTATTCTGCAAATACGACGCGCTGAGATAATAATTCAGATTGCCTTTCGAACCCATAATTTGCTGATTCAAACCTAAATTTTCATTTTGTCCGACCATCACTTCTGAAGAGCCGCCATTTTTAAAATTGCCACCTTTGGTTTTTATGTCGACCACACCAGCAGTCTTAAAACCATACTGTGCTGGCATTGCGCCAGTTAGAAAATCAATTTTCTGGGCAAAATGAGTGTCAAAAGTTTGACCAAAACCCGCCAATCCGTTGGGCAACATCACACCATTAATACGATATTGCACACCAGAATGATCTCCGCGCACATGAAGCTGACCATCAGAATTTTGGGCCACGCCAGGTGCACGTAACAACAGCTGATTTATCGGCGTCATTTCACCCTGAGGCAAATTTTGTATATCAGTTTCATTAAAAGAGAAATCGCTGCCACCAGTTTTAGGCGACAACTTATTGCGCGAATTCTCAAGTTTAGCAGCAACCTCATAATTCCACACATCAGCAGCAAAGGCTGGTAAAGCCTGAAGAATCAAGGCTACAAATGGCAGAATAGTAAACTTTTTCATCACGGTAATTTTTAAGTTTTGCCGACATCTTAATCAAATCAGCAGATAAAAAGCTGTCTGCCGTTGATTGAAACTTGCGTCAAAAAACAGATCAGCAACAAAGTTGAGAGAACTTAAAAAATTATCGGCGGAGCGCGCGAAGATTTGACAGAAAGAAGGTAGGAAAGTTTTACGCGATCAAAGTTGCGTAAAGAAAAAATAAAATAGAAAAAAATCATCGCCAAAGCCACATTTGGCGCCAAAGAAATTTGGTTCTGAAAATTTGAAACTGAACAAAATAAACAATGTGGAGCTTTTTTATCAGCAGATTTTTCGTGAGCAAAAATGATATTATCTAAAAAATTTGTCTCAGAAAAATTAGTAATGTCAGAATTTTGATCACTATCTTCCTGATGCGAAAAAACGTGCAGCATCAACAAAGCCCTGCTAGCAATGAATATCAGCAGGAACGCTATCAGAAAAGATTTCGTAAAATTGGATTGGCTTTTTATGTGAAACATCAAATTGTTCTTACTTCATATTTTGAACGTTGCACAGTTTTGTAACCAAAAAAAATTTCAACAAAAATGTCAGAAAAAGTTTTGAGTAAAGTTTTACTTCTTTTGGAAAGAACCGGCCACTTCACTTTGCTTAATTTAGCAAAACTCGGCGACATGGTTCTGTTCATGTGCAATGCTGTTCGTCACTGTTTTACCCCGCCATTTTATCCGCGCTTAATTTTACGACAATTTTTGCATATCGGATATTTTTCACTGCCTGTTGTTGGTCTTACAGCAATTTTTTCCGGTGCTGTTTTAGCACTACAAAGCTATTCTGGATTTTCGCGCTTCAACGCAGAAAGCACGATTGCTACAGTTGTTGTCTTATCAATCACTCGAGAATTAGGTCCGGTTTTGGCCGGTTTAATGGTTGCCGGACGAGTCGGCGCCTCAATGGCTGCTGAAATCGGCACCATGAAAGTTACCGAACAAATTGACGCGCTGCGCACACTTTCAACCAATCCTTTTAAATATTTAGTCGTGCCTCGCGTGATCGCTGGAGTTTTAATGCTACCACTGCTTGTACTTATCGCCGACATTATCGGCGTTATGGGCGGATATTTAGTCAGTGTTCACGCTCTTGGCTTTTCTCCCGGCCCTTACATGGCAAGCACTTTCAAATTTTTAGAAACCATTGATGTGGTTTCAGGCCTTACCAAATCAGCCTTCTTCGGTTTCGTAATCTCCATCATGGGTTGTTATTACGGTTATAATTCTAAAGGTGGCGCCGAAGGTGTCGGTATCGCCACCACCAACGCCGTGGTGTCAGCATCGATAGTAATTCTACTACTAAACTACATCATCACCGGCATATTCTTCGGTTAATTTTTCTGAATTGCTTTTTTAAATTGGTGTGCATCATACACATCAATCCAGATCTAATCACCACATAAAATGAACAGTAAAGAAATAATAAAAATCCTAAAAAAGGATGGTTGGAATTTAGTTGCAACCAGAGGCAGTCATCACCAATACAAACACCCGGTTAAGCGAGGGAGAGTAACAATTCCATATCCCAAAAAAGATTTACCTCATGGAACAACCCTAAGCATTTTCAAACAAGCCAACCTTAATAAGAACCTCATCAAATGACCACTGATACCAAAAAATATATTGCCGTAATTTTGAAAGATAAAAAGTCAGATTTTGGTGTAATCTTTCCAGATTTTCCTGGTTGTTTTAGTGCCGGGAAAACCATTAGTGAAGCCAGCAACATGGCTGAAGAAGCATTGCAATTTCACGTTGATAGCCTGATTGCCGATGATGAAGAATTACCCACTCCATCCGCTTTAGACAAAATTCACAAAAAATATAAGCAGGCCGTTATCTTTTTAACTGTTGCCGTGCGTATCAGAACTAAAGCTGCAAGAATCAACATCACCCTTGATGAGAAACTTTTACGCAAACTTGATCGTTACATCGCCTCTCATCACGTTGAAAATCGCAGCACGTTTTTTGCTCAAGCCATTGAATCCACTTGCCAATGAACTATCGCCACGCCTATCACGCCGGCAATTTTGCTGATGTTTTTAAACATGTAATTTTGACACTTTGTTTGGAAAAATTTCATGAAAAGCCCGCTCCTTTTTTTGCTCTTGATACTCATTCCGGCATCGCAAAATATGATTTATTTGACGAGAAAGCGCTACGCACTTTTGAATCTGATGAGGGTATTAAGAAAATTTTAGCACAAAAAAACTTTACCGAAATTTTGCCGGAAAGATTTTTGATAATTTTAGCTAAACTTAATCGCTGCGAAATTTCTGAATTACCGGAGAAGATGAAGTTTTACGCCGGTTCACCAATGATCATAAAAGATTATTTGCGAGCACGTGACCGGGCGATTTTTGCCGAATTAAATCGCGAAGATTTTGCACAGCTGCGCCGACATTTTGCCGGCAATCCCAAATTTTCTTTAAATAATTCTGATGGTTTTCATCTGTTAAAATCAAAACTTCCGCCTCTTGAAAAACGCGGCCTGATTATCATCGATCCTGCTTTTGAAAAGAATCAAAGCAAAATCTCCGTCGATTATAATAATATTGTTGAAGGCATGCATGATGCTCACAAACGCTTTGCTCACGGCGTTTATCTGGTTTGGTATCCCATCATCAAAGGTGATGAAGAGGTTCTAAAAAAATTTCGCCGAGAAATGTCTGAACTAAAATTTGAGAAAATTTTACACGCCACTTTTGACATTGGCAGCACCAATGAAGAAGAAAAAATGACAGCCTCCGGAATGTTTATTTTCAATGCTCCGTGGCAGTTAGACGAGAAATTAAAAATAATTCTGCCGCAGTTGTTAGATGTTTTGAAAAAAGGCCAAGACGCCAAATTTGAAATTATTTAACATCATAAATCCTTACCATCAGAGCGACTACCTCTTCCCATCAAATTTCCAACCATTCCAGAAAATATTTCAAAAGAAGTTTTTGGCGGCAGATATAATCTTATCTCCTCATCGAGAGTCTTCTTGATGCAGCTCCGGACAGACGTTTGATCCGCCAAATCAGATCTTGGCACTAAGCGATAATGCTGATATTTCTGACGAATTTCTTGCGATTCTTTTTCAATATTAAATCCCAAATAATCTTCGATATTTCTCCACTCTGCAATCGCCCCACGTTTTTTATTTACAGCAATTCGTCCATTATTCATAGCACTTTCCAGCTCAGAGATCGCGTGATTTATTTCATCAGAAAAAAATCTTTTTTCTTTCTCGTCAGGACAAGCCTCAAATTTTCCACCATAATCTCGCATATCTATTGAAAATCTTTTGCCCTGCGAGTCCTTGCCAGCAATAACGTGAGAGGCTCCGCTTCTGCAGGCGTTGCCAAAACCAGCTATGCAGTTTATCACCTCGGCCGCTTCTTTACTAAGCTCATATTGATTGGTCAAAACCCTAAATTCGCAACCGCCAATTTTTTGATCTTCAATAATAGCGTGCCATTCGCTGCGACGATCTTTTTTGCTTTCTTGCAATGCTTTGGCAGTTCCTGATTTCGCAGCGTTCATCACCGGAACATTACGCAGACAACGATTTGCTAAACCGAGCAACTTAAACGGTGACAAAGATTCTGTCACTGATTCCACTATCGCTGGTCGTAATTTTTGCGACACAAAATCCAAATATTGTGATTGGTTAAATAGTTGCGGCAGATCTTTTTCGCGATCACGAAAAATACTGTGCAACTCTTTAAAAAAAACCGGCAGCACTAAATCATCAGTGATGCTTTTAAAATAAGCGCTTTGAACCAGAGCAGCCTCACCAACATGAAGGTGAACCAGATTTTTTTGCCATTGTTTTCCGCTATTAATCATCAGATGCGACGCAGCTTTTTCATTCCATCCGTAAGCCTGATGAACCTCCAGAGATACCTGCCACATTGCAGCAAAAGATTCTTTATCGCGTGGAATATTACACAATCTTGCATCAAATTTTGTTGCGTCAAATCTGCCATTAATCGTCAATCCTGCTGCAAAATATTTACCTATATTTTCAGCATGTTTTTGATCTGGAGCTTGTTCCATCAAGCTTAGGAAATTTTTCGTCGCCCAATTTCTTGCAACAGAGTAAGATTGTTTCATTGGGAAAAATCTTCCAAGTTAAGGCGCGGACCCAGGTCAAAAAAGGCTTCATCGTGGGTTGTTAAAATCACCAAACCCTCTTCTTTGACTCTGGTTTTGATTAATCCATGAAGTTTTTCTTTGCCTGCCACATCAAGATTATTTGATGGCTCATCAAGAAACCAAAGGCTTGCCGGACATGCCAAAAGCTTGGACAACATCACTCTTTTTTGCCAACCAGCCGAAAGTGTTTTTACTTTTTTATCAGCCAAATCGTTGAGGTTAAAGAATCCCAAAGCTGCTGGAAGCGCTTCTATTGTGCCGTGAAGGCGGGCATAAAATGCCAGATTTTCTTGCACTGTCAGCTCCGTTTTTAAGAAATTTTTATGACCTAAAAACTGGCTGTCGCCATTAAAATCATCACGAAAATTTTCAATATCTTCACCACCCCATAAAATTTTCCCGGCAGTTGGCTGCGAAATACCAGCCAAAATTTTAAGTAAACTACTTTTGCCACAGCCATTTCGACCCGTAACTATCAAGGCTGAAGAGCTGCTCACAGAAAAACCTAAGGGTCCGAAAATTTTCTTGTGATCTTTGAATAAAGTAAGATTATCTATTGTGAGCATGCGCCTCGAAGTCCCCGATTTTATTGACTATTTTAACTATGTGGAACCAAAAATATTTCGAATATTCCAAGACAAAAAATCCCAAATATCTAGTTTTTTTACTGCATGGTTACGGCTCTAATGGCGAGAATTTAATCAGCCTGGCGCGAGAATTTGAACATGTCCTGCCCGATGCCCATTATATTTCTCCCAACGCTATTGAAGAGTGGGAAGGTGGATTTCCCGATGCTTTCCAATGGTTTTCACTTTATAACGGCATCGATCGCAAAGGGTTGAACGACATTGCTCATCACCTCAAAAATTCCAATAAAATCCTCACCAACTTTATCGACTTCCAACTTGCACGCTTTAATCTGACGCCTGATAAACTCTTCATCGCCGGCTTCTCACAAGGTGGTATGATGGCAATGTATCAAGGCATGATTATGCCACAAAAACCAGCCGGTATCATTTCATTCTCTGGCAAGTTAGTTTTGCCAGAGCTGGTCGGTGACATCAGCAAATCAAAACCGGAAATTTGTCTGATTCACGGCGAAGTTGATTCAGTTTTACCTTTTGAATGCTTCACTGAAGCTAAAAAAATTCTCACCGAACAAGGCATTATTCACGAAGCACATTCTTTCCCCCATCTCGATCACACCATCGACATTAACAGCGTGCGAGTTGCTTTGAATTTCATCAAAAAACAAATCTCTCTACCCCATTAATAACCGAGAACCAAAACTATCTTCTCATGAAACTCTCTCAATATTTCCTTCCCACTCTAAAAGAAAATCCGGTTGATGCCACTGTGGTGTCGCACCAACTTATGATTCGCGCCGGCATGATTCGCCAAACCGCTTCCGGCATTTATACTTGGTTGCCGTTGGGTTTAAAGATTTTGCGTAAAGTTGAATGCATTATCAAAGAAGAGATGGATAAATCTGGTGCTCTGGAAGTTCTGATGCCAACAATTCAACCCGCCGAGCTGTGGCAGGAATCCGGTCGTTACGATGCTTACGGCAAGGAAATGTTGCGCATTAAAGATCGTCACGATCGCGATATTCTTTACGGCCCAACTCATGAAGAAGTTATAACCGACATTTTTCGTAAAAATGTCACTTCTTACAAAGATTTGCCAAAAAACTTTTATCAGATTCACTGGAAATTCCGCGATGAAATCCGCCCCCGTTTTGGTTTGATGCGTGGTCGCGAGTTTTTGATGAAAGACTCTTATTCTTTCGACATTGATGCCGTTGCCGCCAAAAAAACTTACAATCTGATGTATGAAACTTACTTCAAAATTTTCCGCGCCCTAGGCTTAAAACCAATGGCCGTGCGCGCTGATACTGGCGCCATCGGCGGCGATTTATCTCACGAATTTCACATATTAGCCGACACCGGCGAGAGCGCGATTTTTTACGATAAAAAATTTGACCAGTTACAAAATTTTGACGTTGCCGAAATGCAATCTCTTTACGCCATGGCTGATGAAATGCATGTTGCTGAAAAATGCCCCATCCCTGAAAACCAACTAAATTCAAGACGCGGTATTGAGGTGGGACATATTTTTAACTTTGGCTTGAAATATTCTAAAGCCATGGAAGCAGGAGTGATGGGACCTGACGGCAGCAAATTCTATCCCAACATGGGATCATACGGCATTGGAGTATCACGGATAGTTGCTGCCGCGATTGAGGCCAACCATGATGATAAAGGCATAATCTGGCCCAAGGAAATCGCACCATTCCAAGTTGCTTTGATCAACGTGCGTGCCGGCGATGAGTTGTGCGACAAGACTTGTGACGAGATTTATCACAAACTACAAGCGCAAGGAATAGACGTAATCTATGACGACACCAAAAACAGTTTAGGACAAAAATTCGCCACCGCCGATTTAATCGGAATTCCAACCCAAATCACGGTTGGTCCAAAATCTGCAGCTGCCGGAAAAGTTGAGATAAAAGACCGTAAATCTGGCGAGAAAAAAGAAGTTGAGATTGCTCAGTTGCAGCTTCTTTTTTAAAAAGATTGTCTCCGCGGCGGAGACAATGTCACTTCCGAAAACTGGCTTGGCTGTTGATCGAAATCAAATCTCAACTTTTATTTGAGGCATTTTGCCTCTATTATTAGGGGATTATTTTTAAAAAATTTTCACGATAAAAATGATAAAAAAACCTGTTTTACTTTGTATTTTGGATGGCTGGGGCATTGGCGATGAATCTGATTCTAACAATGCCATCGCACGTGCGACACTGCCCAACTATAAGCGTTTTTTTAAAACTTATCCGCATTCACAGCTCGAAACTTCCGGCATGGCAGTTGGCTTGCCCGATGGTCAAATGGGAAATTCTGAAGTGGGACATATGACCATTGGTGCTGGTCGTGTCATTTTTCAAGATCTGCCCCGCATCAATAACGCCATTTTCGATGGCAGCTTGGCTCAAAATCCACTTTTACAAAAACTAATCACCGAGAGAAAAACCTGTCATTTGATGGGTTTGCTTTCTGATGGCGGAGTGCATTCACACATCGATCACATTATTTTTCTTGCTGAATTTTTGGCAGAAAATGGTGTTGCAGTTGTGTTGCATGCCTTTCTTGACGGCCGCGATGTTGCCCAAAAAAGCGCTCTGACTTATCTTGAAAAATGCTCCAATATTAAAATCGCCACCGTCTCTGGACGTTACTACGCCATGGATCGCGATCAGAAATGGGATCGCATTGAACTGGCGACTAACGCTATCCTCCAGGCTAAAGGTGAGAAATTTTCCGATGCCCTGACGGCAGTCAAAAATTCTTACGATCAAGACATCACTGACGAATTTGTTAAACCTGCTGTGATCTCTGATTATTCTGGAATCCAGGATGGCGACACTTTGCTATTCGCCAATTTCCGTGCTGATCGCGCCCGCCAAATTTCAGAAAAACTGTTTGAAAAAGTTAAATTTTCACAAGCTCTGGCCCTCACCGAATATTCTGAAAAACTCAACCAACACTACCAAATTTTATTCCCTTCTGTGGCAGTAAAAAATTCTCTGCCAGAAATTTTATCAGCCCAAAACCTTAGACAACTGCGCATCGCCGAAACTGAAAAATATGCTCACGTAACTTTTTTCTTTTCCTGCGGCGCTGAAGCAGAACTGCCCGGTGAAAGCAGAATTTTGGTAAAATCACCAGCTGTTGCCACTTACGATCTTAAACCAGAAATGTCGGCAAATGAAGTGGGCGAAAAGTTACGTGCTGAAATCGCCGCTGAAAAATTCGACTTCATCATCGTCAACTATGCCAATCCCGACATGGTAGGACATAGCGGTATGCTTGATCCGTCAATCAAAGCAGTCGAAGCCATTGATACGCAGCTGGGACTTTTAGAAAAGATTATTTTGGAAAATGATGGCCTGATGTTAATCTCGGCAGATCATGGCAATATTGAATGTATGCAAGATGAAAATCATCAACCCCACACATCACACACCACAAATCCAGTGCCACTGATTTTGATCGGGAATGATGTTGCCAATTTGCGACTAAAGAATGGTGCACTTGATGATATTGCACCAACGATTTTGCATTTGATGCGACTAGAACAGCCCGAAGAAATGACTGGGAAGAATCTGCTATTTTAACAAACAAAGTGAACACAAAAATGTCTCAGCAAAACTCCGTAAAAAAACCGGAACCTGGTTTTGTAAAAACCTTAATCTTGGCACTGATCTGCGCCGGAATTGTGCGTTCGTTTTTCTTCGAACCTTTTCACATTCCATCCAGCTCGATGAAACCCGGCCTTTTGATTGGTGATTATATTTTCGTTTCCAAATATTCTTACGGCTACAGCCGCTATTCTTTTCCCTTCGGCCTCAATATTTTCTCCGGCAGAGTTTGGGAAACAAAACCAGAACGCGGCGATGTTGTGGTTTTTCGCCTACCTTCCAATCCATCTATTAACTATGTTAAGCGTTTAATCGGACTTCCCGGCGACAAAATTCAAATGATCAATGGTACACTTTTTCTCAACGGAATGGAAGTGAAAAAAACTGCCGATGGCGATTTCACCGATACTGATTTGCAAGGCGAAAACAAAAAAATAGCACAATTTTTTGAAACCCTGCCCGACGGAAAAATCATTGAAACCTTGGATGAAAATCCCGATACACCGCAAGATAATACCGGAATTTATGAAGTGCCTCAAGGCTATTATTTCATGATGGGAGACAATCGCGACAACTCACAAGACAGCAGATTTTTAACCCAAGTGGGCTTTGTGCCCGAAGAAAATTTGGTGGGCAAAGCGCGTATTATTTTCTTCTCCACCAATGGCAGCGTGCTGGAATTTTGGAACTGGCAAAACTCGATTCGTTTTGAGCGTTTTTTCAAGAAAGTGCAGTGATGTGCTTTCCTTTTATTTTTCTTAAGCCAATCATTTAAAGAGACTGTCGCAAATCAAAATTTATTAACCTGAACCAAAACTCCCATGAAAACCAGATTTATCATCTTATTAGCAGCAATCTTCTCACTAAGTTTTGAGACTAGTTTCGCTAAAGAAAACCTGCCAAAAACCTCAACTCCTGAACCAAAGATTTCTACTTCGATTAGTAAAAAACATCATAAATCTGCTTTAGAAGAAGATGTTCCATCACTGGAAGGAACTGACTTAAACAAAATTTTTGCTGAAGCTGAAAAATATTTTAAAGCAGCACAAAACTGGGAAAAATTACGATGCAATCCTAAAAGCGGCTTCGTCTGCTCCAAAAGAGAATGTCCAAAAAGACAAGTATTCACCTATTTGCTGCTCGACAAAAAAGCCAAAACCATCACCCGTTGCGAGAAAGATATTTGCGAATCTTTTGCCGCTGAATTCAGACAAACCGGCGTCTTTACTAATGTTCAAACCGAAGGACCGGTTGGAACTTTAATCAGAATCTTGGGAGATAGTCGTTACAAAGAGATTACCACAGTTGGCCTTGATGCTTACATCGCCAACGGTAACTGCGAAGTGATCTTTGATTAAAGAGACTGTCTCTTAAAATCAAAAAAGGTCTGAGACACTTTTAATCAGTGCCTCAGACCTTTTTTATTACTTCAAAATACCGATTTGCTGCCTCAAGCATTATTGACTGGAAGTTAGCATCCAAATCGCTTTTTCGTGAATAGTGGCGCGACCAATAAACAGATCAGCACTGGCTTCATCTTCTTCCGCTTGCGCAGCTTTGATAGCAAGTTTCAACTCTTCCACCAAAACTTCATGGCTGGCGATCAAATCTTTCAACATGCCTTTTTGATCTAGATTTTTATCACCGCTTTTTATTTTGCTAAGTTTTGAAAAATTTTCAAAACTGCCCTCAACTTTAGAACCCAAAGCTCGCATACGTTCAGCCACCTCGTCAATGGCAGCAGCTAAATCTTCATATTGAGCACCGAATAATTCGTGCAGAGATTTAAAATTCTCGCCGACCACGTTCCAGTGATAGTTCTGAGTTTTAAGCGCCAAGACGTAAGAATTGGCCAAAACCTTTTCCAGATTTTGAATTGTTTGATGGTTTTTCATAGCACTCCTTCATTTGTGATTAATAAAACTTGCGCCGCTGAATTCACTATGGCCGCGATTTTCGCTACCATTTGAATCTGCGTTTTTGTTAAGCCATGCTTAGTTAGTTGAGAAGCATGAGCATCAATACACATGCCGCAACCATTAATGATTGAAGCCGCAAGAGAAAAAACTTCAAAATCGATTTTGTCAATTCCGTGATTCATGATGCCTTGCATTCTAAGACCAGCAGGCATTTGCGAGTATTCTTTATCAGCGCTGATATGCAAGAAGCGATAATAAATATTATTCATTGCCATCAAAACTGATGCGGTTTTTAGGGCGGCGATTTCGGTTTCTGACAAAATATTTTTCACCTCATTTTCCAACACTTGGATTAAAATTTTTTCTTTTGTTGCATAAGCAGAAGTTAGCGCCGCACCAAAAACTTGCTTAGCCGTGAGCACCTGATTTTCATGAGATAACAAGCTTCCTAAATTAATTTTTACATCTTTTGCATAATCAGGAATCGCTGATTTTAATTCTTCTAAATTTTGCATATTTCTCCTTGGTTTGAATTTTAAAAATAAGTGCAGCGCCGTCCTTGAGGAGACGCTGCACTTGAATGATTTGATCCTTAAACTTTAATAACCTCGTCACCCTTCTTCCAGTTGCATGGGCAAAGCTCGTCGGTTTGAAGAGCATCAAGCACACGCAACACTTCTGATGGGTTTCTGCCAACGTTTAAATCAGTTACATAAACAAATCTGATCACGCCTTCGGGATCGACAATGTAAGTTGCGCGTTGAGCCACACCTTCATCCTGATCCAAAATTCCAAGAGCGTTGGACAAGTCACGCTTAACATCTGAGAACATCGGAAAAGGCAAATTCTTCAATTCATCTTTCTGGCTTCTCCACGCTAAGTGCACGAATTCTGAATCGGTGCTAGCACCGATTAGCTGTGCATCGCGATCGCTAAACTGCTCATTTAACTTACCAAATTCAGCGATTTCAGTTGGACAAACAAAGGTAAAATCTTTGGGCCAGAAAAATATCACCAGCCATTTGCCTTTATAAGTTTCGTTTTTGATATCGATGAAAGCGTCAGCAACATCATTGGTTACAACCGCTTTGCCGCTGAATTGCGGAAACTTGTCTTTAACTCCTAACATAAAAACTCCTTAAAAAATTATTTCAAAAAAGACTTCAGACGAAATCTTGGTTGCGAAACATAAGAAGGGTTCTTAATAAGAAAAATCGATTGTTCTGATTAACTTAATAGTTTTTATCTATGAATTTGCGCGACTTAAAATATGTGGTTTCAGTGGCTAAAGAGCGCCATTTTGCAAGGGCGGCGCAAGAATCTTTTGTTAGTCAGCCCACCTTAAGCATGCAGATTAAAAAATTGGAAGATGAGCTTGGAGTACAAATTTTTGAACGTTCGCAAAAAAATTTTTTGATCACGGAAGTTGGCAAAAAAATTTTAGAAAAAGCCGAGATTATTTTGCGCGAAGCTGAGGAAATAAAAAACATCGCCAAGAATTCTAAAGATCCTTTCAGTGGCGAGATCAGAATTGGCGCCTTTCCAACCCTTGCCTCATATTTCTTTCCCAAATTTGTCGGCAAAGTTTCTAAAAAATTCCCGCAACTAAAATTGCTTTTGATCGAAGAAAAAACCGAAATTCTTTTACAAAAATTAAAGAGCGGAAAAATCGACGCCGCCTTTATTGCCATGCCTGTGGATGATTCTGATCTTGAATGTCAAAAAATTTTCAGCGAAGAATTTTTATTGGCTCTGCCGCAAAAACATGAATTGGCAAAAAAGAAAAAAATTCAAAATAAAGATTTAAAAGAGAAAAATTTAATGCTTCTGGAAGATGGCCACTGCCTTCGCAATCAAGCTTTGGAAGCCTGTTCAATGCTTGGCGCTTTTGAACAACAAGATTTTCGCGCCAGCAGTTTAGAAACCTTACGCCAAATGGTAATTTCTGGCGCCGGCATCACTTTGATGCCAGAAATCGCCGCCAAAAAAGAAGATAAAATCGCTTACGTTAAAATCGCCAACGCCCCCAAACGCACAATTGGACTTTACTGGCGCAAAAGCTCTTCGCGCAAAGAATTGATGAAAGAAATTGTTAAAATTTCTAGCCCACCAAAATAGCACCCAAAACACCATAAACCCCGAAGCTTCCTATTATTACGCCAGAAGCAACTCTGATTCTTTTGATCCATTTTTGTGAAATTTTGTGACGCATTTTAGCCACAAAAAATGACAGGCCAGAAGTCCAAGCAAGTGATCCAAAAAAGGCACCAAAAGATATTACGCAGATACTCAAAACATCAAAATGACTGTTGCTGATTGCGGCAAAAACTCCGGCAAAAAAGACGATGGTTACTGGATTAGCTAAGGTTAGCAGCATCACCAGAAATGTGGTTTTGAAAAATCCCCACTCTTTCATTTTTATTTCTTGGCTGTGATTTTTAGTGGCATTTTTGATCTCAAACAAGCCAAGCAAAATTAAGAGCACGCCGCAAATTAGTTTGATTGCGAGCAAATATTCGCTGAGAAATTTTTCTACAAAAGCAAAACCACTTGCGGCAACAAAGCTGTAAATTCCCTCAACCAAAGCCGCACCCAGACCAACGGCCAAACCGCTTTTGAAACCACGGGTCAGAGAATTTTTAATCAACAAAGTTGCAATCGGCCCAATCGGCATGGCGATTGAAAGACCGATTAGAACTGCTTTGAGGAAGAGGATGAACATTTTGAAATAATATAAATTTACCAACTCGCGTCCCCCAGACGAAAAGTTTTATTTGCGACAGTCTCACACTGCGTTTTGCTTGGGAACCTAAAATTTTTTTAAAAATGGTTAATAAAAAACCCCGCCTTTAGTGAAAAAGACGGGGTTTTAAAAGTGAACTTAAATCAGAAGATTACATGTCCAAAACTAGACGACGTGGATCTTCTAACAATTCTTTAACGCGAACCAAGAAAGTCACCGCTTCTTTGCCGTCAATAATTCTGTGGTCGTAAGAAAGTGCCAAATACATCATTGGGCGGATTTTGATTTCGCCAGCAACAACCATTGGTCTTTCTTGAATTTTGTGCATTCCAAGAATTGCTGATTGTGGTGGGTTGATGATTGGAGTGGACATTAATGAACCATAAACACCGCCATTTGAAATGGTGAAAGTAGCGCCGGTTAAGTCAGGAATCGTCAATTTTCCGTCACGCGCTTTAACGCCAAGATCAGAAATTCCTTTTTCAATTTGGGCTAAATTCAAAAGATTAGCGTCGCGTAAAACCGGAACCACCAAACCTTGAGGTGATCCAACCGCAACACCAATATCGTAGAAATTTTTGTAAATAATGTCAGTTCCATCAATTTCAGCATTAACTGCTGGAAGCTCTTTTAAGGCAGTCACGCAAGCTTTAACGAAGAAAGACATGAAGCCAAGTTTGGCACCATGCTTCTTTTCAAAAGCGTCTTTATATTGAGCGCGAAGGGCCATAACTTCAGTCATGTCAACTTCATTGAAGGTGGTCAAAATTGCTGCTGTGTTTTGAGATTCTTTTAAACGCTCAGCAATTTTTTGACGAAGCTTCGACATTTTAACGCGTTCAGTCGATTTGGCGCCAGCCGCTGGAGCTGCTGCAACAGATGTGTTGCCCGCAGAGACCGCATCAAGAACATCGCCTTTAGTGACACGACCATCTTTGCCACTTCCTGAAATTTTTGAAGTATCAACATTATTTTCTGCCGCCAATTTTTTAGGAGCAGGAGAAAGGAAAGAGGCAGCCGAATTATTTTGTGCTGGTTTTTCTGCAGCTTGAGTTGAGCTTGGAGCGTCCTTAATAGAAACCACTGCACCACCTGCGGACATCAAAGCAATCAAATCGCCAACTTTAACATTATCGCCTTCATTAACTTTTAATTCAGAAATAACGCCAGCTGAAGGAGCGTTAACTTCAAGAGTAACTTTGTCGGTCTCAAGTTCGACGATTAATTCGTCAGCCTTCACAGCATCGCCGGCTTTTTTATGAAGCTTAGCGATTGAAGCTTCTGATACTGATTCTCCGAGAGCCGGAACTTTGATTTCGATGGTCATGTTTGTTAAAAATTAAGTTAAGCTTTTTTGATTTTATTTTTTTTGTTATCTTTTTCCAAATAATGAATCGCCCAGAAGCAGCTTGCTAAAAACACTGTCGAGCTAATCACAAGGGCTGCAATACCAAGAATTTCAACATTATTCATAATGAGACTGTCGCAAATCAAACTTTTCTAAGAAGTTTTTGTGATTCAAATTTTTTTGAAAGGTAAGCGTACCCAGATGTACGTGCGTTTCAAAAAAATTTGAATTGCGAAAAATTCGACGAAAAGTTTGATTTGCGACAGTCTCATAATTTAACTCCTTAATTTTTTTAGTGGTTATAAAAAGAAAATAGGCAGTTGAAGCAAGAAAAACCAACATCGTTGCGAAAACAACGAAAAATTTTACCGACAATATTTCTTCAAGATTATTGAATAGCCAACTTACAAGAGAGCTAAGTATGGCTGACGCGATCGTCATCAATAATTTGTAAAATCCTATCTCTTCTTTTGTAAAATCTTTTATTTTGGAGCTATTATTCATGGCGTTTTAGTGGTGTTTTTTGGAGCATTTTCAAACTTTATGAAACTTAAATTACTTTAAAGCCTCGTCAATTAAATTTTTCTGCTCTTTGGCGTGGTACGAACCATAGCCAGTTGCAGGTGAAGCACAAGCGACTCTGCCCACATATTTCGCACGAGAATTTTTATGTTTAACTTCCAAAGCAGTTTCTTCGATTAGATCGTCAACAAATTTCCACGCACCCATATTTTTTGGCTCTTCTTGACACCAAATAATTTCGGCATTTTTGTATTTTTTAAGCTCGGCTTTTAATTCCTCTTTCGGGAATGGATAAAGCTGTTCAAGACGCACCAAAGCTACGTCGTTGATTTTTTTAGCTTCGCGCGCTTCAAGCAATTCGTAGTAAACTTTTCCTGAACAAAGCACAACTTTACGAACCTTATCTGCGGCAGCAATTTTAGCTGTTTCTTCGATCAGCGGACGGAAAGTTAAGTCAGAAAATTCTGCCAAAGTTGAAGTGGCCAATTTGTGACGTAACAAAGATTTTGGCGACATCACAATCAACGGCTTGCGATCTAAACCAATCACTTGACGACGCAAAGCGTGGAAGAAATTGGCCGGAGTGGTAATGTTACAAACGCGCATATTATTGTCGGCACAAGCTTGCAAATGACGCTCCAATCTTGCTGAAGAATGTTCCGGACCTTGACCTTCAAAACCATGTGGCAACAACAAAACTAAACCAGATTTACGCAGCCATTTTACTTCACTTGATGCTAAAAATTGATCAAAAATAATTTGTGCACCATTGGCAAAATCACCAAATTGAGCTTCCCAAATTGTTAAACCATTTGGCGTTGAAAGCGAATAGCCATATTCAAAACCAAGCACGCCATATTCCGATAAAACTGAGTCATAAACTTCATATTTAGCTTTATTTTCACAAGCTGAAAAAATGCTGTGACGCTTACCATTAACAGTGTCGTGCAGCACAGAATGACGGTGCGAAAAAGTACCGCGACCAGAATCTTGGCCAGTAATTCTAACCGGAATACCTTCATTAAGAAGTGACGCAAAAGCCAAAGCTTCGCCACAACCCCAATCAATATTTTCACCGGAATCGACCGCACTTTTTCTGCCTTCAAGCTGTTTTACAATTTTTTGATTGGCATTGAAATCAGCAGGAATTTCTAAAGTTTTAGCGATTAATTCTTTAAGAGTTTTTTTAGCTACGCCGGTTTTTGCAACTGCAGTATCACCATCTTTAATCTTACTCCAATCAGCCTTCGTCCAATCTGCTTCTGTTGGCTTAAAGTCAGCAGCCTTGTCAAATTCGGCAGATAAATGCGCTTCAAAATCAGCAACTAACTTTTCAAAATCAGCAGCAGAAATAACATTTTCTGAGATTAGTTTTTCTGAATAAATCTGGGTTGGAGTTGGATGATTTTTAAGTTTTGTATACATTACGGGCTGGGTGTAAAGCGGCTCGTCACCTTCATTGTGACCATATTTACGGTAACAAACCACATCCAAAACCACATCTTTTTTGAAAGCCTGACGATAACGCATGGCAATGTCAGAAACTTTCACCACCGCTTCAACATCGTCGCCATTTACGTGAAAAATTGGCGCATCAATCATTTTTGCTAAATCAGAAGCATAAGTTGTAGAGCGCGAATCTGTAGGGTTGGCAGTAAATCCAACTTGGTTATTTACAATCACATGCATCACGCCACCAGTATTGTAGCCAGCAACGCCATTCATTACCAAACTTTCTGCAACCAAACCTTGCCCAGCAAAAGCTGCATCACCGTGAATCAAAAGCGCCATTGCTTTTTCGCCAGTGGCGTCGCCATAAAGAGCTTGTTTGGCGCGAATTCTGCCCGCAGCAATCACATTCACCGCTTCTAAATGCGAAGGGTTAAATGCCAAAGAAAGGTCGATTTTATGAATTTTATCTCCTTGGGAAATTTCACGAGTTGAGGCGTAACCCATGTGATATTTAACGTCGCCAGATTTAGTCACGCCGTCTGGAATTCCCGGGGTGCCTTTAAATTCAGAAATCATTTGGTGGTAAGGTTTTCCCATTACCCCAGTCAAGGTATTTAAACGGCCACGGTGCGCCATTCCAATGACAATTTTTTTGACACCAACTTTAGCCGCTGTGTCGATAATTTTTTCAACAGCGTTGATTGAAGATTCACCACCTTCAACCGAAAATCTTTTGGCTCCAGGAAAACGCTTGTGCAAAAATTGTTCGAATTTTTCGCTGCGAATAATTTCTTTTAGAATCTTAATTTTCTCTTCTTTTGAAATGCTGGAAAGCATCGTGTTTTCTGTCTCGCTGGCCAACCATTTTTTCTGCTCTTGATTGCCAATATATTCAAATTCACAACCAACTTTGTTGGTGTAAATGTAGTTTAAATATTCGATTGCTTGAGAAATTTTGGTTTTTTGACCTTGAAATTCGACTTCTTTTTCCAAATCTTCTGACGTAATTCCATGATTTGTTGGATCAATTTCAGCAACATATTTTGGAGCAACAAGACCAATAGGGTCAAGATCTGCCGCCAAATGGCCGAATCTTTTGTAGGCCTCAATTAAATTGGCAATACGAATATTTAAATCTTTTCCGCCAACGATCGGAGCAGCTTTAACATCTTTTTTAACTTCTTTTGGAGCGTTAGAAGAAATATCAAAATCTTGCGATCCTACAACCTTCAGATTTCTTTTTGCCCAAGTCGGACCCTGATAA
>CAZICL010000008.1:0-94848 GCA_964537735.1 uncultured Rhizobium sp. | reverse complement strand
CGCGAAGGTGGAAGAACTGTAGGCGCAGGCGTGGTTTCTAAAATTATTAAATAATATTTCTAAGCGCGAAAGCGAATTAGAAATTATCATCCCGCGCTTGTTGCGGGATCTTTTAAAGATGAATTACTAACAAAATGAAAAATAAAGAGAGCATCAAAATTACTCTTGAATCTTTTGATCACGTTGTTTTGAACAAAGCAATGGGCGAAATTATTGGCACTGTTAGAAGAACAGGCGCTGGCATTAAAGGCCCAATTCCTTTGCCAACCAAAATTCAAAAATTTTGTGTGATCAGAGGACCTCACGTTGACAAAGATTCTCGCGAGCAATTTGAAATCAGATCTTCAAAAAGATTATTAATCATCTCTCCTACAGCTCAAACAGTAGATGCTTTGATGAAATTAAATCTTTCAGCTGGTGTTAATATTAAAATAGCAATTAACGGGGCAAAGAATTAGATGTTAGAATTAGTCGGAAAAAAAATCGGCATGAGCCACATCTTCAAAGATAGCGGTGCCTCAGTTCCTCTTACTATGATCCAACTTTACGAAAATTGCGTTTTGGATCTTCAGGTTAACGAAGGAAAAGATTTTGATAATTTGCTTGTCGCTTTTGAAAAAGTTGAGAATGCTAAGAAACTTTCAAAATCACTAACTGGTATTTTTAATAAAAAATCTGTTCCTCTTTTTAAGAAGATCAGAGGTTCGCAAGTTAGAAAAAATCTTGAATTAAAAGTTGGTGATGCAATTACTATTGATTCAATTGTTGCAGAAGGCGACATGATTAATATTAGTGGTGTTACTTCAGGTAAAGGTTTTGCTGGTCCTATGAAAAGATGGAATTTCCGTGGTTTAGAAGCTACTCACGGTGTATCAGTTTCTCACAGATCTCATGGTTCTACGGGACAAAGACAAGATCCAGGTAAAACTTTCAAAGGTAAAAAAATGGCCGGTCACATGGGCGTTGAAAATGTTACAGTAAAAAACCTTGAAGTTTTGATTGTTGACAAAGAAAAATCAGTAATTGCCGTCAAAGGTTCAATCCCAGGAAATAACGGCGCTGACGTTGTTCTAAAAATCGCCAAAAATTTCTAATTTTTCAAATTATGACTTCTCTAACTTTAAAAAAGATCGATTTCAGCGGTAAAGACGCCGGATCACAAGAGATCGAGCTTGATGCCGGTCTTGATCTGCAAAGCGCGAAATCAGTTGCTTACGTAGTGAGATGGCAATTGGCCAGAAGAAGATCTGGTTCTGCTAAAACTAAAACTATGTCTGAAATTTCAGGCACAACTGCTAAGCCTTATAAACAAAAAGGTACCGGTAATGCTCGTCAAGGTAGCAAAAGATCAGTGCAATTCGTCGGTGGTAGAACTTGCCACGGCCCAATGCCACGTTCTTTTGACTTCACCATGCCGAAAAAAATTATCAAAGTTGCCTTGGCTGATGTTTTAAAATTGAAGCTAAAAGAAAACAAAGTGGTGGTTTTTTCAGATGATTTTGGTGACAAAATTAAAACTGCTCAAATCAATGCTTCATTGAAAAAAAACGATGTTTCTAGTGCTTTGATTTTGTTCAACCCAGCTTCAAAAAATAATGAAGTCTTGGCCAGATCAGCGAGAAATTTAAAAAATGTTAAAGCTTTGAGAGCGGAAGCAATCAATGTTTACGACATTCTAAGTTTTGAACATCTGATGATCGATAATACTATTTTAGAAAATATTAAAGGAGCATTGCAATAATGTCAGCTCTACTAAATTACGACAAGATCAAAGGTCTTGTTTACACGGAAAAATCAAACCGTCAATTGGGCGAAAATAAACATCATTTTGAAGTTGATGATTCTTGTACCAAACAAGAAGTTGCTTCTTTGGTGAAAAAAATTTTCGGTGCGGAAGTTGAAAAAGTAAACATCATCAATACTAACGCTAAAACTAAGCGTTTCAAAGGTGTTGAAGGTAAGAGAAAATCCTACAAAAAAGCGATTGTTACTTTGAAAGAAGGTCAATCAATTAATTTCGGTTCATAAAATGGCTCTTAAAAATTATAAAGCAGTAACCCCTTCGTTAAGGCAGCTGATTACGATTGACAGAAGCGAACTTTGGAAAGGTTCTCCACTGAAAATCTTAACTACTAAAGTTAATCAAAAATCAGGCCATAATAATATGGGTCATATCACTGTCAGACACAAATCTGTCGGTCATAAAAAATCATTCCGCGTCATTGATTTCAAAAGAGATAAGTTTGATGTAGAAGCGTTTGTTGAAAGAATTGAATATGATCCAAATCGTACAGCTTTCATCGCGTTGCTTAAATATTCTGATGGTGTTTATTCTTACATTATAGCTCCACACAAATTGGCTGCTGGTGAAAAAATAATGTCTTCAAAAAGTTTGATTGACGTTAAAACAGGCAATGCCATGCCGCTTGCTGTGATTCCTATTGGTACCATCATTCACAACGTTGAATTGAAGCCTGGTTGTGGTGGATCAGTTTCAAGATCTGCTGGAACTTACGCTCAATTGGTTGGTAAAGATGGCGGTTACGCTTTGGTAAAAATGCAGTCTGGGGAAATCAGATTATTCTTGCTTGATTGTATGGCAACGATTGGATCGGTTTCAAACCTTGACAATAAAAACATCTCAATCGGTAAAGCCGGCAGATCAAGATGGCTTGGTATCAGGCCAACAGTTCGCGGTGTGGTAATGAACCCTGTCGATCACCCACATGGTGGTGGTGAAGGTAAAACTTCTGGCGGTAGACATCCTGTTTCTCCAACTGGTAAATCAGCTAAAGGTAAAAAAACCAGAAAGAGAAATAATCCGACTAACCGCTTCATCGTAAAATCAAGAAGAGCAAAATAATTAAATAAACTATGCCTAGATCAACTTGGAAAGTACCATTTGTAGATGGATATTTGCTAAAAAAAGCAAGAGAATATGTTAGTTCTTCAAAAAAACCGATTGTTAAAATCTGGTCTAGAAGATCAACAATTCTGCCGCAATTTGTCGGTATTAATTTTGCCGTTCATAATGGCAAAAAGTTTGTTTCCGTTGCAGTTACGGAAGGAATGGTGGGTCACAAGTTCGGTGAGTTTGCACCAACCAGAACTTTTTACGGACATTCCGGAGATAAAAAAATTAAAAAGAACTAGAACATGACTGAAAAAGTATCAGTAGCATATTTGAGCGCTGTTAAATCAAGCCCTCTTAAAGTAATGAAACTTACTGGCAATTTGACCGGTAAACCAGTTTCGGAAGTGCTAAAAGTTTTGAAATTCTGTAATTTGAAGTTAGCTCCAGTAATTAGTGGCTTGGTTTATTCGGCAATGTCTAATGCTGAGAACAATCATAATATGGATGTTGATACTCTTTACATAAAAAGAATCGACATTGGAAGAGCGTTCGCGCTTAAAAGATTCGCTGCTAGAGGACGTGGCAAATCAAGCAGAATTCTTAAAACTTTTAGCAACGTCAGAGTTGTTTTAGCAGAAAAACAAGAAAAACAAAAATAGAGGAAATAATGGGTCAAAAGGTTAATCCGGTTGGTTTCAGACTTCTCAATAATAAAAATTGGGAGTCAATTTGGTATGATAATAAAAACTATGCCAAGAAGCTGATTAATGATATTGCGATTCGCACATTCATTAAAAAGAATTATGCTCATTGTGGCATTGGAAGCGTGGTTATTGAAAGACCATCTGATAAAGTTAATCTAATTATCAAAACTTCTAAGCCAGGTGTTCTTATCGGTAAAAAAGGTTTGGATATTGAAAAAATTAACCAGGCAGTTGAAAAACTTGCTGGCACGAAGGTTGATGTTAAGATTGTTGAGATTGATAAGCCAGATCTTCACTCTTCTCTTGTTGCGCAAAACATTGCAAAACAGCTTGAGGGTCGTGCGGCGTTCAAAAAAGTCATGAAAAAATCTATGCAATCTGCCATGAAATATGGAGCGCTGGGAATTAAAGTTTCCGTTGCCGGTCGTCTTGGTGGTGCTGAAATCGCTAGAACTGAATGGTATAAAGAAGGATCCGTTCCTCTTCATACTTTGAGATGCAATATTGATTATGCTACAGCTAATGCCTACACAACTTATGGTGTGATTGGCGTGAAAGTGTGGATTTATAAAGGCTTTGTTGAAAAAAAATCAAATAAATCATTGGTATAATAAATGTTGACTCCTGCAAAAAGTAAATACAGAAAAGCACAGAAAGGTGGCAAGAAAATTCTTGGTACCGCTTCTAACGGCAATAGCTTAAAATTTGGTTCTTCCGGCATTAAAGCTCTTGAACCAGGAAAAATAAATTCTAAACAGATTGAATCTGCCAGAAAAGTCATTACCCGCTACATGAAAAGAGCTGGTAAGCTTTGGATTATGGTATTTCCTCATACTCCGGTCACTAAAAAACCGGCTGAGGTGAGAATGGGTTCTGGTAAAGGTAACGTTGAATATTACATTGCCAAAATCAAACCAGGCAGAGTCATCTTTGAAATTGACGGTATTGATAATGCTGCAGCTAACACTGCTTTGGAAAAAGCAGCGGCAAAGCTACCATTCAAAACTAAAATTGTTAACTTGATCTAAGCTAAGACCATGAAAAAAGAAGAAAAGCAGTCAGCTTTGGTTGACATCGCAAATCTAAAAAAAGAGCTTTTAATGATGAGAATCAAAGCTTCTTCTGGCGAGTCAATTGTGGCTAAGGATTACCGCAATAAGAGAAAAGAAATCGCTAGAATCTTCACTAAAATTAATAGCAACAAAAAAGCTGCCAAGGCATAATTATGAAAGTAAAAGTTCTAAACATTATTGATCAAAAAACCTTTAAGGGCGTTGCTACGATTTTTAAAAAGCATCCTCGTTACGGTAAATTTATTACTGTTCACAAAAACTATTTAGTCGATTCTCAAGGTAAGTCGCTAAATGTTGGTGACGAAGTTGAAATCGTTAGCTCAAGACCGATTTCAAAAAGAAAAAAATGGGCATTAAAAGTTTAATCAAAGCGAAAGGTATCAAATGATTCAAATGCAAACAAGTCTGGTAGTTGCTGATAATTCAGGAGCCAAGACTGCTACGTGTATTAAAGTTTTGGGTGGTTCTGATCACATGATTACTGGAGTCGGTAATATTGTTGTGGTCTCAATTACTAGCGTAATTCCTGGTTCAAAAGTTAAAAAAGGATCAGTGGCTAAAGGCATAATTGTCAGAACTAAAAGCAAGATCGTCAGAAGTGATGGCAGCTTTGTTAAATTTGACGATAATGCCATAGTATTGGTTGATAAAGATGGGGATCCAATCGCGACCCGTGTGTTTGGTCCGGTTGCAAGAGAAGTTAGACAGAAAAACTTCTTGAAAATCGCTTCACTAGCTTCGGAGGTTTTGTAAAATGTCTAATAAATTTAAGAAAAACGATCAAGTAATTGTAATTACTGGTTCTAGCAAAGGGAAGGCAGGTAAAATTACTGCAATCATGAATGACAAGGTTGTTGTTGAAGGTGTTAATCTTGCCACTGTGCATAAAAAACCAACTTCTTCAACTCCTGGCCAAATTGTAAAAGTTGAAAAGCCGATTCACATTTCCAACATTGCTCATGTTGAAGATGGTAAAGCGGTAAAAGTAAAATTTGTTATCGAGTCCGGTGAAGGTAAAGCTTTTACTAGAAAGTCTCGTGTTTCAAAAAAATCCGGCAAAAAAATTGATTAATTAAGCGATGCAAACATTAACCGAAAAAATCTATAAAGATTCGATTTCTGACATTAAGAGTAAGTTTTCTTACACTAATGACATGGAAATTCCAAAATTGAAAATGATCAGCCTGAACGTTGGTATCAAAGCCACGGACAGCGACAACAAATTTCTATCTTATCTTTCAACTCAAGTTTCAAATATTGCTGGACAAAAAGCAGTTTTGACTAAATCTCGCAAAGCAATTTCAACTTTTAAATTAAGAAAAGATTTGCCGATTGGATGTCGTGTTACTTTGCGCGGAGAAAAAATGTACCAATTTTTCGACAAATTGGTGAATATTGCTTTGCCAAGAATTAAAGATTTTAGAGGTCTTTCTGCAAAAGGCTTTAACCAAAGTGCTCACTACAGTTTCGGTATTAAAGAGCATAATGCTTTCCTTGAAGTTGATCTTGATAATATCATGAAAACCTTCGGTATGAATATCAGCATTGTTACTACAGCCAAAAACAAAGAAGAGGCTCTGTACTTGCTCAAAAAGCTTAATCTTCCAATAAAATAAACTATGGCAAAACAATCTCTCGTCAGAAGAAATAATAAGAGAAAAAATCTGTCTCAGCTTCAAAGAGCTAAGAGAACCAAATTGATCGAAACCACTCAAGATATTGGCCTTTCTTTTGAAGAAAGACTAGTGGCTCAAATTAAATTGTCAGAAATGTCAAGAGACGGCTCTAAATCAAGAATCAGAAATAGATGCAGCTTGACTGGAAGACCAAGAGGTAATTTCAGAAAATTCGGTCTATCAAGAATTGCGCTAAGAGAATTAGCGTCATGGGGCCAAGTTCCCGGCTTAGTGAAATCAAGCTGGTAATATTAATAACAAAGATTTTAGTGCAAGATGTCTAATCACTCAGTTTCAGATTTAGTAGCCAGAGTTAGAAATGGTTATTTGGCAAGAAGAAGCAAAATCAGCTCGCCAGTTTCCAACCTAAGAGAGGCTATTCTGAAGATATTGAAAGAAGAAGGATTTATCCTGAATTACAGCAGAATAAAAGCTGAGAATAATATTGATCATTTCGATATTCATTTGAAATATCACTATTCTAATTCGGTAGTGAATGAAATTTCTGTAGTTTCAAAGCCAGGTAGAAGAATTTATTGCCGTTCCGATGAAATTCCTTCTGTAAAAAATGGTCTTGGAATGGTAATTATTTCAACTTCTCAAGGTGTTCTTCCTGATCACGAAGCAAGGCAGAAAAAGCTTGGTGGCGAAGTTCTACTAACAATTTTTTAATTAGTTTAAATCATGTCTAGAGTAGGAAAACTACCGGTAAAAATTCCTGAAAATGTTAAAGTTGCGGTTGATAAAGCCACGATTTCTTTCGATAATGGTAAGATTAAAAGATCTTATAAAGTTAGTCCGAAAGTTAAAATTGATTTTCAGGATGGCCAAATCAAATTAGTTGCTGAAGAAAACGCTCCATCAGACATTTCGATGTTTATCGGTATGGATCGCAGCAACATCAAAAACATTGTAACTGGTTTACAAGAGCCATTCAAAACTGTTTTGGAAATTAATGGTGTTGGCTATAAAGCTCTGGTTGAGAATGGGATTTTAATCCTAACTCTTGGTTACAGCCATGAAATTTATTACGGTCTTCCGCAAGGAATTACTGCTGCTTTTGAAAAACCAAATCTGATTGTACTTATCGGCAGTGATAAAGTTTTGGTTGGCCAAGTTGCTTCCGAAATCATTTCATTCAGAAAGCCTGAACCTTACAAAGGCAAGGGTGTTAAAATTGCCGGAAAACAAATTTTAAGAAAAGAGGGTAAGAAGAAATAATATGCTTACTAATTACGAAAGAAGAAAATATCGCGTTAAAAACAATATTGCTAAGAGAAATAAAACTTTGCGTCCACGCATCGTTGTTTCGAGATCAAATAAAAATTTTTACGCTCAATTGATCAGTGTTGAAGGAAAAGTGCTTTGTGCTTTCTCAACTTTGAATTTTGAAGATGATAAAAAAGTTACTGGTTTAGAAAAAGCTAAATTAGTCGGTAAAAATTTTGCTGAAGCTTGCCTAAAAAATAACATCAAAGAAGTGGTGTTTGATAAAGGTGCATACATCTACGGTGGTAGAGTTAAAGCTATGGCTGAATCTTGCCGCGAAGCTGGGCTATCATTCTAATTTAAAATAATTTTAAAAATTTATCAGATGTCAAAACAAGCTAAAACTTCTAACTCAGAAATCGTCGAAAGACTAATCTCGATTAATAAGGTTTCTAAAACCGTGAAGGGTGGTAAAAACATGTCATTCGCGGCTTTGGTTGTGGTCGGAGATAAAAATGGTCGCGTTGGTTTCGGTAAAGGAAACGCTACTGAAGTTTCTGACGCTAAAAATAAAGCGTTTGAAGCTGCTAAAAAAGCTATGACTAAAATCTCTCTTAAAGAAGGTAGAACAATCCATCACGATATTTTTGGTAGATTCTGTGCGGCAAGAGTTTATTTAAGAGCAGCTCCGGCTGGTACAGGTGTGATTGCTGGTGGTCCAATGCGTGCCATTTTCGAATGCGCTGGAATTCATGATATTGTTGCTAAATCAGTTGGGACTTCCAACCCTTACAACATGGTTGGTGCAACTTTTACAGCTCTTAAAGCTTTGACTTCTCCAAAAATGATCGCAGAAAAAAGATCAAAAGAAATTTCTGAAATTGTTAAAAGAAGAAATTTGGTTCTTAACACAAATAACGAATAATCCCATGCAGTTAGATAATTTTTTGAATAAGGAAATTCTTGTGAAGCAGGTTAAAGGTGGATCAAAACTGACCGCAAGACAAAAAGGCAGTTTGATTGGCCTTGGTCTTCGTGGTATAGGAAGTGAATCTACCCTTAATGGCTCTGCCGCCGTTCTTGGTATGGTTAAAAAAGTGCAGCACATAATTAAAGTCTCATTAGCGTAATCAATATGTCTATCTCACTAAATAATTTAGCAAAAATCAAAAGAAACGACGCCAAACGGGTTGGTCGTGGTATTGGTTCAGGTAAAGGTAAAACTTCTGGCCGTGGTGTAAAAGGTCAAAAAGCCAGAACTGGACATCATTCCGTAAAAGGTTTTGAAGGTGGTCAAACTCCAGTTCATATGAGACTTCCTAAAAGAGGTTTTGTTAATGTTCTAAGAAAAGAATATGAAGCTGTGACGATAGCAGATGTTGCTTCCGCAGTTGCTAAACATGAACCTAATCTTACCGTTGTTACAAAAGAAAAATTGGCTGCGCTTGGTCTGGTTAAAGACCAAAACGCTAAAGTGAAATTGATCATGGGTAAAGATCTGTCACTGAAAGTTGATTTTAAAGTTGTGGTAGATAGCTATTCCGAAAAAGCAAAAGCTTTTGCTTAGGCTTATTTTTAATTTAATTCCAAGATAATTCTCCGGATCTCAAATAGTGTCTTCTCCATCCGTAAATTCAGAATTAAAGAAAAGAATCTTATTCACCCTATTTATTCTTTTGATTTACCGCTTCGGTACTTTTGTGCCGATTCCGGGAATCAATGTTGAGGTGTTGAAAAAATTCTTTGCCAGCTCAGGTGCCAATATTTTTGGTATGGTCAACTTGTTCTCCGGGGGGGCTTTGCAAAGAATGAGTATCTTTGCACTTAACATTATGCCCTATATTACTGCGTCAATCATCATGCAGCTTCTAACCTCAATGTATGAAGGTTTAGCAGCTTTGAAGAAAGAAGGTGATTACGGACGCGCTAAGATCAATCAATATACCAGATATCTTACAATCATCCTCGCTTTTTTTCAGGCGATGGGTGTATATTACGCTTTAGCTAATGGCGAACAAAGCGCTTTCATTTCCGACTCATCAATTTTTATGTGGACAACTTGTATCAGCCTTGTGGGCGGTACGGTAATGTTGATGTGGTTTGGTGAAAGAATCACAGCTTCTGGAATTGGCAACGGTATTTCACTGATTATTTTTGTTGGTATTGTTTCTTCCCTACCTTCTACAATTGTGCAAGTTTTTGATTTATCAAGAACCGGTGTTTATTCTTGGCTGACCATAATTTTATTCTTTGCCGTTTTTGCAGGATTTTTAATGTTTGTTTGTTTTGTTGAAAAAACTTACAAGCGCATAAAAATTCAATATCCCAATGGCGCGATGATGAAAGCCTCCGGTATGTCGGATTCCTCTTTCTTGCCATTAAAGGTAAATATTGCTGGCGTTATTCCACCAATTTTTGCCAGTTCAATCTTAATGTTTCCTGCTGCCATTGTGCAATTTACGGGAACAGATGGTGATTTTTTAATTTCAATGTTGCGTAGAGGTGGCGGACTTTACTTATGTTTGTTCTCAGCCTTAATTTTATTTTTCTCTTACTTTTACTCTTCAATTATTTTTAACACTGAAGAGGTGGCGAATAATTTGAAGAAGAGCAATTGTTTTATTCTGGGTATCAGACCTGGCGTACAAACAGCATCACATCTTGACAGAGTCGTGGCCCGATTAACTTTGATTGGTGCTATTTATTTAACTTTTGTTTGTGTGGTTCCAGAAATACTGGTCACCAAATATTCCATCCCGCTGCATATTGGTGGTACAGGAATTCTGATTATGGTCAATGTAGTTTTGGATTTAATCAATCAGGTTCAATCACATTTATTTTCTGGTAAATATGGCTCTTCAACGACCAGAAAAAGAAGAGTAAGGGTCAGGGCCTAATGATTAATATAATTTTTTTAGGTCCTCCAGGATCAGGTAAAGGAACGCAAGCAGCAATGCTCGCAACAGAATTAAAAATTCCTACGATTTCCACTGGTGAGGTTTTGCGTAAAGAAGTTGAGTTACAAAGTGAAATTGGAAAATTAGCTAAATCTTACATGATTTCCGGAGGACTTGTTCCTGATGAAGTTGTGGTGGGAATCATCAAAAATCGCATCACTTTTGATGATTGCCAAAATGGTTTTATTCTTGATGGTTTTCCAAGAAATATGAATCAGGCAGTTGTGCTGGATTTAATGTTGGAATCTCTAAATAAAAATATTGGCGTCGTTTTCAATTTTGAAGTTGGCGAAGATATTTTGATCAAAAGAATTGCCGGACGTTTTTCCTGTAAGAAATGCGGTGCGGTGTATAATCGTTATTTCAAACAGCCTAAACAAGAAGGCGTTTGTGATAATTGTAAATCCAAGGAGTTTGAAAGCAGAGCTGACGATAATGAATCTACGGTACAAAATAGATTAAAAGTTTATCATGACTCTACTTCTGAATTAATCGGATATTACGAAAAAAAGAACTTGCTTTGTTCAATTGACGCCATAAAAAGCGTGCCCCTCGTTTTTGGCGGGCTGATCGATGCAGTTTTTAAAATTTCTTCAAAAACAAATAATAACTAAAAACATAGGAGTCTCCCTTTGGCTAGAATCGCTGGTGTCAACATTCCAAAAGAAAAAAGATTTGTTATCTCGTTGACTTACATTTACGGTATTGGCGCTACAACCGCTAATAAAATTTGTCACAAATTAAAAATTGATCTTGGTTTGAGAACTCACCAAATGAGTGAAGACAAGCTTTCTCAAGTAAGATCTTTGATCGAGAAAGAATATCCAGTTCTTGAAGGTGATTTGAGAAGAAAAGTTTCTTCTGACATCAAAAGACTTATCGACATTGGCTGCTACAAAGGTATCAGACATGTTAAAAAACTACCGGTAAGAGGACAAAGAACTCATACTAACGCTAGAACTCGCAAGGGTAGAGGCGTGGCTATCGCGGGTAAGAAGAAGGTGACCAAATAATTTTTTAATTTCTTAAGTTATGACTAAATACAGTGGTAAAAAAACTACCAGCAAAAAAAAGAAAAGTGTGGTTAGTGGAGTTGTTCACGTTTATGCCAGCTTTAACAATACAATTATTTCTGTAACGGATCTTCAAGGTAATATTCTTTGCTGGTCTTCTTCAGGTAAGCACGGTTTTAAAGGTTCAAGAAAAGCTACTCCTTACGCCGCTCAAATTGCGACTCAAAACGCTGTTGAAGCTGCTAAAGAATATGGTCTGCAAAATGCAGTTGTTGAAATCAAAGGTCCTGGAGTAGGAAGGGAAGCCTCTCTTCGTGCTATTCAGGCTGCTGGTATTACTGTTAGTATGATTGTAGATAATACATATCATCCTCACAATGGCTGCAGACCAGCAAAAAGAAGAAGAGTGTAGTCCAACCATAATTCAAGTTTATTAAGCAACCTAAATTAAAAATATGACGATTCTAAAAGAAAGCTGGCAGCTCCTTACTAAACCTAGCTCTGTCGTGGTTAAAGAAGGTTATGATAACGTAACAAAATCAATCATTGTTCTGGAGCCTTTTGAGAGAGGTTTTGGTAATACTCTGGGCAACGCTCTTAGAAGAGTTATGCTTTCTTCAATTGCTGGTTTTTCAGTTACTTCTATTAAAATTGAAGGCGTACTTCACGAATATAGTTCAATTGAAGGTGTTAAAGAAGATGTGCTTGATATCATCATGAACATCAAATCTTTGGCGGTTACTAAAGCTGATTCAGCTCCATGCGTAATCAAGCTTTCTACTAACAAAGCTGGTCCAGTTTATGCTGGTTCAATTGAAGTGCCGGCTGGTGTTGAAATCATTAATAAAGATTTGGTGATCTGCACTTTGAACAAAGGTGCCAAAATTGATATCCAAATGCATGTTGAATGTGGCAAAGGATATGTTGTTGCTGAACAAGGTAAAAAAGAACAAGGCGTTGGTTCAATTGCTCTTGATGCTATTTTTAGTCCAGTTAGACGTGTTGCTTATAAAGTTGAAAATGCTCGTGTCGGACAAATTACTGACTATGACAAATTGATTCTTGAAATTGATACTAATGGCGCAATCACTCCACAAGATGCCCTTGGTGTTGCAGCAAAAATTTTGCAAGAACAACTACAAGTCTTCATTAATTTTGACGTCAGTAAGCTTGACACTCCAGTACAAAAGGAAGTTAGCCTTGAGCCGGAATTCAATAAAAATTTGCTTAAAACAATTGATGAGCTGGAACTTTCAGTAAGATCTTACAATTGTTTGAAAAATGAGAATATAATTTACGTTGGTGACTTGGTTTCAAGGTCAGAAGGCGAAATGCTTAAAACTGCTAATTTTGGCAGAAAATCTCTTAATGAGCTAAAAGAAAATCTAAAAGCTATGGGTCTCGGTTTTGGTATGAAACTTACCAACTGGCCACCAAAAAATTTGGAAGAGCTTTTGAAGCTTAAAAATAAAGAGTTCTAAATAACGGCTTTAGCCGTTTCAATATTGGGTCAGTAATAGCCCCAAAATTAAATTACTAAAAGATATGAATCACAGAATTAAAGGCAGAAAATTAGGCAGAAACAGTGCGCACAGAAAGGCGCTATTTCGCAATTTATCTATATCTCTTTTGCAACACGAATTGATCAAAACAACTTTACCTAAAGCCAAAGAGATCAGACCGTTCGTTGAGAAAATTATCACTATTGCTAAGAAAGATACTCTAGCTAATCGTCGTTTGGCAGTGTCAATCCTGGGTAATCAGGCTATTGTCGAAAAGCTTTTTAAAGAAATTGGTCCAAGAGTTGCTGCCAGAAATGGTGGTTACACCAGAATTTTAAAATTTGGCTTCAGAACTGGTGACAAAGCTCCAATGGCGGTAATGGAATTAGTTGACCGCGTTGTTGTTGAAGAGTCTCAAGAAAAAGTTGCTAAAAAAGCCTAACCAAGTTTCAAATTAAAAAAATATATGAAAAATATACTTGCAGATTTTGCCTCCGAGCAAACTAAAAGAATTAAAGCAGCCAGAGGCGGCGATCTTTCAAAATTCAAGGTTGGCGATACTGTCAGCGTGAAATACAAAATTACTGAAGGCGCTACTACTCGTATTCAGGCCTTTAATGGTACCGTTATTGCTACTACCAAAGATATTTCAAACTATGCCGCAACGTTTACGGTTAGAAAAATCAGCAGTGGTATCGGAGTTGAAAGAAAATTTACGGTTTATTCTCCGCTATTAGTTAGCGTTGAAGTTCTAAAACAGGGGGTTGTGCGTAGAGCAAAACTTTATTACTTGAGAAACCTTACTGGTAAAGCTTCAAGAATTAAAGAGAAGCTTGATTTCTTTTCTAAGCCAAGTGCTGCTGAAAGTGAATCTACTAATGCTAATTCTTAAGAATTGTTTAGAATCTCTGCGTGTAGAGGGTAACTTATTCAGCTTACGTTTCTTGAAGTATATGAGCAACATCTCTTCAAAGATTAATTTTACCGCTTTATCAAACAAAGTTTCGCAGCAGTTTATTGTTTTAACAATATTTAAAAAAAGCAGGGTGATCTTCGGAGCCCTGCTTTTTTTTATGTTCGTTACCTCCTGTTCTCATCGGGATATGACGCAAGACGGTAAAGTTACTTTGCGTGGTCCCAAAAGCAAAAATTTCACCTTTACAGTAAGTGAAGAATATATTCAGGCTCACAAAAATTCTAAGATCAGTAACAAAGATCCCAAGCTTACAGAAGCAGAGTTTGATCTATTGATAAATTTACTCGATCACAAGCAATATTGCGTCAATGATCAAGGCAAGGTTTTCTTTAGAATTACTTCCAAGCAGGAAAAAGTTTATGACATGACTTTTGCTCATTTGATTGAGCAAAATTACAATGCTCGTCCGGTAATGCCGGCAATGTATTATGGTGAATGCTTGAATCGTCCTTTTAATAAAAAAGAGCTTAATGACCGTTTGGTTAAGGAAGCCAAGACTGAAATTGGTGTGCAATAATTCTTGATAGTTAGGGCTACCAATTTAACACTGGAAGCCTTGTGATTGAGCTTTCATAGCCTTTTCAATATTTCGAAAAATCAAAATTTTATGGATTTACTTTCGTTCTTTTCTTTAAGAAGCGTTATTCTTTTTGCTTCTACAGCTTTCTCTATGTTGCTAGTAATGTTAGTTTTAAACATCATTACAGTTGATGAGGTGGTGGCAATTTTAAAGCTCTCTCCTGAGGCTGCCAACGCTTTTAAACTTGTTATCTCAAGAATTCAGGAGGTTTCAGTCAATATTATTGATATTATTTCACAGCTCCTAAGCAAGCTTTTTAGCTTTGCCGGTGTTGACGTTGATCTGACCAAAATCAAAGTTGATTTGCACCAAAGCACAGGTGGCACAAGCAGCTCTCCTATTACAGCTCCTCAACAATAAATGATTGCGATATTTAATTTATTCAGAATTACCGCACTGTTTTTATTACTTTTGCCTTTGGGTATTTTTAATAAAAATCGTGCGGTTTTTTATTTTTTAAAATTTGCCGGCCCCTCTTTCATTAAGTTAGGTCAATTGCTCTCGGTGCGTCCTGATTTAGTCGGTCAAAAAATGGCTGCTAATTTGGCTGAATTTCAAGATCATTTGCCGCCTTTCTCACAAGCAAAATTAAGAAAAATTTTAGCTCATGAATTTGGAAAGAATTTTGAGAAAATTTTTTGCGAATTTGATTTTAAAGCACAAGCTTCGGCGTCAATTGCTCAAGTTCACAAAGCCCAATTGATGGATGGTAAAGTTGTTGCAGTAAAAATATTGCGTCCACAAATCGCTAAAATTATGGCGCGCGACATCGTTACGTTGAAGATATTAATTTGCTTTATGGCCATCTTTTCCAAATTTTTAGCCAAAAGCTTTAGAGATATTGCTGATTTGCTGACCAGAGTTTCAAAAAGTGAACTTGATCTTTTGCAAGAAGGGGCCAACGCCTCGCGCCTTAAAGAAGATCTAAAAGATGTAAAAGGTTTTTATGTGCCACAAGTGTTTTGGCAGTTTTCCACTACAAAAATTTTGGTGATTGAATGGCTAGAAGGCCTGCCTTTTTCTGATGAAGAAGCGATTCGCAACTCTGACTTTGATAAAAAACAAATCGCCCAGAACCTTGTCATTAGCTATTTCAATCAAGTTTACGTGCATGGATTTTTTCACGCTGATATGCATCCGGGAAATCTATTTTTGTTAAAAAATGGTGATGTTGGAGTGGTTGATTTTGGCATTATGGGCCAGATTGATAAAAAAACTCGTTTGGCAGTTGCGGAGATTTTGATTGGATTTCTAAACAAGGATTACCAAAGAGTGGCACAGCTTCATATTGATGCTAATCTCGTGCCACAGGACACTAAAGTTGATGAATTGGCATTGTCCTGCCGCAAAATTGGCGAAACAATTGTGGGCTCAAATGTGAAAGATATTTCTGTTGCCACTTTATTGGCAAATTTAATCACAATGACACGCGACTACAAAATGGAAACGCGTCCGGAATTATTGCTTTTACAAAAAACTTTATTGCTGGTTGAAGGTGTCGGCGTTTCTCTTGACCCCAACCTCAATATCTGGGATTTAGCGCGCCCATGGGTTAAAGAATGGGCTAAAACTAATATTAGTTTCGATGCTAAAATTCGGGATACGGTGGTTGATTTAATCGAGATGGCGAGAAAATTTTTGCGCAGTTTTTAGTATTTTGAATCGGATTGGCTATGTAATCCAATTGTTCCTTATCTCTCCAAATTATGTTCCACATCAAATCAAAGACAGACTACATACAACAATATCAGGCCTCTATTGCTGATGTAAAAAAATTCTGGGGTGATATCGCTCAAGAATTTTTTTGGTTTGAGAAATGGTCGGAAGTTTCAAATTGCGATCTCTCAAAAGCCCAAATTGAATGGTTTAGAGATGGAAAAACCAATATTTCTCACAATTGCCTTGATCGCCATCTGGAAAGCTCAGGTGACAAAATTGCCATTATTTGGGAAGCCAATGATCCAAGTCAAAAAAGCCAAAAAATAACTTACAAAGAATTGCATGAGCAAACTTGCCAAATGGCTAATTTGCTGCTGGCGCGCGGTATTAAAAAAGGTGATCGTGTATGTATTTACATGCCAATGATTCCACAAGCTGTGGTGGCGATGCTTGCTTGTGCGAGAATCGGGGCCATTCACTCGGTAGTTTTTGCCGGATTTTCCGCTAATTCTTTAGCCGGTAGAATCAAAGATTGCGGCGCAAAAATGCTGATCACTTCTGACTTACTTTTTCGTGGTGACAAAAAAATTGCCTTGCTTGAAATAGTCAAAGAAGCAGTGGCACAGTGTGATTTTATTACTGAGATTTTGGTTTTTAAAAGATCGGATCAAAATATTTCTGCTGAAAAAATTGTGCTGTGGCAAGATGAAATTGTGAAATATTCGACAACCCATCAAGCTGAAATTTGCGATGCTGAAGATCCGCTTTTTATTCTCTACACTTCTGGATCAACGGGTAATCCTAAAGGAATTTTACATACCACAGCTGGGTACATGGTTTATGCCGCCTATTCCTTCAAAAATGTTTTCCAATATCAGGAAAATGACATCTTTTTTTGCAGCGCAGATATTGGCTGGATCACTGGTCACAGCTATTTAGTTTATGGTCCTCTTTTAAATGCAGCGACAATTTTAATGTTTGAAGGAGTTCCAACTCATCCAACTCCACAACGTTTTTGGCAAGTTATTGAAAAACATCGGGTCAATATTTTTTACACCGCTCCCACAGCCATCAGATCTTTGATGCAAAAGGGCGACGAGTTTGTTGAAGGCCATGATTTATCATCACTAAAAACTCTAGGAACTGTTGGTGAGCCAATAAATGAAGAGGCCTGGCACTGGTATTTTGAGAAAGTGGGAAATAAAAAATGTCCGATTGTCGACACTTGGTGGCAAACTGAAACTGGTGGAATTTTAATTTCATCAATGGCTTCAATATTTGACAGCAAGCCATCTTATGCTGGGTTACCATTGCCAGGAATTGTACCGGTTTTGTTTGATGATTTTGGTAAAGAAGTTCTGGAGAAAAATAAAGTTGGTAATTTGTGCTTTGCCAAAGCTTGGCCAGCAATGGCTCGGGGCATTTGGGGTGATCAAGATAAATTTTTTGAAACTTACTACCAGCAATTTCCCAATCATTATTTTTCTGGCGACGGAGCTTTTGTAAATGATGAGGGCCTCCACAGAATAGCTGGTCGCACAGATGATGTTATTAAAGTTTCTGGGCATCGCTTAGGCACTGCTGAAATTGAAAATGCTATTAATTCGCATGCAATGGTTGCTGAATCAGCAGTGATTGGTGTGCCTCACCACATTAAAGGTGAGAGCATTTATTGCTTCGTGATTACCAAAACAAAAAAGCACAATTTAGAAAAAGAAATTGTCGAAATAATCGTTAAAGAAATTGGTGCCATTGCGCGACCGGAAAAAATTTATTTAGTCGCTGATTTGCCCAAAACCCGTTCCGGCAAAATTATGCGCCGTATTTTAAAAAAAATTATTGCAGGTGAAGAAGAGTTGGGTGATATTTCAACCCTTGTCAATCCTGACATTGTTCAACAGTTAAAAGATTTAACCAATGCAAGTCACACTTCTTAAAGCTAAGATTCATCGCGCCACCGTCACTATGGCGGATCTTCATTATGAAGGTTCAATATCTATTGACACTGATTTGTTGGCAGCTTCTGGAATTTTTGTTCACGAAAAAGTTGATGTTTTAAATATTAATAATGGTGAGCGTTTTACAACTTACACCATTCCTGCTCCTGCTGGCTCAGGGGCAATCCAAGTTAATGGTGCTGCGGCTCGCAAAGTTCACGCTGGTGATCATGTTATTATTATTTCCTACGCATCTTTCTCGGAAGAAGAAGCAAAGAAATATCAGCCGAAAGTAATATTAGTTGATGAGAAAAATCGGGTTAAGAGCATGCCATAAATCTCTACTGTGACGGCCATCCGACGTGGTTTTTCTGCGCTGCGCTGCGGTGCTCGGAAAACCATGCCAGCTGACTCATCGCAGCGAGATTTAAAACAGGCTCTAAGAACTCTTAAATTGAGCTACTTGCCTTTTAAAATCAGCTTACTAAATTGCGCCGCCTCGCTTTATACCCAATCTAATCCAAGACGCTAAACTTTTTAAAGAAATTAAATTTATTGCGAATGCAGCAATTCATTTGCTGCGCAGCAATGCGACTAAACCCAAATTTAAACGAAGTTTGAATTTGACGAGGTATAGATGGGCCTTCAAAAATTAATCAAATTATTTATTTCAGATAGGTAGAATATGAAAAGAACTTGGCAGCCAAGCAAATTGGTGCGTAAAAGAAGACATGGTTTTAGATCCAGAATGGAAACTGTTGGTGGACGTAAAGTACTTGCTCGTCGCCGCGCCAAGGGTCGTGCTGTTCTTTCAGTATAGTTTTTGCTTGCTGGTCTTTGAGATCGCGCATTGTTAGAAATTTTTTACTTGGGCACGTATTTTTCGATACGTGCTTTGTAAGAAAATTTTTGTTTAGAAATCCTCTCAAAATCCTCAGAGCAACCCCCTCTAAATCAAAATAAATAGGGGTCTTACCTTGAAAATCCTTTCCGTAAAAAAGTCCCTAGAATTTCAGAAAACTGGTAAAAAAGGTCAGAAGTTTTATTCCAAGACCATTCTCCTGCTCTCACTTCCGTCTCCGCAACATTATTTTCAAAATATTGAGCAAGGCAAACTTGCTAAAGATTTTTGTCGTGTTGGTTATACTGTAGCAAAAACTGTTAGCAAATCTGCGGTGATTCGTAACCGCGCTAAGAGAAGATTGCGCGAGGCCTTTCGAGCACTAGCTGTGCAATATGTTAAAAATCGTCATGATTATGTGGTGATTGCTAGAAAAGAAATTGTTGATGCAGATTTTGCTAAAATCTCAGCTGATTTAAAATTTTGTCTAAAAAGAATTCATCAGCCGCAAAAATCTCAGGCTAATATTGATCGTAGCGCCAAATGACCAAAGTAAAAAAATCAAAAATTCCTTACTTTTTTTTCATATTTTTTGCAGTGATTTTTGCTGTTGATGCCTTTTACATTTATTTGTCAAACAAGACCTGGAGAGGCTTGGTAACAGAGGATTCTTACCACAAAGGACTGCATTATAATGATGTTATTATTGATGAGAAAAAACAGCGAGAACTGGGGTGGAATTTAAGAATTTCTTACAAAAATCTAAAAAATAAATCAGGGGAATTGGAGATTTTTCTTTTGGATAAAAATCACAACAAAATTTCTGATGCTGAGATAAGTGTTAACTTTAGAAGACCAACTCAAGATGGTGTCGATTTTTCAAAAACATTAAAATTTATTGATGGCAGTTACAGAGCCAAAATTGAGTTTCCGCTTGCTGGTCAATGGGATTTTATAATCAATGCTAACAAAGATGCAGACGTTTTTTCGCAATCTAAACGCTATGTGGTGCAATGATCAAAGCCTGCTTACATTGCGGTGAAGATACTAAAAAAATTACTGAAGATTTTTGCTGTCTGGGATGCTGTGCTGCTTACAAAATAATCAATAAACTTGGTTTCGAAAATTATTACAAATTGCGCCAACAAGATTTCTTGGCGGGCAAAATAAAACCACAAGCAATTGAAAATCCTGATATTACTGAATTTGTTTTAAGTGAACCAGATGGCACAAATTCGGTATCACTGATGGTGCAGGGAATGCATTGTGCCGCTTGTGTGTGGCTTATTGAGAGTATTTTAAAAAAACAACCGGACGTAAGTAATGCCAGAATTAATTTGGCCAAAAAAACCTTATTCTTGCGTTGGCAAGGTGATGTAAAAACAGGAAATGAGTTGGTGCAGCTTATTCACAATATCGGCTACAAACTACTTCCTTTCGACGAAGAAATTCTCAATTCAACTGAAAAAAAATATAGCGATTCAATCGTGCGCGCTTTGGCAGTTGCTGGATTTGGAGCTGGTAACATCATGTTATTTTCTTTGTCATTATGGTTTTCTGACATGGTAGAAATGGGCGCTGCCACCAGAAATATGCTGCATTTTTTTTCGTCTTTAATTGCCTTGCCGGTCGTAATTTTTTCGGCACGACCATTCTTCAAATCAGCCTGGAACTCAATAAAACAAGGCTATCCTAACATGGATTTGGCAATTTCGATTGCGATTTTTTTAGCCTGTGTGGTCAGCTTACTTGAAACTTTTCGCAGTGCCAACCATGTATATTTCGACTCGGCAGTAATGCTGGTATTTTTTCTGCTTATTGGTCGTTATCTGGATTTAAAAGCGCGTAAAAAAGCTTTTGCTGTTGCTACTGAATTTACTTTACTTGCCGCCAGTTTCGGACGAGTTGAAGAAGGCGCAAAAATTAGAGTTTTGCCCAGTAAACAATTATGTGAGGGCATGGTATTATTAGTCGCGGCGGGTGAGAAAATTGCTGCCGATGGTATTGTAATTGAAGGGAGTAGTGAAATTGATACCTCGTTGATTACCGGTGAAAGTTTGCCACGTGCTATTTTGCAATATGAAGAAGTTTTTGCTGGCACCATAAATTTACTCAATCCATTAAAAATCAAAATTACCAAATCGCCACACAATAGCCTGCTTGCTGATATAATTCGTTTAAGTGAACAAGCCGAAAGCAAGAAAAGTCGCTATATTCGTATGGCGGATTATTTGTCGAGATATTACACGCCGCTAGTGCATTTACTCGCTTTGGCAACGTTCTTTTTATGGCTGAAAAATGGTTGGGAAATTGCTTTGATGAATGCTACTGCTGTTTTGATTATCACTTGCCCATGCGCTCTGGCATTGGCTGTGCCCATTGTGCAAACCATCGCAATTTCCAATTTTATTAAAAAAGGAATTTTGCTGAAATCTGGTGAGGCATTAGAGAAGTTGTGCCAAACCGAAATTATTGTTTTTGATAAAACTGGCAGTTTAACCATTGGCGCACCGGTGTTGCAAGAATGTCGGATATTAAAAGGATCAGACCCTTCTTTGATTGCGGCCAGCCTGGCTAAAAATTCACGTCATCCTTTGGCACAGGCAATTGCAGCACATTACAGCGGAGAATTTTTACAACTGGAAGTTAAAGAAAATCAAGGCTTTGGTCTGGAAGCACAATTGTCAGGAACAGTTTTGCGTTTGGGGCGCAAAGAATTTTGTGGTATTGAGAGTGAATTTAAAAATGAGGAAAATCTGTTAACTTGTTTTGCAAAATTTGGTGAAGATGAAGCGGTGTTTTTATTCTCCGATGAAATTAAAAGTGATGCTAAACAAGTGATAGAAAGACTGCGTAGTTTGAATAAAACAATAATTTTACTATCGGGAGATTCTAAAAATGCTGTTATGCAAGTGGCGCAAAAACTTGAAATTGATGAATTTTATTTTGAACAAACACCAATTTCAAAAATGCAGTTTTTAGAAAAATTAAAGTCCCAGAATAAAAAATTCATTATGGTTGGTGATGGCCTTAATGATGCTCCGGCTTTGTCTTTGGCACATGTTTCTGTATCTTTTTCTCGTGCTTCTGACATTGCTCAAAATATTGCTGACATTGTAATCCAGGGACAAAAATTAATGCCGATTATTGATTTGATTGAATCATCAAAGAAAGCCATGTTCTTGATGAAGCAGAATTTAGTAATTGCCTTGATTTATAATTTAATTGCCGTGCCCTACGCCATTTCTGGTCATGTGGTGCCATTAATTGCGGCTCTTGCCATGTCAACTTCATCATTGTTGGTTTTATTTAATTCACTGCGAATGAATTCAAAAAAATGTCAGTCTTAATTTTTTTAATACCAATTGCTCTTATCACAGCTCTGCTTGGTTTGGCTGCTTTCTTGTGGAGCTTGAAAAGCAAACAATATGACGATTTGGAAGGTGCTGCTGGCAGAATTTTATTCGATGATGAAGATCAAAAATCGTCGAAGAAGAAATAGAGTTTGCCTTTAAGACACATTTGCAAAAGCGGATTTACAACAGTCTCTTGAAATAATTTTTTAACAGAAACTCTGATTTTATTGATTGTTTTTTTGTTGAGCAAAACTAGTTTCCCGCGGTTTCTAGGCTTATCTCTTACGGCCTGTTTGCTTGAAAAATTATAATCTAACAATATCGGCAAAAATGGTTAAAATATTCCCCCAATCTTTTCTTAAAATCCTGATGGTTTTTGTCAGTTTTTTGAGCGTGTCCTGCTCGAAAAATAAAGGCGATGATCAACCATTTCGTATAGTTGGATTAAATGGAGAGTCGCGCCAGGTTCAAACCAGAATGCCGGAATTAAATGCCAGAATTCTTGAATCGCAGTCGCATCAAACCTCATCTTCATCACCAATGATGGAGCAAGCGCCACAGCAAATGATGGAGCAAGCACCACAGCAAATGGCTATGCAGCAACCTCAAACTGTTGCAGCACCAAACTCGGAAACAGTTGCTGAAGATGCTTTGAAAGCAACAATGCAAGCTGATCAGGGCAAGCCAGTTTACAATCTAACTAGTAATGAAGCGGTTGATGCTAAAAAAACTGAAAACACGCCGCAGGATGAAATGGTTTCAGTTGGTGCGGTTAATGACAAAGAGCAAGAGATTGAATATGATCTATCTGAAGATGCAAAATCGGACAAACAATCTGCCAAGAAAGAAAAACATAAAGTTGAGAAAGCTTCTGTAGCAAAAGAAGATGGCGAAGTGAAGGTTGCCATAACAAAAGAAAAAAAGGGCAGTGGGAAAGGTGGTAAAATTTTTGTTCAAACAGGTTCTTTTTCTACGGTCGATAATGCCAAGCATGAATTTTCTAAAATGCAAAAATTTCACAAAGGTAAAATTGAAGAAGCAGAATATGAAGGCAAAACAGTCTATCGTGTGTTGTTGGGACCTTTGTCGAATGATAAAAGAGCTAAAGGTTTAGTTCGTAAAATTAAAGCTAGCGGCCACGATGCGATTGTTGTTAAGCACAAATAATAAAATAGGGTTTCGCGGCATGAAATTTCTGAGACTGTCGCAAATCTTACTTTTTGCTGCAAATTTTTTGCAAAAGAGAATTTGCAACGGTCTCTTCCTAGGTTTTTCGACAGATTTTTTAAAAGTAGCCATCTGCCTTGTAATATTTTCTGGTCTTGTATCTTGTGGTGGCAAAGAAGATAACAATGCTCTTTTTAACGAAAAATACGCTGAAGATATTGAGAAAATTAAAGAGGAAAGAACATTCCCCAAGCTAGATAAAAAACAGTCTAAGATAAAGCTGAATTTTACAGCTCCGATAGAGCATGACTCAGCGCGCTACACTAATGAAAATACCTCAGAGTTTCCCGAATATTATTCCACTCAGCAATTTGCCAACCAACAAATTGGTCCATCTGGATTCAGATTTCCCGGTGAAATGTTTGAAACTGATTACAGTGCTCCGATTAATTCTCCTTTCCGTAAAATAGGTGCCGAGTTTGATACCATAGCAGTTCCAAGCCAAGATGCTTATGGCATTAAAGCGGCAATGACTGAAAAAGACTATTTATTGGTTAGCCGTAAATTGCTGCAAAAAAATATCGACAATATCAATTATCAGAAGACGGAATATGACATTCGCAATAGTCAAATTTTGATTGCGGAACAAAGAAGTTTGAAGCGTAAACAAAAAATGCTGAAGATTTTTGGTAAGGAATCTTTAACAATTGCAGATGAATCTAAATCTGAAAAAGCAGAAAAATTTGGCGATTTGGAAGATGATAAAAATTCAAAAAAGTCAAAATTGGCTAATAAAATAAAAGCTAAAAAAGTAGATCCGGCAGCAGAAATAACTTCTCCCTCAGATTCTGCGGAAAACGTTCCCCCAGTCGCTTTGGGAATATTAACTACAACGACAAACTAATTTTAAATTTCATGAAAATTCTGAAAAATTACGGCATTTTTCTTTGTTTAACTTTGTTGTTTTTGCCGTGCTTAAGTGATGCTGCATCAAGTAAAAAACATCGTTCTAAAACTGTTGTTAAAGCGCAAAAAAATACATCAAAAGAAACTAAACACGAGTTATCGGGTCCCCGTGTGTTGCAGGAAGCACAATTTTATTTTTTGCTGGATGCTGATACTAAAGAGGTTCTTCTGGCGAAAAATCCTGATGTGCGTATTCCGCCTTCTTCAATGACTAAGGTTATGACTGCTTATGTGGTTTTTGACCAGATTAAAAAAGGTCACATCAATTTTAATAATCAGTGCATGATTGGCAAAGATGCTTGGCGCAAGTCAGGATCAAGCATGTTTTTAAATTATGGTGATGTGGTGACGGTGGATGAATTATTGCAAGGTTTATTAGCTGTATCAGGAAATGACGCCGCAATTGCTTTGGCGGAAACCACTGCCGGAGGCATTAATAACTTTGTCGCTTTGATGAATCAGAAAGCCAAAGAACTTGGATTGAACAATAGTCATTTCAAGAATCCGCATGGTCTTTATGAAGATGGTCACTACATGAGCGTGCGTGATTTGGCTACGCTCACTGCTAGAATCTATGATGATTTTCCGCAATATTCCTACTATCTGGGAATTCAAGAATTTACCTATCGCAATATTACGCAGCACAATCGCAATCCTCTGATCAAAGGAAAATATGATGGAATTCTTGGTGGTAAAACAGGTCATACTGATGCTGGAGGTTATGGTGTTTTAGCTGTTGTTAAAAGAGATGATCGTAAGTTAATTGCGGTGGTAAATAAGGTCCTAACCCCAAAAAAAAGAGCGTCCTATATTAAGGAATTGATGGATTATGGTTTTGAGGATTACAATAAACTGACCTTATTCGTTAAAGATCAGAATGTGGTTCAGATTCCAACCTGGCTTGGTTCAGAAGATAATGTTGAGGCAGTTACGGAAAGTGATGTGGCTTTTAATATTCCACGTACAAAATCTTTGGATAGTGTGGTGGCGACAGTTAAATTTGATAGTCCGCGTTATGCTCCAATTGCCAAAGGCAGCAGAATTGGAACCCTTTTGGTTGAGGTTCAGGGCTATAAAAATTTTGAGTATCCTCTTTTTGCCAAGGAAAGCGTTGACAAAGCTGGATACTTAAAAAGAATTAAACAGATTCTGGGCTACAAAATGGCCGGACTTTTTAAGATGTTTGACGCCCGTGAAAGCGACAAATAGTAATCAAAATCTATTGCGAAATTTATGGATATGAAATCTCTCATGCGTCAGGCGCAGGAAGTGCAAAAAAAAATGCAAAAAATTCAGGACGAGTTGGCAACAGCCGAGTTTGAAGGTGCTGCTGCTGGTGGTATGGTAAAAGTTATCGCCACTGGTGCCGGCTTAGCAAAAAAAGTTTGGATTGATCCATCTTTGATTAATCAAGATGAAAAAGAAATTTTAGAAGATTTATTGATTGCTGCTTTCAACGATGCTAAAGCCAAAGCCGATGAAGGTTCAGCAAATTCAATTCAATCAGTTACCAATGGCATTCCTCTTCCTCCAGGATTTAAGTTTTAAGATTAAGTAAGTTTATGAAAATTAAGTTGTGCGGTTTTACCGATTCTAATGCAGTCGCAGCAGCGATTGCTAATAAAGCTGATTTTATTGGTTTTGTTTTTTGCCCTAAATCTCCTCGTTATATCGATCCTGAGCAGGTTGCGGAACTCTCCAAGATGATTCCTCCTACAATCAATAAAGTTGCGGTTTTCGCCAACACAGATTTGGAAATTATCAAAAAAGTTTATAAAAATTTGGCGCCACAATATTTCCAATTTCACGGTTCTGAGACTCCCAAATTTTTACAAAAGATTCGTGAAATTTTCCCGCGAGTAAAAATAATCAAGGCCTTCAAAGTGGCTAATAGACATGATTTGAAAGATGTTAGAGCTTTCGAATCGGTGTCTGACATGTTCCTTTTTGACAGCAAATCAAAAACTCCAAATGCTCCTTTAGGTGGTTCAGGGCAAGCTTTTGATTGGAAAATTCTTTTTGGCTTTAGAAGCAGAAGAGAATGGTTTTTGTCTGGTGGAATTGATGCCAGCAATATTCTTGCTGCCGCCAAAATTACAGGTGCACGCATGATCGATGTTTCTTCAGGTGTTGAAAAAAACCGTGGCGAAAAATCAGTAGAGTTAATTGAACAGATAATGAAAAAAGCCAAGGACCATGCTGCTTAAAATAGCAAATTTTCTGATTGGCAATCCCAGAGACCCTTTCGATAAAGAAACCAGAAAACATATTTCTCTGGTGGCATTTTTTGCTTGGGTTGGTCTTGGTGCTGACGGAATTTCATCATCTTGTTATGGTCCAGAAGAAGCATTCTTAGCTCTTGGAGTGCATAAGGATTTGGCAATTTATTTAGCTATTGCTACGGCTCTTACGGTTTTTGTTATTTCCTACGCTTACACCCAAGTTATTGAACTTTTCCCCAAAGGTGGCGGTGGGTATCGTGTTGCGACCAGATTGCTGGGTAAAAATGTTGGTCTGGTTTCTGGTTCAGCACTTCTTATTGATTATGTTCTGACTATTTCAATTTCGGTTGCTAGTGGTATCGATGCCATTTTCAGCTTTTTGCCGCTGGAATGGCAGGGGGCAAAATTAATCATCGCCATAATATTCGTGGGACTGTTGGCCATTCTTAATTTGCGCGGCATGAAAGAGTCGATTAAATTTTTAATGCCGATATTTCTGGGGTTTATTATCACTCATTTCGCCTTGATTATCTACGGCATTGTGGCGCACCACTCAGGCATTACTGAATTAATGCCTCGGGCAATTCAGGAAACCTCGGCACTTAAAAGTTCCGCCGGGTTGGTTTTTGTTATTTCGCTATTTTTAAAAGCATTTTCGATGGGCGGTGGTACTTACACCGGTTTGGAAGCAGTCTCAAATAATGTTCACTCTTTAGCAGAACCACGAGTTAAAACTGCAAAATTAACCATGTTTATTGTTGCGGTATCTTTGGCCTTCATGGCGGCTGGTATTATCATGATCTATTTGTTATGGGATGTGATGAAGGTTAGCGGGCAAACTTTGAATGCTACGGTATTTTACACCATCACTGAAAATTGGAGTATCGGTGATTTTAAACTCGGTGCGGTGGTGGTTCCAATTGTTTTGGCTTTGGAAGCTGGATTGCTTCTGGTAGCAGCCAATTCAGGGTTTCTAGCGGGACCAAGCGTGGTGGCAAATATGGCTGCCGATGAGTGGATGCCAAAATCTTTCAGCTCATTATCAAGCCGCTTGGTGGTGAAGAATGGTGTATTATTTATGGCGGTGGCTGCGGTTCTGACCTTGTTAATCACCGGTGGATCAGTGCATATTTTGGTGGTGCTTTATTCAATTAACGTTTTCATCACTTTTTCATTATCATTGTTGGGTCTTACAATCTATTGGTTCCGTAACCGTAAAAGGAAGTTGTATTGGAAAAGAAAATTAATGGTGGCCATCGTGGGTTTTGTTGCTTGTTTTGCCATATTGATGGTAACAATTTTTGAAAAATTTTATGAAGGTGGTTGGGTAACTTTAGTGATTACTTCGATTTTTGTTGCGATTGGCTGGTTCATCAAGAATAGCTATAGTCGTTTTAAGATGCGTTTAGCACAAACCGAATTGCAGTTTTTTGATTATGAGAATATTGCCCCAACTGTTGAAGAAATTGCGATAGATAAAAGTGCACCAACTGCCGCCATAATCGTTGATCAAACATTCGGCAGCGGTATGAATTGTTTGTTACAAATTAAAAAAATATTCCCAGGAATATTTAAAAATTTTATTTTTGTCACGGTGGGAGAACTTGATTCTAATACTTTCCGTGAAGAGCATAGATGGCGCGAAATGCGACGCAAAACAAAAACTTCTCTGCGTAAATATCGCAACTATTGCAATGCTAACGGACGTTTTGCTAAAGCCTATGTTGGGTACGGCACGGATATTGTCGATAAATTAGAACAACTGACCTGCCGCGTTAGTAAAGATTATCCTAATACCGTGTTTTTTGGCACCAAATTTATTTTCGACAATGAAAATATTTTTAACCAAATTTTGTATAACCATGTACCATACATTATGCAGCGTCGTTTGCATGTTCGCGGTCAAAATATGGTTATTTTGCCGATGAAGATTTGAGGTTGTTCGTAAAAGAGATAAGGAGACTGTCGCAAATCAAACTTTTCGTCGAATTTTTCGCAATTCAAATTTTTTTGAAACGCACGTACATCTGGGTACGCTTACCTTTCAAAAAAATTTGAATCACAAAAACTTCTTAGAAAATTTTGATTTGCGACAGTCTCATAAGGATCATTTCTGCTGGTTAATTTTGCATCTTAGTGCAATGAAATGGATTTTAAAAATGCCACCAATTCCAGAAAATAAAAATCTTGATGAGATTCGGGTTGTTAACTCAGAAGAAGAAAAGACCATGTCATCGAATTTTCAGAAATTAGCTAATGCCTTACAAGTTTCGGTTAATGGTTTGCAAAAACAGATTTTCAGAAATAAGGCGACATTCTCTCTTCATGATAAGAAGATTTCTGAAGTAGGATTTTCAAACTTATTTAATGGATTATCGCTGCAAATGGCCCAACCATTTTTGGTGACCTATCCTTGTTTGCAGGTAAGAAAAATCATGCGTGATTCTGGAAGTCCAAATTATGCAGTGAACTTTGCTACGGCCTTTTGTGATACTTTAATTGGTACGCCACTGGAAGCTACAAGCCTGATGAAAACTCTAAAATTGGTGGGAATTAACCTTCAGTTAAAAGATTTAGCATTGAGCTCTGCCAGATCTTTCGCGCCTTTTATGGTGCGTAATACTCTTTCATGGACGGTGGTTAATGATTCGCGACCTATAGAAGATAAAGCTTTGACTTCAGTCGGTGCTGCAGTTGTATCTACGCCGTTTAATAATATTGGAGTCAAAATCGCAGAAAATTCTATCAATAGAAATCTTAGAGACACTATGGAAGCAGTCGTTAATCAAATAAAAGAAAACCCGGCTCTCTTAATAAAAGGCATGTCGAGTCGAGTTATTTCTGTTGGTATTTTGTCATCCATCCTTTTATCATCGCGCGTAGAAGAATATATTGAAAAAAAATGTCAGGAAATTTTTGTGAATAACAAACCATCTACATCTCCCCAAAACCATAACGTCGGACAGTTAAAGCCCAAGGATCCTAATAGTAAGGATTATAGAGGTAGTTAGAATATGCTAAATAGTCAGATTGCAGCTAATGGCAGCAGAATATCCAGGATGATTGTTAGGGGAATAAATGTTGGTGCTGAAATAACTAATTATAGAAAAGCCACCATTGGTATTATTGGATTAGAACCAAAATTAGTTGCAGCATTTAATGTAGAATTGGTCAAACAGGCGAACGCTATGGGACTTAAAACTGATCAAGCAATTCCAGAAATTTTGGCGATTGGTATAAAGTGTGAAAGCCAGAAATATTTATCTGAGATGGCAGAAGTCTGTCATGATTTTGGTTGTGATTTTGTTGTGTCTCCGGACCAGTTGGGTAATTCAAACATTGATAAAAATATTCGTGCTAGCACCAGAATTTCGGTTGCATTTCCTAGGGGAGATCAGGAAATGCGTGATTTTGCGAATGAGGTTATGGTTAGAGCGTGTGATACCAAAAATGTTCGTAGACCGCAGCTATATTACGGAGAAGGTGAAAATTTCTCAAAAAAAATATCGGATAATTTGAAATTGGATGAGAAAGAGAGAGGTGCCAGAATTAATCAACACAAGAGAGAATCTGGAGAATATTCTGTTTTTAGAAATAATGCTTTTGTTGGAGTAATAGGAGGAGCAGGGCCTTGGGCTAGTTCATCATTGTGTGAATTATTATCTGGTCGAGCGGTAAATTTTGTTCATTTTAGTGTAAATAGTGCGCCTGGAAAACATAAATTTGAAATGGGAACTGGCATGTCTTACATAGAGCATTACAAGAATGCGGTAGGATTTTTTCGTGGAATCAAAGCAAAGCTGTATGCAGTACCTTGTAACACTGCTCACACAAGACTGAAAGATTTTATGGAAAAAGATGTGGATAAAGTAATTGACATACGTCAGGCGGTCCTTGTCAATAATAGTTCGGTTGATGGTTTTATATTATTAGGTACAAATGCGACTGTAGGTATTGCCATTCCTGAAGGCAGTAAATTACAACGCGGGATTTATGAGGATATGCGTTTAAAAATTATGCCGCATAGCAAAGAATTTATCATACCTTCAGAAAATCAGCAAAAAATAATAATGGATGCGATTTTTAGTATTAAAGCAGGCGAGATAAATGAGTCGAAGGCCAAAATCGATAAGGTTGTTGATGAAATTAGAAGCGCGTACAACAATCCTAATCTGCCGGTAGTTTTGGGATGTACGGAATTGCCACTGGTTTATGAAACAACTGAGCTCGTGGCAAAAAATTATATTGATCCGGCAGAATCTCTGGCTAAAGAAGTGCAACATCGGATGACAAGATATTCTAACAGATTAAGACCAAAACCATCGGTTGTAGTCACGGATATCTCAAATTTAAGTCCGGTTAGGAGTGATGAACAACAGTATTAAAAAGTTCACTATAAATATTGGATGAGTAAAAAATATTGGCCGAGAATTTCATTATCATTCACTAAAGATTTTGTTCTGATTTATAGGTTGTCTGTCGTTGGAATATTTATTGTTGGATGTTTGTTTGTGAAATATTCCCTGGAGAAAGAAAAGGGAAAAATCGAAGAAAGGCTGTTAACAGTTTCTGAACAAGTTGAAAAATCAATCTCCCATAATGTCGATTATTTAAAATATCAATTCCTCTATGCCGCCAAGCAAATTAAGGAGAAAGGAGATAATCCTAAGATAAATTATATTGCAGAAATTTTAGCATCGTTTGTCCATGGCATTAATAATCAGGTTGATTTATCAATCGCGTGGAATGCCTTTTCTTGGGTGGATAGAAATAATAATATGTCGGCCGATGGTGCTGGAGGAGTAATGAGAAATCCGGTTGATGTATCGCAACGTGATTATTTGACTATCACTACTAAGGTGCCGGAAAAATTAGTATTTGGCAAACCGGTTCGTGGAGCGCTTTCAGGTCGCCTAATTATTCCGATTGGTATGGGTATTTTTTCGGATCGTGATGTTTATATGGGTACATTGGTTTTTGGCTTAGATGTGGAAAAAGTTTTAGATAAGATATCTAAAGTGGTGAGTAGTAAAGTTTTTAGTTTTGTGGTGATTAATGAAGATCTTGTGGCATTTTCTTCGGATAATTTTGATCGGGAAAAACTGGGGTTTGTAATGCAAAAACTTCCCACTCCCAATAAAAATAAGGATTTTGAAAATGGTAAAATAATCAGTCGCCAAGGAATTATTTCGCAAGGTGATGGTTTTGTTGTATTGCGTGTTATTAAAAATTCACCTCTGAAAGTAGCGGTATTCTATGATAAGGATAAGGCTTATCGCCAATTTATGAATTTGGCTTTGCAGCAATTATGCTTTATTCTTTTAGTATTATTCACCTGCATAATTTTGTTTCAAAAAATTCATTATCGCATTGTTAAGCCAATGTCTAGCTTGTCTCAGCTTGCTCTTAGAATTTCTAAAAAGGATTTTTCGTACATTATTGAAAAACCAAAAAGCAAAGAATTGCTGGAGCTTTACAATATTTTACATTCGGTGCGTCAAGTAGCAAAAAGAGAGCAAGAATTGTTAAAAAGACTTGAGGTGACTAATGCTGATCTTTTCCGGGCCAATGAAGCCAAAGCAGAATTTTTGGCTAAATCTTCACATGACATTAAAAATTATATTTTTGGAATTTCCGGATTAAGTCGTCTGATTTTGGATAGCAAAAAAAAGTCGGAAATTTTGCAAAATGAAGAGTTGCAAATGGTGGAAACTATTTTTGATCAGTCGGAAGAATTAATGCGTTTTGTTGAGGATCTGCTTGATACAAACCAAGTTGATGTTGGTGATTTTTCTTTGGATAAGATGCAGCCTTGTGATGTTGAATTTTTGATAGAACGCATTGTCTTGCTCAATAAAAGCTTAGCAATGCGTCACAATATTTTGGTGCGAACTGAAATTGAAAATAATTTGCCACCACTTATTTGTGATGTTCGTCGGATGAAGCAGGTGGTGGTGAACCTTATTACTAACGCTATCAAATATAGTAATCCAAAAACCACTGTGGTGGTGTTGGCAAAATATTTAAAGGATAAAAAGCAGATTTATATTGAAGTTGCTGATTGTGGTATTGGCATGAGTGAAAATGAAATTCACATGGTGATGTCGGGAAAAGGCAAATATATTGATAAGCCAGATTTAATTGGGATTGATTCGCGTGGAATAGGAATGCCTATTGTACTTAGATTGGTGGAGTTGCATGGTGGAAATATTGAAATCGAGTCAAAAAAAGGTCAAGGAACGCGGATAAAATTATACTTTAACATCAAGAAAGATGCCGATTCCAAACTGGTTAATTTAAAATCAGAGAGTCATAACAATATTGCCAATCATAAGTCAATTTTGTTGGTAGAAGATAACCCCACCAATATTAAAATCACCACTAGGGCTTTATTTAATGCCGGCTATAGCGTTAAAAGTGTTGAGAATGGCCAAGATGCTTTAAAAATTCTCGAAGAAGAAAATTTTGATCTGATCTTGATGGATGGTGAAATGCCTTTGATGAATGGATATGATGCGGCAAAAAAAATTCGCCAAGGAAAAGTTTTTACAAAATTTAAGGATTATGCCACAATCCCAATTATTGCGCTAATGTCATCTTCAGATAAAGTTACCGTTAATCGCGCTCTTAATAGTGGTATGAACGCTCATTTGGAAAAATCCGTTTCACGTACCAAATTGTTGGATATGGTTGAGAAATGGCTCAAATAAAAGCGAATTGATAAAATGAATAAAAATAGCAATCTGCTGGTTTTAATTTGCCTTGGGATTTTGTGGTCCAGTTTTGCTGTCTTCACCAAAATTGCATCTGAAGCGGCATCACCTTTTTTTATTGCCTTTTCGCGTTTGGCAATCGGTGGAATATTGCTTTATGTTGTTGCGGCTTTGCGCAAAAAGCCGGTTTTTGTGCATAAAAATTTAAAAAAATATTTTATTGTTGGGTTTATTAATTCGGCCCTCCCTTTCACTTTGTTTGGCTTGTCGGCGAAATATTTGGATAGTGGTGTAGTGGCAATTTTAGATGGCGCAGTGCCGATGTTCGAAGTTTTGATCGTGCTTTTCATTTTCAAACAACATGTCACAAAAAACTCAATGTTGGGAGTGATATGTGGCATCAGCGGAATTGTGGTTACCTCTTATAGCAACATTTCTGCTTTTGATTTGGCTTTAAATCAAATCTTCGCAATCCTGGCAATTTTGGTTGCCACTGCTTCTTATGCTGCTGCATCACATTACATTAACTCTCACTGTAAAAATATTGAAGCAATGACACTTGCCACAGGCAGTGTGATATGTGCTGCTTTATTATTGTCGCCATGTCTTCTTTTCACTGATTTTGCCACTCTTGCCCATTCTAAAACCATATCATCTTTAGCCGGTCTGGGAATAATCTGTACCGGAATTGCCTATGTTCTTTATTTTAAATTAACTGCCGAAGAAAGCCCAAGAACGGCTGTTAGTGTGGTTTTGCTGATTCCTGTATTTGGCACAATTTTTGGCGCGGTTTTTTTAGGTGAAGAAATCTCGGCAAGTAAAATTTTTGGTTGCGTCATGATTCTTGCCAGCATGAAATTTATTTTAAATTTAACGCGTGAAAGTTTTTTCAAAAAACAGCCGCCAATCGTTTAGAATTTGCTATTGGCTCTTTCTTCAAAGGCGATCATCATTTTTTCGGCGGCTTTTTCAAAAATTCCGCCCAACATTTTGTTTAAAAAAAATGAGTTAAACTCAAAGTCGATAAAAAATTCTACCTGACATTTTTCATCCTCCAAATGATAAAATTTCCACTGATTGATTAGTTTTTTAAATGGTCCTTGAATAGCAACTACGTCAATAAAATAGCTACCATCAGCATTTAACCCATGCTTGACATCGGAGCGATATTTCTCAAAAAAATTTTTAAAATTGACCAAAAGATCAGCTTGTAAATTATTGGCTGAAATATGTTCGACAATTTTTGTTTGTTTGCACCATGGTAAAAATTCTGGATATTTCTCAATATCCATTACCAGCTCATAAATTTGTTGTGCGGGGAAATTGAGTGTTTTGGACTGGGTAAGTGCGGGCATTGGTTTAAATTTATTAAATAAAGAGACTGTCGCAAATCAAACTTTTCGTCGAATTTTTCGCAATTCAAATTTTTTTGAAACGCACGTACATCTGGGTACGCTTACCTTTCAAAAAAATTTGAATCACAAAAACTTCTTAGAAAATTTTGATTTGCGACAGTGTCATAAAGGATTTACCAAACTAATTAATTCGGATTTTCATGAGAAATAAAAAATTTTCAGCTTTTAGTTTATTGGAAATGTCATTCGTCATTTTGATTATCGGAATTTTAATTTCGGGAATTATGGGGGGACGGGCGTTAATTTATAAATCATCTTTAGCATCGGCGCGCAATCTAACCAAAAGCTCTCCGGTTACTTCGATGAAAAGTGGGTTAGTGTTGTGGTTAGACAGTGTTTCGCAAGATAGTTTTAAAAATATCGTCATTAACGATAATGATAAAATTGATAGTTGGTATGACATCAATCCGATTGCCAAGAAATCGGTTTTTTCACAGCAAAATGCCGCTTCTCGACCAAAATACAGAGAGAGAGGCATTAATAATTTACCGGCTTTAGAATTTGATGGTCTGAATGATTTTATGACATGTGGAGCGCCTTTTTATGACGGTCTTTATCCTGCAACTACAAATAATTTTTCGGTTTTTGTTGTGGCTCAGGCTACTGTCCAACATCAAATTGATGCTCAAAGTGCATCTAATGCAGCGGGAACGAGTGGTGAAAAATATTTATTTTTCCCGCCGCATGGCACTGCTTCATATCGTAATATTCCCAACGTCGCTGGTGTTGGAATATCTTTCGGTAATAACGGAATTTCAATTTACGAACATGCCGGAGGTTATATGCCGCCGCTTTTAGTTTATTCTCCTGGCTCTACTGTTGGTAAGCCGGCAGTTTCAAATCCGGTAGTGCTGCTGCTTGAATATAACAACAAAACTCCGTCGCTCTATGTGAATAAGCAGTTGGTGAAAACTGGTTTGACCAGTATTAAAGATGTGGCGTTTTTTTCTAATGTAGTGGGTGGTTATTCAAGCTATGGCGTTTTTAAAGGATATTTAGGGGAATTTATCGTCTTTAATCGTACTTTAAGTTCTGACGAAAAAGATAATGTTACTGATTATTTAAAAACTAAATGGCGCATTAATTAAATCCTCCAAAGCCAGAGTTTTCGTGCTCTTTCATCATTTGTTGAATTTTTGCCGGAGAAATTTTACCGAATTTTTTCATCATTTTTTGCATCTGTTTATATTTTTTTAGCAAACGATTCACTTCCTGAATTGTGCTGCCAGCACCTCTGGCAATACGGTGTTTACGTGATGAATTTAGAATTTCTGGATTGCGTCTTTCTTTTTTATTCATCGACAAAATCAACGCTTCCTGACGTAGCATTTCGCTTTCAGCATTACCTAATTTTCCGACATGTTCTTTTAATTGTGAAGCCCCGGGTAAAAATTTCAGCATGCTGCCAAGGCCACCCATTTTACGCATATTGCGGATTTGAGACAAAAGATCATTCAAATCAAAATGACCTTTTTGCATTTTCTTGGCCGATTTTTCCATCTCTTCCATGTCGAACATTTCTTGGGCTTTTTCCACCAAAGAAACCACATCGCCCATGCCGACAATACGCGAAGCGATGCGTTCTGGATTAAATTCTTCCAGCTCATCGGATTTTTCGCCAACACCGATAAATTTGATCGGACAATTAGTTGCAGCTTTCATGGTCAAGGCTGCACCGCCACGAGAATCGCCATCCAAGCGAGTTAAAATGGTACCGCTTAATTGAAGTTTTTCATTAAAACTTTTGGCGATATTTACGGCATCCTGACCAATCATGGCATCAACAACCAGAAGAATTTCAACTGGATTGGCAATTTCTTTAATGTGCATTAACTCAGTCATGAGCTCTTCATTGATGTGAGTGCGTCCTGCCGTATCAAGAATTATCACATCATGACCAACTTCTTTGGCTTTATTTAAAGCGCGTTTGGTGATTTGGAGTGGGTTTTCTGCTGCGACAATTTCCAGAGAATCAACGGCGATTTTGTTGGCAAGAATTTCAAGTTGGGTTTGTGCTGCTGGTCTGTAAGTATCAAGTGATGCCAGCAAAATCTTTTTGTGATTTTTATTTTTCAAACGCAGTGCCAATTTTCCGGCCGTGGTAGTTTTACCAGCGCCTTGTAAACCAACTAACATGATTATTGCTGGTGGTTTAGTATCGAAATTTATTTCAGCGCGGGTGCTGCCCAAAAGTTTTACCAGTTCATCATGAACAATTTTGACAATCATCTGGCCAGGGGAGACGCTTTTGATTACTTGTTGTCCGACAGCTTGTGCTTTGACTTTTTCGATAAATTCTTTGGCGATTGGCAACGAAACGTCAGCTTCCAAAAGTGCAATACGAATTTCGCGCATGGCGGCGCCAAGATCATCTTCTGAGATAAATTTTTTCCCAGAAATGGTGTTAAAAATTTTGGTAATTTTGTTAGAAAAATTATCGAGCATTTAAATTTTTTTTAAGTTTAGGTGCCTGATTTCAGGGATTCCTTAATATTTGTAGGGATTTTTTTGGGACGAAAATTAGCGGCGCTAACACAAACAATTTCTACATTGAGACGGGCCAATATTTTATCTTTAATACTAACTTCTTGAAGCATTTCTATCGATGCGGCGTGAATTTTTTTTACTGCAACACTAACTTCGATTAAGTCATCAAGCCGTGCTGGAGTAAGATATTCAATTGCACATTTTCTAACCACGAAGGCGAGATCTTCTCGTAAAAGTTCTGACTGTGAAATGTTTAAATCACGCAAAAAATCTGTGCGAGCGCGCTCAAAAAATTTCAGATAATTGGCATAATAAACCACGCCGCCAGCGTCAGTGTCTTCGTAGTAAACGCGATATTGATAGGGTGATTTATTCAACATTGGTGTAGCAATTCGGTGTTTCATAAAGCTTAATGGCAACGCATTTGACGTTTTTTGTGGCAAAAAGTTTTGGGCAAATTTCTTCAAAAATATATTTGGCGATATTTTCGGCTGTAGGGTTTTCTGTTATATAATAAATTTTTTGTCCGGTTTCGGAAGCAATTTTGTCACCTAGATTTTTATCTTGGATGGACAAAATCGTGTTGTGATCAAGATGGTTATCAATCCAAGTTCCAAGAACCTCGCGAATCACGCCAAAATCAATCACGCGACCCAATTCATCCAGTTTTTTAGCAACGAAAGTAGCTTCCAAAGCATAACGATGGCCATGCAACATTTTGCATTTACTTTCGTGATTCATGATGCGATGTGCGGCGTCAAACTCGATGCGTCTTGTGCAGGTAATCATTTAAAAATTGATTCTTGTGTTGAAGATTATGAAATTTCATTAAAGCCTTCAGCTCAGAATTATCAACTCCTCTTTGCCATGTTAGAAATATTAGAAAAATTAAAATTTGATCAAAACGGATTAATTCCGGCAATTGCTCAAGATGAAAAAACCTCCGAGGTTTTGATGATGGCGTGGATGAATAAAGAAAGTCTAGAGCTTACAATATCAAGCGGTTATGCCACTTATTTTTCGCGCTCAAGAAAGCAACTGTGGAAAAAAGGTGATACTTCAGGACATTTGCAGCAAGTGGTTTCGATCGCAGTGGATTGTGATTATGACTGTGTTTTGCTCAAAGTAATTCAAACTGGTGCTGCTTGTCACACTGGTAAAAAAAGCTGTTTTTTTAACGACATAAAAAATGCATCAAACTTGGATTGAGATCAGTAAAGTTGCTCTCTTAAATAATATTAGTGTTATCAAGAAAAATTTAGCAGCGCACACAAAATTTATCGCCGTTGTTAAAGCTAACGCTTACGGGCACGGTTTGTTGGAAGTGGTATCGGTGATAAAAAATGAAGTTGATTATTTAGCATCTTACCATTTTGAAGATTTACTTTTGCTGCGCCGGAAAAAAATTACCAAACCTCTTCTGTGCCTGGGGCGTGTGTTTCCAGAGCAAATTGCTGTGGCGATAAAAAATAATATTGCAGTGACAGTCTCAACTCTCGATATTTTGCGTGCGGCGCAAAATATTACAGGGCAGAAAAAATTACGTCTGCACATCTGCGTAGATAGCGGTTTGGGAAGGGATGGCTTTGTTGAAAGTGATTTAGAAAAAGTTGTTGATTTGTTGCAAAATGAAAATTTACAAAAAAATATCGAAGTTGCTGGGCTTTACACCCACTTCGCTTCATCAGATAGTTCAAAATTTGATGCTTACACCAAAAGTCAGATTGAAATTCTAGAAATCTGGAAAAAATCTTTGGCAGAAATGGGATTTAATCCGCAGGTTCATGCCTCTGGAAGTGCTGCAACTTTGCGACAAAAAGCAGTAAATTTTGATATGGTTCGTGTTGGACTTGCACTTTATGGCCTGTGGCCTTCAGAGCAAATCAAGCAACAGCGCAAAAATAAAAATAAATTGCAAAATGTGCTGACGTGGAAAACAAAAATTTCTGAAGTAAAAAATATAAAAAAAGGCAGCGCAATTTCTTACGGCTGCACTCATATTTTAAAACGTGATTCAAAAATTGCAGTGCTACCGATTGGCTATTTTGATGGCATTTCGCGTATTTCATCGGATAAATCTTGGGCTTTAATTAAAGGCGAAAAAGTGCCGCAACTTGGTCGGGTGACGATGAATTTAATCGTGCTGGATGTGACTGATGTGAAGAATGTCAAAGAAGGAGATGTGGTGACAATTTTAGGTGGCGATAAAAAATCTGCCATCACTGCCGATGACTGGGCCATGTGGTCACAAACTTCAAACTATGAAATTGTGACGCGGATCAATGCACAAATCCCGCGTTTGTTGAAATAGAATCTATCCTAGATTTATTTTTGAGCTGACTTGGTGATACTGCAATTATGTGACAAAACTTCATGCATTGAGACGTAATAATTTTCAGTGGTATCAACGCTGAAATTATAAACCGTGGTTGGGTTTTCCAGCTCTACTGGTTTTATTGAAATAATTCTAATTGGTTGCTGTGAGGGGTTAATCAAAATGTCATTTTTTTGCAATTTTCCGGCCTCAACCCAAACACCATTAACGAAGAAAGGATGTTCAGGAGTTACCAGCAGACTGTCATGCGGCAGATTAATCCTAATAAAATCAGTGGTTTCTCGGGTTAAAACTTTTGTGACATCGTAATAACCATTTTCATTCACTGTGAAGTTATAGCCAAAAATTTGATCACCTTCTTGGATTAATTCGATATTTCTCAAGCCATTATAAGTTTTAACTTTGGTGCCGGCAACAAATGAACAGCCGGTTTTGGGTGTTTTTGCGAACAGAGGGCTTGATAGAAATATTGTGTAAGTAATTGCGGCGATGAGCGCAGCAGTTTTAATTACTTTTGTTTGTGGAGTGTTTGCTATTTTTCCTCTGCGTTGAGAGCGAGAAAATTTTGCACAAAAAGATTCTATTATTTGCATAAGGCTCTGATTCTTAACGGTTATTTTGATTTGCGACAGTCTCCTAATATTATTCAAAGGTCATAAGTTTGTAACAAGTTTATTCTTGCCTCTTGTGAAAGATTTATGCCAAAATTTCTTTTTACTAAATTTATTAATTTGTCCGCCCTTTTTGAAGATTTTACAATTTTGATGTGTCTTATTTTGGGGGCTAAATGGAGTTTTATGACAGGAAAAAATTCTTCGATTTTCAGCTTTTTGTCTGATTTTTTACCATCTCTACAGTCTTTATTTCCAGGACGTAAAGAAACTGATTTCCGCTCTAACGGCAATTTAACTTTGGGTGTAGAAATTGAACTGCAGTTAATTGATCCTGAAACGCAAAATCTTGCTCCTCGTGCGGAAGAACTACTAAAGATGTCTGCGGCGATGAGTAAAAAAATTAAGCAGGAATTTTACTTAAGCACCGTTGAAATCAACAGCGACAAATGTGTTAATGTGCATGAAATTGATAAAGATTTAAGTGCTTCTTTGGATGTGGCGGCAAAAATTTCTGAAGCATTGAAAATTAATTTTGCCACCACCGGTTGTCATCCTTTTTCACGTTATTCTGATTGCGTGATCACTCCTTCACCGCGCTACAATGAATTGATCGACCGTAATCAATGGTTGACCAGACGTATGACAGTTTATGGTCTGCACATTCACATCGGTATGAAAAGTGGCGATGATGTAATCCGCTTTAATAATTTTTTCCTCAATTTTATCCCGCATCTTTTGGCACTTTCTGCCAGCTCACCTTTTTGGCAAGGTGAGGACACCGGTTTAGCATCATGTCGCCCCACAACTTACGAATCTTTGCCAACTGCAGGACATCCTTACCGCGTTAAGAATTGGCGTGAGTTTGAACAACTTTGTGAAACGTTAAAAAAATGTCAGGCGATTAATTCACTGAAAGATTTGTGGTGGGATATCCGTCCCAGCCCATCTTACGGCACTCTTGAAATTCGTGCCTGCGATGGTCTTTCAAATTTGGAAGAAACGCTAGCAATCGTTGCTTTCATTCATCTTCTGGCTAACTGGTTTAATGATAATGGCAATTGGTTGTCTCAGGTTCCAACATCTCCTTTGTGGTTTGCCCGTGAGAATAAATGGCGTGCTATCCGTCATGGTTTGAAAGCAAATTTGGTCGTTGATTTGGGCGGTGAAACTAAACCGATTGCGCAAGATATTTTAGAGTGGATAGAGAAATTAGCGCCTTACACCAATCAATTTGGTTATCAGAAATATTGCGAAGCTTTAAAAAATATTGTTGAGAAAGGCAGCAGCAGTTCGCGTCAGCGAAAAGTTTACAATAGCAGCAACTCACTTCAAGAGGTAGTGAAATTTAATGTTGATGAATTCACAGTTAGAAAACCGATTTTTGTTTAGAGAGATTTTATAACCGGTGCAGAAGATGGGTTTAGCAATATCGGAAGAGATAGCATCGGGATAGTATTAAATAGCTGCCAGACATTTGCTTTAAAGAAAGGCCCTATATTTTGGGTCCGCCGCCTTATGAATACTATCCCTTCCGATAATGCCGGAGGTCTTTTTATGGTGAGCTTAATTTGAAAGCAATATACTAAAAGGGATCAAGTACCTGTCGGCACTCGATCCCTTTTGTGATAAAAATTTAAGAGTGAATTTGTCTTTTTTCCACGGCCATAGCTGCTTCTTTCACCGCTTCGTTGTAGGTTGGGTGAGCATGACAGGTTCTAGCAATATCTTCTGAAGATCCACCAAATTCCATAGCAACCACAACTTCATGAATGGTATTTCCGGCTTCGCGGGCAATGATGTGAGCGCCAAGAACGCGGTCAGTTTTAGCGCAGGCTAGAATTTTTACAAAGCCTTGCTCATCAAAAGTGGAACGCGCTCTGGAGTTGGCCATCATGGAGAATTTACCAACTTTATATTCAATGCCGGCAGCTTTTAATTCTTCTTCAGTTTTGCCGACAGAAGCAATTTCAGGATAAGTGTAAATTACGTTAGGAATTACGTCATAATTTACGTGACCTTTTTGGCCGGCGATCATTTCAGCAGCGGCAACACCTTCATCTTCAGCTTTGTGCGCCAACATTGGACCAGTTGTCACATCGCCAATAACGTAAATATTATCAACAGAAGTTTTTAAATGGTTATTTTCGATAAAACCACGTTGGTTAGTTTTAATGCCCACATTTTCCAAACCTAATTTTTCAGTGTTAGGGCGGCGGCCAATTGCTACTAAAACCACATCAGCTGTAAGAGTTTCTTTTGAACCGTCTTTAACAGATTCAACTTCTACGACAGCACCTTTTTTGTCTTTTTTTACGGAGACAACTTTGGAGGAAAGACGGAATTTGAAACCATCTTTTTCTAAGATTCTTTGGAAGTTGCGAGAAACTTCTCCGTCCATTGCTGGAGTGATTTTATCTAAGAACTCGACCACTTCAATTTCAGATCCAAATCGACTCCAAACTGAAGCCATTTCAAGACCAATAACACCGGCGCCAATTACAATCATTTTGCCAGGAACTTTTTCTAAATCCAAGGCGCCAGTTGAAGAGATGATAACTTTTTCATCCAACTCAACACCAGGAAGATTGGTCACTTCAGAGCCAGTGGCGATGATGAAATATTTCGCTGAAATTTTTTCTTTGGAACCGTCAGATTTAGTAACTTCAATAGTATTTTTATCAACAAAACTGCCCAAACCTTCGATTGAAATAACTTTATTTTTTTTAAACAAACCAGCAATACCGCCAGTCAATCCTTTAACGATTTCGTTTTTGTTTGCGATTAATTTTTTAACATCAATTTTTGGTTTGGAAATTGCGATACCAAGTTTTTCGAATTGATGATTAGCATCATGAAATTTATGCGAAATTTCCAAAAGTGCTTTTGAAGGAATACAGCCAACGTTTAAGCAAGTTCCACCCAAAGTTTGGCGTTTTTCTACACATGCCGTTTTAAGACCGAGTTGTGCGGCGCGAATTGCTGCAACATATCCACCAGGGCCACCGCCAATTACTACTAAGTCAAAATTTTGTTGTGACATTTCTAAAAAAATTAAAAGTTAATAAATTGTAATCCGTGTTAAATTGTGCATGAAGATCATCAAAAAAACCAGATTTCTAGTTGTAGATTAAGTTTTAGAAAATTTTTAAATGCTAGAAATTATTTATTCACATAAACCCACGCATCCAGCCCAGAAGCTAGTTTTACAGCAATTCTTTTATAATTTTGCACCTCGTATTTATCAGAATATACCAATTCTTCTTGTGAAATATCAAAGACCATTCCGTGAATTTTGTCTTCACAATTGCCAGTTTTTACAATCACCGGGTGTACATTTTTACCGCTTTTTTTTATTATGAGACTGTCGCAAATCAAACTTTTCGTCGAATTTTTCGCAATTCAAATTTTTTTGAAACGCACGTACATCTTGGTACGCTTACCTTTCAAAAAAATTTGAATCACAAAAACTTCTTAGAAAATTTTGATTTGCGACAGTCTCATTATGTCAGGATCGGTAATAAAAACTTCAGAGAGTGTAAAGCCGGATAAAATATCTTTGCCACCAACTAGTTTTCTGTGAAAGGTGGCAAGCTGCACCTCTTCTTGTTGTAGCGTTCCATAGGAAAATAATTTTTGATTATTCATGATTATTCAATTTTTTTGGTAATCCAGCCGCCGCCAAGAACACGACTATTTTGGTAAATAACGCAAGCTTGTCCGGGTGTGATAGCTCGTGTCATTGATCTCATTTCAACTTCAGCTTCGTTAGTGTCTAGAAATTTTAGTGTAGCTGGTTCTTCTTCGTGATTAGAACGAAGACGGGCAAAGCCATTAATTTCTTTGCTAAAATCAACATCATTCGCCAGCCAGTTAATGTCGCGAATTTTGAATTTTTTGTTTTGTAAAAATTTCTCTTCGCCAACAAAAACGATGTTATTTTGAGGATCAATTTTAATTACGTAAAGCGGGTGCGGATAAGAAATTCCAAGGCCACGACGTTGGCCTAAAGTGAAATTTATGATGCCGTCATGTTGTCCTAAAACTTTTTTAGTTTCGAAGTGAACAAAGTCTCCTTCCTTGAAAGCAGAAGGGCGATGTTTTCGAATTACGGCGGCGTAATCGCCATTGGGCACGAAACAAATATCTTGCGAATCAGGTTTGTTAGCAACTTCTAAGCCCAAGCGTTTCGCCTCTTTGCGGGTTTCTTCTTTACTGTTGCCGCCTAAAGGAAAGCGTAAAAATTCTAACTGTTCTGTAGTAGTGGCGAATAAAAAATAACTCTGATCTTTATTGTCATCGACAGCTTTGTGCAGCTGAGCTTCACCATTTTTACCAATTTTTCTTTGTACGTAATGACCAGTGGCCAAGCAATCAGCATTAAGCTCGCGTGCCACCTTCAACAAATCGCGGAATTTTACCGATTGATTGCATTTTATGCAGGGAATTGGCGTTTCGCCCTGCAAATAAGAATCGGCAAAATCATCAATCACTGATTCTTTAAAAATATTTTGGTAATTTAAAATATAATGCGGAAACCCATGTTTCTCAGCAACGCGCTTGGCATCATAAATATCGGTGCCGGCACAGCAGGCATTTTTTTTCTTCAAAGCGTCACCCATGTCGTAAAGTTGTAAAGTGATGCCGATTACATCATAACCCTGTTCTTTTAGAAGGCAGGCCACAACAGATGAATCAACGCCACCAGACATGGCAACGACAACGCGAGTATCTTGTTCTGATTTTTGGAAACCAAGGGAATTTATCATTTAACATTTAGCATTTAGCGTTTAAAAAATCCGTGCGAGACATCTTAAAACCTAAATGATAAATGTTAAATCCTATGTCTGAATTCGCCAAACTCACTTTACCTAATGGTAAAGAAATCAACCTTCCAATCCGCAAAGCCTCTGTTGGTCAGGATGTAATCGATATTACTCAGCTTTACAAAGAAAGTGGCATGTTCACTTATGATCCGGGATTTTTAGCAACGGCTTCGTGTGAATCGAAAATCACATTTATTGACGGTGATCAAGGCATCCTGCGCCATGGTGGTTATTCAATCGAAGAGTTGGCAAAAAAAAGCGAATATTTGGAAGTGGCTTATTTGTTGTTGCACCATGAATTACCTAAAGCTCATCAATATCGCGATTTCAGAAGTGGCATCATCAAAAATATGTTGGTTCACGAACAAATCGGAATTTTATATCGCGGTTTTCCAAGACGGGCGCATCCAATGGCAATCATGGTGGGTGCCGTGGCATCGCTTTCTGCTTTTTATCACGATACGATGGATATTCACACCGAAGAAGGACGTATGGATGTGATTTACAAAATTATTTCTAAAATGCCGACATTGGCAGCGATGGCTTATAAATACTCGATTGGTGAGCCGCTCATCTATCCCAATAAGGAATATGGTTTTGCCGAAAATTTCCTGCACATGTTGTTTGATCGTCCGAACAATCCACATAAAGTTACTGCGACTATTGCTAAAGCGATGGAAATGATTTTTGTTTTACATGCCGATCACGAACAAAACGCTTCAACTTCAACAGTACGCTTAGCTGGATCATCTGGTGCAAACCCTTTTGCTTGTATTGGCGCTGGCATTTCCTCACTATGGGGTCCTGCTCACGGTGGTGCTAACGAAGAAGTTCTGGAAATGTTGCAGGAAATTGGTACTAAAGATCGTATTCCTGAATTCATCAAACGAGCTAAAGATAAAAACGATCCGTTCCGTTTAATGGGCTTTGGACATCGTGTTTATAAAAATTATGATCCACGGGCAGCAGTGTTAAAAAAATCCTGCGATGAGGTTTTGGGCGAGCTTGGAATCAAGGATCCACTTTTGGATATTGCGGTTGAGCTCGAAAAAATTGCACTTAATGACGAATATTTTGTATCGCGCAAATTATTTCCTAACGTCGATTTCTATTCCGGAATCATTTACAAAGCGTTGGGTATTCCTTCAAACTTATTTACCGTAATTTTTGCCATTGCCCGTTCTGCTGGTTGGATTTCTCAATGGAAAGAAATGATCGGTGACCCAGCTTTTAAAATTGGCAGACCACGTCAGCTCTACACTGGACAGGTTGAAAGAAATTATGTCGCAATCGATAAAAGATCATGACGTCACTGAAAAGTTTTGTAAAAAAATCAAATGACGCCACACAAAAACTAGTTGCCAAAAAGCCTGATGAAGACTTTATCCCATATGTTTGTCATTATGATCCTCACACCATAATCACCAAAAATGGTGAATTGTTGCAAACAATTCGCATCACTGGTTTTGGCACTGATTCAGTGGCCACTGATATTCTTTCTTTGCGCGATGCTTTGCGCGATTCAATTGTGGCCCATGTTAAAGAAACCGAATTTGCTTTTTGGTTTCATACCTTCAGAAGAAAAAAGAATGTAGTTCCCAAAGGTGAGTTTCCTGACTTTTTTGCCAATAAAGTTAACCAGTCATGGGATAAAGAAAATGGCTGGTCTGAGCGTTATGTTAATGAGCTATACATTACAATTATAACCGAAGGTCTGGATACTTCGATTACAAATTTTAACGCTTTTTTGCGTTCATTTTCCTATACCACAACCAGAAAGCTGCACCATAAACACTTGCAGGAAGCTCATAAAAAATTATCGAAAGTGGTCACCAGCATTCTGGTAGATATTGAGGAATATGGCGCCAAATTGCTGGGCATTACTGACTTTGAAGGTGTGTTATATTCAGAGCCGATGCGCTTTTTTGGCAAAATAATCAATCTTTACGAAGAACGTTACCCATTGTGGGTTAACGATATTGCCTCTGATCTGGCCAGCCATAAATTTGCTTTTGGTAATCGCAATTTGGAAGTTTTTGGCTATGACAACAAAAATTTTGCCACCATACTATCTTTGAAAGAATATCATGAAGCTTCGGTGGAGTCTTTGGATCGTATGTTGCAGATGCCTTTTGAGTTCATCATCAGCCAGTCTTTTGATTTTAATTTCGATAAAAAAGATTTAGAACATTACCAACATCAGGATTATTTATTGAAGGTGAGTGGTGATGAAGAGTGCCGCTATTTAAGTGGCATTGCTGATTTTGTTGAGTCAGATAGAAATATGTCGACTGATTATGGTAAGTTGCAAACCACCATCATGATCATCAGCAAAACCAAAGAAGATCTGGAAAAAGACATTAAAATTGCGATGGAAAAATTAACCTCTCTCGGTCTGGTGGTGATTCGAGAAGATGTGTTTGCGGAGCATTGTTTTTGGTCACAATTGCCGGGAAATTTTCGTTATTTACGTCGTCAAAAAATTATTAACTCTTATCGCGCTGGTGGTTTCTCGGCATTACAGAATTTCCCTTCGGGCAAGTTGGATGGCAATTATTGGGGCTCATCAGTTACGGTCTTAAAAACGGTTTTGGACACGCCATATTTTTTCAACTTTCACGAGAAAGATTTAGGTCACACTTTCATTTTTGGACCACAAGCTTCTGGTAAAACGGTGTTAACTAATTTTTTGTTGGCGCAGGCTAACAAGTTTAATGGTAAAATTTTTTATTTTGATTCTAACCAAAGATCAAAAGCCTTTATTAAGGCAATGGGCGGCAGCTATTACAGTCTTTCTGGCGATGTTAATGGCGCAGAATATTTGCGCATGAATCCGTTAGCGCTGGCCAAAAACGATGACAATATCACCTTTTTAAAAGAATGGTTCGAGATTCTGGTGGCTTTTTCCAAAGATCATTTGCCGCAAGAACAGCTCGAGATGATCCCGCAAATTGTTGAAAGAATCTTGTCAGATAATATTGCCAGTTTGGCTACTGCTGCTGAGTTATTCAATAATGCTGCAGGAAGAGATGTTTATGACAAATTGAAAATCTGGAGCCGAGGAAAATTGTCCCATATTTTCGGTGCTATTAATGAAATCAGCTGGTCAGATCAGACTATGGCTTTTGATTTAAGTGCAATTGCTGAACAAAAACCAATTTTGATTCCGGTGGTCAATTATCTGCTGCGCAAAGTTGAAGAAAGCCTGGATGGGTCGCCAGCAATATTGGTTTTGGATCAGGCGTGGAATTTGATCGATAATGTAATTTTTGCCCCGCAAATCTCCGAGTTTTTAGAGCGCATGAGACAAAAAAACTGTGTTGTAGTTTTTATCTCTTCTGATGCTGATGCGGTTAATGAAAGTGATATTATTTTTGAAATTAGGAGAGCAGTTGCTGGTGAAATCTACACGGCCAATTCTGATCCTCATGAAATTTACAGCGCAGTGTTTGAACTGAGCGATGATGAAATTGAAATAATTAAAATGATGTCAGGCGATGAGCATAACTTCGTTTTCAAAAATCGTGGTGAGTCAGTTATTGCATCTCTTAACTTAAATAATTCTCCAGAAATTTTAAAAATTTTGTCAGCTGATGAATTAACTATTACTGCTGCGGAAGAAGTGATAGCAGCCAATCAAGATGAATCAGGAAAAATTGCCAAACCAGAAATTTGGGTACCACAGCTTTTTGAAATATTGCGTGAAATTCAAATAGATCAGGAGCAAGCCAGAAGAGATGCCTTAATAGCAGCTGTTCACGCAGAGAGAAAACGTAGAGAAGATTTGGAAGACGGAATTACTTAGTTTGGTATATTTTTTATACAGGTTTAATTACTTTTTAGAATCTTTGAATTTAGTCAAACAATCATTGGCCAGTTGTGGATTGGCTTGGCCTTTGCTGGCTTTCATAATTTGTCCGACAAAAAATCCGTGCAGTCTTTCGTTGCCTGCCAAATATTCGGCAAACTGTTTTTCATTAGCAGCTACAACCTCAGCAACAATTTTGTCAATTGCACCAGAATCCGAAACCTGTTTCCAGCCTTTAGCTTCAACTATCAAAGCCGCTTCTTCGCCACTTTCAATCATAATGTCTAAAACATCTTTGGCAATTTTTCCGGAAATTGCGCCGCTTTTTATCAAATCCAGAAGTCCGCTTAATTGATCGGAGTTAATTTTTAGATTCTCAAAATTAATACCAAGTTTGTTCATGCGCCCAAACATCTCAACTGTAAGCCAGGTGATAACAAGTTTGGCTTCATGTTTTTGAATTAATTTCTCAAAAAATTCGGTTAATTCGCCATCGTTGGTAATAACGCCAGCATCATATTCCGGCACTCCCAGCTCTTTAATATAACGTTCTTTCTTGGCGGCTGGAAGTTCTGGAAGTGAATTTCTGATTTCATCAACAAATTCTTGTGTCAGAACTAGTGGTGGTAAATCAGGATCAGGAAAATAACGATAATCCATGGCATCTTCTTTGCTGCGCATGGTTCTGGTTTCGCCATTTAGAGCATCAAACAAACGAGTTTCCTGATCAATTTTTCCGCCATTTTCTAAAATCTCAACTTGGCGTGCTGCTTCAAATTCAATAGCGCGAGCGATGTTACGCATCGAATTTAAGTTTTTAATTTCACAACGTGTACCCAGTTTTTCTTCGCCAACTTTGCGCACTGAAACGTTGGCGTCGCAGCGCAAATTACCTTTTTCCATATCGCCGTCAGAAGTGCCAAGAGCGCGCACGATTGAGCGAATTGTCTTCACATATTCAGCAGCTTCAAAAGGTGAACGCATGTCGGGTTTGGAAACAATTTCCATCAGAGCAATTCCAGAGCGGTTTAAATCGATTAAAGATAAAGAGGGATGTTGATCGTGAATTGATTTTCCAGCATCTTGCTCAAGATGGATGCGTTCAACATTGATATTTTTTTTGCTGCCATCTTCCAAAGTAATTTCCACAACTCCTCCTAAGACAATAGGATCAAGGAATTGCGAGATTTGATAGCCTTGTGGCAAGTCAGGATAAAAATAATTTTTGCGGTCAAAAACTGAGCGCAGATTAATTTGGGCATTAATTCCCAGGCCAGTTTTTACGGCTTGTTTAACACATTCCTCGTTAATAGTTGGTAGCATGCCTGGCAATGCAGCGTCAACTAAAGACACCTGTGAATTTTGCGGTGCACCGAAAACAGTAGCGGCACGAGAAAATAATTTTGACTGTGATGCAACTTGGGCATGGATTTCGCAGCCAACTACGAGTTCGTAAACGTTATTTTTACCTTGAATTGTGTAGGTCATATTTTCTGATCGGAAGTGCTTGAGTTAGCTGGTTTAATGGATGTTTGATTCTTTATTGCTGTGAAAAAAAATCAAGCAGCCTCTGGAAATTATTTAAAAAAATTCTTGCTATTATTTTTGTAGCCTATTTTTTGCTTTGAAACAAGTTTCAATTATAAGTTGCAAAAATGATAGGTAGGTTAGTTCTTTCCGGTATTGATCATGAACTGTTTAAACGAGCCACGAATGTTGCTAATAATATTCGTGTCCTATCAACCATAAGTAGAAATAACCAATCTGGAAGATTGGTGATATCGCGCCATGGTCAAACGGCATTTAATGTTGCTGAGCTTTGGGCTGGATGGTACAATACTGATCTGACTGAGTATGGTGTTGAGCAAGCAATTAATTTGGGAAGAATATTTAAGGATAGCGGATTTTATCCAGATGTTGTGATGACAACTGTTCTAAACAGAGCTCAAGATACGGCCCAAACTGCTTTGGATTTTATGGGTCATCGTAATGTTGATATTGAAAAAAGAGCGGAATTGCTGGAGCTTCACCCAGGTGCTTTAATTGGATCTAAAAAAAATTCTGACAATAAAAAATTTCTCAAAGAATGGTTCACCAGGCCACCAGCAATGACTGAAGATCATCAGTTTCATCCGGCGAGATGTCCTAAAACTATTGGTTTGCCACAAAATGGAGTTGGCGCGGAATCAATGCAAGATGTGGCCCAACGCCTGAAAGAGCTTTATGAAGAATTGACTATTCGTGTTAAAGACGGGCAGAATGTGCTGATTGTGGGTCACAGTAATAATCTGTCGGCAATGATCAGTCACATGACTGGAGTGACTGAGAAAAAATCAATTAAAAATGCTGAAGCAATGGAAGTGAATTTCCGGCCTGAAGGTGAGAAGATGATTTTTTGCGGTATGTCAAATTTGTTGCCAAATCGGCTGGTTAAACAATCCAGAACAACGGCTATTGTAAATTATGAGGTGCCGCAAATTAAAATTTTCTAAGAAGTTTTTGTGATTCAAATTTTTTTGAAAGGTAAGCGTACCCAGATGTACGTGCGTTTCAAAAAAATTTGAATTGCGAAAAATTCGACGAAAAGTTTGATTTGCGACAGTCTCATTATAACGATGCTCAAAGATCAAAATAAAAAGGGTCAGAACCATATTGGTCTGACCCTTTTTATTTTTCAGATCACTCTTCCTGAGACTGTATAGTCTATCCCTAGGTTGCTATAGAATTTTCTTCGGCAAAATTTTCAGCTGATTCGTCACCGGTTTCGGCTTCATCAACATCTTTATTACCGGTGTGAGCGATTCTGGCAACGGAAACTACAGTTTCGTCAGAAGTTTTAATCAGCGTTACACCCTGAGTGTTACGGCCGGAGATTCTTACTGATCCAACTTCAGTTCTGATCAAAGTACCTTTATTGGTGATGATCATAACCTGATCTTTGGCTTCAATTGGGAAGCTGGCAACAACATTGCCGTTACGTTTGGACGTAACAATGTTGGTGATTCCTGATCCGCCGCGGTTGGTGATGCGATATTCGTAAGCTGAAGAACGTTTGCCAAAACCATTTTCAGTCATGGTCAAAATAAATTCTTCATTGATGGCCAATTCTTCGATTTTGCTTTGAGGCAATTCTGCGCCGGTGATTTGTGGAATTTCTTGTGGTTGCGCCAATAAATCGTCAGATGGATTTTCTGTAAGATTTTTATTAAACAGCAAAGCACCGCGTAAAGCCAGACGTTGCTCAATATCAATTTTGAGATATTTATCTTTGATCTCAGAATCGTCATTGGCGTGTTTCAAAACTGACATGGCGATAACTTCATTGCCTTTTTCAAGCTTAATGCCACGTACACCAGTGGAGTTGCGACTTTGAAAGACGCGTAATTTTTCAACCGGGAAACGGATACATTTACCGTCTTTGGTAGATAACAAAATATCATCACTTTCATGACATAACGACACTCCAACCAAGGCTTGGCCTGGTTCTAGTTTCATGGCGATTTTACCGCTGGAACGAATGTCAACAAACTGATCCATCGAATTTCTTCTAATGTCGCCATGAGAAGTGGCAAAAGCGATGCTGAGATCTTGCCATTTCGATTCATCTTCTGGCAAGGCTAAAATTGTTGAGATTTTTTCGTCTTGTTCCAGAGGTAATAAATTTACCAAAGCGCGACCGCGAGCTTGCGGTGAACCAAGAGGAAGTTTATAAGTTTTTAAGCGGTAAACTTTGCCTTTGTTGGAAAAGAATAAAATCGGCGTGTGCGTGTTGGTCACAAAAATATCTGTGGCAATATCTTCGTCACGAACATCCATAGCGCTGCGACCTTTGCCACCGCGTTTTTGTGTGCGATAAGCAGTAAGTGCTACACGTTTGATGTAGCCATTCATAGTGCCAACTACAACCATGTCTTCTTTTGGAATTAGGTCTTCAATATCAACTTCGAACTCAGAATCTTCGATGGTTGATTTTCTTGGAGTGGCAAATTGTTCTTTAACTTCAATCAATTCTTTTTTGACTAAAGCCATCATTGTGCTGCGGTCAGATAGCAGTTCAAGATAGCCGGAAATTTCGGTGGCCAAAACCTTCAACTCGTCGCTGATTTTTTCCATTTCTAAGCCGGTCAAACGCGCTAAACGCATTTCTAAAATTGCTTTAGCCTGAATCTCAGTGAAATAGAATTTGCCGTCTTTAACTATGTTGCCACGGTCTTGCACCAATTGAATCAGGGCTTCAACAAGTCCGACTGGCCAGGCTTTAGACAATAATTTTTCTTTAGCCTCAGCGACATCTTTAGAGTTTCTTATGAGCTCGACAATTTCATCAATATTAGCAACAGCAACCGCCAAACCAATCAAGATGTGAGTTTTATCACGTGCTTTGCCAAGCAAGAAGTTGGTGCGACGTGTGGTAACTTCAAAACGGAAATCGCTGAAAATTTTGATGACATCAAGCAAGTTCATCAATTGCGGTTTGCCGTGATTTAGAGCCAACATATTGACGCTGAAATTGCACTGCAATTCGGTAAAGCTGTAGAGCTGATTGATGATCACTTCTTCCATGGCATCACGGCGTAACTCAATAACGACACGGATTCCATCGCGATCTGATTCGTCGCGCAAATCAGTAATACCTTCGATTCTTTTCTCTTTAACCAGCTCGGCGATTTTCTCGACAAGTTTGGCTTTATTAACTTGATAAGGAATTTCTTCGATGATGATGGCAACTTTATTGCCCGCTCTTTTTTCAATTTTATGGCGGCCGCGCATCACAACAGAACCACGTCCTGTTCTTGCTGCTGAGTCAAAACCGTTGCGGCCTAAAATAATACCGCCGGTTGGAAAATCAGGTCCAGGGACAATCTTGATGATGTCTTCAATGGTAATTTGGTTGTTGTCGATGAAGGCTAAACAAGCGTCAATTACTTCACCCAAATTGTGTGGTGGGATATTGGTTGCCATACCAACAGCAATACCGCCAGAGCCGTTAACTAAGAGATTAGGGAAACGTGCTGGCAAAACTTTTGGTTCTCTTTCGGAGCCGTCATAGTTAGGACTGAAATCGACAGTGTCTTTGTCGAGATCATCAAGCATGGTGTGAGAGATTTTCTTCAGACGCGACTCAGTGTAACGCATCGCGGCAGGAGGATCATCATCAATTGAACCGAAATTACCCTGACCATCAATAAGAGGAACGCGCATCGAAAAATCTTGCGCCATACGCACCAAAGATTCGTAGATCGGTGCATCACCATGGGGGTGATATTTACCCATCACTTCACCAACAATTCTAGCCGACTTTTTGAAGGGTTTGTTGTAGTCGTAAGAGCCTTCATACATGGCGTATAAAATACGGCGATGTACTGGTTTTAAGCCGTCGCAAGCATCAGGAATGGCACGAGCTACGATCACACTCATGGCGTAATCGAGATAGGATTTTTTCATTTCAGCAACTAACGAAACCGGCTGAATGTCTTTGCCCACAGCAACTTGAATAGTGTTTTGATCAGTCATTTTTGAAATTTTTTTGAGGAAAAATTGTATCTAAGCGAGGAAATTCCATTCTAAAAATCCAACTTGGCAAGTGCAACAAAAGAATTTGGGATTTTAGATTTTAGATTTTAGGGTTTGCTTAGTTAGTTATTAATCAAACCAAACTGGATTTTTATGAAAATTGGAGTTACCGGAATCACAGGCAGAATGGGCCGCACTATTGCAACCTTAGTATTGCAAGATGAAATTGTTGATCTTTCTTGTGCATTGGTGCGTCAAGATGGAGGACATGACAATGAGGATCTGGGAGAGTTTTTGGGCTTTGATAAAAATGATGCCAAAACCATTTCGGACATTGATCAATTCGTACAAAATTGTGATGCGGTGATTGATTTTTCTTCACCTGCTTTAAGTTTGGCAATAGCCGAAAAATGCTCGCAATACAGAAAAGTATTGGTTTGCGGCACCACCGGATTTTCTGAAGAAGAAAAACAACAATTTGCTGCCAATGCAGTAAATACGCCAATTATCTGGTCTTCTAATATGTCTTTGGGTGTCAATTTATTGATGAATTTGGCAGAAAAAGTGGCTTCAATTTTGCATGATGATTTCGATGTTGAAATTGTTGAAATGCATCACAAAAATAAAGTTGATGCCCCTTCAGGAACTGCATTGTCGCTCGGTGCAGCAGTTGCTCAGGGTCGTACAGCTGATTTGCAAAAAAATGCTGTAATGGCGCGCGTCGGCAAAGATGCCAAAAGAAATAAGGGTGAAATTGGTTTTGCCACTTTACGTGGCGGCGATGTGATTGGTGATCACACAGTTATTTTTGCTGGTGATGGTGAGCGTGTTGAACTTACTCACAAAGCTTCCAACCGTGATATTTTTGCCAAAGGTGCGATTAGAGCTGCGATCTGGGGAACTGCTCAGAAGCCAGGGTTTTATTCGATGCGCGATGTGTTGAATTAATAATTCTGCTCAGTCTATTTGTTAAATAATTCGCTGTGCGAACCAACTCTGTACAGAATTAAATCTTCATTTTTTATTTCGTAAATAAGAAGCCAATCTGGTGCGATGTGGCAATCTCTTTTATTAATGTGATCACCAGAAAGTTTGTGGTCGCGGCATTTGGGATTGAGAGGAATTTGATGAGATAATTGGTATAAAATGTCGTCGAGTTTTTTGATGTTTTTTCTTTGTTTGACGGCGCGTTTGTAATCGCGTTTGAAGGATGTGGTGTAAGTTATGGTGAGCATTAGGAGGGTTTATTTTTTGATGTCTTTAAGAAACTTTTTAAAGTTAGAATGTTTGGTAAGATTCTTGTCATTTTTAACATCATCAAAGGCTTTTAAAGTCTTTTTGTTGGGTGTTTTATTGGAGATGCCCAAGGTGTTTTGCAAAATAAAATCTTTAACTGAAAGATTATTTATTGTTGCCAGAACTTTCAATTGTTGGCGTTCGGCTTCGGTTACTTCGATTGTTACTCTTGTCATATTTTAAGTGGTTTAAATTTACAATGAGACTGTCGCAAATCAAACTTTTCGTCGAATTTTTCGCAATTCAAAGTTTTTTGAAACGCACGTACATCTGGGTACGCTTACCTTTCAAAAAACTTTGAATCACAAAAATTTTTTAGAAAATTTTGATTTGCGACAGTCTCACAATGAGGACAAAGTTGTCAATCTTGTCAAAATTGTCAAAATTTATTTTTAAAAATGGAAATTGTTAAAGATTTTACACAAAAAACCTCTGAGATTTTTGCTGGGGAAAAACTGCCAAAAAGCTTGGCAGTTGCGGTTTCTGGCGGGGTGGATTCGATGGCGTTGGTGATGCTGTTGGCGGAAATTTGTGTGCCACAAAAGATTAAATTAGTGGCATTAACGGTGGATCATCAAATGCGCTCAGGATCGTCTGTGGAGGCGGGGATGGTTGGTGAAATCTTGGCGCAGAAACAAATTGCTCATGAAATTTTAGTGGTTGATGCAAAAAAATTGCCGCAAAAAAATATTGAAGGAAAGCTGCGCGATTTGCGTTATGAGCTGCTTCTGGGTTATTGCGAAAAGCATAAAATTTCACATTTATTTTTGGGTCATCAAATTGGTGACGTTGCTGAAAATTTTCTGATTCGACTTTTTCGCGGCAGTGGTTTGGATGGTTTATCCACAATTGCAGAAGTTTCTGAGATTAATGAAATCAAGCTGGTAAGACCGCTTTTGAATTTTGAAAAAGATGATCTGACAAAATATTTAAGCGCCAAAAAGATTAAATGGTTTGAGGATGAAACCAATGTGGATGAGAAGTTTTTGCGTAATAAAATCAGAAATTTCCTGGCTAGCTTTGAAGAGCAGAATTTGCTGCACCAACGCATTAAAAGTGCCTCTGATGAAATCGCTCAAATGCGCGATTTGTTTGATTGCTCGATGCTTGAACAAGCGGCAGAAATTTTACAATTTCAACAAACATATTTTTTAATCGATCAGCAAAAATTACAAAAATTGGACGAGAAAGTGGCGTTAAAAATTTTAGCTTTGGCAGCGATGGAAGTGAGTGGAAAAAAATACAAACCGCGTTTGAAAGATTTGAAAATTTTTTACCAATATTTGCTGCAAGATTCCAAGATTAAGCGTCGTGATTTTTACGGATGTTACGTTGAGCAAGTTGATGCTAAAAATCTGTCCTTAAAACCGCAAAGGCCTGGTGTAGAAATTAAGTTGAAAACTATTTTAGGAAAAGTTTTTGCTAAATCTGTTGCTTGATGACAATTTTTATTGGCGAGCAAGTTTTTTATTTTTCTTCTTCAACCACCACAAAGTGATGCCGGTGATGGAGAATAGCAGCGGTAGTAGGCCAACCAAAAACGCCAAACTTTCTCCGTAAATACCAGCCAATGTGCCATCGTGAATGGAATGCCAAAGTTTACTGCTTTCACGGCTTTTGAAATAAATCATGTAAATTCCGGTAACACAGACGGCAGTGAAAGGAATTAAAAGCCAGAAACCGATGGCGCCGTGTAAATCGCGGTGAAATTTTTTGCCTTTGTCGGAAAATTTAAAAGTTAAAGCACGTTGCAGCATGCCTTTTTTGGGCCACCAGATTATCAGTCCGCTCAGGCACATGAACAGCATTATTATTCCGATGATGCCGATGATATTTTTGCCAATTTTTCCTAAAAAAAGATTCTCGTGAAATATTTTGGTTAAGCGGAAGAAATTTTTGCTCGGGTCATTTGTTTCTAAAACTTGTAATGAAACTGGATCAATCACCACTTCCAACACCGGCTTTCTTTCGCCTTCTTTGGTAAAGCGCACTTTAGCGAAGGTTTTTTCTGGCGGCATTTTAAAAGGAGCGGCGATTAAATCTTGCGCTGCTGCTTGTTGTGCAGCGTTGATTATGGCTGCTTGGTCAGCCATTTCACCGTCGGTGAGTTTGTATTTGAAATTCAAACTCGCAGCAGAAATTTCGCTGCGGAAAGCCATAATTGATCCGGTAATTCCTTGTGCAACCAAAGGCAAAAACAGAACCAGTGCTAAATAAAGATGAAGTTTTTTTAAGAGTTTTCTCATCTAATTATTGCCTGTTAAACCTCGCTCCAGCGCCGCAAAAGATTGTGGTAAATACCAGTTAAATGAATTGAAGATTCATGACTTGGAAAATCATGATTCAAAAGTCTGATTGAATTATCTAAATCAAACAGCAAAGTGCGTGTGGCGTCATCGCGCACCATGCTTTGAATCCAAAAAAACGATGCAACTCTTGTGCCTTTTGTTACTGGTGTAACATGGTGCAAGCTGCTTGCGGGATAGAGGATCATATGGCCTTTAGGTAGTTTTACCTTGTGCGTGCCATATGTATCCTCTACCACCAACTCTCCGCCATCATATTCCAAAGGATCAGAAAGAAATAGAGTGGCGGAGAGGTCGGTTCTTATTTTAAAAGGAGTGCCAGGAATTTGACGAATCGCGTTGTCAATATGTGTGCCAAAATTTTGTCCGCCGGAATAGCTGTTAAATAGTGGCGGAAAAACTTTGTGTGGCAATGCTGCTGAGATGAAAGTGGAATTGCTCTCAAGAGCTGCTAAAACTTTATCTCCCAGAAGTTTGGCCTCATCAGAATTATGTGGTAATTGTAAGTTATCTTTTACCAAAGCTGATTGATGGCCGGCTGTAACCTTGCCATCAACCCAATTAGCCTTATCAAGAATTTCACGAAATTCCATAACTTGATCTGTGGTCAAAACATCCGGGATATGAAGCAACATGTTAGAATTTTACTTTAGTTGTTAAGAGCACCACACGACCTTCGCCAGGAATTGCCGCATTGCTGCCGCGCAGTTGGTCGAAATAATATTCGTTAGTAAGGTTGTTAATGTTGAGTTGGAAATCGATGTGTTTGTTAAGCGAATATTTAGCCATGGCATTCAAAGTGATGTAGCTCGATACACTACGCACAGTTCCGGTGACAGGATCTGGAGTGCTGGAATTGCTGGTTGGGCTGACAAATCTTTTACCGACATAATTTGCACCACCACCAATTTCAAACTTTGGATCCAGCTTGTAAGTTGTGAATAAGTTCAAGCTATTTTCTGGAGCGTTGTTTAAAGAGCGTCCAACTTGGGTTGGATCATCAGATTGAGTCACTTTGCCATCCATGTAGTTGTAACCGGCCATGATGTTCCATTTCTTGGTTATTTGTCCGCTAATTTGAGCTAAGAAACCTCTGACTCTCTGAGTTCCTGACAAAGCAGTAACACCATTGACAGTCTCTCTGACATTATCTTTTTGAACCTGATAAATGGCGGTGGTAGCAGAAAGTCTTTTGTCAAATAAATCCCACTTGGTTCCCAATTCGTAGGAAGTGGTTTTTTCGGGATCAAGATTGTAAGAGGAGGTGCTCAGAGATAAGCTGTCAGCTGAAGAGTTGAAGCTGGTTCCTGAACTTAAATAAATACTGCCATTTTCTTGTGGCTTGTAAATTACGCCACCATTGTAGCTGAAAACATTGTTGGTTTGTGACAAAACAGTGCTCACGCCGGATGCGCTCAAAGCGTTGTAATTGGTGCGCATGTTGTCAAAACGTCCGCCCAGTGACAATTCCCAAGATTTATTTAGTTTAATAGTGTCAAGAGCGTACACACCGGTAGTGTCAACAGTGGTTGAATTTGATCCGTTAAATGCCGGTGCGGTTGTGAAATAAGCCACGGACGGATTTGACAATGAGGTGGTTTCGGCAGTAGTTGTAAAGTTATTTGGCTGAGATGATTCGCTCTCAATGGCAAGACCAACATCCAGCGTGTGATCAGTTCCGAAGGCTGAAAATTTGCTGATCAAGTCAGTTTGGTTGCCCAAATAAGTATCAAGAGATTGTCTGATGATCATGCTGCGTGAAACGGTAGAACCATCAGTTGTTTTTGGGTTGGTAATTTGCGGGCTGCGTAAATAGCGCGCGTATCTTGATTGGTTGCGTACGGTGAGATTTTTGGAAAAATCATGTTCGAACTTGATGGTGCTGATATCGACATCGGTTTTTAAATAGTCGTTTTTGTAGCCGTAAAAATTGTTACGATCGACGTCAGCTGGTTTGCCGGCGTAGAACGGAATACCGTAATCCGGCGTGTTATTTTCTTCTTGGTGTAAATAGCTGATATTTAAGCGCGTGTCAGTGCCCAGACCGAAGGCAATTGTTGGTGCAATGGCTTTGCGACGGAAAGAGGCATCATCTCTTTCTGCCACATCATTGCTGTGAATCATGGCGTTAACACGAAAGGCGGCGCCTTCAATTCCGGGGATTTTCTGGTTAACGTCAATTGTAGCGCGCTCAGTTTCATTGGTTCCAAACTGTGTAGTGCCTTCAATTTTTGATCCCAAAAAGGCCTGTTTGGAATTTTGAATTACCGAACCGCCGGTTGATCCGCGGCCGAATAAAGAGGAAGAAGGTCCTTGCACAACATCAACCGATTCTAGGTTGAAAGAGTCGCGGAAATAGCTACCGAAATCACGCATACCGTCAATAAACATGTCACTGCGGGCAGAAAAGCCACGGATGGTAAGGCTATCACCCTGGTTGGCACCTTCGCCAGCTGCCAAAGAAATACCGGGAACGTTACGTAAAGCATCTGAAAGTCGGGTTGTTCCTTGGTCATCCATCAATTTTCTGGTTACAGTGGTGACGGTTCTTGGAGTGTCCACCAAAGGAACATTCAATTTGTAAAAAGAGCTTTCCGGGGCGTTGTAATTTTCATCGGAATTGCTCTCAATTACTGAAACTGTAGGCAGCATGACCGATTCTTGCGCGTTGGCAAGGCTGGGAACAATTGCCGCACTAACCACAGCAGTGCCAGTAACAAATCTGGATAACAGGTTAAAGCGGTTTTGGTTGGCAAGAGAAGTGGAAAACTTTGACATTTCTTAAAAATTTTAAATTGCGATCCTTTTAAAAATTTACTGCTTTGATCCTTAATTTTTGGCTATTTGTTGGTGGTGACAAATCCAACATTCGATAGCCCGTCACGTTGGAGCTCTGCCAACACGTGACTTACCTTGCCGTAATTAACGTCGACATCGGCACGAATGTGAATTTGTTGTTTGGGATTTTCTTGCGCTGTGACACGTAACTTGCTTTCCAAAGCACTTTCCGACACAGCAACATCATCGACAAAATATTGACCTTGAGCGTTGATGGAAATGGTGATGGTTTTTTGTTCGGTGATTTGAGCGGCGGTTTCAGTGGGCAGATTAAGTTTAACGGCACTGTTCAACATTGGCGCGGTGATCAAAAAAATTACCAACAACACCAACATCACATCAACCAGCGGTGTCATGTTTATTTCAGAAAGCGGTGCCTGCAGTTCTTCGCGTTCAAACGGACTTTGCATATTTTAACCTTTATGTGTTTCGTTAGATAAATAAACTGTCAGCTGTTCGGCAACGTGGCGCAAATTTTGTACCAAAAGACGATTCAAACGTACGAAGCTGTTGTAAGCCAAAACAGCGGGGATGGCGGCAAAAAGACCGATGGCAGTTGCCACCAAAGCTTCTCCCATTGGGCCTGCCACCACTGAAAGTCCGGCATTGCCCTGAGCTGCAATGTCTTGCAAGGCGTTGTAAATTCCCCAAACTGTGCCAAATAATCCGATGAAAGGTGCGGAGCTGCCAATTGATGCCAGAACTGTTAAACCCTTATCCAGCCAAGAGCGCGTCTCATCCAGCTTTTGTAACAAATGCATGGTCAAAATTTCTTTTTTGGCTTCGTGATTGTCGTATTGTGGCAAGATTGCTGCAAGTTTGGTCACCTCATCAACTAAGAAGCTGACGCTGCCATCAATTTCTTTGAAATCGTTGCGTGCCGGCCAATCTTTAATATTACCAAATCGGTTTTGGAATTTTTGGAAAGAGAGATATTCAGAACGTAACTTTAATCCTTTCCAGAAAATGATGTACCAGCTGGTGAAAGACATGGCTAGAAGAAGAATAAAAACAACAATTAGAACTGCGTTTCCTTGGATAAATACGTGAGAAAAATTCATGGCTAGATTAGATAATTTTAAATTCGATGGGAACGATGACGCTGGCCTGTATCAATTGGCCTTTGCTTCTGGCGGGAAGAAATTTCCACTGTTTTACGGCATCAAGTGCTGCTTCATCCAAAACATCGTGACCGCTGGAACGGGAGATATTAACTGAAGCGGCAGTGCCATCAGTTTTAACCACCACGTTAAGCAATACTTTGCCTTGAATGCTTTTGCGTTTGGCGGAAAGCGGATAATAAGGAGCCGGGTTGTTTAAATAATTGGCGTTGAAAACCGGTTCGCTTTCAGCGGCTTTGGTGGCGGTGGCATTTGGATCTTCACGTCCGGAAGTTTGTTTGCCGGCTTTTTGATTTATTTCAGGATTATTTTCAGCTACTTCAGTTTTGTTTTGTTGTTTTTGTTTAATGGCATTTTCTGTTTTAACTTTAGTGACAATTTTTTTCTGAGTTGATTGTGAAGTTTTTTGCGATGCTGAAGGTGCTACAAAACTAACTTGAATTGCTTGTTGGTTCAAAACAATTGGAGACGAAGGCATCATTGCCCAAGTTGCAATTGAAGCGTGAACCAGCACTGCCGAGAAGAAAGCAGCAAGATGTGAATGTGAATAATTTTTGATAATCATTTTCAAAAAAGTTGAATTGGGGCGCGCAACATAATTTTGACGAAAATGAGAGTCAATATCAAAAATTAGGTTTTTTAACAAAAAATTAATATTTTTTTCAAATGGGTAAATATTGGAGAAGAATTTTTTGCGCCAGATCAATTAGTTGTCTCAGCTTTTGTATGTATTACTTGTAGTTGTGAAACGAGATTTATTTGGTCATTGTGGCGAAAAAAGTAGATTTCTGCCGGGCCGGCAAGAATCTACTTTTAATTACAAAGTGCCTAAAATCAAAGCTTTACAAAGATTGGCGTGTAAAAATTATGAGTAATTTGACACAACTAATGCGTTTTAAAGTAAGTAAATACACAACTCTGAGTTTTCTTTTTCTTGCAAATAAGGCACTAATTTACAACTTTCAAAGCCAATCAGAGTAAATTCTAAACAAGATTCCGACAAATGACTAATGCCTTAATTGAAGCAATAAAAAATGGTCAAAAATTATCCAAAGAAGAAGTTGGTAATTTTATTGCCGGAGGAATTAATCCCAACGATTCTGACGAAAATGGCAATCCACCTTTGATTTTAGCTGTTCAAAGGGGCAATCGCAGAAGCATTACTTCTCTGCTGCAATATAAGGTTGTTAACATTGACAATCCTGACAGTTATAGAAATACGGCTCTGATGTGGGCCGTTGCAAGTGAAGATGTTTCATTAGTTCAGCTGTTCTTGGATTGCCAGGCTTCTTTGAGTGTGCGTAATCGGTTAAATCAAACGGCAGAAATTGTAGCGAATTTAAGAGGTGCGGTTGAGATTGAAGGGAGGATCAAAGACAAAATAAATTATCTCAATTCAAAACTTCTGAAGGTTTTTAGACGTGAAGATCCCAATCCCGCTTCTTGTGAAGCTTTGATTAATCGAGGTGCTAATCCCAATGTTGTTGATCAATATGGCATTTCGGTTTTGATGTTGGCCGCTTCTTGCGGTGAAAAAGAAATAGTAAACATTCTTTTAAATAAGGGTGCGGATACTAACTATACCACTCAACTTGATGGACAAGATTACACGGCAGCAAAAATAGCTTACGAACAAGGTTTTGTAATAATTTTTAACCAGATAATTCGTCATTCAATATTCCATTATCAAAGCCGAGATAAATATCGCGAAAGCCTAGAAAGCATTGTTACCAATCAGTTTGATTTAAGAAAATTTAATGATGGAAACCTGATGTATCTAGCAGAAGCATTGCCCACAGAGAAATATGGTGAAGAAAAAATTTCTGACTTGATTGGGAAAGAAATACAAAGGCGCAATATTTCACAATGCAATTTTAAGGCTGTGGTTAATGCACTTAAAAAAGCGAGCGATTTGCACGATGTGGCGAATGAAGTGGAGGATAATCCTGCAACTACAATTAGAAAAGCTTTCGATGCTTCACACCAAGGTTTTAAAAGTTTGGCACTTTTTCATAAAAATTAAATTAGCTGGCGAAAAATATTGCTGCCAAAAATAGATTTCTTAATTCATAAGTGCCAAAAAAATTTTGCCGCAAGGGCTGACAATTCTTATTCAAATATCTAGCAGATGAAAATCGCAACCTCTCAAATTGACTCTTACATTCAGCGTATTGCCCAAGAAAAAATTGCCGGCTGTTTAGTTTTTGGACCAGAAATTTCGGTGGTCAATTATCGTTTTGACTTAATAGCTAAAAAAATTGCGCCGGATTTATCTGATCCGTTTTTGGTTTCGCATTTAAGTAAAGAGCGTTTAAGCGAGGATAAAGGGATTTTAGCTGACGAATTTTTTTCGTTTTCCATGCTAGGTGGTCGAAAATTAATTTTAGTAAAAGATGTCGATGTAGCCTGTGGTGCAGCTCTGAAGTTGCTCTTTGAAGACAAAGAATATTTTAAAAAGAGTGATAATTTTATTTTAGTACAAGGCGGCGATTTAGATAAATCCTCGGCTCTGCGCAAATTGTGCGAAGAAAATTTTAACTTTGCTGCAATTGCCTGTTACGAAGATGATGAGCGTGTGATCAAGAAATTTATTGCTGATGAATTGACTAAGAGGCAAATAAAATCAAGCTCTCAGGTCGTTGAATTGTTGGTCGCAAAATTTGGAAAAAATCGTCAAATTATTCTAAATGAGTTAGAAAAAATCGCTCTTTTTTTGGGTGAAGAAAAAAATCTTACCATCGATTTGATTAGCAAAATCAATGGTTTGGAAGCTGAAATTTCGGTTAATGAATTTATCGCCAGCTTCGCCGGACAAAAATTTGATGTAGCTTTATCACAGGCTGAGAAGCTTTTCAGAGAAGGCTTCGAGCCCATTGCATTAATACGATTTACAGCGAATTATTTGCAAAAAATTTATCAGGCAAAATGTGATATTGAGTTCGCGGGCCTTGATTTTGAAGAGGCGGTGAGGGCACAAAGACTATTTTTTAAAACAGAAATTGAGTTTCGTAAGAATTTAAAAGTGCTTTCACTCGATTTTTTAACAAAAAATTTACGGCGATTAGTAGAAGTTGAGGTGAAAATCAAAACCTTATCAATTTCCCCGAGGCTCTTGTTTATTGAGTTCGTCCAAGCAACAAAACATTTTTAAAAAAATTTAAACAAAGCTGCTTGACATTGTAGAAAGGGGAGCTTAAGTTGCCCGCCCTCTTCGAAACAGAAGAATCAATTGAGTCTTTATTTAGATGTCACTTCCCCTTCAGAACAGCAGTTCTTTGGGAAGCTAATAAATTTCAGATAAAATTTTAATGTTGTTTTAAATCGTAAATAGTCACGTCTTTTTCTTTCTTCAACAGAAAGAAAAAAACAAAAAAAGAGAGAGAAAAATAAAGGCGATAGCTCTGCAAATTTGAGCTATCTGCTTTATTAACTTTCGAGTTTTAAAGTAGATTCAAGCTATTATCAGATTTCTCAACTTGAGAGTTTGATTCTGGCTCAGAACGAACGCTGGCGGCATGCTTAACACATGCAAGTCGAACGGGCATAGCAATATGTCAGTGGCAAACGGGTGAGTAATACAGAGGAACCTTCCTAGCAGTAAGGAATAACTTTGGGAAACCAAAGCTAATGCCATATATTACCCTTCGGGGGAAAGATTTATCGCTGTTAGATGGGCCTCTGCCGGATTAGCTAGTTGGTAGGGTAATGGCCTACCAAGGCAATGATCCGTAGCTGGTCTGAGAGGATGATCAGCCACACTGGAACTGAGACACGGTCCAGACTCCTACGGGAGGCAGCAGTGGGGAATATTGGACAATGGGCGCAAGCCTGATCCAGCAATGCCGCGTGAGTGATGAAGGTCTTCGGATTGTAAAGCTCTTTTAGTAGGGAAGATAATGACGGTACCTACAGAAAAAGCACCGGCAAACTTCGTGCCAGCAGCCGCGGTAATACGAAGGGTGCTAGCGTTGTTCGGAATTACTGGGCGTAAAGCGTACGTAGGTGGTTAAGTAAGTCGATTGTGAAAGCCCCGGGCTCAACTCGGGAATTGCAATCGAAACTGCTTGGCTAGAGTATGTTCGGGGATAGTGGAATTTCTAGTGTAGGGGTGAAATCCGTAGATATTAGAAGGAATACCGGTGGCGAAAGCGACTATCTAGGCCATTACTGACACTGAGGTACGAAAGCGTGGGGAGCAAACAGGATTAGATACCCTGGTAGTCCACGCAGTAAACGATGGGTGCTAGTTGTCGGGCTCTTAGAGTTCGGTGGCGAAGCTAACGCGTTAAGCACCCCGCCTGGGGAATACGGCCGCAAGGCTAAAACTCAAAGAAATTGACGGGGACCCGCACAAGCAGTGGAGCATGTGGTTTAATTCGATGCTACGCGAAAAACCTTACCACCTCTTGAATCCCATTGACCGGTACAGAGATGTACCTTTGGAGCAATCCACAGTGGAGACAGGTGTTGCATGGCTGTCGTCAGCTCGTGTCGTGAGATGTTAGGTTAAGTCCTTCAACGAGCGCAACCCTCATCCTTATTTGCCATCGGGTTATGCCGGGAACTATATGGAAACTGCCAGCGACAAGCTGGAGGAAGGTGGGGACGATGTCAAGTCATCATGGCCCTTATGGGGTGGGCTACACACATGCTACAATGGTGGTCACAGCGGGAAGCGAAAGAGCAATCTGGAGCAAATCCTTAAAAGCCATCTCAGTTCAGATTGAGGGCTGCAACTCGCCCTCATGAAGTTGGAATTGCTAGTAATCGTAGATCAGCACGCTACGGTGAATACGTTCTCGGGTCTTGTACACACTGCCCGTCAAGCCATGGAAGTCGTTTCTACCTGAATAGAGTGAGCTAACCGCAAGGAGGTAGCTCTACACGGTAGGAATGGTGACTGGGGTTAAGTCGTAACAAGGTAGCCGTAGGGGAACCTGCGGCTGGATTACCTCCTTAAGACAAGGACCGTCCTTCGGGATAGGTTCTAAAAAAGTCGGAGCTATCGTCTTTATTTTTCTCTTTTTGTGACTAGATTTAAAAAACTTTCCTTCCTTATTTTTCCAAAAAATTCAGCAACTTATTTAAATGTACTAAGCCTCTAACGAGGTTTCGGTTTTCTTGACGTTGCTTTTTTACGTGATCATTTATCTCAAACACATAATGAGACAGTCTCATAATTGATACTTCCATTAAACTTTGTCTTTCTTGTGAAAACTTGCTCGGATAATGAAGTTGTATCAACTGATACAGCTATATTATCTGTCGCAATTTTTCTTCAAAAATACTTCACTTAATTGCGATTATAAATCGTTTGTTTGGTATCAGTTTCAAATAATTCTCTAATTTATGCCGCATTTAATCATAGAGCATTCCGCCAATATCAAACGCAGATCAATTGCTGCTTTGGAAAATAAAATTCAGGAAATAATGCAAGCGCAAGAAGGTAATTTTGACGCTGATCAATGTAAGTGCCGCAGCTTACCTTTCGATGAATATTTTGTTGGCCATCTTGATGAATCTGAAAGTTCATTCCTGCATATAACTTTAAAAGTTTTAAGTGGAAGATCGATGGAAGTGCGCAAAAATCTCTCGCAAAAAATTATGGAATTTGTGCAAAAATTTCATGCCGATCTCAAACTTCCAACCAAACGCTGTGACATCTCAATCGATATTGTAGAGATGGAGCGTGACACTTACCAAAAAATCCGCGTCGAAAGTTAATGGACTTGAAGAAGTTATCATTTCGTCAGGCTCAAGAGTGCGATTTGCCAAAAATTGTGGCGATGCTTACAAATGACATTGCTGGCAAAGATCGTGAAGATGTGAACAATTTTTCTGCCTATCTTCAGGCCTTTCACCAAATATCGGGTGACAAAAATAATTTTTTAGCAGTGGTGCAATTAGCAGAAGAAATCATCGCCACTTGCCATTTGACCATTATGCCTTCTTTAACAATGCAAGGATCAAAGCGCATGAATATTGAAGCTGTTCGTGTTGATTCAAAATTTCGAAGTCAAGGAATTGGTGCCTGGATGATGCAAAAGGCAATAGAGTTTGCTCAAGACAATGAAGTAAAGATTGTTCAACTAACAACTAATAAACTACGTTTGGATGCCCATCGTTTTTACGAAAGACTAGGTTTTAAAACTAGTCACGAAGGGATGAAAATGGTTCTTTAATAACAAGATCACTAATGTTTGGTAAAAATAAAATTCTCAAACCAGAAAATCATTTGGGTGAAAATCTTGCTGTGCAGGAGATCTTTCCAACTCTACAGGGTGAAGGGCCTTACGTTGGACATCCATCTGTCTTCATCCGCTTGGGAGGATGTAATTTGGCCTGTGACTTTTGTGATACTGAATTTGAATCTTACCATAATTTTTCGCTTACTGAAATTTTGAGTGAAACGCAAAAATTGGCCAAGAATGGTGCCGGAGAAATAGTCAGAAAATTAATTGTAATTACCGGAGGAGAGCCTTTACGTCAGCCGATATCAAGGCTTTGCGAAGAGTTGGTAAAATTAAATTTTTTGGTGCAAATCGAAACCAATGGTACGCTTTTTCGCCAATTGCCCAAGGAAGTAAAAATTATTTGCTCGCCTAAAATCTCTCATGGAAAATATCACCAGATCAGGCCAGATCTACTTTCTCGTATTAATGCTTTCAAATTTATTGTTTCAGAAAATCAGCAATATTATTCAAAAATCTCTGAAGTCGGACAGTCGCAATTCCAAATTCCAATTTACGTGCAACCTATGGACGAGTATGATGATGCTAAGAACCAGGCTAATTTAGAATATGCTATCAAACTTTGTCAGGAAGGGGGATATTTACTGTCTCTGCAAACACATAAAATTCTGAAAATAAAATAATCCTTCTTGATAAAAACTAATCTTAGCCATCCTAAAACGCCTAATGCGACAGTCTCATAATAAAAATAATCTAGTGTTCGTGAGATTCATTTTTTTTCTGTAGTGTCGAGTGTTTTGCGTTTTTCGGATTGGATGCAGGTTGTTCTGATAATTGTGGTGCGATGTTTTTAGCAAAATTTTGTAATGATTTTTCCGACTCAGAAATAGTTTGATGAACTTTATCCTCATCAGGCAGCTTGTTAATTGATTCTATAATCTCTTTGCTTGAGCTTACGGTTGTTTCTCTGTTGATAATTCGTGTGATCAGATGAGATGCATATTGTGAAGCTTCTGAAATTGTTGTGGTGTGAACTTTATCAGGAGCTGAAATCAGTAATTTGTAAAAAGGATTTTGTTCAATTCCATCGGCAATATTTTCGGCGAATTCTTCGAGATATTTTCCAGCCTTTGCTCCAAGCGCCACTGTTGATGAGGTTGTAGTAGCCAGAATCGTTCTTGCTGCAGCGCCAGCAAAAAAAGAAGAAACGTTACGTGCTTTAATATTTTGAGTCATCTCTAACATCACTTCTTTAGCAGTTAAATCTCCGGCGCTTAGTCTGGTGGCCAGACTATCAAAAGGTGTCGTCATCCAAGCAAAAAACATTCGACACAGAACTGTCGCAGCATAATCGGCATGTGTAATGTTAATTCCGGCTTGTTCTATTTTATCCTTGTTCTGGTTAACAAATTTTGTGGCTAATGGTCCGGCAACAACGGAAGCACCACAAAACGATAAATTTCTACAAAATAAAGCGGCAGCACGTTCGGAATAATTTTGTTTAAAAATATTCTGCCGGTTGTGGAGATCCTGCCATTCATGCTCGCCGTAATTTTTAGTTGTTGGATGATTGGGAGTCAGAGCAAAAAATTGGTCGCGAGTAACTTGTAAAATATTGGCCGGATTTGAAATTAATTGTCCTGGTTGTAAAGGGTGAATCAGCGGATATTTAGATGAATTTACTGAGCTGAATTTTTCTTTTGGCTCAAGCCATGAGCCGATAACGGTTTCAAAAATAGCATTTAGCGGCATAAGACCAGATATGGGCAATTCAAACTCCTGAGCAATCTGTTTTGAAGCTACGGCAGGCAACATTGAGGCAAGAATGCGGCGTTGCATAATTCTTGTGGTATCTTGCAGCTGTATGCCCACTGGTCTTGCAATTGCTTCTTTAAGCGCTGTTTTGTAATTGGTATTTTCCTTAACTTTTTTTCCACCAACATTGATAGCTGGAGTGATGATTAGGTGCGCCGGCAGTGATAGGCCAACTATTCCAAACAAGTTGAAAATTGGAGAAAGGAGAGAGGAATTATTATTGGCAACGGTTGGAGATGATTCTTGCTGTTTCATTTGAACAACTCACAAGTGTTTTTAATATTAGTTTTTAAAACCTGTGGTTTATCTTTAGTTGAAAGTTTTTTAATGAAGCAAGCGCTATTTTGTGAAATTATTGCAGGGGGGTAATTCTCATATTTTGTGAGGAAGGATACTATCGTAGCCCATCCTAAAATACCTCCCCACTCCTTATTCCGTGTGCTTCTGCAAGATTTTTTAACTATCTTTCTTTGCCAGAAATTGAGTGGTTGCCCCTCATTTTTTGGCAAATAAATTCAGTAAAAATTGATAGAAATCCAGGCAGCCGACTAAAATCGATAATCGTCAGGAAGATATTTTTAGAGGAAGATTGAGCAACGAGCTCAATCCCAAACATGAGATGATGATTTTATCCAGCTTGATTCCTTGTGATAGTTTGGAATCTTAATTTTTTGATCTTTACCAATCGAATGGAAGTGTCGGTGGTCAGCCTCCAAAGCCAATCCGCTTGATGATTGGAATTCTTTACTACTTTTTTTGTTGACGCGATTGTGGCATTTAAACGTGGTCTTTACGAAGAGGTAGTTGAGGATTTTTCTAAGTTTTTGTAGTTAAATGCCGAGGTGTTAGGCGAAGTAATTGCATCATATTATGCGCCGAATAGAAGAAGTCTTGAAACCTAATTTAACATTTAAAAATATGAAAAAATTTCTCGGATTTTTCACTTTGGCTTTATTTCTTTCAGCGAATTCTTTCGCCACTCCAGTTAAACACAATGCTACTGTTGAGCCACAGAATGTAAAAAAGTCAGTAGAAAAAAAAGCTGTGATAACAAACTTAGGAAATGGTACCTTCCAAGCCATAGGAGCAGTCTTGGAAAGTGAAATAGTGAGAAAAAAAAGCGCAGCGTCAATAACAAAATCTGATCTAGAAGCGCAAAAGGATGCTAAAAAAAGCGAAGCAAAACAGAACCTGCAAGATGCAGCTAGTAAAATTGAAAATTATTAACCAATCAAATGACTTCCGAAATAAATTTCTACCATAAGGTAAGGTGTCAAATCCCGACACTCCGACACTGAGTTTGTTTTAACTAAGTGTGAGTTCGGATTACCAGCTTCCCGGGAATGATTACTCGTAAGTATTGGTTTGCGGCTCCGCGTTGTGTAAGTTGATAAAATACCAGACAGGAAGTTTTGATTTCTGAAAGTTTGGAGTGTCAGATCAAGTTTGAGTCATTATTTCTTTATCTACTGACGTCTGAAGTGTTTGTAGTGGAGAGTTTACTCCAAGAATAAGGAAGGCCTGGCATTCAAGAAATTCTGAATGCCAGGTTTAGAGAGGTGTGACTACAATATTAGAGTGGCAGGTTGTCGTGTTTCTTCCAAGGTCTAGTAACCTCTTTATTTTTGAGTATCTGTAAAGATTTGCAAACACGGCGGCGGGTATTTTGCGGACGAATAACTTCATCAATAAAACCACGTGAAGCGGCGACGAAAGGTGAAGCGAATTTTTCGCGATATTCGGCAGCTTTAGCAGCTTTTCTTTCTGGATCTTTTGCCTCATCGCGGAAGATGATTTCAACTGCACCTTCTGGACCCATTACGGCAATTTCAGCATTGGCCCAGGCATAGTTAACGTCACCACGCAAATGTTTTGAATTCATAACAATGTAAGCACCGCCATAAGCTTTGCGGGCAATAACGGTAATTTTTGGTACTGTCGCTTCAGCATAAGCATAGAGCAATTTAGCGCCGTGACGAATGATGCCATTATGTTCTTGATCACAACCAGGTAAGAATCCCGGTACATCAACAAATGTCAGAATTGGAATGTTAAAAGCATCGCAAAAACGAATAAAGCGGGCAGCTTTTTCAGAAGCTTTAATATCCAAACAGCCAGCTAAGCTCATTGGTTGATTGGCAATAATTCCTACGGTTTCACCTTCTAAGCGACCAAAACCGATCAAAATGTTTTTGGCGTAATTGGGTTGAATTTCAAAGAAGTCACCTTCATCAAGAATTTTTTCAACCAATTCCTTCATATCGTATGGTTGATTGGGATTCTCTGGAATCAGGGTGTTGAGTGAAACATCAACGCGATCAGCATTATCGTCGGTGGGAATTTGCGGAACGGCTTTTTTATTGGAAAGTGGTAGAAAGTTAATCAAACGGCGAGTTTGTAACAAAGCTTCAATATCACTTTTGAAAGTCAGATGAGCTACACCGCTTTTAACACCGTGAACTGAAGCGCCTCCTAAATCTTCTTGGGTAACTGTTTCATGGGTAACGGTTTTAACCACTTCCGGACCAGTAACAAACATGTAAGAAGAATTTTCTACCATGATTGTAAAGTCGGTAAGTGCCGGAGAATAAACTGCACCTCCGGCGCATGGTCCCATGATGAGAGAGATTTGTGGAACTACGCCACTGGCATTGACATTACGTTGAAAAATTTCGCCGTAACCACCCAAAGAGTCCACACCTTCTTGAATTCTGGCACCGCCGGAATCATTAATTCCAACGACAGGAGCGCCAACTTGCATGGCTTTATCCAAAATATCGCAGATTTTTTTAGCATGAGCTTCGCCAAGCGAACCGCCCATTACAGTAAAATCTTGGCTGTAAACAAAAACTAAACGACCATTAATAGTGCCTTGTCCGGTGATAACACCGTCGCCTGGATGTTTTTTATCTTCCATGCCAAAATCGGAACAGCGATGTTCAACATAAAGGCCATATTCTTCGAATGAATCGGCATCAAGCAAAACTTCGATTCTTTCACGAGCGGTTAATTTGCCTTTGGAATGTTGTAGGTCAATTTTCTTCTGACCGCCACCCATGCGAGCTTCCTCGCGTTTGGAAGTTAATTTTTGAATATTTGGAGAGCGCATACAATCTTAAAAAGAGGTAAGTGGTAAGCCGTAAGTGTCAGTGCCGTCTGTTTGGACTAAGCACTTATCTTACCACTTACCAGCAATTAATTTTAGTTAAATTTGGCAATGATAGTTTCGCCGCCAACCATGGTCTGACCAACCAAAGTTTTGACTTCAACATTATCTGGGAAATAAAGATCAGCGCGTGAACCAAAGCGGATGATGCCGTAACGATCACCAGCTTTGATTTCTTGACCTTCTGCTGCTTCGGAAATGATGCGACGTGCCACCAGACCAGCAACTTGCACACAAACTATTTCAGAACCATCGTTGGTTTTAATTACGATAGAATTTCTTTCATTTTCAGAGCTGGCCCCAGAATCATTGGCGCTTAAAAATTTACCAGCTTTGTAGCTAACTTTGGTGATTGTTCCAGCAACTGGAACGCGATTAACATGCACATTAAAAACATTCAAAAAGACACTGACTTTTGTCCATTTTTTATCGCCATAATCCAAATCGTCAGGTGCTTTAGCATCCTTCTCAATCAAAGTAACCACGCCATCTGCTGGGCTGACAATGACATTATTTTCAGTGGGGATTACTCTTTCTGGATCACGGAAAAAGAAAATACACCACAAAGTTAATACAAGGCCAACAAGACCAAGAGTATGGCTTAGTAAGCCGATACAGATGGTGGCTAAAGCAAAAATTAAAATAAATTTGTAGCCTTCTTTGTGAATTGGAAAGGAAGCCATTTTTAAAGCGTCGATGAAATTTTGCATATTTTTAGTTATTTTGTTTAAGAATTTATGAGCGCCAAAAACAGCATTTTGGCTGTTTTTTTATTCCTCATTAGCCTTTTGCCAGACTTTGTCTAAGTCTTTAATTGAGATTTTTTTCTTCTCAATAGCATCTTGCGATAAAATAAAATCGATGGTTTTTTCTTCAATTATTGTGCCCTTCAATTGTTGAACGGCATTAGGATTTTTCTGATAATATTCCATGACGGCTTTTTCTTGTCCGGCAAAGCGTGACATAATTTTACCCAATTCTTTATTGATGTCGTCATTAGTGACTTCAATTTTATGTTTTTGAGCTAATTCAGTTAAGATAATACCGCAGCGAATCATGCGTTCGGCAACTTCACGCTTGTTGGATTTTTCTTTTTCCTTTTCTTTGTCGTTTTTAAATTTAGTCGGATTGGTTTTTAGCTCTTCTTCAACTTCCGCCCAAAGGGTATTTAGCTGTTCTTCAACTAATCCGGTGGGCAATTCAAAATCATATTTTTTGTTAGCAAAATCAAAAAATTCTTTTTTGAACAAATTGCGGCTGATTTGAATATAATTGCCTTCAACTTGTTTTTTAACTTCTTCTTCCAGCTTGGATTTGCTTTCAATACCGAAGGTATTTTTGATAAATTCATCAGTAATTTCCGGCAATTTTCCTACAAGAACTTTATTGATTGTAACTTCAAATTCAGCGGCTTTGCCGGCAAATTCGGCTTTGTGATATTCTTTGGGGAATTTAACTTTAACTTTTACTTGATCGCCAGCTTTTTTACCCACCAACTGTTCTTCAAAATCATCGATGAAGTTTTTGCTGCCCAGTTCCAATTGGTAAGCTTTGGCAGCGCCACCTTCAAATTCAACCTTGTCGATTTTGCCGACATAATCGATGTTAACGGCATCGCCAGTTTTAGCTTTGTAAGTTGCAGCTTGTTCATCCCAAGTGCGATAAAATTTCAATAATTTGTTCAAAGCTTCATCAACATCGGCAGCGCTAACTTCAGCTTCTCTTTTTACAACTTTAGTTTTGTTTAATTCGATTTCTGGAACATTGGGGTAAAGCTCAATTGAAGCAGTAAGTTCAATATCTTTGCCGCTTTCAAAAGTTTTAATATCCACTTTTGGTGGCATGGCTGGTTTGAAATTATTGTCTTTGATGACCTTTCTTAAAGTGTCAGAAATAAGCTTGTCAGCTTCATCAGCCATGATTGACTGGCCGTATTTTTGTTTAACCACCTCATCAGGCACTTGTCCTTTGCGGAATCCTTTAAGTGATAAATTTGGTCTAACTTTGGCGATATTTTCGTCAATTTTGGTATCGATAATTTGTACAGGAATAATGATTTGATAATCTTTTTTTAGTTTTTTATCGAGAGTATTTTTTATTTGTACGTCCATGTTGAGAAGTCCTTGTTTGATTGGGTTGGAATAGATTTGTAAGGAAAAATTCTGATGAGAAAATCCGAGGGTTATTCAGTGCCAAAACTTTAAACCAAAAGGCCAAAAAATAGCAACCAAATTTCTTGGGATTTCTTGTAAATTTTTCTAGTTAGTTGAAGAGGATTTTGTAGAGAAGGATCAAAAAAATTTCTTGTGCAAAAATTTTATTTTTGAGCGCAGTTTTTAAAGAAAAGTTTTTTTAGAAGAGGGGGATTTTAAAACGATGGGGAGAAGTAAAGGTCACCCTCGCTCCAAAAGATCCGTCTGACAAACCACCCATTTTGGTTGGCCTGCCAACCGAAGCTCACAAGAGCGAAGGTTGGTGCGGATAGAGGGACTTGAACCCACATGCCTTGCGGCGCTAGATCCTAAGTCTAGTGCGTCTGCCAATTTCGCCATATCCGCGGCTGAATTTAAGAGGAGATCTTAAATTTTTTACAAAGAAAAAGCCCGATTAGTCTCGGGCTTTTTTTAAACTTTAGTTTGCAGCAACAGGGTTAACGTCAATGTAAATTCTGTTTTTGCGAGCACTTTTTACGAAAGTAACAATGCCTTCAATTTTAGCGAAGATTGTGTGATCAACGCCCATTCCAACATTTTTACCAGGGTGCCATTTAGTTCCTCTTTGGCGAACAATGATGTTGCCTGGAATAACGAACTGACTGCCGTATTTTTTAACTCCTAATCTTCTGCCTGCCGAATCGCGACCGTTTCTTGAACTACCGCCGGCTTTCTTGGTGGCCATGGTTTACTCCGTAAGTTTGATTAAACAACTCAACCAACATAAAGGCTGAAAGCTGTTGTGATAAATATTAAATTAAGCTTTGATCGACAGAATTCTGATCTCAGTTCTGAACTGACGGTGACCTTGTTTTCTGCGTGAATTTTGTCTTCTTCTTTTTTTGAAGATGATAATTTTTTTACCTTTATAGGTTTTTACGATCTCGGCTTCAACTTGAGCGCCCTGAATTAGAGGTGCGCCGAAAGTGGTTTCTGAATTGTCGTTTTGTAAAAACAAAACTTTATCCAAAGTGACTTTAGCTCCAACATCACCTTCGATTTTTTCGACCGTAATTCTTTCATTTGGGGCAACGCGGTATTGCTTGCCGCCAGTTTCAATGATTGCGAACATGTTTGATTAAAATGAGTAATTGTGCTGTCAGAAGAGATAAGCAGCCAAGAGCATCAAAAAGCAAATCTGACAAAGAGGCGCGGCAAACTAGAGATCAAAGATTTTTTGTCAAGATGAAAGTTATAGGCTGGAAAAAGGGAGTCTCTGGGATCTGATAATTAATCGTTAATTATATTAATGAAATTGTTGCCACATCTTCTCGCATTCTCTAAAAATCCCAAATCACTTGTTATGCGACAGTCTCGTTAAATGCTAAATTTTGTTAAATGACCAAATTATTCGAAGCCAAAAAACGTCTTTATCCCCAATCAGTTAAAGGGCGTTTTCGCAGGATTAAAACAATTTTAAATCCGCTTTTTTTAGGTATTTTTTTATTACTACCTTTCTTGCGTTTTGATCGCGGTGTAGGCGCGCCAGATCAAGCAGTTTTGATCGATTTTGCCAATTCTAAAGCTTATTTTTTCTTCATCGAAATTTGGCCGCAGGAAGTCTTTTATCTGGCGGGAATTTTGATTATCGCCGCAGTAGCATTATTTTTTGTCACCTCACTTTTTGGTCGTGTGTGGTGTGGTTATGCTTGCTTTCAGACAGTTTGGACCGACATTTTTATTGCGATTGAACGGCTATTTCAGGGTGATCGCAATGATCGCATAATTTTGGATCGTCGTAATAATCTTAGCAAAATTTGGCGCAAATCCATGACACATCTGTGTTGGATCTTATTTTCTCTGATTACGGGATTGGGCTTTGTTTGCTATTTTAACGATGCCTTCAGATTGCTTGCTGAGTTTTCTTCTGGGCAATTTAATTTTAATGTTAGCGGCTGGATCCTTGGCATTGCTGCCTCAACCTATGTTATGGCTGGCTTCGCTCGCGAACATGTTTGTACTTACATGTGTCCTTATTCGCGTTTTCAGTCGGCGATGTTTGATGCCAATACTTTAATTATTACTTACGACAAAAAGCGTGGCGAGCCACGCGGAAAATTTAAACAAGGTGATGATTTTGCAGGTCGTGGCGATTGTATTGATTGTAAACAATGTGTGGTGGTTTGTCCGACCGGAATTGATATTAGAAATGGCTTGCAGATGGAATGTATTGCTTGTGGCTTGTGTGTAGATGCTTGTGACAATGTGATGGAAAAAATTGGCCGTCCCAAAGGTTTGATTCGTTACGATACTGAAAAAAATTTATTGAACCCGTCACCTAAAAATCGTTTCAGATTTTTTCGTCCACGCACCTTTGCTTACTCGGCTATTTTATTGCTGGTTTCTGGTTTAATTATTTTCAGTCTGGCGACAAAATCAGTTCTTGATGCGGATGTAGTTTCTGATCGCAATCCTTTGTTTGTGATGCTGTCAGATGGTTCGGTGCGTAATGGTTATACTCTGAAAATCATGAACAAAACTCACTTAAAAAAGAATTTCGAAATTAAAATTGCTGCTCCGCAAGAGGCGGAATTGAAGCTACAGTCCTTTGAAGGTAACAATGTTGATAATATTTTTGTCGATCAGGATGCGGTAACGACAGTGAAAATTTTCATGATTTTGCCAAAAAGTTTTTTGGTAAAAAATTCCGAAGGCAGAAATTTTATTGATCTGGTAATCAAAGATAAAAATAGCGCTGAAGAGAAAAAAATTCAGGCAGTTTTTATTAGTAAGAATTAAGTAGAGACGTTATTTAATATCTGCCTTCACCCATTTGGCATCTTCCTTCTTGTAAGAATTAAATTTGCTGGCGATTTTTTTGTAGCTGGCCGCTGTTTTTTTTGCCTCTTCAACACCAAGAGCATTAAAGAAATAAAAAATACGCGAAAATTTTTTGGCAAATTCTTCGCTAACTTTTTCAGTCAAAATTAAATAATCAGCTTGGTTAGAATTTTCTTCGCGGTCAGAAATCAAAATCGGCTGTCTTTCAAGAATAAAATCCTGATCAAAAATTGTGATGTGCGGAATAAATTTATTTTTGCCATAACTCCACAGCCCATCATCAACCTCTTTAATGCGCAGCGAATCGCGCGAGAAAATAAGTGCTTTTTTCTTTTCTTCAAGAATCTTCAAAATTAGTGGCGCAACTGATTTGGTCAGGGTTTCATCAAATTGATAAAAATTAATTTCCATTATTTTAGTTGTTAAATTTATTTTCTTTTGTGAGCAAACATAGAGGCTGTTCTCTACAAAAAATCCCAGAATTCTTTCAAAACATCCTCATACATTTCACGTTTGAAAGGGACGATGGAATCGACAATATCATTTTTCTCAATCCATTTCCAGTCTGAAAATTCTGGATCTTCGGTTCTAACATTAATTGCTGCGTCATCGCCGATAAATTCCAGCAAATACCATCTTTGCTTTTGTCCTAAATATTTGCCGCCCCAGAATTTTTTTTGTAGTTTGTAGGGCAAGTTGTAATAATAGTAATTGTCGCTTTTTTTCAAAATTTTTATGTGATCTGCGCCAATCCCAGTTTCTTCTTTTAGTTCGCGCAGCAGGGCTCTATCTTCGCTTTCACCTGCATCCAAACCGCCCTGTGGCATTTGCCAGGCATCAGAATTATTATCGATTCTTTTCCCGACAAAAATTTTTTTATTAGAATTGATGATCATAATTCCAACGCCGCTGCGGTAAAGATAGTCGGGTTTTTCGTCGGTTTTGCTTGTGGTTTTGTCTGGAGAAAATTCAGGATTCATGAGTTGAAATATTTTGCTGTCGCGAATAGTTTTTTCGAAAGTAAAAAGGATCAGAAAAAAATCAAACCTTTAGATCCTTCTCCTCATTATTTAATTTTGTAGTTCAATGAAATATGTTTCAACTCGCGGAGTTGCTCCTTCGCTTTCTTTCGAAGATGTTGTCCTGCAGGGATTAGCAATTGACGGTGGCCTCTACGTGCCAGAATTTCTGCCGAAATTTTCTCCCGGAAAAATTGCGCAAATGCGTCATATGAGCTATCAAGAATTATTTTTCGAAGTCACTGAGCATTTTGTTGGCGACGAGATTGATTCTATCACTTACAAAAAAATTATTGAAAAATCCTATCGCAATTTTTCTCACCAAGCGATCGCACCTTTAAAACAGCTAAGTTCTACCGAGTTTCTTTTAGAACTTTTTCACGGCCCGACTTTAGCATTTAAAGATTTTGCACTGCAGTTTTTAGGAAATTTACTCGATCATTTTTTACAAAAACGCCAAGAAAAAATCGTCATTATTGGTGCCACTTCTGGTGATACCGGATCGGCGGCTATCCAGGGCTGTCAAGCTTGCACTAATGCTAAGATTTTTATTTTGCATCCGCACAATCGTGTTTCAGAAGTGCAGCGCAAACAGATGACCACAGTTTTAAGTGACAATGTAGTGAACATTGCTTTGCAGGGAAATTTTGACGATTGTCAGGCCATGGTCAAAAAAATGTTTGGTGATCAAAAATTCTTGAATGGTCAGCGTATGGTGGCGGTAAATTCAATTAATTTTGCCCGCATCATGGCGCAAATTGTTTATTATTTTTATGCTGCTTCCAGACTTGGTGTTGCTGAGAAAGCACCAGTTTCATTTTCAGTTCCAACTGGAAATTTTGGTGATATTTATGCCGGATATTTGGCAAAAAGAATGGGTCTAAATATCAAAAAATTAATTATCGCCACTAACGCAAATGATATTTTGCACCGCTTTTTGCAAAATAATGATTACAGCCGTTTGGATGCTAAAGATACCATTTCTCCAAGCATGAATATTCAAGTGTCGAGCAATTTTGAAAGATTGCTTTTTGATGCTTATAAAGAACAAAAATCAGAAGAAAAATTGGCAAAATTAATGCAAGAATTTGACGGGGTCGGAGTTTTAAAAGTTGATCATGAAGTGATTCAAAACATCAGGAAAGATTTTGAATCCTATGCTTTTGACGATGAAAAAACAGCGGCAAAAATTCAGGAAGTTTTCCAAAAAACCGGTGAAATTCTTGATCCACATAGTGCTATTGGTGTCGCGGCAGCTAATGAATTTGTCAAAGATAAAAAATATGGCGGTGAGTTAGTGGTCACTTTGGCAACGGCACATCCGGCCAAATTTCCAGAGGCGGTCGTCAAAGCCACTGGCAAAAATCCCGAATTACCCAATTTCTTAAAAGATTTATTCGCATGTGAGGAAAGAATGGAGATTCTGGAAAATAGTGTTGATGACGTGAAGAAATTCATTTCGGAAAGAATCTAAATGATCGCAACAACTGGCTTTGCATCACTTCTATTAGTTTTATCAATCAGTATTTTTTTGCCGGTTTTTAATCTAATTTCATTTAAAAGAAATTCTCTGCTGTCTTTGGAGCGGATAACAAAAACTTTGCTGGCGTTGATTTTTTGTAGCGCCGTAACAGCTCAAATTGCGTTGATTATTTCCTACATTAATTGCGATTTTTCGCTGCTTAATGTTTACCAAAATTCGCATCATCTTAAACCATTAATTTATAAAATTTCCGGCAGTTGGGGAAATCATGAAGGCTCAATGCTGCTTCTGATTTCAGTGCTTTGCGGCTATAGCGCGGCCTTTGTTCTTTTTAGTAAAATTGAGTCAAAAAGAAAAATAATAATTGCCTCAACGCAAAGTTTGATCATTGCTGCTTTTGCTGCTTTTACTGCTTTTACGTCCAATCCATTTGCGCCGATTTTTCCGATTCCTGCTGAAGGTTTGGGATTAAATCCGTTGTTGCAAGACATTGGTCTGGCCATGCATCCTCCAATGCTTTACATCGGCTATGTTGGTTTTTCTCTGGTTTTTTCTTTTGCCATAGCCGGGCTTTTGTGCGAAAAAATTGATCGTGATTTTGCGGCATATTTAAAAAACTGGCTGTTTTTTACTTACGGATTTTTGACTTTAGGAATCGGTTTGGGTTCTTGGTGGGCCTATCGCGAGCTTGGTTGGGGCGGTTACTGGTTTTGGGATCCGGTGGAAAATGTTTCTCTGATGCCATGGATTGCAGCTACTGCTTTAATTCACTGCGTAAAATTTTTAGAGAAAAAAAATCTGTTCAAAAAATGGAGCGCCTTTTTAGCGATTGTTACTTTCATTTTATGTTTGCTGGGAATTTTTCTTACCCGCTCCGGAGTTCTCACTTCGGTACATTCTTTTGCCGTTGATGCCAAGCGCGGATTCTTCGTGATTTTGCTAATTGCTGTGATTGGCGGAATTAGTTTACTGATCTTTGGCGCTAAGGCGCACAAATTGTCGCAAACAAATAATAATTTTTATTTCTGGTCAAAGGCCGGAGCAGTTTTGGTGAATAATTATTTTCTAATTTTGTCCTTATTCATTGTGGTTTTAGGCACATTATATCCGCTATTTTCACAGAGTTTTTTTGATCAATTTATTTCCATCGGACCTGATTATTACAATAAATTATTCAGCATTTTGCTGCTACCATTTCTGATTTTTTTAGGATTATCTTGTTTGCTAAATTACAGCGAAAAAACCGCAGCACAAAAAATTGTAAATCGCTTTAGTGTCGTGATATGTTTGCTGGCAATTGCTCTTACGTCTCTGACATTATTTTATCAAAAATCTGCTGATTTTCTACAAATCATAATTTTATTCTCGGCAATTTTTGCAGCACTTTTGACTTTTTCATTTTTGCTAAAAATTATTTGGCGTGACAAAAAATATGATCTTCTCATTAGCCACGCGCCGATGACAGCCGCACATTTGGGCTTCGCTCTAATTATTATCGGCATTGTTTTGACTTCATCTTTTGGTTTGACCAAAGAGATCAACATTAAAGAAAATGAAGTGATAAAAATTGCTGATTATGAAATTAAATTGGCGGCAATAAATCATCTTATCGGTCCAAATTTTGTGGTGCGCCAAGGTGATTTTGAAATTAAAAATGCGGCAGAGAATTTAGGCAATCTGCAACCGCAATTGCGTTTTTATCCGGTGTCTGATCAAACCACCAATGAAGCAGCGATTAGACATGGTTTTGGTGGTGACCTTTATTTGGTTTTGGGACAAAAAGATGAGAATAATTTTTATGCATTACGGGTTTACTTTAAACCTTTCATTTACTTAATCTGGTTGGGCTGCGCTATGATTTTTGTTGGCGTCATAATTAAAATTTGTGTTGTCGGTTTCTTAAATAAAAAGCCTGCGAGCAAAGACTTGCAAGACTATTAATCATTGTAAATTTCACATGAAAAAACTCTCTCTTACGTTAGCTGTTATTTTCTTTTTTGGCGCTATTTCTGCGGAAGCAAAAGTTAATTTATCAGACGCTTGGGTTGGTGAGCCAGCGTCAAATTTTCGTCAGTTACAATTGGTAAAAGCCAAGAGACACATGATTGTAACGGCTGACGCAGCTGCCAGCCAAGCTGGTGAAGAAATTTTGGCGAAAGGTGGCAATGCTGTTGACGCGGCAATTGCAGCGCAAATGGTTTTGAATGTTGTTGAACCACAAGCTTCAGGAATTGGTGGCGGTGGATTTTTACTTTATTTTGATGCCAAGACTAAAAAAACTTCTTACTTCAACGGTCGTGAAACAGCTCCGGCCAAGGCTTATCCGCAAATGTTGATGCATAATGGCAAGCCCCGTGCATTTGATGATGTGGTGCAAGGAGGATTGTCAGTTGCCACTCCGGGTGCTTTAAAAATTTTGTGGGAAGCTCACAAAAAATATGGCAAATTAGAATGGCAAGAACTGTTCGAGCCATCAATTAGACTGTCCAGAGATGGTTTTATTGTCAGTCCAAGACTCCATACTTTGGCAAGTCACATTGCTTATTTAAAAAATTCTGAAGCGGCAGCGAGCGTTTATTTAAAAGATGATAAGACTGCCTACGCGGTTGGTGAAAAAATTACTAATCCGCAATTTGCCAAGACTTTAGAAATTATTTCGCAGCAAGGCATTGAACCATTTTATCGTGGTAAAATTGCTAATGACATCGCTAAGGCTGTAAAAAATTCCAAGATTAATCCCGGTGTTTTAACCGCCAAAGATTTGAAAAATTATCGCAGCAAAAAGGGTGATTTGATTTGTGGAGATTATCGCGAAAAATTTAAAATTTGTTCCATGCCACTGCCAAGTTCTGGCGGCGTTACTTTGTTGCAAATTTTGGGAATTTTGGAAAATTTTGATTTGGCAAAATTAAAGCCGGAATCTCCGGAAGCTGTGCATTTGGTGCTTGAAGCCACGCGTTTAGCTTATGCCGATCGTAATGAATATTTAGGTGATGTTAGCGGTGTTCCAATTGAAAAAATGTTGGATAAAAAATATCTGCAATCGCGTGCAGCTTTGATTAAACCACATTCTGCTTTGCTGAAAGTTGAGCCAGGAAAATTTTCCGATACAAAAAATCTAGTATTTAATAATGCTGCCACTGAATTGCCTTCAACCACACATTTGTCGGTGGTTGATGATGAAGGAAATGCCGTTTCTTTCACCTCTTCAATCGAATATTTTTTCGGATCAGCTTTGATGGTCGATGGTTTCTTGCTTAATAATCAGATGACCGATTTTTCTTTTGTGCCGGAAGTGAACGGTAAAAAAGTAGCCAATGCAATTGAGCCAAACAAACAACCACGTAGTTCTATGACGCCAACCTTTGTTTTTGATCAAGATGGCAAATTATTGATGGCGCTTGGATCTCCTGGTGGTCCACGCATTATTCAATATAGTTTGCGTACTATTATTGATGTTCTCGACTGGGGTTTGGATGTGCAAAAAGCTATTTCAGCTCCAAACTATGTTGTGTTAAATGATGTGGTGGAACTGGAAAAAGATACGGCAATTACTAAACTGGCTCAACCACTTAAAAAAATGGGATATCAGGTGGTGACCAAAGAATTAACCAGTGGAATTCATGCTATTGCGTTGAAGGATGGAATGCTGCAAGGTGGCGCCGATCCTCGGCGTGACGGCGTGGCACTGGGCAATTAATCAATTAAAAATATGAAAGTTAAAATCTACAGACCGACAAAATCAGCCATGCAATCTGGTAAAAATAACATGAAAAAATGGTTATTAGTGCCGGTGGAAGAAGAAAATATCAGAAGTATCAATCCACTGATGGGATGGACTTCAGTGGATAATACTACTTCACAAATGAAGTTATTTTTTGCTTCAAAAGAAGCGGCAGTCGAATATGCCAACAGCAAAAAATTCGATTATGAAGTTGTGGAGCCGGAAATTTCTTCGCTCAAGAAAAAATCATACGCTGCCAATTTTACTGGATAGTCTATTGAATTATATTGAAGTAATCATAGTTTATCAAAAACTCCGCATACTTTCATAAACCACTATCACTTTCTTATAAATATGAACCCTTTAATTAATCCATTTTCTCCTGGCGCCGGTTCTCCACCTCCTGAATTAGCTGGTCGTAGCACTATTTTGGAAAGGGTAAAAATAGTCTTGGCAAGAGTTAAGCAAAGACGACCAGAAAAAAGCTTCTTATTTGTGGGATTGCGCGGAGTTGGAAAAACAGTTTTGTTAAGACAGGTCGAAAAATTGGCAAAAGAAGCCGGATATGTTTCGGTATTTATTGAATCACCGGAGAACAAGCCGCTCGCAACTTCTCTTGTTCCTTCAATCAGAGAATTATTGTATTTTTTGGATTTCAAAGAACGTCTGAGCACAGAGGTAAAGCGTGGATTCAGGGTTTTGCGCAGTTTCACCAATGGGCTGAAATTAAAATATCAAGATGTTGAATTGAATTTAGTTGATGTTGATCCCGAAACCGGAACAGCCGACAGCGGTGATTTGGAGCATGATTTGCCATCGCTTTTTGAGGTTGTGGCTGAGGCTGCTGCTTCCAGACAAATGGCCGTGGCCATCATTATTGATGAGCTGCAATATTTAAGTGAGAAAGAATTCAGTGCTTTAATAATGGCTATTCATCGTATTTCACAAAAAAGCTTACCATTGGTTTTGGTTGGAGCTGGGTTGCCTCAGCTTTATGGCATTGCCGGGAAATCTAAATCTTATTCAGAAAGGCTTTTTGATTTTCCTTCTATCGGTCCGTTAAATGCCGATGATTCTGAGATTGCTTTGCAAGAGCCGGTAAAAGAACAGGGCGCCAAATTTACCACGGAAGCGATAAAGGAAATTTTTAGTAAAACTGAGGGTTATCCATATTTCATTCAGGAATGGGGTTATCAATCTTGGAATATTTCGCCAGCAGCGCCGATCGATATAAGCTCTGTAAAACAGGCAACTATAGAATCGATCAAGCGTCTTGATCACAATTTTTTTAAAGTACGATTTGACAGATTAACTCCTAACGAAAAGAAATATCTTCGTGCTTTAGCGGAGTTAAATCCTAAAGATCGTAGATCAGGAAATGTTGCTGATAAGCTGGGGGTTAAAGTGCAAAGCGCTTCTCCGGCTCGCAGTAGCTTGATAAAAAAAGGCATGATTTTTAGTCAGGCTCATGGCGATACTGAATTTACAGTGCCGTTGTTTGATCAATTTATGAAGCGCGTAATGCCTAATTTGGAAAATTAAAAATGCTCAAAATCACCGAAATATTACTGCAAAAAATCAGCGCAAAAAATTCTGTAATTGAGGATTGGTTTGCAGAGAAATTTTTGGCCAATCCACCGTTAATTTATAATTCGGTCGATTTACGTCACGCATCTTTTAAGATTGTGCCGGTTGATACCAACTGCTTTCCTGCCGGATTTAATAATCTTTCTGATCTTTCTAAAAATTTTGCCAAAGAAATTGCTGATCAATTTTTGAAGAAGAATTTTCCGAAGGCGAAAAAAATTCTAATTACTCCAGAGAATCACACGCAAAATTTACGTTATCTGGATAATGTGCGCAATTTGGCGGAAATTTTATCCGATAAAAGAGAAGTGGTAATTGGCAGTTTGATCTCGGATTTGGCGGAAGTGACAAAAATTGATCTGGAGAATAGTAATTTTATTACATTGCATCCGCTCAGTGTAGAGTCTGGACAGCTTCTTGCCGGTGATTTTGTGCCTGATTTAGTTGTGATGAATAATGATCTAAGCACGGGAATTCCGCAAATTCTGCATAATATTACAACCCCAATAGTACCTTCACTGCAGCTGGGATGGCATCGTCGTTTGAAGTCGCAGCATTTTGCCATTTACAATAATTTGGTTGCGGAATTTTGTGCCAAGATTGATCTGGATCCGTGGCTGATTTCAGCTTTGCAAAGTGAGTGTAGCAACATTGATTTTAAAGAGCAGATCGGACTTGAACCTTTGGCCGCAGAAGTTGATGAATTGCTAAAAAATATCGCTGAAAAATATCGCCAATATGGCATTGATGAACAGCCTTATTGTTACATTAAGGCCGATAGCGGAACCTACGGAATGGCCGTATGGTCTGTTGAATCGGGGCAGGATATTTTGCAAATTAATAAAAAAGAGCGCAATAAGATGAATATGCTTAAAGGCTCGGTGCAAAACACATCGGTGTTGCTTCAGGAGGGTGTGAGAACTATTGATCGCATCAATGGCGATATTGCTGAACCGATGATTTATATGATCAATGGTCAAGTGGTGGGAAATCTCTTCCGCGTCAATAATAGTCGCGATGATAAATCAAACCTTAACGCCAATGGCGCCAGTTTTGCTGATTTGAACAATTTAAGCGAAAATCAGTTGCAGCTGGGTGCTGCAAAAAATGACATTACAAAAATTTACTCAATTATTGCCAGGCTTGCAGCTCTTGCTGCCGCGGTGGAAAATCAACAAATGGTACAAAATGATAAAGGTTAAATCTTCCCGTCCTTTAATTGGAATAATTCCGGACTATCGCGAAGGTTGCGCCAACGGCTACTCGACAAGAAATTATTACGCCTTACGCGCTAATTATGTTGAAATGGTAAATAAAGCCGGAGGTGCAGCGGTCATACTTACTTACGATTATGATTTGATTGATGCTTATTTGGAATCTCTCGACGGCATTGTTGTGGTTGGTGGTTATTTCGATATTAATCCGATGCGTTACGGTGAAAAAAATATTCATCACACAGTGAAATTAAATGATGTACGAGAAAATTTTGAAAATGCTTTGGGCGGCAAAGCTATGGCAACGGATTTGCCTTTTTTTGGAATTTGTAACGGCATGCAGCTGATCAATATTTTGCATGGTGGCAATGTTATTCAGCATATTTTGGATGAAGGAAAATATGTTGATCATGAACAATCGCATATTGAAGGTTTTGGCGATTATACTACAGGCTATCACGAAGTTTTGATTGCAAAAGATTCTAAACTTCATGCCATAATTGGTGCGGAAAAAATTATTACTAATTCTTCACATCATCAGGCAGCCAAAACTCCTGGTAAAGATCTTGTTGTTTCTGGAGTTGCAGCTGATGGAATAATCGAAGCAATTGAAAAACCTTCTCATCCTTTTTGTATTGGTGTGCAGTGGCATCCAGAATTTGAAGTTTCAGGAGCTGATAGAAAATTGTTTGAGAGTTTTGTTGCAGCTGCCACAAAATATAAGGAATCAAAGGTAAAATAAAATGACAGAAGATAAAGGAATCAGAATCGCTAAATATATTGCTCACGCCGGAGTTTGTTCGCGTCGTGAAGCTGAAGAAATGATTACGCAAGGTCGCGTTAAAGTTAACGGACTAGTTATCGAATCGCCGGCAACTTTGATTACTGACCACTCAGTCAAGGTTGATGACAAATTAATTTCTGCTAAAAAAGACATTAGACTGTGGCTGTTTCACAAGCCAAAAGGCATTATCACCAGCAATAAAGACGAAAAAAATCGCAAGACTATTTTTGAGTTACTGCCCAAAAATTTACCGCGGATGATTTCAGTAGGACGTTTGGATTTCAATACTGAAGGGTTATTGCTGCTTACTACTAATGGCGATTTTGCCCGTCATTTGGAATTGCCAAAAAATAAAATCTCACGCATTTATCGGGCACGAGTTTTTGGTAAACTTAATCACGAAAGATTGAAAAAACTGGAGAGGGGAATCACGGTGAACAACGTCAGATATGGCTCAATCAAGGTTACAGTTGATAATGAAGGTGACTCAAATTCGTGGCTGACAATAATTATGGAAGAAGGAAAAAATCGCGAGATCAGAAAAGTTATGGAAGAGTTAGGTTTGCATGTAAATCGTTTGATCCGCATTTCATATGGTCCGTTTGAACTTGGGCAAATAAAAGTGGGAGAGGCTTTTGAGGTTTCACGCTTGTCTTTAAAAAAACATTTTGGTGAGTTTTTTAAGTTTTAAAAAACTCTGGATTGGCACAAAGCTTGATGATCAGAAATCTAACCGCCGCTGATTATTTTTAAGCAATCATCATAATTAAAAAGTTGTAGCAAGTCACGGTATTTATAGCTTTGCGGAGTTTTTAAATCGGGATCGCGATGCAAAATGATCCGAGAATTTTTATTGGCAATTTGTAATAAATCAGAATCAAAAGTTAGATCGGCAATTCTAAATTCAGGAAAGCCACTTTGTTTGGTACCAAGTAATTCACCGCTTCCACGCATTTTCAAATCTTCCTCAGCAATAAAAAATCCATCATTTGATTGGCGCAAAATATTTAAACGTTGTCGTTGTTTGACGCCGAATTTTTTGCCGTAAAGTAAAATACAAAAAGATTTTTTTTCTGATCTACCCACACGGCCGCGTAATTGATGCAATTGCGATAATCCAAAATTTTCGGCATTTTCGATCACCATTACGGTGGCATCGGAAACGTCAATTCCAACTTCAATCACTGTGGTTGCAACCAGTATTTTCAAGCATTTTGAGGGATCGGAAAAATCTGTCATTATTTTTTCTTTCTCATTTTCTTTCATTTTTCCATGCAGCATTCCAACTGTTTTGGTGGTAAAAATCTTGACCAATTCCTCATATTTTTGAGTGACATTGGCTAAATCTATTTCTTCTTCATTCTCAGTATTTTTTTCAATTGCCGGACAGATCCAGTAAATTTTTTCACCACGGGCAAGGGCGCGTTTCATCGCCTCATAAACATCAAAAGTTTTTGCTGCTGACATTATTAATGTTTCAATTGCTTGGCGATTTTTTGGTTTTTCGCTTAAAATTGAAATATCCAGATCGCCATATAAACCCATCATCAAGCTGCGCGGGATTGGAGTTGCGCTCATTAACAAAGTGTCAACATCAGAACTTTTTTCGACGAGCTTTAAGCGCTGCATTACGCCGAAACGATGTTGTTCATCAATAATGGCCAGACCAAGATTTTTGAATTTTACATCATCTTCCAAAACAGCGTGAGTGCTGATCAGAATGTCAATTTTTCCTGCAGATAAATCAGCGCAAATTTTAGCTTTTTGCTTTTTTGTATTGGCGGAAGTGAGAATTTCAACGTTGATTTTTTCCTTAGCTAAAAACTTGCGGAAGTAAGCCAGATGCTGTTTAGCGAGAGTTGTTGTCGGAGCAATTACACAACATTGGTTATTTTGTTCAAGGCTGTGCAGGCAAGAAGTGATTGCAACCACGGTCTTTCCGCTGCCAACGTCACCTTGCAGAAGACGCAACATTTTTTTGCTGGAATTTATTTCTTCAGCAATTTCATCAATAGCTTTAAGCTGTGATTTTGTAAGATCAAAAGGCAATGAGGCTAAAAAGTTAGCGGCCAAATTTTTTGTTTTAGCATTTAAAATCTTTGTCGATTTTATTTTGTCTTTGGCCAACAACATCGCAATCTGCCAGGATAGGAGCTCGTCATAAGCTAATCTTTTACGTGCCTGATTTGCTGTAAAATCATCATCTTTTTGAAAATAATGTAGATCTTTTAAGGCATTAGTAAAGTTGGGCCAAGAGCGTTGTTTTAAAAGATTCTGGTCAATCCATTCATCATTTTCTTCTTTAAGTTTTACTAAAATTTGACGAATTTTTTGACTTAAAAACTTTTGTGAAATTGCTGCTCCCAGTGGATAAATCACATTTATTGGGGGCAGGTTGTCAATTTGACTAGCCGGTAAAATTTCTTGGGGATGAACTATTTGATTCTCGCCATTCGACTTTTGGAAACTACCCAAAATAGCTATTTCAGAGCCAATTGGCATTTTGGCAAGTTGGCTGGGGAAAATTTTAAAAAATACTAAAGTCAAATAACCGGTGGGAGTGTAACAAATCACTTTGTAAGGTTGGCGTGAATTTGCTGGTTTGAGATGAGATTCAACCTTAGCTTTTGTGATTATTAAGCTGTCATTTGGCACTTCAAAAAGTCGGGGAAGTAGCAGAATTTTTTCAGTGCGCAGCGGTTTATGAAGTAATAAATTAAAAATGCGATCTTGTCCGACCAATCGCGCTAGAAATTTAGTCAGAACCGGCCCGATGCCGGGAAGAGAAGATAATGGAAGAAGTAATTTAGCATTTAACATCTGCTGGATATTGGATTGGTTCTGGATTTTTTTAGAAGGAAGAAGTGGCAGCGATGATGCTCAATGCTCAATCGATTAATCTTCACCCCTTTGATTTCTTCTGGTTTCATCGCGTTTTTTAATGGATTCGCGTTTGTCGTAAAGTTTTTTACCGCGACCCAAACCAATCACAATTTTGGCAAAATTCTTTTTGTTAAAAAAGATTTTCATAGGAATGGCGGAATAGCCCTGCATTTGCATTTTGCCGATAATTTTATCGAGTTGTTTTTTGTGTAGCAGCAATTTGCGTTTGCGCTTTGGTTCGTGGTTAAATTTGTTGGCGCCTTTATATTCGCTGATGTTGCAATTGATCAAATAAAGCTCGCCATTATTTTCGGCGATGTAGGCTTCGTTAATGGTGGCTTTGCCTTCGCGCAGTGACTTCACTTCGCTGCCAAGCAAAACGATGCCAGCTTCAGTTTCTTCTTCGATTGAATAATTAAAATGGGCTTTGCGATTGGGTATGCTAGTCATTAAATGTAAAAATTGTCATTAAGCTGTGAGATGAAACTTATTTTCAAATGTTAAATGCTAAATGTTAAATGCTAAATAAACTTATATGTTGCAATTAAAAAACCGACGCCTAGTTTGCGCCGCTCCCATTTTTAGCTGCTGATCAAGAGGCACTCTTTTTTAAATTCAAAATTACTTAATTATGGCTCTTTACGAGACTGTTTTTATTGCGAGACAAGATCTAACCGTTGATGATGTTGACGCTTTGTCAAACAAACTATCTAAGATTATTACCGATGGTAATGGCAAAATCGTTTCCAAAGAATATTGGGGACTTAGAACTCTAGCTTACAAAGTGAAGAAGAACTCTCGTGGCCATTATGTTATGTTCAACATCGACGCGGAATATGCTGCTGTTGCTGAATTAAACCGCGTTATCGGTTACAATGAAAATATTATTAGAAGCTTAACTTTCGCAGTTGATGCTCATCTGGCAGAATCTATGTTGTTTGTTTCTTCTAATGCTAAAGATTATAAAGCCAACAAAGCCCCGGTTAAAAAAGAACCGACCAAGCTTGATCTAGTGCTTGACCAAGTTCAATTCGAAGCATAATTTTTTGAGGTTAATATGGTTGCTAAAGTAATGAAAAAAAATAATAAAAATCTTAACACTAACGAACAAGATAACGAAGAAGGCTATATTAAAGTCTCTTTAGTTAATCAAAGTGTTTTTATCAGAAAGAAGAAAACTTGTCCGCTTCGAGATATTTCAATTGATGAGCTCAACTATAAGAATCTTCGTCTGTTGAATAAATTCTTGTCTGAAAGAGGTAAAATCATCCCAAGCCGCATTACAAATGTATCGGTAAAAAAACAAAAAGCTTTGGCTAATGCAATCAAAGTAGCACGCCAGTTAGCTTTGATTTCTCCGATCAGCAAAGACTTAACTTCAAATTAATTTTACCGATCATGAAAATTATTTTAACAGCTGCAATTTCTAAATTAGGAAAAATCGGTGATGTGGTTGAAGTAAAAAATGGCTATGCCAAAAACTTCCTAATCCCGAGCAAGAAAGCCATCTGCTTTACTGCCAATAATTCCAAAATCTTTGAATCAAAAAAGCAGGAATTTGAACAGCAAAATAACGATGAATTGTCTTTTGCCAATAAAGTAAAAGATGCCCTGGCTGGTAAAGATATCGTTATTATTGAAAACGCTTCGGATGACGGCAGACTTTATGGTTCTGTAAGTTCTTCAGCTATTGCCTCTGAGATTAATAAAATTTTAAAACAGAAATCTGTTGCTAGAGCAAATATATTCCTAAAAAAATCGATTAAAGAAATCGGTATTTATGAAGCTAGTGTTGTTTTGCATTCTGATGTTGAAATTAAAGCTAGACTTATCGTGACTAGAAGCGAATCAGAAGTGGAAGTACTTTTGAAGGCTGAAAGAAAAGCCGAAAAAGCTGATAAAAGATCGGATCTTCAAGAAGAAACAAAGGAAGATATTGCTGAAGAAGTTTCTGAAACAAAATCTGATAAGATAAAAAAACCAAGAAAGAAAAAAGATGAAGTATCTGAATAATTTTTCCTGAAATCGGTTTTAGAAAATGACCGCCCTCAAATTTTTTTGAGGGCGGTTTTTTTATGCCAATTTTTTGGGATTATTATTGAAGTGTAAATTTTGGATCAGAAATATTTTTAGTCTTGAATTAAAATTGAAGTGGTCGGCGAATTATTTAATAGTTAGTTAGAAGTGATCATGCTTTTGTGTTGGGCAGTATTGTTGTTTAATGATCTTTGCAGTTAGTAATTAGAATCTGGGTTTTTAGTGAATAGAGTTTTCGTGCCAAAAAAAATCTATAGAAATATCGCAGGTCTCTGTCTCAAATAAATGTCTGATAAGCACTCGAAGTTTTTTTTAAATAATCTTAATTGATGAAATTTGTTATTAATATACCATATATAGGGTATAGCAAATCCTTTGCTGTAAAGGCCTCATAAGATATTGGTAAATTTACAACATTTTTCAGGTCATAAAAAAAGAAATTTTTTCTTTAAACTTTTTTTTAAGAAATTTTTTCTTTTATGACCCGCATCCCTGCCAATAAAGGCTCCAAGACCTATAAAGATTATTTAATAAAGCCTCTTGACTTCTAAAAACATTGCTGATTATAATGCGAGCCCTCCTGATTTTTATGGATGTTAGCTGTTTGGTTTTGAAGATGTATTTTTGGTGGCTTTAAAAAGTCACTAATAAGACGCTTAAATCTTACTCTGATTTTTATCTAAGATTAGATAGTTTTAACGAACTAATCCCCAAAATTTTACAGAACCAATGCTCAAAGGCAGCAGCTTTTGAGTCTTTGACGTTTTGAATTTTTGTTTGGGAGAGATTGCTGTTTGAAAAGTGAATAATTGATAACTAGAGAATACCGCAATTAGCGACTTTCGAGAAATCGTAAGTAAGCAATTGCAAATTTAAATATGTAAATCTCAAGAACCTTAATATCGTGCAGATTTTATTCTGCACATAACTTTGGAAAGTAAGCAAAATAAGGGCATTCGACGGATGCCTTGGCGTAGATAGGCGATGAAGGACGTAGCAGGCTGCGATAAGCCTCGGGTAGCTGCCAACAAGCTTTGATCCGAGGATTTCCGAATGGGGTAACCCACTCTCTTTTAGAGGGTATCCTTAACTGAATTCATAGGTTAAGGAAGGCATACCCGGTGAACTGAAATATCTAAGTAGCCGGAGGAAAGGACATCAACAGAGACTCCGTTAGTAGTGACGAGCGAACGCGGATCAGGCCAGTCCTGAGTATTTGTCAATGAGAATAACCTGGAAAGGTTAACCATAGAGGGTGATAGTCCCGTATTGATAAAAGCAAATATTCAGGCACGAGTAGGGCGGGACACGTGAAATCCTGTCTGAACATGGGTGGACCAGTTCATCCAAGCCTAAGTACTCATCTACGACCGATAGTGCACAAGTACCGTGAGGGAAAGGTGAAAAGAACCCCGATAAGGGGAGTGAAATAGATACTGAAATCGAATGCCTACAAGCAGTTAGAGCCTCTTTATGGGGTGATAGCGTACCTTTTGTATAATGGGTCGGCGAGTTAATTTTGTCGTGCAAGCTTAAGCCGTAAGGTGTAGGCGTAGCGAAAGCGAGTCCTAACAGGGCGCATAGTACGGCGAATTAGACCCGAAACTAGACGAGCTAGCCATGGCCAGGTTGAAGGTAAGGTAACACTTACTGGAGGACCGAACACATTAATGTTGCAAAATTACGTGATGAGCTGTGGTTAGGGGTGAAAGGCTAAACAAGTCTAGATATAGCTGGTTCTCCGCGAAATCTATTTAGGTAGGGCGTCAGATGATTACTGTTGGGGGTAGAGCACTGTCAAGGCTAGGGGGTCCAAAAGGCTTACCAAACCTTAACAAACTCCAAATACCAACAAGTACAGTCTGGCAGGCAGACGGCGGGTGCTAAGGTCCGTCGTCGAGAGGGAAACAGCCCAGACCATCGTCTAAGGTCCCTAAATTATCACTAAGTGGGAAAGGAAGTTAGAGGGCCAAAACAACCAGGAGGTTG
>CAZICL010000007.1:0-127776 GCA_964537735.1 uncultured Rhizobium sp. | reverse complement strand
CTGACGCCATTTTACATATTAGCTTTTAAATTGACACGGAGGGATGGACGTTCTCCTCAATATATTTGCAGACTTTTTCAAACCACGATTTTGTAAAAATAGCATATGTTTTGAATGGTTCTTCAAAGCATGGCTTCACTATTAAATCTAATTTAATCTGTAGCTCTTTAAGCTTTTTTCTTATCTCGTCATCTTCATCAGTTGAATCCCAAAATATATTTTCATACTTATTCATACTCTCAATAAAGTTTACCCCTTGCCCAGGCTTGCCGTGATTTCTCCAATAGTGAGTTCCCAGAAATCTTGCTGATGAAAATATTCTGCTTAAAATTACATTACATTCGATAAAAATATTTTCAGTTTCTGGTCCAAAGGCAGCCATAAATCTATATTTAACAGTATTAAAGCGGATAAATACTTCCTTTTTTAATTCGTATCTTTCGAACACTACGAAAGCTCTATTTAATATTTCTGTTTCTTCTTTTGTTTCGTGTTCCCTCTTTTTTCTAGTACTTCCTTCATCACCGTATGAGACAGGAGACCTTATTGTGGCAATTGCGTCTTTAATTTCAAAAAAACAAGAAAGGGCTTCTTCGGCTAGCTCAATACGCCGCTTTCCCACAAATTCACGTTTCCAAGCTCCAACTCCTGATACAATAGCCCAGCATGCTGAAATAATAGCTACTGCTTGCGCAATTAATGCGATTGATTCTGTCATAATTTTTGATCTATTTATTTGATATTGCAGATTCCGGCCACGGTATAGAGGCAATAGCACGATAAAGAACTCCAGTAGGAATTTTTGGTTCATGCTGTATTCTACACTCTCCCAGTTGGTAAGGAAATGAAACTTTCAAATCTCCTGGAGCTACATCAATAGTAATCAGCATGCGAAATTTTCCTTTTCCAACCACCGGTTGGGTTTCGGAAATTAATATTTCATCATACGTGAAATTGATCTCATATAATTTGGCTAGATTTTCTCTGGGCATCGATACTTTAGAACGCTGCGCAACCTTGGAAAGAATTATTGGGTAAGGAAAAGGGATGCCAAAAGTACTCAGGGTAGGAGCAGACTCATCGTTTTTTAAGCTGCTAACTAACTTAGCAGCAGCCATGTCAGCTTTTATAACATCTGCAAATAAAGCTCTTAGGATCCAATTATAAGAAAAAATTTCCGTAGCACAATATAGATCTTTTTCTGCCGCTAATTTGTCTCCTTGTCTTCGATATAGAGAGAATCCCGTTACCCAATCTCCAGAGTCATATAACCCTTCAATAGGTACAAGAAACGCATGGTTGTGTTTGCACTTATTGCAGAGGCACAACCAGGTTCGTTTTACAGTTTTAATGGTGGAGCAATATTCTGTAGTTTGGTGTGATTTTTCTAATCCCAAATATCTCAGGAGATCTTGCTCATAAAATTCAAAAAGTTCTGCAGCTCTATAAACGGCATCTTGAAAAGCATCAGCTGCAAAGGAAGGATTGCCAGTGGTTTGCTTATCATATCCTTCTTTTTTTCGTCGCTCTTCTTCAACATCAATTTTATCTATCGCGGCAGAGATTCCTCTAGCCAATCTTTGATGAAGTAGAGTGTAAGCCGTCAAAGAATGACCGCAGTCTGGTATGTCTTTTAGTATTAATTTCCGTCCATGCAGGGCATTCATTAATGGTGAAACTATACCTGGTTGAGCCTTGGGAATCGTATTCATAGTGAATTTTGTTAAAGAAATTTTCTCAAAAAATATTAGTTCATTCAGGAATAAAAATCTCAGGGAAATTTTAACATGCGCAAAAGTTCTCCAAATCTCCGTTTCACGTTCACCGAGTTTTGATCAGGAATATCAAGGATATGAAGACTTCATCTGCAAAAAAAATCTCCGAATTTCTCCATTTAAAAATGCTTCTTGGCAAAAATTCTGCCATTTCCTGATTTCAAAAATTTCTCAAACTCAGCTGCTTTAGATGCGTCTTCAAAGGTGATGTAATTTTTAATTTTCCAAGGGAGAAATTCGTTTGTGTGGATTGATTTTCCGGAATTGTGTTCTGCGATTCTGCGTTTGAGATCTGAGGTGGAGCCGATGTAAAAGCGGTCAGGATTTTGTTGGCTTTGGAGGATGTAGGTGTAGTGCATATTTTCTGAGGGTGATCAGAGTTGGTTGGGTTTGGAGATTGTTGGACTAGCCCGCTTACGCCCTTCGGGCTACAGCGCGGTCGCTTTCGCTAATCACTCCACCGCAATTGTGCTTCGCCCAATTGCGCTGTAGCGAAGCGTAAGCGAATGGCGGACGGAGGGGGATTCGAACCCCCGATATAGCTTTTCAACCATATATCGGTTTAGCAAACCGACGCCTTCAGCCTCTCGGCCATCCGTCCTTATTTAAAATTTTGAGATTGTGAAATTATAGGATTTGCTTGCGCTTATTCCTGTTTTTCTTTCAAACCTCAGCCTTAGTCCCATGTACCTTAAAAAACATCTGTCAGAACCAGCTTTCGCTGATGCCAAATGCCAGTTTCGAAGGCGGGTCAAACTAGAGGTGAAGAAAATTTTTGCAAGTAACTATCGAATTTTTTTAGATCATGTCTTCAAGCTTGTTGTTTCAGGGACAACGCAAAAAATGGGACGCTCTCAAAATCTGATTCAGGTCTCATTCTTATTGCCGGCGTACGGTATTATCACCCATGAATGGAATAGTTTGCGCTTGTCTTTCAGCATTGATGTTAAACTTAACTTGCACATTGTCCTGAACATTGCCGGCTTTAATTAAGTCAGAGCTGCCAATGCCAAAATCGGAACGTTTAATGTTGAAAGAGCCAGTCGCGATCACACCAGCATCGCTGTAATTTAATATGTTAAAGGCGATGTCCATGGGCAAAGCGCGGCCTTTGAGACGCATGGTTCCCTTGGCAATATATTGTTGGGTAGACGGGTTTAGAATAAATTTAGTGGCAGTGAAATTGGCTTTAGGAAATCTGACAAAATCAAGCCAGTCGGAAGTTTTCAAAACTGTTATGGAGTCATATTTACCGTTGCTGATGCTAATTGAGCTGACATCCAGATCGATTGATATTACGGCCTTATCCAGATTGTTCGGATCAAAACCAACTTTGCCTTCAAATTTTCTGAAAAAACCGTTAATTGATGAACCATCTTTAACTCCAGAAACTGTTATTGAGCTGGTATTGGGAGAAATTTTAAAAGTTTTTTCATCAAAAATATGAGGATCAATCATTGATTTATTATTATCTTCAGAATTGAGGCCGCCGCTATTATCGAGGATTGCTTCAACTTCAATATTGATTTTGACATTATCAGAAATGCCAGGAAAGCCAAAAGTCATGCCATAATCGGAACGTTTGATTACAGTGCCGGCGCTAAATCCCACGGTTTTTTTCTTAGTGGAGTTGTTAATGCCAATTTTATTAAGTCGAGCATCGAGGGAAATTTCTTTGGTGATGCCAAGAAAGGTGAAATCACCGGTAATACGGGCAATTCTGCCTCTTCGGATCAGGCTACGGCTGATAAATTGTGCCTCGGGACTTTTGGCGACATTAAGAAAATCTGGGCCCTTAAGATTATTGTCGAATTCTGTAATGCCGGTTTGTACGGAGTCGGTGCGGATCGTAACTGCGACCGAGCTATTTTGTGGATTAGCTTCATCGATAACGATCAAGCCGGAAGCTTTAGTAAATTTGCCTGATGAATCTGAAAAACCGTAATTATTTGCAGACCAAGTAATATTAGTGTGATTAGGATCGAAAACGTAAGTATCAGCGGCTTCGGCATTATTTGCGCAAAAAAATAATGCCAAGAACAACGCAATTTTTTTGATGTTAATTTTTTGTGTCATTAACCGGTTCAGATTCAGTAGCCATTTTACGACGTTGATACAAAGCGGCAAAGTCAATTGGATCAAGCATTAATGGCGGAAAACCACCATCAGTTGTGAGGTTTGAAACAATACGGCGTAAGAAAGGAAAGAGCAGGTTAGGGCAATAAATGAGAAGGATTTGTTCCAACATGTCATTTTCAACCTGAGTGATTGAAAAAGCGCCGCCATAAACAATTTCACACAAGAAACTGCGTTGCTCATTAACCTTAGCATCAGCAGAAATTTTTAGAGTCACTTCAAAAGTTTCTTCGCCAATTTTTTTGGCATCGATGTCGATTGAAAGGCTGATGTCGGGTTTGGCATCTTGATTAAAAAAGATTTGCGGCGTGTTTGGAGCCTCAAAAGATAAGTCTTTGATATATTGGGTAAGAACGCGAATATTGGACATGTTTTTAAGAGAGATATTCAGAATTAGTGCGCAAAACCTTATTGGCAGCAGAATCCATGATTAAAGAATTGACGAAAATTTTGCCGCTGCATTTTTTGACACCTGGCAACATATAGCCGTCAGTCACGCCAGCGCAGGCAAAAATCACATCACCTTGGGCCATTTCTTCGGTACTGTATTTTTTGTTTAAATCAGCAATTCCCATTTTTTTGGCGCGCTCAATTTGTTTTTGATTATCGCCGAAAATCAAGCGACCCATCATTTGTCCGCCGATAACACGTAAAGCAGCAGCAGCTAACACGCCTTCAGGAGCGCCGCCAGTTCCCATGTAAGCGTCGATGCGGGCAGATTGGTTGGTGCAAGCAATAACGCCGGCAACATCACCATCGCCGATCAAGCGAATTTTAGCACCAGCTTCACGCACTTTGGCGATTAATTCTTGGTGGCGTGGACGCTCAAGAATCATCACAGTTAAATCAGAAATGCTGCATTTTTTGGCTTGAGCAATGTTGCTTAAATTTACTTTTGGTGAATTGTCGAGATCGATCACACCTTGCGGCAAACCAGCACCAACGGCAATTTTATCCATGTAAACATCAGGAGCATGTAAAAATCCGCCTTTTTTAGCAAATGCGATAACAGCCAGTGAGGACTCTCCAGCGTTGGCGCAAATGGTTGTGCCTTCCAAAGGATCAAGAGCGATATCAACTGCAACTCCGCCTTTGCCAACTTCTTCGCCAATGTATAACATTGGGGCTTCGTCACGTTCACCTTCGCCGATTACGATGGTGCCGTGGATGTTCATTAAATTTAAAGTTTCGCGCATGGATTTTACAGCAGCAGCATCAGCGGCCATATTGTCGCCTTTACCGATCCAGTCGTAACATGCGATGGCGGCTTTTTCTACAACTTCAATAATTTGGGAAGTAAGGGGAGTAAGAATGGTCATGATTTAGGACTTCAACTTGAGGGAGAAATAAAATTTGTGACAAAAAAAAGGCGGACTCGATTTTGGCGAGCCCGCCTTTTTTTAAGAGCTTAGCTTGAAAGCTTTTGCTCTTTAAATTCTACATGTTTGCGAACAATTGGGTCATATTTTGAGAAGACCATTTTTTCTTGTTTTTGTTTTGGATTGCGGCGCGCCAGATAGAAAAATCCGGTGCCAGCACTGCTAACCATTTTAAACAAAATAGAATTTCTTTTAGCTTTTGAAGTTTTTGGTTTTCCAGCCATAAATTACCTGTGTTTCGTAGGGATTAAAAAAGAGGCGGGCAAAATATTGTGCCAAAGCCTGATGTCAAGTGTTACTTAGATGACTTTATCTAGCCAAGTGATTAAGGCCACTGCTGCACTCAACATTAAAAACATTTTGGTGACAAGTTTATGCTCTAAAACATCAATTTTTTGTTCCAAAATTTTGAGATCTTGTTTAGTGGCAAGACCTTCAACGGTTTGAGTTTGAGTATCTTTTATTGCTTCAGCAAGCTCCTCGGAAATTTCTTTGGCGAGTCCAGCTTTTTGAAGTCTTTTAGAGAATTGTAAGGTGTCAAGGGTGAAGAAAGTCATGGTGGTAGTGGTCATAGTTTAAAAAATTATTTGGTGAATAGGTGATGTCTGAAAGAGACTGAGGCAAACTATTTTGATAAAATAATTTGGCGAATGCTAAACATTAGCCAATTTTTTCTCGCCCTTAAATCCGGCTGCAATGCCAGTTCGTGATACTGAAGCTAAACCATAATTTTTTATTTTATCGATCGCTTCGTCAATAATTTCACTATTGCCGATAATTTCAAAAACCAGCGAATTGCCGGAAAGTTCAACAATATTAGTGCGGTAATGTTCAAGAATTTTTAATGCTTCTTCGCGTTGTAATTCATCAGAGATAATTTGTACCAAAGCTAGTTCTCGTTCAATATAACCATGCTCGCGAGTCAGTTCGGCGGCATTATGAACTGGTACAATTCTTTTTAATAACTTGCAGATCAGATCAACGGTTTTTGTAGTTCCGTAGGTGGTAACTGTGACGCGCGATAATTTTTTATCCAAAGAAGTTGGAGCAACATTCAGCGACTCAATATTATAGCCGCGAGCTGAGAATAGCTCAACAATTCGCGCCAAAGCGCCAAATTCATTATCAACTAAAATTGCGATGACATGTTTTTTGATCGGATCAGTCATGGTTAAATAATATTTTGAGATTCTGGTACCATAGATACTGAAGAAGCACTTGTGATGCTAATGCCAGGAGAATTACCAGTTAAAGATTTTAAATTATCGACAAAAGAACTGTAAACAAAAAGGTTTTCTTGATGCAACTTGGCATTTCGTTCCTGACTTTCTTTGGAGAATAAAAATTGATCCGATGCCACAGACAAATCATCATAAGTTTGGGTGTGATAGGTTTTGCGCTTGAGATCAATGCTTAAAAAATTGCAATTGGGCTTTGTATCAAGTCCTAGAGAGTTACGCCATATTTCAATATTTTCAGAAATAAAATTTATTTGCTCATTCGTTTTATGTTGTTCTTGCTCGGTCTTTTTTTCGCGAATTATTTTAGCAATAGCTTCTCTGCTTCCAATATCTTGGGTAGATGATAATGAGTTTTCCAGGGCTGATATTAAAGCCATATTTTGGTTTTGTTGCGGTTGGAAACGCTCTAGGTGAGTGATAATTATTTTGATATTACCCAATTCAAAATTGTTCGAATTATTTTGTTGAATTGGACTCAATTGTGCAATGCGGGCTGCAACAGTTTGGTCAATGTTGATAACACAATATTTTGTGGGACAATCATTAGCCGGTTGATTTTCATCAGAAGAAGGGCTGGAGGATAGTGAAGCAAAAGAAAAATCCCGTGATTGTGAATTTAAGGAAGATCGGCTGGCAAATTTTCTTGGTGGTGAAGAGGGTGCCATTTTATTGCGGGAAGAATCATTGCCTCCGGTGTCAGCAAAAGGATATTTTATTTCAAATTCAGGATCAGCTCGGCGCGTTTCTTTTAATATTGCCAGATTCACTTCTTCTTGAGCAGCAAGTGCTTGGCATTTATTGGAGGTTACCCATTGATTAACAACCTCTGTTGGGATTGATGCCACCAGATGGTCTCTTCTTTGTTTAAAAAGATCGGCTATTGCCGTTGCTGTTTCGCAAGCTTCTCGGTTTTTGCTGGAAAAAATTTCAGGAAATTCATCGTAAAGATACCATTCATTAACCACTTGCTCGATAGAGCTGTCAGTTATCAGAGAAAGGCGAAAAGCCATTTCAATCTCGCTATCAAGAAAAATGGCTTCAGCCAGTCCAAAAGGATTTTTTTTGGTTCTCAGACTTTCTAAAGGCAGTTTGATATCAAATGCTTCTTCCGGTTCTGGATTTGTTGAATCTAAGTTCAGTAAATGGTCGTGAATCCTATCTAAAGCTCTGTCGGTTTTCTTTTTTAAAGCTGGTTTAAACAGCATTGCGAAAGGTAAATTACGTGGCAAATCAGAGATAGTAAGAAGTCCAATTAGGGGATCAGTTTCTAATGTAGTTTCCTGTGTACGGATGTGATGTGAAGTTTTGAAAATTATGCTTCTTCTCAATTCAAGATCTTCTATACTCAAAGCAACATTATTGCTTGTGGCGGCAGTACTTAATTCTTGAGAGATAGCCAATATTGCCAATTTTCTTTTATGTTCTGGAATTGCAGAGTTGATAATCTGGGGCGCAATTTTCTCTTCTGCTTGTGTAATTAATGCAATTTCTGTCGCACTAAATTTTAAAGCCGGGTCATAATCTTGTGAGTCTGGGTGATATTGTTTTGCTTCAGTATTGGCACGTTCAAAACTTTGTTCTTTTATTTGCCCACCAAAGCCAATCAAGCCGGAATTGCCAAAATCAACAAAGACAGAATTAAAGCTGATCACGTTGCGATCTTTGTCAAAAGAGAATTTTACGCCGATATTATTGAGATTAAAATTAGCGAAATCCCAATTGCCGATAAATTTGGAAGCAGCGAAAGATTTTTCAATTTCTTGGTGAACATAATCAGGCAATAGTTCGTAAATTAGTGACATCGAGTTAATGCGGGAAATTTTGTCTTCACCGCTGATACCATCAAGGCTTTTGCTTTTAGAATTAATTTTATCGATTTTGCCTTTTTCTTTTTGCCAGATCGGCATTTGTTCGGCGCTGATGAAGGATGAGATAATTTTCTCATCAACCAAGAAGTCACCAAGATCGTAATAACCTGTGATTAAAGGTGAGGCCACGTAAATATCAGGAGTTTTGTTAGCGTTGTGTGGTTCGCACAACATCATTCTGGTGTCTGGAGCTTCAAGGCCGGTAAGGCTATAAAGATGTCCAGATAAAACTTCCCACATGGCGTTGTAATTACCATATTTGATTTTTTTGGCGCGAAATTTGGTGTCTTTGCCATCGGGGAGTCTTCTTGCTATTGCATCATCACGGTCATTGTAGGAAGTGGTATTTTTGTCGTAAGCAACATAGAAGGCTTCTCTGGTTGAAGCGGTGGCATCTTTCTCTTTGTCGCTGCTATATTCATTGTCGCCGTTGCTACTGATATTTTTTAGAAAACGGTTGTAGTAAAAATTTACTACTTTCCCCGATATTTCAAATTTTCCGTAACGACGTTGTTGCTCTGAGATGCCGCAATATTCCCAGAATTTTTCAAGAGAGTTCTGGGGTGTAACTGTATTAATTATTTTACTCATTAACTAACTATACCGCATTAATATCTTTTTGAACGTAAAGTTTAGCTTGTGAGCCAAGTAAAATCTCATTATGTGCTGCTCCAGCCGGAATCATTGGAAAAACATTTTCCGATTGTTCGACAAGGCAATTAAATAAAACCGGTCCCGGGTGGTCGATCATTTCAATAATTTTGCCATCAATTTCTTGTGGGTTGGAACACTCAATTCCCTTAATGCCAAAACTTTCTGCCAGTTTCATAAAATCCGGTAGTGATTGCATGTAAGATTGGCTTTCGCGTTTTTCATAAATCAATTCCTGCCATTGGCGCACCATTCCCATGTAACGATTATTCAGGATAAAGATTTTTACCGGCAAATTATATTGTTTGATGGTCGATAATTCTTGCATGTTCATCATGAAAGAAGCGTCGCCACTAACACAAATAGTTAGAGATTCTGGGTTGGCTAATTGGGCACCGATTGCTGCCGGAACGCCGTATCCCATGGTTCCAAGCCCGCCGGAAGTAAGCCATTTTTTGGGATGGTCAAAATGCAAATATTGTGCTGCCCACATTTGGTGCTGACCAACATCAGTTGAAACGAAAGGTTTTTGATCTTTGCTCAAAGCATTCAGACGTTGCATAGCATATTCTGGCTTAATGACTTTGCTGCTTTGTTCGTAAGCAAGTGAGTTAATCGCTTGCCAATTGTGGATTTGCTTCCACCAAGCAGCAATTTCTTTTTTACGATTTTTTAATTTACGATTTTGCCATTCTTCAAGCAAAGCCTCTAAAACAGTTGCGGCATCGCCAACAATTCCCACATCAACGCGGATAATTTTGTCAATCGAAACGTCGTCAATATCGATGTGAATCTTTTTCGAATGAGGTGAAAAACCAGAAACACGTCCGGTAACACGATCATCAAAACGAGCGCCAACATTGATCATAACGTCGCAATCATGCATTGCCATGTTGGCTTCATAAGTGCCGTGCATACCAAGCATACCGACAAAATGCGGATCGGTGGCCGGAAATCCGCCAAGTCCCATCAAAGTATTGGTTATGGGATAGCCGGTTTCGTGAACCAATTTAAATAACAATTCGCTGGCTTTTTCGCCGGAATTAATAACGCCGCCGCCAGTGTAGAATATTGGGCGCTCGGCTTTTTCAAGCAAATCGACGGCAGCTTTAATTTTGTCGTGATGTAATACAAAATGGCGTTTTTTGGCCTGATAAGAAACGCGATTTATTTCCATTTTGCCGTCGTAAATTCCGTGGTTATTTTGTACATCTTTCGGAATGTCGATTAATACTGGGCCAGGACGTCCAGAGCGCGCAATGTAAAAAGCTTCGTGAATGATGTATCCTAAATCATTCACATCTTTGACGAGATAATTATATTTGGTGCAAGAGCGCGTAAGGCCGGTAATATCAGCTTCCTGAAAGCCATCGGTGCCAATTAAACTGGTGGCAACTTGTCCAGAAATACAAACTAGTGGAATAGAATCAAGATAGGCATCGGTAAGGCCGGTGATGGCATTAGTGGCGCCTGGACCAGAAGTGACGGTTAAAACCCCAACCTTGCCGGTGGAACGGGCATAGCCTTCAGCGGCGTGAGCGGCAGCTTGTTCATGGCGCGTTAGAATGTGATGCAATTTATTTTGTGTAAAAAGTGCATCGTAAAAAGGCAGTATAGCACCACCCGGATAGCCAAAAATTGTCTCCACACCTTCATTAATAAAGGCTTTAACGATGATTTCTGCGCCGGAAAATTTATTTTGAATTTTTAAACTGCTCATTTTTTAAAAGAAAATTGGGGAATTTAAAGCCCGAAAGAAGCCTCAGTTTAAAGGGCGCTACAATTTTGAAGCAAGCAGAAATTGAGGATTGAAAAGAATGATGCTGTTTTAAAAGGTGTGAACGAGAATTTAAAACTATAGATGAGCCAATTAGATGAGCCAATGGATCATTTCAAAGGCGGACTTGTAACAGTCTCATGATTAGAGAAAATTTAGCGTGTTGCTTTTTTTTGGAGTCTGTTTACTTTTTTCTCGATTTAGTGTTTAAGCCCGTTGGCAACTGATAGGGCGACAAATTTTTCACTCCTTTAATTTTTTCAATTTTTATTTTTATGACCAAGCAAACTATCATCGGTATTGAGAAAATCATTAAGTCTCTGCCGCATCGTTACCCAATTTTGTTGGTGGATAAGGTTGTTGAGCTGGAAGTTGGTAAAAAAATCGTCGCCATTAAAAATGTTACTTTTAACGAGCCGCATTTTATGGGGCATTTTCCTGATCATCCAATCATGCCAGGTGTTTTAATTATTGAGGCTTTGGCCCAGGCTGGTGCTTTGATGGTTACTGCCGATCCCAGTTTTGATGCAGAAGGCAAGTTGGTTTATTTTATGTCAATTGATGGCGCTAAATTCAGAAAGCCGGTAATTCCTGGTGATGTTTTAGAATTGCATGTGGAAGCGGTGCAAAATCGTGGTGCAGTTTGGAAACTTGCGGCTACCGCTTTTGTTGATGGGCAGAAAGTTTCAGAGGCACAACTTTCAGCAATGATTGTGGATAAAAAATAATAAATGTCTGTTTTGCTGCGTCAGTCGCAGCGCAATCAAAAATTAATTTATTCAAATGAAAAAAATTCATCCAACGGCAATTGTCAGCGCAAAGGCGCAAATTGGTGACAACGTTGAAATTGGTCCTTATTCCATCATCGGAGATGATGTTAAGATTGGTGAGGGCACAGTGATTAAATCGCACGTTGTAATAGATGGTGATACGACAATTGGCAAAAATAATCTCATATTTCCCTTCGCTTCAATCGGATTAGTGCCGCAAGATTTAAAGTTTCACGGTGAAAAATCTAAAGTGGTTATTGGCGATAGTAACCGTATCCGTGAACATGTGACGATTCATTTGGGGACAGAAGATGGCGCCATGGTGACTACCATCGGTAATAATTGTTTGTTGATGGTTGGTGTTCACATCGCTCACGATTGTGTGGTGGGCAATAATGTGATTTTAGCGAACAATGCCACCTTGGCTGGTCATGTGGTATTGGGTGATCATGTGGTAATTGGCGGATTATCAGCGGTACATCAATTCGCTCGTATCGGTGAAGGGGCGATGATTGGTGGCATGTCTGGTGTTGAAAATGATGTTATTCCCAATGGTTTAGTGATGGGTGAACGTGCTACTCTTGCCGGTTTAAATATTGTAGGCATGAAACGCCGTGGTATTGTTCGTGAGGATATTCACGCTTTGCGCAACTTCTTCAAAAAACTTTTTTCTGGTAAAGATCGTAATTTTTCAGCGCGAGTTGATGAAATTGCTCAAGAGTTCTCAAGTCAGACAGTACAAGAAGTGGTGGCCTTTATCAAAGCTGAAACTTCGCGTTCTTTTTGTCAGCCAAAACATGATTCAATAAAGGAAGAGTAATGCGCGAACTCTGTCTGGATATTGAAACCACTGGTCTTGATCCGCGTAGCGGCGATAAGATTGTTGAGATCGCGGTAGTGGAATTGGTGAATAAAGTTAAGAGCGGAAATTTTTTCCACAGCTACGTCAATCCAAGACGGGAAATGCCGATGGAAGCTTTTAAAATTCACGGACTTTCCAGCGAATTTTTAAGTGACAAACCAATTTTTGATCACGTCGCCCGCAAACTTTTAGATTTCATTCAAGATAGCACAATCATCATCCACAACTCGGCGTTTGACACCAAATTCATTAATCACGAATTAAAAATTTTAGGTTTGCCGCCTCTCAACATGAATAATGTTGTCGATTCTCTGGCGCTTGCTCGCAAGAAATTTCCGGGTGCTCCGGCATCACTAGATGCGCTTTGTAAAAGATTTAACATTGATTTATCAAAGCGTACTAAACATGGCGCGTTGCTGGATACAGAATTGTTGTGCGATGTTTACGTTGAGTTGATGGGCGGTGCACAGATTGGACTGGCTTTTGATCAAGGTCGTAAAACAGAAAATAACAATGCCTCGGATTTTGCACAAAAAAATGATTTAGTGCAAAATAGAAGAACATTACCCAAGCGCCAATTCCCTGTGTCGGCAGCAGATTTAACCCAGCATGAAGAGTTTATTAAGAAGAATTTTAAAACCAATTTCTGGGGTTTCTGAAAGATTTAAATAGTTAATCACCACCACATAAAATGAAAAAAATCACCACTTTAATTTTAGAAGATTTCCTACAAGAGCGTGAAAATTTATGGCTCTTCGTGCCAGTGTTGCTAGGATTCGGAGCTGCTTTTTATCTTATTTTTCCAGCAAATTTTTTATTACATTTCGCCAGCTGTGCAGCGCTGTTTTTTTGCGGAATAATTCTTTATTTTCTCAATCGTTATTCATTCTACGGCTTTATTTTTCTAGGCTGCCTATTGTTTTTAGCTGGTAGTTTTTACGGATTTTTTTACCAAAAATTTTTCTTAAATTACACCAAAATTACGGGGAAAATCTATGTTGAAGGAACAGGAAAAATTGCTGCGGTGCAAAAATTTGTTAACCCGATAAATGGGGTTAATGGTGCTAGAATATTGGTTGTAGAGCCCAAGCTTTATAAAGCAGAATTTGATGAAAAACAAAAAAAACTGAAAAAGAAAAAATCAAAAAAACACAAGTCCAAAAAAGCACAAAAGAAAAAAAATTCTGATCAAGAAATAGAGATTAAAACCATTGAAAAGGCTTCTCAGATAGCTGTTAAAAAGAAAATAAAAAAAGCCAAAAAAATTAGTGCCAAAACCATTGAAAAAAGTTTTGTCAATGTGGCGGGGTATCAGGAAATTGATCGCCAATTTTTAGATTATTCCAAAAATTATCAGCAGGTGCAGTGGCTGAAAATAGGTGATCGCCAGGTTTTTCCTCAAGCTCCACCAAAAATCTCTCTTAATGTGGTGACCAATTCCGAACTGTTAAAAGTTAATGATGTCATTGCCTTCAAAGCCAGGCTACAACCGCCAACAGCTCAAGAATTTCCCGATGATTTTGATTTTAATCTTGATGCTCAATCTAAAAAAATCGGTGCTTACGGATTTGTAATTGGCACAAGCAAAATTGTTAAGGAATCAGAAATATCAAGGCTTGATGATTGGTTTTTATTTTTGCGCGAAGCAATTCGCAGCAAAATTGATAAAATAATTTTTGGTGATGAGGCAGCAATTGCTCTGGCTTTTTTGATTGGAGATCAAAGTCAGATTTCAAAAAACATGATGGATAAAATTAGGTATTCGGGATTGGCTCATTTGCTTTCAATCTCAGGGTTTCATTTGTCGCTGGCCAGTGCGATTTGTTTTGTGGTAACGCGTTTTTTATTGTCGCGTAGTGAATATTTGGCTTTGCATTTTGATCTAAAAAAATTCGCGGCGATTGCGGCGATGATTGGCACTTATTTTTATTTACAAATTGCCGCGTCGCCATTGCCAGCTCAGCGTGCTTTCATCATGGTTTTTTTGGCTTTGTTGGCATTATTTGTCGGTGAAAAAACTAATGCTAAACGTTTGGTGATGACAGCGGCGTTAGCTTTGATTTTATTGAATCCATACGTGGTTCTTAATATCAGTTTTCAGCTTTCTTTCGCGGCAATTTTAATTTTGGTGCAGTTTGAAGGTTTAAAAAAAAATGATGAAAATTCTTATTTTTTGCGGCGTTTTTTTGGTTATTTCATCCAGATAATTTTTCTGTCAATTGCCATTCAGATTGCTACTGCACCATTTTTGTTGCGAGCATTTGGCAACCTGGCATTGCTTGGTTTTTTAGCAAATATTTTAGCAATTCCTTTGGCGGCTTTTGTATTGATGCCATTGGCTTTTGCAGCATTATTTTTAATGCCTTTCGGTTTGGAAAAATATATTGTGATGGGATTTGGAAAAAGTATTTTAGTGATTGAAAAAATTGCCACTTTTGTGGCCGATTTAAAATTATCAAATATCGCCAACCTTACTATCTCACCGACCGGAGTGGTTCTTGCTGCTGCTGGTTTATTGATATTTTGTCTGTTGCAAACGCGCTTACGTTTTGTGGGAATGGTGCTGTTTTGTTGTTCTTTAGTTACGATATTTTTCGTTGCCAGGCCTGATATTTTATTTGAGAAAAATCAAAAATTTTTTGCTGTAAATACTACAGAAGGTTTAATTTTTTCAAAAAGACTAAATCCTTCAAAACAGCGCCAATTGTGGATGAATAAGATGAATGAAAGTGAATTTAAAACTCTGATGTCACATCCACAGCCAGATATTTTTTGTGACAAAAAAAGATGTAAAATCACAAAAGATAAAGTTTTTCTGGTGCTGCTTTCTCGCAATAGAATCTCTGAAATCTGTCGTAATAACTTTGATGTGATTGTTAATTTGACCTCTAAATACAAGCTTCCAAACTGCATTTCGAATAACAAAATCAAAATTGATAATGGTGATTTTTATTTAAAAGGTGGGCAATTTTTTAATAATGATGGCAGTTTTTTTACTTTTTAAAAACCAGAAATTTTACACCCAAAAAATTGAAAATGGCGTTAATCAGAATGGTCAGAATATTGGCTATTTCAGGAATGATACCGCAGACCTCAACAAAAAAGCGTAATAATAGGCTGCTTAGAATTAGCGCAGTTAAATACAGTAAAATGTAATGAGTGAAATGCTGATTGCTACCGGCTTTGAAAGTCCATCTTTTGTTGCATTGATAACTAAATCCGATGCTTGTTGAAAATCCGGCGATGTTGGCAATTAAATAATGAATGCCCAACTGATGAAGGAAAAATATGAAAGTGGAATAGCTGATAATTGTTGATCCGATGCCAACAATGATAAATTTCAAAGCTTGTCTGGTAATGTGGTAATGCGCAGCCAGATTCTTAATCGCGGAAGTTAAGTTCATCAAAAAGGGTGAGATGTCACAAAAAAAGATGCGGAAGTGAAGAGCGATGCACCAATAATGAAATGGTGACCCCAACGGGATTCGAACCCGTATCGCCACCGTGAAAGGGTGGCGTCCTAACCATTAGACGATGGGGCCTTAGGAATTGACGCGTGACCTGATGAAATTAAAACTTTGCAACCAAGCCAAAAAACGAGCGGCGCAAGTTACTCAATGCTTTTAAAAGTGCAACAATAGAAATTTATTTTTGGCGATTTTATTGTTGCAGAGAAAGCGCGGCTTTGAATATAGTAAGGCAGCGCTGTCTTGCAAATTGGTGGTTGATGATAGGTTGTGGATAATCTTTAGTGCCAAACTCGGGTAACCATTTTTTGACATATTTCATGTCAGGATCAAATTTTTCCATCTGGCTGGTAGGGTTAAAAATACGAAAATAGGGTGCGGCGTCACAGCCAGATCCGCAAGACCATTGCCAGCCACCAACATTGCTGGCCATATCGTAATCTAGCAATTTCTCGGCGAAATATTGTTCACCAAGTCGCCAGTCAATTAAAAGATGTTTAGTCAAAAAACTGGCCACAATCATACGCACACGATTGTGCATGAAGCCACTTTGGTTAAGTTGACGCATGCCGGCATCAACAATCGGATAACCGGTTTTTCCGGCACACCATTTTTGAAAATCATCCGGGTCATTTTCCCATTCAATTTTGTCGTATTGGGCTTTAAAGGAGTTCTCGGCAGAGTGTGGAAAATGGTGTAAAATCATTTGGTAAAAATCGCGCCAGATTAATTCATCTAGCCATTTTTCGCTGGTGGAAGCGGCGATTGCAGTCAATTCACGAATGCTGATGGTGCCGAAACGCAAATGTAAACTTAAACGACTTGTACCCAGGATTGCTGGAAAATCGCGGTTCCTGGCGTATTGTTCAATAATTTCTAAATCAATTTGGCGTGGTGGAAATTCAAAATTAAAATTTTCAAAACCAATCTCATTAAGGCTTAAAAGCTTGAATGGCGGACATTGAAAAAAATTATCGAAATATTTTTTATTAGGATAAGGCTGTAAATAAAATTTATTGAGAGTGTTTTTCCACTTGCGGCTGTAGGGTGTAAAGACGGTATAAGGTTTTTTATCGTCTTTGATAATTTCATCTTTCTCGAAGATCACCTGATCTTTGGCGCCTTTAAAATCAATATTTTGTGTTTTTAGAAAATCGTAAATTTGGCGGTCGCGCTTTTTAGCGTAAGGTTCGTAGTCACGATTGGCGTAAACTTCTTTGACGTCAAATTGTTGAATAATTTCAGTGTAGGCCTGTTGTGGTGATCCGTGAAATAGAAAAAGTGATGATCCAAGTTTTTCCAATTCCGATTTTAGTCGTACCAGTTCTTGGTGAATAAACAGCAGCCGGGCATCTTTTTTGTTGGGTAATTTATCTAAAATTTCACGGTCGAAAATAAAAATAGGTAAAACTGGAAAGCCTGATTTTAAAGCCATCCACAATGCAGCATTGTCGTGTAAACGCAGATCGCGGCGCAACCAAAAAATAGTAATCTCAGGCTTTTTCATTTGAAAATTCACAGAGTGAAAAACCGTTAATTATTATCTATTGGCAGGCCAGACATTCGTCATATTTATTGTCACCTGATGTTTCAGATGGAGCAGCAATTGGCGCTGCTTTTTGTTCTTTGAACATGGCGTCATTTTCAACTTTGTGTGAAACTTTATCGGCACGCTGAATTGAAGTTGAACGGCAATAATAAAGACTTTTCAGACCTTTTTGCCAAGCGCGGAAATGTGTATCGTGAAGTTCTTTTTTCGAAACATTGCCTGGCATAAATAAATTCAAGCTTTGGGCTTGGCAGATATATTCCTGACGTTCGGCAGATAAATCGATAATCCAACGTTGATCAATTTCCTGAGCGGTTTTGAAAACTAACTTTTCATGTTCGTCAAGAAAATCTAAATGTTGCACTGAACCTTCGTTAATGGTGATAGAAGACCACACATCATCGGTGTTACGACCTTTTGATTCAAGAAGCTTAACCAGATTTTTGTTACGCACGTTAAAGGAGCCGGTCAAAGTTTTTTGAGTGAAAGAATTGGCGGCGAAAGGTTCGATTCCTGGTGAAGAATTATTGGCAATAATTGAAATTGAAGCAGTTGGAGCAATGGCTAATTTGTTAGAAAATCTTTCTTCAAAACCGGCTTCAGCAGCATCAGGGCAAGCGCCTCTTTCTTTGGCTAAATTTTTTGAAGACTTATCCACATCTTGTTTGATGTGGTTAAAAATTTTCTTATTCCACACTTTGCTCATGGCTGATTCCATTGGCACATTCTTGCTTTGTAAGAAGGAGTGGAAGCCCATCACACCAAGACCAACCGAACGCTCACGCATGGCAGAATATGTGGCTTTATGCATTGAGTCTGGAGCTTTATTGATGAAGTCTTGTAAAACATTATCAAGAAAACGCATCACATCATCAATCAGTTGATCGTTATCTTTCCATTCATCATAAAATTCGAGGTTAAGCGAAGACAGACAACAAACAGCTGTACGGTTTTTACCCAAATGATCAATGCCGGTTGGTAAGGTGATTTCGCTACACAGATTAGAAGTTTTAACTTTGAGATTTAATGTTTTGTGATGCTCAGGAATGGCTTTATTAACGGCATCAATGAAGAGAATGTAAGGTTCGCCGGTTTCAATTCTGGTGGTTAAGAGTTTGATCCACAAGGCTCTAGCTTTTACAGTTTCAATAGTTTTCTTGGTGTAAGGGCTTTTCAATTCAAAATCGCCGTCTTTCTCAACAGCTTTCATAAATTCATCAGTTACGGAGATGCCGTGATGCAGATTAAGAGAACGACGATTGGGATCGCCACCATTTGGTCTTCTAATGTCGATAAATTCTTCAATTTCAGGATGGTTAATTGGCAAATAAACTGCTGCAGAACCACGACGCAAACTGCCTTGTGAGATGGCGAGAGTTTGAGAATCCATCACTTTGATGAAAGGAACAATTCCAGAAGTTTTGCCATTGCCGCGTACAGTTTCGCCAATTGAACGTAAATTGCCCCAATAGCTGCCAATCCCGCCACCGCGTGAAGCCAGCCAGACGTTCTCATTCCACAATTCAACAATACCTTCAAGTGAGTCGTTGGATTCATTTAGAAAACATGAAATCGGTAAGCCGCGATCAGTTCCACCATTGCTTAAAATTGGTGTTGCCGGCATGAACCATAAATTGGAAATATAATTGTAAAGGCGAGTAGCGTGGGCTTGATCGTCAGCATAATAAGCAGCAACACGAGCGAACAAATCTTGATAGGATTCATCAGGCATTAAATAACGATCTTTCAAAACCGCTTTGCCAAAATTGCTCAATTTTTCATCTTTTTTGTGATCAATTTTAATCGCGAATTTTTTCTTTGGCGCTGCTTTTTGATTTTCTGTTTTGCTGATTTTAGCTACTGATTTTTTAGACATGGATTTCAAATGAATTACAAAATTTATTTATCTGCGAAGCCAAGTAAATACTTGGATAAAACTACATCTAGTGGCATTTTTTGGTAAAACCACACAATATCTTGTTTTGTGAAATTTTTATTTTTGACAGAGTTATTTGTCCAGATGGTTTTAAAAAATATTTTTCTACAGTATTTTTTTGACGCACAATTGAGTCGCGATCCGCTATTATCAAGGATGCAAAATTTTACAATTTCAGCTGCAATAATTTGAAAATTCCTCTTGCTTTGTTAAAAATTTCTTCAAGTTCAGATTTTGGATCAGAATCAAAGGTGATGGCACCACCAACTTGAAATTCAAATTTTTCATCACGTAAAATTAAGGTGCGTATCACCACAGAGCAGTTGATTTCATGACGTGAGAACATGCCGATAGTGCCACTATAAATACCACGATCTAATTGTTCTTTTTTGGCAGCAATTGTCATGGCTTTAATTTTGGGTGCGCCGGTCATTGATCCGGCTGGAAAGCATGATTTTAAAGCATCAAGAGTAGAGAAATCGTCAGCAATTCTACCATGAATTTCTGAAGACATGTGATGCACATTTTTATAGCTGGTGATGTTGAAAAGTTTGTTCACCACAACGCTTCCAGCTTTGCAAATTCTGGATAAATCATTTCTTACTAAATCAACAATCATCAGATTTTCAGCACGTTCTTTAGCGCTATTTTTTAGGCTGATTTTATTTTTTTTATCCTGTTTTGAATCAGTGCTGCGCGCTGTCGTGCCTTTGATGGGGCGTGATAATATTTTACCTTTTTTCGCTGATAAAAATAATTCTGGGCTGGAAGAAATGATGTAATTGTCATCCAGTTTTAAAAAAGATGAATAGTTGGCAGGGCTTATTTTTGTGAGATCAAAAAACATCTGAAAAGCTTGTTGGTGATTGGTTTTTTCTGCAAATTTTCCAAAAAATTTACGAGTTAAATTAGTTTGATAAAAATCACCGCCAGCAATTTTTTTACGAATGTAGTTAATGGCTTGGAGATAGGATTGGTCAGTAAAATTAGAATCAAGAGTAACAGCTTCTGTGCTGTAAACCGTGGCGGAGGTGACGCTTTTATATTGCAAAACTTGCTCGAGTTTTTTTTGGTCAGAAAAATTTGCCGTTAGAATCTTTTTATCGTGATCAAATTCTAAAATTATGGCAAAATTCATTAGCCATATTTTGGGCAGAGGGATGATGGATTCTCGAGTTTTGGGTAGTTTCTCAAATTGTTGTCCAACTTCGTAAGACAAATATCCAAACCACTTTTTATCGTTGTTGCTTAAAATTTTTTCGGCAGCAAAAAAATCATCGCAGATCAATTTTTCTTCTAAAAAAAGCGCAATATAAGAGTGCGAATTTTTAACCTGATCATGGAGTGCTGAATAAAGAAAGATCCAGCTTGAATCCTGATAATTGTGGCAAATTTTTTTGGCAAATTTTAGCGGATCCTGCCAAGGTAATTTTACAGTGTGATGGTCCATTTTTTCGCTAAATATTTCTCAATAGTTTGTATTTCTTCTTTTGTTAAAGCACGTCCAAAAATGATAATTTCAGCCATATCGCCTTTAAAATAAAGGTCGCCGGCAATGTCTGCTAGAGTTGATTTTCCGATAGTATTATTAAATTGCGAACCATTGCGTTCAGTGGCGCGGTCTTCAGCTTTAATTTTACCATTAACATAAATTTGGCGCCCTTTGCTATTGTCGTAAACGAAAGTAAAAATTTGCATTTTACCCGTAGAAACGCTGACAAAGCGAGTTAACAAACTGTTTGATTGCCAGTTATTTTCGATAAAACCGCCGGCGCGATAATTTATCATATTGCCACTATCTTTGTTAAAATAATTGCCAGAACCAAGAACACCGTGCGAAGTAGAAACGCTGGGCACACGCATTACGAAAAAGAATGTGTAATTGAAATTGCCGTAAGGAATGGTGCCATCGGGTAATTTAAAATATTCTTTGTCATCAAATCTTAAAACCGGCAAGCCATTAGCAAATGCTGATTCGGAAACGTAAGTGGGTTGAGCGTGAGCCAGAGATTGTCTAGCATTGTTCCCTATAGTGTTCTGGCTGTTAATGTCATTCCATCGTGAAACTTGCCGCTCATCAACGGCTTCTTCTTTTAAGAAACTTTGCTCAGAGGTGGTGTCAAACCAGGCGACAATTCCGTTAATGCTGTTAATTGCTGAACTTTTGGTTTGAGCACGGGCGCCCATGATTTTGAAAGAGCGCACCATTCCGGCTCCGCGCAATACAATCGACAATAAAATGCCAGTTATCAAAAGCACAATTGCTAGTTCAAGCAAAGAAAAGGCAGATTTCTTGCCGCTAAATTTTATCATCTAAATGAAATCAAATAAGTTTGAATAACGTTCTTTAATCACATGATCACGGAGTACAACAATCAACTGTTAACTAATTTTAAAAAGCTTAAAGCAAAATTTTTCTGCAATTTGCGACCCAAAAATTCATCAACCGGCAATAAGGAGAAAGAAGCGTTAGTTAAGAAAATTTCATCGGCGTTTTTGAGGGCTGAAATTTTTGCTGCAACTTCAAATATTTTTACCGGAGAAATTTTTAACAATCTCTGGCGAACAGTGCCATTAACTATTCCACAAGATTTTGCTGCAGTAAAGATCTTGCCATTTTTTACCCAAAAAATATTTGCTGAAGAGGTTTCGGCGACGAATTTTTTTGATGATAGCATCACGCAATCAAAACATTTTTTTTCCTGTGCTTCGATTTTGCTTAGGATGTAGGGCAGGGCATTTAGGGTTTTGCCTAAGGATCTGGTGGGAGTGGTTTGCGAAGAGATTCCTAAGATAATTTTTGGTGGTAATTTGCGTGGCAGCAAAGTGCTAATTAAAATTAGTGGCTTTGATTCGTAAGTTGGCAAATAGCCCAAACTGCCGCTGCCACGGCTGATGACAATTTTTAAAATTCCGTTCTCAATTTTATTTTTCTTAATCAGTTGCAGTGATTTTTTCTCTAAATCAGAAATATCGGCAGAAAATTTTAATGCTTTTAAACCAGCTTTAATTCTGGATTGGTGATATTTAAAATTGCTAATTTTAGTGTCAGATATTTTGCAGCTTTCAAAAATTCCGTCACCAAAAAGAAAAGCGCGATCATTAACTGAAACTTGCGCTTGTGTTTCCTTGACAATTTTATCATTAATAAAGACGTATTCTGTCATATTTTTTTCAAAAATAATTGCATTGTTGTGTAAGCCAAATTGTTCAGAAATTTGCTTTACGCAACAGTGTTATAATGTTACCAAATAATAGCCAAAAATGATCAAGTTCATTTTGAAGTGGGGATTTATTTTCTCAATCTGGATCGCCATATTTGGTGCTTTAGCCCTGCTTTATTACCTAAAAGATTTACCTAGTCTAAGTGAATTAGAAGCAGAAAAAAATAAACAGGTTATTGAAATTAACTACGCCAACGCGCAGCGCATTACTAATTTTGGTGAAGTTTACGGCAGTGAAAATGATTTTTACGAATTGCCAGCAAACCTAATCAATGCTGTTATCGCAACTGAAGATCGCCGTTTTTTTTCGCATCACGGTGTTGATATTTTTGGAGTGTTGCGCGCTGCTTACGTCAATCAAGCCGCAGGTCACGTGGTGCAAGGAGGAAGTACTATTACTCAACAATTGGCTAAATTACTTTTTCTTAATCCTGAGCGTACTTTAAAAAGAAAAATTCAGGAATTGTTACTAGCCTTTCAGCTTGAACGCAATTTCACTAAAGAGCAGATTTTATCTTGTTATTTGAACCGTGCCTATTTTGGTGCCGGTAATTATGGTGTTGGTAATGCTGCTAAATATTATTTTGGTAAAAATATTTCGCGCATAAATTTGAATGAAGCAGCGATTTTGGCTGGTCTTTTGAAAGCACCGTCAAAATTTTCGCCGAAAAATAATAAAGAATTGGCTGAAAGCAGAGCACAAGAGGTTCTAGAAAATATGGCGGAAGCTGGTTTTTTAAATTCTGAAAATTTTTCTGAAGTTAATAGTGATGTCTCCTACAAGGTTGAAAAATCACAAAGACTTTATTTCGCAGATTTGGTGCGCGAACAATTCTCCGAGTTTATTTCGAAAAAAAGTCTCACTGAGCAAAAAATAATTGTTACCACAACTTTGGATGAAAGGATTCAAGGTATCTTGGAGAAAGTTGAAAATCAGTTTGTTGAAGATCATGACAAAAGATTGGGAAAGTCTGAAATAGCCGTGGTTGTAATGTCACGTGGCGGAGCGGTTTTGGCAATGTCGGGTGGCAAAGATTATCAAAAAAGTCAGTTTAATCGCGCAATTTATGCTAAAAGACAGGCTGGATCTGCTTTCAAAACCTTTGTCTATTTGACAGCTTTTGAGAATGGGGCGGATATTGATGATAGTTTTGAAGATAAAAAAATTAATTTTGGAGTGTGGTTACCGGAAAATTACAATAATCATTATTTGGGTGATGTGACTTTAAAACGTGCGTTTGCTGAATCGTTAAATTCGGTAGCGGTACAATTGGCGCGCAAACAAGAGCCAGGAGCGATAGCAGAAACGGCGCGTCGTTTGGGTATTATTTCAAAAATTGAAAAAAATGATTTAACAATTGCACTGGGAACAACGGAAGTAAGTTTGTTTGAGCTCACCAGCGCTTATGCCACAATTGCTAATAATGGTAATGCTGTGATTCCTTATTCGATTTATGACATCAGAAATGGACAACAAGATCTGCTCTACGAACTGCAATCTTCTGGTATTGGATCGGTTATTTCCAAACAAGCACAAGAAAAAATTCGGGAAGTTTTGCGGGCAGTGGTTGAAAGCGGAACTGGTAAAGCGGCTAATGTGGCAAATAATATTTACGGTAAAACCGGAACCAGTCAGAACTATCGTGACGCCTGGTTTGTAGGATTTAACGACGATTATGTTATTGGAGTGTGGATTGGAAATGACGATAATTCGCCAACCAAAAAGATAACCGGAGGATCACTTCCGGCTCAGCTGTTTGCTGAAATAATGAGGAAAATTTAAAACTAAGAAATGGTGGGTCTGGGTGGACTTGAACCACCGACCTCGCACTTATCAGGCGCGCACTCTAACCAGCTGAGCTACAGACCCATTTCAAAAGAAATTAGAAATTTAGATTAAATGTCTAATCAAGAGGCGCGGCACTCTAGGTGCGCTTAAAAAAAAGTCAAACACCAATTGTTGTCTAATTGATAAATTGCTCACGAATAATTCTTTCTTCCAGAGAATGATTCGGATCGAAAAGAATTTTGAAGGTGATATTACGATCTTCAAAAATTATTACTTCTTTAACATTTTGTATGGCGGTGAAATCTGCAGTAGCACTGACTGGACGCGATTCAAAATTAAGTATTTCTAATTTTATTTTACTATTTGCCGGCAGCAATGCGCCTTTCCAATTTCGTGGTCGAAAAGGGCTGATGGCAGTAAGGGCAAGAATTTCAGATCCAAATGGAATAATTGGACCTCCGGCAGAAAGGTTGTAAGCAGTACTGCCAGCTGCGGTGGCAACCATAATTCCATCAGCGCTTAAATAATTAATTCTTTCTTGTGAGTTAATCGAGATTTTGATCTTTGCTGCCTGGCTTGATTGTCGTAGCAATGAAACTTCATTAATGGCAATAAGGCTGTGAGATTCACCCGAGCTATCAATGGCATTCATGCGCAAGGGATAGAGCCTTGATTCTTTTGCTTTTTCCACATTTTCCAAGAAATTTTCTTCACAAAAAGAATTCATCAAAAAACCGATGGTGCCACAATTAACGCCATAAATTGCGATCGGTAAATTTTCATATTCATGCAAGAGATGCAGCATCAAACCATCGCCACCAATGGCAATGACCAGATCAATATCGCTAATGTTTTTGTGGTTTGAGGTAATGTCGGTAAAGCCGTATTTTTGCAGCAGAAGATTTTTTGTTTCTAAAGCCTGATTATTGTTTTTAGCAGCGATTACGGCGATTCTTTTCATTTTATTTTTTCGATAATTCGTAAAGGGCAATCGAAGTGGCAACAGAAGCGTTAAGGCTTTCCACGCTGTGATCAATATTTATTTTTGCAAGAATATCGCAGTTCTTTTTGACTAAATCACGAATGCCATCGCCTTCCGATCCAACAATTAATGCAATATTGTCGTAATTCTTTATTTGCGAAATATCGGTGCTAGAAGTTCCCTCAAGGCCGATGCACCAATAGCCAATTTTTTTTAATTTCTCGATCAGATTATTGAAATTTACTACCACAATAAGATCAGCCATTTCAATCGTTCCAGCGGAAGACTTACACATTGAAGCACTTTCTTTCGGAGCACTGTGCTCGCAAAAAATTATTTTTTTAACACCAAAGCTGATGGCGCTGCGAATAATAGCTCCAACATTTTGCGGATCAGAAAGTTGATCAAGCAAAATCAAATTAGGTAATTGGTTTTTTTCTAAGCTGTAGAGTTCTTCCAACAAATCATTTTGATTTTTTATTGGTAAGCGTGAGCAATTGACAGCAATGCCTTGATGCATTTGATCGCGTCCCACAATAGAGCTTATTTGCTCGCCATCGACCAATTTTACGTAACTTTCCAGAGATGATAGATTGTGCTGCTGTAGGGTTTTTTCTAACTCAGAAAGAGTATTTTTGGTGACCAGAATTTGAAAAATCTTGCGACGTTTTTTTTGTAAAGCCGCTAAAGTGGCGTGTTTGCCGCACAGCCAGATTGAGTTCTGGCTGTGCGTTGTTTCGTTCTTCTTACCTTTGTGATTTTTTGTTCTGTGAATCATTTTGCTCTGTTCTTGCTTCATCCTTATGGGCTTCTTCATTGTTTTGGTTGGTTTGATTTACTGCTTCAGCAGGTTGTTTTTCTTCCGTGGTTGCAGTTTTTTCTGAATTTTGGGAATCACTATTTTCAGCTGCTGCTTCGGGTTTGATCTCTGAAGTTTCTGCTTTCGGTTCGGCAGATTTAGATATTTCTTTCAAGCGGATCAAAATTTGAATTTTAGCGTCGTTAATAATTCTGTTATTAATTTCATTAACGCGATCTTGAATGAGTTGGTCACGGATATTGTCTTTAACTGCTTCGAAAGATAAAGCTCGGGCATCACGAATATCGCCGACTTTAACCAAATGCCAGCCGAATTTAGTTTCAATTGGATCGGAAATTTGATTTTTCTCTAAGCTGGTAACTACAGTAGCAATTTCTTTGATCATGCTATCTTCAAGAGTGTAATCAATCTCTCCACCTTTGACTGCACTTTCTTGATCAATTGAATGTTTTTTAGCCAGTTCAGCAAATTTCCCCTGACTTTTCTTAGAGCGTAATTCTTGTGCTATTTTCTCAGCTTCTTCTTTAGTTCTAACTACAATATGGGAAATCTGATATTCCTTTTTGCCTTCCAAATCTTTGCTGAGTTCAAGATATTTACCGTTAATCTTTTCTGCGGTGACTTCTTCTTTTAGGATAGAATCGATGTAGGCCTGACGTAAAATTTTATTTTTAGCATCTTCAATACGTGCCTTTACTTCCTTGCTTTTAGCAATGTCAGACTGCATTGCTTCTTTTGTTAACTCTTTTTCTAGATAAACTTCTTTGGCCAAAATTTCGACTATTTCTTTTGGCAATTCTTCTAGCGATGGAGCGCTATTTTCTCCACCCTGTGCTTCAAAAATATCGCGTAATCTCATATCAACTTCGGAGCGGAGAATTTTTTGGCCGTTAATTTTTGCTACAACTTTATCTCCGGAATTGCCGGCGATGAGGTAATATGAGCCAATGAAAATCACGGCCGCAATTGCAGTCGCTGCAACGAATAGTTTTTTGGATTTCTTTTTTCTAGAAGGGTAAGACAACATATATAGTCGCTGAAAGTTAATTGTTAATTTGTTGAGAAGCGGATTTGTTTTTGAGAAAGACTTTTTTTTAAACCAAGCTAAGATTGTCTATAAGCTAAGGATGACGAATTTTGGAAAAAGCTGGTAATTTTTGCAAATTGTTTCGAGCTTATTTTTATCAACTTGTTGGCCATATTTTACTTGTAATTTATTTGATAGGATTCCTCCCGGAATCAATACTGAATCAATTCCAAAATCAACAGCGCCTTTAATATCAGTTTCCATTCCATCGCCAATGGCAATGATTTTGGCACTTTTATCGCAAGAAAAAATTTTGCAAACCATTTCATAAACAGCAGAAAATGGTTTACCATAATATAATACTTCGCCGTTCATTTTTTTATATTCCAAAGCTAAAGCGCCGGCGCAGATCATTTCGTGACCACTTTGTTTAATAACGATTAAATCAGGATTCACACAAATTAGCGGCAAATTATGCTCTTTGGCAGCGCGCAATTGTGGTATTTTTTCTTCTAAAATGGAGTTTTCTCCGTCAAACCCAGTGGCAATTACAATGTTGGCATCACTAGCTTGATCGACCATTCTATAATCAAGACCGTGAAGTAAATCGAGATCTTTTTGTGGTCCGATGTAAAAATAATTACGACCGAAATCTGAAAAGCCGTTTTGCTGATTTTGTTCTAAATCCAAGTAAGTTGCTTCACCGGAAGTGAGAATAAAATCGTAAAGATCGGAGGTAATGCCGTATTTTTTTAGAACTTCGGCAACTTTGAAAGAACGACGCGGTGCGTTAGAAAGAAAGCATATTTTTTTATTTTTGCTGCGCAGAAATTTAATGGCGTCAACAGCACCAGGATAAGCGGCAGTGCCGTCGTGAATTACTCCCCAAACGTCAAAGATGAAATAGTCATAACTATCAACTAATTCGCGGATATTATTTTTAAATTGCATCACGAGTTATTCGGTAAAAGAAGTTATGAATTTTATGATGCTGGCAAAAGGATTTTTTTTGTATTTAATTTTGACCGAATCGCCAAGACGGACGCTATCAGCTTTCTTGGTATCATCAAGCACTACCCAACAGGTTTTTGGATCAACAATATCAGCAACTGTTCCGGTGGCGATAATTCGGCGCTCAACGTCGATCTGATCAGTTAAAGGGTTTTGCGTTTCATATTGTCCGGTTATTTCAAACTTATCATTTTGTTTGATGCCGTCAGAGGAACCCAGCGAGATTTTAAAAATAGCCTTATTTTTGAAAGTACGCTTTTCCAAAATATAACCTTTTTTGGCGAAAAAGTTTTTGATATCTACTTCAATATCAGAAATGGCATTGCCGCCGGCTTGACGCACCAAACTGTCATCACGTTTGGCCCCTTCAACTTTTTTACCGCCGATTTGGATGCTGCCTAAAGCAAAACCGCCATCTTGTTGTACGGCTTCAGAACGGCTTTTTTTATCTGAAAATTCGATTGCTTCAATAACTGAAAGTGATGGAAGTTCGTAAATTTTGAGATTTCCGGCAACATCAGCAGAATAAGTATATTTGGGAGGAAGTGTTACTAATTGGCGGCTTTGCGGATTGTAGTAAGTTGTGCCGTTAGAATATTTACTGGTAAATCCGGCATTGGAAATGGCGCCGGAAATTGCGTAATCAGCAACAATTGGGCCTTTGTAAGAGCCAGTTTTATTCATCTCAGCTAGTGAAATTTCTTTCTGTAATTTTATGGCAGCTTTGCGATCAACAATTTCACCTAAGCGGTTTTTGCCCAAAACATTTTCAACATCATTAGCCATAGAATCACCAAGACCGGCTTGCATGACGATTTGGTTATTATTTTGGTCAAAGGAAAAAACGACTATTTTGGGTGCTTTGCCTTCAACATTATCTTTGCTGGGCATGAATTTAGTTTTGCTCAAAAACTGTTTTTGATAGGCATCAAAATTGCTGATGGTGGTTGAGCAAGAAGTGATTAGGAGCAGTAAGGCAATATATTTGAGCTTCATGGCAATTATTTAAAATTTACAATTTTCAAAAAATCGTGGACAGATTTAGAACTTTTTTGGGTTGGACTATTAATTAATTATTCCGAGTACTTTTAAAATTCCATCCTGTTCGATTTTATCTTGCAGGGCAGTGACTGCTGCTAAATAGGATTCTTTTTCGCCGAGAGTGGAACTGCCGGTGACTTCAATTTCATTGCTGGCAATGGTTTTACCGCCAAAAATATTTTCGAAATCAATATGTAATTTTGTGATGTGTGCACCATAAATTTCGCTGCTGCGACTGGATGATTTAATGGCAATTTTAATTTGACCGGCAGCGGGAGAATTGGCGATTTTAATCTTTTCTCTGTTTAAAGCAGTGCGGATGATTTGGCTGATTTCTTTGGAGGAACTAATTTCAAAATAAAATTCGATTTTATTGGTTAGTTGATTGAACTGATTTTGAAAATAGGCCTGACGTGATAATTTGTCTTTAACGCTAATATTCTCTCCAGAACCAGCAAGAATACGGCTGGAAAGTTCGATTTGTTTTTCTAAATCGAGAATTTTTAACAAAGAAACGCGTTTTTGAATGGGATTAGCGCCGCTTAAATCTTTTTCTAAATCGCTGACTTGTCTTTCAGCGAAATCAACCTTGTCTTTTTGGTCGGAAATAAAAGGTGAGCGCTTGATTTCAACTTCAACAAAAAGTTGTGGACCCATTTGTTCGCTGCGTGAAACGCTGAAATTTGAGAAATCAATCTTTTCAATATTTTGTGATATTTGCTGACGCATTTCCTGATTGACGCCACTTTTATCTTCTTCCATTAGAGAAGAAGATGTTGAGGAAACAGACACCATGAGACGGGCAGCAGCGTCAACTAAAGCGAATTTTGTAGCTTCTTCAAGAGTTGGTCCAACTGACACGCCGTAAAGGTTGGTAGTATCATTTTGTTTAGGGGAGATGTACCAGGAAGGAGTCTTAGAGACTTTGTTATCAGAGGCGCAAGAGCTGATGGTGAAAAATACTAAGGCTAAAACAACACCGTATTTCCTACTCCATTTCTTTAAAAAGATTGTCACTGTTGCTGTTAGTTGAGTTGATACGATCAGAAGCACTTTGATGTTTAGCGCTTTTTTCAGCTTCTTTTTGCAAAGTTGATTGGCAAGAGGCTAGTGAAAATAAGGCGATGACACAGATGAGTTTTTTCATAAATTTTTTGGCTGTTTAAAATTTTGAATTTGATCGGCTCAAGATTTGAATTGAGCCGATCGGAAGCTTTATTGATCTTTTGATTTATCAGCTCTTTCTTTTTCCAACTCGTCAAAAATTGCTTTGCTGGCTTCTTCGCTTTTTTTGATATTTTCACGCGCCATAGAAGATTTTTTCAAAGAGGCATTAAGTGACTTTTCGCTGTTATTTAAGAAGTTGCTGTAATCTTCATTTTTTAGCACCATGTGAACGTAAAGTGTACCATCATCTGCTTGAAAAATGTTGATTCTTTTAACCCCAGATAGTGGTAAGTTTTTTACAACTTCTTTGCTGGCTTGGGCAAAAAATTGTTCAACATCATCAGCATTATTGACGTTGCCAGATCTTAGTGAGTCTTTAGTAACTCGGCTGATTTCAGATTGAATGGTAGCAGCAATATTGGCTTTGGCATCGAGTTCAGCTGCTGGGATTTGGAATTTAATTCCACCTTTGGAAGGGCTGGCAATGCCAACTGCGGCAACACCTTCAGCCACGTTAGGATCTAAAACCCAGGCTGGAAGATTGGCCAATTTATCATTTTTAACTTCGGTGTTTTTTCCACCTTTACTGCAGGCGGAAGAGAAAGCTAGAGCGGCTATTGCAACAGCAAAAAGGATTTTATTTTTCATAAATTTGGTTGGTTTTAAAGGTTGAGAAAGAGGTGTAATTTTCTAGAGCCAGTAAGCTCTGAGATGGCAATGAAACAAAGAGTTACAGGCAACATATTTTTTCCTGGCACAAATTCAAGCTAAAATTTTTCTTTGCGATAAATTAACAAAACTCCAACTGACAGACAAATGATAGAAATTGTCCAAGTTGAGGAAAAAACTGGAATTAATCCAGAAGATCCCAGGGAGTTAATAATTCCGGAAGTAATATATAAAATTAATCCGAAAGTGATGCCAAAAAACATCATCAATATGGAGTTATTATTACGCGTGTGAGTGATGCCAAAATAACAAGCAATCAAAGTCATGGCGGCAAATAAGAGTGGTTTGCTTAACAGGCTATTCAAATAAACCTTAAACTTAGTGGAAGAAAAACCTGCTGATTTCAGGTTATTAATGAGGTCTGGCAACGCAAAAATTGAGAATAACTTTACGTTCTGAAAATTATTAATGACGGTTTGTACGATAAATTCTGGCTCAAGATTCGTCGGCACAGAATAAGTTTTTACTCTGCTATTCAAATGAGTGTCATTGTTAAGAGTAATGTTTTGTAACAGCCACAAATTATCTTCCAAAAACATCGATTCAGCATCAATTTTTTGATAAAATTGACCATTCTTATTAAAGAACCAAAGTGTCACTCCATCAAGTTCCAAAGTGGCTTTATAAACTTTTTTTGCTTGGATTATAATATCTTCTCCAGGCTTATTTATGTTGGCTTGTTTAAGCCAAATCCCATTGCTGGGAGCCACCATTTCACGCTTCTCTTTTCTGACATATTTGCCTTCCATATTGTTGAATTTAGTGGTCATCAAAACGGAAAGAGGTCCTAAAACTGTGATCCAAAAGATTCCCAAAAATAATGCTGAAACAGCAACCGGCTGCAATATTTGCCAAATTGAAAATCCACTGGCTCGGATGATGGTAATTTCACTTTTAGAGGAGAGTAAAAAGAAAGTGATAATTGCCGAGATTAGTACTAAGGATGGTGCAATTTCGTTTAAAAAATCAGGAATTTGTAAAAAAGCCATGGCAGCAGTGATGCTGATAGGAACATCTGAACCGCGTACTTTTTCAAAAACGTCAAGTAAGTTAATAAAAAAAATCAGCAGTGAGAAACCAAAGGCAATTTGTAAAAATCTGGTCAAAAAATGTCCGGCGATATAGCGGTTGATCCTTTTCGGTAATGTCATTTTTTGGTATTGGATTTTGCAATGTTTTGTTGTCCTTCGCGCAAGGAATAAAGTCCGGCGCTAAAAAATAAAATAAAGTTTGAGTAAAGCAGTATGGTCGCTTTGGGCGATGTTTCCATCATACTATATATTGTTATAGTCAGGATTAGAAAAAATGTTGATAGGAAAATGGCGAGAACAATATTGGAATTATTACCACGGCGATTAAATGAACCGCGCATAATGCAGGATAGGGCAATGATAGAAAAAATTATTGGTAGCAAAGGATAAGTAAATCTCTGATGGATTTCGGTGCGAAATCTTGCCAGATCTTCTTCTGTGGCTTCTGCTTCTGGATTCATTAATTCGCTTAAATAGCGTTCTTTTGATTTCCAGCGCAGTTTATCTTCATTCTCATCGCCTTCGGTAAGATTAAAGACATAATTGTCAAAATGTAATATTTCAGATTTCTTAGTGTCGTAATTAAACTTTTGCACGGTGCCTTGTTCCATGTAAAGTAGGGCAGAATTTGCCTCCGCAACAATATGTCCAGTTTCCGAGGTAATCGTGCTGGAATAACTTGGGTTGCGCTCATCATGAAGTAAAATTCCCGAAAGTTGATTATTGGCATCACGGTCTTTTACGTACATGGTCATGCTTTTTAAGCTCTCAAAAGTTTGGCTATTGATGGAGAGATTGGTATAATTATTGCGCAGATCGTTACGTGACAGACGCAGCTCCTTATTGGCGTAAGGCATAAAAAAGAGCGCTATCGAGAAGCAAAATAAAGTACAAATGATGGAGAGATAAGCTGCTGGTTTGATTAGAGAAATTTTGGTTAATCCAGCATTCTTTAATATCGAAATTTCATTGCTGGTGATCAAACGATTATAAACAATTAATATTGCTGCCAACAGTGAGATAGGGACAATGAACAGCAATAACCAAGGTAAGATGAGGATAAAAAGATACAAAAAACGGTCAATTGCAACGCCGTTTTCTGTGACATATTTTACAAAAGAAAGTGCGCGTGAAAACCAAATTAAGGCAATTAAAACTGAAATGCAGGCTGTAAAGCCGACCAAAGTTTTGCGAAAAATATAGGAGGAATAAAGTTTGAAAGGATTTATTAACATTTAGCATTTAACTTTTAATATTTTCTGTGCCGAGTTATTAGGCCTAGATGATAAATATTAAACCTAAATTATGAAAATTTTTCTTAATGGTGAGGAAAAAATTCTGTCTCGCCAAATGACTGTGGCAGATTTGATCTCTGAACTGGAGCTGGATGTTAAAAAAATTGCGGTGGAGAAAGACTTAGAAATTGTTAACCCCGGTCAATTTTCAGAACTGATGATTGATGAGGGTAGTCGCATTGAAATTGTCCATTTTATTGGTGGTGGTTAATCGCGGATTTTGGGTTTAGCGCTATAAGCCAAGATGTGAATCTGTTCCTTTGCTCCGATTGTTCGGAATAAGAGCTGAATATGAGATTGGGGTTATGTCTGCCGGAGGTTTCTTGACATAATCATCAAGTACCGCAGCATTTTTCGCTAATGGAGCGTGACGCAAAGCTTCGGAAGTTTGCTGAGTTGGAGAAATTGCAGCAGAGTTATGAGAAGCAATATCGCCGACTACATCATGTGTAGTTTTGATCAAATGCTTGGGAACGTTAAACAACATTCCTCCGAAAAAATCAGAACCCTTTTTGATATTTTCATAAATAGCCTTAAATCCCTCATCCATCTTCAATATTCTTCCTACCGAACCACCCATATTGATAAACCAGGCGTGGATGATATTGATATAATTTGCACCTTGCTCAAGAGTTTCCATCGTTGCTTTGGCAACAAAGTTAAAAGGAAATCCGATAACTTCCCAACATCTTTTAAATAGGCCACCAACACTTGTTGCAAAAGGTTTTGATTCTTTGGTTCTGGGCATTTTTTACTCGCGAAAATTAATAAATTGTAGTGGAATTTCGTAGTTCGTGCTGCGTAAAAGTGTAATAGCTTCTTGCAGATCATCACGCTTTTTACCATCAATACGAACTTCATCTCCTTTAATCGAAGCTTGAACTTTCATCTTGGAATCTTTCATTTGCTTAACGATTTTTTTAGCAACTTCTTGCTCAATGCCATTACGCAATTTTACTTCTTGTCGCAGTGAATTTCCGCTGGCTTTTTCTTCTTTTTGAAAATCAAAAGCGCGTGCATCAACGCCACGCTTAGTAACAAAAACCTTTAGAGAATCACGAATTGCACCAAGTTTGTAATCATCTTCGGCGTGGATCATGATCAGATTATCTTTGTTTTTGAGCTCAACTGAAAAAGTGGCGCCTTTAAAATCGTAACGGTTGGTTAGTTCGCGCAATACTGAGTTAACAGCATTGTCGATTTCTTGCATGTCGATTTTGGAAACTATGTCGAAGCTAGGCATAAAATTTATGATTTAGGATTTAAGGCTTGTTCTAAGTCTTTGATCAAATCGTCAACATGCTCAAGGCCAACTGAAAAGCGGCACATTGACTCAGTGATACCGATTTGTTCCTGTGCCTCACGACCCATACTGAAATGGGTGGTGGTTGCAGGATGCGTGATCAATGACTTGGAATCGCCCATATTGTTTGAGATGTCAATAATTTGTAAGCGATTCATAAAAGCAAAGGTAGCTTTTTTGTCACCGTCAATCTCGAAAGCCATCATGGTGCCGCCGTTTTTCATCTGTTTGCGTGCCACTTCATATTGTGGATGTGATTTCAATGTTGGATAAAAAATGCGTTTGATTTTGGAATGTGATTCCAAAAATTCGGCAATTTTTTGAGCATTGCTGCAATGGCGTTCCATGCGTAATGGGAAAGTTTCCAGAGCTTTTAAGGCAACCCAGGCATTGAAAGGACTAAGTGCTGGTCCGGTGTGACGATGAAATGGCAGTAAAACATCTTTGATAAATTGGCTATTTCCTAAAACACAACCTCCTAAAGTACGTCCTTGGCCGTCAATATGTTTGGTTGTGGAATGAATCACGATGTCAGCTCCAAGTTCAAAAGGACTTTGGCTGAAAGGTGAGGCGAAAATATTATCAACAATTAAGCTGGCATTGTGCTGTTTACAAAGATCGGCAACAAATTTTATATCGACAATTTCTAAATTGGGATTGCCCGGAGTTTCAACAAAAACCACTTTGGTATTTTTTTTGAAAGCTTTGCGCCACTCATCTTCATTTGGCCCATCAACTAAAGTTACTTCAATACCATAATTTGGCAGAACTTTGGTTGCGATATAAAAACATGAGCTGAACAAAACTTTTGAAGCGATAAAGTGATCACCAGCTTTGATCTGACACATAATAGAAGCAAAAACTGCTGCCATGCCAGAACCCATAACACAAGCTGCTTCAGCGCCTTCTAATAAAGCCATTTTATCTTCCAGCATTTTAAGCGAAGGATTCAGATAGCGCGAATAAACGAAGCTTGGAGCTTCGCCATTAAAGCGACTTTCAGAAGTTTCGGCATCGTTATAACAATAACCGGAATTTAGAAAAATTGCCTCGGAAGTTTCGCCAAAATTGGAACGCAAAGTTCCGCCGCGCACCATTTTTGTTTCAAGATGCAGTTTGGAAAAGTCGGTATTTTTGTTTTTGTAATTCATCGTAAGACTAAAAATGAAATTGAAGCTGAATTTCCAAAGTTAAAACCTCAACTCCAACTAGGCAATCTTTAGTTCATTGAATTTATATGGACATCGGTCTTCAGAGCTTGTGGCTGGTTATTCACAACTATTGTGGTTTCCGGAGTTGGTTTGGCAAATTTGTACAAAAATGCTCTTTTACCATTTTCAATAGCTCCGGCAGTACTGCTGGAAATTGGTATCATAACTTCTGGTAAAACTGGATTATTATTTTCATCAATTGGTTGACGTGCTATAGCTTTTCCTTCGTGATTAAAGATCACATTTCTGCGATAATCTCCGGTGCAGAAATGGCCATCACGATTAAGTTTTAACATTTCTTGCGTTTCATTTTTGCCAAATCTGGCTTCAAGATCTGTAACATCTGGATTCCAGGTTTCTTCAATAAAAGAAAAATATTTTGCAAGTGATTGTGCCAAAGGTGAAATATTCTTCCTAAAGTCAATGCTATAACCTCGGGCACTGGCAATAGCGTCGTAATATTCTATTGTTTGATCAGCCATGTTGATGGCCACTTTATTTTTCTTAGAGTCAAAAGTGGGTTCGCAGTTAACTCGGTCAATAGTGCGATAATCAACAATTCCAGCCTCATGCATGGCTAATATTTCTTTGGCTGTTTGTATTGGCATGCCGTTGTGGAAAGCATCACGAATACGCAAAATAAATTGCAGATGAAAGGCCGATTCTTCGGGATGTAAAACTGTTGTTAAAATGACATTATCATTCTGACCGTAAATTGCTTTCCACAGCAAATAGCCATCTTTAGTATCTCCAGATTCGGCCATAGCGAGATTTTCTCTCAATTGTTCTATTGGTGGTTTGTTTAAAAATTTCTCGCGAAAAGCCGCTACGATTGGTTGATAGTTAACACCATCAAGTGGAAGGCTGAAGTCATGCTGGATTTTTTGAATTTGTTCTAAAGTGCCGCCTGTTATTTTATCCAAAATTTGATCGCAATCTGTTTGCAGTGGTGATGTGGAAACGTTGCTAATAATCAATTTTACAAACTCACGGGCTTGGTTTGCTGAATTTTCCTGACCAGCAATGCGATAGCCATTTTCAATAGAGCGGGCATTGATCAACATCCATTGCCATAAGCGGATTTTACCATCTTGGCTCTGAGCTAATTTTCCTATAATTTCTTGATCTATTTCAGTTCCTTGCAGGTCACTTTTAGAGAATTTTTCTTGTTTTTCCCAACCATCTTTTCCTTTCACTGATTGCATCAGATTGCTGGTGCGTGCTAACAGATCAACTTTGATTGCATAGCCTTCAAAGCTTTGGGCGGTAAATTTCCATTTACCGTTTTCTTCTTCGAATAATCCGTCATTAAATATTGTTTTAAGTGCATCAATTGCGGTCAGACTTTGTCCCTGAATTGCAATTTTTATTTCTTTATTTTCATCGCCGGCTTCTTGGCGTAGTTTAATTTCTTCATGCAAAATTTTATTTAACTCGGATTTAAATTCTGAGATCGGCCAGATTTCCGGGATTTGGCGTGGTTTATGTTCAGAGTCTTGTAAGCGCCATCTGCCAGTGGTTAAAATAACATCACTGAAATTTGTGGTTTGATCTTTAAAGCCGAGAGCAATTTGTCCGTCAGTGATTTTTTCAAGAGCGGTGATTTCAGTTTGTCGGTGTTCAACAACATTAATGCCATGATCACGTATTTTTTGCAGTGCTTCTTCAAAAATTACAATATTGCGTATGCCAAGCAAAATGCGTGGGTGATAAGTTTCGGCAATATCAAAATTTAAGTAACGTTTCTCAATACTTTGCCAGATTTTTTCATAGTGATTGTATAAATTTTCATGCTCTGTGCTGGAAGTTTGTTCTAATTTTTCGGCAAGGCGTTGTGAGTACATTTCGTAAAATTTTGTTTTAAGAACTGCCTCATTATTTTTGAACCAATCAAGAGATTTTCCAAAAGAGTCATTATTATTTGCCGACTTTATGTTTAAAAGATGTTCTGGATCAGTGGTTTCAAGGTCATAAGGCAGTCCAGCTCCAAGGCCATATTTTCCGTAAGAGTCAAAAATATCGATCGATGCAATATCAAATTTTGTTTTTTGCTCAAGGCTTGCAGCCATTTGAGTTATAAATCCAAGACCTAAGGGGCCGGTACCAACTAAGGCAATTTTTTTCACAAAATATGATTAATTTTTAATCTTAAGTTTTTCGAGTAATTCGTCAGTGTCGTTGCGTAACAGTTGAACTCTGACTTGCGCGGTGCCTTGGTTTTTAAATCCCAGCTCTTCGGCGGCTTTTTGTGAAACGTCAATAACGCGGTTTTTAGCAAAAGGACCACGATCATTAACTCTTGCAATCACGCTTCTGCCATTGCGCAAATTGGTAATTTTTACCATTGAAGGCAATGGTAAAGTGCGGTGTGCAGCGGTCATGGTTGATAAATCATAAATTTCACCATTAGCGGTTTTTTTGCCGTGAAAATCGGCACCATACCAAGAGGCTGTTCCTACCTCTTCAAATTCGTCATAATTTTGTGGAAAGTAAGACACACCCTGAATTTCATAGGGATTGCCGATTTTAAAATGTCCTGCATATTCACCATCATTAGCAATATTTTGGTCAAAATTTTCCGCTGCATATTCATCTTGTTCAGAGTTGTAAAGATTATTGAGATTATAGCGATTGAGACGCGCTTCTTTTGAGTTTGAAGGTTTATTGGCAGAATTAGTTCTAGTGGAGGAATGGGTATTTTTATTGATATTGCTAAAATTGCGTTTGGATTTTGCTGGATTTGGGGCGCTGCTCATGCTTTCGCAAGAACATAATAAAAATAATACTAAAATTTTTACCGATGATTTTTTCATTAAATCTTGTGTTGTTGATAAGGTGCTAACTGTTTTTTAATTGTTCACAGGCCAGAGTTGCGGTGGCGCTTTTTGCAAAAAGATTTGAGGGTACAAAAGTTTTTTCTGCCAAGAAAGTTGGTGTGCGGTGGTTCTTTTTGATCAGAAAAATTCCATATTGAGCAAAAAGATTAGCAATAATCTTATTTCCAAAAAAACTGATCAGACGATGTTTATTGGTTAAGAAGATTCTACGTTCAACTGTAAAATTTAACTCGCGACACAGATTTTCAAAATCTTCAATCGAGCAAAAATGGATGTTTGGTGTATCATACCACTGATAGGGTATATTTTTGTTTACCGGCATGGTGCCTTTGAAAAGCAGATGCAGACGGTTTTTAATATTGGCAAAATTTGGTAAAGACACGATGGCATAGTCGGCGATGCGCAACATTTCGCGTAAAATTTCTTTGGGACGATGTGTGGCTTGCAGGGTTTGGCTTAGAATGGCATAGTCAAAATTGTGATCGGGATAAAATGTCAGATCATTCTCAGCATCACCTTGAATGACGGAAATGCCTTTGCTTAAAGTTTTGCTGACTTGCATTTGTGAAATTTCCAAACCTCGACCATCAACATTTTTGCTGTGTTTTAAAAATTGCAGAAGTTCGCCATCACCGCAGCCAATATCCAGAACTGAAGAATTTTGTTTGATAAGATTGGCAATAATTTCCAAATCATAGCGGATTTTATGCTTAACGATTGTGTCTCCGATGGTCGTCATGGTGAAGTTAGTGGTTAGTTAAATTTTGATTAAGGAAACCGCGAATCGAGTTTTTCAAAGTTTCATTTTGGATTAAAAATGAATCATGTCCATGCTGACTTTCAATAATGATATTGCTGGTGTTAATGCCACAAGCAATTAAAGCGCGGGTAATTTTTTTAGTGTCTAGAGGCTCAAAAAGCCAGTCGTCAGAAAATGAGATAAGACAAAATTTTCCATCTTTATTTTTGGCAAAATCAATGAAGGCTCTGCTTAAATTGCCGCCGAAATCAGATTCAATATCAAAATAATTAATGGCTTTGGTGGTGTAGAGATAAGAATTAGCATCAAAGCGTTCTACAAATCTCATGCCTTGGTGGTGTAGATAACCTTCAACCTGAAATTCGGGATCAAAGCTGAAAGAGAAAGATTCTTTATTATGCAGGTTGCGTCCAAATTTATCTTGTAGAGAGTTTTTGGAAAGATAGGTGATGTGAGCAATCATGCGGGCCACAGCAAGGCCTTTGCTGGGGTATTTTTTTTCAGCAAAATATTTACCGCCGCACCAATTGGGATCGGCCATGATGGCTTGTCTTCCGGCTTCGTGAAAAGCGATATTTTGCGGACTGTGACGGTAAGAAGTGGCAAGCAAAGTAACTAATCTTACTTTTTGTGGAAAAAGAACTGACCAGCTTAAAGCTTGCATGCCACCTGTCGAACCGCCGATTACGGCGTGAAGTTTGTTGATGCCGAAATGTTCAATTAAAAGATTTTGCGCTTGTACCATGTCTTGCACTGTCAACATCGGAAATTTAAGACCGTAAGGTTCATTAGTTTCAGGGTTAATGCTTTTTGGTCCCCATGATCCCATGCAACCGCTGATAATATTAGAGCAGATGACAAAGAATTTTTTAGTGTCGATTGGTTTATCTTCACCGACCATAAAATCCCACCAACCGCTTTTGCCGGTCACTGGATTTTCTGATGCAACATATTGATCACCAGTTAAAGCATGACAGATTAAAATGGCATTGGACTTATCGGCGTTAAGTGTGCCGTAGGTTTGATAGGCCAGGGGGAAGTTTTTAATCTCACCGCCATTGCTAAGTTTAAGAGGTTTTTCTTGTGCCAGAAAAATTACTTCACCAACCTCAAATTCTTTATAAGTGGGCCCAAAGCTTGACTTGATTCTCATTCGAATTTTACATTTAACATTAGTGTTCTTGTGTGATGCTAAATGTTAAATGCTAAATGTAAATTATCGTAAAATGGAAAATAGATCTGATAAAGCTGCCGAAGAGGCTTTGATGTCCTTAAGACAAGAAATTGACGAGGTTGATAATCAAATTATTGAGCTGCTGGGACAAAGAATGCAGATCATCAATCGTGTTGGTGAGTTGAAAAAAAATAATAATGAGAAATTTTTTATTCGTTCCAATCGTGAAGCGGATATGATCAAAAATTTGATCGCAAAATCGTCCTCAAATTTTCCCAAATCGGCAATCGTCAGCATTTGGCGCAAAATAATTACCTCAGCAAATATGAATGAGCAGCCTTTGAAAATTGCGCTGCATAATCCAAAAAATATTTCCGATTATTTTTATTTGGTACGCGAATATTATTATGAAGCAGTGCCTATCAGTTCTTATGATACGGCAAGTGGAGTTGTTGTGGGGCTTGAAAAAAATGAAGCCCAGATCGGTGTTTTTGCCTTACCGCAAATAGGGGAGGATGATCATGAAAAAACTGATATTAGTGAACATTGGTGGATTGGTCTGGCCAATAATAAATCGGGCATCAAGGTTTTTGCTCGTATTCCTTTTACTGAAAGTGAAGGAAAGAAGGGTAATCAAACTGTTTTAGTGGCGACAGCGATTAAACAGGCTGAAAAATCAGCGGAAGATAATTCTCTGCTTTATTTAGAAGTTAAAAACGATGTTTCTCGCGGCCAAATTGTGGCAGCTTTTAAAGAAGTTGGTTTGAATGCTGTAATTTTAAAATCGGTGAAATTGCCTCAGCTTAATGATGTGGTTTTTTATTTAGTTGAGTTGCAGGGATTTTATAATGATGAAGATGAGGTCTTTAAAAACCTGGCCCAATCTAAAATTAAATCCTATACCAAGATTATCGGATCTTACGCTGTTGCGGTCAAAATATAGAAATATGAGAAGCTAATTATTGGTTGACAACCAAGCATCAATCCTAAGAATGCGCGCCCTTCCTCTTGATTGGATGTGAAGCCCTTCTTTTAAATTTCAATTTCAAATATCATAAATCTCAGCTCTTTGGTTGAAAATTTGTGCGATTTTGGCTTTGTGGTTAAAGGAAATTTTTTAGGTAATTATCCTGCAAAAATACTGGGAATATTAATCGATAAATTCGAAGTCTAAAATGACAAAAAGAGTTAATGCTAAGAAAAAAATTAGCAGAAAATTAGGCGCAAGCCTTTGGGGTCAAGCAAAAGATCCATTTACCAAAAGAAATTCCAAACCTGGTCAACATGGTGCATCATCAAAAGGCAGAATCAGTGACTATGGTATGCAGCTTCGCGCTAAACAAAGAATGAAATTTTACTACGGTAATATTTCTGAAAAACAGTTCTTTAACAGTTTCACTTTGGCTTCAAAAATGAAAGGTGACGTTAGCGAAAATTTCGTTGCTCTTCTTGAAAGCAGATTGGATGCCATTGTTTACCGTGCTAACTTTGTTCCGACAGTTTTTGCTGCCAGACAATTTGTTAACCACAAACATGTTACTGTTAATGGTAAAACGGTTAATATTCCATCTTACCGTGTTAAAATTGGTGATGTGGTTCAGGTGCGTGAAAAATCTCGCAATCTTACAATCGTAATGGAATCTTTGCAAAAAATGGAACGTGATGTGCCAACTTATTTACAGTTAGATAAGGATGCTTTCTCGATTAAATTGACTGCCAAACCAGCCTTCGCTGAAGTGCCTTACGCAGTTGAAATGCAACCTCATTTCATTACAGAATTCTACTCAAGATAGTTTTTCTAAAGATATATCATTCTTTACAAAAATGCGCTCAAGCTTGCAAAAGTTTGAGCGCATTTTTTTTGCCAAATCCTTTAGTGAATCAGCTCTGAAGAACCAAATTTAACAAATATCAAGAACGTTATTGACAGTCTCAGAATAAATTCCAAAACCTTGAGCAAATTTTTACCAAAAAGACGAAGTTAGATGAGAGTATAAATACTTAGTTTGGTATATTGTGACGGCATTGATTTGATTACCGATATTCCTTTTTGATTTTTAAACATTAGTGAGCGATATGAACAAAGGTTCTGTAAAATTAATCGTAGATTCCAACTTTCAAGAAAGAGCGAATCTTTCGCCTCTTGAAGAAGCTGCTCGTAAAGAATTATTCTTTGTTCTGACCGGCCGTGTGAACTGGGCTTCTGAGCCTTACCTTCTAGAAAGTCAGAATAATATTTCTAAAGATGATCAACTCGGTTCTTACTTTAGAGAGACTGAAGCGATTGCCTTTAAACGTAGCGATGCACTTACAAATATTACTGAAGCGCAAAATTTTTCAGTTGGTGATTTAATAAAAATATTTCCGCAAGTAGTTAACCAAAAATATGTTTGGTCTAATAGTGGAGGAAAACCTTACAGCATAGATCATGATTTCGGGCGATATGAACGACATGATAGCTCTGCCCCTCTTTTCTATGGAACGGCTCTGGGAATTGCTGCCGCCTTTGGTACATTGCATGATGTTATCACCATGGTAGAAAATGGTGCAGATATTAATCCACCTTTAGAACCGGGCCAAGAATCTCCTTTAGATACGGCCATTAGGTTTAAAAAGGTGGATGTTGAAAAATATCTTCGAGCTATTGCTAGTGCTAAAGCTGAAGCTGAAGCTTCTTTAAAAAATAGTCCGGTTGCAGTGGCTGAATACGGCACTGCTCTAAAAGGTGATTCCCCAAATGTACTGCCAATTGTCAGTGTTGAGGTTGATAGCTCTGCTAATGTTAACTTAATTAGCCACACCACACCTCTCGAATCATTTTCTGATTTCTTGGTTGAGCCATCTGCACCTCTTGAAAATAGTGATTCTGGCGAAGAAACTATAAATGCCTCACCTGTGGCTTACAAAACATTTGGTAGTAGTAAAAATACTAATATGGCTGAAAAGGGTATTGTTCCCAAAGGCTTTAAGAAAAGCTTCGCAGAATATAATATTAAAATAAGAAAAGATTTTGCCTCTTTAGATGAGGATGAGAAACGTAATATTTGTGGTCGCTTGCTTTATGCCGCCACTAAAAATGGTGATAGAAAAGCTACTTTGCGCATTGGTAGTGGTCAGGAAGCCAGAAATGTTACCTACGATATTTCTGATCTTTTAGCGATGAAAGCTGATCCCAACTATATCGACCCTGACTCTAAGTCTGGCTCAACACCATTATTGAATCTGCTTAAGAATAAAAATAATGACTATATTAGCGCAAAAGGAAGAAGTTATATGGAAGATGTAGTGGCTTTAGTAGAAGCCGGTGCGGATGTTAATTACATTAATAACGAAGGTCAAAGTCCCCTATCTTCCATCAATATTTTTAAAATAGAGAAAGGCCATATTATAGTTCCTAAATATCTTCTGTTAAAAGGCGCCAATCCGAATCATAGAGCTGATGAATATAGTCGTCCGCCACTTAATGAAGCGTTAGATGAAGTAAGAAAGAATTCCGGTTCCAGCATGGATGAAAATGTGGATGATCATATGCGAGAAGCCAGAATAAATGCCTTTAACTATTGTGTTATGCTGGTTGAAGCGGGAGCCAAACTGGATGAGAAATTTAAGCACTCTAATGCTTACTTGGGATGGGAGGTTAACAATTTAGATCTAGTTAAAAAATTGAACCCCGAAGAGGCCGCCATTCTAGTTAGAACTGCTCTGAGAAACGGACAAGAAATTGATACTTCTAAATCTTCTTCCGACCTTACCCCCTTTGGTCAAATGAAGAAATTAATAAAAATAGTAGAGCAAGAAAAACTGCAATTTCAAAATCTAACTAAAGTAACCGCTTGGCCAATAGCGGAAATTTCTGAGCTTACTACCGGACATTCTAACCAGCATAATAATTCATCAGAAAAATCTCAGGAAGCGGTTTTATCATCTAGCCCTGCAACAAAATATGGCTCAGAGGAAAAATATTCTAATTCAAAATTATCGGCATCCGAAGAAAAGCAGCTGCCACTTCCCAGTGCTCCTGTGTCCCCAAGTTCTAGTCAGAAATCTCTAAAATCATCATCGAACTCGCAATCTTTTAATTCCAAGCTATCTCCCGACGAGCTCGACGAGTTGCAAAAACAAGAGCAAGCACTTCCCGCTCCCAGCGCTCCTCCAATGGTTGAAACTGGCAAAACATCTTTGGTTCAAAATGCGATCTCTTCTCCTCGCCATGAAACAGCGTCATCTTCCGTTTCTGAAGCAGATACTATTTCCTCGGCAAAAGTAACCACCAATGCTGTCACAGAAGATCTGCTGCCTGAAGTTCCAACTGGAGAAATTAAAGTCTTTCCCGAAGCTCCTTCGGCAGCGGTAAAAATTACCACTGTAGCCAAATTAGGAGAAAATAATAGTAAGAACCCGGTTTTAAAATAGGATGGTAACATTTTATTTGGGGCTAGAAATCTGATCTCTACGCTAAATTCTGGTGGCTAATCTACAAAACTCCTCAATCGTCAAATTTTCTGGACGCAGCTCGGGATTTATTCCAAGGTTTTTTAAGGTTTCTTCAGGATTTTTAAAAATTGTTTTCAGACTGGATTTCAACATTTTGCGCCTTTGGTTGAAGGCAGCTGCTACCACCTTTTCTAGCTTTTCAAATTCAACATCGGCCAGTGGTTTTTGGCGTGGAATAATTTCAACAATTGCTGACGTAACTTTTGGAGGTGGCGTAAAAACAGACTTGCTGACACTAAAAACCATTTTGGTGTGGCACAAAAAATTTACCATTACAGCCAGCCTGCCATAGTGGTCTTCACCTGGTTTGGCGGTGATTCTTTCCACAACTTCTTTTTGCAACATCAAATGCATTGATTCGATTTGGGGTGCAATTTTTAGCCATTTAAAAATTAACACAGTGCCGATGTTGTAAGGCAGATTGGCGATGATTTTGAATTTAGGGGTGGGTAAATCTGAATGGCTTCCAATAAGCTCAATTTCATCTGTTTTTAAGGCATCACCCTTAATAATTTCTAAACGTTCGCCATAAAATTCTTTTAGTTCATTAAGGGCTGCGATACAGCGCTCATCCATTTCGATCACTGTAAGTTTTTTGGCGCCGCAATCTAAAATTGAGCGTGTCAAACTTCCAGGCCCGGGGCCTATTTCCAAAATGTGATGATTACTTAAATCGCCGGCAGATCTGGCAATTTTGTCGGTAAAATTTTTGTCGAGAATGAAATTTTGGCCCAGAGATTTTTTTGCGAGAAGGCCGTATTTCTTGATGAGGTCGGAAGTGGAAGGCAGCATAAGATATAAAAAAGGCGTTCTGACATTTTTTAAAAAGTGTCAGAACGCCTTTGGTAATTAGATAGCTTTAGCAGCTTCTACGTAAGTATGTCCCAAAGCATCAGCAACTGCTTTGAAAGTAACTTTACCGTCAATAACATTCAGGCCATTGAGCAAATGAGCATCATCTTGCAAAGCTTTTTTGTAGCCTTTGTTGGCAAGAGCTAAAGAGAAAGGTAGGGTGGAATTCTCTAAAGCTTGGGTTGAAGTTCTGGCAACAGCGCCTGGCATGTTGGTAACGCAATAATGCACAACTCCATCTTGTACATAAATTGGGTTTGAATGTGAAGTTGGTTTTGAAGTTTCAAAACAACCACCTTGGTCAATTGAAATATCAACCATTACTGCGCCTTGTTTCATTTTTTTAACAGTAGCAGCAGAAATCAATTTTGGAGCAGCGGCTCCAGGAATAAGAACTGCACCAACAATTACGTCAGCTTCAACTGCGTTCTTCTCGATATTTTCCAAAGATGCGTAAAGCACAGTGGCGGAATTACCGAAAATATCGCACAGATAGCGGATTCTTGGTAAAGATTTATCCAAGATTACAACTTCAGCGCCCATGCCGATAGCAACTTTGGCAGCATTGGTTCCAGAAACACCGCCGCCAAGAATTACAACTTTAGCGCGATCAACACCTGGTACGCCACCAAGCAATACTCCGCGTCCACCTTGGGCTTTTTCTAAAGCTCGAGCTCCGGCTTGAATTGAAAGTTTTCCGGCAACTTCTGACATTGGAGCGAGAAGTGGTAAAGAACGGTCAGCAGCGGTAACAGTTTCAAAAGCAATGGCCACACAACCTGATTTTATTAGCATTTCAGTTAAATGCGGTTCGGCGGCTAAATGTAAGTAAGAGAAAATAATTTGGCCCTGACGAATAATATCGCACTCAGATTTTTGCGGTTCTTTAACTTTTAGAATCATTTCGGCTTTGCCATAAACTTCTGTGGCATCAGCAGCAATTTTAGCACCGGCAGCGATATATTGTTCGTCGCTAAAATCGATTGCAGCACCGGCATTGGTTTGTACTAGAACTTGATGTCCAGCATTTACCAATTCGCGCACACCTGACGGAGTTGCGCCAACGCGATATTCGTGATCTTTGATTTCTTTTGGAATGCCAATAAGCATAAAGTCTCCTGATTAATTGTTAAATTTGGAAATTTGGGAAAGCTTGATAATATTACTTTCATCCGAGGTAAGGCTGGGATGAAGTTCATATTCAAAATGGAAGGAATTTTTCGCGGTGGCGATTTCCTGTTGCAGATTCTTACCTTTCAAAAATAAGCAGTAACCATCTTTTTTTAAAAATTTTTGGCAATAGCCAATAAGTTTTTCAAGCGGTGCTAAAGCACGGGAAGTGATGCAATCAAACTCGATTTTTGGTAATTCTTCAAGTTTAGATTGGTGAATAAAAATGCGATTTTCGGATAAAGATTTGGCGAGGCGTAAAAATTCGGTTTTGCGAAAAGCTTTTTCAATTAAATGAATTTCGTTCAATCCTAAAATTGACAAAACCATACCTGGAAAACCAGCGCCAGTACCAAAATCAGCAAATTTATCATCTTTGTTGTCGATAAATTTTAAAAGTTGAGCGCTATCCAAAATATGACGTTCCCAAATGTTTTCGATAGTGGATTTGCCAATAAAATTAAATTGGTCATTTTGTTCTAAAAGCAGAGATACAAAAGCCTCAAGTGATTTTTCTTGAGCTGTCGAAATGGTGGAAAATTTTCGTATTTGTTCTAAAGCGGCTGTTTTTTTTAGTTCGAGTTGCATGGGATTTATCGTTTAACGATTATTTGATGTTCACATCTTTCAAATGCTAAATGCTAAATTTAAATGTTAAATTAATAAAAACTTGACGCTGGCAACGGTGGCTATAAAAATTTTTTGCAGTAGTTAATTCCTGTTAAAAACCTCCAAAATATTTATGAAAATTTCCTCAAAAGTTAAAAAAATTCTTGCGTGCTATGAATCAGATAACGCAGGCACCAAAACAAATTTAGCGCGCATCTTGATGCATGGTCGCCTTGGTGGAACTGGCAAAATGCTTATATTACCAGTTGATCAAGGTTTTGAACATGGACCGGATAGAAGTTTTGCTGTTAATCCTGATGCTTACGATCCACATTATCACTTTCAATTGGCAGTTGACGCTGGTTTGAATGCTTACGCTGCACCTCTTGGTATGATTGAAGCTGGCGCTGATTCTTTTGCTGGAGCAATTCCAACTATTTTAAAAGTTAACTCTTCAAATTCTTTGCATAATGGCGGAACAGCGCCACATCAAGCCACAACTGCTTCGGTGCGAGATGCCCTACGCCTTGGTTGTTCAGCAATTGGTTTTACAATTTATCCTGGTTCTGATGCTGCTTTTGATATGTTCGAAGAAATTCGCGAAATGTCTGAAGAAGCAAAAGCTCATGGTTTAGCGGTGGTGATTTGGTCTTATCCACGTGGCGGCGATTTGTCGAAAATTGGTGAAACGGCAATGGATGTTTGTGCTTATGCGGCCCACATCGCGGCACTTCTTGGTGCTCATATCATTAAAGTAAAACCACCAACCCAGGCTCTTGAAAATTTGGAAGCGGTAAAAGTTTACGAAAAATTGCAAATTCCGGTTTCAACTTTGGAAGAGCGTATTCGTCACGTTATGAAGACCACTTTTAACAATAGAAGAATCGTGGTGTTTTCTGGTGGTAACGCTAAAGGCGAAAACGAAGTTTATAATGAAATTCGTGAAATTTATAAAGGTGGTGCTAACGGTTCAATTATTGGTCGCAACACCTTCCAAAGACCAAGAGCAGAAGCGTTGAAAATGTTGGATAATATCATCAATATTTATCAGGGAAAATTCTAATCTGATACAAGTGTCGGGTAGCAAAAAATGCCCGACACTTTCTTAACAACACTACTTAAAAACCACACCAATTACTCACACAACATGACCACCATTACCATGAATCTAACTACTATTGATACTCTAGCTTTTTCCAAAAGAATGCAAAAGGCCGGATTGGAACATAAAATTGCCGATGAACTTGCGAAGGCTTTGAAAGAGACGCAAAGCCAGTCGATTGAAAATTTTGTAACTAAAAAAGATTTGGAAAATAATATAAGTCATTCGGAATCTAAACTAGAAAAAAGGATCGATCGTTTAGAGCTTAAGATGGAAGAAGTAAAAAATGAGTTAACCTTCAAACTTAGTAGAGCAATTTATCTTGCAACAGGCTTAATTATTAGTGTGATTGGCCTTGCAGTAGCGATTTTAAAATTTTGATTAGCATAAAAAACCTCTCCATTTCTTTTAAAAATATCCCGGTTGTTCGTGATATTTCCTTCGCGCTTTCTGAGAAAAAAATTACGGCGTTAGTTGGTCAAAGCGGATCGGGAAAATCGGTTACTGCACTTGCAATTTTAAGACTTCTGCATGGCGCTGAAATTTCTGGTGAGATAATTCTTGGTGAAAAAAATTTGCTGCATTTGCACGAAAAAGAACTGCAAAAAATTCGTGGCAAAGAAATTGGTATTGTGTTTCAAGATCCCAATTCAGCGCTGAATCCACTACATAAAATTGGTAAGCAAATTGCTGAGGCAATAAAAATTCATCATCCCAAAATTTCTAAAAATGACTTGCGCTATCGTATTGGTGAGTTGCTGAAGATGGTTGAGTTGGAGTCTTTTAATTCAAGACTTGATGATTATCCCTTTCAGATTTCTGGTGGACAAAAACAGCGGGTGATGTTGGCAATTGCCTTGGCTAATAATCCCAAAATTTTGATTGCTGACGAGCCGACAACGGCACTGGATGTTACCATTCAAAATGAGATTCTAAAATTGATTGTGTGCTTAAAAAATGAACTTGGTTTGGCGGTGTTGTTCATCACTCACAATCTGCGCGCGGTACAAAAAATTGCCGATGAGATTATTGAAATTAAGGAAGGGAAAATAGTTTCTGGTGAGAGCTCAGCAATCAACCTTGGGTTGTTAAGAGATTCGCAACAACTTTCACCAGTAGTTAATGACCAACAATCAAGAAATATACTTAACGTTTCCAACCTCTTTGTTTCCTACAAAAAAAACAAAATAATTTGTGACCTCAATTTCTCACTGCAAGCAGGAAAAAATCTGGGTGTAATTGGTGAAAGCGGATCGGGAAAATCAACACTAGCACTGGCTTTATTGCATCTGATCAAGTCGCAAGGTGAGATAAAATTTTTTGCCGATAAAAGTTGGGAAAGAAATAATTCTGCTTTGCGTCGCCAAGTGCAGGTGGTTTTTCAAGATCCGTTTTCCAGTCTTAATCCGCGGATGACTGTGCAAGAAATTATTGAAGAAGGTTTAAAAATTCACTCATTGCCACAAAAAGAAGGTGTGACACATGATTTGTTGGAAAAGCTGCATCTTACTGCGGATATTCTTCCACGATATCCGCACCAACTATCTGGCGGCCAGCGTCAGCGTGTGGCAATTGCGCGGGCTTTAATTTTAAATCCGCAAATTTTGATTTTGGATGAACCAACTTCTGCCCTTGATTTTACTACTCAAAACGAGATTTTGAAATTGCTTGCAGAAATTCAAACTCAGCAACAAATTTCTTACATTTTAATCTCACACGATTTGCAGGTAGTAGCGCAAATTGCTGATGAAATCATGGTTTTAAAAGCTGGCAAAATCGTTGAACAAGGCGAAAAATCACAAATTATTAATTCTCCTCTTCAGCCCTACACGCAAACTTTAATCGCCAATTTCTAGAGTTTTTTCTTAATTTTATTCCAGGGCATTTTGGCAAGAAAAAGTGCTAAACCGCAATAACCAGAAATTCCGGCAAAACAAAGTCCGGCGCCAAAAAATGCTGGGATTACAAAAAAGTTCGGAGTCGCCAAATAACCAAGTAAAGATCCGATCAGAACAAATAAGCCGATAGTTAGTTGCACTTGTTGATTCAGAGGTAGAAAAAATTTACCAGATTTTGCTGATTCATTGCCAGCACTGTTCCAGGCAACAATTCCACCTTCCAAATTATAAATTTCTAAATCCTTATTCTCTGCTAAAAGTTTAGAACAAGCATTTTGACTACGTTTTCCAGAATGGCAGTGAATCACTAATTTTTTGCCGTCATATTTTGGCAAAGATTCAAAACAAATTTGTGATAAAGGTAGCAGATGCGAACCTTCAATTTTGTTAGCCTGGTTTTCTGCTGGTTCTCGCACATCAACTAAAATAGCTTCGTTATTTTTAAGCCAGCTATTGAGGGTTGTGGCGTCAATATTGTGAATGGTCATATTCTTCATGTGAAAAGATTGGTAAGCAATATTAAGGCATCATGAAGAGGTCTTTATCTTTGACAAGATTAAAGAAAAACCATTTTAAAAAAATGTTTGGGGGTTCCTTTTTATCTTATAACTTGTTTATTAGCCGCATTGCTTCTGGGCATATGAGACAGTCTCATATAGTTTCTATTGATGATAAACATTTCGAAGCTTTATAAAAAAATTTCCTGATCAAATAAATAAAGATGAAAAAACCTGAACTTTTACTTCCTGCGGGAACGTTGGACCGTTTAAAAACCGCCATTCTTTACGGTGCTGATGCCGTTTATTGCGGAACGCCGGATATGTCACTGCGTGTGAAATCGGCATTTAGCTTGGAAGATCTGGTTGAGGGCATTGAATATGCACATGCAAAAGGCAAAAAAGTTTATCTCACTCTCAATCTTTTTTCGCATAATAAAGACATCGAAAAATTGCCGCAATTTATTGAAACGGTACAGAAAGTTAAGCCTGATGGTTTGATTATTTCTGATCCAGGTGTTTTTCAATTTGTGCGTGAGAATGCACCGGAATTGGAGTTGCACATTTCAACTCAAGCTAATATTTGCTCGTGGTTGACGGTTGATTTTTGGCAAAAACAGGGAGCCAGTTTGGTGGTGATGGCGCGCGAAGTTAGTTTTGAAGAGCTTGCCGAAATTCGTCAAAAATGTCCGGACATTAAAATTGAAACTTTCATTCACGGCTCGATGTGTATGACTTATTCAGGCCGCTGTTTGCTATCAAATTTTATGGCTGAACGTGGAGCCAATCAAGGTTCTTGCGCTCATTCTTGTCGTTGGGGATATAAACTAAAAATTAAGCTCAAAGATAATACGGAGCATGAAATTGAGATTAATGAAAACAACCAAGAGTTGTTTGATTTTTTCTTGGAAGAAGAAATTCGTCCCGGTGCTTTGATGCCTTTTGAAGAAGATGTGAATGGTTCTTATATTTTGAACTCGAAAGATTTGTGTCTGTTGCCCAAACTTGATGAATATATCAAGCTCGGTCTTGATTCTTTCAAAGTTGAAGGACGCAATAAAACTGAATTTTATGCCGGAAGTGTTGCCCGGGTTTATCGTGCTGCAATTGATGATTATGTTAAAGATCCGCAAAATTGGCGTGCTGATGATTATATGGATGAGATCAATGCCATAGCCAATCGTGGATATACTCTGGCTTTTCACGATGGTCGTCTGACTAATTTGGCGCATGATTATGAATCAACCGGTTCAACTTCTTTTTATGAATATGCGGCACGTGTTGTTGGCTGGGATGGAGAGGATTTAATTTTGGAAGGAAAAAATCGTTTAGATGCTGGTGATGTTTTGGAATTTTTATCGCCGCACCAAAGAGAACCGATTTTGTTGCGAATTTATAAATTTAACAAAGTCAGACAAAATCTTGAAGGGCAATATGTTGATCACGAAGTTTCTGATAAATTACATGCTGGACAACGTCCACTTTTCAAAATTCCGGCTGCTGATTTTCATTTATTCTCCGTTGAAAAATTAAAGGAATTGCTGGTGCCGATGACTTTGGTGCGTAAGGAAAAAATGAATATCGAATCTGAAAAACTAAAAGTGGAATCTCGTCAACTTAGCCATCAGTTTGAATCTGGATCAATTCGCGAAGAAAAATATGAAGATAAACGTAAAAAATATTTTGCCGCTTTGGAAGTTGGTGATGAACAAATTTCTCCCAGAACTCCCAGAATTGGAACAGAAGGATGTTGTGGAAAAAGTTGCAACGGCTGTTTGATTTTTTGGCACGATGAAAAATATGCCAAAGCTCGCGAGATTATGAAAACTAAGAAAATTGGCGAGATGTTGAATTAAAATAAATATCCTTCTTGATAGCTGTCATCCTGAGTTGAGGATGACAGATGCACATTTTTGTAACATTCAGAGACTTACCGGTCTCAATTATTGACTGTAAAGATTTGATAGTTTTTATCGTAAGAATTGATGTTTATATTGAGGTTTGTAGTTTGCGTGAGATGCTTAAATCGTGATGTGGTTTTCGATCTTTATAGCCAGTAAAATAAAGAAAATTTGTATTAGTTAAGTTTAGGTTAACGTGCTGGCATTTTTTCAAATTTTTTAAATTATGACACAAAAAATTGCATTTGTTGGTACTGGTCAAGTCACCGCAGCTATCGTTGGTATTCTGGTTGCACATAATAGAGAGTTGGAAGAAGAAGCTAAAGCAGCAGATGAACTAAATAAATCTAAAGCGGCAGAAATTCGTGATAAGAAAGTAGAAATTTCTATTTTAGGTAGAGCCGGCAGTAAGAGCTTAGAATCTATGCAGCGAGGATTCGATTTTTCTTATAAAACTAAAGTGGAGGATAGGAATATTCGGAATATTCAGATAGAATCTGATGAGATAAAGTGTAGTAGTAATCCAAGCGAATTGGGCATTCAAGATCATATAATTGTGGCCACAAAAGCTTTTTCACATGGTTCTTCATTGGTAGAAAATATAGAATTGATGAGAAAACAGACCAATAAGAATTCTGAAGCAACTACAATTGCTATCGCACAAAATGGTGTGACTTTTTGGCTGGCAGAGAAGTTGGGGCTACAAAATCCTCTATCGATAAGATCTTCCAGGGATAGTTTTAGAGATTTGAAGAATCACGTTGCTGGGTGTGTGCTAAATTTGGCCTGTACTGTTGGAGTTGGTGAAGATGGAATGCCAGATTATAGCAAATATGTTCTGACGACACCTCTTGAAAAAGTTGGAATACCGATTGCCTTTGTTGAGTTAAGTAACAGCCTCGATAATATCGCTAATTTGCGAAGTTCACTTAAATCTGCAGGGATTGATACCAGAGTTAGTAAGATGAGTATCACCAGAGAAGTTTTGATGAAGATACAAGTCAATGCTGCGATTAACGGGATTTGCACTATTTTAGGGAAAAAGGTCGGAGAGGTAATGGATGATCCTGAGACTAGAGATGTAGCTTTTGCTGTTGCTAAAGAGTTTGATAAAGCATTTGGTGGCCATGCTGATGGTGGATTGAGGGGATCAAATCAATTGAAAGAAAGGCTTAAAAGCAGTGCTAATCATTATCCGAGTATGCATGGAGATTTTGAGTATGGAAATCCTTTAGAGACTGCTGCAATATTTAAAGCATCAATTGAAATGGCTTCTTCAGATCGCACTAAAGATGAAATGGAATTTACCAAACAAATAGTTGAAATCTTGGAAAAGATGGTTCGATTGAGAGATCAGGGGATTGAAGGGGGTCATGATTTGAGGAGTAGAGTTGATAATGCCAGAGCTCTGGTACAGGAAGATTTTCAGAAGATACAAGATAACGTAGCGTCATATTATAGATCATCTTATCAATCAACTCCGGTGCCTTTTTGTTCATCACCACCATTGCATCAAGGTGTAAGTGTAAGGAGAGAGAGGTCAGATTCTGAATCTCAAACAGAAACAACAGAAACAACAGAAACAACAGAAACAACAGGAAAACCTGCTAATTCGCTAAAATTAATAGGTGTTAACCAGATATCTGGTGAGAAACTTGGAATCACTCATTAAAAATAACTGTCAATCCGATTGAAATTTCCAAAATTCACTTTCCATTTCAACAATATATCAATCACCAAATATTTTTTGATATTTGCGGTTGCGATCGTTTGTTTTACGGCTTTTTTGTATTTTTATTTAAGCCAGAAAATTTATTCCGAGAAAACTCTGGTGACTTTGGAAAATCAGTCTTCGCGCATTGAAAAATCTCTAGTCGATAATATAGAATATAGCTCCTATCTGATGAAATATCTGGGTGATCAGATTAAAAATAATCCCAACGATCTTAAATCTATTGATCATCTTTTATCATCATTTGGATTGAAATCCAGCACCGATAATGAAACTCCCTGGAACATGTTTTCCTGGGTTAACACAAATATGGATGTTGTCGTCAATAGCAGTCTTGGGATCATCAAGCCCATCAGCGTTAATAATCGTGATTATGCTCCATTAACGGTATTGGAACCTGGGGTGATTCATCTGGGAAAAGCTTCATTTGGACGTGTTAGTGGCGAGTGGATTATTCCGGCTGGTATGGGTTTTGTTGATCGAGATGAAAAATATGTCGGTGCAATTGTTTTTGGTTTTCAGATTAACAAATTGGCAGAAAGACTCTGGCATTCAACTACCGAGCCCAATATTTCCTTCGCTGTTTTTGATTATCAGATGGATCAGGTGCTGAATTCTGATAATTTTTCTACTAGCGCGCAATTTAACCAGGTAATCGAAGAAGCGATTTTAAATCCACAGCATCATGGTCAATTGATCAACTTTTCTTTCTTCGGTAAGAATGAAAATTACGGATATTTTCAAAAACTTGATAAATATCCTTTTATTGTGATTACAAAAATTGATGCCACATTTTCTAAGCGCGAGACCCTATCTTTGTTGTATCCCTATTTGTTTGAGATGCTCACAATTTTAACGGTTCTTATCATTATTCTTTATGTTTTGAAGGTGGTGATAATTAGTCCAATCGAGAAATTGTCGCAGGTTTCAAGATTAGTTGCCCAAGATCGTGAAGATGAGGTGGTGATGCCGGGATCAAATGTTTCGGAAATCAGGGAACTGACAGAGCAAGTAAAATTGATCGAACGTTATAAATTAAAGTTGCTGCAAGCAAAAAAATCGCAAGAAAGATTTTTTGCGAATATGAGTCATGAATTACGTACGCCATTAAACGGTATTTTGAATTTTTCTTTGATGATGAAAAAAGAAATGTTTGGACCACTTGATGCTGAATATCTGGAAATGGCTAATGATATTCATTCTTCAGGAGCTCACTTGCTAAATTTGGTTAATGATATTCTCGATTTTTCTAAAATGGATATTGGCAAAATGAGTTTGCATGAAGAAGAATTTGACATGAATGATGAGGTGGTTGGAGCTTTAAAAATAGTACTATCTGACAATGAACGTTATGGTGAAAATTCAAAAATAAAGGTTGTATCGGAGGTTGAAGTTAAGAATTACAGCTTTTACGGCGATCGTCGGATGTTTAAGCAAATTCTGCTTAATTTGCTTTCTAATGCTTCTAAATTTGTGGAAAAAGGATCAATTTCTCTGCGTTTATTTATTAACAAAGAAGATGATCTGGAACTTGAAATAAAAGATACCGGAATAGGTATCAAAGAAGAAGATTTGAAAAAATTAGCGGTTGAGTTTGGTCAGGTTGGAGATGGTTATTATCGTGGCAAAAAACAGGGTAGTGGTTTGGGATTATTTTTGGTCAAAAAAATGGCTGAATTGCATCAAGGAAGTTTTGAAATCATCAGTGTTCATGGTAATGGAACGACCGTTAGGGTTATATTTCCAGGTAAGCGGTTAATTTTAACTTAAGTGATGGGGGAAGTATGGCGCAGGATAGTTTCGTGGTAAAAAAAGTCATGATTGTTGAAGATAATCCGGTGAATCAAAAAGTGATGCAGAAATTGGTTAAAATTTTTGGACATGATACTTTGGTGGTTGAAGATGGTTTTAAAGCAATTGATTTAGCTCGTTCTTATCGTCCAGATTTGATTTTGATGGATATTCAACTGATTGGAATATCGGGCATTGAAATAACACAAATCGTTAAAAATGACAAAGATTTAAAATCAGTTCCGGTTATTGCAGTTACTGCTTCGGCAACTGTTGAGGATCGTGAAAAAATTGTGCGAGAATCAAAATGTGATGGCTATTTAGCCAAACCATTCTCTCCCAAAGAATTATCTGATGTTATTGCAAAATTCTTTGCCGTAAAAGAAGTCGGTTTTTAAGTTCCATATCTTCCACTAAACAAAATGAAAAAATCTTTAAAATGAAAAAATCTTTAGTAATTGCAATTGACGGTCCTTCAGCTTCCGGTAAAGGAACTTTAGCTAAAAAATTATCAGCGCATTTCAACTTACCTTATCTAAACACTGGAGCGCTTTATCGTTTAGTGGCTTTGCGGCTTTTGCAGCAAGAAATTGATCCGCAAAACTTTGCCGAATTTATTCCATCTCTGGTTGCAAATATTTCTGAAAGTGATTTGGAAAATGATATTTTATTTGGAGAAGATATTGGTTCTATTGCTTCAATCATTGCTAAAAATCCGCAATTGCGTGCGGCGCTTTTTGATTTTCAGCGGCAATTTGTTACATCGGAAAATGGTGCCGTTCTTGATGGACGTGACACCACAACCATAATTGCACCAGATGCTGATTTCAAATTTTTTGTCACGGCTGATGTTGAAATTCGGGCACGCCGACGTTTTGCCCAGCTGCAAACTTCTTTTGATGAGATCCTGTCCCAACTAAAAAGACGTGATGAAAATGATTTCAATCGTGCTGATGCTCCGCTTCAGATTGCTGTTGACGCTCATGTGATTGACAATGGTAATTTGTCGATTGAGCAAGGATTTCAGGAAATTTTAAAAATTATCGAGCAGTAAAATAAATAATTTAACATTTAGCATTTAAAGTTTAACATTGCAGAAGCCTTGCATCTCTAGGATGCAAACAGTTGTTAAAATGATAAATATCAAATACTAAATGTTAAATTTACAAAAAATCTCACGCTGTCTTATTTCAGTTTCCGATAAAAGTGGTATTGTTGAACTGGCTCAGTTTCTTGTCTCGCAAGGTGTTGAAATCATTTCCACTGGTGGAACTTCTAAACTGCTAACACAAAATAAAATCGCCAATAAAGATATTTCTGATTTTACCGGTTTCCCCGAAATGATGGATGGTCGGGTAAAAACTTTGCATCCGAAAGTTCATGGCGCATTGCTGGCGGTGCTTGATAATTCTGAACATGTGGCTGCGGCGCAAGCACATGGAATTGAGTCAATCGATTTGCTGGTGATTAATCTTTATCCTTTTGTTGAAACTGTTGCTAAAACTTCTGATGCAGAAGAAATCATTGAAAATATTGATATTGGAGGTCCAGCAATGGTGCGTTCTGCTTCTAAGAATTTTGCTTATAAAACCGTAATTACTGATGCGACGCAATATCAAAATTTGATCGCAGAGTTACAAAAAAATAACGGTACTACTTCCTTTGAATTCAGAAAAAATATGGCGGCAGCGGCTTTCAAAAATATTGCTGAATATGACATTGCAATTTCAAATTGGTTTAATCCTGCGACAGAATCCGGGCAGGCTGCAAGTCACATGACAATTTGCGGAACTTTGAAACAGGAATTGCGTTATGGTGAAAATTCTCACCAAAAAGCAGCGCTTTACGCGGCAGGCAATTCCGGTATCGTTGGTGCTAAGCAACTTCAGGGCAAAGAGTTGAGTTATAATAACTTAAATGATGCGGACGCCGCTTATAATCTGGTTTTAGAATTTAACCAGCCAGCTTGCACGATTATTAAACACGCTAATCCTTGCGGTACGGCGAATGCTTCTGATTTGCTGACAGCCTACAAACGCGCGCTTTCTTCCGACCCAAAATCAGCTTTCGGCGGTATTGTGGCTCTTAATGGCAAAATTGAAGAAGCCTTGGCAATAGAACTCTCAAAAATGTTCTTTGAAGTAATTATTGCTCGTGAAATTGATGAAAAAGCGGCGGCAATTTTGGCTGCTAAAAAGAATTTGCGGGTGTTGATTGCGGATTTTAACAAAACTATTTCAAACCAAATAAAATCAGTGTCAGGTGGATTTTTAGTGCAGGATTTGGATCAGAAAAATATCACCAAAGATGATCTGAAACTGGTAACAAAAAAATCGGCAAACGAAACGGAAATAGAACAATTAATTTTTGCTATGTCGGTTTGTAAACATGTCAAATCAAACGCTATTGTAGTAGTTCAGGATTTTCAAACCGTTGGTGTGGGCGCTGGTCAAATGAGCCGTGTGGATGCTTGCGAAATTGCCTGTAAAAAAGCCGCAGAATTTTTTGACGGTGAGAAAAATATCGACAAAGCGCGCGGCGGGTTTTTAGCTTCTGATGCCTTTTTTCCTTTCGCCGATAATATTGAAATTGCTGCTGCTTATGGTATTAAAGCAATTATCGCTCCAGGTGGATCAATGCGTGACGAAGAGGTTATTGCTAAAGCTGATGAAAAAGGCATTGCACTTTACTTCATCGCAACCAGACATTTTAAACATTAATTTTTTGACTTATGGCTACTAACAAATCAGACGATATTGTTGTTAACAGTTCTAACCAACAAGAGGTAGCTGATTCTACTTTAAATAGTAATCCGTTAGCAAAAGACAGTGATAGTCTTAAAGCAGAAAAAAAAGAAATCGAAAATATTGTTCAAGAATTGGCCAGAAGAGTCCAAAATAGTGAGGAGAGCGGTCAACAAATGTCACAATCGGTACAAGCATTACAGTCTATATTTGAGAGAATGAGTAGTGCTACTGGCGAGTTAAAAGAGTTCTTACAAGCTTGTTATGACAGGTTGCAGCGCATTGTGATAGAGGAGAGAAATAAAACAGATCAGGAAGAGAGAGATCAACAGACGCCAACTCCTCAGGATAATAAAAATAACAATGATGCTTCTGCTGATGTGGCAGAAATCGATCTCAAGAAAATGGCTGTTGATTTATTTAATGAGGTTCAAGAAGGAGCTATGATCTTGGCCAAAATTACCAAAGGATTTTTTGATAAGGATGGTAATGAGCTTGATGAGGAAAACCGTCATAAATCGACAATTTGGCAAACTGGTAGTGAAAATATTTCTCAAGCCATGTCAGCGATGGGTACAATTTTTGAAAAATTAAAACAAGCCGGTTTCAAGGTTGAAACTAAAGAGCATCAAGAGGAAGATCAGAGCGCTACTGTTTATGGGGTGAGTTTACCAGATGGTTTTGCTCTTGATGATATTTTTACTATGAAAGAAGAAGAGTTTGAAAAGATGTTGCGGGCGCAAAAAAATCAGCAAAATTCTTCACCAGAAAATATGGAATTTAAAGTTGTTGGTTCAATGGAAGTGCAAAAATTAAGCGGAATTTTGGCTAAGACAGCACAAGAATTTGTTAAGGGTATAGAAAATAGCACAGAAGATTTGGTAAATGGTGTAAAAAATATTGTCGATCAGGCTATTGAAGGTACGCATTATCGTGATCTTATCTCTTCAAATTCTGACAGCCGTTCTCCTTCTCGCTAGCAACAACGGAAACTAAATGGATTATGAAATTTTTTCTTCAAGCCTGGGGACGGACTCTGCTACTGCTACTGCTTTTTGTTACTTGTGGCGCCAATGTTTTTGCTGCTGCCAAGACCAATGACGGTTTTTACGTTGGTATTGATCCCGCTAAAACCAATGACAAAATTGGCAATGCCAATAATGCAATTTCACTAGATACTAAAGTTGATGAAGATCGTTATTACGGTTATAAATTTAGCGATCAGGGATTTTTTGTTGCACCGGAACTTTTTATGCAAAATGGCGCTAAAATTTCTTCTAATCATTCAGACTCTAGCTCGTCTTCTACATCTTCTAACAGTAGTTCCACAACGCCTGGAGTTACTTACGACGTCAAAGCTAATTTAGGTTATGAATTTAATCGTCAAGTTTCTGGTTTTGTCAGCTATGATTTGGGAAGCGTTGCTTACGGTTCTGGTCAGGTGGCAGTTGGCGCTAATTATCTAAATAGCAACGTTATGGGGGTTGGTTCGCAGGTAAACTTATCTGATGATTTCGGTTTAAAATTTAGTTACAGCCAAAGGCAGTCTGAAAATAGTGCATCGGGTGGAACGCCAGTTAAATCTCAAGCCGTAAAAGTTGGAACGGTTTATTCTTTCTAGTTCCAAAACAGGTTCTAACCATTGATGATTTTAAGAACTTCTTGATGCAGTTTTTTGTTAGCACAAGCCACTAATTGTACGTCTGATTGTAATTTTAGATCATTTCCCCGCCAGTCAGTTACAATGCCGCCAGCATTTTCAATAATCGGAAGTAATGCAGCGTAATCATAAACTTTCAATCCAGTATCAATTACAATATCAACAAAACCACAAGCCAGAGAAGCGTAGGAATAGCAATCGCCACCATAAATTACGCCACCAAGTCTTTGATATTTGGTAAGAGCAGAAATTTTTTGTAGAATTTTTTCTTCACCATTTTGGAAATGAAAAGGTGACGATGCGCACATCACGGCATCAGAAATTTTTGTACAATTTCTGGTAGAAATTTTTTTGCCTTGGAAAAAACTATTCTGTCCTTCAATTCCAATCCAGCGTTCGCGAGAGATTGGTTGATTCATGATTCCTAAAACCGCTTTTCCTTTATAAGTTAATCCAATCAAAGTGCCAAAAATCGGACGTCCGATAATGAAAGATGAAGTGCCGTCAATCGGATCTAAAATCCAAACAAAATCAGCCTCGACATTTTTATCGCCAAATTCTTCGCCGATAATTCCGTGATCGGGAAATTTTTTTTCAATTGCAGCGCGAATCACTTGTTCAATTTTGCGATCAGCTTTAGTAACAGGAGAATCATCTTCTTTAGCTATTTCACCATTTTGTTGACGGAAATATTTTTGCGCGATGGCTTCAGAAATATCGGCAAGATGTTGAGAAAAATTTATAATTTCTTGAGAAAGCATGACTTTTGATTTTAGATTTTAGATTTAGAATTTAATTAGATGTAGCAATCGCAAATCACAAATCAAAAAACAAAATTTATGAAAGAACGTATCGCAATAATTTCCGGTTTCAGATCGCCAATGGGAAAAGCTGGTGGAGTTTTAAAAAATGTTACAGCTCATGATTTAGGTGCGCATATTGTTAAAGAGGTTTTGATCAGATCCAAAGTTGATCCGGCAAAAATTGATGAGGTGATTATTGGCAACGTGGCACAGCCGGCGGAAGCTGCTAATATTGCCCGCGTGATTGCTCTTAAAGCTGGTATTCCTCAAAATGTTCCGGCTTACACTGTGCATCGTAATTGCGCTTCCGGCATGGAAGCGATGACCAGCGCCACTTCAAAAATACTTAATAATGAGGCGGAAATCATTTTAGCTGGCGGTGTTGAATCGATGAGTAACATTCCGTTGATGTTTAATAAAAAAATGACCGGATTTTTTGCTGCTTTGTCGAAGGCTAAAACTGTTAAGCAAAAATTGGCGGTGCTTGCCTCTTTCCGTCCCGGTTTTTTAACTCCGGTAGTTGGTTTGGTGCAAGGTCTTACCGATCCAATTTCCGGTTTGATTATGGGCTGTACAGCAGAAAATGTGGCGCGAGATTTCGCCATAACACGTGAAGAGCAAGATCAATTTGCTTTAGCTTCGCATCAAAAAGCAGAAGCGGCGATGGCCAAAGGAATTTTTGCCGAAGAAATTATTCCAGTTTTCAATAATGACGAAAAAAACTCTCTGATGATTGAAGAAGATGAAGGAGTGCGCAAAGGCCAAACCATTGAGGCGTTGCAAAGATTAAAACCTTTCTTCGAGAAAGTTACTGGCACAGTTACTGTAGGAAATTCTTCGCAAGTTACTGACGGTGCAGCTTTTGCAATTTTAATGCGCGAATCGAAATCTAAAGAGCTTGGACTTACTCCGCTTGGCTATATTCGTGATTTTGCTTATGCTGGTCTTGATCCAAGCCGAATGGGACTGGGACCGGTTTTTGCTGCCAAAAAAGTTTTTGATAAAACTGGTTTAGCCTTAAAAGATATGGAGTTAGTTGAAATTAATGAAGCTTTCGCGGCCCAGGTTATTGGGTGTCAGCAAGCTTTTGCCTCAAAAGAATTTGCCCAAGAACATTTTGGTTTAGATGATGCTTTGGGTGAATTAGACTCAGAAACTCTCAACGTTAATGGCGGCGGCGTAGCGCTTGGTCATCCGGTCGGTATGTCTGGTGCGCGTATTTTAATTCACTTGCTGCGTGAATTAAAACGTCGCGGTAAAAATCGCGGTCTTGCATCTCTATGTATAGGTGGTGGACAAGGTGGTGCTGTTATCGTTGAAGTTAATTAAAAAAATGTCGGTCGCCTTTTTTAGGTGTCAGGCAGCAATATCCCAACAACAATCAATCAATAAATATTTATGAATATTGAAAAAATCTCGATCGGTAAAGATGCACCGAATTGTGTTAATGTTATCATTGAAGTGCCAATGAATGCTGATCCGGTGAAATATGAAATGGATAAAGATAGCGGCGCAATTTTTGTTGATCGTTTTATCGCAACACCAATGTATTATCCGTGCAATTACGGTTTTGTTCCTAACACTTTATCTGATGATGGAGATCCTTGTGACGTGTTGGTAGTTTCTGATTATCCGGTGGTTCCTGGTGCTGTGATTTCAGCTAAGCCAGTTGGTGTGCTAATCATGGAAGATGAAAAAGGTATGGATGAAAAAATCATCGCCGTTCCGGCAAAAAAGCTCAATTCGCAATATGAAAATGTTGAGTCTTACAAAGAATTGCCGGAAAGCCTGATCAATAAAATCAGACATTTCTTTGAGAATTACAAAGGTTTGGAAAAGGGTAAATGGGTGAAAGTAACCGGCTTTGAAGATGCTGCAAAAGCCAGAGAGCTGATCCAGGAAGGAATTGATCGCGCTAAAAAATAAAATAAATGGGCCAAGGGTCAGATTCTGTGAGGATCTGACCCTTTTTTATGTCTAAACCTCGTCGACATTCTTGCCGGCGATTTTTTCTTTTAAAACTGCATTTACTTTTTGTAGGATCAGATTTTCTGCTGCTTTGGTGAGTTGTTCCTGGGCTTCTAAAATTGCATCTCGTGAGGTTTTTTCGGAAATCAATTTCTCTAAAATAGCAATTTTTTCGCTGATTAATTTTTGTTCTGCTGCCGAAATTTCCTGATTAATCACGGATAAATCTTTCTTCAAAATATCAATATCGTGATTGGCATCGGTTATTGCTTGAATCAATAACCGCTGTTCCATATCTGACCTTGAATTTGCCAGTGCATCTAGCAGCATTTTTTTCATCTCATTTTCATTCAAACCATAAGCTGGCTTGACGGTGATTTCCTGTTTTTCACCGCTGTATTTTTCCTCAGAACTAACGGTTAAAAGACCATCGGCGTCAATTTTAAAAGTAACTTTAACCCTTGCCAATCCGGCTTTCATTGCTGGAATTTTTTTAACTTCAAACTCGGCTAGAGAGCGACAATCTTTGGCCAATTCGCGTTCACCTTGTACGATATGTAACTTCATGCCGCTTTGGTTATCGACATAAGTGGTAAATTCTTTGCTAACCGCAAAAGGAATAGTCGAGTTGCGCATGATTATTTTGTCGACAATGCCTCCCATCATTTCAATGCCAAGCGAGAGTGGAACCACATCCAGTAAAAGATTTTCGGAATGACCGCTTAAGTTATAAGCCTGCCAAGCTGCTCCAGCAGCGACAATGCGATCGGGATCAAGTTTGTCTAAAATTCTTTTTGGACCAAAAATATCGCCAAGTTGTTGTTTAATTAGTGGAATGCGTGTTGAACCACCAACCATGATAACGCCTTTAATATCAACGTTTTCCAGCTCTAGGTCGTCAATCAAGTTAGTTGTAAGAGTTATAGTTTTGGCAATTTTTTCAGCGATTAAATTATTGAAGATGGAAGTGGTAAGACCACAAGAGGCCTGATCTTTTACGGATAATTCTTCTTTGATTTTTCTGGCTTCAATACGGTTGATGCCAAGATGTTGCGCAATGATTTCATCAAAATCATCGCCGCCTAAATTATTATCGCCGGCAACGCCTAACACTTTAAAAACACCTTTTTGCATTTTTAAAATTGAGACGTCGAAAGTGCCGCCACCTAAATCAAAAACGCAGTAAATTCCCTCAGCTTCATTATCAAGTCCGTAAGCTAAAGCTGCGGCTGTTGGTTCATTAACCAAACGCAAAACTTCTAAACCGGCGAGATTGGCTGCCAGCTTGGTGGCATTTTTTGCAGCTTCATCGAAATAGGCCGGAACAGTGATTACTGCTTTTTTGATGTCGGTTTTAAGTGCAATTTCAGCAAGATTTTTGAGGTTGCGCAAAATGTCAGCGGATACTTCTGCGGCTGTTATTTCTCTGTCATCGACAAGAATTTTTATAACTTCTTTTTCTTCAGTATCATCGGCAATTTTGAAGTCAAAATTTTGATCTTTAACATCGAATAAACTTTTCCCCATCAGCCTTTTAACAGACGAGATTGTTGTGGTGCCGTAAGTTACCAGAGACGGAATTATTTCACGGTTATTTTTATCAGCGAAGAATCGTACTTTTTCATTTTCGATGATAGCGACCAGCGAGTTTGTTGTGCCAAGATCAATGCCAATAACGGTTTCGCGTGTGAGATCGGTCTCTTTTTCTAAAACTGGTTCGGAAATTTTTATTAAGGCCATTGTTATTTTTTTCGTTTCAAATCCTGTAAAGTTTTATCAAAATATTTTGCTTTGATCAGAATTTGGGAAGATGTGTTAAAGTCTTTATTATCAATGCTTGCAGCCACCTCATCCAGCAATGATTTTACTTTTTTGATTAAGTCTTTTTTAAAACCTTCAATTTCTTGTTCGCTGCTCTCAGAAATTTTTTCACGTAATTCTAATATTTCGTGAAGAGTGGAGGCATCAACCTTTGGAGCAATGGCATCGTTTTCAATATCAATACCATTAAGCTGTAAAATGTGGGCGGCGCGCTTGAGCGGATTTTTTAAAATATTGTAAGCGTCATTAACATTGATCGATTTTTCAATGTCGGCAGTGCTGGAATTATCTGGATGAAATTGTTTTTGGAATTGCAGATATTTTTTTTCTAACTCGTCTAAATCGATTTTAAAAAGTGTTGCGAGAGAAAAAATTTGGAAATGATTTTTCATTTAACGTTACGCTTTAAAGCTTTCACCGCAGCCGCAGCGGCCTTTTTCATTAGGATTTATAAAATCGAAGCCACTGTTAAGTTCATCAGTTTTAAAAACCATCTGGCTGCCGATTAAAAACATTGAAGCTTTGGGATCGATGTAAAGAGATACTCCATCATGGATCACCACATCATCAAATTTGGTGATATTTTTGTCTTTGATGGCATATTCAATGGTATAGCTCATGCCAGAACAGCCGCGGGTGCGAACGCCAACGCGAATGCCTTCACAAGGTTCTTGGCGTGCTTGCAGCAAGTCTTTAATCTGGGCGAAAGCGTCATCAGTGATGGTGACATAATCGACGATTGGATTTCCTGACGCTGAAAAATTAAAAGCCATTTAACTTATAAATTTTTGTGCTTTTTGTAATCTTCAATCGCGGCTTTAATTGCTTCTTCTGCCAAAACTGAACAGTGAATTTTTACCGGTGGCAAAGAAAGTTCATCGGCAATTTCTCTATTAGTGATTTTTTCTGCTTCATTAATATTACGACCTTTGATCCATTCAGTGGCCAAAGAGCTTGAAGCGATTGCTGATCCACAACCGAAAGTTTTAAATCTGGCATCTTCAATTATGCCATCGTCAGAAACTTTAATTTGCAATTTCATCACATCACCGCAAGCAGGAGCGCCGACAAGTCCGGTGCCGATATTTTTTTCTTCCTTAGCAAAAGACCCAACATTTTGGGGATTTTCGTAATGGTTTAAAAGTTTTTGTGAATAGGCCATGTAACCTCCGATTTAAATTTAATGTGCTTTCCAGTTGATTGATTTTAGGTCAATTCCGTCCTGGATCATTTCCCAAAGTGGGCTGAGATCGCGTAGTTTCTGGATTTTATTTTGTAGCAGGTTGATTGCGTAATCAACTTCTTCTTCGGTGGTGAAACGACCAATTCCAAATCTTATCGAAGTATGAGCCAGCTCGTCTTCAACACCAAGAGAATGTAAAACGTAAGATGGTTCAAGTGATGAAGAAGTGCAGGCTGATCCTGAAGACACTGCTAAATCCTTGATGGCCATAATCATTGATTCGCCTTCAATGCCGGCGAAAGAGAAATTTAAATTGCCCAGATAACGTTGATCGCGATCACCGTTTAAATAGACGTGAGTGGTTTTCATCACGGCATCATAAAGTTTGTCGCTTAATTTTTTAATGTGAGCGTGATCTTTTTCCATTTCGGCTTTGGCGATTTCAGCAGCTTTGCCCAGACCAACAACTAAAGGTGTTGCCAGAGTTCCGGAACGAATGCCTCGTTCTTGTCCGCCACCAGAAATAATTGATTTAATACGAACTCTTGGCTTGCGGCGCACGTAAATAGCACCAATACCTTTGGGGCCATAAATTTTATGACCGGAAATACTCATCAAATCGATGTTCATTGCTTCAACATCTAAAGGAATTTTACCAAAAGCTTGTGCGGCATCAGTGTGAAAGAAAGTGCCTTTTTTGCGGCATAAAGCACCAATTTCTTTGATTGGCTGAATGACGCCGATTTCATTATTAACGCTCATCACTGAAACCAAGCAAGTTTGCGGTGTAATTGCTGCTTCAAGAGTGTTTAAATCAATTAAGCCGTTTTTTTGCACTGGCAGAAAAGTGACTTCAAATCCTTCTTGTTCAAGATCGCGCGCTGAGTTGATGACGCATTTATGTTCAGTAGCAACGGTGATAATATGTTTTTTACCGGCAGCGCCATAAAAACGAGCAACTCCTTTAAGAGCAATATTGTTGGATTCAGTTGCACCGGAAGTGAAGAAAATTTCTTTGGGATCAGCGTTAATTAAATCAGCAACTTGTTTGCGGGCAATTTCAATTAACTCTTCGGCATGCCAACCAAGAGCATGAGTGCGTGAATGCGGATTTCCGAAATCTTCCTTCATACATTTAACTGTTGCGTCAATTACCCGTGGATCCATTGGGGTTGTAGCTTGATAGTCGAAGTAGATAGGTAGTTTGACAGTCATATTATTTTTTATTTCTTGTGAAAAATTCTTTCCAAATGTGAATGAATTTTTCGATTTCTTCTTTGGTATTTTCAGTTCCAAGGCTGACGCGGATGGCACTGGTTGAAAATGATTGATCGACATTCATCGATTTTAAAATGCGTGATTCGGCCACAGATCCTGAAGAGCAAGCTGATCCAGAGCTGACGCAAATACCATTTAGATCAAAATTAATTAGTTGAGTTTGAGCATCGCAATTTTTAAGAGCGATAAAGCAGGTATTTGGTAAACGTGCGGTTTCTTCGCAGAAGATTTTTACGTCAGCACCACCGATTTTTTTGATTTCACTTTCCATAAAATCGCGTAAATTTCTGACATTTTCATATTCAGAAATTTTGGCAGCGGTAATTTTACATGCTTCACCAAAACCGGCAATTCCAGCGGTATTTGTTGTTCCGGCGCGTTTTGATTTTTCCTGTTTGCCGCCGACAATCAAAGGTTTTATGTTAAGACCTTTGCGCATCATAAGCGCTCCTACACCTTGTGGGCCGTTAATTTTATGAGCTGAGATTGAGGCGAAATCGGCATTAATTTTTTCCAGATCAAGAGCTATTTTGCCAACACCTTGCACAATATCACAGTGGAATAGACCACCTTTTTGGTGAACTAATTTAGAAATTTCTTCAACGGGCTGAATGGCTCCGGTTTCATTATTAGCGAACATTACTGACACTAAAAAATTCGGATCAGTAATGGTTTCTAGTTGTGATTTCAAATCTTCAAGATCAACCACACCATGGTTTGAGACCTTAATTTCACCAAATTCCTTGCCACTTGGGCGACAAGAATAAACTGATGCATGTTCAATTTGGCTAACCAGAATTTTTGTAGCATCGCAGCCGTGAAATAGCATGTTTGTTGCTTCTGTGGCGCTACTAGTGAAGATTACTTCGTAATTTTGGGCGTTAAGTAATTTTTTTACTTCTTTTCTGGCATCTTCAACAAATTTAGTGCCAAGACGGCCAAAATGATGAACTGCCGAGTTGTTAAGCGGCAATTGGTAAACCTCAGTCATTTTAGCGAGTGCTTGAGGATCAAGTTTAGTAGTGGCGTTATTATCGAGATAAACTATCTGCATATATCAGCAAGTGAGATTGAATTAAGATATTCGTAAATTTTATTTTCCAAACCATTCCACAAATGATGAGTTTTACATTTGGTGTTGGTGCTGATGCAGCTTTTTTGAACATTGCCACAACGGGTCATTTTTATTGGTTCGCCGATGGCTTTAATGATGGTGTCAATGGTAATATTCGCAGTATCTTTACTTAAAACATAACCACCACCTGGACCTTTCACTGATTCAACAAGACCAGCTTTGCGCAAACGGGAGAAGATTTGCTCTAAATAAGAAAGAGAAATTTTCTGACGTTCGGAGATAGTAAGTAATGTTATTGGTTGGCCGGATTCATTATCAGCAATGTCAATTACTGCCATTACAGCATATCTGGCTCTGGTTGTTAAAATCATTTGTTAGAACGTGATCCTTGTAAAAATTTGAGGGCTGATATTTTAAAGACCCAGTGAAATAGTCAACTATTTATTCTTCTTAAAAAAAGGGAATTACCACTTGCTTCTTACCGTTGTTTTCTTAAGTTGCCCGCCTCTTTTTTGGGGGGATATTCTTAATTTTTTTAAGGAAAATTTTTTCAATTCGAGGTTTTAAGACCTGATTTATAAGTCTTGAAACGGCAAAGGCTGTTTAGCTCTGGCGCCGGGATTCTATTAACCGTTAAACTTACAATTTATGACTAACAAAGCAGCAGCTGACGCTAATTTGATCAGCGAGCAAGAAAAACTATTTGCTGAAGAAAACTTCGCAGAACTATTCGAAGAATATGAAAAAGACAGCCAAAGGCTTGTCGAAGGCACCGTTGTTAAAGGTGTTATTGTCGGAATTTCTGATAAAGGTGTTGCAGTTGATATTGGCGCAAAATCAGTTGGATTTGTCGATATTGCTGAATTCAAAAGAGATGGAGAAATTAACGAAGGTGATGTTGTAGATGTCTTCCTTGAAAGACTTGAAAATAAAAAAGGTGAATTGGTCATCAGCCGTGATAATGCAAGACGTTACAATAACTGGCATTTCTTAAAAAATTGTTTGGAAGATAAGACTGTAATTGAAGGTCGAATTCTTGGTAAAGTTAAAGGTGGTTATGCCGTTGATGTTAATGGTATTACTTGTTTCTTACCGCGCAGCCAAGTTGACACAATGCTATTATCAGATGATACCTTCTTGATTGGTAAAACTGAAAAATTGCAAGTTCTAAAAATTGATGAAATCCGCGGTAACGTGGTGGTTTCTCGCCGTGCTATTCTTGAAACTCAGCGCAATGTCGAAAAAGACAAAGTTCTTGCCAAAATCAAAGTTGGCGATGTGCTTGATGGTGTTATCAAAAACATCACCGACTACGGTGCGTTTATTGATTTCGGTTCATTTGACGGTTTGTTGCATTTGACTGACATTTCTTGGTGCCGCGTTAGACATCCATCGGAAGCTCTAAAGGTTGGTCAAGAAGTTAAAGTTCAGGTCATTAAGTATGACGAAGAAAGCAAACGCGTTTCTTTGGGCATGAAACAATTGCAACAAAATCCTTGGGATACAATTGCGCAAAGATATCCAGTTGGAGCAGTTGTTAAAGGTCATGTTACTAACATTACAACTTACGGTGCTTTCGTTGAAATTGAAGAAGGTATTGAAGGTTTAGTTCACGTTTCTGAGATGAGCTGGTTGAAAAACAACTCAACTCCAAACAAATTCTTAGCTCCTAAGCAAGAAGTAGAAGTGATGGTTTTGGATATTAATCCGCAAAATCACCGTATTTCTCTTGGTATGAAGCAATGTGAGAAAAATCCTTGGCAGGCTTTCTCTGATGCCAATAAAGTTGGTGATGTTGTTGAAGGTTTTGTCAAAAATTTCACTGAATTTGGTTTGTTTGTTGGTTTCGACAGCGGCGTTGATGGTCTAGTTCACGTTTCTGATATTGCTGTCGGTGCTAATGAAGAATCTCTAAAAAAATTCAAAAAAGACGATAAGGTTAAAGTTATCGTTTTGGGTAGCAATTATGAAAAAGAGAGAATTTCTCTTGGTATCAAACAGCTTGATAACCCTGCTTTCAAAGATGATTTGGAAAGAATTGACAGTGGTCAGGTTGTTTCTTGTGTGGTTGTGAACATCAAAAAAGATTTCTTGGAAGTTGAACTTGATAGCGGTCTGAAAGCTGTGATCAAGAGACTTGATTTGTCTAAAAACAAACAGGATCAAAAGACTGAAAAATTTGAAGTTGGCGATCGTATCGAAGCTAAAGTTACTTTGTTCAACAAAGTTACTGGAAAGCTTTTGCTTTCAATTAAAGACATGGAAGCCGATGAACAAGAAGCTCATCTTTATGGTGGCGAAACTACCGGAACCAGTCTTGGTGACGTGTTAAAAGCTGCTAAAGAAGAAGCTGCTAAAGAAGAGTAAAAATAATTAGGGTTGAGGAATAAGGGTCAAGAAGGGTAAACCTTTCTCCTTATTCCTCACCCCTTTTTCCTACCTATTTTCCCATGAATTTCTCTGATAATCTTGCTGCTCTCATTCATCTTAAAAATAAAGTTCACAAGTGGAAAAATATTGCTACTTTGTTAGCAGTTGTTGCTTTGCTTTTTGGTATGAGGTTGTTTTTCGGAGGAGGATTATCTGATGGTGTGGCCAATGTCGAAAATTATATCGCTTCAGTTAAGATTGATGGTATGATTATGGAAGATGATTATCGCAGCGAAGTTTTAGAAAAAATTGCCGAAGAAAAATCAATCAAAGCCGTTATTGTTAATATTGATAGTCCAGGTGGCGGTATTGTTGGCAGTGAAGTTCTATTTGAAGATTTAAGAAATATTGCAGCGCACAAGCCTTTAGTTGTTACTATGGGTTCAGTTGCTGCTTCCGGCGGCTATATGGCAGCCTTGGCTTCTGATTATATTATTGCCAGAAACGGCACTCTTACTGGTTCAATTGGTGTTTTGATGGAATCGCCGGATATTACTGGTTTGGCAAATAAAGTTGGTATTAAACTGCGCAGTTATAAATCTTCACCACTTAAGGGAAGTCCATCTCCTTTTGAAAAACCAAGTTTGGCAGTGGATCAAGTGATTAATGCATCAATTCAGGATAGTTATAAATTTTTCTCGGAGTTGGTGCGTGAGAGAAGAGGCGATAGGTTAAGTAAAAATACCAAAGTTTTGGATGGCCGTATATTCACGGGAAGACAAGCTTTGGCTGTTGGTTTGATTGATGAAATTGGTGGCAAGGATCAGGCGATTTTTTATTTAGAAAAATCTCACAAAATCGATGTTAAAAATTTTCCAATAAAACAAGTTGAAATTGAAAAACATGATACAAAATTCTTTAACAGATTTTTAGGTTTTTTACCATTTTTTAACGGTGCAAAATCTCTCAATTCCGATCATGGAATAATGGCAATAATGCAGTAGAGATTTAGAACAGGCTAAGAACCATAGGTTGCAGAGAAATGTCTGTAATATTTGGTATTTTTATTTGCTATTTAATTGTCACTACTTAAGTTGCCGCCCCACTTGAGGGGCCAGGAGGCTTTCCATTTTCCTTTACGAATTTTTATCAACAACCAATCTTAATTTATGAGCAACAACGATATCTTCGAAAGAGTTAAAAAAATCATCATTAACCATCTTGGCGTAGAAGAAGCAAAAGTTACTGAAAATGCCAGCTTCATCGATGATTTAGGTGCAGATAGCTTGGACCAAGTTGAATTGGTAATGGCTTTTGAAGAAGAATTCGGAATTGAAATTCCTGATGACGCTGCCGAAAAAATTACTACAGTTGCCAGCGCTGTGAAATATATTTCAGAAAATATGTAGTTTCTTTAGAAATTATTTTTGAAAAAAGGCCTGTGAGATTTTTTTCTCACAGGCCTTTTTTTTTGCGATATGCTCAATCCATTTTCAAATCTTTATGAAAAGAATTATTACAGCTCTAACCTTAATTCTGTTAAGTTCTACTGCCAATACCAATGCTGCTGAAGTTCCAGCCTGGAAAATCAACCAAACACAAAGCAAGCTTGAATTTAAACTGATACAAGATTCATCGACTATTACCGGATCATTTAAGAAATTTGATGGTAAAATTAATTTTGATAAGTCGCATCTTGCTAAAAGCAAAGTGGCTATCGACATTGATACGTCGTCACTCACACTTTCTTTTGCAGATGCAGTTGCTACGGCTCAAAGTACTGATTGGCTTTCAACTAAGATTTTCCCAAAAGCAAGTTTTGTTGCTGCAAAATTCAGTGCTGTTGGAAAATCATTTAAAGCTGAAGGAAATTTAACCATTAAAGGCAAAACAGTTCCTGCAATTGTGGAATTCTCTTTTGAAGAATATAGTGCTAGCAAGGCCAAAGCTGTAGGAAAAGCAATGATTAAGCGTAGTGCTTTTGGCGTTGGTAATAGTGACGTTAAAAAAGCTAATGGTGTAAAAGATGAAATTGAAATCAGCTTTGTTGTAGTAGCTGAGAAATAGCTAGAATGAAACTAAGACCAGTTTTGCATTCTCTCCACATAGCGCGCCAGTAAGTCAATTTCGATATTTACGTTCTGTCCGATTTTAGCATTTTGCAAGTTGGTATGTTGAATTGTGTGGGCAATTAAATTGACGCTAAAAGAATCTTTGGTGACTTGATTTATAGTAAGAGAAGTGCCGTCAATAGTGATTGACCCTTTTTCTGCGGCAAATTTCATCAGATTTTTTGGTGCTGTGAAGGTGACCTGTTGTGAATCTTTAATCTTTTTTATGGTTCTGATTTGGGCAACTCCGTCAACATGACCTGAAACTAAATGTCCTCCCAGTTCATCACCTAGGCGTAGAGCAAATTCCAGATTAATTAAATCGCCAACGCGCCAATCATTTAAAGTGGTTTTATTGAGAGTTTCTTTCGAGGCCTGAAAAGAGAGCAGATATTTTGTGCCGGATTTCTTTTTGGTAATTAAAGTTAAACAAACGCCGTTACAGGCAATTGAACAGCCAATTTCAAGTTGGCGTGAACTTTCTTGAGCGGAAATGGTCAGCAATAAATCTTTTTTACTGTTATTTTTAATTGCTTCAACAGTGCCAAGATGAGTGATTATTCCTGTGAACATTAGGCGGTGCCAAAATTAATTTTTACCACTTCTTTTCTAATCTTATTAATGGCCGCTTCTTCAATTTGGCGGATGCGTTCTCGGGAAACACCATAAATTTGGCTTAGCTCTTCGAGGGTGAGCGGATTTTCAATCATTTGGCGTTTAGATAAAATATCTTTTTCGCGTTCATTTAACTTAGTGATGGCGCTTTGCAGTGCAATTTCTCGGCGCGATTTTTCCTGACTGGCAATGGCAATTTGTTCTTGATTGTCTTCTTGTGAAGCCAGTTCATGAATCATCTCTTTACCATCTTCTTCGTCACCGACAAAATTATTCAATGAAGAATCAGGTTGGCTCATTCTTGAATCCATATCGACAACGTCTTTTGCCGTGACATTTAATTCGCGGGAAATTTTTTCAATATGTTCGGGAGCGAGGCGTTCATTACCAGAAGCCGCACCGACAATTCTATTTTTGATTTTTCGCAGATTGAAAAAAAGCTTTTTTTGTGCGGCAGTAGTGCCGATTTTTACTAAAGACCAAGAGCGCAAAACATATTCCTGAATATAGGCTTTGATCCACCACATAGCGTAAGTTGAAAAACGAAATCCGCGCTGTGGATCGAATTTCTTTACTGCTTGAACCAAGCCAACATTTCCTTCAGAGACAATATCAAACATGGGTAAACCGTAATTTTTAAATTTACGGGCAATTTTAACTACTAAACGCAAATGGCTTTGAACCAGCATTTTTGCCGCTTCTTTGTCGCCATTTTCTTGAAATTTGGTGCCATATTCAAACTCTTCTTCTTTAGTGAGAATGGGGAATTTCTGAATTTCTTTTAAATATTGCAAAAAGCCGGCATCACTTGATTTAACAATATCGCGTGGCATTACGGCCAGATTGTTGTTAGTCGTATTTTTAACCGAAGAAGAATTTACCATTTTTGTAAAAATTGGGAGTTTCTAGAAGTGAGAAGTGGCGAGTTTGAAATAACTAATGATGTTGAAAAAACTTTCAAGGTCTTGTCTTTAGAGCCAATTAAATTTTTTGCAAAAGCGGATTTGTAATAGTCTCTTAGATTCCTTGAACGGAAATTTTATATTTTGTGGACAGATATTTGAAAACATCTTTTCTCTCGGTGGCTTTGAGTGGGCGGTTGTAAATAATTATTTCTGAAATCAGTCCAACATAAGGTTTGGAATTGTTAGTGTCGGCACCAACTGTTAATCCATCTTGAGATGTGGTTGTAGCGTTTACCTCAGTATTGCCCACCATATTTGCTGTATTGTTGAGATAGACCTTAGAGGCATTATTATTGTAATACATGGCGATGATATAATTTTGTCCGGTAGCAACTGCTGGGCTGATTGCGGCGGTCATTGATCCGTCAGGAAACAGCAACTTGTTTTGTGATATGATCATACCGCTGACAATCACAGAGCCGAAATTAAATGGTCTGATCACAACAAATTGTGTGCGTTGCATCAAATTACCCTGATAAAATTCTGGAATTGTTAAGTGTCCACCACTTGTAAATTTAAGACTGGGCACTCCATTAATGCCGTCAGAAATATAGGTTAAATTACCGGCAACTCCGCCATTTTTGTTCAAAGTATTTTTTTTCAAAATAAGTGAAGCTGGGCTGATATCATACCAGCTGGTGATTGGTGCGCCATTATAATTTTCGGAACTATTAAAACTATCCGCCGCGCAAGTTTCATACCAGGCCACCAAACCTTCAATATTAGCAATTGGTGCTCTTGATGTGATTGATCTGGCAGTTTCCAATCTTGAAGTTTTTATCAAGGAAATACCGCCCATTGTTCCAGCAACAAGAAGGCCGATGATGATCAAAACTATCGACATTTCAATCAAAGTGAAAGCCTGATTTTTTTTCATTCCTTAGATTCCGTTTACCGTAATATTATATTTGTAAGACAAATATTTGAAGATATCGCGTCTTTCCTGCAGGTGTAGTGGGCGATTAAAAATTATAATCTCAGAGATCAGGCCGGTAAAAGCAGCAGCACTGTTTTTGTCGGTTCCGACTGTCAGACCCTGTAAAATATTGTTGCCGGGATTAATGGCATTGCCGATGGTGGCAGCAGCGTTGTTAATGTAAACTTTTGAAGCAGAACCATTAGCATAGGTCGCAACAATGTAATCCTGACCGCTACTAATATTTGTTCCAGAAGCAGTGGCGGCAACGCCGAAAAACATGCGTATTCCGGTATTGGTAAAAGCAATTGAAGTTGTAGAGGCAGAAGCGTTTGCCGAGTCAATTATAGTGCCGGTGTTGCTACCCAAAATGTAGGGGCGTGCAACGAAGAAAATGGTGTGTTCGTCGGAAGTGCTCTCGTAAAAATTATTCAGCACCAAATTGGCTTTGCCGTTAAATTTTAGGCTGGGCAAGTTGTTAATACCATTTTCCTGATAGATCAGGTCGTTTGAAGCGCTGCGGCTTAAAGTATTTCTTCTGTTAGTAATTGAAGTTGGGCTGATGTCAAACCAAGTGCTGATTGCTGCGCCATCAAAAGCTTCTGAAGATTTAAGGCTTTGGGTTAGGGAAGTTTCGTACCAAGCGACAAGTCCGCTGATTTGTGATACGCTTGATTTAAGAGTGAAAGATCTGGCGCCGGAAATTGATGCAGCTTTGATCATGCCGGTGGCACCGATAATTCCCGCAATCATTACGCCGATTACGGTGACAACAATTGAGAGTTCAACTAAAGAGAAAGCAGTTTTTTTGTCGGAAGTGGTGGTTCTAGTGTCGTTTTTAAGGGCTCTGTTGCAAATCACTGCGGGCTTTGCAGTAAAAATTTGCAACAGAGCCTTGAAAAAATTATTACCAGAAAGATCAGCCATTTTGATTTTGCATCCAAGTAGTTACAGGAGTTTTGGCAGCTTTAACTTCATCTAATCTTCTTCTTGGGGTATTAAGAGGATAATTGTGGAATCTGTCGCCGCGACCTTCCTGTATTTCTTTGGCAATGAAAATCATGGTGTCAATAAATTGATCAATAGCTTGCTTGGTTTCAGTTTCAGTTGGTTCAATAAGCATTGCACCTTGTACTACCAAAGGGAAGAACACAGTCATTGGATGGATGCCATACTCAACCAAGGCTTTAGCAATATCTAGCGTGGAAATGCCTTGTGCTTTTTGAATTTTGTCGGTGAGCAAACATTCGTGCATGCAGTTTCCTTCAAAAGGCACGTGATACAAATCTTTTAATTTAGCGAGAATATAATTGGCAGAAAGAACAGCATCTTCAGCAACTTTTTGCAAACCATCAGTACCGTGTGAAAGCATGTAAGTTAAGGCGCGAATGTGCATACCAAATTGACCGTTAAAACCTTTAACTTTGCCACAGCTTGATTTGGGAGCGACTAATTTGTAAGTGTCGCCATCTTTTTCAACATGCGGAGTTGGTAAAAATTCCGCTAATTCCGCACGTACAGCAATTGGTCCAGAACCAGGTCCGCCGCCACCATGTGGTGTAGAAAAGGTTTTGTGTAAGTTGAAATGCATGACGTCAACGCCAATGTCAGCAGGGCGCACTTTACCAACGATGGCGTTGTAATTAGCGCCGTCGCAATAGAAATAACCGCCGACTGAGTGAATTAAATCAGCAATCTTTTTGATATTTTTTTCGAATTTTCCGCAAGTATTAGGGTTGGTGATCATGGTGCCTGCAATCGCCTTACCATGTTCAGCAACCAATTTTTCCAAAGCGGCAACGTCAATCAAACCTTCTTTATCGGAAGGAATAACTTTAATATCGAAGCCACACATTGCAGCTGTTGCTGGGTTAGTGCCATGAGCAGAATCGGGGATTAAAATGATTCTACGAGTTGCAGCTTCGCCTTTTTTCTCGTGAGCTTTCTTAATGACTAAAATTCCGGCAAATTCTCCTTGAGCGCCGGCAGCTGGAGCAAGAGATGTAGCTCCTAAACCAGTCAAAGTTGAAAGCCAGTTTTGTAAGTTATACATCAATTCCAATGCACCCTGCACAGTTGACTGATCTTGTAGCGGATGAATGTCAGCAAGACCTGGTAAGCGTGCCATCTTTTCATTCAAGCGTGGATTATGTTTCATGGTGCAAGAACCCAGCGGATAAAATCCGGCATCGATTGAATAATTTTGATTTGACAAACGTACAAAATGACGGATGGCTTGAGGTTCAGTGACTTGCGGCAAACCAATTTGTTGACGTTTGTTTTGACCAGTGCGTAAAGAAAAATCAGCCACTTCAGGTAAATCAACACCACAGGCGCCTTCGTGAGATTGTTTGATTAAAAGTTCAGTTTCGTGATTTAAACCACCGATTTCTTGAGGAATGTAGGACATTATTTTTTAGTTTTGTTTTGTTGGATTAGTAGTTCGTAAAGGAATTCAGGAGCAAAATCCGCCTCGTTTTGCCAAGCGATTGTGCTTCTTTCTACCTTAAAATCTTTGTTTTTAAGTGGTTCAAATACCTCTCCTCAAAGTTCTTTTGAGAGGTCAATTTCTCCGGATTTGCCATTTTTAAATTTTAGCCAAACTCGGTAATCTTCGATGTATCTTGCTTCTACAACCGGTTGAAACATGGTTACTCCAGTGGTTTTATTTTGTTTAAAGATTTTCTTTGGGAAGCAAGCTCCCAATCTTTGAAATCACAATCCCAAGAAAGCGGCTTATTTCTGGCATGGTGTTGTTGTGGGTTGTTTGTGGTGTTGAATTTTTAATAATTTTCTAATTCAAAATCTTTTCTAATTCATTGGCTAAAGTTTGCATGTCTTTGCTGCTGGTAAGTTCGCTTACTGCCACAATCATTTTGTTGCCTGTCGTGAAGCCACCGATGATGTTTTTAGCGAGGAGTTTTTTGTTTACCTCTGCAGCATCTTGTTTGAACTCGATAGTAAATTCGTTAAAAAAGTTTTGGTTTACAACTTTTACACCACTAACTTTTTCCAATAGTTCCGCCAATTCGCAGGCCTTTTTGTGATTAATCAAAGCCAGCTTTTTGAAACCAATCTCGCCAAGTAAGGAAGTGTGAATGGTAAAAGCGGTGGCACACAAACCTTGATTTGAACAAATGTTAGAAGTGGCTTTTTCACGACGAATATGTTGTTCGCGAGCGTTGAGTGTAAGAACATATCCTGGTTTGCCATCAACGTCATTTGTAGCACCGCAAATACGGCCAGGCATTTGGCGCACAAATTCTTTTTTGGAAGCGAAAAATCCTAAAAGTGGGCCGCCGAAATTTAAGCCAACACCTAAAGATGAAGCTTCTCCAACACAGATGTCGGCTTGTTTTGGAGCTTCCAGAAGTCCGAGTGATAAAATTTCGTTAGTGACGCAAATTAAAAGTGCACCAGCGTCATCGCATTGTTTTCTGACTTCGTCTAAATTTCCCACTTCACCGAAAAAATCTGGATATTGTACAACCACAGCGGCGCAAGATTCGTCGATTTGGGAAACCAATTTGGCGTCGTGCAAATCAAGTGAAGTTTTGGTAACATCCAAATAATCCGGGTGAACATTGCCAATAATAGCAATATTTTTGCGACCAGATTTAATACGCATTGCCATTAAACATGCTTCAGACATAGAAGTGGCGCCGTCATACATTGAAGCGTTAGCAATTTCCATGCCGGTGAGAAGAGCGATGATGCTTTGAAATTGGAAGATCACAGCCAAAGTTCCTTGCGAAATTTCGGGCTGATAAGGTGTGTAAGAAGTTAGAAATTCTGAGCGTTGAATGATGTGATCAACTGCTGCTGGAATATGATGTTTGTAACAACCAGCTCCCAAAAAAAACGGACCTTGAGATGCGGCACGGTTTTTGTCAGAATAAGATTTTAAAATATTCTCCACCTCAATTTCACCTTGATGATCAGGTAAACCGGCGACTGGTTTGGTTAAAAGAAGTTCAGACGGAACTGCATCGTAAAGTTGGTCAAGATTAGAGACGCCAATCGCAGCAAGCATCTCTTTCCGATCTTTTTCGGTAAGGCCTAAGTAACGCATTTTATTTTTTATTATTTTTAGGAGTTTTTTGAAAAGCGGGCGGCAAAATAGATTGCAGCTGACAAAAGTCAACTAAGGCAAATTGTTATGTGTAAAACCTGCTGTTTTCTTTTAAGAGACTGTCGCAAATCAAACTTCTTAGAAAAGTTTGATTTGCGACAGTCTCTTAAAAGATATAACTCCGTCAGTGTTTGGTAGAGAAAATTTTTGCAGGAATTTTGAAAGTTTGGTTGTATTTTAGGTTTATGACTTAGGCTTAAATATTAAATTTTTGAAAGCAGTAACCAGTTTAAATTTCATGTTGAGAGCAAGTAGAGCCAAGTTTTTAGTGAGTAATTCTCAAAAAATTGCAAAAGATTTTTTGGCAAAAAATCCTGCACCAGTTGCAAAAAATCCCCCCGATTTGATTGAAGAATATTCGGCAGAAGATACGTCACAAGTTGTGGTTAAAGTCGATGAAAGAAATCTCAATGACGAGCTTTTTGTTCAGATGAAAGAATTATACGAAATTATTCTGGCAAGTGTTTCTAGTTCTAAAACAGATGTCGTTAGGCCGATTAGTAATTGGAAGATGCTTCAATCTTGTGGTCATCTCAACCAAATGCAAAAGCTGATTGAAGAAGGTGCTGATTTAAATTTAAAATTATCTGTAGGGTCAGGATTCGCGCCGATACATTTTGCAGCGATGCTTGGAAATGTTGGGACGTTACAATTTCTGCTGAAAGATCCGCGTCTGGATATTGGCATTGTTGATAATGTTGGTCAGACAGCTTTACAAATTGCCGTTGGAAATGGTTTTACACTTTCAACTTTAATGATTTTGCGAGCAATTAATGATTCTGACAAAGATAAGATTTTTCCGAGAATCTTTCATAAAAACACAAATAATTTGATGGCCTTAAATTATTGTGCCGGTGATCCGGGTTCAATAATTTACAAGGCTTTGTCCAATTATGTATCCAACAAAAAAGATAGCACAGGGTGGTTTGAGAAATTTAAAGATACAACATCAAATGGGCGTGGTGAAAGAGATGAAGTTAGTTTTTCCATTCAAAATTTTTGCTGTTGTCTTGTTGCCAGGACGCGAGAGATTATGATGGATAGCCTCAGAAATGAGGTATATGATAATCTTATTAAAGCAGCTTCTGGTGATTTGCTGCAGCTCGCAACCACTTCCGCAATTGCCACTGATATTTCAAATAGGTTAAAGTATGAAAAAAATGTAATGATTCAATTTGCAGGGTTGCCGGTTGAAGATAGTTATTTTCCGGAAATATTGCAAAACTTAGCTTTACGCAAAGAAGAACTTAGTAAAAAAGCTTTGCCAGAAAAAACTCCGGCTGAAAGATTGCAGCAATTGAAAAGATTAATGTGTGATTTGCAAAAAGATGCCGCCAGCAGTTCTAAAAATCGTAATTTTGAAGTTGATTGTTCTAGGATGTTTGAGTTTTTTAAAAAATCGGGTGCGGATGTTAATATCACAACCACCGATAATTGGACCATGTTGCACATTGCAGCAAAATCGGGTTGTGATCAAATTACTAAAGCTCTGATTGCAGAAAATGCGGCGGTTAATTTACGTTCTAATGATGGAATATCAGTTTTGCGTTGTGCCATCGCAAGCGGCAATGCTGATGTGATGAAACGGGTGTTATCGGTAGAAAATATAGATCCGATAGAGGTGATGGGTGATTTAAAAGAAGGCATAAAATCCAAAAACAAAAGATTGGTGGCGACGGCTTTGGGAGAAGAAAATTTTATTAAAAAATTTGCCGCTTTAGAAAAAGAGATCCGTGAAAATTTATTGCGTGATTTGCGTGAATCTAACAATCAGCGTCACGATTTGGCTACTAACATTGAAGAGTTAAGGAAAAATATTAACAAATTTGCTGCAGCAGTGAATTTTCTTAATTTATCGCAGATTGCGACCAAGAATGATGAAGATGTGGCACCACAAAGAATTTCTAAAAAAGAGCGCGAAAGAGTCAGAAAAGAGCAGAAAAAAATCGAAAAATCTGAGCTGGAACGGCAACAGAAGTCGAAAGAAGAAGAGCGCAGAAAAATAGCGCAAGAAAAAACAGCAATGTCTGATGAGGATTTTAATATCTTGGCTTTAAGGCAAGAAAATGTCGAGCAGAGAAATTCTAAAGTTGCGGCAGATGCACCGAAAGTTGACACTTTATCGCAAAGTGAAGGCAGACAAGTAAGAAGTTTTTTGCAAGAAAAACGCAAAATTCAATCTCTTGATGATTTACCAGAATTTTTACAGAAAAAATTTCGCAACTTACTTGACGAAAAACATGCGGTTTTGCTCAAAGGAAGTGTGGTTTACGGCCTAGAATTAGCAAGGTCGTCACAGGATATTGATATTGAAGTTTGTGTTAAGGCAATCAGAAATTGGCCGGATTTGGAAGTGGTTAATTTTGTGCGCAAAAATTTTGACGTTGAAATTGATTCCAGCCATATTTATCGCGGGCGCAATAGAGACGGCAGTAGTTTTGCAGTAAATATTAAAGATGAAACGCGGGCTTTGGATATTTCAATTTACGATCGAGAAAAATTGCCAGACATGAAGTTGGATTGGGTTGTCAGCAAAGAGCGTAAAATATTTTTTGAAGAGAATGGTATGGCAAAAAATATAATTTCTCTTGGTCTCTTTCGTTACCTTGAGAGAATGCAAAATAGAGGTCTAAAGCTTAATGCGGAAACCGATTTTTTTATTAATTCTCAGTCCCGTGGTTTGATGATGCGGCTTTGTTTTTTGCAAACCATTGGATATGTCAATGCTGAGGAAATAAAGCAAGCTTTGCCGTCAATTTTGCCGAATAATCCGATCGATTTGATTTTTCGTGAATTGAAATTGGATTGTGTTGAGAGTAAGTCCAATCAGGATTTGTGGATTAGAAATAAACTTTCTGTTTTTATGAAATCGCACAATTTTAGTGAAAAAGAGCAGGCCGGTTTTTTGCAAAATTTTGCTGCAGTAATGGCGATCAGTCATAATGAGGTTGATTCGCAACCAAGGCGATTGCCACAATATTCGGTATTATTTGCCACTGTTGATAAAATGATGGAGGAAAAAAACATGTTACCATCAAGTTTGGTTAACCATGTTTCGATGCAGCAATTTCACATTAAAGAACATGGAAGAAACAGTTGAAGACAGGATCTAACGTATCATTGAGATTATTTACATCTCACAACCAAAAGAAAAATTTCAATTTTAGAAGGAGTAAAAATGAAAATAGCGATTAAGGCGATTGCTGAAAATTCTCTAAAGAATTTAGGTGAAGTGATCGCACAACAAGAGGTGTTTTATGAGGCTTATTTGCAGCAAGTGTTTGGCAATTTAGGTATGAGTCCTGAGGACATGGCAGAAGAAGTTATCAATAACGAATCTAGCACAATATTCAAAAAAATTAATGGCAAGGAAGTCAATGATGAGAGATTGTTGGAGCTGGTAATGGTGTTGCAAAAGCATATCGATGATTCTGGTAAAGATAAAAAAGGAGAAAGACGTGATTTCGTAAAAGAATTTTTAGAGAAAAATTCTGACGTTGATTTGAAATCGCATCGTTATCAAGAACACAAATTTTGTGCTTTAGAAAGTGCAGTTTTGACCAGAAATCATGCTATAATTAAAACTTTGTTAGACTTTGGCGCAGAGTTTAATGATGCAATTTCAGATCAAGTAGTACATCCCTTGTTGATTGCACATTTTTTATTTAAAGATGAAGGAATGGAGAATATTTTAAGAGAAAATGGCGCAGTATTAAGTCCTAAGTATGCGACAGAATTGGCAATTGAAGCTTTGAGTTCTGCCAATTTTCTTGTGATGGAATATTGTATTAATTTTTTGAGCGCGAATGAGATTAATCGTCAAGATGTCAGAATTGGAGGATCGATTTTCGGCAATGTGATTTTTTCGTCTTACAGAAGTGACGTTGCTCTTGAATTAACAGAGCGCCTGGTGGACATCAATTCTGATATATTAAATGTTAGAAGATCAGGTAATACGGTTTTGGAAGATTTAGCTGCTACTAATTTTGCAGATCAAGCGCTTAGAGAAGATTTAGTTGCTTCAGCTTCAATCATGGATCACATGCAGTCCAATAATGCTGTTTATGGGGATAATGTAGATGAAAGTAAATGGGCTGATGGCACAGAAATTAGCAATAGTGATAAAGAAAAAATTATAAAAGATGCTAAGAAACGTCTGTTCCATATAGTTGAAAAAGTTGTGAATAAAGCACAACAACTAAGCAATTCTTCAGATCAGTTTAATGATTACATCAATCACAAACTTTCTAGCGGTTTAAATGCCCTCATAATTGCAAGCTGTTCTGGCAATCAAGAAGTAGCTGACTTTCTTCTTAGCAAAGGTGCCAGAATCACAGTTGAAGATATGTTTTCTGGAGAAAAAATGATGGGAGTCATTCAAAGTGGGGATCTCAAGCGCAATCATGAAGCATCACAATTGGGCAAGGATATAGCTAATTCAATGAGAATATTTTTTGGATCTAATCAGTTACAAGAAGTGGCTCTCAAACCCTCTGCTTCAAAAGTGCCAAACAAAAAAGTTGCTGCGATACAAGAAGATCAAAGCGAAATGGTAGCTGTGGAAGAAGATGTGGGTCAAAAATTAAAAAAGTTGGATTTGCAATTGAAAGAAACTGCCCGGTCTTTGCAGGAGGGCATTAATCCAGAAATTTCAGCAATGAAAGATGCAACGCCAACTCAGCTTAGATTAGCAAGAGAGCTTATTGATCTGTGTAAACAAATTGTTCAGTTCCAAAAAGAAAATTTGGAGAATGATTTGGTTAAATCAAAGTTGAATGGTACTTCTGAGCAAGAGTTGGAAAATTTTAGGAATCAATGGAGCAAAGAAGTCCGACAAAGTAACATTCGGGAATTTGTTACCGATCGTGGTTTTACTTTGCTGCATCTGGTGGCCAAATTTGGTGATGCCCAGGGTGTGAAATATTTGCTTGAGGATTTTGGTGTTGATCCAAATCGGATTGTGACTGAGCAGAAGATTGAAAAAAAATCTGCAAAATCAGCTAAAGAAGTTGAGGTGAAAAAATCTGCTTTGTATTTCGCGGTGACGCAAAAAAATAACGGACTTAAAATTATCGAAAGCATTCTGAGCAGTGACGTTATTGATCGTGAAATAGTTAAGGGTGAGGTGGCAACGGCGATTGGCTTTGGTTTGAATCCTGCTCTGAAGTTATTATTGGCAGATGTCAAAACCAAAGAGGCGATTGCTTCGGAAAAGGAAATGCGAACCTTGATCAATCAATGGCAGAGTGTTGCTAATGGCATTCGAGAACAGTCAATTAAGAATACGATTAAGGCTTCAATCAATAATTTTGATGCAGAAATGCAGCGAGTTTTTCGGCCATCTAAAACGAAAAATAATCCACGATCGAGAACGCAAAGTGTGGTTACTGATTCTGAAAGTTTAGAGTCTGAAATTGCCACCACTGTCTCTGTGGATAATCCCAAGATTGCTGTTGAATCTTCTGTGCCAGAACTAGTGGGGAAATCTGTAGATTTGATAACATCTGTTGCAGAGACTGTTGTAGAGAGGGCGGAAAATTTTGCCGTAGAATCACCTGAACCAAATTTTACAGAGCAACCTCCGCAAAGTGAACTGGTGATCAATACTGAAGATTTTGATTTTGCCGCGATTCCAAAAGATTTGGAGGAATTACTCCTTGAAGACACTTCAAGCTTAAGAACAAGTCCAGAAGCAATAAATTTTGGCGCTTTTAATTCAAAAGTTTTCTTCGATTTAACACCATCTGTTTCAACAACATTTGTGTCAGTGAGAGATTGCTCTTTAGTTGATCAGAACATTGTTCAATCAAATTCTAATGCAGCTCAACCTTATTCAGAATTGAATGCCGCTGCACAAGAATTCGTGCCAAAAGGTTCTGTATCCGATGCTAAAGTATCTAACCTTTCCATAAAAGGTGAGCAAGAGAATCTGCGGTAAGGAGACTGTCGCAATTCAAATTTTTTTGAAACGCACGTACATCTGGGTACGCTTACCTTTCAAAAAAATTTGAATCACAAAAACTTCTTAGAAAATTTTGATTTGCGACAGTCTCGTAAGGCAAAAATTAATTGCCGCAAATACGCAGCAAAAGTTATGATTTACGCAGAACCAGCCTTATTTTTCACCGCTGCGAACGTTCGGGGAAAGGGTTTTAAATTTACTGAATGATTGTTTTCTTGTTGCGGTGTTTGGTCTTTCTGTGGTGTGGTTAAATAAATGCGGTAAGGAATATTTTTTTGTTAGTTCGGTGCTTTGTGGTTGATTTGATTCTTTGGCAGTTGCGGGACGTTGTTGCTTTGTTTTTTGATCTTTCTCTTTCAGCTCCTGCAAAGTCAATTTGGTAAGAATATTCCAATATTTTATTTCGGTAGTTTTGGGTATTTCTTCCACATTAATACTGTGGTCTTTGGCGCAAGTTATTGGAGAAAGAGTGGAAATTATTTCTTTATGATTACTGGTTTTAACGTCTATTTTGGCGCCATTTTCGATGAGAAAATCAACCATTTCCTCACAGCCATTTTCAGTAGCAAAAAACAAAGCGGTTTTTCGTTCGCGGTTGGACAGGTTAATTTTACTACCACCCTCAAGCAAAGCTTGTGTTACGGCAAATTTATTTTTACGAACTGCCCAAATCAGAGGAGAATTACCCAGATCATCGCGTAAATTAGGATCAGCGCCAGCATCAATAAGCAATAGGCTTGCTTCCCATCGGTCATTTAAGGCGGCAAAAATTAGTGGTGAGTTGCCATATTTGTCGCACAAATTTGGATTGGCTTCGGCTTCGAGAATTTTTTTAAGAAAAACCAGATCATTTTTTAAAACAGTGCGGATCAAAACAGTTAAACCCGCGGAGTCGTGAGTGTTAATGTGATTTTTTGACATTTTTACAATTTTACCAGCTCAGCTGCTGCAATTTTTTTGTCGTAAAGTGCGCGGCCAACAATGGCCCCAATTACGCCGAATTGTTCTAGTTCTTTTACTTTCAAAACATCTTCTAAATTACCAATTCCTCCTGAGGCAATAACGGGAATTTTCAAGTTTTGTGCCAAATTTTTTGTGCCGGTTAAATCAGCTCCCGTCAATGTTCCGTCGCGTGAAATATCGGTGTAAATAATTGCGCTGACGCCGCAATCTTCAAACTTTTTAGCTAGTTCTAAAGCAGTAATTTCAGAAGTTTCAACCCAGCCCTCAGTTGCTACAAATCCGTTTTTAGCGTCAATTCCAACGACGATTTTTCCGGGAAATTTTTTACAGGCATCTTTAACCAGCTGAGGATTTTTGGCAGCGACAGTGCCAAGAATGACACGACTGATTCCCAGATCTAACCATTTCTCAATTGTTGTAATTGAGCGAATTCCACCACCAAGTTGAGTGGGAATTTTTACTGCTTTTAGAATTTCACGTACCGAATTTTCATTGGCCGTAGTTCCGGCAATTGCTCCATCCAAATCAACAATGTGTAAAAATTTGAAACCGGCATCTTCAAATTCTACAGCCTGTGCTGCTGGATTGTTATTAAAGATTGTTGCTTGTTTCATGTCGCCTTTGAAAAGGCGAACGCATTGGCCAGCTTTAAGGTCGATGGCGGGGAAGATGATCATTATTTCAATTTTTTATTTTAGGTTTGGGATTTGCGGTGTGATCAATTTAAAACCAAGAATCTAAAATCTAAAATCAAAAATTTCCTGCCTTGCAATCTAAAGCGGCAATCTCTAAAAAGCTCACCCGCTTGATTTTCTTCAAGCATTAATCCTTACAAATTCAGCAATTTTGGTGTCTATCGGTTCTTTTTAATGGCCGAAGATTTTTGCTGTCTTTGCTTAATTAACCAAAATTAATTTAAAAATGTCCAAAATAGAACTTCCTACTTTTACCATTAAACAGCTTCTTGAATCTGGTGTTCACTTCGGTCACAAGACTATGCGTCGCAATCCGAAAATGACAAAATATATTCACACCAGCCGCAATGGTGTAAGCATTATCGATCTTAACAAAACTGCCAATTTGCTTCACAAAGCAATGATTACGGTGAAAGACATTGCTAAAAACAATGGTCGTATCCTTTTCGTTTCTACTAAAAAACAAGGTTGTGATCCGATCGCTGAAGCTGCCAAAAGATGTGGCCAATATTACGTTAACTTCCGTTGGTTAGGTGGCATGTTGACTAACTGGAAAACTGTTTCTCAATCAATCAAAACTTTGAAAAAAATTGAAGAACAACTCGCTGATAAGGAAGTTGATTACAAGAAAAAAGAGCGACTTGTTCTTGAAAGACAAAGATTAAAGCTAGAACAATCACTTGGTGGCATCAAAAATATGGGTGGCTCTCCGGATTTGGTTTTTGTTATTGATACTTACAAAGAATCATTGGCAATTGCAGAAGCCAAAAAACTTGGCGTTCCAATCATGGCGATTCTTGATTCTAACTGTAATCCAGATGGCATCACTTTCCCAATTCCAGGAAATGACGATTCGGCCAAAGCAATTAAACTTTATTGTCGTTTACTTTCTGATGCAGCAATCGCTGGTGTAAAAGAAAATATGGCAATTTCTGGCGTTGATATCAGCAAGTTTGAAACTGGCGAAGAAATTGCTCAGTACAAAACTTCAATCGCTGCAAAATCTGACAAAAAAGATGAAAGAGACGTGAAAGACAGAAGAGACTTCAGAGGTAAAAAAGAAGTAAAATCAGGCAAAGATGCGGATAAAGGAGAAAAAACAGATAAAAAACCTGTTGCTAAAAAAGACGACAAAAAACCGGCAGCAAAGAAACCAGCCGCTAAAAAACCAGCGGCAACGAAATAAAATAGAAGTGGTAAGCTGTAAATGGTAAGTCAGATTGGACTACGCTTACGGTTTACCACTTTTTTGCAAATTAATTCAAATCTTTAGGTAAAAAAATGGCAGATCTAGCATTAATTAAAAAACTTCGCGAAACCACTGGATGTGGCATCGCAGATTGCAACAAAGCATTAGCTGAAAATGGTGATGATTTTGAAAAGTCAGTTGATTGGCTACGTAAAAAAGGTCTTTCAGCGGCAGTAAAAAAATCTGGACGCATCACTTCTGAAGGTGCTGTTGCAGTTGCTGTTGTGGGTAATAAAGCGGCAATCGTTGAAGTGAATTCTGAAACTGACTTCGTAGCACGTAACCAAAAATTCCAAGACTTCGTAACCTCTATTGCACAACAAGCTCTTGGTTGTGGTGATGATGTTGAAAAGTTAAAATCACAACAATTCCCTGCCGCTGCTCACTCGGTTGATGAAGAATTAAAAAACCAAATTGGAGTAATCGGTGAAAATATTAACATTCGTCGCATTGCTAATTTAGAAGTTTCTCAAGGCTTGATTGTAAGTTATGTTCACAATGCAACTGCTCCAAATATTGGTAAAATTGCTGTATTGGTGGCTTTTGAATCGCAAGCTGATCACGCAAAATTGGAAGAAGTTGGTAAACAAGTGGCAATGCATATTGCTGCTGCCAAGCCTGATTCTCTTTCAATTGAGTCAGTTGAGCCGGCAAAATTGCAAAGAGAAGTTGAAGTTTTGAAAGAACAAGCCCGTGCTTCTGGTAAGCCTGAGAGCATCATCGACAAAATGATCGAAGGCAGAATCAGAAAATATTACGAAGAAGTGGTTCTTTTGGAACAGCTTTTTGTGATGGATGATAAAGTTAAAATCAAAGATTTGATTGCTAATTTCTCTAAAGAAAATGGTGAAACCAAACTTTCCGCTTTCAAACTTTTCATCTTAGGTGAAGGAATCGAAAAGAAAGAAAACGACTTCGCCGCAGAAGTTGCCTCAATGACAAAATAGTTTTTGAGTTAATGAAGTAGTAGCTTTTGTTCAGATAGTGCTAGTTCTTTGAGCAAGATACAGTGTTATTTTTGGGGTGAAGAAATTTTCTTCTGTTCCAGCATAATGCAAAATTTTTGCTCGAAGAGCTACTGTTGTAACGCTAATTCAAGTAAAATTTTATCCCCTAGTTCCATGCCATCAGATCTCAAATTCAAACGTATTCTCTTCAAAGTCTCCGGAGAAGCAATGATGGGAGATAAAGGTTTTGGGCATGATGCAGAAGCAATTAAAAGAATTTGTGATCAAATTGTTGCCGCGCACGAGTTAGGTTGCGAAATTGCCCTAGTTGTTGGTGGCGGTAATATCTTCCGTGGCGTATCAGCCTCAGGAATGGAGCGTGCCAGCGCCGATTACATGGGCATGCTTGCCACCTGCATTAATGGTCTGGCATTGCAAGATGCTTTGGAAAAACGCGGTCTTGCAACTCGTATGCAATCGGCCATCCGCATGGACAGTATTTGTGAGCCTTACATCAAACGCAAAGCCTCACGTCATTTAGAAAAAAACCGCATTGTAATTTTTGCTGCTGGAACCGGAAATCCTTTCTTTACAACGGATACTGCTGCAGTGTTGCGTGCTATTGAAGTTAAATGTGATGTGATTCTAAAAGGTACGCAAGTTGACGGAGTTTATACTGCTGATCCTAAGCTTGATAAAACAGCAACCCGCTATGAATCACTACGTTATATTGATGTTTTGAAACAAGATTTAAGGGTTATGGATCAAACTGCCATTACTTTAGCCAAAGATAATAAATTGCCCATAGTGGTTTTCTCGATTAAAGGTGAGAACGCTCTGTGTGATGTAGTGCGGGGCAAAGGAAAATTTACAATTATTAACTAATTTTAGTGCTAACTATTAACTTAATTTTCTAAAAAATGATCACTGAATTTACCGACAAATCACGTGCGAAAATGGAAGAAACAATGTTGTCATTGAAACGTGACATGGATTCAATTTCAACTGGGCGTGCCACACCTAACTTGCTAGATTCGGTTCGGGTTGACGTTTACGGACAGATGATGCCAATCGCACAATTAGCTAGCGTTTCGGTTCCTGAAGCCACCACCTTGGCAATTCAAGTTTGGGATCGCAGCAATGTAAAAGCAGTTGAAAAAGCCATCACTAATTCCAACCTTGGTTTTAATCCATTGGTTGATGGTATGGTGATTAGAGTCATTGTTCCAAAATTAAGTGAAGAGCGCCGCAAAGAATTGGCAAAATTGGCAAAAAAATATGGTGAAGATAAAAAAGTTGCTTTGCGTAATATTCGTCGCGATGTGTTAGATGAGTTCAAAAGACGTGAAAAAGAACTTGCTGCTTCCAAAGATCAAATCCACTCCTGCACAGAAGCGGTACAAAAAATTACTGACGAATTTGTTAAAAAAGTTGATGATGTAGTCGCGGTAAAAGAAAAAGAATTAATGAAAGTTTAAAAGTGTGATTGGGTCTGATGCCTTTTTGGTGTTGGACCATTTTGCTGATAGTCAAGGGGGCAGACCCCTGTAGGATTAGATATCACCCTAATTAACAAATGTTCTTCCGAAAAAAAATCTCCTTTCCACAAAAAATCCCAGTCCACATTGCCATCATAATGGATGGTAATGCACGTTGGGCCAAATCAAAGGGTTTGCCGCTGTCGATTGGTCACAAAATTGGTTCGGAAAATGTCCGTAAAATTGCCGAAAGCTGCATCAAAATGGGAGTAAAAAATCTCACAATTTATGCTTTCTCGTCAGAAAATTGGAAGCGTCCGCAAGATGAAGTCGACTATCTAATGAAGCTATTGGACGAATATTTGGAAAAAGAAACCAAGCCGTTGATTGAACAAGATGTACGGATTGTGATTTCGGGAAATATTGAAAAATTGCCACAACAAACCAAAGACAAAATCAGCGCTTTGGAAAATCTAACTCAAAATAATCAGGCGTTAACTTTAAATGTTGCTTTCAGCTATGGCTCAAGGCAAGAGATTGTTGATGCAACAAGGAAGATAAGCCTTGCAGTTAGTGAGGGCAAAATTAGCTTAAACCAAATTGACGAAGAATTCTTCGCTAAAAATTTGTATCAACCACAAATTCCAGATCCTGATTTATTAATCAGAACAGCTGGTGATTATAGATTGAGCAATTTCTTACTGTGGCAAGCTGCTTATGCCGAACTTTATTTTACCGAAGTTTTTTGGCCAGATTTTTCCAAGCAGCATTTGTTACAGGCAATTAATGATTTCAACAAAAGAGAGAGAAAATATGGCAAAAGGTAATGTTGATAAACATGTGGAATTCGCAAAAAATATTTTGAATTCGGTGGTATCCTTGGTCAATAAAACACTCACAAGAATTACTGATGCGATTGGTAAAGCTGATCTGTCGGACAACACAAAAAAAAGAATTATAAGTGCTATAATTCTTGTGCCATTTGCGATTTATGCCATTTGCTTTTCAGAAGGTCTGTTTTTTTTCTTAGCAATCATAATCACAATTTTGATGACTTCCGAGTGGATGGAGTTAATCAAAAAGGCCGATGACCAAAAAAAATGGCGTTTGATTGGTTTAGCTTACATTGCAATTCCTATGTATTGCGTACTTAGATTGAGAATGCAGGACAGCAACATTTTGTTGTGGATGTTTGCAGTGATTTGGGCAACGGACATTTTTGCTTTTTTTGCTGGAAAAACTTTTGGCGGACCAAAACTAGCGCCAATGATTAGCCCAAATAAAACATGGACTGGTCTTTTGGGCGGTATTTTTGCTAGCATGATTATCGGTTTTCTCAGCTCATTCATGTTTAATGGTGGCGTGCTATTTTTTGTATTTTTCAGCGCAATTTTGGCTTTGGTTGCACAAGGCGGCGATTTGCTTGAATCAAAATTCAAAAGAATTTTTGGTGTTAAGGATTCTGGTGATATAATCCCGGGACATGGAGGCATTCTTGATCGCCTTGACGGTTTGATGCTTGCCGCACCTTTCCTATTATTTTTGGTTACGGCTTTTTACGAAAAGTTCTAAAATTTATCGGTGTAATCTCATCAACAATAAAAATGAACTCAGATTTTCTTACCATTGCCGGTCAAAAATTTTCTTCCCGACTTTTGGTGGGAACTGGAAAATATAAAGATTTTCAAGAAACCGCTGCCGCGATTGCAGCGAGTGGTGCTGAAATTGTTACTGTGGCAGTGCGTCGCGTCAATATTGAGAAGAAAGGCGAGCCCATGTTGCAAGATTTTCTCGACCCTAAAAAATACACTTATTTACCTAACACTGCCGGTTGTTTTAGTGCTGAAGAAGCAGTGCGAACTTTGCGTTTAGCCCGTGTGGCTGGTGGCTGGAACTTAGTGAAATTGGAAGTTTTGGCTGATGAAAAAACTCTTTACCCGAAAGTTGTTGAAACCATTAAGGCTGCACAAATGCTGATAAAAGATGGTTTTGATGTGATGGTTTACACTTCCGATGATCCGATTGTGGCTAAAGAATTAGAAGATATTGGCTGTTGTGCCATCATGCCATTAGCTGCTCCGATTGGTTCTGGTTTGGGTATTCAAAATCGTCTCAATATTGAATTTATTGTTGAGCAATCCAAAGTTCCGGTTTTGGTTGATGCCGGAGTTGGTACAGCTTCTGACGCAGCAATTGCAATGGAACTTGGTTGTGATGGCGTGTTAATGAATACAGCAATTGCTAAAGCTAAAAATCCGATTCTGATGGCAAGAGCAATGAATCTGGCAATTGAAGCCGGACGCATTGCTTATTTGGCCGGACGTATGGATAAAAAGAAATTCGCCTCGGCTTCAAGTCCAACAACAGGAAAAATAAATTAAAATGTCTCACATCTTTCATTCTTCAATTATTCGCGCTTACGATATTCGCGGTATTTATGGTCAAACTTTGAATGACGTTGATGCCTTTTTTGTCGGCAAATCTTTCGCTTCTTTTTTGCATAAAAATAACAAGAAAAAAATCTCTGTGTGTTGTGATGGGCGTTTAAGCTCTCCAGCTTTGAAAGAACAACTAGTTAAAGCTTTGCTAGAATCAGGTTTGGAAGTGGTTGATGTTGGTTTGGGACCAACTCCGATGCTTTATTATTCGGTTTATCACCTCAATCAGGACGCCGGAATTATGGTGACCGGATCACATAATCCTAAAGATCACAATGGTTTTAAAATCATGCTCAAAGAGCGACCATTCTATGGTGATGATATTGTGGGTTTGGCAGAATTGGCTGCGGCTGGTGATTTTATTGATGCTAAAGGCAGTCTAAAAAAAGCCGATATTAAAGAAGATTATGTTGATCGTATTTTATCCGATTGCATTTTGGCGCAAAGCGACAGTCCTCTGCTTGATGAAATTGATGATTTCAAACCGAAAAAAGAATTACGTATTGCTTGGGATGCCGGAAATGGTGCAGCAGGCGACATTATGATCCGTTTATCTGAACGTATTGCTTCCGAACATATTTTGCTCTACAGCGAAATTGATGGTAATTTTCCCAATCATCATCCTGATCCGACCGTTCCTAAAAATCTCGCAGCTTTGAAAAAAGTGGTAATCGAACAACAATGTGATCTTGGTATTGCCTTCGATGGTGATGGCGACCGCATTGGCGTTATGGATAATAAAGGCGAAATTTTATGGGGTGATCAGTTGATGGTTTTTTATGCTCGTGAAATTTTGCGCAATCATCGTGGTGCCACAATAATTGCCGATGTTAAAGCCAGCGACATTCTGTTTAAAGAAATCGCCAAAGCCGGTGGTAAGCCTTTAATGTGGAAAACTGGTCATTCATTGGTGAAGGCTAAAATGAAAGAAACCAAAGCACCTTTGGCTGGCGAGATGTCAGGTCATATCTTCTTTGCCGATAAATATTACGGCTTTGATGACGCGCTTTATGCGGCAATTCGTATTATTAATATTGTTGCTTGTTCCAAAGAGCCTTTATCACTGATGCGCAGATCAATGCCTAGCTCTTTCTCAACACCGGAAGTTCGTATTGATTGCACCGAAGAAACTAAATTCAAAATTGTGGAAGAACTAAAATCTGGATTGAAAAAAAGTGGCATTATTTTTAGTGACGTTGATGGAATTCGTGTTGCTGAGAAAAATGGTTGGTGGTTGATCAGGGCCTCAAACACTCAGCCGGCATTGGTTGCCCGTGCTGAAGCAAGTTCCAAAAAAGAGCTTGAAGAATTAAAAAGTAATTTAAAAAAACATCTAGAATTTTGCAGTGTGACAATACCTGCGGAACTTGTTTAACAGTCGTTGATTTGACGCTGTAAATCCTAATGTTTACGACAATGAAAATAATCGGACTTTCTGGCGGAATTGCGTCGGGGAAAAATTTTGTCGCTGATATTTTTGCTCAGAATGGTGCAGTTATTTTTGATGCTGATTTAGAAGTTCACAAGTTGATGGAGTCAGACAAATCAACTATTACAGCAATTCAGAAAAATTTTCCAGAATGTTTTTTCTCTAAAAAGATCGATCGTATGACTTTGGGGAAAATCATTTTTAATGATGAAAAAAAATTGCGGATTTTAGAAAAAATTTTGCATCCACAAATTCAGCAAGCCTGTCAAAAATTTTTGCAAAAAGCACAACAAGAAAATCAGAAAATTGCGCTCTTAAATATTCCTCTGTTGCTGGAGAGTAAGAGTTATTCTTGCGACAAAGTTATTGCCGTTATTGCTTCACCATCAATTCGTAAAAAACGCTTTTTAGCACGAGCCAAAAGAAAACATCCTACGGTTTTTGCTGCCGAGAAAAAGAATCTGGAAAAAAAGTTTGAGAAGATTTGTAAAAGGCAGCTCAGCAACAAAGATCGCAAAATAGCCGCTGATTTTGTTGTAAACACAAATAAATCGAAGGTGGAGACAATCAGGCAGGTAAAAGAAATGATCTCAAAAGTTGAGGGATCATCTTAATCTACGGAATATTTTTCGTCGGTCACCTTATCAAACTTCGGGCGTTCTTGACCTTCGGGATAAGTAAGTGGGCCTTTCTTACCGCAAGAGGTGAGGGCTAATAATGACATCAGAATCAGGCAGAAAATTTTTTTCATTTTATTTTAAATGTTTTTTTGCTTGGGCAATTGCTTCTTTAACTCTGAGCTGTGAAGTGCCGCCAAAACTGGTGCGGCTGGCAACGGAGTTTTCAACGCTGAGCACTTCAAAAATTTTATTGCTGATTCTTTTTTCAACTTTTTGCATTTCAGAAAGTTTTAATTCATGTAGAGCCAAACCTTTATTTTCAGCCATTTTCACGATTGTGCCAGTGACGTGATGAGCATCGCGAAAAGGAATCTTTAAGTTTTTTACCAACCAATCAGCCAAGTCAGTTGCAGTAGAATAGCCACTTCCGGCCATTTTAAACATTTGTTCTTTATTCACTTTCATGTCTGCAACCATTGCTGCCATGGCGCGCAAACATAATTTTGAATTTTCTGAGGCATCAAAAACTGGTTCTTTATCTTCTTGCATGTCTTTGGAATAAGTCAGAGTAAGGCCTTTTAATGTTGTAAGAAGTGACACAACAGCGCCGAAAATTCGACCAGATTTGCCGCGAATTAATTCAGCAGCATCAGGATTTTTTTTCTGTGGCATGATGGAAGAGCCGGAAGTAAAGGCATCGGAGAGTTTGATAAATTCAAAACCTTTACTCATCCAAATCACAATTTCTTCGGCGAAGCGCGACAGATGAGTGGCGATCAGTGATAAACAAAATAAATACTCAACGGCAAAATCACGGTCAGATACTGAATCCATTGAGTTGGCAGTTGGTCGTGCGAAGCCCAGTTCTTTAGCAGTAAAATTGCGATCAATAGGAAAAGATGTTCCGGCTAAAGCGCAGGCACCCAAAGGACATTCATTGAGACGATTGCGCAAATCTTGCAGTCGTGAGCTGTCGCGTTTGAACATTTCGAAATAAGCCAGCAAATGATGCGAAAATAAAACTGGTTGTGCCACTTGCAGATGAGTGAATCCTGGCATGATAACACTGAAATTTTCCTCAGCTTTTTTGACTAAATTTTTTTGCAAAAGAGCGATTAATTTCAGAAGCTGATCAATTTCATCACGCACAAAAAGACGAAAATCAACGGCCACCTGATCATTGCGTGAGCGTGCAGTATGTAGCTTGCCGGCAGTGTCGCCGATAATCTCTTTAAGACGTGATTCAATATTCATGTGAATATCTTCCAGCTCGATTTTGAAATTAAACTTTCCATCCTCAATTTCTTTTTCGATCTTTTTTAGACCAGTAATTATTTTTTTTGATTCAGCGGAAGTTAAAACTCCCACCTGGGCAAGCATTTTGGCGTGAGCTGTAGAGCCTTGAATATCTTGTTTGTAGAGCCTTTTATCGAAGGTGATTGATTGATTGATTTCTTGCATCAAATCTGACGGCTTAGCATCAAATCTTCCGCCCCACATTTTGTTTGAGGATATTTTTGACATGAGTTGATTTTAAATTTTTGATTTAAGATTTTTGATTTAAGACGATACCGTATTTTTAAATCATATTTTTTAAAGCATAAATCATAATTATGGATAGCTGGGACATTAAAGCCAATCGCCCGTTTGATCGCCGTCATTTAAATATTTTTAAAAAATGGTGGATCGACATCGACAAGATAAATTTTTTGATTGTAATTGGGATCATTGTTTTTGGGTTGATGATGACAGCCAGCTCAAGTCCGGCAATCGCCAAGAGAATTGACGTTGAGAAATTTTTCTTCCTTAAAAAACAACTTATTTTTGCAGTGATTTCACTGTTTTTGTTGGTTTCAATTTCGTTTCTTGATCAGCAAAGGATCAAACTTCTTTCAATAGTAGGTTTGTTAGCGGTGATTATTTTGTTGGTTTTTGTATTATTCTTTGGATCAGAAGCAAAAGGTGCCAAAAGATGGATTTCTCTTGCGGGTTTTACACTACAACCATCTGAATTTGCTAAGGCATTCTTCGTTATTGCTAATTCCTATATTTTTCAAAGATTCGACAATGAAGAATGGCTGGTAAAATATGGTATTTCTTTTGGATTATTTTCTGTGATTGCAGCCTTACTCCTGTTGCAACCTGACTTTGGAATGACTCTTACTTTCACTGCCTTGTGGTTGGCACAAATTTTTGCTTACGGTTTACCGCTGGGTCTTATTGTTGGAATTGCTGTGTTCATTGTGATTGGTGGTGTGGGAGCTTACATTGTGTTTCCCCATGTTGAAGATCGTATCAACCGTTTTCTGGATGTTGATGGTAAAAATTATCAGGTGGAAAGATCACTTGATGCTTTTGTTAATGGCTCATTTTTTGGCACTGGGCCTGGCAATGGTGTGGTGAAGAATTTTATTCCTGATGCTCACACCGATTTTATTTTTGCTGTTGTTGGTGAGGAATACGGCATTTTGTCCTGCTCAATTATTATTCTGATCTTTGCTTATTTGTTGATGCGTATTGTCAAACGTGCTTTGGAAGAAGAGGATTCTTTCGTGTTTTTGGCTTTGTGCGGATTAATGACGCAATTTTCAATGCAGGTGATCGTAAATATCGGTGTCAGTTTGCGCTTAATGCCAACTAAAGGAATGACTCTGCCATTCATTAGTTATGGCGGTTCGTCAATGATGTCGACGGCTATTTGTTTCGGTTTGATATTGGCTTTTACCAAACGCAAATATCATCGCGATGTTGATTATGGAAATTTGAAATTGATCTGAGGTTTTATTTTCTAACTACTGAAGACATTGAGAAGCGCACAATCCGTTCTTTTTCTTCATCATTGTGCAGAAATTCGATTCTGATTTTTTCATTATCGCGCGTAAAATTAGATTCCGCGGCATTGTTTTTAATCAAACGCCAACCCATTTCTGGCAAGGTTCTTAAATAAAATCCTTGTACAGATTCCAGCGCAATTGGGCTTTCATAATCAACGGTAACAAAACTTCCCGAGTCTGAATCAAAATTTACCCCATCATTTTCGATTAGTTCCAAATTGCTTAAAAGCGGAATGTCTTCACTGCCTTTTACAAAATCTTTAGCGGTCAAATTTTCTATTTTTGGTGAAGGTTTGGTTACTGGTTCGATGTGAGTTAAATTACTGCTGATGCAGGAAGAGAGTAAAAACAAGCTGAAAATAGCTGGTAAAATTTTTTTCATATCACCTCTGACATTGCGGACAATAAAAGCTTGATCGGCCATTTTGTTTTATCCTTTTGATTAAATTCTTACAAAGCAAACAGTTTAATTTTTCGCGTCCGTAAACTTTGAAGCTGTTTTGAAAATTTCCCAAATCACCATTGGCGGTAACGTAATCTGAGATTGAAGAACCACCTAAGTCAATGGCGTTTTGAATAGTTTTTTTAATTAATGAAATCAGTTTTTTTATTTCAGAGTCTTTTAACAAATTCGCCGGCCGAGTTGGTAAAATTTTGGCAGCAAATAATGACTCATTAATGTAGATATTACCAACTCCCACGACAATTGCGTTATCCATCATAGTGGTTTTGATGTTCATTTTTTTGCCGCGTAATTTTTCTTTTAAATATTGAGCTTCAAACTCATCAGACAAGGGTTCAGGCCCTAATGTTGCTAACATTTTATGCTGTAATAAATCTTTTGTGGCAACCAAGTCAATAAAACCAAAACGACGCGCATCATTAAAAATTAAATATTTTCCATCGTCAAATTCTAAGGCGAAATGATCATGCTTCAGATTTTGAAAATTATTACCTACCGTCACTTTGCCACTCATGCCCAAATGCAAAATCAGGCTGGTTTTATTGTTGAACTCAATGATTAAATAACGTGCTCTTCTGCTAACTTTAAGAATTTTCGCCGCATTTAATCCTTGTAAATCAAGTGTTGATTCAATGCGCATTTTTTTTGCTGAGCGAAAAACTCTAACCACTTTTCGGCCAGTCAAATGTTCAATGCCGCGGCGTACGGTTTCAACTTCAGGAAGTTCAGGCATAAAATTTATGAGTTAAGATTTATGATTTATGATTTAAAACTTTTGAGATCAGAAACCAAACAATAAATTAAAACATGCACAAACTTGAACTTCCAGTGGACGCTACCGACAATCGCGTCTTAATGCACAGCTGCTGTGCACCTTGCGCTGGTGACTTAATGGAGCGTATGAAAGAATCGGGAATTGAGGTGACGATCTTTTTTTACAACCCCAATATTCATCCCAAAAAAGAATATGAGATTCGCAAAAATGAGAATATTCGTTTTGCAGAAAAGTTAGGTATTCCTTTTATTGATGCTGATTACGACGTGCAAAATTGGTTTAAACGTGCTAAAGGTTTGGAATTGGCGCCGGAACGCGGTGAGCGTTGTACCAAATGTTTTGACATGCGTTTTGAACGTACAGCACTTTATGCCTTTGAACATGGTTTTAAAATTATTACCTCGTCTTTGGGGATTTCACGCTGGAAAAATATGGATCAGATTAATGATTGCGGAATGCGTGCAGCGCAAAATTATGACGGTGTAACTTATTGGACTTACAATTGGCGCAAGGGTGGTGGTGCGGCGCGTATGTATGAAATTGCTAAACGGGAAGAATTTTACAAACAAGAATATTGCGGCTGCATTTTTTCACTGCGGGATTCCAATGAATGGCGTGTTAAAAACGGTCGTGAAGAAATTAAAATTGGTGAAGAATTTTACGTTGAAAATGATTTAGAAAAAACGTTTTAGAACTTGCAGTTTTTGAGCAAATTTTTAGTAATTTTTATTTTTCCGACCATTGATTTTATTGGTCAAAAGTTAATTTTGCGCACCGTTAGCAAAATTCATTTTATAGCAAAAGTTGTTGGAACGGATTTAATATTTGGCATTTAACAGTCTCTTTATGAGCAATTTCATTAATCCTACAAAATTAATCTCTCTTTTTATGAAGTTATTACAATTATTTTTTATGGCCTGTCTTCTTACTTTTCCTCTAACGGCAAATGCCAAAAATACTAAAAACATAGTTATTTTAGCAACGGGAGGAACTATATCAGGAGAGGGTTCTTCGGCAACTGGCTCTAGCTATGCTTCTTCGAAAATTGATATTGAACAAATTATCAAACAAATTCCCGGCATCACTAAATTAGCTGACATTAAAGCTGAGCAAATCATGCAAAAAGCCAGTCAGGATTTTAATGCCCAAGATTGGTTATTCATTTCTAAAAAGGTTAATGAAGTTTTGGCAGATAAGTCAGTCGATGCTGTGGTGATAACACATGGTACTGACACCATGGAAGAAACAGCATATTTTCTTAATTTAACTGTGAAGAGTGAAAAGCCAGTGATCGTGGTTGGATCAATGCGTCCTTCAACGTCTCTGAGCGCTGATGGAGCGCTTAATCTTTACAATGCTGTTGCTCTTGCTGCCAGCAAAGATGCGCGCGAAAAGGGTGTTTTAATTGTGATGAATGACGAGATTTTCGCCGCGCGTGATGCTGCTAAAGGTCAAACCACAAACGTGTCTTCTTTTAGAAGTTCTAATGCCGGAGCCATCGGTTCGGTGAATTATGGTGTGGTGAAAATTTATTATGAGCCTTTGAGAAAACACACTAAAGATAGCAAGTTCGATGTCAGAAAAATGACCAACTTGCCTAAAGTTGACATTATTTACGCTTACGCTGGATCAGAAGCGGCAATAATTGACCGTTTGGTGGAACTGGGTTCACAAGCCATAATTTTGGCCGGAGTTGGTGATGGTAATATTGATGCAGAGAGCATGAAACATTTGATCGAAATAAGAAAAAAGGGTATAATTGTTGTGCGTAGTTCACGTATTGATAGTGGTGGAGTAATACCAAATGCTGAGATTAATGATGATGAATTTGGATTTGTAACTGCCGATAATCTTAATCCGCAAAAGGCCAGAGTGCTTACAATGCTGGCATTGACGAAGACTAAGGATGTTGAAAAGATTCGTAAGATGTTCGGGAAGTACTAGAGAAAAGAGAGAATTTGGGAGGTCAGGCTTCGCTCTAACGATCTACTTTGTCAGCTCAATCCTTACGGACCTGAACTGCTAAGCGTAGCTCGCAAGAGCGAAGCCTGGAGCGGGTGAAGGGATTCGAACCCTCGACATTCACCTTGGCAAGGTGACACTCTACCACTGAGCTACACCCGCATAAACCAAAAATTTCTGTGAAGTTGCAAAAAGGAAATATTTTGCAAAAGAAATGAGGTGGCGCAAATTATGAATCGAAAAATAATTTGCAATGTTCAAATAAAAAAATTAAGTTTGCTCACTGCAAAACAATGCCTTCCTTCCTTTATTTATAAGCCTCTCAAAGATTCTCAAAAAATGAAAATTTCCAAAAAACTTTTAGTTTTAGTGTCACTTTTATCTGTAACTTTTTTGACTTCCTGTGTTGAGACAGTGGTGGTTGGATCTTTCGCAACCGCTACAGTAGCTGTGCGTGAGAAAAGTTTAAATAACACGCGTCACGACATTCAAATTTATACAATTTTAAGCGCTGATTTTTTGCAGAATGGTTTAACTAATTTCGGTAATTCAGTTGATATCACAGTGAATGAAGGTCGAGTTTTATTGACTGGTATTATTCGTGATCAAAGTAAAGCTAAACTAGCCTACGAACTGGCCTGGAAGGTTAGCGGTGTTAGAGAAGTTATTGATGAAATTCAGTTGCGTGAAGATGAATCTGTAAATTTCCGTGACGTTGCTTCGGCAAGTTACGATTATGTGATCACCAGCAAAGTTGAGGCTTACTTACTCTTCAGCAAAAAAGTTTCCAGCGTCAATTACAAAGTTACCACTGTTAACAAAACGGTTTATTTGATTGGTGTTGCACAAGATGAAATTGAACTCAACCGAGTTATTCAAATTGTTGCAAAACTCAGAGGCGTAGAAAAAGTTGTCAGCCACGTTGTTCTGGCCAATGATCGCAGAAGGAATGGATAGTAAAATTGATTCATTAGTTCCGAAGAAAGATCACAATTCTTCCAGCCAGTCTGATGCGGAGAATCAAATTATCACTTTCGGATGTCGTCTTAATTCCTACGAATCTGAAGGCATCAAGACTGCTCTAAAACAAACTGATCAAAAAAATCTCATTGTTTTTAATTCCTGTGCTGTCACTTCCGAAGCAGAAAGAGAATTGCGATCAGCATTGCGCAAAGCCCGTAAAAAAAATCCTCAGGCCAAAATTATTGTCACTGGTTGCGCCGCTCAAATTGATCCCCAAAAATATGCCAAGATGGCAGAAGTGGACTTGGTTTTGGGAAATAGCGAAAAATCAAATCCAAAAAGCTATGGCAATCAAAAGTATCAAATCAATTCTCTTGGCACATCGCTTAATTCTAATCCTGAAATTGCCCATAAAGATAAAATCTTTTCTGATGCCAAAAAATCCTCTGAGATTTTTTTAACTGCATTTGAAACTTCTAAAATCAAGGTTAACGACATCATGTCAGTGCGCGATACAGCGCCGCAACTGGTTTCTTATTTTGAAAATAAAACCCGCGCTTTTTTAGAAATTCAGAATGGTTGCAATCATCGTTGCACTTTTTGCATCATTCCTTTTGGACGTGGCAATTCACGCTCGGTAGCTTTTGGTGAAATTGTCACTCAAGTAAAAAAAATGGTGGCTATGGGTCACCAGGAAGTGGTTTTTACCGGAGTTGATATTTCTGGTTATGGTGAAGATTTAGCGGTAAAAATTACTTTGTCGCAAATGATTAAGCGTTTGCTTAAGCTTGTTCCAGAGTTACCACGGTTGCGTTTATCCTCAATTGATGTTGCTGAAATTGACGAAGAATTTTTTGATATTTTGCGCTCTGAACCACGCTTCATGCCTTACTTACATTTAAGTGTGCAATCTGGTGATGATGTAATTTTAAAAAGAATGAAACGCCGGCACACGGCAAAGCAGGTTTTGGATTTTTGTGCTAAAGCCCGTCAAATAAGGCCAGAAATCACTTTTGGTGCCGATATCATTGCTGGATTTCCCACTGAAGATGACTTGATGTTTGAAAATTCGCGTAAATTAATTGCAGAAGCAGGAATAATTTTTACCCATATTTTTCCTTACTCAAAACGTGATGGAACGCCTGCCGCCAAAATGCCGCAGCTTAACGGAAAAATTATTAAAGAGCGGGCAAAAATTCTGCGTGAAACTGGCGCGATAGAATTACAAAAATTTTTACAAAACCAAATCGGCAAAAATTTAAGCGTGATTATTGAAAAAGATGGTGTGGGAAAATCGGAAAATTTCTTGGAAGTAAAGATTCTCGGCGGAGAACAATTAAAATCGAGCGAGATCGTGCAGGTTAAGGTTGTGGGGGTCGAGAAAAATTTATTGATCGCGCAATTTTAATTACCACTATTGGTTTGGTTTCCAGCTAATAAAAATATCAAAAAATAAATGCCAATAATCGCAGAATTTGAAGCGGTTTTGAGCAAAAAATTAAAAAATAAAAAATGACAATCTCTCACAAATCTTATCTCGAATCAAAAGCTTGGCCGTTTGAAGAAGCACGCAGAATTTTAGAAAAAATTGGCGGCAAAACTCCGGCTAAAGGTTACGTGCTTTTTGAAACCGGCTATGGCCCATCTGGCTTGCCACATATTGGAACTTTTGGTGAAGTGGTGCGTACATCTTTTGTGCGTCACGCTTTTTCATTAATTGCGCCGGAAATTCCTACTAAGATGTTTTGTGTTTCTGACGATATTGATGGCTTGCGCAAAGTGCCGGATAATTTGCCGCAACAAGATTTAATCAGAGCAAATTTAGGTAGGCCTTTAACTTCAGTTCCCGATCCTTTCGGAACTCACGAATCTTACGGCCACAATATGAATGCCCGTTTGCGCGGCTTTCTTGATGGCTTTGGTTTTCAATATGAATTTATCAGCGCCACTGAAAAATATAAATCCGGTGCTTTTGACAGCACGATGCTTCGTGTTTTAGAAAAATATGAAGAGTTGATGGAGCTAATGTTGCCAACTCTTGGAGCAGAACGTCAGGAAACTTATTCGCCATTTATGCCAATTGATCAAGAGTCGGGCATGGTGATTGATAAAGGTGTGAAAGGAGTCAATAAAGAACGTCAAACCGTAATTTATGTTGATGGAAATGGAGTTGAAAAAGAAATTTCTGTGACTGGTGGCAATTGTAAATTGCAATGGAAGATCGACTTCGGGGCACGCTGGTATTCACTTGGTGTTGATTACGAAATTTATGGTAAAGATCATCAACCTAACGAAAAAATTTATCGCCAAGTGTGCAAAATTTTAGGTGGCATACCTCCGGTGAACTTCACTTACGAAATGTTTTTGTCGGACAATGGCGAAAAAATTTCTAAATCAAAAGGCAACGGCATCTCGGTTGAAGAATGGTTGAAATATGCTCCATCTGAATCGATGGCGCTTTTTATGTATCAAAAACCCAAGACAGCAAAGCGTTTATATTTTGATGTGATCCCAAAAGCATCTGATGAATATTTGGCTTTTGCTCAAAGTTTTGCCAATCAGGAAGAGGCGGCAAAGCTTGATAATCCAGCTTTCCACATTCATGAAGGAAAAATTCCGGCGATTAACTTTAATTTAAGCTACTCACTTTTACTTAACTTAGCATCGGCTTGTAACCCTGAAAATGATGCAGTTTTGTGGGGTTTCATTTCAAAATATCAATCTGGTTTAACGCCAGAAAATTCACCACTTTTGGCTAAAATGGTTGGTTGTGCAATTGCTTATTACAATGACTTCATCAAGAAAAATAAACAATATCGCCAAGGAACTGATGCCGAAAAATCAGCACTTGCTGAGCTTGTTGCAGCATTAAAAAATGCCACTGATGAGCAAAAAAATGACGGTGCTTTATTGCAAAATTTAGTTTTTCAAATTGGCAAAAATCACGGTTATGAAAAGAATATGCGCGATTGGTTTTTAGCACTTTACCAAATTCTTTTAGGACAAGACCAAGGCCCACGCATGGGCTCTTTTATTGTTCTTTTTGGCATTGAAAATTTTATCAAACTGGTCGAAGAAAAAATTAAATAGCAATTTATTGGAGAGAAAAATGGCAGGATTTTTTAGTAAAATTTTTGGTGGTGTTAAAACTGAAGAGCCGCAAATGCAGGAAAATCCAGCATTTGGATTCGGTGGTAAATCTTCGGATTTTGATGGTTTACAAGTAAAAGATGTCAAAAAATTTGCCGATAGTTTGCAGTTTGATTATTCCGATTTGAACAAAGACCAAAAGGCTATTTTAAATGGCATGGAACACCGTTTGCAAAAATATTCCAAAGAGCTGTCTAAGGATGTCAGTGCAGAAAGGATGGGTGATATTGCGCGTGAGGTTTTTATTATTTCCTGCGCTTCCAATAAACCGATGCAAGAATGTTTGCAGTTTCACAAAAAATGTGGTTTTGGCGTCGAAGAACTAAATGATTTTAGTAAAGATGACCCGTCTTTAAACCCTCTTGCTGCTTCACTGACTGGTGGTCGTGATCAAAAGGAAACCAAGCAATTAATTAAAGTTGGCGCTGAAGTTAATTTTAAATCTGCCACTGGAAATAACTTGGCACATTTCGCTGCGGCAATAGGTGTGAATGACAAGATGATGAAATTTTTGATTGATGAAGGTGTTGAAATTAATGCTGAGAATAAGCATGGCATGACCGTGCGCGATATTGCCAGCCTTGGTGGACATCAAAAACTCTCATCTTGTGTGGAAGAAAATGGCGGCAAAATGGGATCATTGCTCAAAGGTGTGGTGCGGGCTATGCGTGGTGATTCTCCGGCCAATAGAACTAAAGAAGAAGAATTGTCAGAAGCGGTGGTGCAAGGTAATGTTGCTGGTGCCAGTGCCATGATTGCTGCCGGTGCTAATGTTAATACAATTGCTAAAGATGGTAGAAGCATTTTGCAGCAAGCTGTTGATAGTGGCAATGTGACGATGGCATCTACAGTTTCTTATCATGCCAATGTTGATACTAAATCGCGAGTTCGAGGTGAAAGTGCTGCGATGGAAAATATTGTTGATCATGTGGGATCAGCACAGACACAAGTTGGGCAGGGTGGTGACGGATCGGGAAATTTTTCTTGGGTGGAATATATTCTGGAAAAAATGGCCAAAGAGGCGAGAGAGCAAGGTGACAGTCGAAGCCAGTAAATAAGCTCGCAAGAGATTATTATTTAGGTTTAAGATTCTCGAAATAGCAGGCTAAACAATAATTTTTTCAACTTCAGCGATCAGCTTTTTAAAACTATCAGTTTCATAATTATCATGAACGCCTTGCAACACAGAAGTCACACGTTCTAGGCCCATTCCGGTGTCAATGCATGGTTTAGGCAATGGTGTCATTTTTCCATCTTTATGCTTTTCAAATTGCATAAAAACCAAATTCCAAATTTCAATATAACGATCACCATCTTGATCTTTACTTCCGGGTACGCCGCCAAAAATTTTATCACCGTGATCGAAGAAAATTTCTGAGCATGGGCCACAAGGTCCAACTTCACCCATTGACCAAAAGTTATCATCAGTGGCGATGCGAATAATTTTTTCTTCCGGCAGACCAGCAATTTTTTTCCACAATTGAGCAGCTTCGTCATCATTGTGATAAACTGTGACCAAAAGCTTGTCGGCATTGATGCCAAATTCTTTAGTTAAAAGTTCCCAAGCAAAAAAGATTGCTTCTTCTTTAAAATAATCGCCGAAGGAAAAATTTCCCAACATCTCAAAAAAAGTATGATGGCGTGCAGTATAGCCAACATTGTCGAGATCATTATGTTTGCCGCCGGCACGTACACATTTTTGTGAGGTGGTAGCACGTTTGAATTTGGGAATTTCCACACCGGTGAAATAATTTTTGAACTGATTCATGCCGGCATTGGTGAACATCAAAGTGGGATCATTATGCGGAATCAAAGGGCTTGATGGCAGAATTTCATGGCCATGGCGCGCAAAATAATTAAGAAATTTTGTGCGAATTTCGTTGGTAGTAAGCATCTTTAAGAAAATAAATTGGTTGCGGATAGGATAATTTAGTTCACCTGCAGCAACTCAAAATTGTTTTGTGACAGTGTCGTAATGTAAGGCAAGCTATAAGCCGGATTTTGTTTTTGATTTCTCAAAAGACGATCATTCATCTGGGATTAACATCGCTGTTAACCTCAAGCAACCTACCACAATAGCATGCGCCAGAGCATTGTTCGTTGCCGAACCACTATTTTATTTGGTCTTGCTCCCGATAGGGTTTTTCCAAATTCGTGTTACCACGAAAGCGCGTGAGCTCTTACCTCGCGTTTTCACCCTTACCGCGCTGTAGCTCAAAGAGCGTAAGCGGGCGGTATATTCTCTGTGACACTTTCCCTCAATGGCCCTATAAATTCAGGCCAACGTGGCCAGCCGTTAGCTGGTATCGTTTCTGGCGGGGAGTCCGGACTTTCCTCTAGTTTTCAAATGTTACCATTAAAACCAGCGATCATCCACTTGCCTTACAAGATCGTGAAAATAAAGTGTCGCGCCTTTCAAAGCAATTTAAGATTGCAGCTTTTTGCCGATTAAAATTTTGGTCACAAATTCATGAAAACTGTTTTCTCAGGAATTCAACCTACGGGAAATTTACATCTTGGAAATTATCTGGGGTCAATTGCCAACTGGATTGATTTACAAGATAAATATCGCTGCATTTTTGGTGTGATGAATCTGCACGCCATCACCTTGCCGCAAGATCCTAAAGAGTTGCAGAAAAATATTTTAGAAGCGGCCGCGGTTTATTTGGCCTGTGGTTTAGATCCCAAAAAATCGACACTTTTTGTGCAAGGTGAAGTGGCACAACATGCTGAATTAGCATGGGTTTTAGGCACTTTGACGCCGATGGGATGGTTGAATCGTATGACTCAGTTTAAAGAAAAATCAGAATCTAATGAAAATCTCGGTCTCTACTCTTATCCAGTTTTGATGGCTTCCGACATCTTGCTTTACAAAGCTGATCTTGTGCCGGTTGGTGAAGATCAAAAGCAACATCTGGAATTAACTCGTGATATTGCCGGTGCCTTTAATCGTCGTTTTGGTCAAGAATATTTCAAACTTCCAGAGCCAATGATTTTGCCGCAAGTGAAGCGTATAATGTCTTTGCAAGATGGGACTAAAAAAATGAGCAAGTCTGATGAGTCAGATTTGTCGCGCATTAACTTAACTGATAGTGCTGACGACATTGTTAAAAAAATCAAAAAAGCTAAAACAGATTCACTTTCCATAATCACTTTTGATGAATCGCGTCCGGAAATTTTCAATTTGTTAAATATCTTTGCAGCTGCCTCAAACAAGACTCCGCAACAAATAGCGCAAGAATATGAAACTGCCGGAAATGGAAAATTTAAAAGTGATTTGGCTGAAAGCTTGATTACAAAATTAAAACCAATTCAAGAAAATTTAAATCGCTTCAAACAAGATCAGGCGCATATTCGCCAGCTTTTGAATGAAGGAAAAATTCAAGCGCAAGAAATTGCCGCTCAAACCAAGAAAGAAGTTTTTGAAATTGTCGGACTCTAAAATGTTTGAAATACCCCTAAACCTTGAAGAAGAAATTCTTCGTTTAAAAAAAGAACAAAATGCCGTGATTTTGGCGCATTTTTATCAGGATGGTGAGATTCAAGATATTGCTGATTTTGTTGGTGATTCTCTTGATCTATCGCGCAATGCTGCTTCAACCAGTGCCGATACTATAGTATTTTGTGGCGTAAAATTTATGGCAGAAGTGGCAAAAATTTTATCACCGGACAAAAAAGTTTTAGTGCCTGATTTAAAGGCCGGATGTTCTTTGGAAGATTCTTGTCAACCTGCACCTTTCGCTGAATTTAAGAAAAAATATCCACAGGCAATGGTGGTGAGCTATATCAATTGTTCCGCTGAAATTAAAGCTTTGTCTGATATCATCGTTACTTCTTCTAACGCTAAAAAAATCATCGAACAAATTCCGGCTGATAAAGAAATTATTTTTGCGCCGGATCAACATTTGGGAGGTTATTTGGCCAAAGTTACCGGACGTAAAATGATCTTGTGGCACGGATCCTGTATGGTTCACGAACAATTTAGCGAAAAGGAATTAGTAAAATTAATTGCCAATCATCCGCAGGCTAAAGTGATTGCTCATCCGGAATGTCCAGAAAATTTATTGTCTTATGCTCATCACATTGGATCAACTTCGGCGTTGTTGAAATTCTCTGAAGAAAATCAAGGTAGCGAATTTATTGTGTTAACCGAGCCGCATATTATTCACCAAATGCAGCGCAAAAATCCGACAGCAAAATTTTACGATTGTCCTTTTGTTGACAAAGCCGGTTGCAGTCTGTGCAACACCTGTCCGCACATGCAGCTTAACACTTTAGAGAAGCTTTATCTGGTTTTAAAATATGGCAATAAATCGCCCAATGGTGGTGAGTTACAATTTGAAGAAGCATTGAGAATTAAGGCTGAAAAGTCGCTGCGCCGGATGCTGTCAATGTCGTAAATTTTTTAAATCAGATTTTCTTTTGGTTTGTAATCGCCAATATCGCTGCATTCTTTCTTCAAACCTTCGACATATTTGTTAATCTCAGAATCGGCATTTTGTTGGCAGGCAAAAATATATTTCTGACGCAGCCTGGTTAAATCGTAGCGGTTATAAAGGCCTTTTTTCGAGTTAATATTTTGCTCCCGTTTTTTCTGTTTTTCTTTGCTACTATTTTTGGCCTTTATGGCATCTTCTGATTCAAATAAATCAACGGCGTGATCAATAATTCCTAGAGCGGCAAAGTTATTTTGATTATAAACATCGGCATTGGTTTTGGTCTTAGCTAAATCATCTTTCTTCTGGTCAGATTCCTTCAATAATGAATCTGGAAATTTAACGTAAGCTTGTTTTTGACAGATGGTTTTTTTCTCTGATTCTTTTTTGAATTTTTTACTATCAACTTCTGCAAAGCATTGTCTAGATTGATCTTGTGCTCTAGTACATTCTTTAAAATTTTCTTCATTTTGAAAGAATAACATGCAGCTCGGATAGTTTTTTTGAGCTTCTGCATATTTTTTATTGTCGCTATCAATACGATGATCAAGAACAAAACTTAAGTTATAAGAGCGGTTAGGATATTGCAGATACACTTCATTACCGTAAGGCGGATCAAGCTGATCTTCATCAATCAATCTTTTGCGACAGAGTAAATATTCATCAGTTTTTAAACGATCAGAAACGTCAAAATCAAAACCATAAGATACGCAGCGTGTATGGTCACGTTTGTCAATTTTCTTATTTTCTTTGATAAAAACTGATTCATTGGCTTCTGATAAATGTAGTGAAATTTTAGTAATCAGATCGCTGAGATTAGCATTATATCTTAAACTTTGCGGAGAGGAAATGTTGGATTTAAGACGCGATTTTGCTGAGGAAAGACGACAGCGCCAGTATAAATCGGCGCTAAAGGTTTTGTTGGATGAACCGGAATTTAAATCAAGTGAGTTGCAAAATTGGTGATCTTGGCGTTCCTGTTCTTGAATTTCTGGTATGTTAGACAGAATGTAAAATTCTCTTTTTGTTTTTTTGGCGCAGGAAAAAACGGCGCAAAAAACGGCGCAAAAAAATAAAATTAGAACCTTTTTAAATAATTTTTTTCGCATGAGATGAATAAAGCGGTAACTGAAAAATCGCTGCTGCTAAATTAAAAATATTTTAAATTACCGCAATCTTAAATTCTTTTAACAAACTTCATAATTTATGTATTTGCTAGTCGGTCTTGGAAATATTGGCCAAGAATATGAAACCACCCGCCATAATTTTGGTTTTTTGCTGCTCGATCAAATAATTGCTGATTTTGGATTAGTGGCACAGTCAAAAAAATTTAAGAGTGAAGTTTTTTCTGGTGTTATTGCTGGTCATAAAATCATCGCCTTAAAGCCGCATAGCTTTATGAATCGTTCTGGAATTCCAGTTGCTGAAGCGGCAAATTTTTATAAAATTGAGTCGAAAAATATTTTAGTTTTTCACGACGATTTGGATCTGCCTTTAGGAAAGGTGAAGGTTAAAGTTGGTGGTGGAAATGCCGGACATAATGGTTTGAAGTCTCTGGATGCACATATGGATAAGCAATATATGCGTTTACGTTTAGGAATTGGTCGACCAGAAAATAAAGAGTTTGAAATTTCCGATTATGTTTTAGGAAAATTCACAAAAGATGAGATGATGTTGGTGGGAAAAATAAATCTAAAAATCTCCGATTTGTTCGAAGAATTGTTGGAAGGACGAGCCGATAAATTTATGAATGAGATGGGAAGGGTAGGCTAGAAATAAAAAAGGGGTCAGACCATTTCTGGTTCTGACCCCCAATCTCAAATATCTAATTACTGATTTTTCAAAAACTCTTTATAAGCAGCTTCATCCATTGCATCAGCTAAATCATCAGCGTTGCTCATTTTAACTTTGGCAATCCAGCCTTCATGGTAAGAAGAATTGTTAACCAATTCTGGTTGTGAATTTAATGCTTCATTAATGGCAACAACTTCGCCGGCAACAGGAATGTAAACGTCGCTGGCTGATTTTGAAGATTCAACAACGGCAAAAGCGTCGTGAACTTTGTAAGTGTTACCCACTTTTGGAAGCTCAACATAAACCAACTCGCCCAAGGCTTCAGCGGCATATTCGGTAATTCCGATTGTAGCAACATCGCCTTCAATTTTGATCCATTCGTGATCTTTAGTAAATTTCATTTTAACTCCTTTGATTATTATTGATTGATTAGACGCTGCTAGCTAACAGTATCTAAGCTATAACTATTTTTTTACCGACTTTGTTTTGGCTTCAACAAAAACTGGAGAAGTCAAAATAGCAGGAATTTCACGGTCACGCACAATAGCAGTAACTTGGTCTCCAACCTTAACCAAAGCTGTTTCGAAATAGCCTTGACCGATTGAGACTTTCAAATTTGGTGAAAATCCACCGCTAGAAAGTGTGCCGATTTTTTTGCCGTCTTTTCTGATCTCAGTGCCTTCACGAGCAATGCCGCGATCTAATAATTTGACGCCGATTCTTTTGCGCGATGCGCCTTCAGCTTTTTCTTTCAACACTCTTTCGCAGCCGATGAAGCTGGTGTTGCTTTTGCTCACAACCCATCCCAAGGCAGCTTCGATTGGAGAAGTTGTGTCGTCCAAATCGTGTCCGTAAAGTGGGTAGCCCATTTCTAAACGCAGTGAATCACGAGCGCCAAGGCCAATTGGCTTAACTTCTTCAAGTGCTGACAAATCAAGCCAAAATTTTGCTGCAGCAGAATTTTTAATTGAAACTTCAAAACCATCTTCTCCAGTATAGCCAGTGCGGCTGATAAAAACTTCTTCGCCGTTTTTTAATTGGTAAGCACCAAGATTCATGTAAGGCAAGTCAGCCAGATTTTTTTCGGCTAAAAAGCGGTTGAGAATTTCTTCAGCTTTTCCGCCTTGAACTGCTATCAATGAGCGATCAGTAAGTTCAATAAAAGAAATTCCTTCTGGTAAATTTTTGATGATCCAAGCGGCGTCTTTTTCTTTACATCCGGCGTTCAAAACGATGAAAAATTTTGTGTCGGTTAGTTTGGTGATGATCAAATCATCAATAATTCCACCTTGGGGATTGGTCAAAACTGTATATTTAGCAAGGGCGGGAGTGCTTAGAGAAAAATCGGTTGGAGTGATGTGAGAAAGGAATTTTACAACTTCTTCACCTTCGATGACAAATTGACCCATATGTGAAACGTCGAAAATGCCGACATTGCCCGAACGTGTCCATTCGTGTTCTTTAAGCATTCCATCTGGATATTGCACCGGCATGTCGTAACCGGCAAATTCTACCATTTTAGCACCTTGATCGCGGTGAGTTTGGTTTAGAGCTGTAATTTTCATAATTTGTAAAATTTAACTTTGATAAGTGGGAGCTTATTTATTATTCCACTTTAGGAGCGGCTGGAGTTTTGCTGATAGCTTCTTCGGCGGCTGGTATAGCAGAGTCAGCGGCTTTTTCTTGCTGCTCAATTGTTTGTTCCAATTCTTTTTGGATGGCTTTTTTTGAGGCGTTGGAAATAGAAGCTAAAATCAAACAGTTGAGCATAAAAATTCCAATCAAAACCATAGTGACTTTGGTTAGAATACTGGCTGAAGCTTTGCTTGACATTACAGAATTAAGGCCGCCTGATCCACCACCAATACCGCTTAAAGAATCACCGTCGGATTTTTGGAGCAACACCAAAACAATCAACACAATAGCGATAATAACCTGCAAAATTAGCAGAAAAATTTGAAGACTTTCCATTTTAAGAAAATTATTTGATTTGAAGCGATCTGCACAGACAGTCCTAAAAGACGCCGCAACTTAAGAATTCAATTTTATCTCACAAGTTTTTTCATGATTAAAAACGTAAAAATTTCTCGTGGTTTAGCCACTGATATCCTCGCTTCAGAGCTATTTGAAGGAAAAGTGCTTTTTGTCAGCGATAGTAAGATTTGGCGTAATTGTAAAAAATTTTTCCCACATAATTTTTTGGAAAAAACCACTTGTAACTTGATCTTGCAAGACCCCAAAGCTGACGAAAAGAATCTTAAAAAAATTGCTGCAGCGTTGCAAGATTGTGATTTTATTTTGGGTCTTGGCAGCGGCACCATTAATGATTTGTGTAAATATTCTTCAGCACAAAAAAATATTCCTTATGCCATTTTTGCTTCGGCTCCATCGATGAATGGCTATTTGTCACGCAATGCCTCAATAACAATTAAGGGCCACAAAAAAACTTTGCCGGCAACCTTGCCACAACAGGTTTTTTGTGATTTGGAAATTTTAAAATCAGCTCCTTTACGACTTACAAAAGCTGGAATTGGCGACAGTTTGTGTTTTTATTCTTGTTGGTTTGATTGGTATTTGTCGCACAAAATTTTAGGGACAAAATTTGACGCCAAACCCTTTAAAATTTTGTGTGATGAAATGGATTATTTGGTAAAAAACTTTACTCAATTTTCGTTGCAAGATGAAGAATTTTTAAAATTGCTAATCGAAATTTTATTGCTTTCAGGGCAAGGCATGACAATTGCTGGAGGGTCTTATCCGGCAAGCCAATCTGAGCATTTGATTGCTCACATTATTGAGATGAAATATCCGCAAGTTGCGGCAAAAAAACTGCATGGTGAGATGATCGCGGTGACCACAATGACGGCGGCCAATTTGCAAAAAATATTGCTTAGTGGAGGTTCTGATTTTGCAGAAAAAACAGTTTCTGAGTTTAAAAAGTTTTTACCAAAAATAATTTCACAACAGTGTTTACAGGAATATCGTGAAAAAGTTAGCGTCAGTGAAAATGTAAAAAAAATTGACTCTATTACGAAAAAGCAACTGCAAAAAATCCACTTTGATGCAACGCAATTAGCAGCAATTTTTACTCACTTTAAAGTGAAATATTCGCCACAATCATTAGGCTTATCAAAGCAGCAATATCAAGATTGTACAGCTTATGCTAAATTTATTAGGAACCGTTTTACCTGTCTGGATTTGATAAATTAGCTGTACAGCACGTAGCCGTGATTTCTGACCGTTTGTAAATAATGCGGTTGTTTTGGATTTTGTTCAATCTTGCGGCGCAAGCGGGTGATTTGTACGTCAATACTGCGTTCGTCAATTTCACCGCAAAGTGAGGAAAGTTTTTCGCGACTTACTACTTTGCCTTTTTCACGGCACAAAATTCCTAAAATTTTTGCTTCAGAATCAGTGATATGAACAAATTGATTATCCTTCTTCAAGCGTGAATCTGTAAGGTTAAAGGTAAAGTCACCGAAGCGGCAAATATTGGCATCAGAATTAGAATTTCCTGATCTTTTTAAAATATTATTAATACGCAGCAGCAGTTCTTTTGGCTCGAAAGGTTTTTGTAAATAATCGTCAGCACCAGCTTCCAAACCTTTGATACGATCCTCAAATTCACCACGTGCAGTCAGCATAATTATTGGGGTTTGTAATGATTGTCGCAAGTTGATGGTAAAATCAACTCCGGTTTCGCCGGGTAACATCACATCTACGATCAGTACATCGAACTTGGTTTGAGACAAGGCTGATCTTGCCTCAATAGTGTCTTTAGCAAGCACAACTTGGAATCCACTTTCTTCTAAAAAACGTCCCAGAAGGTTGCGTAAGCGGGTGTCGTCGTCGATAACTAGGATATGCGATACTGTGTTCATAAAATTTAGGAATTTTTTGCGACCTGGTCTAATTTTTTTAGCTTGGTTAAAAGTTTTTCCAAATTATCCAAACGTACCATGCATGGTCCATCAGATGGAGCATTGTCAGGATCTTGATGAACTTCCATAAATACAGCTGCAACACCAACAGCAACTGCAGCAGAAGCTAAAGTATCAACAAACTCACGTTGGCCACCGCTGGCTCCGCCAAGTCCTCCCGGTTGTTGCACTGAATGTGTAGCATCAAAAACTACCGGACAACCGGTTTTCGCCATGATTGGTAATGAGCGCATGTCAGAAATCAAAGTATTGTAACCAAAGCTGACGCCACGTTCGGTCAACATGACATTTTGATTTCCGAAATGATCCATTTTTTTGACAATATTTGCTGCATCCCAAGGGGCTAAAAACTGACCTTTCTTGATATTAATAACTTTGCCGCTTTTGGCAGCAGCTTCCAGTAAGTCAGTTTGGCGACATAAAAACGCCGGAACCTGTAAAATATCAACAGCATCATTATCAGCCAATAGGCGGCAATGTTCTTCATTGTGAATGTCGGTGATGATTGGACATTTAAATTGTTTTTTAACTTCGGCAAAAATAGGCAAAGTTTTTTCTAAACCAGCGCCGCGCTCTCCACCAATACTTGAGCGGTTAGCTTTGTCGAAAGATGATTTGTAAATAAAGTTAATGCCCAGCTGGTCGCAAATTCTTTTAATGTTGCTGGCCATCATCAGGCTGTGATCCATCGATTCGGTCTGGCAAGGTCCTGCAATCAAAGTGAAAGGAAGATTATTGGCGATTTTTAAATTTTGAATTTGGATCGTGCGCATAAGAAGTAAGATTAAAGAATTGAAAATTTTGTTGCTTAAGTAATAACTGACTAACAAAAATTCAAACAAGTTTCTTACAATTTCCCTAAATTCATGTTTTCAAAACCATTTAATCTGATTCTCGTTTACGTTATTACGGTGATTAATATCGTAATTTTGGCCTTGCCTTTGATGGTAGTGTTGATCCCCATATTTAACTTCGGCGGCTATGCTTCTGCTATCAATGCCGGATTATTTCAGAAGATGAAATTAGGACTGTGTTTCCTGTTTTTTTTGGTCAGTTTCTTGATGCTGGTTTATTTATTTTTTGATTTTCTCTTAGGTTTTTCAGTACGTTCTTCACTTAAGAAATGCAGTCGTTTTGAGAAGATTAAAGATTATGATTTTTTAAGTGATATTTTTGATCAGGTGAAAACCAGATTCGGCGAAAAAAATGTTCATCTCTACATCAAAAATTCTGATGAAATAAATGCTTATGCAGTCAGCAGCTTCAACAAAAAAGCCATTGTTCTGACCCATGGTTTAATCAAGCATTACTTAGTTGAATGTTCTGAGCCGAAAAGATTTTTAAATGCAATTCGCAGCATTATGGCTCACGAAATGTCGCATTTGGTTAATAAAGATTTTCTGCCGGCATTTTTGATCATTACTAATCAAAAAGTTACCAACTTTGTTTCGTCACTTTTAGGAAGTTTCTTCAGAATTATTGCACGCGTAGTTTTCTTAATTCCTGGTGGCAAAAGAGCGGCAATTTTAATGAGCGATGCTTACTCAATTGCGCGTTTTGCTCTTACATCATTTAACCGTTTTGTAGTTTTTAATATTTACGAATTTTTGCGTCGTTTTGTCAGTCGTTCAATTGAATTTCGTTGCGATCGTCAAGCCGCACGCGCTTTTGGCGGACACAACATGGCTTACGCTCTGTCAATGTTGGGTAAGGGAGGATATTTTACGCTTTTTTCGACTCATCCAGGAACGGCTAAAAGAATTGCCAAAGTGCAAAATGTAAAAATGACTGAATCAATAATTGGCGCCGGTTTTATTGATTCTATCGCCAATTATTTTTCGATCATGTTTTTGATGATCATTTGCCTTTATTTTGCCAAAGTCGCTGAAATTGACGTGATGGTGCGTCATTATTTACAAAATCACGAAGTTATTTATCGCAAGCTTTTGATGTTGTGGAGCTTGATTAAAAATATTTTATAAAAACTTGATGCAGAATTTTTCCACAATTTCACAGTTAATAGAGTTTCAAGCAGCCAGATTCAATAACCCAAAGGCTTTAAATTTTAAGGAAGAAAACCAATGGCGCAGCTTTTCCAATCAGCAATTTTTGGAAAATATTTTACATTTTGCTGGTGGATTGAAAGAAATTGGACTGCAAAAAAATGAAGCTGTGGCGATTTGTTCTTACCAAAATCCGATTTGGTTGATAGCTGATTTAGGCTCTATTTTAGCGGGTGCAGTGACAGTTCCGATTTTTAGTAATATCTCACAAGAGCATCTTCTTTTTGAAGTAAAAGATGCCGACGTAAAATATCTTTTTACCGATGATTTGACTGTGGCAACAACGCTGCAGAATGTTAATTCTCAGATAAAAATCATTACTTACGGCATTTCTAAGCAAGATAAGCCAGCCAATAGCTTCAGTTTTGAAGAGTTGATTGCGCTGGGTAAAAAAGCTATTGAGAGCAAAAAATATTCTTTTTCTGAGTTATTAAAATTACATCAGCCGCAGGATCTGGCGACAATAATTTATACTTCAGGAAGCACGGGAAGGCCTAAAGGTGTTGAGATCAGCCACGAAAATTTGGTCTCACAAATTAAAGATACGGCAATATTTTTTCCTCTCAAAAGCACCAATGTTGTTTTGTCATTTCTGCCATTAGCTCATATTTTTGAACGGATGGTGATGTTGTATTACATCACGCAGGGCGTATCGGTTTATTTTGTCGATGACGTAAAAAATGTTGGAAATTTCTTGAAAGAAATAAGGCCGACATTGATGACTGTAGTGCCACGGGTTTTGGAAAAAGTTTTTGTTCGCATCAAAGATCAAATTGAATCAGCAAATTTAATCAAAAAAATTCTTGGACGTTTAGCGCTCAAACGTGCTTTAACAAAGGATGTGGAGTTAAAACAGAATCTTTATGATAAGCTTCTGGATCTGCTGGTTTACAAAAAATTTCGCGCGGCTTTGGGTGGAAATATCGAATTGATGATTTGCGGTGGTGCAGCACTTTCAAGCGATGTTGAGCGTTTTTATCGCAATATTGGTGTCAATTTATTTTGCGGTTATGGCATGACTGAAAGTTCGCCGGTGATTGCTGCCAATTCTCCACTAGAGCATAAATTCGCTACCGTGGGCAAAGTTTTTCCGTCAGTTAAAGTTATGATTGCTGAGGATGGTGAATTATTGGCAAGCGGTCCAAATATTATGCGTGGCTATCACAATGATGTGCAAAAAACTGCTGAAACAATTAGCAATGGTTGGCTTAAAACCGGTGATTTAGCGGCGATCGACAATAATGGTTTTATTAAGATTATCGGGCGCAAAAAAGAAATTTTTAAAAATGCCAACGGAAAATATGTTTGTCCGGTAGTTCTGGAGCAAAAGCTGGTGCAGAATCTAAGATTTTTGCTGGGCGCCATAATTATCGCGGAAGGGAAAAAATTTACTGCAGCTTTGCTTTTTCCAGAATTTGAATTGTTACCTAAATTTAAAGCTGAGTTTAACTTTTCAGGCAGTGATGAAGAATTTTTGCGTTCGCCAGTTTTGCGAGATTTTGTGCAAAAAAATATCACACAACTCAATCGTAATTTAGATAACTGGGAGAAAATCCACAAGTTCCATATTGTTACTGAATCAATATCCATAAGTTCTGGAGATATTACGCCGTCAATGAAATTAAAAAGACCGGTGCTGGAAGAGAAATATAAAACAGTGATCGTAGATTTTTACCGTGAATAACCAAATTTTTACCAAAAAGGTGAAGTTAGATGAGAGTATAAATACTTAGTTTGGTATAGGTCGGTTGGGGTGCAAATATTGAATTTATTTGGCGGATAGATCAGGAAGAATTTTCTGTAACCGAGGAAAATATGGTTGTATAAAAAAAATCGCGTTATAGATTTTGCCGCGTCGGGAGTGTACCAGAATACAAGACCTCTACAGGGAATATGGATACACACGCCGGGTTTGCGTGGTGGTGGCTCCCGATATTTTACTCTCCTCTTCCCCTTCCCCCTCTCTTAGATTTTCCTTCCCGTTTTATTTACTTTCACACGGTGTTTCATTTTTTAACTAAGTTTTTTCTTGTCTTTTGTTGATAGCAGAATCTGCAAGATGGCTTTAGTAACTTTTTGTAGTTCCGATTTTTTGATGTTTAATGCTGGCATAACATAGATGCAGTTGGCGAAAGGTCGCAGAAAAACTCCTTGGCTGATGAATTTTTTTCTTAATTGGAGCATGGTTTTAAAATCGCCATCAATTTCAACTACACCCACAGCTCCAATAACGCGCACATCTTTTACATTTTTTAAATCGCGGCATTTTTGTAAATCATTGGTGAGAATCTTTTCAATTTCAGCGACTTTCTTTTCATAATTTATTTTTTCAAAAAGATCCAAAGAGGCATTGGCAGCAGCTGATGCTAGCGGATTTCCCATAAAAGTTGGGCCATGCATCAAGGCATGATCAATTGAGTTGCTGAAGAAATTGTTGAAGATGTCTTTTTTTACTAAAGTTGCGGCCATGCCAATGGTACCACCGGTTAGGGCTTTTCCTAAAATTAAAATATCGGGTGATATTGCAGCGAAATCGCAGGCAAATTTTTTACCAAGGCGATAAAATCCAACGGCGCATTCATCAGCAACGAAGATAATTTGGTGTTTTTTGGCGATGCGAAAAATTTCACCTAGAATTTCGGCATCGTGAAAAATCATGCCGCCGGCACATTGCAGCATTGGTTCAATAAAAATTCCGGCTAAAACTTTTTTATTTTTGCTGATGAATTTTTCGAATTGATCCAAATCTTTTTTATTTTGGGGCAGATCAAGGCAGAAATTATTGAGCAAAATATTGTGAAATTTCTGATGCATACCAGAAGTTAAATCGGCAAGAGACATTGCTCCAGTAGTGTCGCCGTGATAAGAATTTTTAAATGAAATAAATTTGGTCTTACTTTTGTCGCTATTATTAATGTGAAATTGCCAGCACATTTTCATGGCTACTTCTACGGCTGTTGATCCGGAGTCAGAGAAAAAAACCTGATCCATTTTGGCAAATTTACACAAGCGATGTGCCAGCTTATAAGTGGGCTTAGCGGCAAAACCAGCCATCATAATATGCGGCAAAATGCTAGCCTGTTTGGTGATGGCTTTCAGTAAATGTGGGTGATTATAACCGTGCGCTGTGGCCCACCAGGAGCTGATGCCATCAATTAGAACTCGACCATCTTCAAGAAAAATTTTGCTACCCTGTGTGCAGGCAACGGGCAATTGTGGTAGGTGATTTTGCATTTGAGTATAAGGCAGCCAAATATGCTTGCTGCCAAGTTTTATATCATCTGTCATTGAAATAAACCGGGTTAATTTTTTCGGCTAATTTCAGCCAATCACTTTGCGGAAAAAATAATTTTAACTGATGAAAAGAGGCTTGCGATTCTTTACGTAGGCCAATTTTATAATAGATTTCAGTAAGGCGAAAATAGGCTTCTGCGACTTGATTGGTAAAACGGTAGCGTTCGGTCACTTCGGTAAAATTATTGATTGCTGCAACATAGTTTTTGTTTCTGATGTTGTAACGTCCAAGTGACATTTTTTCGCCGGCCAAATGTTCATCAACATAAATCAGTTTTTTTCTGGCATCTTGAGCATAATCGGACTCTGGAAAGCGTGCCACAAGTTCGCGAAAAGTTAGTGATGCATCGTGGGCACTAACTTGCGAACGATCAATTTCAGGAATCTGATTATAAAATGACAAACCTCGCATATACATCATGTAAGGAACAGTGTCATCAGCCGGATTAAGACGGATAAAATCATCAACCACGGCAATAAGTTTGATGTAATCTTCATCTTTGTAATAGCAATAAGCAGCCATGCTCTGTGCTTTTATGGCCCATTTTGAGAAAGGATAATCATCGTCAATTTTGGAAAAAGCTTCGGCGGCGGTGACATAACTTTTATCTTTGAGTGCTTTCATGGCTTTGGTGTAAGCAATTTCAGCATTTGGTGTTTCGTCTTTTTTCTTGGAGCAGGAAAAAGTCAACAGCGTTAAGGTGAGTAGAATGAGGATCTTTTTCATGATTTAAATCGAATATCAACACTAAGACGGTGTGCTTCTAAACCTTCGCAAGAAGCAAGCAAAGCGGTATTTTTAGCAAGTTTAATAAAGGATTTTTGATCGCAGCCAATAAGTGAAATTCTTTTTAAAAAATCAAAAACTGACAGGCCACTGGAAAATTTTGCTGAAGCAGAGGTTGGTAAAGTGTGGCTAGGGCCAGCCATATAATCTCCAATCGCTTCGGGAGTGTAATTTCCTAGAAAAATGGCGCCGGCATTTTGAATTTTTGCGACAAATTTTTGTGGGTTTTTAACGGCAATTTCCAGATGTTCCGGAGCAATAAAGTTAGCTAGATGCACACTGTCATTAAGATTTTTAATCACAAAAATTGCCGAATTTTCAATGCTTTGCTCAATTATTTTTTGACGTGGCAAATCTTGGGCAAGACAGTGAATTTCGGTAGCCAATTTAATGGCAAAATTTTCGTCATCAGTGATGATAAAGGCTTTAGAGTCAATTCCATGTTCCAGTTGTGATAAGGCATCAGCGGCGATCCAGCGTGGATTATTATTTTTATCAGCAATAATGGTGATGTCAGTGGGGCCGGCAATCATGTCAATTCCAACTTCGCCGAAGAGAATTTTTTTTGCGGCAGCAACGTAGGAATTTCCTGGGCCAACAATTTTATTAACTTTAGTGATGGTTTCTGTGCCAGAGGCTAAAGCAGCAATTGCTTGAGCTCCACCCACTTTGTAAATTTTTTTAATACCGCAAATTTTTGCTGCAACTAACACTGCCGGATTAATTTTTCCGGCGGAAGTTGGCACGCACATGCTAATATTTTTAACGCCGGCAACTAATGCCGGAACTGCTGACATTAAAACGGAGCTTGGATAAGAAGCTGTTCCTCCCGGAGTGTAAACTCCAACCGATTCAATGGCACGCCACAGATTGCCGAGTTTAACTCCGTCACGATCCAGATATTTAATCTCGCGCGGTAATTGTTTTTCGTGGTAAGATTTAATGCGGGTAAAAGCTTGTTTGAGTGCTGCTTTTATTGGGGCGCTGACTTGTTTTCCGGCAGCCTTAATTTCGGCAGCGCTGACTACGAAATCGTTGGCTTCTGTGAAATTTGTTTTGTCGAACTGGTTGGAAAGCTTGATTAAAGCGGCATCTCCCGATTTTTTGGTTTGAGCGATTATTTTGCTGACCTTGTCGTTTAAGTCGGGATTCTGAATTTGAGCTTTGCTAAGAAATTTGTAGAATTCTTCTTCGTTGCAGTTCTCAAGATGGGGTGTTGGATTTTTTGTGACTAAAAAAATTTTCATTGCTCTGAAATATCGCTGATTGTGATTTTTTGGCCAACGGCAATTCCAAGTTTGGAAGCCAATCCGCCGTTAATTTCTATAACTTTTTCAACCATTTTTTTTGATGAAATTATTTCTAAAGATTGAGGAGTAGCGTTATTTTTGATGCTGACAATTATGTTGTGGTCATCAACAAAAAGCATGTCGAGTGGAATTAAAGTGTTCTTCATCCACATGGTTGTCACCTGGATTTTATTGAAGGGAAACAGCATGCCAAAATTTTGGGGTAGAGATTCAACATTCATGAGGCCGTACATTTTTTTATTGTTGTCATCGGCGATAGCAACCATGAATTCAGCAACCGAACTGTTGTCGGGATTTAAAATTTGCAACTTAACATTATAGTTTTTAGGATCGCGGTTAAATTGCTTCAACTCTTCTGCATCAAGGCTTTTCGTGGCATTAAAAATTACCAATCCTGCAATTAAGCTGACAAAAATAACAAAAATAAAACGTCTGGAATTAAATTTCATGTTCAGGTTTTTCATAATTCAGATCCTTTTGTTAATATCGTTAAATGCTGATGCCTACGCCAAAACCACTAAACCAGCCTCCAAAGAGAAGCCAACCAAAATAAGGTCGGATATAATCGACATCAAGAGAAATTCTCAAACCGTTAATTTTATCGGTAATGTTATCATTGAAAAAGATGATAGTAGCCTGTTATCGGAAAAAATGATTGTGCTTTACGATGAGAAAAAAGAAAAGAAACCGCTGCCGAAAAAAACTGCTGTAGAAGTTGAAAATTCCGACAATTTTGCAGAATCTGAAACAGATCAAAACACTGAAACTTCCGAACAATCTTCAATCAGAAAAATATATACTGATGAGAAGGTAAAAATTTTCAGTGATGAGTTCGTGGCAGTTGGTGATAGTGGCTATTATGACCCGAAAGAGGATGTGTTTGTTTTGGAAAAAAATGTCATGGTTAATAATGGCGTTTCAATTGCTAAGGGTGATAAATTCATTCATCATCTTTCAACCAAGAAAAGTTATTTTGCTGGTGAAAAAGATAGTGAAAAAGATGATGCGACAAAACAGGATGATGGAGTTGACAGACGAGTTGTAGTCATCATTGGCAATGATGCCAAAGAATTTAAAAACACACGAAATAAAGAACAAAATGACTAAAGTTTTAAGTGCCAAAAATTTAGGTAAAAAATACGGTAAAAAAACGGTTATTCGTGATATAAGCTTTGATATTAAGCAAGGTGAAGTGGTGGGGTTGTTGGGTCCGAACGGTGCCGGTAAAACCACTTGTTTTTACATGATTGTCGGATTGGTTCAAGTGGGGCAGGGCAATATTTTTATTGATCAGATCGACATCACTAACATGCCGATGTATCAAAGAGCACGTCTGGGGGTTGGATATTTGCCACAAGAAGCATCGATTTTTCGTGACATGAATGTTGAGGATAACATTTACTCGATCATCGAAATTATCGAAAAAAACCCAGCTAAGCGCAAAGCACGTTTGGAAGAATTATTGCAGGAATTTTCCATTACTCACATTCGCAAATCGCACGCTTTATCTTTATCCGGTGGCGAGAGAAGACGTGTTGAAATTGCTCGGGCCTTGGCTTCAAACCCTTCATTCATTTTGCTGGATGAGCCTTTTGCCGGGGTTGACCCTATCGCAGTTAATGATATTAGAGTGATGGTGACGCATTTAACACGCAAAAATATCGGCGTTTTAATTACCGATCATAACGTGCGAGAAACTTTGTCGATTGTTGATCGCGCTTATATTGTTTATGACGGGATGATTCTTACTTCCGGTTCGAAAGATGAGATTGTTAATAATATTGAGGTGAAAAAAGTTTATCTCGGAGAAGATTTTAAAATATAAAAATGATCAAAAAATTGTTACGCAAATTCCTTGTCAGAAGATTCTTTGAACTAGAATCAGCAACTGCAATTTTACTAGGTATAGCAACTGTTTTGGCGTTGTTTCTTGCCAATTCTGCATTTTCTGAAGTTTATTTTTCGACGCTAAAAATTTCGCTGCCGATAAATTTTGAAGTGCTGCAAATTAGTAAAGATCTGACGCTGAAGGAATGGATTAATGACGCTTTGATGGCTTTGTTTTTTCTGCTGATTGGGCTGGAATTAAAAAAAGAAGTGCTGATTGGCGAGCTTTCCTGCGTAAAGAAAGTTGCTCTGCCAGCCTTTGCTGCAGTTGGTGGTGTGGTTTTTCCGGCGCTGATTTTTTATGCTTTTAACATGGATCATCCGCAAAATTTGCGTGGTTTTGCAATTCCAACCGCCACTGATATTGCCTTTGCTTATGGTATAATTTCATTTTTTGGCAAAAGAATTCCTTATGCGCTAAAGGTCTTTATCGTCACTTTGGCAGTGCTTGATGATTTGTTGGCAATTATAATGATTGCGGTTTTTTACACTCAGGATTTAAAGATCACCTATCTGGCTTTAGCAATTTTACCACTTCTTGGTTTAGCATTGCTTAATTACCTTAACTACAAAAGAACCGCAGGTTATTTGCTGCTTGGAATATTGCTGTGGTTGATGATTTTGCAGTCAGGAATTCACGCTACCTTGTCCGGCGTTTTACTGGCATTATTTATTCCGCTAAGAGTCAAAAATGATAAAAAGTTTCTCGAAAATTTGGCGCATAAGATTTCACCGGCGATCAACTTCGTTATTTTGCCCATTTTTGCTTTGGCTAATAGTGGTGTAAAAATCGGTGAATTTTCCATGGAAATTTTCGCTGATCACCTAACTCTAGGGATTATGTGTGGACTTTTCTTCGGCAAGCAAATTGGTGTGATGTTGTTCAGTTTCTTGGCTGTAAAATTAAAAATGGCTAAAATGCCAACTCAGGGAGGAAAAACCTTTTCGTGGTGGCAATTTTATCCGGTGGCAATTTTTACCGGCATTGGTTTTACCATGAGTTTGTTCATCGGAGAATTATCCTTTTTGAAAACTAACATGGCTGGAGATTCACTAGAGATGGTTCTCAATCACGTCAAAATTGGCATTTTAGTTGGATCAGCTCTGTCAATAATATATGGCACTGTCTTGGCTTTGTACATTGGCAAAAACAGAAAAAAATATGAAATATAAGACTGGTCTCAATAAAATAAGGGCTAGCGCCTTCTCTTTGGTTGAAATGTCGCTCGTCATTTTAATTATTGGAGTTTTGGTTGCTGGTGTTACTCAATCCACCAATTTGATCAGAAAATCAAAATTGGCTACAGCCAGAGATCTTACTCAAGGTTCACCAGTGGCCAGCACTGACGGACTTCTTTTGTGGTTAGAATCAACTCAAGCAAAAAGTTTTAAAGAAAGTGAAACTTCTGATGGCAAGGTGCTTACAAGTTGGTATGATTCCAATCCGCAAACAACGATGGCTAATGGTTTCAGCGCTAATTCCGCCAAAATTACTTACAAAGCTAGCGCAACTAACTCTTTACCAGCGGTGGCATTTGCCGACAATAACACAGCTTTTGTGGGTTCTATTTTTGATTCTCCTTTTAATTCTTACACAATTTTTTATGTGGCTCGTCCAACCAGTTTGGCAAATACTGATTTACACACGGTGTTTTACAATGGTGTAGTGGCAACTAACGGCTTTGGTGCTGGTTTGGATGGCAGTAGCGGCAGAGCTGGCAGAACCAAATTGATTTACGGATCTTCTTTTGCTGTTTTCGGTTCAGCTCAGGCGGTGGCAAAACAAAGTGATGCTGATATTGTTTGTATTACCATCGCGCCCAATAACGTTTTAGGG
>CAZICL010000006.1:0-131551 GCA_964537735.1 uncultured Rhizobium sp. | reverse complement strand
ATAGTACCAATATTAACATGCGGTTTATTGCGCTGGAAAACGGCTTTGGACATAAATTTTAGACTTTTTTCAAGTTAATAAGAAACTTACAAAAGCGTGACTTTCAGCACTTTGTAACGTTTTTTTAAAAAATTATTTTGCTATTTTTAAATAGAACTTCGTTCGAAGAGGTGGCGCAAACTATTTTTGGTGAAATAAAATGCAAATAAAAAACTCACATCTCTAAAGGCGCTGTCGCGTAAATCAAAAAATCTGATTCACGCGACATTTCAGCGCAAGATCTTGAATTAAAATCTTTCGCTTCCCTTAAAAAAATGAACTATGAATTGTAATATAGTTCAAATTCAACTGGATGAGGAATTTGCTCATATCTTTCAACTTCCTGCAACTTCAATGCAATGTAAGCATCAATTTGATCATCGGTGAAAACTCCACCTTCCAACAAGAAAGCACGATCTTTATCCAAAGCTGCAAGTGCATCGCGAAGTGAACGCGACACTGTCGGAATTTTTTTCAAATCTTTTTCCGAAGAGTGATATAAATCCTGATTTTTCGGTTCTCCTGGATGGATTTTATTTTTAATACCATCAAGACCAGCCATTAATAAAGCTGAACAAGTCAAATAAGGATTTGAAGCTGGATCAGGGAAACGAGTTTCAATACGACGGGCTTTTTCGTTAGTAACGTGCGGAATGCGAATTGATGCTGAACGATTTTTTGCTGAATAAGCCAAAAGCACCGGCGCTTCATAACCGGGAACTAAACGTTTATAACTATTGGTTGTGGCGTTGGAAAAAGCATTAATAGCTTTAGCATGTTTGATGATACCGCCAATGTAATATAAAGCCAATTCTGACAAATTAGCATGAGAATTACCCATGAATAAATTTTGGCCATTTTTCCAAATTGATTGGTGAACATGCATTCCAGAACCATTGTCAGCAAAGATCGGTTTCGGCATAAAAGTTGCAGTTTTGCCATAAGCGTGACAAACGTTATGCACCACATGTTTGAATTTCTGAATATTATCAGCAGTACCAGTAAGAGTGCTGTATTTAAAGCCAATTTCAAATTGCGAATTGGCAACTTCATGGTGATGCAAAAGTGGAACTAATCCAACCTGACGCATGCTTTCAGTAATTTCACCACGAAGATCTTGACCAGTATCAAGTGGAGTCGGATCAAAATAGGCGCCTTTAGTTTGTGAACGACGTGCCAAATTTCCACCATCAATATTTCTGCCTGAATTGTGAGGCGCTTCTTCAGAATCAATTTCATGAGAAGAGCCATGAGAGCCAATTTTAAAGCGCACATCGTCAAACACAAAAAATTCCGGCTCAGGACCAAAATAGGCGACATCACCAATACCACTTTTTTGCAAATATTCTTCGGCTTTTTTAGCGGTAAATCTTGGATCACGTACGTAACCTTCACCAGTTGTTGGCTCAATTACATCGCAGGTAATTACGATTGTTGGATGAGTTGTAAAAGGATCAATAAAAACGGTTTCCAAATCTGGCATCAAAATCATGTCCGATTCATTAATTTCTTTCCAAGATGGAACTGATGAACCATCGAAAGCCACTCCCTGAGTTAGGGCCTCTTCGTCAACAGTATCAGCACAGTGACTGATGTGAAGCCACTTTCCACCATAATCAGAAAAGCGGAAATCAACAAATTTAATATCATTATTTTTGATCAAATCAAGAATAGCAGAAACGCCAGAAGCCTTGGACATTGTGAGTTTTAGAATGTATTTGAGGGAAAGAAATCGGCGTGAAATTTCGCCGGTCTTTATATTTTAGACGGGAGCAATTTTTTAATTTTCGTTGCCACAAAAGTATAGCAATTTTTTGAAGATTTTTTTTACCAAATATTACAAATCTGACATCTTTGCCACAAAAGGAGGTAAGTGGAAGTGGTGTGCCCTAGACGATTCGAACGTCTGACCTACAGCTTAGAAGGCTGTTGCTCTATCCAGCTGAGCTAAGGGCACCTGCGGAAAGTTTAGAGAGCTTTAAAAGAGGCGCGCTTTCTAGAAACTGGGCTAAAAAAAGCAACAAATTATTTGAGATCTTGCCGAGCATGATACCTTTGGGCGCGTAAATTTAGCTTAGAACCCGCACTAAGTCTTTTTTATCGAACAAGCAACAACCTCACAATTCTTCTGGAGTCTTCTACACTTCTCTTTCTTTCAGGATTTTGCCGTTACTTCTTTTTCAAAATTAGATTTCCTGTAACTCGCGTAAATCCTCCGGCGCTTTGCGCCACCTCCTTTTTCAAAGGAGGGGAGTCGGGTGTAAAACCTCCTTTGAAAAAGGAGGTGTCACGCCTTGCGTGACGGAGGATTTACGCGAGTTACAGGAAATCTAATTTTGACTAATTGCGTTCACCAAAAATTGCCGTGCCCACTCGAATATGAGTCGCACCTAAAGCAATCGCCTCTTCAAAATCAGCACTCATACCCATTGAGAGATTTTTAATATTATTTTCACGAGCTAGTTTTTTTAACAATGCGAAGTAAGGTGATGCTGCTTCATTGGAGGGTGGAATACACATCAATCCGGTGATATTTAAACCACAATCTTTACGACAAAATTCTACAAAATTTTTAACGTCTTGTGGTGCAATGCCATTTTTTTGCGATTCTTCGCCAATATTCACTTGCACAAAAAATTGCGGATTTCTTTGAGATTTAGCAATTTCTTTTTGAAAAGTCTGTGCCAGTTTTTCACTATCAAGAGTTTGGATTACATCAAATAGTTCCAACGCGATTTTTGCCTTATTGCTTTGTAAATGGCCAACAAAGTGCAGTTCCACTGCCGGAAATTTGTTGCGAATCTCTGGCCATTTTTCTTGAGTTTCTTGAATATAATTTTCACCAAAAATTTTGCACCCGGCAGCAATTGCTTCTTGAATTTTTGCCACATCTTTAGTTTTTGATATAGCTACAAGATTGACCTTTGTTTTATCTTGGCCATAGATTTGGCAAGATTTTTTGATTTTGCTGTTAATTAAGAATAAATTACGCGCAACATCGCTAATTAAAACGTCATTCATGAATCAAGAGATTTTATTTGAGATAAGAAAATTCGAGGTAAGAAACAAGACAGCAAACCGCGCCAAAACTTTGCCTTCAAGCTTTTTATTTACCGACCGCAAAAAAATTTCTGACTTAGAAAATACTATCAGATCTCTGCCAAAAAATTCTGCCGTTCTAATTCGCGAGTACGATCTTGGTCAAGATCAACGTGAAATTCTTGCCAGAAAAATTTTCGCCATTGCCAAACTAAAGAAGCTAAAAATATTGGTCGGAAAAGATATTGCTCTAGCCCGAAAAATAAAAGCCGATGGAGTTCATTTTTCTGACTTTGACAAATTGCCTCTTAATTTCTTACAGCACCGCAAATTTAATAAAAAATTTATTTTTACTTTTACTTGTCATAGCTTGCGATCTGTTATTAAAGCCTCGAGACTTAAAGTTGATGCCATTTTCATTTCACCAATTTTTCCCACCACAAGTCATTTGAATACAAAAACTATCGGTTTGAAAAATTTAGCAAAAATTTATTCCAAATCTAAAAGCCGATCCTATCTTCCGACTAGGTTTTACGCCTTGGGCGGGATTGACTCCACAAATCTTTCATCAATCAGAAAGCTTGGCCTGTCAGGCTTTGCTGCCATAAACCTCTTCTCAAAATCTCTATGAAAATCACTCCGGTTATACTATCCGGTGGCTCCGGTACAAGATTGTGGCCACTTTCTCGCAGCCTTAATCCCAAACAGTTTCTCAACTTAGTTGACGAATATTCTCTCTTCCAAAAAAGCGCTCTACGCACAAGAGATGAGGCAATGTTTCACCCACCAATAATAGTTTGTAACAATGAGCATCGTTTCATCGCCGCTGAAGAATTACAAAAAATCAATATCACTCCCAAACTAATTATTTTGGAACCAACCGGTCGCAATACCGCTCCAGCAATCACTGTTGCAGCGCTAAACGCTATTGAAAATCAAAATGATGATCTGATTTTAGTAATGCCTTCTGATCACGTGATTTTAGATGAGGAAAATTTCGTTCGCAGTGTCAAATCAGCTCAAAAAGCTGCCTCCGAAGGATATTTAATTACTTTTGGTATTGTCCCACACGCTCCAGAAACTGGATATGGCTATATTAAAAGTGGCAAAAAACTGGAGAATCTAGGCGAAATTTTTGCCGTCGAAAAATTTATTGAGAAACCCAAAAAATCTGTAGCAGAAGACTTCCTCAAAAAAGGCGATTATTTCTGGAACAGCGGTATTTTTATGTTCAAAGCTTCCACTTATCTGGACATTTTGCGTCAGTTAGAAAATGAAATATTCATCCATTGTTGTGGCGCTTACAATAAGGCTATCAAGGATTTAGATTTTGTTCGTCTTGCTGTTGAAGATTTTGAAAAATGCCAAAATATTTCAGTTGATTATGCGGTAATGGAAAAGGCTGAAAAAGTTGTTGTTGTGCCGATTAATGTCGGCTGGTCCGATGTTGGCAATTGGCATGCTTTATCTGAGATTGCGCCGAAAGATGCAGATGGAAATAATTTGTCCGGCGATATTGTGGCGCTAAAAACTACAAATTGCTACATCAGCTCAAAACACAATCTGGTTACAACAATCGGCGTTAAAAATCTGATCATTATTGCCTTAAAAGATGCAACTTTGATTGCCAATAAAGATGATGCTCAGGATGTGAAAGAAATGTTTGAAGTTTTAAAGAATCGTAAGAGAGCCGAGTGCGATTCACACACAAAAGTTCTGCGCCCGTGGGGTAGTTTTGAAACCATTGATTTATCAGACCGTTTCAAAGTTAAAAGAATCACCGTAAAATCCAAATCATCCTTATCACTGCAAATGCACAATCACCGCGCTGAACATTGGGTTGTTGTCAAAGGTACTGCACACGTTACTTGTGGCAGCAAGGAGTTTGTTTTAACCGAGGATGAATCAACTTACATTCCTGTTGGTAAAAAACACCGTTTAGAAAATAAGGGACTGATTCCACTCGAAATTATCGAGATTCAAACCGGCAATTATCTTGGCGAAGATGATATTATCAGATTCAGCGACATTTACGGAAGATAAATAATGCAGATTTTTTGGATCATTTTTTATCATGAAATCGTCATTGCTTTGCGCCATTTGGCAAAAATTTTCGCCAATTTTTTGTTTTTCATAATCTCAGTTACGATTTTTTTTCTTCTGGCACAAAGCCAAAACAATCAAGAATCAACGCTATTTTATTCAATCACGGTAATTTGGTTTTCACTACTTTCTGCCATAATTTTTTCCGCCGCAGAGTTTCTAAAAAAAGATTTTGATGACGGCACAATTGAACAAATCTTTACCTCCATTGATAATTTTGAGGTTTATATTTTTGCCAAAATGTTGGCCAATTGGATGATTTGTTCGGCACCAATTTTGCTTGCTGTCTTTCCTCTGACTTATTTCATCGGCTTAGATTTCAACATTGCAACCAAACTAATACTGGCTGTTTTGCTGGCGACAATTGCTATAAATTTTATCTGCTGTTTTTGTGGCAGTCTTTCTGTACTTGGAAATGCAGCACCGATGATCGCGATAATCGCCCTACCTTTGATTATTCCCGTTTTGCTAATTTCTTACGGATCGACTATCGCCGATGATTCAAGTTTAAAAATTCTTGCCGGACTTGACGTATTTGTTGGTACAATTGCTGTTTTTGCTACAGCGAAAATTGTCAAAATTGCGGCTGATTAGCCTGTTATACCAAACTAAGTATTTATACTCTCCTCTAACTTCGTCTTTTTGGTATAGTCGCCAATGGTAAATCCTAAAAATTGTCAGATTTGAAAAATCGAAATCCAACAATGAGACTGTCGCAAATCAAAATTTTCTAAGAAGTTTTTGTGATTCAAATTTTTTTGAAAGGTAAGCGTACCCAGATGTACGTGCGTTTCAAAAAAATTTGAATTGCGACAGTCTCACAATATCTAGCTGTCGCTATTAACGAACTCCATCACCACCTGACCAATACCAGCAGCCTCTCCTTCCTTGAACTTTATTTTGCCAATTTTGACGTCGTGATCTGTACGAATTGAATTTTCCATTTTCATCGCTTCAATCACCACCAACTCTTGACCAGCCTTTACTTCATCACCTTCAGCAACTTTAAAGCGGATAATTTTTCCGGTAATTGGCGAAGTTAAGTTTTTTGGCTTAGCATTCTTCTGAATTTTAGGCATGAATTTGTAAAGCTCGGCATTTCTTGGCGACAGCACATTGACGAAAGCATCTGTACCTGAATATTGCAGCAAATAGCTGCCGGCAATATTATTTTCACGAATTTTTACTCCAACCACAACGCCGTTAACAACACCACGGAACAGCTTTTCGCCATTATTCCAAGAAGTTGAAAGCTCGATTTCCTTTTTGTCGCACTCAATTTTAATCCAGTTACTTTTATGCTCTAAAATATTAATCAAATAAGACTTATCATCAATCATCACCACCCAACGATCTGAGACTTGTTTTTCGCGGTGGTGTAACTGACCTGTAATTTTACCATTACGCTCATAATTGCGCAGGAAAATATGCATCGCGGTAATTATCAAAACTGCTTCCGATGCAGAATCAAGTTCGTTGCCGGAAAATCCTTTGGGAAATTCATTCTTGATAAAGCTAGTTGCAATATCACCTTTAACAAATTTTTCGTTACGCATGATAGTTTCAAGGAAACTAATATTATGCGAAACACCTCCAATCGCGAAGCTTCCCAAAGCGTGACGCATATGCTCAATTGCTTCATCACGATTTTTTCCGTAAGAGCATAATTTAGCGATCATAGCATCATAAAACATGCTAACTTCACCACCTTCATAAACGCCGGAATCGACACGAACATTTTCATTTTCTTCCGGCTCAATATACATATTAATACGACCTGAAGATGGCAAAAAGCCGCGCGCTGGATCTTCGGCATAAATACGTGATTCAATAGCCCAACCTGTCAACTTAATATCTTCTTGTTTGAAGGGTAATTTCTCGCCAAGAGCAATTCTGATCATCAATTCAACAAGATCTAAACCAGTAATTAATTCAGTAACTGGATGTTCAACCTGCAAACGCGTATTCATTTCCAGGAAGTAGAACTTCTTATTCTTATCCATGATATACTCAATCGTGCCAGCTGAAAAATAACCAACTTTAGATGCCAAAGCTTTTGATTGTTCATACATTTTTTGGCGCGTGATCTCATCAACAAAAGAGCTTGGGGCTTCTTCAATTACTTTTTGGTTATTGCGCTGAATGGAACATTCTCTTTCACCTAAACAGACAATATTTCCTTGTTTGTCAGCAATAATTTGGATCTCAATATGACGTGGATTTTCGATAAATTTTTCGATAAAAATACGATCATCAGAAAAGCTATTCCGCGCTTCATTGGAAGCTGATAAGAAGGCTTCCGACATCTCTTCCGTTTTCCAGGCGATTCTCATACCTTTACCACCACCGCCAGCAGAAGCTTTAACCATCACCGGAAAACCAATTTTTTCAGCAATCTCCGTTGCTTCAACGTCATCTTTTACAACCCCCATATGTCCCGGAACGGTACTAACATTAGCAGCAATAGCGATTTTTTTCGATTCAATTTTATCGCCCATAGCTTCAATTGAATTAACTGACGGACCCACAAAAATCACACCTTCTTTTTCTAAGGCATTAGCAAAATTGCGATTTTCTGACAAAAATCCGTATCCAGGATGCACCAGAGTTGCGCCGGTTTTTTTGATGGCGGCTAAAATTTTATCGACATTTAAATAACTTTGCGAAGAAGGAGAATGACCGATATTCACAGCTTCATCAGCCATTTGTACAAAAAGCGAATTAGCATCAGCATCAGAATAAACTGCAACTGTCTTTATGCCCAACTTACGGCATGTTTTAATGATACGACAAGCAATTTCGCCACGATTGGCGATCAATAATTTATGCGACTTGAACATTTGGAAAAGAAATTGATTTGCTCAGAGCTAGCTTTAAAACCGCCCGAAGTATATTGCCGTGGGATTTATTCAAAAAGGCGGCGCATGCTAAATTTGAAGATAAAAAAATCAAACAATTATCTTTTCAACGCAATCTAAAATTTCTGCATTCAGATGTATCAACGCTTAATTTACTACGCCGACCTCTCCAGAATTAATAAACCAATTGGTATCGGATTATTATTTTTACCTTGTCTTCAAGGCATTTTTTTAGCTGAGAAGAAAATAGCTTTCGATTTCGAAAAGATTTTTTGGATGATTTTACTTTTTGGCCTAGGATCAATAGTTATGCGCTCTGCCGGCTGTATAATAAACGATATTTTTGACCAAAAGCTAGATCGGGAAGTGGCACGCACCAAAGATCGACCACTAGCTGCCAAAAAAATTAGCCAAAACGAGGCACTGATTCTGCTGGCGATTTTGCTTCTTTGCGGCCTGGTTATTTTGCTGCAATTTAATTTTACAACTATCATTTCTGGTTTGCTAGCTTTGACCTTGGCTGCAACTTATCCGCTGATGAAACGCATCACTTACTATCCGCAACTCTTTTTAGGGCTGGCTTTCAATTTTGGCATATTAATGTCTGGTTTAGCAATGCTTGGCCGCATTGATATTGGATTTGTGGCTTTATATTTTTCAGCAATAATTTGGACATTGATTTACGATACAATTTACGCCTATCAAGATATTGAAGATGATCTAAAAATCGGCATCAAATCCAGCGCTATCCGCTTTGGAAAAACTCCCAAAAATATTTTACTAACATTATCTCTGCTCATGTTTAGTTTGTTATTTCTTGTCGGATTTCTTGAATCTTTTAGCTGGCACTTTTTTTTAATTAGCTTTGCTACTTTTCTATTCTTGTCCAAAAAAATCATTGATTGCGACTTTAATAATGGCGCCACCTGCTTAAAAGTTTTTAAGGATAATTTTTGGATCGGAAGCTTAATCTCAATTGCAATTTTTTTAGGATAATGCGCGTTGGATTATTTGGTGGAAGTTTCAACCCACCGCATCAAGGACATCTTCATATCTCGGGGCTTGCCATAAAAAAATTGGGATTACACCAAATTTGGTGGATTCCAACCGCACACAATAATTTTAAAGATCCATCAATCTACGAAAGCTATGATACGCGCTGTAACAAATGCCTAGCGCTCATAAAAAGTCATCCCAAAATTTATCTTAAAAAATTTGACCAAGTTCAAACTGCAAAACTAGTTAAAACTCTGCAAAAAGAATATCCCAATTACGATTTTATTTGGATTGCCGGCGCTGATAATTTGGAGCGATTACATGAATGGAGCAATTTTAAGCAACTGATAAATATGCTACCTTTCGCAATTTTCAGCCGTGAGGATTTTCTATTGAAAATACGCCAAACTAAATCATTCCAAATTTATAAAAAATTAGCTCAAAAAAATTCTCTACCCCAATTTAGAATCTTTAAAACCCAAAATCTTAATATCTCTTCAACAAAACTCAGAAAAAATGCTAAACTACATAGTTGATACGCATTGTCATCTTGATCTAATCGAAAAACAGGGAATTGCCTTTGATGAAATCATCCAAAATTCGCTACAACATAATGTTAAAATTCTGCAAACCATCTGCACCAGAATTAGCGAAATTGATGATCTTTTAAAATATACTAGGCTACATGATTTTATTTATGCCTCGGTGGGCATTCATCCCTGCAATGTGAATGAACAGCCGAAAATTACCGCAGCCGAAATTTTAGAAATCTGCGCTAAAAATCCTAAAATTATCGGAATTGGCGAGACTGGATTGGACTATTATCACGACAAGTCGGCGATTCCTTTGCAAAAAACCAGCTTTCTTGAACATATTAAAGCTTCTCAAGAAAATGATTTGCCTGTAATAATTCATAGTCGCGATGCTGATTTGGATATGATTGAAATTTTACTATCTGAACAAAAAAATAAGAAATTTCCGGCACTCTTACATTGCTTTTCCAGTTCAAAAGATTTGGCCAAAAAAGCTTTGGATTTAGGTATATATATCTCAATTTCAGGAATTGTGACTTTCAAAAATGCTTCTGAGTTACAGGAAATTGTAAAATATTTGCCCTTAGAATCTTTGTTGGTGGAAACTGATTCACCATATTTGGCACCAGTGCCTTTTCGTGGCAAAACCAATCAACCGGCATTCACAAAACATGTTGTTGAATTTATAGCTCAATTAAAAGGCTTGGATGTTGCGGAAGTTATTGATCAAACTAGCGAGAATTTTTTTGCAATTTTCAAAAAAGCAAAAAAATTATGAAAAAAAATTTTATGGATGAGGCTTTAAAACAAGCTAGAATTGCCTTTGAAAAAGATGAAGTTCCAGTTGGCGCTGTAATAGTTGAAAATGGTCAGATTATAGCCACTTCTCATAATCATAATTTACATCTAAATGATCCAACCGCTCATGCTGAAATTCTAGCATTACGTCAAGCTGCCGAGATAAAAGCTTCACCACGACTCGATGATTGCGATATTTATATAACTTTAGAACCATGCTCAATGTGCGCCTCGGCAATTTCTTTGGCAAGAATACGCAGAGTCTATTATGCCGCCTCTGATGAAAAATTTGGCGCCGTGGAAAATGGCGCCCGTATTTTCTCCAGCTCTTCTTGCCACCACCGCCCCGAAGTCTATTCAGGAATCTGCGAGGAAGATGCTAAAAATCTTCTGATCAATTTCTTTAAATTAAGAAGATAAGTTTCACGTGAAACTATTTGACTGTAGAAAAAACTTTTTTAGCTTGCGTCACACGTAAACTTTTTTAGCAAAAACTACCTACAAATATGACTCATCCACTGAAACGCCCCAAGATTTTTTCAATTGTTAATCAGAAAGGCGGCGTTGGAAAAACCACCACCACTATCAATCTTGCCACCGCTTTCGCCGCGGTAAAAAAGAAAGTATTGCTTATAGATTTAGATCCCCAAGGGAATGCCAGTACTGGCTTTGGCATTATGCAATCTCAGAGACAGAAAACTATTTACGAAATTCTTATCGGCGAATGCACGGTTAAAAGCGCTATTATGCCTACCAGAATTCCCAATTTAAGTATTATCACCTCTACAGTTGATCTATCCGCCTGCGAAATTGAACTCGCTTCCTTCGAAAAAAGAGAATTTATTTTACGTCAGGCCCTAAAAGATATAATCAATGAATATGACTATGTTTTAATTGATTGCCCTCCCTCTCTGGGAATGTTAACGGTAAATGCATTGACAGCATCGGACTCAATTTTAATTCCTATGCAATGCGAGTTTTTCTCTCTTGAGGGATTGAGCCATTTATTAACTAGCTTGGATTTAGTTAAAGAAAATTTAAACCACGATTTAAAAATCAGCGGCATCATTTTAACCATGCATGATCGCAGGAATAAGTTAACCGAGCAGGTTGAAATGGATGTTAGAAGTTTTTTAAAAGAAAAGGTTTTTCGCAATACCATCCCAAGAAATGTAAAATTATCTGAGGCTCCTTCTCACGGACTTCCAGCAATAATTTATGATTTAAAATGTCCAGGCTCTGTCGCTTATATAAAATTGGCTAAAGAAATTCTGGAAAGAGAAAAACATTAGATCCAGCTCAACATCTTATGAGACTGTGCTAGGGGAGTTTTTATTAGAACTCATTTATTAATAATCATATTTTGTTTCACATGAAACATGGAGAAAAATGAAAGAACTAAACTTACAAGATAAAAAATTAGGAAAAGGTCTGTCAGCTTTACTCGGAGAGAGTAAAAACAAAGGCAATGATTTAAGCGACTACACAAGAACTAACAATGATTCCGTCAAGCTTATTCAACTTGATAAAATTAGTGCTGGAATTTACCAACCAAGAAAAAATTTTGATCAAGAGCAACTACAAGAACTGTCTGATTCCATTAAAGAAAATGGCCTAATTCAACCAATTATTTTACGCAAAGCTGATGAAGATGATCACTACGAAATTATCGCCGGAGAAAGAAGATTTCGCGCTGTAAAACTAGCTGGACTTAACGAAATCCCAGCGATTGTTAAAAAAATAAATAATCACGAAGCCCTAGAATTAGCTATTATTGAAAATGTTCAACGAACAGACCTTTCTTTAATTGAAGAGGCCGCCGGCTATAAACAGTTGCTTCAAGAATTTTCTTATACTCAGGATCAAGTTGCCAAAAGAATTGGCAAAAGCAGAAGTCATATTACCAATCTTTTGCGCCTTTTAACTTTACCACAAACAGTGCGCGACTTTCTTGACCAAAAATTAATTTCAATGGGTCATGCTCGTGCCATTATTAATTCCAACCACCCTGAAAAACTAGCTCATAGAATTGTTAATGATTCTCTAAGCGTGCGTGATGTTGAGGAGTTAGTACGTGACGAAAAAGTTGAAAAGGCTAAGACTACTCCAGTTTTACTACGCACCGAGTCAAAAATAAAATTTATCAATAGTGAATATCTACTTGAGCTACAAAATGAATTATCCGCAGCCATAGAAATGGATAGCAAAATTTCTTATAATTCTTTTAAGAATAGCGGAAAAATTGTAATAAAATTTGCCGATTTAGATAAATTGCAGCAACTAATCCAGAATTTAAAATATACCAAAGCTACCTAAATAATTATATTCAAATGCAACCTAAAGCACATCCATTCCTTCTGGAAATTGACAATTACAAACCTGGCAAAACAAAAATTGGCGATAAGAAATCAATCATCAAACTTTCTTCCAATGAAAATGCTCTGGGATCAAGCCCCAAAGCACTATCGGCCTTCAAAGATCATGCTGCAGATGTTATGCGCTACGCCGATGGTTCTTGTACAATTTTACGTCAAGCATTAGCCACCAAGAATAATATCGATATTGAACAAATAGTGTGTGGTGCAGGTTCCGACGAGATTCTGGCATTCTTAACTGCAGCCTTCACCGGAATTGATGATGAAATTATTTACAGTGAACATGGATTCTTAATGTATCCCATTTCTGCCAAACGTGTTGGAGCAAAAGCTGTAAAAGTTAAGGAAAAAAACCTTAGAACAGATATCGACGCAATTTTGGCAGCCATCACCACCAAAACCAAAATTATCTTTATCGCCAACCCCAATAATCCTACCGGCTCTTATTTAACTAAATCTGAAATTGACAAATTAATCAGCGCCACACCAAAAACCGTTTTGATTGTACTTGATCACGCTTATGAGGAATTTGTTGACGTTGCCGATTATCCAAACGCTCTCGAACTTGTTAATCAGCATAAAAATGTTGTGGTAACACGCACCTTTTCAAAAATTTATGGACTTGCCAGCTTGCGTATCGGCTGGTGCTATAGTTCTTTGGAAATTGCTGAAATTTTAAATAAAATACGCGGTCCCTTTAATGTTGGCGGACCTGCTCAATTCGCTGCTGCTGCCGCTTTAGAAGATGATGAATTTTTTATCAAATCCAAGGAGCATAATAAAAAGTGGTTAGAAATTTTCTTTGCAGAATTTTCTCATATTCCACAAATCAAAGCCCATCCATCAATTGCCAATTTTATTTTACTTGATTTTGGCAGTGCCGAACTTTGTAAAAAAGCCAACGAAATGTTGCTTGCAGAAGGAATAATTTTACGTGAAATGCAAGCTTACGGCCTAGAAAAATGTTTGCGCATGACGATTGGCAATGAAGCAGAAAATACACAAGTTCTAGAAGTTTTAAAAAAATTTGAACATCAAGCCTAATGGATTTTAGTAATTTTTCATCGTCAGATTGGCAAAGTTTCAGCTATTCTGCACTACTACTGATTATTCTGATTATAAGCTTATCAACACGTCGTGAATTTTCTTTCGGCAAAGTTTTAAAATATTTGGCAATTTGGTCAGCCACTATTTTGTTCTTAGTTGGTCTTTACAGCTATCGTTATGAATTTGCCGATTTGAAGAAGCGTATTTATAGCGAACTAAATCCCGCTGCCGCACAAATTAACCAAAATCAGCAAATAATAATTCGCGCATCCGAAGATGGACATTTTTACGTTGATACCAAAATTAATGGCGCTGCCGTACGTTTTATGATTGATACCGGCGCCAGTGATATTGCTCTTAATTTAACTGATGCTGCAAAAATTGGCATTAACACTACTAATCTGAATTTTAACAAACGTTACCAAACTGCCAATGGCACATCTTTTGGAGCGTCAGTAACTCTTGAGAAAGTTGAGATTGCCGGAGTAAAATTCATCAATCTGCCAGCTTCAATCAACAGTGGTAATATGGGCATTTCATTACTTGGAATGAGCTTCTTAAAACGTCTGAAAAAATATGAAGTTTTTCAGGACAAATTAATTTTGACTATCTCCTCCTAGCCGCAGAACCAATCATTTTATTGTTGTAAACACAAAGCAACGAATTGCCCGACCTTAAAGTAAATTGCCTTCCAGTCACTGGCACAACTACAAAACTATCACGAATGATATAGCTCAGAGGCTGTTCATTACCACGATTGTCAACCAAACTGATGGTTGGAATAGCTAGGTTTTCGTTAGGAAACTGGAAAAAAGTATCTTTATTATCGTCATATACTTTCAAAGGGTTGATGTTATCCGCCTTTCCCGCCAAACTAAAATCAAAATTTAACTCATTATTTTCCAAATTTCTGGCAATCAGATTTGGTAACTCCTCTCCGACATTCGCTCCTGGAAAGGGAGTTTTAATTATAGTTTTATTAAGAGAGGGTGGTGGCGCTGGATTTGGCACAGTCAATATTTGCGGGATCGGCAAAGGTTGACCAATTTGGGGATAAAAGAACCTAATGGTATAAACCAATTCTTCATCAGCTTTACCGTCATATTCGCCTGATCTTATATCAAAATGGTAGGTTCTCTTATTGCTGATAATCGTCATATTAGTGTGACCAGCAATTTCCAGCGGACGGATAAACAGTCTTTTTCCGGCAGGTGTTAAGCGCCAAGCAAAAGCTTCACCGATAGAAATCATCTCTATTTCTTCATCTTCAGCAAATTCGAGGAAAGATTGATAGCCGTAATAAAATTTTAACTCGTAAACTTCATTGGGATTATAGACCAAAGTTCTAATTCTAGAATCCGTAGTCACAGGATTCGCGTATTGCGCAAACGCAGCAATATTACCGGCAACAAAGAAATAGAAGAACAGGAGAAATTTCGCCAAAATGCCGCCCGGAAATTTGCCTAAAAATTTTAAAAACTCAGTTGGTTTCATTATTTTAGCGAAGTTGAAAAAAGACAAAATCATCAATAGCTGAAAACTTCATCCGCGATTGCGTATTTACTAACTTGAAATCCAAGTGGATTAATCAGTCTTTCTTCCATCGTCAGATTCAGGTCAGTAAAGAAAAAGTTCATAGTAATTATTTCATCTTTTGATGTTGTGCTAGCACCAATGGTAATAACTCTTAAAACACGGATATGAGCCGTATTGGCATCGGTAAATTGCACTGATTTTATTCTAATTTCAATTTTTGAATCAGTACCCAAAGCTCTGGGATTAATACGATTACGGAAATCATTATAAACATCAGGAGTTGATGATAAACGCACTTTTTCAACATCTTGTTTATAAGTTTTTGGATCGTAACCGCTAGCTGACTGAATGAAGGAATTAATAAAGTAGCGACGGATAATTTGGTCGCCAGTAAAGTTTTGAGCAGTCAGTTGATTAACAGTTGTGGCAATACCGGTTTTGCTTTCAACCTCGATTACATAGGGTTCCAGCGATTTGGATGCCATAATGTTTTTTACAAAAAGAACGGCAACAGCAACGGCAAGCATGGACACCAGTGTGAAGAGCAGGAGTATATTGCGCTGTACCACAACAATCTGATAGCGATTCGAGTACCAGCTTTTAATTCTAATTTTAGTTTTTTTGCTTGCTTTTTCTGCTTCTGACATGCTGGAAAATTAAGGGCTAAACAGGGTTTTTAAGATTTTTGTGTAAGAGCAAATTTTTGGCAATTTCTTGGGCGATTTTTTATAATCTGCAAACTAATTTCACCACAAAAGTAATTATCTTGAATAATAATATCAAGTTGTTTTAATCTGCCCTCCTTCAGCTTATATCAAGCCTTCTCAAGCATTATTACCTTCCAAGAAACTGTTCAAATATGACTCTCATTGATCGAGAAAAAATACCCCTGTCACAAAAGCTGGAACAGCTAAATTGGCTATTGATTTCGTTAATTCTAGTCTTGGCCACAATAGGTTTTTTAATGCTTTATTCTGCTGGCGGTGGCAGTTTCAGACCTTGGCTGATCAAACAATTGGCCTTTTTCTCAGTATTTTTTTTAGTGATGATTTTTATTGCCATCACCGACATCAGAATTTGGTTTAAATTATCCTACATATTCTACGCCATCGCTCTTGGAATGGTTATTGTTGTTGATGTTATGGGTCATAATGCCATGGGAGCAACCAGATGGTTTCGCATCGGTTGGTTGACCGTGCAACCTTCGGAAATCATGAAAGTCTGCACTGTCTTTGCTTTAGCGCGTTATTTCTATAACACTGAGGCCGATAATATCGGCAAAATAAAATATATTATCGTTCCAATTTTACTGATTGCTGTGCCGGCATTTTTTATTTTTTATCAACCAGATCTTGGAACTGCGACCATATTAACTTTAGTGGGAATTTCGATTTTATTTTTAGCCGGAGTAAAAGTGTGGAAATTCATTATTGTTGGCATTGGCGGCTTAGCTGCTATTCCATTTTTGTGGATTTTTGTTCTCTACGACTATCAAAAACAACGCATCTTAACCTTCCTCAATCCAGCCAATGATCCTTTAGGCAGCGGCTACAACATCATCCAATCTAAAATTGCCATTGGTTCTGGCGGTTTGTTTGGCAAAGGCTATCTGCAAGGCACTCAAGGCCAGTTAAACTTTTTGCCAGAAAAACAAACTGACTTTATTTTTACCATGCTTTCTGAGGAGCTGGGCTTTATCGGCAGCTTCTGCACCATCGCAATATACTCTGCCATTATCGCTATTGGAATTTCTATCGCTACCAACACCAAACACCAATATGGCCGCTTATTGGTGATGGGAGTAATCAATATTTTTTTCATCCATATGTTCATCAATATGGGAATGGGAATGGGCTTGATTCCAGTTGTGGGAGCACCTTTGCCACTTATTTCATATGGTGGCACCATCACTGCTTCGATGCTGATTGGATTTGGTTTGGTGCTGAATGTTGATGCTAATAAGAATCTCGATTTAAAGGTTTGAAAGAAGTGCTCTAACTAGAAGCATCATTTTCCGCGTCTTCTTCGCCATTCTCATATTCTTCCAACATCTTCAAATCAGCAGATTTCTTGCCTTCAATTCCCAAATCAGAAATATTTTTTACCGCTGAATAAACACCACGATTAAGATTTTTTGTCATCTTGCTGTAAGAGCTCATGGCTTTATTCAGAGATTTTCCCATTTCTTTCGACTCTTTGAAAATCACCGCAATATTATCAAGCAATTTGCGCAGCTGAATTTTTAGATCTTCGACATTTTTTTCCTGCTTCACCCGATCAATCACAAATCGTGCCTGCGATAAAAAATTTATCATCCCCACCGGAGTTAAAACCAAAACGCCACTCTCCAAAGCCTTCTGCACAAAACCTTCATCATTATCACAAATCACCTCTAACATTTTTTCAGTCTGTAAAAACATAATGACGATAATCTTGTAATCACTGCGATTTTTACTACGCAATTCTTCAAATAAAAATTTAGTATAGTCTTTGCGTTTCAAGCTCTCAAGATGCCTCCTGAAAGAATCCTTAATTTTTCCACGGATAATTTTTTCACCTTCAATATCACCATTTTTTTTTGCCTGTTCCAGCTCCAAAAAATGTGGCGAAGACTTGCTATCAACAACTGCAATCTGGTCATTAGGGAAGAATACAATAACATCCGGCCTTTTAGATTCTTGCTCGCCAACCGCACTAATACCACCGAAATGGGACTGTAAAATATAATCACCCACTGCATTCAAATTAGATTTTTCTTTCAGTCCCGAATTCTTCAAAATATTTTCCAAAGTAATCTCCGCAGTTCTGCCAGCGGAACCAGGAGCTAATAAAGCATTTTTAAGCAAGTTGCTTTCATCAACCGATTTTTTTACATCGCCATTAAGAGCAGTGATTTTTGCCGTAACATTTTCAAAATCTTTGAACAATTCGGCGGTGATTTTTTTAATGTTTTCTTGCTGATTTAAACTGATTTTATTTTGCTGCTCAATATTACGTTTCATCAACTCTTCCGACATCTTAAACAAGGCCACTTCTTTATCTTGCTGCCATTGTTCTTTTTCAATCTTCACCTGTTGTGAAGCCTGATTTAAAGCTTCATTTTGTTTTTCTAAATCGAGATTTTTTTGCTGTAAAATATTTAACCTTTCCTCAATCTTTTCTTTCTCAATTCGCAAAATATTATTTTCATTTTTTGCAGCAAAAATTTCAGTACGAAACTTGGCAAAAAAATAAAAAAACACGCTTGCACCAAAGCCACATAATATTGTAAAAACTAATTCTATCTTCATTGTATTTCTGTTTTTCGTTACTAAATCAGCAGTAGCAGATCTTTTGCAATCCATCAAATTTCAATCATGACCGAACATCAAATTCAATCGCAAATTTTTTGCGCACTGCCTTTGCGCGATGTAGTGATTTTTCCACAAATGACCACCACAATTTTGGTTGGTCGCGAAAAATCAATCAAAGGCGTTGAAGAAGCTAAACGCCTTAATTTGCCAATATTCGCCGTAACACAGATTAATTCTGATAATGATGAATTTGATGCAAAAGCGGTTTACCCAGTGGGAGTATTATGCAGCATATTGGAATCAATCCGCACTCCTGATGGCACTCTTAAAGTAATATTGCAAGGTTTGACCAGAGCACGCATTTTAAGAATTCCCACCTCACAAGAAATTTTCACCTGCGAGGTTGATATTTTGATCAATCAAAGATTTGCCATCGACAATAAAGAGATGTTGGGATTGATCAAAAGCTGTGTCCAAAACTTCAGCAAATATGCCGAAGTCAGCAAGAAAGTTACACCGGAAATTTTAAACTCCATTATCAAACTGCGCTCGCCTTATGAAATTGCCTATTTGATTGCCACACAAATCAACGGCCTTTTAAAAGATAAACAAGAAATTTTGGCAGAAGATGACCTGACTAAAAAACTCTATAAAGTTTTGGAAGTCTTAAAAACCGAGATGGAAATCCTGCAGGCTGAAGTACGCATCAATAAATCAATCCAAGAAAAAATTACCAAAAACCACAAAGAATTTTATCTCAATGAACAGCTCAAAAATATCAAAAAAGAGTTGGGACATGATGAAGAAAGCGAAACCAACGAACTCAAAGAAAAAATTTCCCAACTAAAACTACCACAATTGGTTGAAGCAAAATGCAAAACTGAATTAGCTAAGTTAGAGAAGATGAACCCTTATTCTTCCGAGTCTGGAGTTGTCAGAAACTATCTGGAATGGATTGTGTCCCTGCCATGGAGTGAAGAAAGCAAAGCTATAAAAAACCTTAACAAGGCCGCCAAAATTCTTGACGAACATCATTTTGCTTTAACAAAAGTTAAAGACCGCATTTTAGAATTTATCGCCGTACAAATTAAAACTAACGCGCTAAAAGGCCCAATTCTTTGCCTTATCGGCGCTCCAGGCGTGGGCAAAACTTCTCTCGCTAAGTCAATCGCCGAAAGCTTAAATCGCAAATATGTTAAGGTTTCTTTAGGTGGCGTACGTGATGAATCTGAAATTCGTGGGCATCGCCGCACTTACATCGGCGCCATGCCCGGACGCATCATTCAATCAATGCGCAAAGCCAAAACCATCAATCCCTTAATGTTGCTTGATGAAATTGATAAAATGTCTAACGACTTCCGCGGCGATCCTTCAGCAGCACTTCTAGAAGTTCTTGATCCAGAACAAAATTCAGTTTTTTCCGATCATTATTTAGAGCTCGATTATGATTTATCGAAAGTGATGTTTATCGCCACTGCCAACGACATTACCGGCATTCCTATTCCTCTGCGCGATCGCATGGAAATCATCAAACTTTCCGGTTATACCGAAAGCGAAAAATTACAAATAGCCAAAAAACATTTGGTCCAAAAACAACGCCTAGAAAACGGTCTTGACGACAAAGAATTTTCTATTTCCGACGAAGCAATTTTGACTTTAATCCGCAAATATACTTTCGAGGCCGGAGTGCGTAATCTCAACCGCGAGATCGCTAATCTGGCTCGCAAAGCCACCAAAGAAATTGTCACCAGAAAAGTTAAGGCTTTGCATATTAACGAAAAAAATATTCAGCAATATTCCGGCGTTGAAAAACATCATTACGGAATTGCCAAAGAAAGTGACTTAATCGGCGTTGCTACTGGTCTGGCTTATACTGATTTTGGTGGTGACTTACTCGATATTGAAGTGTTGAAATTTGAAGGCAGCGGTAAAATTCAAATCACTGGCAGACTTGGAGAAGTGATGAAAGAATCAGCACAAGCGGCATTAAGCTATGCCAGATCGGTGGCCAAAGAATTTAAAATCGAAGCTAAAAAATTTAATAAATACGATTTCCATATTCACGTTCCCGAAGGCGCAACTCCCAAAGATGGACCCTCTGCCGGAGTTGCTCTGTGTGTTGCTTTAATCTCTTGCGTCAGTGGTATGGCAATTCGCAAAGACATTGCCATGACCGGAGAAATTACACTTACTGGTAAAGTTCTTGAAATTGGTGGTCTAAAAGAAAAGTTGCTAGCAGCTTTACGCGGCGGCATCAAAACCGTTTTAATTCCAGAATCTAACAAAAAAGATTTAGCCGAAATGCCCAAAGAAGTTTTGGAAAGCTTAACAATCAAACCGATTATGCATATTGGCGAAGCGTTGAAAGAATGCCTGGTGAGCAAAAAACGTGAGCAAAAAAATGTTAGGAAATAATCCGCAGATTCACGTTATCGCCGGACCGAATGGTGCCGGAAAAAGCTCTCATGCGCGCGTGACTTTGCTTCCCGACTTTTTAAGCAGCAATACTTTCATTAATGCCGATGAGATTGCTAAAATTCTTTCACCAGAAAATCCTGAAAAATCAGCCATTGAAGCCGGACGTTTAATGCTTAATAAAATTGAATTTCTGCTCGAAAATAAAATCAGTTTTGCCCTAGAGACCACTTTATCCGCTAAAATTTATCTCAATTTTATAAAACGTGCTCAAAAGTTGGGATATCAGGTAAATTTATTTTTCTTAAGATTAGAAACTCCCGAACTTGCCCAACAAAGGGTCTTGACTCGAGTAAGTAAGGGTGGTCATAATATTGAACCAAAGGTTATTAGTCGCAGATTTGTCAGAGGTCTTGGCAATTTAAAAACATATCTGCAGCTTGTTGACACAGCCATAATCTATGAGGCGAGCGGGTTAGAACTTATCGAAGTTGCCCGCAAAAACAAAACTCGTCTCAAAATTCTTGACCAAAATTTGTGGAAAAAAATTTATGCGTAATGCTGAAATCCTGAAAAAAACCGAAGAGGGCATGAGGGAAAGTAATAAAATTTTAATTCGTGAATTAGTGCGCGATCTTGAAGAAAAAGGAATCCCACCGGTTATCGCCGTTGATGGCGAAGTAAAAAAATTACATATCTGCGCCAGCGAGAAAAAAAGTTTTGAAAAAGAATTAAAAAAGTTCGGACTAGAAAAATCCGACTTTTGTCTTCTTGAAGAAGATTGTATTAAAGAAAAAAAACCGACCAAATCACAATCTGTTACAGGTCAAAACATTATCATCATCCACAAAAAATCCGCTAAGTTAAAAAAATATAAAACTTGTGACAACTCTTCTTGGGTAGCTGATCTGCACCACGATTTAAAAAATAAGTTCTTCACCTAATCTCGATTTATTTCCCATGCAAAATAACAAAAATATCTTACTAGCCACTATCATTTCTGTTGCCATTTTAATTGGTTGGACCTGGTTTGTTGAAAAACCACGAGTTGAAAAAGAAGAAGCTCAAAGAAAAATTTTAGCTGCACAAAATCCACCAGTTGCGACTGTTCAAAGTCCTGAAAATAAAGATTTGGCGCTGGATAATAAAATTACCATCAAACCTGCTGAAACAACCCTCACTCTCAAAGATCGCAAAGAAATCTTGGTTGAGAGCCAACAAAACCGCGTAACTATTGAAAGCTCAAATTTGCACGGCTCGCTTTATTTAAAAGGCGCCCGTTTTGATGATTTAACTTTGGCGAAATATTTTGAAAAAGCCGATCATAAGGAAGAAGTTTCACTATTTTCTCCCAGCGAAAGTAAAGAACGTTATTTCGCCGATTTCGGCTGGATCAGCTCTGATAACACTTTAGAATTACCAAAACCAGACAGCTTGTGGAAAAGCAGCAGCACCAAACTTACTCCTGAAAATCCCGTGACATTATCATGGAAAAATAACAGTGGCATCGAGTTTTTAATTAAGATTGCGATCGACCAAAATTACATGTTTAGCATCACCCAAGAAATTCAAAACTCTTCCAAATCCGACATCTCAGTTGCCTCTTATGGCCGCATTAATCGCCTTTTAAACAGCGTTAGTAAACCGGTTTATATTTTGCATGAAGGAGCTATCGGCGTGTTCTCCGACGTTTTACACGAAGCCACTTACAAAGATTTAACCGAAGAAAAAAGCCAAGAATTTTCTTCTGAAAATGGCGGTTGGTTTGGCATCACTGATAAATATTGGCTCAGCTCAATTTTGCCCGATCATAATTTGAAATATAAAGCCGTTTTCAGCTCTAGCTCATCAAATCAAAATGACTTCTTTAATTCAGAATTTGTCAGCCAAGAATTTAAAATTGCTCAAGGCGAGAACTTAAAACTTGATCATCATCTTTTTGCCGGAGCCAAGAAGGTAAAGCTTCTGGATCAATATGGCAAAGAATTCGATGTTAAACTTTTTGACCGCGCCGTTGACTTTGGATGGTTTTATTTCCTTACCAAACCGTTCTTTTTTATCATCGAATTTTTGTCAAAATTTTTGGGCAATTTCGGTTTAGCAATTCTTGCCATGACCGTAATCATCAAGTTAGCACTATTTCCGATGGCTAACAAATCTTATACCGCAATTGGCAAAATCAAAAAATTGCAGCCTAAAATTGATGCTATTCGCAATAAATTCAAAACTGATAAAGTGGCTTTGAACCGCGAAGTCATGGAACTCTACAAAAAAGAAAAGGTTAATCCGGCTGCCGGATGCCTGCCGATTTTAATTCAAATTCCGGTTTTCTTCGCTTTGTATAAAGTTTTGTACGTCACTCTCGACATGCGCCAAGCGCCATTTTATGGCTGGATTCACGATTTATCAGCACCAGACCCAACATCAATTTTTAACTTGTTTGGCTTATTGCCCTTCGAAGTGAGCAGCAGCTTCACTATCGGCGCCTGGCCAATATTGATGGGTATCACTATGATCATCCAACAGAAGTTAAATCCAGCAGCATCTGATCCCACTCAAGCAAAAATTATGAAATGGATGCCTTATGTTTTAACTTTTGTTCTTGCAGCTTTCCCCGCTGGTCTTGTAATTTACTGGACTTGGAGCAACCTGCTTTCGATTTTGCAGCAGTGGTTTATTACTAAGAAGTTGAATAAGGAAACCAAGTAGGGAAGAAATACCAACCAAGTTTGGGAGAAATCCGCTTACGCTCTTCGAGCTACAGCGGGATAAATTTTTCTAAGCGAGGCGCTTTGCCTCGCAAAGAAAAATTAATGGACAGATGGCCGAGTGGTCGAAGGCGCACGCCTGGAAAGTGTGTATAGGGTCAAAAGCTCTATCGAGGGTTCGAATCCCTCTCTGTCCGCCATCCGCTTTCGCTTACGCTACAGCGCGATGAATCCGCAGGATTCAGCAAGACTGTAGCGTTAGTGAGAGCGGATGATCGCGCTGTAGCACGAAGTGCGTAAGCGGACCAGTCCAACAAACTCATACTAATTCTTATCACCATAAGAAAATGTACTACACCTACATCCTCAACTCCCTCTCCAATCCGAACCGCTTCTACATTCGCCCCACATCAGATCTAAAAAGAAGATTATCCGAACACAACTCCGGCAAATCAATTCACACCAACAAATTCATTCCGTGGAAAATCAAAAACTACATCGCTTTTGAAGAACAAGAAAAAGCAGAAAAATTTGAGAAATTTTTAAAGTCAGGAAATGGCAGAATTTTTTCTAAGAAACATTTTTGATTCCTTACTAAATTTGGTTATCAAAAAAGTGCCTTTCCTAACACAGATTGAACTGCATCATTTTTTATTAATCAGACTTTTCAGAATTGATTTTCTGGTTTGAAAGATTGTTTTCTTGATCGTTTCTGATAATTTTTCTCAGACCATTTTTAATTAAAAAACGATGCATGAAAAATTCCCTAAATCACTTACCTCAAATCAAACAAGATGAGCTGGCGAAGATTATCACAACAATTCGTGATAGCTGCAAAGATGTTGAGAAGATTATCCTATTTGGCTCTTACGCCCGTGGTGATTACAAAGAGAAGAAAGATTTAGCCGAAAACCGCAAATCTGGACACGTTTCCGATTATGATATTTTGGTCATCACCAAAGATGCTATCACCGCTCTTGATACAAATCTCTGGCACGAAATCGGCGAAAAATGCCGAAACTTAAAACTCAGTGCCGATCCAAGAATTTTAACACACGACATTGAAGAGTTAAACAACAAGCTTTCGGTTGGGCAATATTTTTATTCCGACATCAAAGAAGAAGGCATCGTGATTTTTGATGCCGGAAATTTTGATTTTGCTGATCGAAGAAATTTAAGTAATGAAGAAATTCAAAAGTTCCGAAAAGATTATTTTGAACATTGGTTTGCCAAAGCTGAAGACTTCTGGGATAAATTTGATTTCATGTTTGGAAGAGAAAAATATTCGAGCGCCGCTTTTGATCTTCACCAATCTGCAGAAACAGCATATAAAACAATTCTTTTGGTATTCACTCTCTACAATCCAAACGAACATTTTTTAGCAATTTTAGGTGCAGAATGTGAGCAATATTTTCCTGAGCTAAAAAATTTATTTCCAAAACACACAGAAGAGGAAAAAGAGCGCTTTAAACTCCTAGAATATGCATACATCGGCGGTCGATATGATCCGAAATACAAAATTTCCAGAGAGGATTTAGAAATTTTAGCTAGCGATGTGAAGAGGTTGCTGGAAATTACGAAAAGAGTTTGTGAGAAAAAAATAGTTTAGTACTCATTATGCCAGCACAATACGGAATTAATGCAAAGATACCTTCTTATGTAAGGCGGCTAGAGATAATGTACCGCCATAATGATCAAAAAATATTTCACGAAATTATTTGCCGTGCATCAATCTTTATTCAGTTTGCAAGTTGTCTTTCGTATCAACCTGCTTATAATTTTTTTATTTTGTTGTTCATTTTTCGATAGCCTGTCTCACAACCTTGTTACCCTTTTCTCTCCTTTCGTAAGTATCACTTATTGTGATGTAGTCTGTCTCTATAACCTTCCCATTACTGTCTTTCAGTATGAGTTTGTTATTTTCTATGTTAATCCATGAAATTTCTATTGGGGCTGTTGAGTTGTTATCAAAGGCCAAACCAGTTGCCGGAATTCTCTTTTTTCTTGTTCTTTTTTTTACTCATAAATTACTTCAACTTCTTTAATTGATTACTTGCCAACAGTGACTTCATCTGCGAAATCGCAATCTCATTCAGATTTTTTAACCTCTCACTTTGAGGTAAATTTTGTCTTATCAAAACTGAATTGATGCTTTCTAAATTCGTCATCACAACAAGTTGCTCAAGCGTTGCATTATCTCGCAAATTTCCTTCAAGCTCAGGATTTTCTTTTCGAAATTCAGCCGCAGTTTTTCCAAATAAAGCGACATTTAACAAATCTCCTTCATTGGCATAAATCGCGGATTTTTGCTGTTTTGAAATTATCTGAGGAATCAAATTTTCTTTGATAGCATCAGTGTGAATACGATAATTTATTTTTGCTAAAGTTCGCTGCAAATTCCATTCCAACTTCAGGCGGTTATTTTCATCTTCTTTTAAACGCTGAAATTCTTTAATGAGGTAAATTTTGAATTCAGCACTAATCCACATACCGAATTCGAAAGCGATGTCTTTGTGCGCATAAGTTCCACCATATCTTCCAGCTGCAGCTTTTAAACCAATTGCTTTGGTTTTTTCTACCCACTCTTTGACGCTGATTTTATAATTATTTAATCCGGCCTGACTTTTAATTATGGCGAATTCGCCATAATTAAAACTTGGATTGTAAACGCTTTCCCAAATTCCAAGGAACTCAACGGTGTTGCGATTTCTTAACCAATCAGAAATAAAGAAATCGCCGTCTTTGGCTTGCAGCATGTCGGTAAGCGAGATGTAATCGCCTTCCTCAGATTGTAGAATTGTGATTTTAGTATTTTTGACAGTGATGGTTTGGTTTTTGTTTTTCATATGTGATGAGGTTTTAAGTTTTAGACATTTTATTTTGCTCAAAATTATGCAAAAAATCAACTTATGAAATTCGTGTTTTTTTGGAATTTCTGATTGAGTCGAAGGTGAATGTGAAATGACCTAGATAATCAAGGCTTAGTGAGGTGTCAGAGAAAAAGTTCGAAGATATCACTTGCCTACCGCTTGCAAAACTTCGAACTTTTCGGTGCACTTGAAATCGCCTTCAAACCCTTGCAAATAAATGCTCCACAAAAACGGAGAAAAGTTCGCAAAAAGGGTCGCGCCCTCAGGGAAACGACCATTTGCGAACTTTTTGTTGTGCAAGGTATAGCTGAATTCTTTGAAAAATGGAGAGGTTTTCTGTAGATGTATACGAGTTCACAACTGTTAGCCCGGCTTTTAATTTTCCATCTCTGATGTTTTTGGAATGGCGAGGTAAGAAAATCTTACAACCAGAAGAATTAAACTTGAGATGAATCCTTTCAAAAAAATTTGAATTGCGACAGTCTCTTTAGAGACGAAATTAGTGATTTTGATAAATATCTTAACTTCTGCTTTTTTAATTAAGCCTCGATTATAAACACAAAAAAGCGCGCGATTTTTCTAACAACTAGCAGTCTCAAATGTCTAGATCTAACCCTGACACTCTCTCACTTTCTGAGTTTGACAATAAAACATTTCCAGCCTTCACGCATCAGGGGCGGAATTTAGTTGTGCGTATTTTAACTAATCCGGAATCAGTTAAAGAAAATGCTGAAGCAGTAAAATTACTTGGACCGATTGCGGCAGAAACACAGCGACGTTTTGTTCAAGATCTAAAAAAAGAAGGAGTACCAGAGAAAGATTTAGAAAATTTGATTTTTGAAAAAAAATTTCAATCTCCTGATCCTGAAGATTTTGCAAAAAATAAGTTCCCTCAAAAATTTGGTCAGCCCGATAATTACACCGCAATAATTCTGGAAGAGGCTTTGGAAGATGGAACTACTAAAGCTCTAAGCGCCATGAGCTTTACAATTAACGATCCCAAAAAAAGGGAATGCGTTAAAATAACAGAGGATACACCAATTATTTTTTTCGATCTTTCCCAAACTTTGCCAGAATATTCTGGTCAAAATTTTCTTAAATTAATGCGCAGTTATTTGCTGCCAGATTTGTTGATTCGGGCTGCATTTCCTGAAGAAATTTTCATGGGAACTTCAATGAAAAGAATGAAAGCCATCAATTCTGCGACCAATGCAACTTATGAAATAATACCAAACTTTCCAATTCACGGCAAAATTTTTAACTTCATAAGCCAAGAAAGCGGAGAAAATTTAATGCTGCAAAGATGGCGAGAAAAAGGTGAGGAAGTGGATTTTTCTCTTGAAGATAGCCGTCCTTTGCCGGTGTCTGATTTTTTTAAGGCTGACGGCAATCCTGACAACAGCGAGCTTAGCACATGGATAGAATCTTCTAAGGCAAGTCATGATGATAAACATTTGGAGGGATGTTTTATGCGAGCAAGAGTAAATAGCCTAAGCCGATTAAGAGACAGAGCTTGTGACCAGTTACTTACAAGGGAAGTTGATGGCAAACTCAAAAACGAAAGAACTCCCGGACAAACTCCAACATTAATTGAAGCTCATGCCGTGAGCAAAATTGAAGTCGGAAAAACGGTGTAGCAAAAAAGCATAAAATCTCAAGACCTCTAACCCAGTAAAATCGTGTTCTCATAACACCAATTCGGGATAAGCTAAACCCACCCCAATAAACTCACTCCATGGAAAATCAAAAATTATATAGTTTTTGAAGAACAGAAAAAGCTGAATTTTCTCTAAAAAACATTTGTGATTTCTTGCAAATTTTGCTTATCAGCAAGGTGCCTTTCCTAACACAGATTAAACTGCATCATTTTTTATTAATCAGACTTTTCAGAATTGATTTTCTGGTTTGAAAGATTGTTTTCTTGATCGTTTCTGATAATTTTTCTCAGACCATTTTTAATTAAAAAACGATGCATGAAAAATTCCCTAAATCACTTACCTCAAATCAAACAAGATGAGCTGGCGAAGATTATCACAACAATTCGTGATAGCTGCAAAGATGTTGAGAAAATTATCCTATTTGGTTCTTACGCTCGCGGCGATTACAAAGAAAAGAAAGACTTAGCTGAAAACCGCAAATCTGGACACGTTTCTGATTACGATGTTTTGGTTGTTACCCGCGATGCCATCACCGCACTTGATACCAATCTTTGGCATGATATTGGCGAGAAATGCCGCAATCTTAAGTTAAGCGCTGATCCAAGAATTCTGACGCATGATATTGAAGAGCTAAATAATAAACTCTCAGTTGGGCAATATTTTTATTCGGACATTACTGAGGAAGGAATCGTGATTTTTGATGCCGAAAATTTTGATTTTGCTGATCGTAGAAATTTGAGCGAAGAAGAGATTAAGAAGCTTCAAAGGGAATATTTTGAACATTGGTTTGGAAGAGCACAGACTTTCTCTAAAGGCTATCATTTTTACGTTAGTGAAAAAGAGTATCAGGTGGCCGCTTTTAATCTTCATCAATCAGCAGAAGCAGCCTATAAAACAATCCTTCTCGTCTTCACTCTTTACAATCCAAACGAACATTTCTTAGCCATTCTTAGCAAAGAATGCGCCAAACATTTCCCCGAATTACACAACTTATTTATCCGAGAAACCGAAGCAGAAAAAGAACGCTTCAAACTTTTAGAATACGCCTATATCGGCGGCCGCTATGATCCAAAATATAAAATTTCTAAAGACGATTTAGAGGTTTTAGAACGTGATGTTAAGAAGCTATTGGAAATCACTAAAACAATTTGTGAGGAGAAACTCGTCGAGCGTTAAACTTAGTTTGCGACAGTCTCATAACGCAACAACTCTTCAAAATCCTGTTTGGGATGGTCTCCTTTTAGTACTGTAACTTTGCCGTTTTTGTCGATTACGTAGCTGGTGGGAAGTGATCTGATTTCAAGAAAATTATTGGCTGTAGCATCAATCAACATGGCGTTGGGGTAAGTGACTTTAGCAGTACGGCTGCGAACGTTTTTGGTGAATTTTTTGGGGTCAATGCTGACACCGATAATTTCAAGATCAGTGCGTGGATAGGCTAAATATAACTCCTGCAAAATCGCCATTTCGTGCACACAGTTTATGCACCATTCCGCCCAAAAATTGATAATGATATTTTTGCCCTGAAAATCTTTTAGATCGAATTTTTGACCATCCAAAGTTGTAATCACCAACTCTTTTTTATCTTCTATCGCAGCAGCATTAACACCTTGTGCACAAATAAAAATGGCAGTGAAAAAAATTAAAAAATGACGCATTACTTAGTTGAATTTGGGTTTTAGATCGAAGTCGCCCAAAAATTCCTGCACTAAAGTTAAAGCAGCAATCATGGCGGTGTCAGCGCGTAATATTCTTGGGCCTAAAGTAATAGCATGGAGATTTTTTAACTGGCGCATTTTAGCAAATTCTGCTACTGAAAAACCACCTTCCGGCCCAATCAGAATTACGATTTCTTGTTGTTCGACGTTGATCCTGGGAAGAATTATGCTTGCCATTTCACCTTGTCCGGACTCGTCACAAAGAATAAATATTTTTTCTGCAGCAGCTTCTTCGTTTAAAAATTTGTCCAACTTTTTTACATCACAAATCTGTGGAAAATCGTTGCGTTCGCACTGTTCACAGGCTTCTTTTACATTCGCCGCGAAACGCTCAAGATTGATTTTATCAACCACACTATGCTGAGTTGTAAGAGGTTGAAACTTTGCCACTCCAAGTTCGCTAGCTTTTGCCGCAATAAAATCAACTCGCACATTTTTAACCAAAGCAAAAGCCAAAGTGATGTCAGGAACCTTTTTTAAATCAGAAATTTTTTTAATGATTCTTGCTGCGATAAACTTTTTTTCGATGGCGCTGATTTCGGCCACAAACTCACCGTTAACACCGTCAAACAACATGATTTCATTGCCAATTTTTTGGCGCATGACTTTAGTTAAATATTCAAAATCAGCGCCAAGAATTTTGACTTCTAAGCCTAAAACCAATTTTTCTTGAGCTAAAAAAAGCCTGATCTTTGCCATTATTTTGCTGTTATTTTTGCTTTTAACTTAGAGAAACTCAAAAGGCCGTTAGTGGTCATAACACCAATCAAAATCAGGCCTCCTCCCAAATAAGAGTTCCACGCCAATTTTTCGTGTAAAAATAATATACCCAACATCACACCAAAAACCGGCACAATATAATTGGCCATGGCGATGTAAGTGACATTTGCTGTTGCAAGCAGTTTGTAATAAACCACAAACGCCAAGGCGGTAGAAATGATACCAAGGTTAATCAATGAGATTACTGCATGTTGGGAAATGTGAGAAATATGCCACGGATTTTCAAAAATCAGTGAGGCGATAGTTAATACTACAAAAGAAATAAAAAGCTGAATCGCTGATATTGCCAGTGGCGAATATGCGGGAACATCAATGAATTTTTTGGTATAAATAAAGGCGATTGAAAAACAGCTGGCCGCCATAATCATCAAAATGATTGCCGGCATATCGGCTCTAGCATTTAATAAAGCCGGCATGATTAAGACAAACAAACCGATAAATCCTAATATTCCGCCATAGAGTTTTTTCTTGGTGAAACTATCGCCAACAATAAAATAGTGAGCCAAAACCATGGTGAATAAGGGCGTTATGCCTCTGAATATTGAAGCAAAGGCGCTATCTGCCGTGCGTTCAGCAATATCAAAAAGTGTGAAAGGAATAGCGCCTTGCAACAAAGCCGCGACGGTGAAGTGTTTTAATATCGGTTTTAATGCTGGTAACTTGATGCGGTAAAACTTCAAAACAGCGTAAAGAATCAAACTGGCAATACCCATACGAACTGCGGTAATCATGATTGGCGGCACATCATGAACTGCAACTTTAATAAATAAAAAAGACGGGCCCCAAGCCGCAGACAATAACAAAAGCAGCAAAAAATTTCTGGTAACTGGATTCATAAATGTAAGTCGTAATTGATTTAAAAATCGTGATTTGCAAAATGCTCGAACTTCTCGGCAGAATCTATAAAGAGACTGTCGCAAATCAAAATTTTCTAAGAAGTTTTTGTGATTCAAATTTTTTTGAAAGGTAAGCGTACCCAGATGTACGTGCGTTTCAAAAAAATTTGAATTGCGAAAAATTCGACGAAAAGTTTGATTTGCGACAGTCTCATAAATTACATCCATTAACTGTGCAATTTCTCTTACTTTCCATCGTTCTGATCCTGCTGTCGGCAATCAAGCTTAAAAGCAATATTAAAAGCCTGCGCCAGGAATCACAGAAAAAATTACGCTTCAGTTCATTGCCCATTCATTACATTTACTGTTTTGTTTTATGGTCTGTTATCGGCGCAATTTTATTGGCCTTCACCTCCATAAGTTTGGCGGCAAAAACTATATTGATCATAATATTTCTCGCCGCACTTTTTTTTCTCACCTACCGACTTTATCAAAAAAAGTTTAATTCCAAAAATCACATTGAAGGTTCGTTTAAGCTGGTTTTATCAATCACTGCCGGCATCGGAATTTTAATCACCGCAGTCACCACCATCTCCATTTTATTCGAAGCGCTAAAATTTTTTCACATGGTGGCGCCGTTTGATTTCTTATTTGGCACAGTGTGGAACCCGCAAATGGCAATCACCGCTGAACAATCAGTGGGCGCCAGCTCTTTTGGAATTGTGCCGGTTTTCTTAGGCACTTTACTGATCACCTTAATCGCCATGACCGTCGCCGTACCCATTGGCATTATGGGCGCCATCTATCTTTGTCTCTATGCCAAAGCCAAAGTTCGCGATTATTTAAAACCCATTTTAGAAATCCTCGCCGGCGTTCCCACGGTTGTTTACGGCTATTTTGCCGTCATCACCATCGCTCCTTTTTTCAAAACAGTTTTTGCTCTAGCCGGATTTAATATTGCATCGGAAAGCGCTTTGGCCGCTGGTTTTGTTATGGGCGTGATGATTATTCCTTTCGTTTTATCACTCACCGATGATGCCCTTAACGCCGTACCCCAAGCCTTAAAAGACGGTGCTTTAGCGATGGGCAGCACCAAATCTGAGATGATTAAAAAGGTGGTTTTACCTTCGGCGATACCATCAATCGTCGGCGCAGTTATTTTGGCAGTGTCGCGCGCCATTGGCGAAACTATGATCGTAGTAATGGCCGCCGGCCTTGTTGCCAAACTCACTTTCAATCCACTTGATTCCGTCACCACTGCCACCGCTCAAATCGTCACTCTCTTGGTGGGCGACCAAGAGTTTAACAGCCCGAAAACTTTAGCCGCCTTCGCATTGGCCCTAACTCTTTTCGTCTTCACCTTCATTTTCAATATTGTAGCCTTGATTGTGATCAAAAATTACAAGAAAAAATACGGGTAATTCACCAATTTTGTATGAAATGGCCAGCAAAGATAGATCTATCAAAAACTATGGTAGTAGCAAATTTCCTAAGTGGGAAAAATTAGGAGAAAATTAGGAGAAAGACCCGTTTCTAACCAACAAGATCAATGATTCACTTTTTAAGAAGTGACGCATTATTAATAAAAATTTAGGAATAAAATAATCAGTTTTATTCCAAACCCGTCACAAAAATTGCATAATACAAAATGGCAAAATTAGAAATTAAAAATCTTAAAAAACGTAATCGCAAAGAAGCTCGTTTTCATTTTTTCGGCATCTTAGCCATCGGCTTTGCACTATCTTTCTTAGTTGCTTTGTTTGGCATGATTTTAAGCAATAGCAGTGGTGCTTTTTGGCAAACTAAAGTGGCACTCGACATTGATTTATCGCCACAGTCCATTACCCAAAATTCTGAAAATGAACAAATCAGCTATCGCCGTTTAATCAAAAAGGCACTGTTAGAACAATTCCCCGATGCCAAATCACTCATCGAAATCAACTCATTATATCAAATCACCAGCAAAGTTGCGGCTTTAGAACTTGAACAGCAAATCTCCAACAATCCTGACTTACTCGGCAAAAAAAATATTTTTTGGCTCTCCGCCTCGTCAAAAATCGACATTTATTTCAAACATCCTGCGTCCGCAAATTTGAACGAAAAACAAAAAATTTGGACCGACAAACTAATCGCCAACAGCCAACTTAAAAAATCTTTTAACTGGAATTTTTTTAGATTTGCCGATTCGCGCGAGCCTGAGATTGCCGGTATCGGCGCTGGTTTGACCGGATCACTTTTAGTGATGGTAATATTTTTAGGATTAGCTTTCCCGGTTGGAGTAATGTGCGCCTTTTATTTGGAAGAGTTCGCAGCCAAAAATAAAATCACCGATATTATTGAGATCAGTATTAACAACCTAGCCGCCATTCCTTCTATTATCTACGGCTTGCTTGGCCTAACCGTTTATTTGCAGTTCTTTTATTTGCCACGCTCCTCCAGTTTAGTTGGCGGTATGACTTTATTTATGCTAGTTTTGCCGGTGATTATCATTGCCACCCGCAATACCATTCGCACCATTCCAGACTCAATTCGTGATGGCGCTGCCGCTCTTGGAGCGTCAAAAGTGCAAATCACGCTGCATCATTTGCTGCCCCTCTCAATTCCCGGCATTATGACCGGCACTATTTTGGCAATCTCGCGTGCTCTTGGTGAAACCGCACCTTTATTGATGATTGGTATGGTGGCTTTTATCGCCGATATTCCACAAAACTTCGTTGAACCAACAACCGTGCTGCCAGTACAGATTTATTTATGGTCTGATTCTCCTGAGCTAGGCTTCGCCGAAAAAACTGCTGCTGCGATTTTGGTTCTGCTTGGCTTCCTGATTTTATTCAATCTAGTCGCCATCATCCTACGCAAAAAATTCGAGAGAAAGTGGTAGAAAACGTGCTAAACGCACGTTTTCGGTGCAGGACTGAATTCGAGCCCCAATTCTAAAAAGGCAACGCCGGAACAAACTCTTGAAAATCTCTAACGTGCCCAAACGCACGTTTTCGGTGCATTCTGTCCCCAATCCACAAATCTCACTCCCCAAAAGTAAATGCATAAGCCTCAAGTCCGAAGTTAGCAGCCTCTATCTCAACTATTCCAGCCTCATTATCATCTTGGCTTAGCAACTCATAAAGCATATGTTTGTCAACTTGCAGCGGGCTATTTTTAAGCTCTTTGCCATTTAACTTCACCTGCACTGTGATTGGCTGAGAACCTTGATTTCCCATCACTAAAAATACTTTCTTACTTTTAAAATGAAGACGCAGTTTGGCATTTTTTTCTTGCGCGACAATACGTTCTTTTTCGATTTTCCATTTGCCGCTCAAAGCCCAACCATGTCGTGGCAGATCATCAGGAAATGAATATGTGATCAGCTTGTTGATTTGCTGTTGTGGACTATAAAAATTCTGCGCCCGCGAATATCCCAAATAAGTTTCTGCAGTTTGACCAAAGCTGAAGTTAAGCTTTTCTTGCTCTGCCACCGCATCACCTTTGATTCCAAGCAACTGACGAATTTTATTTTCGGTTTCTTCATAGTTTCCTTCACCAAAATGGCTTTCAACAATATCGCCCGATTGATCAATCAAATAATGGGCCGGCCAATAGTGATTATCGAAATTTCTCCAAGTAACTAAATCATTATCCAAAGCCACCGGATATTTGATATTGTAGCGACCCACAGCTTTCTTGACATTGTCAAAATTCTTCTCAAAGGCAAATTCTGGTGCGTGAATACCAATGATCACCAAACCTTTATCGCGATACATCTGATCCCACTTAGTTATGTGTGGCAAAGTGCGCAAACAGTTGATGCAAGAGTAAGTCCAAAAATCAATCAACACTACTTTGCCCTTAAGATGCGAAATTTTTAGCGACTTAGAATTGATCCATTCTTTAATGCCAGAAATTTCCGGAGCCTTATAAGATAAAGCAAAACTTGGCTTTAAAAAAATGATTTCGGCAAGGAGAACCAAAAATAGGAAAGATTTTACTTTATTCATATTGTGTATTTTTGGTAAAAAATTTTCGTGAGTTAAGAATATGTGACAAGAAATATCCTTATTTTTTTAAATCTTTTACAAAAATTCTAATGACCAAAATCGTCGGGATTCTAAATCTTACTCCTGATTCATTTTCCGATGGGGGCAAGTTTAACTCGTTAGAATCGGCCTTGCTTCAAACACAAAAGATGATTGATGCTGGTGCTGACATCATCGATATCGGTGCCGAATCAACACGTCCTACAGCGATAAAAATCAGTGCTGAAGAAGAATGGTCTCGCCTGGAAAAAATCTTACCGGAGATTGTTGCTTTAGTAAAAAAAGCACCGCGCCCCATCAAAACCAGTATTGATTCCTACCATTTTTCTACCATCAAAAGGTCTCATGAGCTGGGAGTTGATATTGTCAATGACGTAAACGGATTGCTGGATGAAAAAATAGTGGAATTTATCGCTGCTAAGAACGCTGAAACTATTTTGATGCATAATGAAAAAATTCCCGCAGTGCCTGACAGTTTGATCAATCCTCACATCAACTTGATCGGCGAAATGCTAAGCTGGTTTGAGAAAAAACTCAGCGAGTTGGAAAAAAAAGGCGTCAAAAAATCACAGCTGATTTTAGATCCAGGTATCGGCTTTGGTAAAGATGCACTGCAATCAATCCGCATTTTAAAAAATATCGATCAATTCAAAATCCTTGGCCTGCCGATTTATATCGGACATTCCAGAAAAAGCTTTTTGGAAGAAGTTAAAATCAACGGCGATCGCACCCAGAAAACTTTGGTGATTTCAAAATATCTGGCGATCAAGAAGATTGATTTTATCAGGGTTCACGACATTAAAGAAAATTTATCAGCCATCACCTTGTAATCCCCAAACAACTCCTTAAATAGTTGCCCACATTCGTTGTATATACCGAAGCTAAGAATCTTCAACAAAGTTTGCTTTGGTATATGGGGATCCCCGCCATGCGGGGCGCGACTCGTATCACGTAAAAATTCTAAACACTGGTACATAACTCAAATAATCATCAAATCTCATATTTTATGTCTAACAAAGTAATCGGTATTGACCTTGGAACCACCAACTCTTGCGTGGCCATCATGGAAGGTAAAAATATTAAAGTTATTGAAAATTCTGAAGGTGTTAGAACCACTCCTTCGATTATCGGATTTCTAGCCAATGGCGAAAGAACAGTCGGCGCGCCAGCAAAACGCCAAGCTGTCACTAATCCACAAAACACTATTTTCGGGATCAAACGCTTGATCGGTCGTCGTGATAATGATCCAACGACTGAAAAAGATCGTAAGCTTGTGCCTTACAAAATCGTACCTTCCAACAATGGCGATGCCTGGGTTGAAGTTAAAGGCGAAAAATACTCGCCAAGCCAAATCTCAGCTTTCACTTTGATGAAAATGAAAGAAACCGCTGAAAGTTATTTGGGAGAAAAAGTTGAAAAAGCAGTGATCACAGTTCCAGCCTACTTCAACGACTCTCAACGCCAAGCCACTAAAGATGCCGGAAAAATCGCCGGTCTGGATGTTTTACGCATCATTAACGAACCAACTGCCGCTGCACTTGCTTACGGCTTTGAGAAAAAAGGTGGTCAAACTATCGCCGTTTATGACCTTGGCGGTGGTACTTTCGACGTGTCAGTTCTTGAAATCGGTGATGGTGTTTTTGAAGTTAAAGCCACCAATGGCGACACTTTCTTGGGTGGTGAAGATTTTGATATGCGCATTTTAGAGCACCTGACTTCTGAGTTTAAGAAAGAGCAGGGCATTGATTTAAGCAAAGATCCACTAGCTTTACAGCGTTTGAAAGAAGCCGCTGAAAAAGCTAAAATCGAGCTTTCAAGCTTGATGGAAACTGAAATCAACTTACCTTACATCACCGCCGATGCCTCTGGCCCTAAGCACTTAAATGTAAAACTTTCACGCTCTAAGTTAGAACAGCTAGTTGATGATTTGATTCAACGCACTGTTGCACCATGCGAAAATGCTTTGAAAGATGCTGGTTTGAAAGCTTCCGACATTCATGAAGTTATTTTGGTTGGCGGTATGAGCCGTATGCCAAAAGTTATCGAAACCGTCAAAAAACTTTTCGGTAAAGAACCAAATAAATCAGTAAATCCTGACGAAGTGGTGGCTATTGGCGCTGCCATTCAAGGCGCCGTGTTACAAGGCGATGTTAAGGATGTTCTACTTTTGGATGTTACTCCGCTTTCACTTGGTATTGAAACTGCCGGCGGTGTTTTCACCCGCTTGATTGATCGCAACACCACCATCCCAACTAATAAAAGCCAGGTGTTCTCAACTGCAGCTGACAATCAAACTGCCGTTACCATCAAAGTTTTCCAAGGCGAACGCGATATCGCCATTCACAATAAGTTGCTCGGCGAATTTAACTTGGAAGGAATCGCACCATCTCCACGCGGCATGCCGCAAATCGAAGTTATTTTCGATATTGATGCTAACGGCGTGGTTAAAGTTTCTGCCAAAGATAAAGGCACCGGCAAAGAGCAACAAATCAGCATTCAATCTTCTGGTGGTTTATCCGAAGCTGAAATTCAGAAAATGATGCAAGATGCTGAAGCCAATGCTGCTAGTGATAAGGCCCGCAAGGAATTTATCGAAGCAAAAAATCAGGCTGACGGAGCAGTTTATGAAACTGAAAAATCTTTAAAAGAACATGGCGACAAAGTTGATGGTGCTACTAAATCAGAGATTGAAGCCCAGTTGCAAAAAGTTAAAGATCTTGCCGCCAAAGAAGATAGCAAAGCCGAAGAGTTGAAAGCTGCTACCGAGGCTTTGATGCAATCATCAATGAAACTTGGCGAAGCGATTTATAAAGCTTCACAAGCAGGTGCTGCTGGTGCTGGTGCAGCACCACAATCTGACGATCAAGCTGAAGCCGGTTCTTCATCAGAAAAAGTAGTTGATGCTGAATATGAAGAAGTAAAAAAGGACGGAGATAAATAAGTCATCGACTTCAGTTCTAAAAAATAAGAAAGGCGAGGCCACAAACCTCGCCTTTTTTATTGTCTTTTTTTATTGCTATTTTTTCTCTGTCACAATTCGAAACCATGGTGATGGAAATCCTTGTTTTAAAATCTGAGATTTGAATAAGGTCAACAGCCAGAAGGTTTTGCAGAAATGACATTTTCTCCGCCGCGGAGACAATCTTTTTAAAAGTGAGAGAAAAATCATGAAAAATAACACAAAAGATTTGGCGATTTCTGCTGCTGATTACAAAAAAATCTTGGGCGAGATTCAGCTTTCGATTCAGCAAACTCAGGGCAGTATTATTCAAACCATAACCCGCAAGAAAGTTGAGATGGCGTGGCAAATCGGAAAAATCATTGATCAAAGTCTGCCCCAAAATAATGCCGAGCAATATGGCAAGAAGCTAGTTGAACAGTTGGAGCGCGATACTCTAATCAGTAAAAAAGTGCTCTACAAAATGCACAGTTTTTACAAAACCTATCCCAAACTTCCTAAAGACGATCCAAATTTAAACTGGAGTCACTATCGCGTTTTAAGCGGCATTAAGAAAGCTGAAGAGAGAAAATATTTAGAAGATTTAACACGTGAGAATTCGTGGAGTTCTGATGATTTGCAACAGGCGGCTATTGATGTTAAAGCCTCTTCCGATCAAAACTCCAAGCCACTTAGAAAACTGACCAAGAAAAAAATAAGCCCCGCTCGCGGCCAACTTTTTACTTACAAAATCACTAAGATTATAGGTTCAGAAAAATATTTTTTTGATTGTGGTTTTAAGATTTTTCGCGAGGTGGAAGAGATGATGCCCCGCGATTCCAAACAAGATGGCGCGATCGCTTTTGTCACTAAAAAAGATCAGGAATATGTCGTCAAAAAATCAACGACTCCTGTGCAAAAAATCCACACTTACAAAGCCTATCTAAAACGTGTGGTTGATGGCGACACGCTGCACGCCAATATTGATTTGGGTTTTGGAATTTTTCACGAAGAGATTATTCGCCTTGCTAAAATCAACGCTTCTGAAGGCAAAAGCAGTGACGGCAAAAAAGCCACCGAGGCTTTGACAGAGATTTTAAACCAACAACCTTTCTTCATTTTAAAAAGCATCAAAACTGATATTTTTAATCGTTATGTTGCCGATATTTTTCTGCCACGAAATGATCAGGAAACCGATCTACAAAAAATCGCTGATGACGGAATTTATCTAAATCAACTGCTGCTTGATCAGGGTTTAGTACAAATATTTTAACATTAATAAAAAGCAAAAATGCTTACAGAACATTTAGAAACTTTAATCAAAGCAGGCAACCCAGAAGCAATCACAGCAGAAATGATTACGAATGATCTGCGCAATGAAGCCTTTAGAAAGGCTGTCGAGAATGGACATCTTGCAATCGTAAATCGCCTAATCGAACTCACACCAAATCTACAGCAACTGCAACAAATGATCCATTCAAGAGGTGGCCATGCCTTTAGATTGGCTGCCATAAATGGACATCTTGAAATCGTAAATCGCCTAATCGAACTCACACCAGATCCAGAGCAACAACAACGAATTATCCATTCAGGAGGTAACTTTGCCTTTACAAGGGCTGCCATGAATGGACATCTTAAAATCGTAAATCGCCTAATCGAACTCACACTAGATCCAGAACAACAACAACGAATGATCCATGCTATATCTGACTCTGCCTTTGAAAATGCTGCCAGGAATGGACATCTTTCAATCGTAAATCGCCTAATCGAACTCACGTCAGATCCAGTGCAACTGCAAAAAATGTTAAACAGCAATCCAAGAGTTCGAAATAAAAACACTGCCACATTTCTTGCCATTATTTCTACCAATGACCAAATCTTCAGAAACCCAGAAATATCAGAACCATTAAATGAAACCAAAATCTCTAAGCTTAAAGAGTTGAGAACTAATCTGATCAATAGTTTTGGTGAATCTGAGGAAGCAACACAGAAAGCTAATTCGGTAATCATCACCTTAATGACTGGAGAAACTCTCAAAACAGCGAATAAGTTCTTTACCATTCAGACGCTTATTTCGAAAATGAATAATCCTTTCTCTCAAGAATATGCCTCTGCCACAGAAATGCTTTCAAAGGAAGTTCAGACTATGCATAGAGCTTTAAATCTTCCCGCTCCTGATGAATTTTTGAAGCCCGTGACTTTTCTAACCTTATCTTTGAAAGAAAGCGATCTAGTACATCAAGAGTTGAAAAAGTTATTTGGGTTTAAAGAATCCCCTTCTAACGCCCCCAGTACTTCAGAAACTGAAGCCAGCACATTGGCTGCCGCGACCTCTGTACAAACAGGTCACCATCATCTTTGATAAAAATCTGCCAACTTTCCGCTTCGCTAAGATATTCAAGAATTGGGCTTAGAGCGCTTGGTGATGATTGCAAGCGAGCGCAAGTTAAGCGGAAATTCTAGCAAAACGTGGAGCACGCTTAAAAAGAACAGCAGCATCAAGCCGAAATGATAGTCGTAAGCATAGGCGGCGACTGATCCAACCCATATTAAAGCGCAAATAATCAAAGCTTTTTTTGACACTTGATGCCATTTGATGATCTCAACTTTGGAGAACCAGTTAAGATAGTGATAGCTGTAGGCAAAGGCGATAAATGCCTGAATTTTTAGGCCGGTGGAAGAATAAATCAGGTCGATTTTATCGCTTGATAGATCAAACATCTGGGCCAAGGTTTGATTTAAACCCAGACCACTGAAACCAACTATTTCAAGTGCTTTATCACTTAAAGCGTAACCATCACGCACAATAAAAATAAAACTAAGCGAGCATAAAACAAAAGCTGCCACCGCAATATAGGCTGACATATTTTTGCTTTTTCTGGCACCAGAAAGCATAAACAGGCCGGTAAAAAGCCAAACGTGGATTATTGTGGTGAGCAAAATTCCAAACAACACCATATAGGAAAAAGTGCCTTGAAACAGCAGCACCAAAAAAATGGCGGCGGCAAAAGAGTTTATACGCCAGAACCAATCTTTTACAAAGGTCAAGATATAAGCCGAAGCAAAAGAGAGAAAAACTAAGGTTGAAGGCCACAAGCTAAGATCAGCGAAAAACTTATCTTGGTTTATGTTGTGGTCAGCGAAGAAGTTTGTTAGCAGGGCACTGTTTTTATAGTAAAAACTTAGCTCGATTGCCAAGAAAGCTAGTGCTGCAATCACACAAATCACAATCAGCAAAGACCAATCTATTCTGCCTTGAATAAAATATTGTTTTTTGTGCAACCAAGAAATCTCAGTGACATAATGCAGTGGCCCAAGAACAGCGTAGGAAATCAGAAAAAGTTCGAAGGGAAGTAACAGCGCCAGGGCAACAGAGAGAAACATCAACGCGATGTTTACGGAATCGATTTTAGCGATGGTCATTTTTTTTATTCTAAAAGGGTTGGACACTTAAACAGTGCCAGCCCTTTCTTTAAACTAGTCAACTAAAACAGAAAGCTTTTCAGCGCCATGCATCTCGGCCAGACCACCTTTTACATCGATTTGTTTAGTGATGATTTGTTTATCATCATACAAAGTGATTTGACCTTCACGTAACTTGGCAATCACAGATTCATGACCATACATCACGCCAAGATCACCTTCAACCGAAGGAACCACAGCCATGTGGCATTGTCCTTTAAAGACAATGCCCTGAACGGAGATGATTTCGAGATTCAAATTCATATTAGTTAGCTTCTTTCAAAAGTTTTTCACCTTTGGCGATAGCTTCATCAATACCGCCAACCATGTAGAATGCAGATTCTGGCAAGTGATCATATTTACCGGAACAGATTTCTTTAAAGCTGTTGATAGTATCTTTCAAAGCTACCCATTTTCCCGGAGCGCCGGTGAAAACTTCGGCAACGTGGAAAGGTTGTGACAAGAAACGTTGAATCTTACGCGCTCTTGCAACAGTAAGCTTATCTTCTTCAGAAAGCTCGTCCATACCAAGAATGGCGATAATGTCTTGCAAGGATTTGTAAGCTTGCAGAATTTTTTGCACTTCGCGGGCGATTTCGTAATGTTCGTTACCGACAATACGTGGATCAAGGATGCGTGAAGTTGAGTCAAGCGGGTCAACAGCTGGATAAATACCGATCTCAGCGATTTGACGTGACAATACGGTTGTGGCATCCAAATGCGAGAATGAAGTGGCCGGAGCTGGGTCAGTCAAGTCATCAGCTGGAACGTAAATCGCTTGTACGGAAGTGATTGAACCTTTTTTGGTAGAAGTAATACGTTCTTGCATGGCACCCATTTCTGTGGCAAGAGTTGGCTGATAACCAACGGCCGAAGGAATACGACCCAAAAGGGCAGAAACTTCAGAACCGGCTTGAGTGAAACGGAAGATGTTATCCACGAAGAAAAGCACGTCGCGACCTTCTTTATCACGGAAATATTCAGCTTGAGTAAGACCAGTCAAAGCAACACGGGCACGGGCTCCAGGTGGTTCGTTCATTTGGCCGTAAACCAAGGCAACTTTAGAATTTTTAAGATTATTTACGTCGATAACGCCTGAATCCATCATTTCATGGTAAAGATCGTTTCCTTCACGAGTTCTTTCACCAACGCCTGCAAACACTGAATAACCAGAGTGAGCTTTGGCAACGTTGTTGATCAACTCCATAATCAAAACTGTTTTACCAACACCGGCGCCACCGAACAAACCAATTTTACCACCTTTGGAATAAGGGGCTAAAAGGTCGATAACTTTAATACCAGTAACCAGAATTTCGGTTTCAGTTGCTTGCTCAGAAAGTTCCGGGGCAGAGGCGTGAATCGGATTTAATTCTTTTGAGTTAATTGGACCTCTTTCGTCGATTGGCTCACCAATAACGTTCATAATACGGCCCAAAGTGGCTTCACCAACTGGAACCGAAATAGGCTTGCCTAAATCGACAACTTCAGTGCCGCGAGTCAAACCGTCTGTAGAATCCATGGCGATTGCGCGCACTGTTCTTTCACCGATATGTAAGGCAACTTCTAGAACTAGTTTTTTGCCGTCATTAACACATTCAAGCGCGTTGTATATTGCTGGCATGTCGCCATTTTCAAACTCTACGTCAACTACAGCAGAAATGACTTGAGTGATTTTTCCTTTATTTGTCATAGGTAAAAACAAGGGTTAGTAAATCTTGAAAATCCGCGCCAGAAGCGCGTCTAAAGGAGGTATTACTCGAAATCAATCGATCAACATTCCTTTAAAATTTTCTAAAAATTGAAAGAAATTTTATACCGGCAAACCATCTTTACAGCCGGTCTTGCGGAAAGGAGCGCGGAAAATAGTTTCGGTCAATTTAATTGACAAGCAAAGATTAAAACTGATGCGAACCAGCTTTAATCAAAGCTTCACGCAACACTCCACTTTGATCATTTAATATCTGCACTTCCGTCATAATATCTTTACCAATTGGAGCCGCTGCCATTGATCCACTTTTGCCATGTTCCACAACTATTGAAATAGCATATTTAGGATCTTGTGTTGGAGCAAATCCCACAAAAATTGCGTGGTTTTGATTTTCATTAATACCACTTTCACTTTTCGACATTTCTTTTTCACGCTTCGAAATCACCTGTGAAGTGCCAGTTTTACCAGCCATCTCAAAACCTGGAACAGCGATTCTTTTAGCATAGGCTGTGCCACCTGGCTCATTCATAACGCGCCACATTCCCTCTTGAATCAAACGCAAATGCTCTGGCGGCACTAACGGGCTATTTTTTAACTCGTCATATTGCTCATTAATGTTGTGGTTGCGCACTAAATAAGGCTTAATCGGCACCCCACCATTAGCAATACGCGCGGCAATCAATGCCATTTGCAAAGGTGTTGCCAAAACAAAACCTTGTCCAATAGCGGTGTTTAAAGTATCTCCACCCACCCAAGGAGTTTTAAAAACCTGACGTTTCCACGCATCTGAAGGAACACTGCCCGCCCTAGCGCCATAAAGGCTGATGTCGAATTTTTCACCATAACCAAAACGCCGTGCCATTTCAGTAAATTTTTCGTAGCCAATCTGATTGGCCATAGTGAAAAAATAAACGTTGCAGGAATTTTTAATGGCATCGACCAAATCCATCGCACCATGTCCACCATCTTTCCAACAATGAAAAATCCTTCTTCCTGATTGATAATGTCCATTGCAAAAAACCTTGCTATTGGGGTTAACGCCAGCTTCCAAAGCCGCCAAAGCCACCATCAATTTGAAGGTTGAACCTGGAGGATACATTGCAGCAATCGGCTTGTTGTTAAGTGGTCTGCGCGGATCAGTATTCAACTCATTCCAATATTGCCTAGATACCCCTTCAACAAAATTATTGGGGTCAAAGCTTGGGCTGGAGGCATAAGCCAGTATTTCGCCGGTTTTTACATCCATAACCACAACCGAAGCCACTTCATCCTTGATTCTATCTGTGACATATTTTTGTAAACGCAGATCAATGGTCAGATGTAACTTTGAACCTTCAACTGCCGGCTTGATTGACAAAGTGCGAATCGGAATTTCATGGGCGTTCACTTCGACATATTTTACACCATATTTACCACGCAAAGCTTCGTCAAAAGTGCGCTCAATGCCTGATTTTCCAATACGAAAATCAGGATGCATAAAGAGATTTTGTTCATTTTCATCGATCTCTTTCTCGGAAGGAAGTGAGACGTAACCCAGAAAATGCGCCGTTTCGGCTGGATAGGGATAATGACGGATAATGCCGCTTTCGATTGAAATGCCAGGAAGTTGATGTGAATTGGTCTCTATGCGCGCTACATCATCCCACGACAAGTTATCCATTAAAGAAATGATACTTTTGCGACGGGCATTTTTGATTTTAGAGAGAAAAAGATTTTTTTGCTGATCCGTAATATCAAGAATAGCAGAAATTTTATCGATCAGCTCGCCAGTATTTTTTTTATTCTCGAAATAAAAAAGCAGACGGTAGTTACCTTCATTCTTGGTTAAAGGTTCACCAAAACGATCCATAATGATTCCGCGAGGCGCTGGATTTATCATCGGTTTAATGCGGTTGCTGTCCGATTTTATCTCATATTCTTCATTCTTCACCAACTGCAAATATCCTAAACGCGTAATCAAGGCTGTTGCCAACACTGATTGCGCAGCACCGACAAATAATGCACGACGATTAAAAATCTTGTTTTTACGAATATCGCGAAGCATGCGTTTAGCTAATTCTCCAATAATTTTCCACTGAGATAATCGAAAAATTTATGCAGCACCACATAAAGAACCGACGACAAAACAAACTGTACCAACACAGTTGTAACGCTATGAAACTCACCATTAAACACTGACAGCATCAACCATTTCATCAGCAAAAAACAAAAACAGAAAGCCACAAACTGTTGCCAGATATGCTTAAAATTATCGCGGATCATCAATTTTTGATTCAGCACCTGGAAGAATTTTATTAAAATGATGTAACAGATGGATGTGGTTCCTAGAGGGTTTCCGTTTAAAGCGTCATTCCACACACCGAGCAAAAAAACAAACCAGATGCCGAAAATATTTTTGAATACCGCAAAATAAAATACCGCCATCAAATCAAAAAGCGGAATAAGGTCTGAGAGGCCGGCAATTCTGATGTCGGAGACATTAGAAATAACCAGCAGAATCGCGACTATATGCAACAGAATAATCCGCGGCATCGATTTTTGTTCGAACATTTTTTTGAAAAATTCATGCAGAAGAGGGGAAAGAAGAGGCGGCAAAATATTTGCCAGTCGATTTTTGTCCAGCAGAACCTTACCCTTTAAGGTTAAATTATTTTTATGCTCAAACTTAACTATACCAAACTAAATATTTATACTCTCATCTAACTTAGTCTTTTAGCAGTCTTAGATCGGTTTTCTTCTCAGCGCTGATGTTTGGTTTGCGAACTGCAGTGCTAGGATTCTTGTGAATCATCGCAACGTGATCAGATTTTCTTTTTGCAAAAAATTCTACAAAACCACTTTGTTGTAAAAAATCTTCTCGACTTAATCCCCGCAAAGACTCGGGCAAAATTTTAGAATTTTGGTAAACGTTGTAAACCTCTTGTACAGCTTGTTCGTTACGCACTTCAAAACCCACAGTTTCATCAATCGTACGATGAAAATCCAAAGCACCTTTATTAGGATTAGACTTTATTTTACCTTCTTTTATCGCTACGGACAAGTGCTCGGCTGCTTCGCGCGCAGTAATCGTAGCTGATTTTACGTTAGCATTTTCAACCTCGGAAACTGCAAGATGATTCAAACGTATAGCAAATTCAAGCCCCTCAGGATCAACACCTAAAATAATGTGACAAACACCAGCGCTACATCTGCTATCAAAAGTGTGCAAACAGTTATTCATTTTTTTAGACCAGGCATTTAACTCAGCGCTACTATTTAAACATCTAAAATGATAAGAACCGTCAGGCATTTCAACTGTTTGCGGCGGGAATAATTCATGCCATTCTGGTTTAAATTCCGCATTATCATCTTTAGTACTTTCTAACCTTTTTTTAAGTATTGGTTTTGATTCCAAAATCTCGCCAGCTCTGCGATCTAAACGTTCATAACACTCAACTATTTCTTTTGGCTTCGAATTAGAAAGGATTGTTTCTTGCACCAATTTTGCAAGCTCAGCTCGAACATCTGCAACAAATCCGTTATTAAAAAGAATCATCAAATCTGGAATTTTGCCAGAATCAGATTGCTTCTCCATTTTGTTAAACTGGGCAATATATGCCGGCAACAACAAATCATTGGCTATAGTTTCACTTAGAAAAGATACTTTCCCAGAAAATCCTTCATTAAGTGTTGCCGCATCTTTTATCCAATTTCTTTCAATATTGCGAAATAAACATGATTTTACCTCGTCACTAACTTCTAATCTTTGAATATCTCTTAAAGCATCCCACATCGCCTCATACTCTCTAGTTTCATGCGGATTTGGAATATTAGAAATTAACTTTTCATAAGATTTTTTATTGAATTTTTCACCTTGTGGCAAACCGAGAGCATAGTTCACCATCTTGCAAAAAAACTTCGCATCAGGAGCGAATTTTGCATTGCTACAACGCTTTATAACAGAAGGCTGAGTCAGATCATCATGAATTCCCAAATATTTTCTAAACTCTTTTAGTGCCTTTTCGTTATTTCCTTCATCAAAACTAGGTAAAATTTCCGGCCTAAAATCTTTTATATCACGAAAAAGCGGGAATAGTCCAAGAAGCTTACTACGATTGCGCACGACCCTTTCTGACAACGTCTCCGATTTTGAGCTTATGCACAGGTTATAAAGATCAATATTATCAGCTTTACCTCTGTTCAAACCTAAATTTTCAACAACTACTGGATTTAACAATTCGGTAAATTTTGAGAAAACCACAGGATCAAACCTGGGAGATACTTCCCGTAACTGATACTTGGTTGCAGAATTATGATTCTGACCAGAGAGATGTTTTATAACTGCATCGGGATTATTCATAAGCTGGACTGGGATAGAAACCGGATCCAAACTTCCAAAGTCATTTTTTCTGTATAAAATACCTACTGTATAGCGCCAATCTTCATACTCTTTTTCTTGATATATCACCGAACTTTCATCAGGCAGATTAACAATTCTAGTTACAGGGTTAGAATTGGCAGCTTGTTGAGCATAACGAGACAATAATCCAACGTTACGTCTAAGAAATGATGATGGTTTCATGCGGTTTAGCAAAGATAGTTAATCCATGCTTTCCACTCTTTTATGTTATAAAAAATAAAAGCAACCAGAAGTTGCTGGGATGAAAAGAATTTTCAACTTTCAGTTGCTGGCTTTTAGTTGCCGGGAGGAGAGAATTTTCAACTTTTAAACACCAATTCCGCACAAATCTCATTCCATTCTTGCAATAAAAAAGCTTTGAACCATTGATCTGATTGGTTTTAGCCCATCAAATCAACAATCCAAAGCTATGAGATACAATATAAATCTTTTCCTAAGCAAATAACTTAGCAAAATTTCTTCTGCTGCGTTTTTTCCAATGGCCACGGTGATAAGCATCAGAGACCAAAAGTGGAATAACTGAAGTGGCTTCCGCATAAACCATTTGCTCAAAAGTGGTATCAACTTTACCCCAAGAGCAAGCTTCTTTAAGAGTTGAAGAAGAACATGCGCCATCGCGTGAATCTGCAACCGTGATTTGTACGGCATATTTGTGCATATCCACTTCTTCACCCAAAATTTCAGCACAAACCACTGTATCTTGCACAAAGTTTTTCGGCACACCGCCACCAACCATTAACAAGCCTGTCGTTCCGGCTTTAATCTTGATGTCGGTTAATTCTTTAAAATCAGCTATCGAATCAATCGTCATGTGCTTTTTAGGATTTTTAACTTGATGTAACACCAATCCAAAACCGGCAGAAGAGTCCGTGAAAGCTGGGCAGAAAATCGGCACGTTATAATCGTAAGCAAGCTCAATCAAAGACTCTTTTTTCTTAGCATGTTTTTTAAGATATTTTCCCATCTCCCAAATAAATTCACGAGATGAATAAGCACGAGGTTCTAATGAGTTAGCGATTTTGAAAATGGTGTTATCACAGTTTTGCAAATCTTTTTCATCAATATAGGTGTCGTAAATTCTGTCGATATAATTTTTGCGCAAGAATTTGTCGTCAATGAATGGAGTGCCTTGATAATGTTTGAAACCAAGAGCTTCAAAAAAATCCATGTCAACAATAGATGCACCAGTAGCAACAATCGCATCAACCATGCCATATTTAATCATGTCGGCATAAACTTTCATGCAACCGCCAGCAGAAGTTGAACCAGCAAGAGTGAGGATTGTAGAGCATTTTTTGTCTTTCAACATCATGTTGAAAATCTCAGTGGCTCTTGCCAAATCACGCGAAGTGAAAGACATGTGATCCATAGCATCAATGATGGGACGCGCATCAAATTTAGTCACGTCGATATGTTTTACGACACGACTTAGAAGTTCTTTTTTAGTAACCATTTTACTTTGAATTGAGGGGTTAAATAAGGAATAGGGGTATGGCGCCAACCATACTGTTTTTGTGCAAAATATCTTGGCGCCTTTTACTTTTACTAATATTACTCAGCAACAACTTCCGCTTCTTGCTGCGCTTCAACTTCTTTATACATTGAAATTAAAGGCTCGTCAGAAACTTCAATCTGCAAATTTTTGTTAAAACCGTTAAAATCAGTTCTGATGCTACGAGAATAAGCACCAAGCTGGCCGATTTCGATATAATCACCTTCAGCAATATTTTCCGGCAAATAAAATGGCCCTTTCATCACATCCAGCGAATCACAGGTTGGTCCATAGAATCCAACGGGAATATTCACCGCAGAAAGAGGATCTTGATTTTTGATTCGAATAGCACGCACCGGATAAATGAAGCCAGGAAAACCAGCGTCAAACAAGCCGCCATAAGTGCCATCATTTAAATAAAGCATGCCTTTTTTCTTGCCTTCAACGCGAACTAACAGTGAACCAGCTTCAGCAACCAAAGCACGTCCAGGCTCACACCAAATTTTGCAATCCTTAAATCCTAGATGATTGATGGCATCAAAAATTTCATCGAAATAAGATTGTAAGTCAGATGGTGTCATCCCCGGATAAGACGAAGGAAAACCTCCGCCCACGTCAATAACATCAGCCTTTACTTTTGCCTGTTCCAACACTTCTTTGGTAATGGTTAAAGCATTACGATATTCAATCGGATCCATACATTGCGAACCGACGTGAAAACAGATACCAAAACGTTGTGCTGCCGCTCTGGTTTTTCTAACCAAATTTACCGATTCACTAGGCAAAATACCAAATTTACCCGACAAATCAATCGCGGCATGAGAATTGGAAATCGCCAAGCGCACATGCAATCCCAGGTCTTTAGCGTTATTAGTAACTGCTAAAATCTTGTTGAGTTCGTCAATAGAGTCGAGAGAGAAATCACGAATTCCATGGTTAAAATATGCGTCAAAAATTGCTTCCCTAGATTTGATCGGATGCATGAAATACATCTTTACAGCATCGCCAAACAGACCATCGATCAATTTAACTTCGGCCATGGATGCAACATCAAAATGCTTAATTCCAGCATTAAAAAGATGTTGCAAAACGGCAGCATCTGGATTGCTTTTTACCGAATAGAGAATGTCGCTGGAAAGTTTCGCAGTTTTAAAATTTGTGAGAAAAAATTTAGCAGCACGAGCGATTGATTTTGGGCGAACGAAATAAACCGGAATTGACGGTTTTAATTCATTTACCTCTTTTTCAACTGTACTGAAATTTTTAGTGAAACTTGCTTCTGAAACTAAGGAAGATTGGTCTAATCCCTTGGCGGTCTTTTGCGTGTTAAAAAGATAGTGAATTTTCGAGTTCACCGCCCCGTCATACTCTTGCTCTTGTTTCATTTCTTTGTTAGATGGTTAAAATTAAGTAAAAGAATAAAAGACTTAATTTTTGCTTGAAATTTGATGCCTTGCGAAGCCTTGATTTTCCTGGGCTCGCAGCATATTTTTCAAACGCAATTTTTAAAAAAGAGGGCGCAAAGTAAGAACAATTTTTTATTTGTAAATAAGAAATCTTTTAAAAATTTTTGCTCAAAAAAAGACCTCGATTTTCACAAAGAATTCAAGGTGATTTTTGAGAAATTAGATGAGTGATTTATGACTGCAAAAATCGTAACAGAGCTTGTCTAACCGCGACCCCAGCTTCAACTTGTTCTAATACCAAACTGAACTTCTCGTCATCAACCAAAGCCGAGGAAATTTCAACATCACGATTTATCGGACCAGGATGCAATACCAAAACATCTGGTTGAGCCGCTTTTAATTTTTCATGAGTAAGACCGAATATTTTAAAATATTCTGCGAGTGACGGAATATAACACCCTAGCATGCGCTCTTGTTGGATGCGCAACATCATCACAATATCAACACCGGAAATTCCCGCTTCTAAATTTTCAAAAACTTCAACATTAAAATTTTCTTTCAGCCAATTTTTATAATCATAAGTGATCAAAGTTGGCAAAGTGATGACACGAATTTCACAACCAAATTTTTTCAACAATTTGATGTTGGAGCGCGCCACTCTTGAATGTAAGACGTCACCACAAATTGCAATTTTCAAGCCTTGGAGAGATTTTTTATGCTGTAAAATGGTAAATGAATCAAGCAATGCCTGGCTGGGATGTTCATTAGTACCATCGCCGGCATTAATCAGTGATGCCGACATATATCTTTTTAGCAACTGAGCAATACCACTGGAATTGTGGCGCAAGGCCACAAAATCTGGATTCATGGCATTAATAGTCTTTGCCGTATCCACGATTGATTCACCTTTTTTTAACGATGACAGCGAGATATCAATATTTACTACTTTCGCACCCATGCGCATAGCGGCAACTTCAAATGAGGTGCGAGTGCGAGTGGAGTTTTCAAAGAAAAAATTAACCAAAATTTTTCCGGCTAATTCTTCACTTTGTTTGTGCGGATTTTTAAAAAATTTTTGCGCTAAATCATGAATTTGATTAATCTCTTCAAGACTGAGATGATCTATGCTGATGAGGTCTTTCATGATTTTTTCACCGTTATTTTGCTTTGATCAGATGTTTAAAAATTTCTTCCAAATCGGGCTGAGTTGTTGAGATATCGCTGATTTGAATTCCGGCATCAAAACAACTGCGCAAAATTTTTTCCACTGCAACTTTTTCAGGATCGTAAGTAATAGAAACTTTATCAGGAGCTAAAATTTTTAGCGGCAACTCACCAAAATATTTTTCAACCTCCTTAGTGATCTCATTTGCCGTGCTAATGACCAACTCTTTTCTTGAAAGCAGTTTCATCAAATTTTCTTTGCGATCATTGGCAATCACGGCACCGTGATTAATAACAGCAATTTCATCACATAATATTTCGGCTTCTTCTAAATAATGCGTAGTTAACAAAACTGTCGTGCCCGCTTTATTAAGTTTTTTGACATATTCCCATAGCTGATTGCGCAGCTCTACATCAACACCAGCGGTGGGTTCATCCAGCACTAAAATTTCTGGATTATGTACTAAAGCTTTTGCCACTAGAAGACGGCGACGCATTCCACCAGAGAGGCTGCGTGGAGCGGCTTTGGCTTTATCTTTCAGTCCTAAAGCTTCGATGATTTCATCGCTGCGACGCTCAGATTTCTTAATACCAAAATAACCAGCATAAATTTCCAAAGTTTCACGCACATTAAAAAATGGGTCGATGATTAACTCTTGCGGTACAATGCCAATTTTAAATTTACTGGCTTGCTGATCTTGATCAATGTCGATGCCGGCGATTTTCACACTGCCCGCAGTTTTATTAACCAAGCCGGCTAAAATATTTATAATGGTTGATTTGCCAGCACCATTTGGACCCAACAGACCAAAGAACGAACCTTTTTTGATTTGCAGATCAACTGACTTCAAAGCAATTTTTTCCGGAGATTTTTTAGACTTTGTGTAAGTCTTGCACAGATCTTTGATTTCGATTGCAAACATGTGAATAACAAAATGGGAAGGAATGGCACTGTGGTGTAAACCAGCCTTTAACTAAATTATATTTTTCTCTTTAAACAATTCTTGCAACTCACCTGATTGAAACATTTCACGCACAATATCACAACCGCCAATAAATTCACCTTTAACATAAAGTTGTGGGATAGTTGGCCAATCAGAAAAATCTTTGATACCTTGACGAATTTCCGGATCGCGCAATACATCAACGTCAAAAAATTCAACACCAAGATTTTTTAAAACATGAGCTATGGCTGCAGAAAATCCACATTGTGGAAAATCTTTGCTGCCTTTCATGTAAAGCACCACGTTATTGGAAGAAATAGTGTTTTGGATTGTTTGCAAAATATCAGTCATGAAATCATTTAAAAAAATTATTGAGCCGAGGTCTTGAGCTGCATGGCGTGAAGCACATCACCCAAAATTTCCTTCAGAGCATTATTTACAATTTTATGCTGTTCAACTCTTGTTTTGCCAGCAAAAATTTTATCAGCAATTTCAACTGAGTAATGATTATCATCAGCAACCAAAGCCGTCACTTTTAGCTGCGCTTGCGGAAAGTTATCACGCAAAATTTTTTCTAAATTTTCTTGGGCAATCGGCATATTTTAGACATTAAAAAGGCGGATCATTTGATCCGCCTAATTTATAAACTTTGTCAGAAAAACCGAGGTTTCCCCCAGTCTTTCTGACACAATTCTTTTTAACGTTGTGATTTTGACTAACTAAAAAATCCGCGACGTTTTTTAACTGGCTCATCGCGATCACGATCTCCACCACGATCACGGCGATCGTCACGTCTTCTATCGTCACCACCACGGCGATCATCACGTCTATCTCCGCCTCTTCTATCACCACTATCTCTTCTATCTCCACCGCGATCACGATCGCGTCTGTCATCACGATCATCACGATCATCCATTTGTGGACGAGGTGGCAAAGTGTCAGAAATATCTTCACCGGTTTTTTGATCAACACAGCGATAGCTCAATTTCGGACGACCTTTTTTGTCAAAACCGATAACTTTAACTTTTACCAAATCACCTTCATTGATAACGTCTTCAACGAAATCAACGCGATATTCGGCCAATTCAGAAATATGAACAAATCCGTCACGATTGTTAGAAATGCTAACAAAAGCACCGGCATCAATAACTTTAACTACTGGGCCTTGGTAAATATCACCAACTTCTGGTTCAAAAGTAATTTCGTTGATCATAGCTGTAGCTTTTTTGATCGCGTCATTACTGTTTGAGCTGATTTTGATAGTACCATCATCATCAACATCAACCACTGCTCCAGAAACTGAGCAAATTTCTTTAATAACACGGCCACGAGAACCAATCACATCACGAATCTTTTTTTGCGGGATATTCATGACTTCAACTTTTGGCACATTGGAATTAAGCTCAGTTCTAGGAGCTCCCATTACTGCAACCATTTTATCAAGAATATGAATTCTGCCAGCATGAGCTTGCTCAAGGGCTTTTTGCATAATCTCAGCATTAATGCCATTGATCTTGATATCCATTTGCAAAGCAGTGATACCATTTGCTGTACCAGCAACTTTGAAATCCATATCACCAAGATGATCTTCATCACCCATGATATCAGAAAGAATAACATAATCATTGCCTTCTTTGATCAAACCCATGGCAATACCAGAAACTGGAGCTTTAACCGGAACACCAGCATCCATCAATGCCAATGAACCACCACAAACTGAAGCCATTGAAGATGAACCGTTAGACTCAGTGATTTCAGAAACCACGCGAGTAACGTAAGAGAAATTCTCGTTATTAACTGGGAACACAGGGTTTAGAGCTCTCCAAGCCAATTTTCCGTGGCCGATTTCGCGACGTCCTGGAGATTTTAACTGACCAGTTTCACCAACTGAATAAGGAGGGAAGTTGTAATGCAGCATGAAAGCTTCTTTGGTCATGCCGTCAAAACCTTCAACCATTTGCTCGTCTTTTGCTGATCCAAGAGTGGTAACCACCAGAGCTTGTGTTTCACCGCGGGTGAACAAGGCAGAACCATGAACTTGTGGCAATAAACCAACTTCAATTTCAATCTGACGAATTTGATCAGGCTTACGACCATCAATGCGTGAGCTGCTTTTTAAAATGTCGTTACGTACGATGTCTTTTTCCAAAGTTTTGAAAATCGCAGCAACTTTAGTTTTAGAAACACCAGCTTCTTCATTAACAAATTTAGCGTTTAGATCAGATTGGATTTGAGATAAATCAGAAGCACGAGCTTGCTTTTCAGTTTTCTTGAAAGCGGCAATCAATCTCTCACCGATGAAATCGGTCATGTCTTTTTTCAAAGCTGAAACATCTTCTTGTACAACTTCGATTTTTTTCTTACCAGCATCGGCAGCGAATTCATTGATCAAATCAATAATCGGTTGGAATTGCTGATGACCAAAATTCACCGCTTCAAGCATTTGAGCTTCGGTTAATTCTTTAGCTTCAGATTCAACCATCAAAACTGAAGATTTAGTACCGGCAACAATAAGATCCAAAGTACCACTTTTAACTTCTTCATTGCTTGGATTTAAAACCAATTGGCCATCAATCAAACCAACTCTAGCACCGGCAACAGCTTCAGCGAATGGAGCTTCAGAAATCATCAAAGCGGCAGAAGCACCAATCAATGAGATGATATCAGGAGTGCAAGATGGATCATAAGAAAGAACCGTGCACACCACATTAACTTCATTATAAAAATTTTCTGGGAAAAGCGGGCGGATCGGGCGATCAATCAATCTTGAAGTAAGAGTTGCAGCTTCTGAAGGCTTAGCTTCTCTTTTAAAGAAGCCACCAGGAATTTTTCCGGCAGCGTAAGATTTTTCTAAATAATTAACAGTAAGTGGGAAGAATCCGGCACCTTCAGCTGCCTTAGCAGCAACTGTAACAGCACAAAGAACGGTAGTATTTCCGAATCTGGCAACAACTGAACTGGCTTGACGGGCAATTTTGCCAGTTTCTAAAGACAAAATTTTGCCATTCCATTCAATTTCTTTTTTCACAACATTAAACATATTTTCAGCTTTTATTATTATTTTTTAACAAGGATGTACCCGTGGCGACAAAATAAAAGCGCCGGGTGAGCGACGCTTAAATTAATTATTTTCTGATATCGAGTTTTTTGATCAGATCTCCATAACGCTCAACAGAATGAGCTTTTAGATAATCAAGCAAGCTTCTTCTTTTACCAACCAAAATTAACAATCCTCTTCTTGAAGAATGGTCACTTTTGTGAATCTTAAGATGTTCGGTCAGATTATTAATTTGTTTTGTGATTACAGCACATTGAACTTCAACTGAGCCGGTATCATTTTTGCTCTGCGCAAATGCCTTTACAACTTCTTTTTTTGATTTTGTGAGAACTGACATTATCCAATTTTATAGATTAAAAAACATTAACAGGTTTAAGCATATTTTCTGCAAAACTGGCCAAACCAATTAATTCACCATCGCGAACGACACGAACGATGTTCACATGAGATTCTAGAGATTTATGAGCTAGAGACTGTCCGCAAAGCGGAATATTGATTGTTATAATCTGACCATTCTTAAATTTAGAGGCATCCAGATCATCCAACTTGACTTCAATCATAAAATCTAAGACATCGTGCAAACAAAGCAGCGAGCCATCGGGAAAACGGCCGCCATAAGTAGTGACCAGTTTTAACAGGTCAAGTGAAAAAGTTTTTTCATGTAAAAATTTACCCACACGCAAACGAGTAAGGACTGAAACATAACCACAAGCCGCAACTTTTTTACAAATATCACGCGCCAAAGATCGAACATAAGTGCCTTTGGAACATTCAACCTCAAGCTCAGCAAACTCACTGCTATTAGAAATTAATTTCAGTGAAAAAATTTCTACCTGACGTTGCTTTATTTCAAAATCGATTTCCTGCCTCGCTAGTTCATACGCTCTGCGTCCATCAATTTTTATCGCAGAAAAACGCGATGGTGTTTGATTTATTCTGCCCAAAAAATGTGGTAATATCGAGATTATTTCTGAGGTTTGCGGCCGATATATACTTGATTGCGTAACCTTTCCTTCAACATCGTCAGTATCTCTAAACTCACCCCAAGTGATACGAAAGAAATATTTTTTGCGCTCATCAGTTATATATTGGCAGGTTTTTGTCGCTTTATTGAGAGCAATCGGCAACACGCCAGAAGCAAATGGATCCAACGTTCCAGCATGACCAACTTTTTTAGCACCAGTAATTTTTTTAACTATTGCGACAACTTTAGCGGAGGAAAAACCAATCGGCTTGTTGATGTTAAGCCAGAGATTTTCTTGGGAAAGATTTTGCATCAAGCTGGAAGTTAAAAAGAAAGGAATCCGGCAGATAAAGAGCTAAAGAGTCCAGATGGCTGAACTCTTTGATCTCTATATAACGTTGGCGCCAGAGATAATATCAATCAACTCTTTAGTGATGTTGGCCTGACGTGTTCTGTTATAAACCAGCGTCAAATTTTTAATCATTTTGCCAGCATTGTTGCTTGCTGCTTCCATCGCTGCCATTCGGGCTCCCTGTTCTGATGCACTATTTTCAAGAAGCTGATTGTAAATTTGCACAGACAAATTTCTTGGTAACAAATCTTGCAAAATTTCTTCTTGGCCGGGCTCATATTCAACTGGTGAATCACAAGAAATATCGTTTGCAGAAATCTTAATTTGAGCTGGCACGATTTGCTTACAAACTTGTTCTTGCGCGATGGCTGATTTGAATTTGCTGTAGATAACTTCACAAACATCAAACTGATTATGATCGAAAAGATCAGTGATCTTGGTAGTGACTTCCTGGGCTGATTGATGATCAATATTGCCTTTAAAAATGCCAAAAACCTGATCGATAACTTTTTTGCCGTAAAGCGTTTTAAGCTGTTCTGAAGCTTTTTTACCAACACAAATAACTTTAACTTCTTTACCTTCCGAGATGAGAAGGTTAATGCGATTTCTGGCAAATTTAACCGTTGCGCCGTTCAAACCGCCACACAGGCCGCGATCAGAAGACATCACAACGATTAAGTAAGATGAATTTTTTCCCTTACCGGTAAGTAGTGGAAATTTTTCATCCAAATTACCGCGAATCGCAATATTCGAGGCCAAGTTACAAACCATTTCGTGAATTTTATCAGCATAAGGACGCGAACTTTCCACCGCCTGTTTGGCTTTTTTCAGGCGCGATGCCGCCACCATTTTCATGGCTTTGGTCATTTTTTGCGTCGATTTTACCGACTTAATTCTGGTTTTGAGCGTTTTTAAGTTCGCCATAATTTAGCTAAAAAATTTCTGCATTATCGGCCGAAAACAGCCATTTGGACTAATTATTGTTATGAGCTAAACGATCATCCAAGCCACTATGATCAAAATGAGTGCTTGGAGCATGATTCAAAAAAATTTCCAAAAACTTATCGATAGCATTTTTCAAAGCAGTTTCTGTGCTTTCAGAAATTTTTTGCTCTTGCTTGATTGCAGTCAAAATTTCCGGATTATTTGATTTTAATTTGCGCAAAAATTCTTTCTCAAATTTCACAACTTCTTTAGCCGGAACTTTGTCTAAATAACCTTTTACACCAACATAAATCGAAGCAACTTGCTCTTCAAAACCCATTGGAGAATATTGATTTTGCTTCAAAAGTTCAGTCAATTTACGACCCTTATCAAGTAATTTTTGTGTTGCCGCATCAAGATCCGAACCAAATTGAGCGAAAGCTTCAAGTTCACGGAATTGCGCCAAGTCAAGCTTAATAGTTCCAGCAACTTGTTTCATCGCTTTTGTTTGAGCAGCAGAACCAACGCGAGATACTGACAAACCAACGTTTACAGCAGGTTTGATACCTTTATAGAACAGCTCAGTTTCCAAGAAAATTTGACCGTCAGTGATTGAAATCACGTTGGTTGGAATATAAGCAGAAACGTCACCAGCCTGAGTTTCAATGATCGGAAGTGCAGTCAAAGAACCACCACCGCAAGCGTCAGACATTTTAGCAGCACGCTCAAGCAATCTTGAGTGAACATAAAATACGTCACCAGGGTAGGCTTCACGTCCTGGCGGGCGACGAAGAAGAAGTGACATTTCACGGTAAGCCACAGCGTGCTTAGAAAGATCATCATAAGCAATCACGGCATGCATTGAATTGTCGCGGAAATATTCACCGACTGTACATCCAGTGTAAGGAGCAAAAAATTGTAGTGCCGCACTTTCAGAAGCAGTTGCAGAAACCACAACCGAGTATTTCATCGCACCAGCATCTTCCAAAGTTTTAACGATTTGAGCAACAGTTGAGCGCTTTTGGCCGATTGCCACATAAATACAGAAAAGTTTTTTCTTTTCGTCATTTTCTTCATGGGCTTTGGCTTGATTGATGAAGGTATCAAGAACAATAGCAGTTTTACCAGTTTGACGGTCACCAATAATCAATTCGCGTTGACCACGACCGATCGGAATCAAGCTATCGATGGCTTTAATACCGGTTTGCATCGGCTCACCAACCGATTGACGGGCAATAATCCCAGGAGCTTTGATTTCAACACGTCTATATTCAACATCCGTCAATGGACCTTTGCCATCAATAGGATTGCCCAGTGCGTCAATAACACGTCCCAAGAGACCTTTACCAACCGGCACTTCAACAATTTTACCGGTTCTTTTAACAGTTGAACCTTCTTTAATAGTTTGAGCATCGCCAAAAACCACGATACCAACATTATCAGTTTCCAGGTTCAGCGCCATACCTCGAACGCCACCTTCAAATTCAACAAGTTCACCAGCCTGGACATTGTCCAAACCATAAACTTTAGCAATTCCGTCACCGATTTTAATGACTTCACCGATTTCTTTTAACTCGGCAGAACTTTTAAACCCTTCGATTCTTTTTTGTAAAACGTTGGAAAATTCTTCAACTCTAAATTCCATATTTTTGATTTTTTATTGTTATTAAAAAGCTGCGTTTAACTGTTTTTCCAGACTGGATAACTGATTTTTCAAACTGACATCAATGATGCTGGAACCAATTTTAACTTGAAAACCACCTAAAATTTTGGCGTTAAAAGTTTCTTTGATTTCAATCACTTTACCAGAATGTTTTTGCTCAACCAGAGTTTTAATTTGGTCAAACTGGGTTTTGCTTGGCTTAGAAGCAAAAATCACTTCTACTTCCAAAATATTTTTTTGCTTTTTGATCAAATGGCAAAATTCGGCATAGATTTCTGGGAACATGCTTAAACGGCGATTGCGCGCTACAGCCAAAAAGAAATCATGATTAATTTTGTTAAGCGCCAGTTTTTGAGTTATTTCTTCCATAACTTTTTCCAAATCACTTTTGGAAATCACTGGATTTTGCAGCTCATGGGCAAAACTTGAGCTAAAATTCTTTCTAAATTCTTCTAATTCAGCGGCAACTTGATCAAGTGCATTACTTTTTCTAGCCGCAGTAAAAAGAGCTTTAGCGTAATTTTTAGCAATAACGGAGGCTCTTGGCATTATTAATTCTTAATATTAAATGGAAATTCTTAAATAAATGAAGGCATCTGGTCAATTCAGAGGCGCGGCAAAATATTCTCGGTAAAATAAAATGCAACTGGCGTTACGTTTTTAAATTTATTTCCTTTACAAATTCGAGTTTGAAAATTGTTCCCAAGAAAGCACCTCAAGCCTCTTTGAGACAGGCTTTTGGCGCGATAAAATATAATTAGTTGCTAAGGATTGAGGGGATCAACATTGGTAAAATGTTCATACATCTGATTTGCAGCAGTAAATTTTTTACTGCGCTTTTCGCAAGCAATATGAAATAAAGCGTCTCCTTTATTAGCCAAAGGCAATTTTGAAATACCGATGATTTTACCACTTTCATGCGCCTTGACTAAAATTTTACGATCGCCGAAAGGACTGGAAATCTCGCCCAAAACATCACCTTTCTTCACTGTTTTTCCCAGACCATAGCGTGGCATATGAATGCCGCTATCTGCAGCACGAACCCAAAAACTGGATCGCGCAATAAAAAGTTTTTTTGTCGGAGATTTTTTAGAGCTGGGCCTCATCATACCGATTTTGCGCATCACATTTAAAATTCCTTCGACACCAATCTTAATGCTTTCTTCATCAAAACGCAGCGCCTCTCCAGCTTCAAATAAAATCATCGGGATATCAATTTGTGATACTGAAGCGCGCAAAGATCCGTCACGCAAATTCGACCCAATTATAACTGGAGCAGCGAAAGATTTGGCCAACTCAAAAGTCTGTGCATCGGAAATATCAGCACGAACCTGTGGATAGTTGCAACGGTGAAAAGCACCGGTGTGAAGATCAATGCCGAAATCAGATTTCAACACAATTTCCTGCATAAATTTATAAGCCAATTGCGAAGTCAGAGAACCACTTTTTAAACCTGGAAAACAACGATTAAGATCGCGACGATCCGGTAAATAGCGCGAGCGATCGTTAAATCCGAAAATATTAACAATGGGGATTACTATTAAGGTGCCGCGAATATTGTTGATAGATTTGTGTCCCAACAAGCGACGAGTAATTTCAATGCCATTAATTTCGTCACCATGAATTGTTGAAGAGACAAACATCGTTGGGCCATCTTTTTTGCCCCGCACCACTTCTAAGGGCATTTTAACATCGGTGAAATCATAAATACTGCCCATATCGATATTGATGCGAAGGCGTTCCCCACGCTTAATTTCAACACCGTCAATTTCGAAATGAGCCGTATTTTTTTTGATCATTTTTTACTATTTAAAAAGGCATAAGAAAGAATCTTGTAGCATAATTTTGCTGATAAAAAGTCACAAGAATGAAGTTGTTTTACCGGCGCCAACTCCACCACATCAGCACCAACAATATTAGAAATTTTACTCGCTTCACGAATAATATCGAGAGCATCTTCCCACATTACTCCACCCGGCTCAGGAGTGCCAGTTGCTTGCATCAAGCTTGAATCAAATCCATCTAAATCAAAAGTCAAAAAAACCGGACGACCCTTAAGTGGCGCCACAATTTTCTTTGGATCCCAAGATCTGCGATCTTTACCAAAGTGAATAGTGATACGATGTTTATTTGCTTCCAAATAAGGAATTTCACTAGCGGAAATATTTCTTATACCACACGAAATCAAAGTTGAAATCGGATGATCCATAACACGGCGCAACGCCGCAGCATGTGAATAATGCTCACCATCATAACCATCACGCAAATCAGCGTGGGCATCAAAATGCAAAATTGCCAAATCTGGATAGCGCTTAACAAAAGGACGAATTGAGCCGGCAGTTATTGAATGTTCACCGCCCAAAATCAGCGGAAATTTTCCCGCCGCCAAAACTGACTCAGTAATTTTTTCCAACTGATCCAACGATTTTGGCACCGATTTATAATCGATCTTTGGCGTCTTCATTGTTACTACACCATATTTTCTGAAAGGTTCACACCAGAATTCTTCGTCAAAAAGTTCAACTTGTTGCGAAGCTTTAATAATAGCCTTTGGACCATTTTTTGTGCCTCCACCATAACTTACCGACTTCTCCAGACCAAAGGGCACAACCACAACTTTAGCATCATCTGCCGATTTCAAATATTTTTCCTCGACCCCAAGAAAGCCAGATTTTTGCGGCATTAAGTCGAGTTTGTTAAGAGTAGCTTTTGCAGATTTACTGACTGATTTTTTAATGATTTTTTTTGTCATTGCCGATTTTCAAAATTAAAAATTACTGTCACCGCTAGAGTCGCCGCTAGAATTTAGTCACTAGCTAACGGCATCTAAAACATTCACATGCCCCATCTTACGACCAATCTTAGCTTCAGACTTGCCGTATAAATGAATCTTAGCATTGGGATTTTGGTAAAATTTTTCCACTTCATTTACGTCATCGCCAATCAAATTTTTCATATGACCTTGTGAGTGAAACTTAGTTGAACCAAGAGGCAAGCCAATGACAGCACGGATTAGTTGTTCAAATTGTGAGGTAATAGCAGCATCCATCGAAAAATGTCCAGAATTGTGAGGTCTTGGCGCTAACTCATTTACTAATAGTTCATCACCAATAACAAACATTTCCACAGCCAAAATTCCGATCAAATCTAACTCTTGAGCAATTTTTTCCGCCAAGTTTTGCGCCTTTATTTTCAAACTTTCCGATATTTTTGCCGGATAGTGACTTTCGTCCAGAATACCCTTTTTATGAATGTTGGTTAGCGGCTCATAAGCAGCAATTTCGCCAGTTTTAGAACGAGCCACCATCACTGAAATTTCTGAATCAAAGGGACAGAATTTTTCTAATATCAAAGCACCCGGCTCTAAGGTAAGCGGTATTGCTATTTCTTCTTCCGCCTTCAAGACGTACTGACCTTTACCGTCATAACCCATCGTCGCAGTTTTTAAAATAGCTTTGCCAAATTTTTTTAGATTTTTTTGCAAATCTTCCCCATCTGCAACCGCAACATATTCAGTGGTTTTAGCACCGATTGAGTTGAGGAAATTTTTTTCCAAAATACGATTTTGTGTGATTTTTAAAACTTCAGAATTTGGGCAAACTTCGATTTTTGAAGACAAGAAACTCAATGCTTCCAGAGGAATATTCTCAAATTCGAAAGTGACCACATCAACCATCTCAGCAAATTTTTGTAGCGCCTCCTGATCAGAATAGTCGGCAACTATTATTTGATTGGTAACAAAACTAGCCGGAGCATTAGCAATATCGGAAAACACCACCGTGCGCAGGCCCATCTTGTGTGCGCAAAAGCAAATCATGCGCCCCAATTGCCCACCACCGATAATTCCCAGAGTTTGAATTTGGGTTTGAATTTGGGTTTGAATTTTTGTCGAATTTTTTTTCACCGCGATCCTTATGGTCTCTTGATTTAAAACTTTAATTTAAAAAGAAAGCGCGGCAAGCTAGGTTTGCCTGAGAATTTTTCAAGAAATTATGTCACAAAAAATTGCACCAAAATTGCTCGAAATTCTGATCTGTCCTTTGTGCAAATCAGAACTTATTTTTGATCAGAAAAATGACGAGCTACTCTGCCTAAAATCAAAATTGGCTTACAAAATAAAAGACGGGATTCCGGTAATGTTAGTTAATGAAGCAAGAAAACTAGAACAATAATGCCACAAAAATTTCAAAATCTTAAACAGGGAAAACGCCTCAAAAAATCATCACAAAGATGGCTTTTGCGCCAAATTAATGATCCTTTCGTCGAACGTGCCAAGCTTGAAGGATGGCGCTCGCGCGCTGCTTTTAAAATTATCGAGGTTGATGAGAAATTTAAGATTTTCAAGAAAGGAAAAATAGTTGTCGATTTAGGCGCTGCACCAGGTGGCTGGAGTCAATATGCTGTCACAAAAGTTGGCGAAGGCAATGTTGTAGCCATTGATTTATTGCCCATTGATTCGCTTCCCGGTGTAAATTTTTTCGTCGGCGATTTTATGACCGAAGAAGCTCCAGGACAAATTATTGCTCTGCTTAAAGAAATTAAATTTAACAATCGCGGATTATGCGATGTTGTGATGAGTGACATGGCAGCAAATACAACCGGAGATCACACTACCGACCATATGCGCATTATCGCACTTTTGGAAGAATCTTTAATTTTAGCTGAAAAAATTCTGAAAAATGGCGGCAGCTTTGTTGGTAAAATTTTTCAGGGCGGCAGCTCGGATGAAATTCTAAAAAAACTGCGCGGAAATTTTTCAACTGTGAAATATTTTAAACCCGACTCTTCACGCAAAGATTCGTCAGAAACTTATTTAGTGGCACTTGGATTTAAAAGAGATCAGGCTTCCATATCAAACTGAAGAGAAGAACTGGAACGGCTTAGATTTTCAACATTTGCTTTCCTTGGACTAACGCTTGGATTCTCAGAAACAGACTTATCCTCAATCACTTCTCTCTTTGCCGCAGATTCTCGGGACAACTGACGTTTTTCGTTACCAATCACAGGAAGTCCGGACATATTTTCAGTATCAATGAAATGTCCATATTCTGAATCTGAATGACTATTAGTACTCCAAGCTTCTTGTTCAAAAAGTTTATATAAATCCGACCAGTTCGTAACAACCGAAGACGGATCATTGTGTTTAAAACCTTTGCTCATTCTCAAACCCAATCTCAATTTTATTCAACAACGTTTCCACCCGACACTATAACCAGAATTTTACGATTCTTCTGCTGTGGATTTTCTTGCAAATATTGAGCTGCCCCAGCAATCGCCAAGGCTGAAGTTGGTTCAATTTTTTGCTGCAAAATTTCTGATAATTTTTTTTGCCAAAAAATAATTTCTTCTTCTTTGATTTCAAAAAACCCAGCTATTTTCTGTAAGTAACTAAAAGATTGCGGCAAAACTTCCAAAGTTCTAGCACCATCAGCAATCGTATTTGGCGTATCTTCATAACCGACAACTTTTCCAAGTTTAACTGAACGCGCCGCATCGTTGGCTTCCAAAGGCTCGCAGGCAAATGTTTTGGCTTGTGGAGAAAATCCCAAACTAGCGATATAAGTTCCGGAAACCAGACCACCGCCGCCACAAGGTGCAAAAATCGCATCGACCTCACCAATTTCTGAAAGCGCTTCGAAGGCCGCTGTTGCTTGACCCAAAATTACATCATCACCGTCATTGGGATGAATAAAAACATAACCTTCTTTTTGTTTCTCTTCAGCAGCTTTGTTAACTTCAGCTCTTTTGTCGAATAGCACCACTTCTGCACCCAAAGCACGAGTTGCAGCAATTTTTACCGGTGATGCTTTGGTAATCATATAAATCAAAGCTGGAATTTTGAATTCCTTACAAGCTCTAGCAATCGCTTGGGCATGATTTCCCGAACTTTGTGCTACGACTTTTTTAGGAAAATGTCCGTGTTTTTCCTTATATGCTAATAAAGAATTAAAAGCTCCGCGCGCTTTAAAAGATTTAGTTTTTTGCTGACTTTCTATTTTAAAAAAAATCTGCGCGCCCAGTTCAGAATTTAACTTTTCGTTAAAAATTACCGGAGTTTTTTCGATGTAATTTTGTAAGCGCCGAGACGCCAGTTTAACTTGTTCAAAGGTTAATTGGTTCATTTGGCAAATAATTTTGAAATATCTTTGAAAGCTTTAAACTCAAGAGCGTTACCGCTGGGATCAAGAAAAAACATCGTCGCTTGTTCTCCCGCCTGATCTTTAAATCTGATGTATGGTTCAATCACAAATTGGACATGATGTTTTTTTAAACGATCGGCGAAATCATGCCATTTTTGCCATTCCAGCACAACACCGAAATGTGGAACCGGCACACCATGACCATCAACATGATTGATAATTTGTTCAGCTTGTTCTGGTGTCGGCCTTAAATGCGTAACAAACTGATGCCCAAAGAAATCCCAATCAATCCAATGGTCATTGGAGCGACCTTCAGAAAATCCTAAAAATTCACCATAAAATTTACGCGTTGCCGCCAAATCATTGACTGGCATTGCTAAGTGGAAAGGCTGTAAAGACATTGTGAGAAAATTTGATTAGAAACTAAGCCGCATAAAACAGATAGTTGAATTTATTTACAAACTAATCTTTTTGAATTTTTAACTCTATTTATATAAGAGCGTCACAACCCTTCCCAAAGTAACAACACCACAAAAAAAAGGGGTAAAGCAACTGGTGCCTTACCCCTAAAAATATAACTAACCGACTTTATTTTATTTCAAAAATAGCATCCACTTCAACTGACACACCGAAAGGAAGAGAGCCAGATCCAACAGCGGCGCGAGCATGTTTTCCAGCGTCTCCTAGAACTTCTACCATCAAATCGGAAGCACCATTAGCAACTGCCGGATGATCTTTAAAATCAGCATCACCATTGACAAAAATTCCGAGCTTAACGCAACGTACGACACGTTCTAAATCGCCATCACAAGCTACTTTTACCTGAGCAAGAATATTGATGGCACAAATACGAGCGGCTTTTTTAGCATCTTCAGCAACAACTTCCGAGCCAACCTTACCAACAAATTGCAACTTACCGGCTTCAAGCGGCAACTGACCGGAAACAAAAACCTGATTTCCCGATTTCACAAAACCAACATAGTTGGCAACCGGAGCTGCCGGCGTTGGTAAAGCAATTCCCAATGCCTTTAATTTGTCTTCAACTGTAATCATTTCGACCTCCATTATCGTTTTAAAAATTTAAAAAAATGCTAAATGTTAAATCATTTCCCCTCAATTCCCAACTTCCTAAACAAAGCCTGATCTCTCTCCATTTCTGGATTAGAAGTTGTGAGCAATTTTTCACCATAAAAAATTGAATTAGCCCCCGCCAAAAAACATAAGGCTTGAGTCTGCTCATTCATATTTTCTCGACCAGCAGAAAGACGTACTGCCGAATGCGGCATCATAATTCTGGCCACGGCAATGGTACGAATAAACTCAAACTCATCCAGCTCCGCCTTTTCTGACAATGGAGTTCCCGCAACACGAACCAACATATTTATCGGCACTGATTGCGGATGTTTTGGTAAATTTGCCAAAACAATTAGCATTTTAGCACGATCTTCTCTGGACTCACCCATGCCAACAATTCCACCCGAGCATACATTTAGACCAGCTTCACGGACATTTTTTAAGGTGTTAAGACGATCTTCAAAACTACGTGTTGTAATAATTTCAGAATAAAATTCCGGTGAAGTGTCAATATTATGATTGTAATAATCCAAACCGGCTTCTTTGAGTTTTTTGCTTTGTGAATCCGTCAACATTCCCAGTGTCATACAAGTTTCCAGACCGGTTTTTTTGACCTCATCTACAATGTGACAAATTTTCTCAACATCACGATCGTGCAAATTTCTCCAAGCCGCTCCCATACAAAATCTTGATGCACCAGCTTGTTTGGCGGCGTTGGCTGCTTCAAGGATTTGATCAATCGCCATCAAAGATTCTTTTTCCAAACCAGTATTGTAATGCGCAGATTGCGGACAATATTTACAATTTTCCGGACAAGAGCCGGTTTTAATGCTTAATAGCGTGCTGATTTGAACCTTATTTTGGTCATGAAATTGGCGATGAATTTCCGCAGCCTTAAAAATTAAATCATTAAAAGGCAGGGCAAAAAGTTGTGAAACTTCTTCAACAGTAAAATCATGGCGAGTGCCAAAATCATAAGACGCAACAAGCGGCTGTGTCGATGTATTTTCTTGAATTTCTTTCATGTTTATACTCAATCAAATTCAAACTGCGTTTGAATTTGGGTTTAGTTGCATTGCTGCGCAGCAAATGAATTGCTGCATCCGCAACAGAATTAATTTTTTAAAAAGTTCGGTATCTTGAATCAAGACGTAGTATCTCTCCAGACGATGAGACATTTGAATAGATCTCCCATTTGATTTGAATCAACCAAACGGTCAATAGCAGAGTTTATTTCGGCGGTTTTTTCTGGGTTTTTAGCAAGCAGCATTTTGCGCCTTTCTTCCATGCCCAAACCAATTAAAAATTCTTTTTGTGAAATTAATGATGAATTTAAACCGGCTTTCTTCGCAATCTTTCTTAAAGAGTCAAAATCAACATGAGCAGTAATATCAGCGCTTCCCGGACTTTCCAAAACATCAACCCTTTGATGGTTTTTTAGAGCTTGCAAAGTATTAGCAAAATCATTTTTTTCATAACCATAATCAATATTAATGGCAACTCCACCCTGTGTTTTTAAGGCTTCGCAAAGCTGATTCATAAATTCTCGCGCTCTTTTGCTATACTCAAAAACCGCACCGATTGGCGCCAAAGAGCTGATTTCTTTTTCAACAAATTGATGGGTTTCTTGGTCAAAATCTGCAACAGTAAATTTCTTATCCTGCACCGTGCGCTCGCGCCATCCGCTTTCAGTTAGAATAAATTGATCTATGGGAAAACAGTCAAAAAGCTCATTACTGATAAAAAGAATCTCCTGCTTTTCAAAAGCAATATCAGCAAAATTTTCATACCAGTTTATTGAAAATTCCTGCAATTTTTTTTGCTGAATTTCACGCAATATCGGATTTATCTCAACAATGTGAAAGGTTGTGCGCTCAAAGAAATCAAGAGCTGGAGCAATATTTTTTGCCGCAAGTTTTTTAATCGAATTTAAAATATCATAAAACAGCGTGCCTTTGCCAGCACCCATTTCAACCAAAGCAATTGCTGATTTTTTCGCACTAGAAATTTGTAAAATATAGGCGGCGATAGTTTCTCCAAAAGTTTGGGAAATTTCCGGTGCCGTAATAAAATCAGATTTTTTTCCGATAGGATTTTTAGTGCGGTAATAGCCCTGAGTCTCATGGAAAAGGGCATGGAACATAAAGTCCGAGACTTTTTGCATTTTGATTTTTGATTTAAAAAATTATCAAAAATTTATGGTCGCCAATTAAGAAAATTTTTGAGCAATCTCAGCCCCACTTCACCACTCTTTTCAGGATGAAATTGCGCGCCAAAAATATTATCTTTGGCAATCGCGGCACAAAGTTTCACTCCATATTCAACATGGGCTAGTTCATTATGCTCATTTTGGCAGCGAAAATGATAGGAATTGGCAAAATAGAAATGATCGCCATTTTTTATTCCCGAGAAAATTTCATGATCATTATTTTTGAGCACAATTTCGTTCCATCCCATATGGGGAATTTTTAGCCCCGCAGCTGCAGGAATTTTTTCAACTTTACCGTTAATAAACCCTAATCCCTGATGTTCGCCATCTTCATAGCCAACTGAGGCCAAAACCTGCATACCAACACAAATTCCCAGAAAAGGTTTTTTTTCGCCGATCACTTGGTTTCTTAATTCTTGAGCCAACCCAGCAACTGATTTCAATCCATTAATACAATCAGCGAAAGCACCAACTCCTGGCAAGATTAGGGAAGTGGCTGATTTAAGATCCAGCGGATTTTTGGAAATTATAATTTCTTGAGTGGAAGTTTTAACCTGATTTAGCGCGTTAAAAACTGATTCAATATTGCCAGAACCGTAGTCGATTATTACTGTTTTCATTCTATCTCCAACCTGCCAACTCAAATGATCCAAGCATATTTTCTGCCCGCAAATTATCAAACAAGCGCATTCTAGCACTAGCAACGTCATTGCCAAAAACCAAACCAGCAAATTCATAACCACGCTTTTTTAAATCATCCATCAGCCAATAGTTAGCGTTAAGTGCGACAACAAAAAAGAAAGCCATTTGCAAACACATCTCATCAAAGCCGGAAAGAAAATTCAACTTTTGGGCAAAGGCAAAAGCGAAGTTTACCACCAACAAAACTAAAAACTCTCTGCGCATTTTGTGGTAGAGAAACCAGAAAGCACTAAACAAAAAAGCCATCACAGAAAAACCTTCTCTCAATAACAGAATATCTTCTATTTTTCCTTCGTGATTTTTTTTGATTAGAGCGTTGTATAGTTTCATGGAGATTTTTAGATGGAATATCCTAAAGCTACTTGAACCTTGAACAAAGTTTGCTTTGGCATAGGCTCTAGGAAAACCTGTATTCAAACGAGAGGGGTCTGGTTCCGCAAGGTGCCAGACCCCTCTTATTTTTATTATTTCAAAGCAGCTTTGGCTTTTTCAACAATTTTTGCAAAAGTTTCTGGCTCTTTAATAGCCAAGTCAGAAAGCACTTTACGATCAAGATCAATATTGGCCAATTTCAAGCCATTGATAAATCTTGAATAAACCAAACCCTGTGGACGAACCGCAGCGTTAATACGCTGAATCCATAGACCACGGAAGTCTCTTTTCTTAACGCGACGATCGCGATAAGCGTATTGCAACGCTTTTTCAACTTTTTCTATTGCAACACGAAAACAATTTTTCGCACGGCCACGATAGCCTTTAGCAAGTTTTAAGATTTTTTTATGGCGAGCTTTTTTAGTAACGCCTCTTTTTACACGACTCATGGGTAAACTCCTTTATTAATTAACGGTTATAAGGCATCTTATGCTTTAAGACACTTGCTGTATGTCCTTCGGAAAGGACAGCACTTTTGCGCAAGTTTCTGATGCGAGTCTGACTTTTTTTACCCAGATTGTGACGTTTCCCGGCTTGTTTGTGAACAATTTTTCCGGTTCCGGTAACCTTGAATCGCTTCTTGGCCCCGCTATTTGTTTTCATTTTCGGCATGTCATTTTATCAATTAAATTAATATGCAGAAACACAGGTAGATTGCCTTGACCTGTGAATCAGAAGGATTTCCGAGAAAATCCTAGAAAGCCCTCCCTCCGTCAATCTCCGCCTGGCAGTCCACCCTTTGGCTGGCCTGCCAGCCGTAGCTCGAAGAGCGAAAGCTGGTGGGATCAGTAGGACTCGAACCTACGACCAAGACGTTATGAGCATCCTGCTCTAACCAACTGAGCTATGATCCCTAAGCAAAAAAGGGTCGCGCAACTTATTTTCAAGACGGTTTTTTGCAAGTTATTTATTCCGCCGCTACGACTTTGGCTTTTGCTACTCCAACAAGCGCTGGACGGATTAGACGATCAGCTATTGAATAGCCGGCTTGAATAACTTGAACAACAGTGCCCTCAGCAGCATCAGACTCGATATGAGCAATAGCTTCGTGAAGATTATGATCAAATTGGCAGTTAAGTGGATAAATTCTTTTAACCTGATTTTTTTCCAAAATTTTGAGCAATTCTTTTTCCGTCATCACAATCGCGTCAGCATAATTTTTAATTGCCGGAACTTTTTCAATTTCAGATTTTGGAGCATTTTCACTGGCCAAAAAGAAATTTTCCACCACCAAAACCAAATCACTAACAAAATTAGAAATGGCGAATTTTGCCGATTTTTCCACCTCTTCGCGTGACCTTCTGCGCACGTTATCCAACTCAGCCAAAGTTCTTAGCAATTTATCGTTGGATTCTGCCAACGACTTTTCCAACTCAGCAATTTTATCCACTTGATTTTCTTGCTCTGGCACAACCGATTGATTTTGCTGATCCGAATCCTGATTATTAATCGATTTAGAATCTTGATTATTTTGCATTGTTAAACACTCCAAAAAAGTTAAAATTACGATACCGAAAAAGATAAGAAGAGCTAAAGCAAATTCAAGTCATGAAAATGACATTGATTTTTCGCCATCCATTCTTAAATCCTTTACCAGCATTTCTTTAAAAAATTCCAAAAATATGTCAGAAAAAATGATCCTTGAACAAGCAAACTATCTTGTTCCAACTGTAGTTGAGCAAACCACCAAAGGCGAGCGCGCTTTCGATATTTATTCCCGTCTTTTAAAAGAAAGAATCATATTTCTATCAGGACCAGTCAATGACCAAGTCTCATCTTTAGTAGTTGCGCAGCTATTATTTCTTGAGTCAGAAGATCCAAAAAAAGATATTCACTTTTACATCAACTCTCCTGGTGGCATTGTCACTTCCGGACTTGCCATGTATGACACCATGCAATATATCGGGCCAGATGTTGCAACAATTTGTGTTGGTCAGGCCGCTTCCATGGGATCGCTTTTACTTGCTGCCGGGGCGCCCGGAAAAAGATTTTGCTTACCCAATTCTCGCATCATGATTCATCAACCTTCCGGCGGTTATCAAGGCCAAGCCACCGACATTGAAATTCACGCTCAGGAAATTTTATCTTTAAAAAGAAGACTAAACGAAATTTACGTCAAACATACTGGTCAAAAATTATCAAATATCGAAAAATCGATGGAACGCGATAACTTTATGACTTCTGAAAAAGCTAAAGAATTCGGAATTGTTGATCAGGTAATCGATAAAAGACCAACCCAATCTTAATAAATATGACTAAAGAAGATTCTCATGATCTGTGCTGCTCATTTTGCGGCAAGCATCAAAATGAAGTAAAAAAATTAATCGCCGGCCCAACCGTTTTTGTGTGCAACGAATGTATTGCCCTGTGCACCGATATATTACGCGAAGACACTAAAAAATCGACTCTCGGTAAGTCTGATGGTTCCAAACCAACTCCCAAAGAAATCATCAAAACTCTCGATGATTATGTGGTTGGTCAGGAATATGCCAAAAAAGTTTTAGCTGTTGCCGTTTACAACCACTACAAACGTATTGACTCCAGCAACGCTCTTTCTACTGATGGCATTGAGCTTAATAAATCCAACATCTTGATGATTGGGCCAACTGGTTGTGGTAAAACCCTTATGGCTCAAACTTTAGCACGCATTCTTGATGTACCTTTCACTATGGCCGACGCTACTTCTCTTACCGAGGCTGGTTATGTTGGTGATGATGTGGAAAATATTATTTCCCGCCTTTTACAAGCTGCAAATTACGATGTTGAAAAAACTCAGCGCGGCATTGTTTACATCGATGAAATTGATAAAATCGCTAGAAAATCAGAAGAAGGTGCACGCAGTCGCGACATTTCCGGCGAAGGCGTTCAACAAGGTTTGCTAAAAATTATTGAAGGCACTGTCGCTTCAGTTCCAACTCAACCAGGTCGCAAAACCGCGCAACAAGAATATGTGCAAGTTGATACTCGCAATATTTTGTTTATTTGTGCCGGTGCTTTTTCTGGTTTGGAAAAAATTATTTCTGTGCGTGGTAAAGGTTCCAGCATTGGCTTTGGAGCTGATGTTCGTTCTAAAGACGACACTAACCGTAAGGATATTTTCAACAGTGTTGAGCCTGATGATTTGATTAAATTCGGTTTAATTCCAGAAATTGTCGGCAGACTTCCTCTAATTGCTCCTCTTGAAGGCTTAACAGAAGAAGATTTGAGAAGAATTTTAGTTGAACCAAAAAATTCTATTTCCAAACAATATCAAAAACTTTTCGAACTCGATAAAATTGAGCTTACCTTCGACCAAGATGCCCTAAAGGAAATTTCTAAACGCGCAATCGATCGCAAAACCGGCGCCAGAGGATTGCGCGCCATAACAGAAAACATTTTGCTCGACACAATGTTTGAAGCTCCATCGCAAAAAAATATCAAAAAAGTGCGAGTTACCAAAGAAGTTTTGACCAAAAATAAAAAGGTAGAGATCGAATATTTAAGCGAAAAAGAAATTGAAGAACGCGACGGTAAGAAAATTATGACCGTTGTTCCTCAGAAGGAAAAAAGAGCTTAATGAGACTGTCGCAAATCAAAATTTGTAGTAAAAAAGTCTGGCATCAAATCAGGTGCCAGACTTTTTTTATCCCACTTTTATCTCTAAAGCGTGCAAACCATTCCCAAACTCTTCTTTTAAAAGAGCATTTATTTTGCGGTGCGCCTGTACTTTTGAAATTCCACGTAATTCTTCAGAATTAATAGTTACGGCAAAATGCGTTTCACCGCTACCATTATCTCCAGCATGTCCCGCGTGAAGATGTGAATTATTTTTTACCTCTAAAAATTCTGTTCGTAAATTTTCCTGCAAAATTTTTTCGATCCTTTGCTTCATGTTAAAAAAACTGTTAATAAATTGTTAAAAACTTATGACTTATTTACGGATTTAATTTTTCAAAAAAACTTATTAAAGATTTTAACATTTTTTCAACATAGTTTCTTTCTGTTAATAAAGTTTTTTTAATAATTTATTTCTGTTAATAACTCTTAAAATCCTTTATTTTCTAAGATAACTAATTTCAAAACTGTTAATAAAATTGTTAAAAACTTTTAATTAAGAAATTAACAGCACCATTAAAATTATCTAATTTCTAAATGAATAAATTACTTAATACACTTCTTAAAAAAGAGATAAATTCTTCCCCACCAATTTGGGTAATGAGACAAGCAGGCAGATATCTTCCAGAATATCGTGAAATCAGATCAGGAGTTAATAATTTTTTAGATCTTTGTTATAACCCAAAACTAGCTACAGAAGTAACACTTCAGCCAATTCGTCGGTTTGGTTTTGATGCAGCAATTATTTTTTCAGATATTTTGGTAATTCCAGATGCACTTGGTGTTAAAGTGGAATTTGTTAAAAATGAAGGTCCGAAGTTGGGGGATTTTGAATTAGAAAATCTCAGGAGAGATAATATTAAATCGCATTTAAATCCAGTTTTTGAGGCTTTAGAACTCACAAAATCAAAATTAGGTGACGATACAGCTTTGATTGGATTTTCTGGTGCTCCGTGGACGTTAGCTTGTTATATGATAGAGAAAGGTGGATCGAAAAATTTTGAAAAAACTCGTCAAACTGCTCTTAAAGATCCGCAATATTTTTCACAATTAATTGAAATTATCACTCAAAGCATAATCGAATATTTATCTCTGCAAATTTCAGCAGGAGCTGATGTGGTGAAATTATTTGATTCTTGGGCCGGAATTTTACCGCCGTTTGAATTGCAAAAATGGGTGATTGAGCCGACTAAAAAAATTGTTTCACAGTTAAAAAAACTTCATCCACAAACTCCAATAATTTGCTTTCCGCGTGGAATTGGTATGAATTATTTAGAATTTACCAAGCAAGTTGGTTGTGATGGAATAGCACTTGATCAAAGCCTTGAAAGAAATTGGGCGAGAAAGAACTTACAACAAGATTGTGATGCTATTGTGCAAGGAAACTTGGATAATTTATTGCTGGCTTTTGGTTCTAAAAAAGAAATCGAAAAAGAAGTTTTAGATATTTTAGAAAAGTTTGGTGACAAACCTTTTATCTTTAATTTGGGCCACGGAATTGTGCCACAAACTCCAATTGAAAATGTTGAGTTTGTTTTAGATTTGGTGCGGAATAAATAGTAAGAATTTTATCTATTTTATAGATTTTCTTCAGTCATTTTTACAGCGTCAGGCGTACCGATATGAAAATATTTTCCTTTCAATTCAATTCCACCAACGCGGTGCAACATTCCATTTTCTCCTACAGCAGATCTGTAAAAATAAGACATTGAAAAACATTTTTCGACACCATTTTTTTCAGCATTAAGAAGAATTTTTGGATTGATGATTTGTAATCCAACAAAAACATGAGTCATTTTTGTGTCAGGAATTTTAAAGAGCTTTTCACCTTCAAAAAAGAAATCTCCACCACCATTAATATTGCCGTCATAACCCAAATATTCTTCGGTTTTTTTAAGACCTAAAAGAATGTCATGTTGTTGTGGATTCCAGTTTTTGCAGATTAGTTCAATATCAGAAATAACTGATTTTTCCTGCCATAAAATATCACCGTTAATGGTTAGAAGTGGTTCATCAAAATTGATTTTATTTCTTGCAAATAATAGTCCTCCGCCAGTTTCAACTTTCTCAATTTCATGAGAAAAAATAATTTTTGGATTGTTGAGTTTTTTGATATGAGTTTCGATTTGTTCGGCCAAATAAAAACCGTTAATGATGATTTTTTTGATGTCGGAAATTTTGTCTAATTTTTCTATAGTGTAATCAATAATAGATTTATCTTTTATTTTTATTAGAGGCTTAGGAAGAGATGTAGTCAAAGGCATCATACGCTCTCCACGTCCGGCAGAAAAAATGAAACTTTGAGTTATTTTAGTCATTATTTTCACTAGAATTTTCAATTAAAAATCCACCAATTTGCGAATCCCACAGCTTTTTGTAAGAACCATTTAAGCTAAGTAAATCTTGGTGTGAACCATCTTCAATAATTTTCCCCTGATCAAAAACTAAAATACGATCCATGGATTTTAGTGTTGATAGACGATGTGCGATGACAAGGGTAGTTTTGTTTTGTATTAATTTTTGCAGTGCATCTTGAATCAGATTTTCGGTGATTGAATCAAGCTGACTAGTCGCTTCATCAAGAATTAAAATCGGAGAATTTTTTAAAAAAGCGCGGGCAATGGCAATTCTTTGACGTTGTCCGCCAGATAATTTAACCCCACGTTCGCCAACCAAAGATTCATAACCTTGTGGTAATTTTTCTATAAATTCGTGAGCATGAGCATTTTTTGCAGCACTAATAATCTCTTCTTCAGTAGCATCAAAACCGTAGGAAATATTTTCTCTTAAAGAGCGGTGAAAAAGTGAAGGATCTTGCGGAATCATACCAATTGAACTGCGCAGCGAGTCTTGTGTAACTTCAGCAATATCTTGTCCGTCAATTAAAATTCGTCCGCTATCAATGTCATAAAAACGTAAAATCAAATTTACAAAACTGGTTTTTCCACCTCCAGAATGACCAACTAAACCAACTTTTTGTCCAGCAGAAATTTTTAAATTTTTATCAGAAAAAAGCGGTGACAAATTTTTGTGATAATTAAATCCAACATTTTCAAAGATAATTTCGCCGCAAGTTGCATCAAGTTTCTTGGCATCACTTTTATCCTTAATCTGTAAGGGTTGGTTAAGAATTTGTAATGCCTGATTTACCGTTCCAACATCTTCCAAAAATCCATTTAACTCATTGGCGGACATCCACATTAAATGAATGATCCAATTATTAAGGGTAAAGAGCAGAATAAAATCACCGAGAGTAACTTGATTTTGAACGTAAAGCGAGATCAGAACAGTGATGCCGATGGCACAATAAATGGAAAAACTGCAAGCGTGAAGAATGTAAAATTTAATTAAAAAGCGATCTTTTTTCTTGGAGGCTTTGCTGTAATCATCTTGTAAAGCTTTGATTCTATTTGATTCAAATCGTGAGGCAGTAAAAAAGCGCACGTTAGAAATATTGCCCAGAACATCAACCAGATTGCCCATGATAGTGGTTTTGTGTTTGGCAACGGCGATTGATAGAGGGCCTACTTTTTTTGCAGCATAAATGGCCATGATGATGAAAATCACCGCCCAAATAATCAAAGCGAAAGCAAAAAATTTATGAACAAATAGCAGCGTGACGAAGGCAATAATCAGGCTTAGAATAACATTTAAAAAACTGTAAAGAAGCCGACCTAAAATTGGCGGAGTCGAATTGGCAAGGTCACGTATTTTGTTAGCAATTGATCCAGAAAAGTTATTTTGAAAAAAATCGTGAGAATGTTGCATGGTGTAATCCATGGCTTCAACGGTGATTTTTTTTCTTATTGCCGGATTAAGCCGCATCCAAGAAAAATCACTCAGCCGCCAAATCATTCCGGGAACAAAGGTGAAAATGATTAGCAATAAGGCAATAGGCCAGATGGAGGAAATAATTTGGTCGTGCGGCGTGGTGGCTAGACGATCAATCAGGATTTTTGAAAGATAAGGCCACAGTGAGAGGTCGATGGCGTTGTACAGCACAACAAAAAGATGAAGCCCTACATAGAATTTGAAAGGTTTGAGAGCATGCAGCAGAAATGAAAAAGCACTGTGAGTTTTGTTCATGTTAAAATTGAGTTAAACACTAATTTTTCAAAGGAGATCGAGACCAATATCAACAGCTTTCACGGAGTGAGTCAGAGAGCCGATGGAAATGAAATCAACGTCAAGGGCACAGAAGCTTTTAATGTTGCTTAAATTAATACCGCCGGAAATCTCGATGAAAATTTTCCTTCCTTTGTGGGCGCGGATTATCTTGCTGCATTTCTCAACTTCAGACTTGCTCATATTATCCAGCATAATGATGTCAGGACTTGATTTTACGGCCTCAGTGACTTGTTCAAAATTATCGCACTCAATTTCAATGATTAAATCTTTACGGCTTTTTTTGGCTAAATTTATGGCTTGAGTAATGCTTCCGGCGGCGGCGATGTGATTATCTTTTATCAAAATGCGGTCGGATAAGTTGTAGCGGTGATTTTGTCCACCGCCAACTAAAACGGCGTGTTTTTGTAAAGCGCGCAATCCGGGTAAAGTTTTGCGTGTATCCAGAATCTTGATTTTGTCGTTATTAAGAGTGGTGACAAAATTGTTGGTTGCAGTGGCAATGCCGCTTAAATGTTGCAGCAGATTAAGGATTACTCTCTCAGCAGCGAAAATTAAATGCGGATCACCAAATCCGCTGGCTATTGAAGCGCCGTTTTTTACCAAATCTCCGTCATGAGCATTTATCTGCAGCCCTAGAAAAATATCGTGAAACTTTTTAAGGCGGGTCAACTCGTCAAAACAATGGTGCACAGCATTAACGCCGCACAATATGATGTCTTCTCGAGCTGAAATCGTAAACGAAATTGGTTCGTTATTTTTTATAACCAGATCAGAAGTAACATCTTTTTGCGCCATGTCTTCTTTAAGGGCAAGGCGACAAATTTCTTTTAAAGCGTCATCAAATGATTTCATAAAACGGTACGACATTGTGCGGGATTAAATTTTCCTTCTTTAAGCTTGTGCAGACGATCACGAATAAAATGACGCATGAAATTTAATTCGTCAGTATCAACTTTGCGTACTCCACTTTCAGCCTCATTAAGAATCTTCTGAATTATGGCAAAAGCCATACAACCATCACCCATTTCTTCATGGATAAAAGCTGGCATTTGTTTAGTCCATAGTGGTGCATTCTGGGCGTTGTTATTGCTTAATTTGTAAGATAATTCCAGTGCGCGATTGATGTCGCCCAAATTATTTTTAGCAATGTAAATGGCCTGAAAAAGCCACCACCAATTGCGGTCTATATCGGCTGAAGAATGTTCATCAAGATAATCAACGATATATTTGGTATCTGCGGATTTTTGAGTTTGAGAATAAATGTAAGCAGCTAAAGAAGGAGCAAAATTTGATTTGGAATTAAGTTGATCCAAAGCCGTAAGCCAGCCATAAATTCTGGAATAATCATATTCTTTTAGTGCCACAAAACCGGCAAAAACGTCGCCGGAATTTTGCAATCTGGCGGCCATAACACGAAATAAAAATTCTTTATCACCAAGAGAAGCAGCGGCTACCAAATATTTACTTGGTGCTGGGGGGACAATATCGATTTTTGGTTTGATATTTTCGGTATGACGCCAAAAGCAGATTTGCAAGGTAAAACAAGTGAGGAAGAGCCAGAAAAAAATCTTGTGGGAGTAGAGATAAAAAAAGAAACGAAAATCCTGATAAGAAGAAAACATCGTTGATTGCTTAAAACTGTTTCTTTTTGAAGTCGTGAAAAGACATAAAAATCATAAGCGGAATGTAAATTAGCGATTGAATTAAGATTATTTTCAAATCGGAAAAATCAGTGATTCCGTAATTTAACCAAGCACTTTGTCCGAATAAATCAAGGCGTGGAAATATTGCTGACAGCATCTTCAGAACTATGGCGAAAGAATGAGCGGACAGTTCAAAATTGTTGGAAGTGATTTGTGCTGGTAAGTGGATGGCCATAACAAACATGCCCATTAAGCGTGAAATAATGTAAAAGCCGAGAGTAGCCATGATGGCAGAAAAAGAGTTGCGCAAAATTAGTGAGGCCAGAAGCGCAAAGGAAATCACAATCATTAATTCTGAGAGTAAACTCAGTGACCAGATCAGAAGGCCGAAGCCGTCTGCTTGAGTGACAATTAAAATGGCAGTTATGAGGGGAATTATGATCAGTGAAATGGCAATAACGAATCCGGATAAATAACCGAAAATAAATTTCTCACGTGAAATTGATTTAGAGAGAATAAATTCAACTTCTTTATTTTCGAAAGCGCGATTGACGTTTAAGCAGACAAAAAGAATTGCTCCGACAACTAAAACAGCGCGGCTTAAACCGCCAATGTAAGCGGTAGTCATTTGGCGCTCTTCAACCAGCGCAGTTGATCCTAGAAATATTGAAAGTGAGAAGGCAATAACCAGGCAGATAAGAAGTCCAAGATAAAGGCGATCTCTAGTTCCACTGAGGAGAATATATTTTAGAATTGATCTCATCTGACCTAATCGTTTTTGTAGTCAAAATATTTTTCCCACCTGGTTTTTTTGCGATCTGGATTGTCGCGATTGTAAAGTGTGTGATCATGCTTTTCCAAAGAATTGCTGCTAGATATGATGGTGGCTTTGATAAAGATCACAGTTTCAACTTTGGTAGAGTAGTTGCTGAAATAGCCGAAAAGATATTTAAGGACAGGGATGCGCATAAAAATTGGGATACCACTGCCGCCTTCCGAACCGACTTCGGCAATTAATCCACCAATAACAAGAATATTGCCGCTTTGCACTTTGGCGATAGTTGCTAGTTCGCGATAATTGATAATTGGAATTGTGTTGCCCAAAGATTCGCCGGTTAAAGGGTTAACGGAAGGGTCGACAGCAACTTGACCGGAATCAAGAGATAATTTTGGTTTTACATCCAGTGTAATTTCATTGGTGGCTCTATTAATTGACGGGGTGATTTCCAGCTTAATTCCCACATCAACTGAATTTTCAGTGGCGGTGACAGTAGCAACAGTGTTAGTTGCTGTTCCTGTAGAAGTGGAAGACGACGAACTAACGGTGAAATAAATTTTCTTTTGTGTGAAATCTAATAGCGCTTTCTGATTATTTATGGCGTTAACTCTTGGGCTGGAAAGAGCGTGAACTTTACCAAAGCCTTCCAAGGCTTTAATGCTAGCGCTTAAGGTGCCACCAAGGCCGAATAATTTAACATTAGGAGCGGTTGCAGTAAAAGCTGGGGTAGTGCTGCCTCCAGTAGAGGCAAAAGATCCAGTAGTAGAAAATGATTTCCCAGCGTCAACCCAACTCCAGTTGATACCGGTGTCGAATTGTTTTGTGAGAGTTACCTCAACGACTTTTGCTTCAATCAGAACTTGAGCAGAAGAATTTTTGTAAACATCATCAAGATATTTAGAGACACTTTCTTGTTGGGCCTTTGAGGCGTAAACCGAGATGATGCCGGCAGATTTATTGCTAGTGAATCTTGATGGAGGAGCGAGGGCAAGACCACTGCTGGAAGAATCCAAAGCCGATTCGTTAGTATTGCCGTGAGTGTCCGAAAGTATAGCTGAAATGTTGCTTTCTACATCAGACCAAAGTTGACCGGTGGCAAGAAAATCAACGAAATAATTTTTGTTGTAAGGCAAGTCACGTTCAAAATGCAGAACACCATTTTCGTAAGAATAGCGCAATTTACCGGCAGTGGCAATGCGATCAATCACTTCTTTAAGCGGACGATTGTGGGCGTTAATTACAACACCGCCGTTGATGCCGCTGTCAAGGTCGATATCAATCTTTGCTACGCGCCCGAGTTCAATCAACACGTCTTTAAGCGGAACTTGATCGGTAACGGAAAAAGAAATGATTTTATCGCCACCAATTTGTGGTGGCGGTGGTGCCATAATCAGTTTCGAGAAACTAGGAATTGCTGTGCCATCAGCTTCTTTCTGAGCTTCAGATTTTTTTGTTTTGGAATTTTTGTCCGAATCTTCTTTCTTTTGGTTACAGGAAAGTAAAGCCAGTAATAGTGCCGGAAGTAAAATTTTTCTTAAAAGGCTCATTGGGCTGGAAGCTTTATTTTCTAGGATTGGTAGGGGAAAAATTTATAAAAAAGGAAGGAATATTGGATGTTATTTGCGAAGTTTTTTTTGGCAATTGATTTTGTCGAAATAATTTTTAGCCTCAGCGACTCTGCTTCGAACTAATAGTTTCTATAGTAAAAAAATATTATTTATTTCGGCCCGAATTTGTTGGCTCTAAGGCCAATTTTTAACTGTCATCCAAAAAAACTAAAAATGCTTAAAGAACAAGATAAGATCTTTACCAATCTGTATGGACATCAACCCGCTAGTTTAGAAGCATCAAAGCAAAGAGGGGACTGGTCTGAAACCAAGAAATTTTTAGATCAAGGCACAGAGTGGTTAATTCAGCAAGTTAAAGATTCAGGCTTGCGTGGTCGCGGTGGCGCTGGTTTTCCAACTGGAACTAAATGGTCTTTCGTGCCCAAAAAATCTGACCCTAAAGAAGGAAAAGCGCATTATTTAGTAATTAATGCTGATGAATCCGAGCCAGGAACTTGTAAGGATAGAGATATTTTGCGCAATGAACCACACAAATTAATTGAAGGTTGTTTATTAGCTGCGCGCGCCATTAACGCCAATACGTGTTATGTTTATATTCGCGGCGAATATTACAACGAAGCTGCCGCTCTGCAACGTGCGATTGACGAAGCTTATGAAGCTAATTTAATCGGCAAAAATGCCTGCAATTCGGGTTGGGATTTAGATGTTTATATTCATCGTGGTGCCGGTGCATATATTTGCGGTGAAGAGACCGCATTGTTGGAAAGTCTTGAAGGAAATAAAGGACAACCACGTTTAAAGCCCCCATTTCCGGCCTTAATCGGGCTTTATGGCTGTCCAACAGTGATTAATAATGTGGAATCGATTGCAGTAGTTCCTGAGATTTTGCGCCGTGGCCCTTCTTGGTTTGCGAGTTTGGGTCGTGAAAGAAATACCGGTACAAAAATTTTCTGTATTTCCGGGCATGTTAACAAACCGTGCAATGTTGAAGAAGAAATGGGCATTTCACTGAAAGAATTAATCGAGAAACATGCCGGCGGTGTAAGAGGTGGTTGGGATAATTTAATGGCCATCATTCCTGGTGGTTCATCAGTTCCAATGCTAAACAAAGAAGTTTGCGATACGGTTTTGATGGATTTTGACTCGCTGCGCGCTGTGGGGTCTGGGCTTGGAACGGCTGGCGTTATTGTGATGGATAAATCTACGGATGTGATTGATTCAATTGCCAGACTATCACATTTCTACAAGCATGAATCTTGTGGACAATGTACGCCATGCCGTGAAGGCACGGGTTGGATGATGCGTATTATGGACCGTATGGTCGAGGGTAACGCCAAAATTGAAGAAATTGATCAGCTTTATAATTTAACCAAGCAAATTGAAGGTCACACCATCTGTGCCCTTGGAGATGCTGCGGCTTGGCCAGTTCAAGGTTTGATCAAAAATTTCCGTGGTGAAATGGAAAAAAGAATCACTAAGCGCAATCCTGCTTAATTATGACAAAAACCATAGCATTAATTACGGCCTGCGGTCGGGGCAGTCGTATGAAGCGTAGCGAAGGAATCCCCAAACAATATTTGCCAGTGGCGGGAGTCCCTCTTTTGCGTCATTCAATCATGGCTTTTTTAAATCATCCGAAAATTTCCGATGTGATGTGTGTAATTCATCCCGAAGATGTTGAGCTTTATGAAGAGGCGGTTGCCGGTCTTGATCTGCTTAATCCGGTTTTTGGCAGCGATACCCGTCAAGCCTCCATTCGATTTGGTCTTGAGGCTCTGCGCGAACATAATCCCAGCAAAGTTTTGATTCATGATGGCGTGCGTCCTTTTGTCTCAAAACGTATCATTAACGGCATTTTAGAAAAGTTGGAAACTCATCCAGCTGTAATTCCAGCGGTAGCGGTGGAAGACACTTTAAAAAAATATTCGGATGGCAAAATAGAATGGACTTTGGAGCGCGAAAATTTATGGCGAGCTCAGACTCCGCAGGGTTTTATTTATGAGGATATTCTAAATTCACATATTGCTTTTAAAGGTTTGCATTTTACCGACGATTCAGCGCTCAACGAATATGCTGGAATTCCGGTGGCGATTGTTCCGGGCTCGCAAAATAATTTTAAGATTACAACAGAAGAGGACTACGAACGAGCAATTCGTATGGCTTCAATGTTGATTCAAAATGTTAAGGAAGAAAATCGTTGTGGCAGTGGATTTGATGTTCATGCCTTTCGTGAACGCAAAGAAGATGAAAATAATTTAATCAAAGTTTGTGGTATCGACATTGAATTTGACAAGAAGATTGATGCTCATTCTGACGGTGATGTAGGGATTCATGCCGCAATGGATGCGCTTTTAGGAGCGATTGGTGAAGGTGATATTGGTGAACATTTTTCACCCTCAGATGCTAGATGGAAAAATATTGATTCGCGCGAAATGTTAAAAATTGTTAAGCATTTATTGGTAAAAAAAGGCGCTAGGATCATGAATCTTGACATCACTATAATTTGTGAGAGGCCGAAAATTTCCAAATTCAAAAGCCAAATGAAAGAAGAGTTGGCGAGGGTTTTGGCTGTGCCGAAAAGCCGCATTAATGTTAAAGCTACAACAACCGAGAAATTAGGGTTTTTAGGGCGCGAAGAAGGAATTGCTGCTCAGGCAGTAGCTTCAATTTGGATGGCGATTACTGAAGAATAGATGTTTAGAGCTTGTGCAAAAGATCTACTAGGAAGGCTGTTGGTGTAGTTTTTTTGCGCTGTGATGGTCGCGAAAAGTATGCATCCAACTCATCACGACAAAATTCAGGACGGGCTCTTAGATGGTTTTTTTAACAATTTTGTCGGCAGCATCTTGGATAAAATCCATCCGTTCTTCAACGGCAGTTTTGATATTTTCTAGCTCGTCGGATTTTAGATCGCGGGCCACATAAAACGGCGCATCGTCGAAATAAAAACATAATTTTGAAAAAGGCAGTGGAATTTTAAACTTGTCCCACGTGTTGAGTTGTTTAAAGCGTGAGCAGGCATTGGAAGTTACTAAAATTCCGGCACCGGAAAGGCGGGCAATGTTTACAATCTCACCATTAATTTTTTGGTTTGGTCCGCGTGGGCCATCGGGAGTTATGCCAAGTGAATAGCCTTTCTTCAGGCCAGTAAAGATTTTCTTAAAACTGCCAATATCAATTCCGCGTGAAGATTTGCGGCCATCTTTCGATGAACCATAAATTGATATTAGTCCGAATTTCTCCATAATGCGGCCGACAAATTTGCCGTCACCATGACGTGAAGCCAGGATCATAAAGGTATAATCGTGGTAAATTTTTTTTGGTTTGTTAGTAACAAAATGCATCATCATCAAACGATTATGCCAACAAACACAGATTAACGGAGTCTTGTTTTTAGCGGAGTCAATCAATATTTCGGGATTAATAAAAACTTTTCTGCAGCTAAAATAAACCAGCCTCATATAGCTCATAAAAGCTAAACAAATCAGCTCCTGAACCAGCCAGGAGTAAGTGATTTTGCGTAAAAGTTGTTTGAACTTTGTTCTGAGATCATACCACTCATAGTTGGTCTGATAGCCCAGAACTCGCCATTTTTTTGCCATTTTAAATCTTCTGACCAGTTGAAGCCCAATCCTTAACAAAAGTTTCCAAACCTTTGTCGGTTAGTGGATGTGAGATTAATTGTTTTAGAACTTTGCCGGGGATGGTGGCGACATCAGCGCCCATTCTGGCAGCGGCGGTGATGTGAATTGGATTGCGGATTGAAGCAACCAAAACTTCAGTTTTGAATTCTGGATAATTGGAATAAATATCGCAGATTTCTTCAATTAAAGTCATGCCATCTTGCCCAATATCATCAAGTCTGCCCACGAATGGTGATACAAAAGTTGCGCCAGCTTTCGCAGCTAAAATTGCTTGTGCTGCAGAAAAACAAAGGGTGACGTTAGTTTGAATTCCTTTGTCAGAAAAATATTTACAGGCTTTGATGCCATCTAAAGTCATGGGCAATTTGATGCAGACATTTTTAGCGATTTTGGCCAAAATCTCGCCTTCACGAACCATATTTTCATAATCCGTAGCAGCAACTTCAGCGCTGACTGGGCCATCAACAATTTTACAAATTTCGGCGATCACCTCTTTAAAATCGCGTCCAGATTTGGCAATCAAGCTGGGATTAGTGGTAACGCCATCCAGAAGTCCGTAAGCGGCGATTTCTTTAATTTCAGCGATTTCAGCGGAGTCGATAAAAAATTTCATAAAATTTTAGTTTGAATTTTGACAAGGAAAAAGGGGTCATTAGCCTGAGCGGAAATTAGTTATCTCGAATCTCTTAATCAACCGACATGTCAAAAATTTTTGCTCAGCTTCTATTGCCGCTAGCGCTTGACGAACTTTTTACTTACAACAGTGAAGAGCATATTGACGTAGGTGACGTGGTGCTTGTTGAGTTTGGCAGACAAAAAATCTGGGGAGTGGTTTTTTCACTTAGTTTAGAAGCTCCGCAAAATCTAGCGGCAGAAAAAATAAAAAAAGTTCTAGAAAAAAATACGCGCCTAAAATTTACCACAAATCAGTTAAAATTTATTGAAAGTTTGGCGGCCTATAACCTTGCTAGTCGTGGTTTGGTATTGCGAGCATTTTTGGGAATATTAAATTCAGATAAGGTTAAAAAAGTTCCGCAAAGTTTTGTGCAAAAAGTTGTGCCAGAGCAATTTAACTTAAAAAAATTATTGCCAAAACAGCAGGAAATTTTCGATCACTTAATGGTTGAGAAATCTTCAGTTATTTTGCTCGACGGTGTGACTGGTTCTGGTAAAACCGAAATTTATTTTGCACTGATCGCTAAGATTCTGGCTCAAACTTTTGAAGCAGAAACAGCGCAAATTCTTATTCTGCTCCCTGAAATTGCTCTGACCTCACAATTATTGATGCGTTTTGAAGAGCAGTTCGGTTTTAAACCAGCTTTGTGGCACTCTAAAATTTCCAAGAAAGACAAACGTGAAATTTTTTATGGCGTGGTTGAAGGGACGGTCAGAGTCTTGATTGGTGCTCGTTCAGCTTTGTTGCTGCCTTTCAGAAATCTGCAACTAATTGTGCTTGATGAAGAGCATGATTCATCCTTCAAACAAGAAGATGTTTTTAATTTTCATGCTCGTGATATGGCGGTTGTCAAAGCTAATATTGAAAATTTTCCGGTTATTTTATCTTCAGCAACTCCGGCTCTTGAAAGCTATGCCAACGCTGTTTCTGGCAAATATCGTCATTTTATTTTAGAGCAAAGATTTGGTCAAAAAAATGATGTGGAGATGATTGATCTGCGTCGTGAAAAATTGCCTAAAGAGCAATTTATTTCGCAAAAATTACGTGTGGAAATGGCGCAAAATTTAGCTGCCAACAAACAAAGTTTACTTTTTCTAAATCGCCGTGGATATGCGCCAGTGACGATGTGTAAGAGTTGTGGTGAGAAATATCAATGTGCGGACTGTGATTTTCATTTGGTGTTACATAAGTCAAAACAAAAGTTAGTTTGCCATCACTGCGGACATCAGGAAAAGCTGGAGACAAGCTGTAAATTTTGTAATGAAAAAGAGTCTTTGATTTCTCTTGGCGTTGGAGTGGAGAAGATTTTGGAAGAAGTTAAAAATCTTTTTCCGGATGGCAGAATTGCTTTGATCACCAGCGATAATATTGGCGGATTTGATGATGTGGATAAAGTGGTGGCGCAAATTTTAAATCGTGAAATCGACATCATAATTGGAACCCAAATGATTGTGAAAGGTCATGATTTTCCTGACCTCACTTTGGTTGGAATTATTGATGCTGATGCTTTGCTTTATTCTTCAGAGCTGCGTGCTTTGGAGAAAACTTATCAGATTTTAACTCAAGTGATGGGTCGTGCCGGAAGACGATCTGATGCCGGCAAAATCATGATTCAGACTTACAATCCACAAAATTTTATTTTTGAGCAAATCAGAAAATATGACAAAAAATCTTTTTACGATTTTGAAATCAATAACCGCCAAAGCCTTGATTTGCCGCCTTTCTCACGCATGGTTAAATTTGAAGTCAGCTCTTTTAATGAAATGGAAGCAAAAAGTTTTGCCAAAAAATTAATTTCGCATTTTCCGCTAAGTGATAAAATTGAAATCTTCGGACCGGCATCAGCGCCACTTCAACGGCTAAAAAATCGTCATCATTTTTTAGTAAATTTGAAAGCGGCCAAAAAAACCAACGTGCAGAAATTAATTCGCGATGTGCTGCAAAGTCTTGAAATTCCAAAGTCGGTGCGAGTGCGAATTGATGTTGATCCCATCTCTTAGCTTTTAAAATATCCCAGAATTTTTTGTGATCTTTTGTGAATAAGATTTTGGATTTCGTCAAAAATTTCTGATTCGATGCCTTTTCTGCGGAGTTTTTCCTGCAGTGATTTTGCGGCCTGAGGCAAAGTTAAGGCAAAGCTTTGTAGTTCTTTTTCCAAGTGTGATCTGGCGGTGTTGGTATTGGCAACAATCTGGTGCCAATTATTCAAAGAAAGGCGGTTGGGGTCTTTAACCTTACCAATTTTCATGGCTATTTGATGGTCAATTTCGGCATAACAACAAGTTGAAATGAGGTCATAGAAAGGTGCGAGTCTTGTCTTCCCAGCCTTGTGGAGGAAAGAAAAATTCTTGCCATGAGCATCAGAATTGCCAATTAAATAGTTAAAAATGGTAGCTCGTAAAAAACGATAACGGTCAAGAACGGCTCTGGCGCTGTGTTTGGAGATTAAATCTTTGCAAATGTCAATTCCAGGTCCGCCATCAACTCCTTGATATTTTTGTTCCGGCATCAATCCCAAAGCCTGACAAAAATCTTCCTGATGTAAGCGAATAAAATTTTTGCCCAATTTAGTGCGATCATAGCGTCGAATCAATAGATAAGGCTGTTCATCGAGTTGTTTAAAAAAAACTTCTGCAACTTCAAGATTCATTTCTTTTGCCAATTTCATGCAAAAAAACTCATTATGTACCGAAGTTTTATATCGCGGCATTAGCGGTTTTAGAATGTGAGTGCTGGGTTTGCCATTGACCAAAGCTGGTAGCGAATTTTTACTTTCATCAAAAAAAACGGCTATTTTGCGTTGTGCCCCAGCAAGTGAAAAGCGGTTCTTGCCACTTTTTATAGCTTGTGCAGTGTTGTTAGTTTTGCGCAGAATTTCCAGCAGACGATCTTGAGTTAATTTCTCAATTTTGCCCTGAGAATATGTCAGAACTTTTTCACCATGGGGTATGATTTCAACACTGCCAGCACAGTCGCGGCCAATTTCACGCAGCAGTGAAAAAGGATTTTTTGTCGAGACTTTAAAAGCATCAGCAACCAAATCCAGCTGGTCTCCTTCTGGCAAAAGACCGGCAAAAAATGGTTTGATATTGTTGGTCTTAAATGGTTCAGAACGCAGAGCTAGAGAGATTGAAAGCGCTAACGGATTTTTGGATTTTAAATAGTTGGAATCGTAAACAAATGATAGCGCGCCACCTTGCAAAGATTGCTCAAAAGTTCCGACAAAAACTTTATTCAAATAGACGTTAAGTTTGTTTGTGGTCATTTATATTTGGCGGTTATTTTAATGCCGAGACTCGTTGCAACTGTAAGTGCCTTATCGATAGCGCAAGTGGCTTTGCCTTTTTCTAAATCGATGATGAATCTTTCCCCAACTCCGCATAATGCAGCCAGTTGTCGTTGAGTAAAATTTTGTGATTTTCTAGCTTTTTGGACTAGTATCCCCAGATCTTGACAGGAGGTTATCATTGTCATTTTATTTGAAAGTTAAACTTACCGATCGGGAAGATTTTCCTAAAAAACATGGTTTTTTGACTAAAACTTACCGAACGGTAAGAAAATGACTGCCATAATCAACTTTGCAACCAAAACTTACCGATAGGGAAGATCTATTAACTCTCAGTGGTATAATTTGGAGACTCGGAAGTAATGGCGATTGAATGAGGATGAGATTCGCGAAGGCCGGAATTAGTGATGCGTACGAAGTTACAATTTTTGCGCATATCTTCAATGGTAGCATTTCCGGTGTAACCCATCGCAGATTTTAAACCGCCAACAAGTTGATGAATAATCTCGGAGGTTGGACCTTTGAAAGGTACTCTTCCTTCAACTCCTTCGGGTACTAATTTTAATTTATCGGAAACATCTTGCTGAAAATAACGGTCTGCAGAGCCGCGAGCCATTGCTCCCAGAGATCCCATGCCGCGATAAACTTTGTAAGAACGGCCTTTGAATAATACAATTTCACCGGGAGTCTCTTCGGCGCCAGCCAACAATCCGCCAAGCATGACGCAGCTTGCGCCGGCGGCAATAGCTTTGGCAAGATCACCGGAGAATCTGATACCGCCATCGGAGATTAGTGGAATTTTTGCTTTGTCACAAAACTCAACAACATCGAGAATTGCTGATAATTGTGGCACACCGACACCTGCAACAATACGAGTTGTGCAAATTGAACCGGGGCCAATACCAACTTTTACTGCATCAGCACCGGCATCAACCAAAGCTTGGGCGGCTTCTTTAGTAGCGATATTTCCGGCAATGAAGTTTTGTTTTGGATAAGATTTTTTTAACTCACGCATAGTTTCAATCACGCCGTTGGAATGGCCGTGAGCAGTGTCGATAATTACAATATCAGCGCCGGCTTCAATTAAACTTTCGGCGCGCTTAATGCCATCACGACCAACGCCGGTAGCGGCGGCAACTAAAAGACGACCTTCATCATCTTTAGCGGCATGTGGAAATTGTTTGGTTTTTTCTAAATCTTTACCAGTCATAAGACCAATGCAGTTGCCGCTGGCATCGGTGATAATTATGCGCTCGATACGATTTTTATGTAGTAAAGCTTTGGCATCAGACTTGCTGACATTTTGTCTGGCGGTGATTAGGCCATCTTTGGTCATTAATTCTTTAACCAGCTGTTTTTTGTCAGTAGCAAAACGCACGTCGCGATTAGTGAGAATGCCCAGCAGTTTTTTGGTGCCAGATTTGACAACTGGAATTCCGGAAATTCCGTAATTTCTCATCAGAATTAAAGCGTCTCCTAATGTGGCATCAGGTGTTATTGTTACTGGATTCAAAACCATTCCAGATTCAAATTTTTTTACTTTTCTAACTTCGTCAGATTGATCTTTAATTGAAAGATTTTTGTGAATACATCCAATGCCTCCGGACTGCGCCATTGCAATAGCCAGGCGGCTTTCAGTTACGGTATCCATCGCCGAAGAAATGATGGGTATATTTAAAGAAATATTTTTTGTAATACGGGTTTTGGTATTAGCATCGGCAGGCAAAACATTGGAAAATGCCGGCTTTAGAAGCACGTCATCAAAGGTTAGAGAGGGAGTAACGGTTTCGATGATTTTGCGATTTTTTGTCATATCATTGCAGATTTTGGAATGAGAAAGGTCTGGTAAATTATTGTCGATGCTTAAAAAATTAAAAGCAATTACAGAGCCTGATGCAAATTTTAATCCTAATTTTTTTAACTATGCCTTCCCAAATCGAAAAACTTTGTGAGGAACAAAATATCAGATTAACAGAGAATCGTCGCATTATCGCCCGAGTAATATCGGAGAGTGTTGACCATCCTGATGTTGAAGAGGTTTTTCGTCGTTCAGCAAAAATTAATTCTAAGATCGGAATTGCTACGGTTTATCGTGCTGTAAAAATGTTTGAAGAAGTTGGCGTTATCGCCAAGCATGATTTCGGTGGTAAAGGAAGGGCTCGTTATGAAAAGCTTGAGGGTGAAGATCATCACGATCATTTGGTGGATATCACTACTGATGAAGTTTTTGAATTTTTTAGTGAAGAGTTAGAGCAGCTAAAAGAAAAAATTGCTCGTGATAAAGGATATGAGCTAGTTGGTCATAAGCTTGAGCTTTATTGCCGTCCGTTAAAGAAAGTTTAGTTCTTTATTTAGTTCCTTCAATTGGCATTACGCCAAGAATAGGAGCGATGTTACGTACAATTTTACCAGCCACAGGAGCGGCGACCATGCCACCGGTATTAAAGGTATAATTCGGACGGTCGAAAATTACGTAAATCAGATATTTTGGTTGGGACATTGGAAAAACTGCCACAAAAGAAGCCATGGTTAATCTTTCATTATAGCTGCCATATTCGGCGCGGTTAGCTGTTCCAGTTTTGCCACCCACTTCATAACCTTCAATATTAGCATTGCGTCCAGTGCCATCGACCACCACTTTGCGCAGCATTTGGCGCATAGTTTCCGAGGTTGATTCTTTAATGATTCTTTTGCCGCTAGGCGCATTTGTGAGTTTTAAAAAAGACGGTGTGTAAAGTATGCCACCGTTGGCAATTGCTGCAACTGTGGTTGCTATATGTAGTGGCGTTATGGCAATGCCGTGACCATAAGAAATGGTGTAGAGATTAATTTCGCGCCAGATTCTCGGCGAGATTGGTCTTCCTAATCCGGGAAATTCTGTGTCGATTTTTTTAAGCAATCCGAATTTCTCCAAATATTCTTTCTCGGTATCGATGCCGATTTTCTTAGCGATCTCGACGGTTCCGATATTTGAAGAATAGGCAAAAACTTCGGCGACAGTCATTTCATCTTTAACTTTATGGTCATCATTAATAGTAAAACGTCCGTATTTGATTGGTTCGCGCACATTATAAACATCGTTCATTTTAACCATATCATTCTCGAAAGCGATGGTGTTGGTGAAGATTTTAAAGATTGATCCCAGCTCATAAACGCCGTTGATTGCACGGTTGAAACGCTGTTCTTGAGAAGCTTCATGCTGTAAATTAGAGTCAAAATCTGGCATTGAAGAGACGGCTAAAACTTCGCCGTTAGTTACATCCATTATAATTCCGGCAGCAGCTTTGGTGTGATATTGATCAATGCCGTTTAGAAGTTCATCATGCAAAATATCCTGAACACGAATATCCAGGGCAAGTTTTAACTCTTCATTATTATGGGCTAATTGCCGATCATATTGCATCTCAATTCCAGAAAGACCTTTGCGGTCAAGGTCAACATAACCAACCAAATGGCTGGTGATTGATTTTTGTGGATAAACACGAATGCGGTCATCTTCAAAAATGAGGCCGGCAATTTTAAGGTTTTGTACTTGCTCAGCCTGGTTTGGGGTAAGGTTACGCTTAAGTAAAATCCAGTTTCTGCTGCTATTACCATCAGTGATTTTTTTCAAAATATCTTGGCGTGAAAGATCAGGGAAAATGCTGGAAACAGCAGTTGCAACCATGTTGGGATCTTTCACCAAAATGCTGCTTAAATAAAGTGATTTGGTTTTTAAATCGGTGGCCACCAATGTGCCGTTGCGGTCAACGATATTCGCTCTTTTGACTAGTTTGCGCTGATCATATGTATTGGTAACTTTGACCTTATCACCAAACATGACGACAAAAAACATGCGTAAAATAATGACGCAAAATGCCGCCAAAATGCCGCAGTAAATAAAAACCAGTCTGGATTTTTTACTCTCGATATTAGTCATTTGATTCTGAGGTAAGGCGCTTGGGGTAAGTGATAAATTAAGATACCACTTACCCCGATTCCTTTTACAGTTTAACTTCGGTGATAAGTTTTTTTACTGCTTCAACTGAGCTGTTGAACATAGATTGTTCTTGGGAGTTGAGTTTAATTTCGACAATTTTTTCGACGCCATTTTTACCGATAATTGCTGGTACGCCGATATACATGTCTTTTACGCCATATTCACCATTAAGATTGGCGGCAACTGGCAAGACTCTTCTTTTGTCAAATAAGTAGCTTTCAGCCATTAAGATTGCTGAAGAGGCTGGAGCATAAAATGCTGAGCCGGTGCCAAGAAGTTTAACGATCTCAGCGCCGCCGTCACGGGTGCGTTGAACAATTTCTTCAATTTTAGTCGCGGTAGTCCAGCCCATTTCGATCAAATCTGGAATTGGAATTCCGGCAACTGAAGAATAACGAATTAAAGGAACCATGGTATCGCCGTGTCCGCCAAGAACGCAGGCATTTACATCTTCAACCGAAACGTTGAATTCGCGGGCTAAGAACAATGACATTCTTGATGAATCGAGCACACCGGCCATTCCCACTACCTTATTCGCTGGCAATCCGGAAACTTTCTGCATCACATAAACCATCGCATCCAAAGGGTTGGTAATTACGATTACGAAAGCATCTGGCGCATGTTCTTTAATTCCTTCAGCAACTGATTTGATGATTGAAGTGTTGGTGGCCATTAAGTCGTCGCGGCTCATACCGGGTTTTCTGGCAATTCCGGCAGTAACAATAACAACATCAGCGCCGGCAATATCGGCGTAATTATTAGTGCCGCGAATGCTGGCATCAAAGTCTTCAACAACAGAAGATTGCTCTAAATCCAAAGCTTTGCCAGCGGCAACGCCTTGGTTAAGGTCAAGAACGACAATGTCGCCCAAATTTTTTAAACCAGCAAGATGCGCTAAAGTGCCACCGATATTGCCTGCACCAACTAGTGCAATTTTATTTCTTTTCGCCATAAAATTTTAAATTGAGGTTAAAAATTGAGTAATTTCTTGAGTAATTTCTTGAGGATTTTTGGTGCCGTCAATCACTATAATTCGGGGATTTTTCTTCGCTAGAGTCAAAAATCCGTCACGAACTTTTTGATGAAAATCACGTCCTAATTTCTCGTAACGATTATTGTCGGACCTGTTCACAATTCGCGCAAATGCTGTATCTACTGGCACATCAATTAAAAATGTAACGTTGGGTGCAAAATCTTGAATTGTCATTTGTTTTACCGCGTCAATAAGCGCTTCATCAAGTCCAAAAGCGCTGCCTTGGTAAGCGTAAGTTGAGTCAAAAAAGCGATCCGAAATTACGGTTTTATTTTGTTGCAATGACGGTTTAATCAGCTTTTCTACATGTTCTAAACGGGCAGCAAAATTTAAAAAAAGTTCGGTTTTAGCTTCAAGTTTAGCAATTTTTTCGTCGATTAAAATTTCACGAATACGCTCGGAAGCCAAAGTTCCACCAGGTTCACGGGTTAATACAGCGTCAATTTTTTTGCTTAAAAAAAACTCGTGCAATTTTTTTGCCTGAGTTGATTTTCCGCTGCCTTCAATTCCTTCAAACGTAATAAATTTCTGAGTCATTTATGCAAAATCCTAAAAATATTTTAATAAGCGGTGCTGGCAGCGGAATTGGTCGCGCTCTTGCTGTTAGCTATTCCAAAGCTGGTGTGAATTTATTTCTTTGTGGTCGCAATCTTGAAAAATTGTCGCACACAAAACTTCTTTGCGAAGAATTAAAAGCAAATGTTCTTTTAGAGATTTTGGACGTCACAAATGAAGAAGCGACAAAAAATTGGATTGAAAGAATTGAAGAAAGTTACGAATTGGATTTGGTGATTGCTAACGCTGGAATTTCAGCCGGAACCGCCGGTGGACCAGAATCTTTTGCGCAGGTGAAGAAGATTTTTGCCACAAATTTGGGCGGGGTTTTAAATGTAACTCATCCAGTAATTGAGAAAATGCGCCTTAGAAAAAGAGGTCAAATTGCTCTAATTTCTTCGCTTGCTGGTTTTAGAGGTTTGCCCAGTTCGCCAGCTTATTCAGCTAGTAAATCTGCAGTACGGGTTTACGGTGAGGCATTGCGCGGCAATTTAGCGCCACTGGGGATCTTGGTGAATGTTATTTGTCCAGGCTATATCAAAACGCCGATGACTGATGTTAATGATTTTCCGATGCCTTTTTTAATGCCAGTTGAGCAAGCTGCTAAAATTATTAAACAAGGCCTAGCTCAAAATAAATCACGCATCGCTTTTCCTTTCCCACTTTATTTTGTGGTGTGGTTCGCCACTTTATTATCCACGAAAATTACCGATGTGATTTTTGCTAAATTGCCTGGAAAAAAGAGTCTAGAGTAAAGAGACTGTCGTAAGTCTTTGATTTATTAAAAATAATCCAACGGATCCTTTGTTCTTAACAATGAAGGAGGTTTGTGGAAAACAAAAAATTTCCTGTAACTCGCGTAAATCCTCCGTCACGCAAGGCGTGACACCTCCTTTTTCAAAGGAGGTTTTACACCCGACTCCCCTCCTTTGAAAAAGGAGGTGGCGCAAAGCGCCGGAGGATTTACGCGAGTTACAGGAAATCTAATTTTGAAAAAGAAGTAACGGCAAAATCCTGAAAGAAAGAGAAGTGTAGAAGACTCCGGAAGAATTGTGAGGTTATTGCTTGTTCGATGAAAAAGACTTAGGACAGGTTCTTAAAGCAACTTCGCTATAAAAGCACAAAAAAAGGGAGCCTTTTAAGGGGCTCCCTTTTTTGTAATAAATTTTTGTAAGATTATTTCTTATCTTTTGCTGCTGGAGTTGCCGCTGCTGGAGCAGCTGCGCCTGCAGCAGGGGTTTCTTCAGTTTTAGATGCTCTACCAGTGATTGAAGCAATAAGAAATTTGCCATTTTCAATCAATTTAACACCTTCTGGAAGGTTAAGATCATTGCCTCTGATCTTTTGTCCAACTTGCATTGAGCCAACATCAATATCGATTTTTTCTGGTACATTTTTTTCACCATCACAAATGACGGTAATTTTTCTTAAAACAACGTTTAAGAAGCCGCCTCTTTTCAATCCTGGAGATTTATCTTGGTTAATGAAGTTCAGTTTTGGTTGAGCTTTCAGAGTTTTTGATTCGCTGCAATTCAAGAAATCAACGTGAATTGGGTGGTCAGAAACGGGATCAAGATCAACTTTGTGAGCGATAACTTTGATTTTTTTGCCGTCAATTTCCAATTCAATAACTGAAGTAAGAGATGTTCCTTTGTAGTATTCATGCTCAAATTCCTTGGTATCAATTGTCAAATTAACATTGCCCTTGTCGGAATAAATAATAGCAGGAATTTTACCGGCTTTTCTAATTTTTTTTGCTTCTAAAGAGCCAAGTTTTTCTCTTTTTTCAGCTTTCAACACGATAGTAGTCATTGTCTTTAATGAGATTTTTAAAACGGATGGGGGTCAATAAGGCTTGCAAATCTAGCAGCTATGCTGGGAATTTAAATCTTGCGCTAGCCCCAAAAGAGCGCGGCAATCTAAAAACCAAAGAGCAAAAATCAAGCTTTTTATGAGTTAAGACTGATTTTTGGCTAAAGCTTCAAGAACTTCTTCAACATGTCCTTGAACTTTTACTGAATTCCAGATCTCGACAATTTTACCCATTTTGTCGATTAAAAAAGTGCTGCGATCAATGCCGAAATATTTTTTTCCAAACATCGATTTTTCTTTAATAACGCCATATTTTTCACAAACACTGCCGTCAGTATCAGCAAGCAAATTGAAAGCTAAATCATATTTTGAGATGAAATTGCAGTGACTTTTAATGCTGTCTTGAGAGACGCCAAGCACAACGCAATCCAATTTTTCAAACTCCTTGATCTTTTTAGTAAAGTCTTGTGCTTCAATAGTGCAGCCTGGAGTGTTGTCTTTGGGATAAAAATATAAAACAACATTTTTACCTTTTAAATCGGTCAAAGAAATTTCGTCTTCATCACTGGCAAGAGAGAATAGAGGAGCTGCTTTTCCGACTTCTAATTTCATGTTAGGCCTTTGCTTTAGTTTTTTTAGGTTTGGTTTCTTTGGCGGATTTCTTTTTTGGTTTTTCAACTTCTTTTTCTGCGGGTTTGATGCTAGAAATAATGTCGTTAAACTGTGATTGGCTGCACAAACCCAAAAGTACAATATCTCTTGGTTTGATATTTTTTAAGTTCCAATGAGTGCGCGTTCTGATTGATTCGATCATTTTATCAGTGGTGCCGACAAGTTTTTTAATCTGACCATTGGTGATGTCTGGATAATATTTAAGCAAATAAGAAATACCGTCTGGTTTGTCTTGTCTTCTGGCAATTGGGGTATATTTACCGCTTTTTTTGCCGACGGTTTTTATGTCGCTGGACACCGATCTTTTTAGTGACAGAGAAGCTTCGTGATTTTGCTCACATCTTTCAATTTCTTCGCGCGAAAGTTGACCGGAAAGGATAGGGTTTTGGCCGATGATGCCGGAGGCAACGTCGCCATCAGCAATGCCTTGTACTTCAAGTTCATGCAGGCCACAGAAGGTGGCGATTTGCGTGAAGGTAAGAGAAGTGTTCTCAACTAACCACACAGCAGTTGCTTTGCGCATTAAGGGTAATTCTTGTGTCATATTTTGTTTGAGATTTTTGAAATATCGAAGTGAAATGCTGGTGCCTTTTTTATTAGTGAAGGCCAATAAAGCAAGCAATTAAAGCAATTATGTTGATCCTACTCTCACCTGCAAAATCGCTAGATTATGATTCCAAGATTTTGTGTAAAAATTTTACCTTGCCGCACTTCAAAAAGGAGGCGGAAAAGCTTGCTTTAGAGTTAAAAAATTTCTCGCTGGATGATTTGGGGAAATTAATGGCAATTAGTAAAAAACTAGCCGAATTGAATTTTGAGCGTTTTAAGAAATTCTCGCCGAAATTTGATTTACAAAACTCTAAGCAGGCACTGCTGGTTTTTGACGGTGATGTTTATAAATCGATTGAAAAGGATAAATTTTCAGCGGCAGATTTTGATTTTGCTCAAAAAAATTTGCGCATTTTATCCGGTTTATACGGAGTCTTAAAGCCGCTTGATTTGATTCAGCCCTATCGTTTGGAAATGGGTTTGGATTTCAAAAAATTTAAAACCAGTTTTAAAAATCTTTACCAATTTTGGGGCGATAAAATTGCACAACATCTCGACGAGGAATGTAAAAACCATGATTCAAACTACATTGTTAACTTGGCCTCAGAAGAATATTTTTCAGTTGTGAATCCGAAAAAAATCTCAACGAAAATTATTAACGTGATTTTTAAAGAGCAAAAAAATGGCGTTTACAAAATTATCGGTATTAACGCTAAGAAAGCTCGGGGCTTGATGACAAACTTTATTGTGAGGAATAAAATTTCGGAGGTTGCGCAATTAAAAAATTTCAAAATTGACGGTTATCGTTTTGAAAAAGCAATGTCGGATGAGACAAATTTTACTTTTATCAGATGAAAAATTGGACGTATCAGAATTTCACCATTCATCAATTTGAACAGCTTGATAGCACTAATGACGCGGCTTTTGTGCGGGCGGAAAATCGTGAAATTTTTGATCGTGAAATAATTCTGGCCGAAATGCAAAGTGGCGGCAAAGGTCGTGAATCAAGAAGTTGGGACTCGCCAAAAGGTAATCTTTATTTTTCACTTTTATTGCAGCCGCCAATTGAAATTAAAAAAATTCCGCAAATTTCTTTTGTAGCGATCACGGCTTTAAGGCTTGCTGTTGCTGAGTTAGAGCCGGAGGGTAGAGTTGAAAATAAATGGCCGAATGATCTTTTGATAAATAAAAAAAAAGTTGCCGGCCTGCTTTTGGAAAGCAAAATTGCGCAGCAAAATTGTCAATTTGTAATTGTGGGAATTGGCTTAAATCTTGTTTCAAACCCTGATAAAACAATTTTTCCAGCAAGTAATTTAAAGAATTTTTCCAGCATAATTTCAGCGCCAGAAATGCTCAAAAAATTTCTCAATCAGTTTGAAAAAATTTACCAAAATTGGTTGGATTTTGGTTTTGAGGGAATCAGAGAATTATGGCTGCAATCTGCATTCCGCCTTGGTCAAGAAGTTGCGGTGAAAAATAATGGCGCAGAAATTGTTGGCACTTTTTCTGATTTGGACGAAGAAGGAAATTTAGTTTTGGAAACCAAAAATGACGGCAAAAAAATCATCTTTGCTGCCGATTTATACTCAGCTTAAACTAATCATTTTCTGACAACTTTCGTGCTTGATCATCAGCGATTAAAGCCTCGATGAATTCATCCAATTCACCGATCATTATGTCGTCAATGCGATAGCTGGTAAGGTTAATGCGGTGATCGGTGACGCGGCTTTGCGGAAAGTTGTAAGTGCGAATGCGCTCAGATCTGTCGCCGCTTCCCACCTGTTCTTTTCTATTGGCGGCGCGCTCGCGATCGGCTCTTTCGCGTTCGGCATCGTAAATGCGGGAACGCAATACTTTCATTGCTTTTTCGCGATTTTTAATCTGTGACTTTTCATCTTGCATTGAAACTACAACACCGGTGGGAATGTGGGTAATTCGCACCGCAGAGTCGGTGGTATTAACTGATTGTCCACCTGGACCGGACGAACGAAATACATCAATGCGCAAATCTTTTTCTTCAATTTTAATATCAATATCTTCGGCTTCTGGAAGTACAGCAACAGTTGCTGCTGAAGTGTGAACGCGGCCCTGATTTTCAGTTTCAGGAACTCTTTGTACGCGATGTGCGCCGGATTCGAATTTCAAACGCGCAAAAACGCCGCGCCCAACAATTGATGCGGAAGCCTCTTTATATCCGCCAAGTCCGGTATCGGAAATGGCAAGCACTTCAAATTTCCAGCGTTTTTTCTCAGCATATCTTTGATACATGGCAAACAGTCTCTGGGCGAAAAGTGCAGCTTCTTCGCCACCGGTTCCGGCGCGAACTTCTAAAATTGCACTTTTTTCATCGGCGGCATCTCTTGGAAGTAAGGCAATTTTGAGTTGCTGCTCAAGATCGGGAATCTTTTTTAAAAGATCGAAACGCTCAGCTTCCAGCATGTCGCGCATTTCTTTGTCTTCGGTAATGGGTAACATCTCATCAATTTCAGCAACTTCTTTTTGCGTTTTTTGCTGCTCATTAAACAGTGCTACAATTGGAGCCATGTCAGAATGCTCTTTTGAAATTTTGGCGAAATTTTGTCCTAAAGAAGATGGATCAAGCAACTTTCTTTCCAGCTCGTTAAATTTAGTTACAATGTTGTGAAGCTTTTGTGTGAAGGACATTTTAAATTTAAAAAGTTGATTTATTCGCAGATGTTTTAGAGACTGATAAACCGCAGCAAGCACCTGAAATCAAGGTCGCGCAAACTAATAGCGCAATTTCAAAAACACAAGTTACGAAATGTCTTCCAAAAATTTTTATATTACCTCGCCGATTTATTACGTTAATGACGTGCCGCATATCGGACATGCTTATACTTCAATTTCATGTGATGTGATGGCTCGATTTAAGAGATCTGAGGGTTGTGATGTGCATTTTTTAACTGGCACGGATGAGCACGGACAAAAGGTGGAAAAGTCGGCTTTGTTGCGCTCAAAAACTCCGCAAGAATTTTGTGATGAAATTTCGCTTAAATTTCAAGAATTGGCACAAGCTTTAAAATTGTCGAATGATGATTTTATTCGCACTACAGAGGATCGTCACAAAAAATCGGCGCAAGAATTTTGGCGCATTTTAGAGAAAAATGGCTGGATTTATAAAAGTATTTACGAGGGGTGGTATGCTGTTCGTGACGAAGCTTTTTACGGCGAAGATGAATTGGTAAATGGCAAAGCTCCTACTGGTGCAGAAGTGGAATGGCATAAGGAAGAAAGCTATTTTTTCAAACTTTCGGCGTTTCAAGATAAATTATTGGCGCTTTACGAAGCAGTTCCAGACTTCATTCAGCCTGAATCAAAGCGTAATGAAGTGATTTCCTTTGTGCGTGGCGGTAAAGATTATGTCAAAGGGAGCTTGCGTGATTTGTCGATTTCTCGTACTTCTTTTTCTTGGGGCGTGAAAGTTCCTGAAGATGAAAAACACGTTATGTATGTGTGGTTGGATGCTCTGACTAACTATCTTTCTGCTCTTGGATTTCCTAACGAAAATGATCCACTTATTCAAAAATTCTGGTGTGACACTATTGATTCACCAGTGCATGTAGTGGGAAAAGATATTTTGCGTTTTCACGCAGTTTATTGGCCAGCTTTTTTGATGGCGGCACAAATTCCACTTCCAAATAAAGTTTTTGCTCACGGCTGGTGGACAAATGAAGGGCAAAAAATTTCTAAATCTGTGGGCAATGTGATTGACCCGCATCAAGAATTGGAATGGTTGAAGTCTTTGGGATGTAATGATGAACAGGCTGTTGATTATTTTAGATATTTTCTAATGCGGGAAGTTCCCTTCGGAAATGATGGCGACTATAATCGTAAAAATCTTGTAACTCGCGTGAATGCTGAGTTGGCCAATAATATTGGCAATTTGGCACAAAGAATTTTGTCAATGATTTACAAAAATAATGACGGCAAAATCGTCAATATTTCTTACTTTGAAGATGCCAAAGAATTGCTGGAAAAGGCATACAAATTAAAAGACCAAGTCACTATTGAAATGGATAAATTCGCTTTTGACGAAGCGATTGAAAAAATCATTAATTTTGGTCGCGCCTGCAATCATTTTGTTGATCAAAAAGCGCCGTGGAATTTAAAAAAAGAACATCGCTATGAAGAGATGAATCTAGTGTTATCAGTTGTTGCCGAAAGTTTGCGCTGCATAGCAATTCCTTTGCAATCCTTTATTCCGACATTGGCAAAACAGTTGCTCGATATTTTAAAAATTGATGAAAAATATCGGGTTCTGAAATTTGCGGAGGCTGATTTTGCCTTGAAATCAGGTCATGTTATTAAAGAGCCCAAAGCTGTGTTCCCAAGATTAGAAGTGAAATAATTTATGAAAACTCCGCCACCTTTTAAAACTTTTGAAGATATCAAGCGCGATTTGATGGAATTGGTGCATAGTCCTGATAATTCTGCGTTAGAGAAAAATGATCAAAAAGTTGGATGGTCAAATATTTTTGATCATAATCTGGTTATTGGAGAGGTTCATCACCATCTAACTCCGAAAAGATTCTTAATTGAAAATATGGGGTTGTTGAAGGAAAAAGGCTATAATGTGATTTTTCTGGAGCATATTGATCAGCAAGAATATGGTTCGGATTTGAGGTCTTTGCAGAACAATATTTTTAGCGATAAAATAAGAGATAAATTATCCAGAATGGATTCAGGTTTTATGGAGCATTTAAGAGATGATTTGAAAACAATTTATAATTTTACTGCTGTTGTTAACGCTGCGATGAAGCATGGTATAGAAGTTGTGGGTCTTGACGTTGATGAGGAGAATTGGAGAAAATACAAAAGTGGTGAGTATAGGATGTGCTACTTTAACGATAATGCCCGCAATGTGATTTTGGATAAGGGGAAAGAGTATAAAAATAATCAAAAGAAAGATCCCAAATGGCTTTGTTTGGTTGGATCAGGGCATTTAAAAACACGATATGGAATTCCTGGAATTTGCGATATTATTGACGTACAAGCCTTGTTAGTTACCGATGCAACTAATGACAAATGTGATCCAATTGTTTTGGATGATGTAGTTAAAGATTCATATCCAAAAAAATTACCAGTTGATGTGTAGCTTGCTCTTACTTGGAGAGCTGATCAATCTATGAAATATGAAGATATAATGCAGTCTTATAATTCTTCTATTTTAAGTATGGAGAATAGTGATGCTAAGTCGGATTCGGGCAATGAAAAAAGTGATAGTGAAAAAAGTTATGATTCGTTGGATAAAAAAAGATCTTATAAAGAGCCACAGCCTTTAGAAAATAAGCCAATGACAAACCCGTTAAAGAAAAGACGGATAGTTGAAAAATTGAAGTCTGATACTCAAGAGCTGGTGCTGCAAAAATGAAAAGGAAGAATATAGAATTGCCCGACACAATTTGTCAGCTCCTTGAAGATTATTCAGCAAGGTGGTTGCCGCAGATTGAAACTATCATATCACAATTTTCTGAGAATGGCTCTTACGAACGTGGCTATAAGGATGCTGCTTTTTTGATATATACCGCCAATAACCGGGAAGATTTTGCAGAAATTGTTAGGGAGTTTTTTCCACAGTTAGATGAAGATGAAGGTCTGAAAGCGGTTTATCAGGAATTGGAAAGAATTAATAATGACACCAAAGGGTTAATCGAAGAAAAACTTTTGGAGGATTGTTCTAGGCTTTCCAATTTATCAGAGGAAAATCTTAAACAAGGAATCGCTCAATTTATGTCTGAGAAAGTCAATTCCTGCTTAAGGGAAAATCCTACTGTGCAAGGTTACTACGATTTGTTGGAACAAGATTATGAGCAAGAAAGGCAGAATGTTTGTATGCCAAGTACTAGTAACTCTGAAATAAGTTCAGATTCTGACTTGCCAAGCAACAGGTCATCAAATGTCAGAGCTAATCGCCTGAATGGTGCAGAAAATAAAAGAACAAGAATATGAAAATAGTTTCGTGGAATATCAATTCGCTGCGGTTGCGTTTACCACTTTTGGAAAAATTTGTTGCAATTGCCAATCCAGACATTGTCTGTTTGCAAGAAATCAAAGTTGCTGACGAGGCATTTCCGCTCAAGAAAGTCAAAGCTTTAGGCTTTGAACATGTTATTTTTTCTGGCGAAAAATCTTATAATGGCGTGGCAATTTTATCGAAAGTTCCATTGACTAAAATCGAAAAAATTGACGTCGAAAATTATGGTCACAAACGTCATATTTCTTGTGCCATAGAAACTAAAATTGGTGAGGTTTTTTTACATAATTTTTACGTGCCGGCGGGCGGGGATATTCCTGATGTGATGCTGAATGATAAATTTGATCACAAGCTAAAATTTGTTGATTGGATGACGGCGCATTTTGCAACAAAAAAAGATCAGAAAATAATCATTCTAGGCGATATGAACATTGCGCCGCTTGAGCAAGATGTTTGGTCACATAAGCAACTTTTAAAAATTGTTTCTCATACTCCAATCGAAGTGGAAAAAATGACGCGCTTGCAAGAAAGCCTGAATTTTGTTGATACGCATCGTCATTTTGTGCCTATAACAGAGAAGCTTTACAGTTGGTGGAGTTATCGTGCTCAAGATCCACTTGTTGCTAATAAAGGTCGCAGACTTGATCACATTTGGGCGACGCCAAATTTGAAAAATTATATTGCTTCAATGGCAATTCACAAAGATTTTCGTGCTGAAATACAACCATCAGATCATGTCCCAATCGCCACTGTTTTTAACTTTAAGTAAGAAAGATGTCAGAATTTAGTGATGAAGATGCTAAAAAAACTTGTAGAGATTTTCAAAATAAAATAGAAAAAAAATTAGGTGAATCTCTTCCATCAACTTCAACTAATGCTTCTGATTCTGAGTCACTAGCTCCTGCCCAGAAGCGCCCTAGAACACAACTTTAAATATGTTAAAAATAACGACTAAAGAAGAGATGATAAGTTTTGCGCATCAAGTGGCGGCTTCAGCGCAAGTAGGAGATGTAATCGCTTTAAAGGGAACTTTGGGTGCTGGCAAAAGTTTTTTTGCGAAAAATTTTATTAATGCGCTGCAGGAAAAGCCGAGTGAAATCTTAAGTCCGACTTTCAATTTATGTTATTCCTATGACACTAAGAAAGGTGAAGTTTTTCACTTTGATCTTTATCGTTTAAAAAATGCTGAAGAACTGGAGAATATTGGTTTTTTTGATGCTTTGAAAAATGGCATTTCTTTAATTGAATGGCCAGAAATTGCGGCAGATTTTTTGCCAAAAAACTACACAGAAATAGAAATTAAAATTCTTATCGAAGAACAAAGAGAGGTTGTGATAAATGGAAAAGTTTGAATTTGAGGTTGGTGAGAATGAATCGGGTCTAAGGCTTGATAAATTTCTGGCATTGAAGTTTTTGGCAGAGAAGCCGGAAGTTACACGTAGCAAAATTCAGCATTTAATCGATGCCAAAGCGGTGTGGGATGACAAGAATAATCTATTTGAAAGCGCCTCCCAAAAAACAAAACTGGGTCAAAAAATCTTTGTTAATTTGCCAGATCCCAGACCGTCACATTTGTTAGCTAAGGAAATTCCCTTCGACATTATTTTTGAAGATGACGATCTTTTGGTGATTAATAAACCAGCCGGATTGACTGTCCATCCAGGTGCCGGCAATCAAGAAGATACTTTGGTAAATGCGCTTTTATTTACTCACGCTAATAAACTTTCAGCAATTAATGGTGAATTCCGACCAGGCATTGTTCATCGTTTAGACCGCCATACATCTGGTTTGATGCTGGTTGCCAAGAATGATTTTACGCATCAAATTTTAAGCCAAAAACTAAAAGATCGCGAAATAAAAAGAACTTATCTGGCCTTTGTTTACGGTGTTTTGCAGCCATCAAAAGCAATAATTGAAAAAAATATTGTGCGCTCAAGAAATAATCGCGTGAAGATGTCGATCTCGCGTACTTTGGGGCGCGAAGCTATTACTAGCTACGAAACCCGCGAAACTTTTTGCGAAGGTTTTGTCAGCTTACTTGAGTGCAAATTGCAAACCGGCAGAACTCATCAAATTCGCGTTCATCTTGAATCGGTGAAGCATTCTTTGGTTGGTGATCAGCTTTATAATTCGGCAAAAAAAACTGCGCCAAAAAATCTCGATGTGGCAATCAAAAATTTGGTACAAAATTTTCCAAGACAAGCGTTGCATTCTTATAAAATCAGCTTTTTGCATCCAAGATCAAAAGAAGAAATGTCCTTTGAAATTGACTTGCCGGAAGATTTAAAAAATCTCAAAAAATGTCTCACAGAATCGCGATAATTTCGGGACCAACAGCATCGGGAAAGTCGGATTTAGCCTTGAAGATGGCTGATTTGGGCCATATTGCGATTATTAATGCCGACTCGTTACAGATTTATCGAGCTTTGCCGATTTTATCTTCTCAGCCTTCATTAGCGGAACAAAAAAAAGTGCCGCATTTTTTATATTCACATTTTTCTCCTGCAGAAAATTCCTCAGTTGCAATCTGGTTAAATCTTCTGGAGTCAATAATTGAAAGGCTGTGGAACGAAAATAAATTGCCAGTAATCGTCGGCGGCAGCGGTATGTATATTTCAAAATTGGTGGAAGGAATTTCGGAAATTCCACAAATTTCGGATGCGGTAAAAAAACAAGCGCGCCAACTTTACGATGAATTAGGCCACGAAGAATTTAAGAGATTTACTCAAGGACAAGCGCTGGATAAGCAGCGATTAATCAGGGAGTATGAAGTTTTATTGCAAAGTGGAAAACCGATCTCTGCATGGCAAAAAAACCAAAAAAAACTCTTTCCTCATGCGGAATTTTTGCACATTAATTTAAATCCAGATCGCCAACAACTTTATGAAAATTGTAATTTGCGTTTTGAAAAAATGCTAAATTGTGGTGCCATCGAAGAAGTGCAAAGTCTTGTAAAACAAGGCATGGAAGATGATTGGCAGATTGTTAAAACATTAGGATTTTTTGAAATTCGTGACTATTTGGATAATAAAATTAGTCGCCAAAAAATGCTTGAAATGGCTCAGCAAAAAACCAGAAATTATGCTAAAAGACAACTCACGTGGTTTCGTCATCAATTGCCACAAAAGCATGTATTTACTGACTCTGCGGCAGCATTAAATTTTCTAAGCAATGAAATTTAGCGATCACGGAATTATCATCAGCCTAAAAAAATACGGTGAAAATTCACTGATCGTAAAAGTTTTTTCACAACATCACGGCGTTTATCGTGGATTCGTGAAGTCAGTAAAATCAAGTAAAGACAAGGTTAATTTTCAAATCGGAAATTTGATTTCGTTTGAATATCGCGCTAGAATTGAAGAAAATTTGGGACAGTTTTTCGCTGTTGATTTGGTGAGAAGTTTTTGCGCTAAAATGATGTTTGATAAATTACGCCTTTCTTGTGCCACTTCAGTATTTTCAATAATCGATAGTGTGTTTTTGGAACGCGACAATCACCAAATGCTTTTTGATAAATTGCAGGATTTTCTGCAGAAATTGAGTGATGAAAATTGTCAGAAAAAAGAATTTCTTGCTGAGTATATTCGTTTGGAATTAAAGATTTTAAAAACGTTGGGCTATGGCATTGATCTGTCTTCCTGCGCTGTTACAGAATCTGAAGATGATCTGGTATTTGTGTCGCCAAAATCAGGACGTGCTGTGTCATATCAAGCTGGGAAACCTTATGAAAACAAGCTATTAAAGTTACCAAATTTTCTGATTAGTACTTCAGATCACGATGATGAGCAACTAATTGACGGTTTAAAATTAAGTGGATTTTTTTTGGAAAAATTCGTCTTTGAAGAAAAAAATCCGGAGCAAAAAAAACGCCAGTTTTTTCACCGCGAAACCATTCGCAATTCTTTGTTAAAAAATTAGCGATCCTAAAGTTTCAACAAGATTAATCTTATCGCCGGAAAGCATAGCGATATAGAAGGCTATTGCGATTGAAGGTGCGAAAGGAAAGGTGCCGTCATTTTTTATTTTTTGCCAAATTGCCCCAAAAATTGTACCGATAACGCCGTTAATCATCATAAATAGCAGAAAATTATTGATGCCTAAAAGCAGTCCGGCGATGAAAAATAATTTAATATCATCAATGCCGATAGCCTCTGTTTTGGTGGTGACGTAAAATAGTAGTAATAAGGCTAAACCAAATCCGGCGTAGGCACAAGCCGCTTTAATATAGGTGAGAGAACCATAAACTCCGTCGTCATTAATGCGCAGCAAGATGACAAATATTGTCAGCAAATATTGCAGTGAATTGGGAATAAAATAATGCTCAAGATCGGTGATGCACATCATGATTAGCGCAAAGGAAATCAGGCATAGCAGTATTAAACGATAGTCAATTTTTTGGCCGCCAACAAAATAAATAATTACGAAGGCAACAGCGAAGCTCAGTTCAATTATGGGATAACGCACAGAGATTTTACTGTGACAATTGCTGCATTTGCCGCGTTGCAACAACCAGGAAAATAACGGTATTAAATTTTTGATTTGAAGTTTGTAGTGGCATTTTGGACATTGTGATCTGGCGAAAATAATTGATTCGCCGCTGACCAAGCGATGGCTTAAAAGACTGGCGAATGAGCCAAATATAAGGCCAAAAATTGTTACTAAAAAAACTTGCGCTGAAGAAGAAAGTTGTGAATTTAGAATTGCGAAAAAATCCATGTCGGTAATTGATTGTTTGACCCAAGCCTCTTAAAGTTAGACCTGACTGATCAAAATAAAATCCAACATGAGCAAAACAAAAACAAGCTTCAAAGCCTTTGTAGCACTAATGTTTCTGTCTCTGTGTTTTGCCTGTTCACACAAGCAAGCGCAGGTGGTAAATCGTGGACAGAGTTTTTACGGGAAAAATAGCAGCTATAATAAAGATAAATATCGTAGTAATGGCAGAAATACGGTGCGTCCGATAGTATTGCGTAACCACCAAATTGAAGTTAGCAAGGGTGATACAATTTACGTCGTTTCGAAGAAATATCAGGTGCCGTTACGCGATTTGATTAAGCAGAATAATTTGACGGCGCCTTATAAATTACAACCTGGTGACAAGCTAACGATCCCAGCGCCAACTTATCACATTACTGTAGCTGGTGATACACTTTATTCAATTGCCCGCACCTACAAAATGAATATTGGCAGTTTGATAGAAATGAATGATTTGAAATCTCCTTATCATTTAGAAGTTGGGCAAAAAATCAGAATAGTTCATTTCAACAATGGCAGTGATGAAGTGACTCCGACTAGAGTTGTAACAACGGAAAAATACGGATCGCCATCATCTAATAATTCTCCGGGATTCGTCGAAAAAATTCTCGATAAACTCAATCATTTTGCTTGGCCTTTACGCGGTCAGATTATTTCAAAATTCGGTCCTAAAAGTGGTGGTCTTTATAATGATGGGATCAACATTAAAGGCTCGGAAGGTGCTACTGTCACAGCTGCTGAAGATGGTGTTATTTCTTACGCCGGCAATGAATTGAAGGGTTACGGCAACCTGATTATTATCAAACATTCTGGAGGATGGATTACGGCTTATGCCCATTTGTCGAGAATTACGGTGAAGCGTGGACAGAAGGTAAGTAAATCAAGCAAAATTGGTGAAGTTGGATCAACCGGAAATGTTACATCACCTCAGCTTTATTTCGGTCTGCGTAAGGGGCGTGATGCGGTGAATCCAGAAAATTATTTAAGCAAATAAAACCATGTTCAGTTTTTTTTCTAAGTCGAAAAGTGTCGGAGAAGCGCGGCAGAAATCAAAAATCTCACAAGCGATTTCACAAATTTTTACTCACCAGAAACTGGATGATGAAATTATTGATGAGCTAGAAGAGGCCTTGATAATAGCCGATGTGGGCACTGATACGGCGACGAAAATGATTGCTGAATTACGGGCTAAGAAATTTCAAAAAAATATTACAGTTGAGGAAGTAAAAAATTTCTTAAGCTCCGAAGTAGAAAAAATATTGTTGCCTTGTCAACAAGCCTTGCAAGTCAATAGCGACGCTAAGCCACAAGTGATAATCTTTAACGGTGTTAATGGCGCAGGAAAAACTACTACAATTGGTAAAATTGCTTTTAACCTAAAAAATCAGAAAAAAAGCGTAATGATTGCAGCTTGCGATACTTTCAGAGCAGCAGCTGCGCAGCAGTTAGAAGTGTGGGCCAAGAGAGCTGATTGCGAAATTATCGCAGCTACAAAAGATGGTGAAGATCCGGCGGCGGTGGCGCATCGTGCGTTGAGTTTGGCAAAAACTAAACAAGTAGATTTTTTGTTGGTTGACACGGCCGGCCGCCTGCAAAATAAACAAAATTTGATGGATGAGTTGAAGAAAATAAATACGGTGCTGAAAAAGATTGATCCGCAAGCGCCGCAGGAAAATCTATTAATTTTGGATGCTACAATTGGTCAAAATGCTAAACAGCAGTTAGAAGTTTTTAATCAGATCGTTGGAATTACGGGGTTAATAATTACTAAACTTGATGGCTCTGCAAAAGGTGGAGTGGTTGTGGCTTTGGCCGATAAATTTAAAAAGCCGATTTACGCCATTGGCTTGGGAGAAAAAATCGAAGATTTGCAAGAATTTGATGCCAAATCTTTTGCGAAAGATTTGGTCGGGTAAAAAAGAGGTATATTTTAATTTCTTATGCGCCACGAGTTGTGACAGTCTCATCAGAGGTGGTGGAAGTGCCATATAGCAAAGAAAATTGATTTGCTATAGCTGCCCTTTCAAAAAAGATTTTGGGCATGTGCCCAAAATCTATCTCAGGCCTTTCAGGACGTAATCCGAAGAGCGATATTTTTGTAAATTTTGTAACAGTCTCTTTTAGTAAAGAGTATTATCTTTTATACAAAGCTGTGAAGCTGGTTTGGTCGATGGAGTTTTGGTTGATCATATATCCAGCGAGTGCTGCAGTGGCGGTTTCGGGAATGTTGATCTTGTCAGTTTTAAGGGCGTGAATAGTAAAAACATAATGATGAATCTTGTGGCCAATAGGCGGACAAGGGCCACCAAAATTATAAATCCCGAAGTCATTGCGTACTTGGTTGATGCCATCCTTGAGGTTGAATTTGTTTTCTGAAGCAAATCCGGTGGGAAATTGTGAGTAAGTGAGGGGAATATTAACTGCAACATAGTGCCACCAACCGCTTCCTGAGGGTGCATCTGGGTCGAAAACAGTTAGAGCATAACTTTTAGTGCCAATTGGGGCGTTGCTCCAGCTAATTTGCGGTGAAATATTTTCACCCAAACAACCAAATCCGCGGAAGACAAACTTATTAGTAATCATCGCGTTGATCTCGATATCAGAACTTTTGATCTGAAATTTGGCATTGGCGCTATTCATTGAGCAAGAGACAAAGAAGGCCACTAAAAATAAGGATTTAATTTTCATGAGTGTTTTTGGTTTGGTTGGTAGGGGAGATATTAACTAAATTAATTATCTAACGGTGTCTAAGAAATTTTTTTATTAATGTTGGGATTAAAACCAATGTTGTAATGGTGGAACTAATAATACCGCCAATCACTGTAATGGCGATTGGTTGTTGCACTTCTGCACCAATTCCGTGTCCAAATGACATCGGCAAAAATCCCAAACTTGCCACAATCGCCGTCATTAAAATTGGACGAAAGCGAGAGAGGCAAACCGATTTTAGATTGGCGTTTTTCTTCAGGCTATTAATTAAAATAATTGAATTAAGCAGGCTGATACCAATCAGTGCGATAAAACCGACATAGACCGAAATTGTGATCGGAATATGACAGGCAAAAAGCAATATGACCGCGCCGCTTAAGGCAAAAGGTACAGAAGAAAGTACAATCAGAACTTTTTTGTAATCGCCAAACATTTTATATAAAATGAACAAGATGGCCAAAATTATCAATGGAATGGTGGAGAATATTTTCTTTTTAGCATTGTTAAAATTTTTGAATCGGCCCTTCCATTCAATGTTATAGTTTGGTGGCAAGATGTTGTTTTGCTTAATTTCTTTTTCGGCATCGGCGATGAATTTTTCGTAATAAGTGTCTTTCAAATAGATCGAAAGTGAGGCATAGCGTTGACCAAAAATACGCGGGATAGAGTTGATATTAGTGCTTTCACGCACTGAAACTACTCTTGATAAAGGAAAGCTGCCGCCTTGCTTTAGATTTACCGGAATATCTTCAATTGATTGCAGACGACGGCGATTTGCTTCATCAAGATGCACGAGGATTGAGATCGGAAATTCGGTAGCATAAAATTTCCCCACTTCAACTCCTGCCATTGCTGAACTTAAATCGCGGTTGATGTCTGAAAGTGTAACCTGATGTTTGACGATTTGCTGATAATTTGGAATGACATCAACGAAATAGCCCTGATGTATTGAATTTAAGATGTCTTCTTCAATTTCTTTAATCTGCGTTTTGTTTTTCAGCAATTCATGAATTTTCTGATTAATTTCTACCAGCTGTTCCAAATTATCGCCGAAAACGCGCATAGAAAGATCAGCACGGCTGCCTTCGAGCATTTCGTTAAAGCGCATTTCAATTGGTTTGGTAGCAATAATGTTGCAATCCTGGCACGGAAGCTCCTTCAGCTTTTGTTGCAGTCTTTCTGCTATTTGTGGTGCTGAGGTTTTATATTCTGGCTTCAGAATCACAAACATGTCGCAAATATTTTGCGATGCGGGGTCAATGCCTGATTTTCCTGCGCCAATGCGTGAAAAAACCTTATCAATTTCTACTTCATTTTTTAGGTGTGTTTCAAATTTTTTAGCAGTTTCGATGGTTTTGCTAAGGCTGGTGCCTTCTGGTTCAATGACAGTAAAAACAAGATCTCCTTCGTTTAAATTCGGTAAAAAATCCGAAGGCATAAAAAAAATCAAAGATATCGATGAGACGAAGAAAATAAGGCAGCCGGCGATAATTTTGCGGCCGTTATCTAAAGTAAAATCGAGAATTTTTTCGTAAGCTTGCAGCAAATATTCGTAAATTTTACTGCTGCGATGTTTAACATCTTTGATGAAAAAATATGACAAAACCGGCATCAATAAAAATGCCGTAATCAAACTAGCGATCATAGCGATAATAACGTTGATGGCCATGGGTTGGAAAGTTTTGCCTTCAACACCGCTAAACATCAAAATCGGTATGTAAACTATGGTGATGATGGTGATGCCGACAAAAGTTGGTTTTGCAACTTGGGCGGTAAGGTGAGAAATAACTGCTATTTTCTCTTCACGGCTTTTGATGCGATGCATTTGGCTGACCAGATATTCCACAATTACCACTGAAGAATCGACCAATATACCGAAATCAATTGCGCCAAGGCTCATCAAATTGGCAGAGATGCCAAAAAATCTCATGCATAAACCGAGAATAAAAATACAAAATAATAATGACGATGAAACCACCAGGCCGGCGCGGATATTACCCAGAATTAAGCACAAAACTCCCACTACCAGTAAAATACCTTCGCATAAATTGCGCATCACGGTTTTGATGGTGGCGTTAATCAAAAATTGGCGATCGTAAAGAATTTCAATTTTGGCATCATCGCGTGAGGCGTTAATCTTGGCGATAGCTTGTTTGACTTTGGTTAAAACTTCCTGGCTGTTTTCGCCGGATTGTAACATTACTGTACCAATCACCGCTTCTTCGCCATTGTACGTTGCAGCTCCCAATCTTTGTGATTCTTCCTGTCTTATTTCTACAAGCTGGCGCAAGGGCAAAATATTGCCGTTATAATCGACTTTGACTGGAACGTTCATCACATCGTCAAAGCTTTTAATGTTGGAGTAAGTGCGAACAACTTTTTGTTTGTTGTCTTTTTCAATATAGCCGCCGCCAAAATTTTCACCGAGAGTTTGAATTTGATTGATCAACTTTTCGGCAGTCATGCCATAGTCGGTAATTTTGCGGGGGTCGATATTTAAGTGCATCTGACGCTCAAAACCGCCAATGGTATCAATTTCAGCAACGCCGCTGACTTTCTTTAATTCGCGGGCAATTTCAAATTCCTGAATGGTGCGCAGTTCCATCAAATTGTTGCTACCATCCGGATTATAAAGACGGTAAATGATGATTTCGCCGATGCCGGTAGTTGGCGGTGCAATTGTAGGTTTAATATTCGGCGGAATCTGATCGCCAAGTGCCGATAGTCTTTGCACCACTTGATTTCTGGCAAAATTTATATCGACGTCTTCTTTGAAAATGAGGATAATCTGGGACAGGCCAAACTTAGAAAGTGAGCGCATTTCAACAAGTTTGGGAATCCCGTAAAGCTCGGCTTCAATGGGGTAAGTGACGGATTTTTCAACGCGGGTGGGATCCATCCCGTAAGTTTTGGTATTTACAATGACTTGCTTGTTGGTGATGTCGGGAATGGCATCAAGTTTGATATGTTGTAATGAATAAAAACCACATAGTGCAATGAAGCCAAAGATAATCAAAACCAGGCTGCGTGCCTCAATTAATTTTTGAAAAAACTTTTCTGCTTTAGTCATTTTGTGGTAAGGTGAATTTGCCAACTTTGGTCATTAAGGCAGCATAAGTTGCAGCTAACGCAACTTGAGTGTCGATGACGGTATCGATCATTTGATATTCTTGCGAATCAAGTTCGATATAAGTTATGAAATCAAGGATACCTTTCTTGAAGTTATTATTGGCTCTGTTCAGGCGGTGTAGTATGCGATTTATTTCAGAAGCGGGAAAATTATTGGCAATTTTCATCAGAGTTTCAAATTCGTTAATGTCGTTACTGAGCGACAGCGCAAGTTGGTTTTTTTGAAATTCAAATTCCATTTGTTGAGCTTTGATTTGTGATTGAGCCCCAATAATTTTTTCCTGATTGCGGTTAATCAAAGGTAAAGAAAGGGACAAGCCAATGCCGGTAGTGCGATTCCCACCAGCAGTTGCAGAAGGGCTATCATGAGTTGCCGCAATATTTATGTTGGGCATTTGTTCAATCTCGGCAAAAGAAAGTTCGGATTTTGATTTTTGAATTAGAAATTTTTGTTCACGTAGCGAAAGGTTATTATTTATTGCATCATCAATCAAAGAATCGCGGCCCCGGTAATTCTTTTGGTTAAGCCATTTGACGTTGATTTTCGGTTGTTCATCCAGATTAAGATAAATATTGGCACGATTCCAGGTCTGGTAAAGTTGGTTTTGATAGTGAATGAGATCGCGATTTACCAATCTGATGCGGTCTTTTGTAATCTGGGCCTGTGAGCTTTGCGTCGGCGAGCTTAGAATTACCGAAGATAGATAGTGATCAACCAAAGACAGGCGATGAAGACGTTTTTGGGCTAATTCAATTTTTTGTTGCAGTGCGTAATATTGATAAAGCAAAATGAAAGTTTCGGCTTTAACAGAAAGAGCGAGATTATTTTTTCGTGTTTCAAGAACTTTATATTGCGCTTCTTCAATTTGATATTTGCTCTCCAACTTACCAAAAAAAGGAATGCTTTGGCTGAGGCTATAGCCTTTATTGTTGCTATCTTGTTTGAAGCTAACAACGGGGTTATCCCAATATTTTTGCTGATTGGCGAAGCGTTTTTGGGCTAAGGCGGAATATTCTGCAGCTCGTACTATGCTGTTTTTCTCAGCGATTTCCAACAATTCTGACATTTCATAATTTTTGCACCAGCTACTATCTGCAAGCAAAAGACCAACAATCAGAATCGCTACAAATCTCATCTTTGAATAAAACTCATTTTAAGATTTTTAAATTTTAGACTTTGGGTCCCGCGCCCAAACCGAACTTCAAACTAGACAAATTCATTAATTTTTTCACAAGCTTTCACCAATCCCAAAGCTTTGTTAATACATTCCTGATATTCTAATTTTGGATCAGAGTCAAATACCACGCCGGCTCCGGCCTGTAAATGAATCTTGCCGTCTTTAATTAAAGCTGATCTTAAAGTGATGCAGGTTTCCATATCACCATTGCTGGCAAAATAACCGACACATCCGGAATAAAAACTGCGCCTTACTTTCTCGATTTCTTCAATAATTTCCATGGCGCGAATTTTTGGTGCGCCGCTCACTGTTCCAGCTGGAAATCCTGAAATTAAAGCATCCAGAGCATCAACTTCATCGCGCAAAATTCCTTCAACATTGGAGGAAATATGCATGACATGGGAATAGTTTTCGATGACCATTTTTTCGGTAACTACAACTGATCCGGGTTTGGAAACGCGACCGGCATCATGGCGACCCAAGTCAATTAACATCAAATGTTCAGCAACTTCTTTTTCGTCGCTTAAAAGTTCAGCGGCAATTTTTTTATCTTCTTCAAGATTCTTGCCGCGTTTGCGGGTGCCGGCAAGAGGTCGCACCGTAATTTTTCGATCTTGTGCGGAAACCATGATTTCCGGGCTGGAGCCGACCAGACAAAATTGCGGAAATTTGAGATAAAATAAAAATGGTGATGGATTGACGGAGCGTAAGGCGCGATAAAAAGTGAAGTCAGAGATAGTTGCATCAAAGTCGGCGCTAAATCTTTGTGAAGGTAAAACCTGAAATATATCGCCGTCAGTGATATATTCTTTAGCTTTTCTTACGGCGGCGCAATATTCGTCTTCGGAATAATTTGAAGTGAAATTTAGTGTTGGTGTAGGAGATGATAGCGGTCGTGAATTTTCTGGTTTTAAAGGATTTTTCAGGGTGGATTCGATCAGGCAAATTTTGGCGCTTAATTGCTCAAAATTTTCGTCGCCGAAGTTGGGTGCGCAAATTAAAACGCAGTCAAAAAGATTGTCGAAAATTAGCAGAATCTGCGGGCGAATAAAAATGCTGTCGGGAATTTTTAACTCATCCGGTAAATTGCGATCGGGCAATTTTTCCATCAGTCGCACCATGTCGTAAGCCATATAGCCGAACAGGCCGGCGCAGATTGAAGGCAGTTGACCGGAGATGTAACTTAAATTTGACCAGTCGATTTTACAATCATTGATCAGGCGGCGCAGATTATTGATGGGATTGCCTGTTTCGGCATTAAAATCCTCAGTATTTTTTGCAAAATTTTTATTGAGGAAAGACTTCTCCCCCAGACATTGCCATACTAAATCTGGCATCAAACCAATAACGGAGAAGCGGCTTTTGTGATTACCTTTTTCTGCTGATTCAAAAAGAAAATTGTAGGCACTTTCTTGCGGTAAACTTTGCGCCAGTTTCAGGGAGGCTAAAACCGGCGTAAGAGTATCGGCAGGAATTCTTTTGTATAAAACCGTGGTGCCGTTTTTTTTCAGAGCATGGTTAAATTCATCGGGAGTGAAGTTATACATTATTCCTGCTCTTTTTTGCCCAAGATTTTGTCATTAACTTTCACCGGATATTTTTTCATCACGAAAGCGTTGTAACCTTGTAAAACATCACTTCTGAAATTTTCAGTGGCCTCAGCTTTAGCGCGTTCAATTTGGGCTGCCGAGAGGTTGGCTGCTTGCACGGAACGTAAAATTGCAATGGCAAATTCATTATTGGCAATTTGCACTGGTGTTGTGGCCTCACCAACTCTAACTCCAAAAATCTCGCCGGACAGTTTGTCGGCATAAGGAATTTGGCGACCTTGATAGCTGATGTAAGCAAAGCGTGAGAATTGTTTATTTTTCTCAATGGCTAGTTTGTGCTTAGCAACAATTGCTGCCAAGTTTTGCGGATTGGCTTGCAATTCCGAAGAAATTGCTGTGGCAAGTTTTTGCAAAGCTTCCTCTTGGTTGGCTTTAGTTAGGTCGGCAAGAAGTTGTGGTTTGACTTCGTCCAAAGTTTGGTCGTGAGCGTCAATAACTTCTTCAACTTTTAAAGCGTAATATTCTCCGCTACTTTTTGAGTAGAAAATTTTAGAAGTTTCACCCTTCTTAGCCGCAAAAGCATGACCGGCAAAATCATCTAAAGTTCTGATTTCGTGAGAAGCTTGGCCTTTGGTAGTTTGCCCAGATTGGTCAATTTCAACTGTGCTCAAATTTGCAGAAAGACCAAATTTCTTTGCTGTATCGCTTAGAGAATTTGAGGCAAGAATAGCGTCATCAATTTCGTTGACTTTCTTTTGCATGAAATTTTCCAGACGTGATTCGGATAAAGAAATTCTGAGTTTGTCTTTAACTTCTGTAAAAGGAACAACAGCGCTAGGATTGATGTGATTAAGCAAAAATATGTGAAATCCTAACGGACTTTTTAAAGCGGCAGAATGCTCGCCGACGGACATTTTGAAGACCGGATTAGCCAAATCAGGAATCATGTCTTTTTGAGTGACGCCTTTAAGGGTGACGCTTTTCTGATCTTTATTTTGTAACTCTTTAGCTAATTTTAGGAATTCAGTCTGAATCTTTGATTTGTCTGACTTCACAGCGTTATCAAGTCTGTTGGCAAACTCTTGAGCCGACTCTTCTTTATCGAATAAAATGTGATAAAGATCACGGCTTTCGGCCTTTTTGAATTTGTCTGGATTTTTGTCAAACTCAGCTTTGGCTTCATCATCGGTAACTTTCAAATTTTCATCGAAGTCATGCTTGTAAAAGCGAAAGTAAGAGACTTTGCGCATTTCCGGAATGGAATAAGATTTTTTATTGGCTTCGTAAAATTTCTTGATGCTGTCTTCGTCGGGTGTTGCGATTTTGCCGATATTTTTGTCGGAAACTTTAATTACGTCAGCAACGCGTTTTTCATTTTTAAACTCTTCGGCGATGATAACTTCTTGTTCATTGACTAAAGCAGCCAAGGAGAGGGTTTGAATAATCATGGTGGCCACGACATCGGTCTGAATCAGATTGACATATTTTTCTTCATCAAGTCCGTTTTTGGCCAAAAAATTATGGAAAGCCTGGCGGTCGAATTTGCCGTCTTTGTCTTTGAAATTTTGATCTTTGGCAACTGCTTCAAGAATAAGTTTCTTGCTGGCTTCAACCCCAAAATCATCACGCAATTTTTCGACGATTATGCCGTTAACCATGCGGCCCAAAATGTCAGATTTAAATTGCTCAGAATCGAGATATTTTAAAGCTTCTTCACTTTTATTAGATTGCAAAATCATGTTGCGGGTTTTTTGCATTTCTTTGTTGAAGTCAGAATAGCTGATGGTTTTATTGCCAACCTTTGCTACCCAAGCGTTAGGGCTGCCGAGAATGAAACCGCTGACTCCGAAGAGGACAAAAGATAAGGCTATAAAAGCGAGAAGAATCTTGAAAAAGATATTACCGGCAAGCTTTCTGAAGAGTTGCATTTCTTAAAAAAATTGAGTTTAGAACGGATAAGAAAAATTGAAGCGTACAAATAAAACCCAGGCCAAAACATAAATCAATTAGGAAAATATTCTTTCTTGAAAAAAAATCTGTCCTAGTAAAAATCGGTCCAGAGTTTGAACAGAGTTTGAACAGGTTCTTAGCAGAAGATCTTAAGTGATAAATTCCAAAAATTTAATATGCTCATCGTCCAAAAATTTGGTGGTACGTCAGTTGGCGATATTGCCCGCATCAAAAATGTTGCCAAAAAAGTTAAACAAGAAATTGACCAGGGCAATAAGGTTGTGGTTGTGGTTTCGGCAATGTCGGGGGTTACCAATCAATTGGTTGATTATTGCAGTCAGGTTTCATCACTTACTAATAGTGAGGCTCTTTCCGAATATGATTCAATTACGGCAACTGGTGAGCAGGTTACTTGTGGTCTTCTGGCTTTAGAGCTGCAATCAATTGGTTACAAGGCTAGATCTTTTTTGGGTTGGCAAATTCCGGTTACAACTGACGCCGTTCATGGTAAAGCTCGTATTGATGAGGTTGAAGGATCGCGTATTTTGGAAGCAATGCAGCAATATGACGTGGTGGTGGTCGCTGGTTTTCAAGGAATTCATACTAAAACAAATCGCGTTACAACTTTGGGCCGTGGTGGTTCTGACACATCTGCAGTTGCTGCTGCTGCTGCGATTAAAGCTGATCGTTGTGATATCTACACTGACGTTGATGGAGTTTACACGACCGATCCAAGAATCACTGACAAAGCACGCAAGCTTGATAAAGTTACCTACGAAGAAATGCTGGAAATGGCTTATAGTGGCTCCAAAGTGTTACAAACTCGTTCGGTTGCTATGGCTATGGCTCACAATGTTCGTGTTCGCGTTTTATCAACTTTTGCTCAAACCACCGAAAATTCAGGAACAGTTTTAATCAATAATAATGAGGAAATTATGGAAAAGCGCTTAATTACAGGTATCAGTTACAGTAAAAATGAAGTGCGGGTTACTCTTAGTAAAATGCCAGATCATCCGGGAGTTTCCTCGGTAATTTTTGGCGCTTTGTCTCAAGCTGAAGTTAATGTGGATATGATTGTGCAGAATATCAGCTCGGACGGCAAGTTGATTGACATCACCTTTACCACTAACAAAGAAGAGCTTGAAAGAGCTAAAATTGCCATCGAGTCAGTGCGCGAAGAGGTGAAATATGAAGAGCTAAGACTTGACGAAAATATCGCTAAAATTTCAGTAATTGGTGTAGGCATGATCAGCCATTCAGGCGTTGCTCACACCATGTTTAAAACTTTGGCGGAAAAAGGAATTAATCTGCTTTTGATCTCAACTTCGGAAATAAAAATTTCAGTTTTGATTGCCAAAGAATATGGCGAGCTTGCAGTTCGTGTGCTGCACACAGCTTATGATCTTGATTAGTTTGAAGACAAGTTCTGATAGAAAAATAGAATTTCATCACCATCTTGGGTTGTAATTTATCTTGTTGAAACTTAGTTGTCGCAAACACTTAGTAATCAACTAGATTTAATTTATGCCGAAGGTTTTAGTATTTCTCGGAAACGAACGTCAAGAATTGCAAAATAGCCGGCACAATGCCGGATTTATTGCAGCAGAAGAACTCAGAAAATTTCATGATTTTCCGCCATTTCAAAGGAAGTGGCCAGAATCACATCTGCAGAATTTTGAGTGGAGTCAAGGAGAAATTAATGGAGAAAAGGTTTATTTGGTTAAACCCATTGCCATGGATCCGAAAAAACTCACAGCTGATGGTGAGGAAAATTTGGGTTATGGCTATGGTGATATCAATCATTCCGGATTCGGCCTGAAAGATTTTCTAGATCTTGTTGATGAAAAAGTTGCCATGTCAGATGTGGTGGTGTTCGTAGATGCCTTGTCCAAAGAAAAATTTCCCAAAGTAAGATATGTCACAATGGCTGCTTGTGAAGATGAGACCCATAATGGTGTTAAAAGTATTGGTAATGAAGTTTGTGGTGGCTTTGCTTTGGTTGAGATTCCAATTGGAAAGTTAGCTTCTGGTCAAAATATCAGAGATTACGTTAGCAGTAATTTTGGTGACGAACGAAATCCCGAAAGATTGGGTGAGATGGATTGCAAAAGGCTGCATGCCAGAATTATGGCGGACAACATTACTAAATTATTGCAGGGTAATTTCGCTGACTTTGTTGAGGCGACGGTAGCTACAGCTAAAGCGATTGAAGATTTTTTTCCGACCAAAATAAATAAAATAAAATCTCAGATTAATAAAGAAGAGGAAAATGTTGGATCTAGTGCTGCGGAAAAAGAAGCGCGACTTGCCGAATATAAAGCTGCTTTGCAGCAGGAAAAGAGTAACTTATTGTCAGATGTTGATCATTACAAAGCCTTTAGAAGCGCGGCTTGCAAGGGCAAGCAAGTTAAAAAATCAAAAAATAGTGAAGAGGCTTTAAGAGGAACTCTGGATAAAATAAATAAAAGTTATGATGCCGATGGCAATGATGCAGTCAGAAGTCAGTCTTTAGTTAGTGAATTGATTAAGACTTTTAGTAGTGCTTCAGCAGAAAATCAGACGGCATTCAGCCTGACCAGAATGGTTTTGGATGAGATAGATAAGCAGCAATTACGCGAGCAGATTATTGAAGTTCAGCTGCATAATATTGATCCGAGGTCGGCAATTTTGCATGACGCAGTGGAAAAAGATATTTGCCCAGAACAGCTGGAATTATTGCTGGATAGAGGTTTTGGCAAATTGGTGGATCATCAAATAGACGGAGTTACTCCTCTGGAAAAGGTATTGGAAAAAGAGAATGTTAAAAAATCCCTGCCAATTTTTTGGCAACTTTTTCCTCAAAGCAGCAATGTTGAAAATCTTTCAGACTGCAGAATTTATGCCGAGGAAAATAAGGAAAAATTCACCTTGTCCAAAAAGGATCAGTGGTCAGATCTGGAAATTGGCAGATTATTGCCGCATGTTTTGCTGCAATATCACGCAGATGGACTCGATCAGAAACGTCCACTTATTTTCACTCCTTACTACGATTACACCTGGGGAAGAGCTCCAAAGCAGGTATTGCAAGATGTGGGCTGCACCCTGGTTGCTCCGAAATATAATGTGGCTAATGACGAATTATTCCAATCGCGAGAATCTTTAGAAGAATTGCGTGCGGAAATTTCGCAATATGTGCGTGCGGCAAATGGCTTGGTTGTACTCGGCAATAATGGTAATATTGATCCGAAATATTTTAGTGGCGCACCAGAAAAAGTTGATCTGAGTGAGTTTTATCAAAGACGTACTTTGGTTGAAACAATGGCTTTTGAGGAGGCAATACGTCACTCTGTTCCGGTTTGGACTATCTGTGGTGGTACGCAAATGGCGCTTACAGCTTTAGGAGGAAGAATATCGAAACTAGAGCATCCCCAAGATTTAAGGGGTAATTACAGTGATTACATGCAGGTCAAAAAATACAGTGTCCTTGATGTGGGAGATGACCTGCCGGCAAAAACTTTTAGCGCTCATTATCAAGGTGTGGATGTAAAAAAACCGACCGGATCAACCTTCATTGCTAGAACAGAAAAATTCTCGGTGCATGAAATTGCTGATGAATTTTCTTTCGACAATTTGCCGCATGGTGTCAGTGTTATTGCTGTTTCAGAAGACCATCCTGAAATTCCGAAAGCCTATATTTTGCAAGTGGAAGGAAGAGATATTGCTCTTATGATGCAAAGTCATGCTGAAGCAGATCCTTCAATTAATCAGAGCGCTTTTAAAGCCATCAAGGAAGGTTTTGTGGATAGATGTTTTGAGAATTTACAGATGGACACAACAAGACCGTCAAACTCAGTAGCAAGAAAAGCAGATGCTATTCATCGTAAGCTTGATGAAAGAGTGGTGCAGCTAGAAAGCGGTCGTTAAATCACCGTCATCCATTATTTAGATATTCCCCCAATTTGTCTCTTTAACTAAAAAGGCTTGCAAATTATCATGCGGTCTCATGACTTATTTTTAGTGCGTAGAGCTAAATTTTTTTGTTCAAGTTTGAAATGGTTTTGCTGTAAACACTGTTGACTAATAAAACATTTTTTCTCTTAAAATTATGCAGCAAAATTCGGTTCTTTCAAAAAAGAAATATGGGGCTTTTTCTTTAATAGAACTCTCAATCGTAATTCTAATTATTGGAGTGTTAATTACGGGTGTTGTTTCGGGAAATAAATTGCTGGATAAGGCAAGATTAAGTACTGCAAGGTCTTTAACCAAAAGCTCGCCTATCGCCGGGATCAACGATTTATATTTATGGCTTGATGCAGCTGCGGAAGAAAGCTTCATTAAATCAGAAGCTGTTGATGGTGCCAAAATCTCAACCTGGTATGATATTAATCCGCAGAATTTGCAAAAAATCACTCTGCTTCAAGCAACAGATGCTGCGAAGCCAACCTATCAAGCAAACTATCGCAATAGTCTGCCATCGGTAAATTTCAAAGCTGTCACAGTTCCCTGTAGTCTTGCTTCAGGTAATGCGTCTGATACTCCTCAACAATTTACAATATTTGCCGTAACCGAGTTAGATGCTCCTGGATTGGTTGGAAATAGAGCATTCTCTTTTGCACTGAATGGCGCATCATTCTTCAGATATAATCCACATAGTGGCAATGATGCTAACTCTTCTCGTTTATCGGCTTATGTCTTTGATGGTAGCTCTTTTGAACCAAGAGCGCAAATTACAGCTTTATCACAATTCAACACCATCACTTTAGTAACTACCAGCTACGATGGAGCAGATATAAAGATTAGCAGCAGCAGCAGAAATGCTACCAACAGTGCCACACAAGCAAGAAATACAGTAATACCGCCAAGCAGTTCTTATCCAGGTCCAGCAATTACTAACAGTTTAGTGGGAGGAGTAATTGGTCGAACTTTTGAGGTTGTTATGTTTAGCAGAAAATTAACTACTGAGGAAGAGTCAGATGTGCAAAGTTATCTCAATAAAAAATGGCAAATTTATTAAGAGTAGTGCAGCTAGAAAGCGGTCGTTAAATCACCGTCATCCAATTTATTTTCGAAAGAGAATTTGGTAGCATTCTTAACTTCTGTGGCATCAGAAACGCAGTTAAGAGAGTCGGCCAAAACTTGTTCGCAAATGTATTTTTTGAAAGTTGTGGCAACTTCCAAAATGCGCGGATTGCTGGAAAAGATTTTTAAGTTGATGTGATCAGAAATATCTAAATCGGCATCTTTGCGGTTTTGTTGTACGGCGCGCACAACGTCTCTGGCGATGCCTTCATCTTCCAAATCCTTGGTAATTTCGATATCGAGTTGAACCAAATAATCGTTGGTGGGCAGTGCCAGAATGGCAAATTTTGTCGGGTCATCATTTTTGGTGGTAAGTTTAATTTCAAACTCATCATCAACCAATTTCACGTCGGCAATCTCAATTTCATTTTCAGAAATTTTATGCCAATTTCCGGCTTTAGCAGCGTTAGTGATTTCCTTGATTTTAGAACCATATTTGGCGCCGATTTTTTTGAAATTAATCTGCAATTTCAGCTCAGCTAATTGTGAAATATCTTCTTTAATTTCGATATTTTTGACATTGATTTCTTCGGCAATCACTTCTTTGAAAGGCAAGATGCGCGCGGCGTTTTTGCCAATTACAATCATTTTATTTAAAGGCAGGCGCACGCGTAAATTTTTATTGTCGCGAATTGACAAGGCGGTGGAACAAAGGCTGCGTACCAAATCCATGTCGGCAACTAATGTGGTTTCGTCAGGTAGAAAAGAGACGTCAGGAAAATTTTGTAAGTGAACTGAATTTTTGCGATTAATCATTTTGTAAGTGAATTTTTGAATTTTCTCCGCGGGAGAAAATTAACTTTTAACCAGTGAAATCAAGGGTCTAAATTTTATCTTTAGCAAAAAAGTGACTAAATTAATTCGCCGATCACAAAAACTTCTTCACCGTTTTTTTGTAAAGTTTCGATCACTTCTTGCTCGTCACCTTGGGCCACAACCAAAACCATGCCGATTCCGCAGTTGAAAGTGCGATGCATTTCTTCGTCAGCAATATTGCCTAGCTTTTGTAAATAGTTGAAAACTTCGGGGCGCGTCCAAGATTGAAAGTCGATTTTGGGAGTGACATTTTTCGACAAAACCCGAGGCAGATTTTCAGTAAGCCCACCGCCAGTGATGTGAGATAAGGCTTTGACTTTTCCAGTTTTAAGCGCTGCTAAACAAGATTTTACGTAAATTTTTGTTGGAACTAAAAGTAAGTCAGCAACGGTTTTTTCGTCGGAATATTGATCGGAGAATTTGACATTATTTTGTGAAAGTATGTAGCGTGCTAAAGAATAGCCATTTGAGTGCAAACCGCTGGATTTAAGGCCGATTAAAACATCGCCAGTATTAGTGGCTTTTGGTAAAATTGCATCGCGTTCAACAGCACCAACGGAAAATCCGGCTAAATCGTAATCTCCGGCTTGGTACATTCCTGGCATTTCTGCTGTTTCGCCGCCGATTAAAGCACAGCCAGCAAGCTTACAACCATCGGCGATTCCTTTGATGACGTCAGTTGCAACTGCAACTTCAAGTTTGGAACAGGCAAAATAATCTAAAAAGAAAAGGGGTTCAGCGCCTTGAACTACAAGGTCGTTTACTGACATGGCGACCAAATCAACTCCGATGGTGTCATGCTTGTTAGAATCGATGGCCACTTTTAATTTTGTGCCCACACCGTCAGTTGAAGAAACCAAAACCGGATCTTTAAAATTACATTTCTTTAAATCGAAAAGCGCACCAAACCCTCCCAAATCAGAATCGGCGCCAAGTCTTGAGGTTGCTTTGGCAAAAGGTTTAATGCGGTTAACCAGTTCATTGCCGGCATCAATATCAACGCCGGCTGCTTTGTAGGTTAAAGGTTTGTAGCTTAAAGACATAGAGATAGTAAAATTGGATGGATTTTTTTCTTGTGACAGTTAACTTGTGTGAACCGTTGCCAGATATGGCGCTAAGGGCTATAATTGCAAATATGTTATTAGCCGCAAATCCAATGTCAATTTAGATTATGTTCAAGTTGTTTAGAATATTTTGTATTAGTTTCTCGTTATTTTTTGCAGCACTATTTTCCGAAAGTTACGCACAGAAAGACAATATTTATACTGTTGAAAATGTTGCCACTGCGGCTGCAGCAAAATCGGCCGGAGATGCTAAGATTATAGCTACCAATAATGCCCGCCGCGATGCTTTTGCGACTTTACTCTCTCGTTTATCACTTTCTTCTAAGATTGCTGATGGGGTGAGCAATGATCAGATTTTTGACATGGTGCGTTCAGAACATATAGCTGAAGAAAAAATTGCCGGCAACAGCTATTCAGCGGTTCTCAATATTTCATTTTTTAAAAATGCTGTTGATCAGGTTCTGAAAAATAAATCAATTGATGTCACTGTTAATGAGGAAGACCCTTATTTGTTGATTCCGGTTAAAGTGATTAAAGCTAAAGGTGGATCAGATAAATTTATTTTGTGGGAAGAAGATAATGACTGGAAAAGTGTTATTGAGAAAAGCCTGACAGCTAAGTCGCTGAAAAAATTTATTTTGCCGGAAAATGACATCAGCAATGTTTCAATTATAAATCAAAATAATGTTGATAGGCTTAACTATAGCCAGCTGGAGCCTCTTTTTGTTAGGTATAAAGCTGCTGGCGCTTATGTGGTTTTTCTCTATCCTGATAATATTGAAAATAAGGTCAGCATCGTGGTTAAAAAAATCAAAAAATTACAAAAAAAGCAGGTTAAACTTAATTTTGTAAATATTAACCGCTTAAGCAAAGATGAACTGCTATCTAAAGTTGCTGACAAGACGATTGAATATTTGATTGCTAGTCAAAGCGATAATTCGGCTAAAATTGACAATATAGTTAAGCTTGAAATCAGAGTTCACAGTTTGGCTAATTGGATGATGCTAAAAAATAAAATCGAGAGCAGTAATTTAATTTCGCAAATGAATATTGAAGCAGTTTCAAAAGATTATGTCCGGGTCGCTGTGGACTATGTTGGATCTAATCCAGATATAGTCGCTGCCTTTGTTGACTTGGGTTTTAATCTCAGCAAAAAAGCTGATAATTTTTACACGGTTTCTTTTCAATCTCCTGCCTCCCTGGCTATCCCAACATTTAAATCTTCAGGCCAATGAAATTAAGGGAAAAAATAATTTGTGTTGCTTTAGCACTATTTTGCTGCGCCTACTTGCTTTATTCAGTGAGATCAGTGCTGACGCCTTTCATTTGCTCAATTGTGATTGCGTATTTTTTAAACCCTCTGGTTAACCGCTTTCACCGCCAATATAAAATAAATCGTTTGCGTGCTACTTCGTTGATTCTGGGATTATTTTTTGCCACTTTGATTGGAGTTAGTCTTTTGATTATTCCGGTGATTTATTCTCAAACCATTGAGTTTATTGATAGCATTCCTAGTTATTTTAAAATTATAACTACTGAATTTTATCCCAAATTCTCCAAATTTGCCAATAATATGGGATTCACTTTCGAGGATGATTTTGCCCATTTAGCAGCCAAAGAAGATGTTGCGTCAAAGGCGATCAATTTTTCCAAAGACTTGCTGGGTAATTTAATTAATTCCTCTTCAGTGTTGCTGAACATGCTCTCATTGTTTTTTATAACGCCGATTTTGTTGTTTTATTTTTTGAAAGATTGGGAAGTTATTGTGAAAAAAATTAACGAATATTTGCCGCGTAACGGTGGCGATCAAATTCGTAAAGTTTTTTTAGACATCAACAAAACCATGTCTGGTTATATTCGCGGTCAGTTCAATGTGTGTTTGATGCTCGGTATCATGTATGCAGCAATGCTCAGTTTTACCAATCTTAATTTTGGATTTTTAATTGGTTTTATGACGGGAATGTTGGTTTTTATTCCTTATGTCGGCATGTTGATCGGTGTTACTATAGCAATTATTGTCGCTCTATTTCAATGGGGTTTGGATATGGAAAATATTGCTTTAGTGTCTTTAGTTTTCTTGATTGGACAAGTTGTAGAATCAAATTTTTTGACGCCAAAATTGGTTGGTGAAAAAATTGGATTACATCCTTTATGGTTGATGTTTGGACTGTTTTTCTTCGGTATTTCTTTCGGTTTTATCGGAGTTCTATTCGCAGTTCCACTCACCGCAATTTCTGGAGTTATAGTCAAAAATATTGCGACGGAATATAAAAAAAGATTTGTTTAAAAATGGTTCACGATATTGCCAGAGAGATAGAAAAACTTGCTGATGATCTTGGTATTGATCGCAAAAGATCAATTGGCGATGTGGCGCGTGAACTTAAGGTTGAAACTCATGTTATTCGATTTTGGGAAGAAAAATTCCCGCAAATAAGGCCGCAAATTGGTGCCGGAAAACGCCGTTATTACTACAACAAACAGCTAAAAGTTTTAAAAAGGATCAAGCAGTTTTTATACGATGAAGGCTATACTATCGCTGGTTTGCAGAAGTTACTCAAAAAACGTAAACATAATTTATACAAAGATGAAGATCTTGATGTGATCTTACATGTCGATATTTCAGCTGAAGAGAAAGCGCACATGATGGAAGTTGATGGCGAAGACAAAATTGCTCTTGATGATTTTATCACTGCTGATTCTGAGATGCAGTTTAGTGATTATCGCAAGCTAGAATTGCAGGGTCTTGTTCGATCAGCCAAAGCTAATTTGGCTAAATTAAAATCTCTTTTGTAATGGTTGGTGAAAATTCTTTAAAAAATTTCTGTGAAAAAATCGGTCATAATTTTGTCGATGAAAAATTGCTGGAAGAAGCGCTAACCCATCCCAGTCTTTCCAAAGAAGATAAGGCAAAACCAAACTATCAAAGATTAGAATTTTTGGGCGATAAGGTTTTATCTTTGGTGATCGGTGAATTTTTGATGCAAAAATATTTAAATGAGTCGGAGGGTGATCTTTCTAAGCGTCAGGCTGTTTTAGTTTCCGGCGAAACTTTGGCAGAGATTGCTTTGGAAATTGGTCTAAATTCGGTTATTAAAGTTAGTAAAGGTGAAAAAAACTTGGGTGGTGCAACCAATAAACGTAATTTAGAAAATTCGCTAGAAGCCTTGATTGGCGCACTTTACCTTGATTCTGACTTTTTTAAGACCAAAAAATTTATTTTAGAAATCTGGCAGCAATATTTACAAAAAGATATTGCTCCGCCGAAGGATCCGGTGTCGCATTTACAAGAACTGGTGCAGCTTCGTACCAAGCAATTGCCGGAATATATTACAATAAAAAGCGGTGGTTTGGATCACGCGCCAGAATTTGTCTCTACTGTTAAGATTAACAATTTAAATCTGGAATTTAGCGCTGCTGGAAAATCAAAAAAAGAAGCACAAAAAGAGGTGGCAAAAATCGCGTTAGAATATTTGTTAAGCAACTCTAATTAATAGAACATGCGCCCATATCTGAGGTCGTTTGGCAAGATGATTGGCTCAATATTTACCAACTCGCAAAGGCATTATATTACTCAAGCTAAAATTCCTACCGCAGTTGTTGAGGCTGTTGATAAGCAGGTGCAGGAAATAACTTCTAAAGGAAAGTTAAAAGACAATATAGATTACGAAGTTTACCGGCGTGCTGGAGAAGCAATTTTCAATTATGCGAAAGAAATGTCGCAACAAGGTTGCGTGGATTCTGAGAGTTTTGCTAAAGCAGCAGAAGAAGTTAGAGATCGTAAAGCAGATGGAATTTTTCTCTCTAAAATGTCAGAGAATAAGGATGGTAGAAATTTCTTTATCAAGGCAATTACAGCATTCTTTGGATATCGTATCTATCAAAAAGATTACGAAAACTCGATTCATGACTATGACGCAGCGGGGAATGTTAAAGAGCTTCAGGCGCACACGGATTATGAAGTGGATCATCATGGGCAGCTTACTTCTATTCCGTTTCTCTCGCTCTATGCTATTCAATCACCTGGCGGGCCAAAAACTTATGTTGTAGAGTTAAAGGATATATTGCCGAATCTTTCCGAAAAGTCTAAAGAGATTTTGTCACAGTCATCTTTTTATTATTACGACTTCGTAAAATCGCGCAAAATTGGAATTTTGGACATTGATGAAAATGGCGCTGATAAGATAAATTATGGTTTCTCAATCACTTATGACTATAAAAATATTACGCCGCAGCAACAGACAGAAATAGAGCAGGCTTTGAAAGAGCTGCGCGCAGTAATTGCAGAAGCTCCACGTCAGGAATTTGAGCTAAGAACTGGAGATTTCTTAGCATTTAACAACCACACAAATGTACATGGGCGAACTTTTGATAAAATAGCTGGTGAAACCAGAAATATTGAAATTGAAACTTTTTATGATGCTAAACAAGTAAGCGAGTTGCCAGGAAGAGACGTTGATATAACTAATGTTGAATGCCTTGTTGGTGATAAGGTGAAAGGAAGATAAAATTTCTTATGAGACTGTCGCAAATCAAACTTTCCGGTTGGTTGACTGGAATAACCAATTATTTCTTAATTCAAATGATGGTGGAAAGAGACAAAAGAAACAGAGAATGATTTCCGATATCTGTTAAAGTCCTAATCCTACAAATTTTTTACGTTTGTCGATGGAACATTTGTGCATGAAGTTTTCTTTATCGATGGTGGGGAATTCTTTTCCTGACTTGAGCAACTCCCGCACTAATTTTTTCTAGATTCTCTAAAACAG
>CAZICL010000005.1:0-132393 GCA_964537735.1 uncultured Rhizobium sp. | reverse complement strand
CCTGATTACCCAATTCAAGTTCTTTCAATTTAATTAAATCCTGCACTGCCTTTTCTTCCAAAGGTTTTCTGTCGGCAGAAAATTTGGTATTTTTGAGAATTTGTGGAAAAGGTTTAAACAAATCCAACACTTCGCTTACTGGTTTTTTTGCCTTACAAACTGCTGACAAAACCTGTAGAGCAGCAATCAAACCATCTCCGGTAGTAGAATAATCGGACAACACAATGTGACCTGATTGTTCACCACCAAAATTACAGCCATGTTTTTTCATTTCTTCCAAAACATAGCGATCGCCAACTTGGGCGCGAATTGTCGAAACTCCTATATAACTCAAATAATTTTCCAGTGCCAGATTTGACATTTGTGTAATCACCACCGTGTCGCGTTTGAGATTACCGTTATTGTGTAATGTTTCGGCAATTAAAGCGATCAAACGATCGCCATCAATAGCTTGACCTTTTTCATCAACGATCAATAAGCGATCAGCGTCGCCATCTAAAGCAATGCCAATATCAGCTTTTTCGGCGATAACTTTTTGGCACAAACTTTCTGGATGAGTTGAGCCGCATTGTTCGTTAATGTTAAAGCCATTGGGTTCAGTGCCAATTTCAATAACGTCAGCACCAAGTTCCCAGAAAATTTTTGGCGCAATTTTGTAGGCAGCGCCATTGGCGCAATCGACGACAATTTTAATGCCGGTTAAAGTTTTATCTTTGGGGAAAGAATTTTTAACAAATTCAATGTAACGATTGGAAGCATCATCAAGGCGAGTGACGCGGCCGAATTTTTTGGACTCGGCCAGATGTGGAGTGATGTCGCCTTCAATTAAATTCTCGATTTCCTTTTCAATCTGGTCGCTGAGTTTGTGACCATCGCGGGTGAAAATTTTAATACCATTATCGTGATAAGGATTATGTGAAGCCGAAATCATAATGCCGATGTCAGCGCGGATGGAGCGCGTTAACATTGAAACGGCAGGAGTTGGAACCGGCCCAACTAAAAATACATCCATGCCGACAGCTGCCAAACCAGCGGTGAGGGCGGGTTCAATAACATAGCCGGAAAGGCGGGTATCCTTGCCAATTACCACACGATGACGATGATCGCCATCAATAAATTTTGCGCCAATGGCCATGCCAACTTTCAGCGCTATTTCCGCCGTCATGGGAAATTTATTGGCTGTGCCGCGAATACCGTCAGTTCCGAAATATTTTTTAGTCATATTGAGCAACGCAGTTTTTATTTTATTAAATTACGTAAAGTTGCGATAGCTTGTAAAACAGCGTCTTTATTGACTCCACCACCCATTGCTAAATCTTTTTTACCGCCGCCACCCTTACCGCCAATGGCCTCAACCACTGGTACAATTAATTTGGCACAATCGAATTTTTCCAATAAATCACTAGTCAGCGCCAGGCAAACTGCGACCTTGTCATCATTGTAACCAAAAAAGGCAAAAATAGTTGCCAATTGAAATTCTTTTTTGGCTTTGGCATCAGCAATAATTTCACGCACATCTTTGGCATCAGCACCTTCAAATAAATGACTTACAACCGTAACGGCATTTATTTTTTCGCCGCTTAATTGAGCAAGTTCTTGCAACAGTGCTTGTCTTTTTAAGCGTTCAATTTCTTTGTCGCGCTTTTTTAAAATTTCTTCGAGAGTTTTTAAGTTTGGCTCTTGCAAGTATGACTGATCTGGTTTGGTGTTGGTTGTAGTAAAAATTTCGAGATCTTTTGCAGCAATTTTTTCACGCAATTCAGCAATGTGGTTTTGCAGTTTTTCTTCCTGCTGTTTTAAAAATTCCTGAGCTGATAATCCGCTAACAGCCTCTATTCGTCTGATGCCAGAGGCGATTGATTTTTCTGAGATAATTTTAAAAATTGCAATATCAGCAGTATTTTTCACATGTGTTCCGCCGCAAAGTTCAATCGAATTTCCCATTGCAACCACTCGCACTTGTGCGTCATATTTTTCACCAAATAAAGCCTCAGCGCCGCTGTTTCTGGCTTCTTCCAAAGCCATTAATTTTGTATTTACAGGGGCACAATTTTTGATTTCAGCATTAACCATTTTTTCAACTTTTGTGAGTTCGTCAGAGCTCATAGCTCGGTTGAAATTAAAGTCGAAAGTGAAGCGCTCGGCATCAACATTTGAGCCTTTTTGCGAAATTGAATCTCCCAAAACTTCTTTCAGTGCTTTGTGCATCAAGTGAGTTGCCGAATGGTTACAGGCTCTGGCTTGACGGTTCTTTTGATTTACTGCAGCGTTAACTTGGTCACCAACTTTTAAATCACATTTTTGATTAGAAAAAAAATGTACAAAAAGTCCGTTAGCAAATTTTTTGGTTTCATAAATTTCAATATCAGCAATTTTTCCATCATCGCCTTTTTGTCCACCGGAAGTGGCATAAAATGGTGTTTGATCCAAGATGATGAAATTTTGATGCACAGCTAAAAGCTGCGCTGTGGCGCTTAAAGTTTCGTAACCAACAAACTTGGTGGCGCCGAATTTTTCTTTTAAATCGAAGAAGATTGTTTCTTCAGCAGTTTCACCACTGCCAGCCCAATTTTTGCGGGCTCTCTCGCGTTGTGATTCCATTTCGCGGTTAAATGCTTCCAAATCAACTTCGAGGTTTTTTTCTTTTAAAATGTCCTGAGTTAAATCAAGGGGAAAGCCGTAAGTGTCGTAAAGCTTGAAGGCAATATCGCCGGGGAATATTTTTTGATTATCAAACTGTGAAGAAAGCACGGCTTTTTCCAGGGTTTCTTCCAAAATCTTCAAACCTTTTTCCAAAGTCTCTCTGAATTTTTCTTCTTCGTTTTTCAGAGTTTCAATAATAACAGCGCGCGCTCTGGATAATTCAGGGTAGGCGTTACCCATTTCCTTAATCAATGCATCAACCAACTTATACATTTGTGCTTCTTTAGCGCCCAGCTTATGCAATTGGCGCATGGCACGGCGCATAATGCGGCGCAAAACATAACCACGTCCTTCATTGCTGGGCAGCACGCCATCAGCGATTAAGAAAGATGAAGAACGTAAATGGTCGGCGATAATTTTGAGTTCCGGGATCATAATAATCGGTTGCTGTTAGAAAATATTGCAGGGTTTGACCTTTTACAGTCTGTGGTCAGTCCTAGTTAAGTTAAGTGAATTGTAACTTCCAAAACTGGTCTTTTACCCATTAGATCTTCAAAAATTTTCAGCATTTTGGATCTAAGAGCTTTTTCCAGTTCGTTACTATTGCTAGGGCCTTTAACTTTTTTCTTTTTATTTTTCAAAAAAGACAGACCAAGTCCTTTATTTACCTTGTTTAAACCATATTCTTTGGCCTTATTTTTTAAGAAGAACTGGATTTCCTGATGCATAAAATTTTCAGAATCGCGGTCAGATTTTAAATCATAAGAACCAATACACTGAATTCGTGGTTTTGCTATTAATTCCAGATTGCCATTCACAATTAAAGAAACAGTGACAATACCGGCATTTTGCAACTTGCGACGCTCGCGTATCACTTCACCGCCAAGGTCTAAAAGCTGTCTGCCGTCAACACCAAAATAACCATGTTTTACGAAGCCAACGATTACTGATTCGGTTTGAAAATTTTCTTCCTGCAATTTGACCGCCAAACCATTTTCAATTTGTATGGTTTTAGGTACGCCACAATCGCGCGCTAACTCGGCATGAGTTTTGGTGTGTAAAAATTCACCATGAACCGGAATGGCAATTTTTGGTCGCGCCAAAGCATACATTTCTTTTAATTCATCTTGCGAAGGATGCCCCGAAACATGTACGAAATGGTCTTTCTCGGTCATGACATCAATTTGTTTTTTGGCTAAAGCATCAAAAAGTGAAAAGATTTTTTTCTCATTTCCGGGAATTATTTTTGACGAAAAAATCATCAAATCACCTTGAGTGAAACGAATTGTCGGATGGATATCGGTGGCAATTTTTTTGGCTGCGGCTAAGGGTTCACCTTGGCAACCGGTGCAGATAACTAATAACTCTTTTTTGTCGTAAAATTTCATTTCACGATCGGAAATAAATTCGAAACCATCCATAAAATAGCCGCTTTTTTTGCCGATTTCATAAATGCGATGCAGTGAAAATCCGGCAAGCACGATCTTGCGGCCCAGCTCTTTGGCAATAGAAGCGATGGTGTGGACGCGGGCAATGTTGGAGGCAAAAGTGGTAACACCAACCAATCCCTTGCGGCCTTCGATTAATAATTTTAATGAGTGATAAAGATCACCTTCCGATCTGGAATGTCCTTCTGAAATGGCGTTGGTAGAGTCGCAAATCACTGCTAGAAATTGGCCTAAATCGCCCATTTCACGAATTCTTTCTTTATCAGAAATATCGCCCACAACAGGATTGGGATCAAATTTCCAATCGCCAGTGTGCAAAATATTGCCTTTTGAGGTTTTAACAATCAGAGCCTTCATCTCAGGAACTGAGTGAGTCAAGCCCAGAAATTCAATTTGAAATGGTCCGATTTGTAAATCTTTGCCCGCTTCGATCAAACGAATGGGCACCTGCTTATCAAGTTTATATTCTTCAAGTTTGGCGCGCAGAAAATTTGCTGCCAAATTAGAAGCATAAACCGGCACTTCCAAATCGCGCCACAGATGTTGTACCGCTCCTAAATGATCTTCGTGAATGTGAGTTATTATAATGCCCAGCAGGTTTTTTTTATTGGCTTTGATGAAGGAAATGTCGGGAGTCATCATGTCGATTCCGGGAACATCAGAAGCAAATCCAACACCGCAATCAACCATTAGCCACTTGCCGTCAAGATGATAAAGATTGAGATTCATGCCAATTTCATTAGCGCCGCCAAGAGGAAGGAAGATCAGGTCGGAATGATGTTTTTTTAAGTTGAGATCCATTTTAAATATTTTTTTAAGTCTTGATAGGTCTCGAAGCAAAGGCTCAGAGTCTCATTATTGAGGTGCCGGAAGTTCGGTTGTTTTGTTATTTAACGCTTTGTTCATAAACCAATTTCAAGCCTTCAAGCGTAAGATCAGGCTCATGATGTTGCACCGAATTTTTTAAAGCATCTTTAAAAATTTCAGCAAGTCCGCCGGTAATAATGCGGGTTGTTTTGTGGTTTAATTCTTTTTCAATTTTTTCGATCATACCTTCAATCAGCGCAGTATATCCGAAATAAACCCCGGAATTCATGGCTTCAATAGTGTTTTTTCCAATTACATTTTTTTGCGGTCGCACACTAATTTTGGGCAATTTTGCCGTCATATCATGAAGCGCTTTAAGCGATAAATTAATGCCGGGTGCAATAACTCCACCAAGATATTCACCATTTTGACCTACCACGTCAAAAGTGGTGGCGGTGCCAAAATCAATAATTAACAAAGAATTGCCAAACTTTTTCTTGGCGGCAATAGCGTTGATCAGACGGTCGTCACCCACTTCATTTTTATTTTGAACTTGAATGTCAATGTCAAGTTTTATGCTTCTTTCGCCAACTACCAGAATTTTTTCGCTGGTGAATTTTGTAAGTGCCTCAGCAATTTTGCTGGTAAGAGCAGGAACTACTGAAGCGATAATCACGCCACTGATGTTCAAACAATCAATTTTATCAGTCAAAAAAAGCTCAATAAGATCAACGGCATAATCATCGGCAGATTTTTTGGTGTCAGAAACCATACGCCATTTATGCGTCAGTTTCTGACCACTAAAAAGGCCAATAACAATGTTGGTATTTCCGATGTCGAAAGTGAGGAGCATAATTGAAATGGTGGAAAAAAGTTTGAAACCGTTGTGGTGCCAGATTCTTAATCCTTTTATTTTAGTTGGTTACAAGCATCAGCGATTCTCTCCATCGCATTTTGCAAAAATTCTTCCGAGGCGGCATAAGAGATGCGGAAAAAATCAGGAGCCCCAAAAGCAACGCCAGGAACAACGGCCACCAAGGCTTCTTCCAGAAGATAAGTAGCGAAGTCACTGTCATTTTCGATGGTTTTTCCGCTGGCGGTTTTTTTACCAAACAATCCTTTGCAAGATGGAAAAACATAAAAAGCGCCATTTGGCGTGTTGCAATTGATGCCGGCAATTTTGTTGAGCATTGTTACCATCATATTGCGGCGCGATTCAAAAATTGCTTTGCTGCTGGTGATGTAATCTTGTGGGCCGTTCAATGCTTCAACCGCTGCAGCTTGTGAAATTGAACAAGGGCTGGAAGTGCTTTGCGACTGGATCATAGACATTGCTTTCAACAATTTTTCCGGACCGGCACCATAGCCGATACGCCAGCCAGTCATGGAATAGGCTTTGGAAACTCCATTGACGATCAAAGTGCGTTCTTTTAATTGTGGTTCAATTTCGGCAATGGTTTTGAATTTAAGATTGTCAAAAACCAGATGTTCGTAAATGTCGTCTGCCATGATGTGAACTTGTGGGTGGCGTAATAAAACGTCAGCCAAAAGTCTGAGCTCAGACTCAGAGTAGCAAGATCCAGTAGGGTTGCTTGGCGAGTTTAAAATGATCCATTTAGTTTTTGCGGTGATTTTTTCTTCCAAAGCGGCTGGTGAAATTCTGAAATTATTTTCTTCAGAAGAATCAACAATTACCGGAGTTCCGCCACAAAGCAAAACCATGTCTGGATAAGAAACCCAATAAGGAGCAGGGATGATAACTTCATCACCAGCATTGATTGAAGCAACAAGAGCGTTGTAGATTACTTGTTTGGCACCGGTGGAAACGCAAATTTCTGATGCTTTATATTCAAGATTATTTTCGCGTTTGAACTTGGAGATTATTGCCTTTTTAAGTGCAGCAGTGCCGTCAACGGCAGTGTATTTAGTATCGCCTTTATTGATGGCGGCGATGGCTGCTTGTTTGATATTTTCTGGAGTATCGTAATCTGGTTCACCCATGCTTAGAGAAATAATATCTTTGCCGGAAGCCTTTATTTCAGCGGCCTTCATTGAGATGGCAATGGTTGGAGAAGGTTTGATGTTAGAAAGAGAAGAAGCTAGGAAAGACATAGGTAATTAAAATTTAGTGATAAGTGAGGAACTGTTGTCACTCATCATTGTTGACTTTTTCGAAGGTCGCGCGTTTTATGCCTGCTTCTGTCCTTTGTCAATTTATTTCCTTGAAAATTATGGCTGGTACCGTTGGAACCGATCCCCTGTTTTTGGGATTAACCAGGCCTCCGATGCTGCTTGGTGTGAGTTATACCTTTGCAGCGCTTAATGCGATGATTTCGCTTTTGGCCTTCGTGATAACTAATAAATTTTTCTATCTCTTGGTGCTATTGCCTTGCAACCACATGGTGGCTTGGTTTATCTGCTTAAAAGAACCACGAGCTTTGGAATTGCTTTTGGCCAAAACTTCAAAATGTAATGTGTGTCCAAACCGCATGTATCACGGCGGGACCAATTCGTATGATGCTTATTAAAATTCAGAACTGGGTTTTGAATTTATGGTTTTAGTTGAATCGCTGTGCGCGAAGTGAATTCGGGCATCTGCGATAGTTTTTATTTTTAGTCGGATGAATCTACGTCCGATTTTTTTTGTTTTAAATTATGCACAAATACAGAACACACAATTGCTCAGAGCTTACTAAATCAAACGTCGGACAGACAGTTAAACTTTCGGGATGGGTGCATTCAAAACGCGACCATGGCAGTTTAATTTTTATTGATTTGCGCGATCATTTTGGTGTGACGCAAATCGTCATTGACCAACAAAATGCCGCTCTCAACTTAGATCAAATTGCTTCAATCAAACTTGAATCAGTGATTACAATTGTTGGAGAAGTTGTTGCTCGCTCTGTTGAGGCCGCCAACGCCAAGATTTTGACTGGCGAAGTTGAGGTAAAAGTTGGCCAGCTAGAAATCGAATCTCTTGCCGAGCAAATCCCCTTCCAAATCAACGACAATAACGAATATCCCGAAGAACTGCGTTTGAAATATCGTTTTCTGGATTTGCGTCGTGAAAAAACTCACAAAAATATTGTGCTGCGAAGCCAAGTGATTTCAAGCATTCGTGCTGAAATGACAGCTCAAGGATTTTTAGAAATTCAAACTCCAATCTTAACTGCATCTTCACCCGAAGGTGCGCGCGATTATTTGGTTCCGGCACGTTTACATCCTAGCAAATTTTATGCTCTTCCGCAAGCGCCACAACAGTTCAAACAGCTTTTGATGGTTTCTGGCTTCAACCGTTATTTTCAAATCGCGCCGTGTTTTCGCGACGAAGATTTGCGCGCCGATCGCAGCCCAGAATTTTACCAGCTCGACATGGAAATGTCTTTCGTCACGCAAGAAGATGTTTTTGCTGCGATTGAGCCGGTCTTAAAAAGCATCTTTAAAAAATACGGCACTAAAAAAACTTCCGACGAAGATTTTATTCACATTCCTTATGCTGAAGCAATGCTGAAATACGGCATCGACAAGCCAGATTTACGTAACCCAATTTTAATTTCGGACGCCACTGAAATTTTCCGTGGTTCAGAATTTTCAATCTTTGCCAAACAAATCGAGCAAGGCGCTTTAATTCGAGCTATTCCTGCGCCAAAATGTGCCGCGCAACCACGTTCGTTTTTTGACAAAATGATCGAACACGCTCAAAGCTGTGGTGCCAAAGGTTTGGCTTACATTATTTTTGACGAAAATGGTGAAGGTAAAGGCCCAATCGCAAAATTCTTGAGTGCAGAAAAATTGGCAGAGTTGAAAAAAACTGCCGGTTTAGAAAATGGCGACGCGGTGTTTTTCTCTTGCGGCAAAAAATCTGAAGCTGCCAAAATCGCCGGACAAGTGCGTATTAAACTTGGAAATGATTTGGGTTTAATTGACGAATCAATCTACAAATTCTGCTGGATTGTTGACTTCCCAATGTACGAATTAAACGAAGAAACCGGCAAAGTTGATTTTTCGCACAATCCTTTTTCAATGCCGCAAGGTGGGCTTGAAGCCTTGAATTCACAAGATCCATTGACGATCAATGCTTTTCAATACGACATCGTTTGCAACGGTGTTGAGCTATCAAGTGGCGCAATTCGTAACCACAAACCAGAAATAATGTACCGTGCTTTCGAACTTGCCGGATATGGTGCACAAGTGGTTGAAAAAGAATTTGGCGCCATGCTTAATGCCTTTAAATTTGGTGCTCCACCGCATGGTGGCTTGGCTCCTGGAATTGACCGCATGGTGATGCTTTTGGCTGATGAACCAAATATTCGCGAAGTGATTCCTTTCCCAATGAATGGCAAGGCGCAAGATTTAATGATGGGCGCTCCGGCCAATGTTGCGGAAAGACAGTTGAAAGAGTTGAATGTTGAATTGAGTAAAAAAGCGCGGGATTTGTTGGAGAAATAAAAAATCAAAAATATGCAAAAAGAAAATCAAGCTTACCTAGACAACTACATCGCCAAGGTCAAAGAAAGATCGCAAAGTTTCTTGGGTTATCCGGTCTCAATCGATTTCGATTATTCTGAACTTTTTCCGCTTTTGCATTATCCGCTCAACAATCTTGGTGATCCGCTGATTGAGTCAACTTACGACCTAAATTCGCGTTCAATCGAGCGTGAAGTTGTAAAATTTTTCGCTGATATTTTTAACGCTCCCGCCGACAATAGTTGGGGTTACGTCACTAATGGCGGTTCAGAAGGAAATCTCTACGCCCTTTACGTGGCGCGCGAGCTTTATCCTCAAGGCATGGTTTATTATTCTGAGGCCACGCATTACAGCATCCAAAAAAATATCAACTTGCTCAACATGCCGTCAATCGTGATTCGCGCTCAAGAAAATGGCGAAATGGATTACGAAGATTTGAAAGATGCCGTACACACCCATCGCGACCGTCCGGCGATTGTAGTTGCAAACATTGGCACCACAATGACTGAAGCCAAGGATGACATTTTCCAAATCAAAAAAATGTTAAAAAATTCAGCAATTCGTAGCCATTACATTCACTGTGACGCTGCTTTGGCTGGCACTTATTTAGCTTTGTTAGAAAAAGAACCAAAATTTGATTTTGAAAATGGTGCCGATTCGGTGGCAATTTCGGGTCACAAATTTATCGGCTCGCCAATTCCATGTGGCGTTGTGGTGGTGAAAAAAAATTACAAAGAAAGAATCGGTCAAGCCATTCCCTACATCGGAACTCTAGACACTACAATTACAGGATCACGCAACGGTCACAGCCCAGTGTTTTTGTGGTACGCTATTAAAAAACTTGGTCTTGAGGGCTTAAAAAAGCGCGCTTTAGAATGTTTGGAAGTGGCCTCTTACACCGAAAAAAGAATGAAAGAAATGGAGATTTCAGCTTGGCGCAATGCTGATGCAATCACGGTAGTTTTTCCAAAACCGTCAAAAGAAGTGTGCGTCAAATGGCAATTGGCGTCTGAAGGAAAACTCTCTCACATCATCTGTATGCCTGGAGTTACCAAAGAAAAAATCGACGAGTTTTTGCAGGATTTATCTTAAATTTATACCAAAAATCAAGATTGATAGGGTTGTTCTTAATAACTGAGGAACAAATTAATTCTGATCTTCTCTGCTAAGTTTAATATCTTGTATTGCGAACCAAACTAATGGATTGAGGTTGTATACTCCGAATTGCTCTTCAACTTCTGGATTTTTGTCTTTTGTAGAATTGTCTTCATGAACTGCTTCAATTTTTTCTTTAATATATTGTTTAGATGGCTCTTTGTGTATTGGAGTGTGCTTAGTCAATAAGTCTGGTTTAGCAAAAGATGGACTAATAATCAGCAATAAGATGGTGGTAAGTTTGATAAAATTTATCATAGAGGAAAAATAATTATTTTAATTATTGTGATTATTCAGGGCAGGTCAGTGGCGGTTTTCTGACGAAATTTGCATTGACTTCTAACTCTTTATTTAAAAGGGTTGATGACAATTTTTTGAATTGTTGCCGTACGTCGATAATTGGTACGAAAAACTTCTAAAACCTACCAAATTTTTGTAGATAAACACTGCAAATAAAAAATAATTTACTCGCAAATATACAAAAACAACTTTGTCTAAGTCTCAAGTAGCTTTGTTGTGTTCAGAAAGTTATTGCTCCAACTAATCGTTCAAAAGATTTTACTCAAAATGCAAAACCAATTTTACCTGACAGAAAAACTGCCGCCTTACATCTTTGCGGCAATGTACAAACTTAAGACCGAAGCGGCAGCCAAAGGTGTTGAGATTATTGATTTTGGCATGGGTACGCCGGATTCTGCGCCGCCGCAATTTGTAATGGATCGTTTGGCTGAGCTGTCGCGCGATGGTTCTTTATTTGGTTATTCTGTAACTGGTGGCATTCAAATTTTACGGGAAGCGATTGGCCAATATTACAAAAGACGCTTTAATGTTGAGATTGATACCAAGTCAGAAGCTCTTGTTACCATTGGTGCGAAAGAGGGTATTGCCTCTTTGGCTTCGGCAATTTCTGACTCGGAAAATTATTTTGTGGTGCCATCTCCAGCCTATCCAATTCACACTTTTGCTTTTGCCCTTTCTAAAAGTAACGTGGTGCATTTGCCGGCAATCAAGCCGCAGGATTTTTTGCGTGAATTTAAGGAATATGTTTTAAAGGCGGAAAAGAAGCCTTTGGCGGTGATTGTCAGCTATCCTTGCAATCCTACTACTGAAATTGTGGGTTTGGATTTTTACCAAGAGTTGGTTGATTTTTGCAAATCACAGAAAATTTACATCATTTCTGATGTGGCTTACGCCGAGCTTTATTTTGATGAGAAAGATAAACCACATTCAATTCTTGAAATTAAAGGTGCGAAAGACATTGCAATTGAATTTTCTTCAGTTTCAAAAAGCTATTCCATGGCTGGATGCCGTGTTGGTTTTGCGGTGGGAAATCAAACTTTGATCAATGCGCTTTACAAGATAAAATCTTACCTCGATTACGGTTCATTCAATCCATTACAGATGGTGGCGGTGGACGCTTTGAGTGAAAAAAGTGACGAATATTTAAACAATTTACGGGCTCTTTACAAAAAGCGCGGTGAATTTTTGTGCGACATTCTAAAAGAAGAATTGGGCTGGGAAGTTGTAAAACCTAAAGCCAGCATGTTTGTTTGGACAGCTTTGCCTAAACAATTTACCCATCTGACATCTTTTGAGTTTTGTAAAAAAATGATTGCAGAAGCTGGAGTGGTAATGACACCGGGAAGTGCCTTTGGCGCCAATGGTGAAGGTTTTGTAAGATTTTCTTTAATCAGAAATGAAACCGAAACCAGAAAAGCCGTATCCGCTCTCAAAAACCTCCTTTGAAAAAGGAGGTGGCGTAAAGTGCCGGAGGATTTAGGTGAATTACAGGAAATTTTAAGAACTACTACTGATTCAGCTAAATTTTCTTTCGCTTATTTTTCAAAATTAAACTACCCGTAACTCACTTAAATCCTCCGTCACGCGAAGTGTGACACCTCCTTTTTCAAAGGGGGGGATTAAATTGAAAAAAATTTTACTTTGATAAATTTTAGAATTTTAACCATCTTTCCTGAACTTTTCCCCGGGCCATTAGCCGCTTCAATCACCGGCTCTGCTTTGGAAAAAAAACTGTGGTCAATTGCAGCAATTAATATTCGCGATTACGCCAAAGATGCTCGCAAAACTGTTGACGATGCGCCTTACGGAGGAGGTGCGGGAATGGTTTTAAAAGCTGATGTGATTGCCGATGCCATTGATGATTTACACCATTCTGACCAGATTAATCCTCCGGCAAAAATAATTTATTTGTCGCCGCGTGGTCAAACACTCACTCAAAAAAAAGCCCGTCAATTGGCTAAAGAAAAAGAAATAATCTTACTGTGCGGACGCTACGAAGGAGTGGATCAGCGTGTTTTAGATGAATATGAAATCGAAGAAATTTCAATTGGAGATTATGTTTTAAGTGGTGGCGAAATGGCAGCTTATGTTGTGATCGATGCTGTGTTGCGTAACGTGCCGGGAGTTTTGGGAGCTGACGAATCTTTATCTGAAGAATCTTTCGGATCAGAAAAAAATACTGAATTTCAAAATCTTTTGGAATATCCGCATTACACCAAACCACAGGAATGGCGTGGTCGCAAAGTACCGGAAGTTTTGACGCAGGGGCATCACAAAAAAATTCAGCAATGGCGCAGGGAAAGTGCGGTGGCAGTGACTAAGAAAAATCGTCCCGACTTATTATGAGACTGTCGTAAATCAAACTTCTTAGAAAATTTTGATTTGCGACAGTCTCATTATTGAAAGAGAAGTAAATCAGCTTTGGTAGTGGAAGGGACATAAAAAAAGGGTCTGATACTTTTGTGCCAGACCCTTTTTAAGATTTTGACTACCTAACTGAGAAGTTAGAGGTCAGCTTCTTTTACCAGCGATTGCCGTCTTTGTTGTCGCTGTGGTTGCGATTGGAATTTCCGCTAGGTCTTTGTCCATCAGCAGATCTTCTGCTGTCTGTTCTACCGCCAGTTCTGCTGCCAGATCTAGTATCAGTTCTGCCGCCGGTTCTACCACCAGTTCTGCTATCAGTTCTAGTTCCAGTTCTGCCGCCAGTCCTGTTGTCAGTTCTACCACCGGTTCTGCTGTCGGTTCTACCGCCAGTTCTGCCATCAGTTCTGCGTTGGCCATTACCAGATCCAGATCTTTCGCGATTACCGAAAGTTCCTTCTCTTGATTCTGAAAGATTTAACTCGTCAGGCTTTCTATTTCTAAACCAGCTAAAGCCGAATTTATTGTCTTTCTTTTCGTTGACGCTGAGAAAATCACCATTCTTTGAAATGTGAGCTCTTGGTCTAGCTCCTCCTCTTCTTGGTTCAGATTTCTTTTTGCCTAAGCCGATAAAATCAAGCAGGCCAGTTTTTTTGCCATCTGGTTGTTGTGAAGATTCACCGCGACGACGATCATTAGATCTGCCATCTCTGCGACGATCATCTCTTTGATCATTGCGGCCGCCAAAAGAGCTGCGATCATTTCTTTCTCTTCTTTCTCCGCCATTTTCGCTGCGAGCTGGTCTTTCTCTTCTTTCGCCACTATTTTCGCTGCGAGTTGTTCTGGCGCCATCTCTTCTGCGATCACTATCTCCGCGTTCGCGATTCATTGAATGGCTGTGAGTTCTGCGACCTTGACTTTTGTCAAAGTCACGATCATCACGTTTTGATTCTCTGCTGCTTGGGGTGGCAGCAACGTTGTGAAACGGATGAGTTTCATCAACTGGTATTTGATAATTAATAGTTTTTTCCACGGATTGTAAAAGTTTAAGTTCTGATGCATCACAAAATGAAATTGCTATACCTTCTCTGCCAGCACGTGCGGTGCGGCCAATACGGTGTACATAGCTTTCAGGATCCATCGGGAGGTCGTAATTAATAACATGGCTGATTGCCGGAATGTCAATGCCGCGGGCGGCAATGTCAGTGGCGATCAACACTTGTACTTTGCCTTCGCGAAAAGCGTCTAAAGCTTTTTCACGGGCGCCTTGCGATTTGTTGCCATGAATAGCAGCAACTTTAATTCCGCTGCGTTCTAAAAACTCTTCAACGCGATCGGAGCCATGTTTGGTACGGCAAAAAACCAGAACACTTCCGGCTTCTTCCTCTTTCACAAGGCGTTTTAGCAAGGCGGATTTGTTGGATTTTTCAACCATCATGATTTTTTGCGCAATGCGCTCAACGGTGGTTGATTGAGGTGTAACTTCAACTCTGACTGGATCGCGCAAAATTGAGCTGGCCAAATCAGAAATTGCTGGTGGCATGGTAGCAGAGAAAAACAGAGTTTGTCTTTTGTCAGGAATGCGGGCGATGATTTTTTTAATGTCGTTAATAAAGCCCATGTCCAACATGCGGTCAGCTTCATCAAGAACAAAAATTTCAAGTTGCATGAAGCGAATATAGCCTTGAGTGGCAAGGTCTAAAAGTCTTCCTGGAGTTGCAATTAAAATATCGACACCACGTTGCAGATTAGCAATTTGCGGGCGTTCAGAAACACCACCAAAAATTACGGCGTGGCGTAAGTGCAGGTCTTTGCCGTAAAGTTCAATATTATCGGCAATCTGCGAAGCTAATTCGCGGGTGGGCGTTAAAATTAAAGTACGTACTGAACCACTTTTTACGGAGATATTGCTATTGGCAAGATTGTGAATAATTGGTAGTGAGAAAGCGGCGGTTTTGCCGGTTCCGGTTTGAGCAATACCTAAAATGTCTTTGCCTTCAAGCAAGTGTGGAATGGCTTGAAGTTGGATCGGAGTAGGGGTATCATAACCCTTGCTAGCAAGGGCGGAAAGAATTTTTGGATTTAATCCAAGATTTTGAAATGAAGTCATTTGTAAAAATTTATTTTGAGAAAAAATTGCATCACACCCTTGTAGAAGGAGGCCGATTTTTTATAGAGATTTCGAAAATTACGTGCTTGTAATTGCTAGGGCTGATTTGAGTGTCAGAGTCCTACTGTGCTTTGCGAAAGATGGGTTTAGTTCTTAGTCTATTTTTAGTTAAATAAACTCTTGGTCTTCGATAAATTGATGCATCCAAATTAGCGTGGTGTGAGCGGCATTAGATAATGGCAATTTCTAAATGCCAGATGAATTTGTGTTTTAAAAATGTTCGTCCTCAAAACATTTTTATTTCTTCACTTCCTCAACTTCCGCACCGCCGCCCATCACTTTGTAAAGTGTAATAAGATTGGCGATTCTTTCTTTCTCGGTGGTGAGTTGGGCTCTTTTGGCAGCAAGAAAGGCAATGTGACTATCCGCAACGTTAAGTGCACTTAGAGTTCCAACCTCATGTTTTTTCTCGGAAAAATCGAAGGATTTTTGTCGTGCCGCCAAAATTTTGTTGGAAGATTGTAAACGGGTTAAAACCGATTTGCGTTCGGCAAGCTGGTCTAAAGCTTCACGAAAAGCGTCTTGAATGGCTTTTTCATAAGCAACAATTTGAATTTTTTTGCGGGCATTAACAATATCAAGATTGGCCATATTTCTGCCGCCGGAAAAAAGTGGCAATGTTATTTGAGGGGAAAATGTCCAACTTTTATTATCAAACAAAGTGTCGGCACTTCTTGAGGCATAACCGTAATTTCCGGTTAAAGTAATTGAGGGAAAAAATGCTGCCCGCGCTGCGCCAATGTCGGCATTGGCACCAATTAATCGATGTTCGGCTTGTTTAATATCGGGACGCAGCAACAAATTTTCCGAAGCAACAAAATCAAGCGCATCTTCATTAACTTTGATGTCATCAAGGGTTCTGTCTTGCGGGATCACGCTATTATTAAAAACTCCGACCAAAGTCATCAAAGCGTTTTTATCACGCTCGGCCATTTTTTTATAACCATCAAAATTGATCATTGCATTTTCAACGAAGGTGATGGCGTCAAGCACGGCGCTTTCAGATTCAATACCATTTTTGTAACGCGCTTCAATTAAGGCGTAGCGTTTTTTTTGCACTGTCATCTCGTCTTCTGCCAGTTGCGACAGCTGAGAATCGAGCAGATATTGGGCATACATATTCGCAGTTTCAGCAATGACGCTGATTTTCATCGCGTCATGAGCTTCTTGTGTGGCTAGAAAATCTTCTAATGCGGCTTTTTTTAAGCTGCGTAAACGTCCAAAAAGATCAACTTCGTAAGAGGTGAGGGTAAGGTTGGCACGAAATTGTTTTTTAGGAGTAAAACCGGCAAAACCGCTGGGCACACCTTGACGCGTTTCAACTCCCACAGCATTTACTGAAGGTAATAAGTTAGAACGCACTACGCCATGTGTGCCTTCAGCAACTTCAATATTTAAGGCTGCGGTTTTGAGATCTTGGTTATTTTTAAGAGCAAGTTTGATGATTCTTTGTAAATCGGGTGATTGAAAATATTCCGGCCAGGAAATTAGGGCAATTTTTTTCTTGGATGATTCTTGTGCCTCTGCAAATGGCACCGGTGCTTGTGGCTTCACATATTTGGGCGCCATGGTGCAGGTGCTAAGAGCAAGAACTAAAAATAGATAAGTAAGATTGCTGATTTTTATCATGCTCTTTTTTTGACAAAGTTTTTGGCAATTTTTTGTACCACAACAAAAAACATCGGCACAAATAAAGTGGCCAGGAAAGTTGCGGCAAACATGCCGCCCATAACGCCAATACCAATTGCGCGTTGGCTGGCTGATCCGGCGCCGTGGGCCATTGCTAAAGGCGTAATGCCAAGTAAGAAGGCCATTGATGTCATTAAAATAGGACGGAAACGTTGTTTCATTGCAATCAAAGTTGCTTCAACCATGTCATGTCCTTGTTCGTAGAGTTCTTTGGCGAATTCAACAATTAAAATAGCATTTTTGGCTGACAGACCAATGGTGGTTAAAAGGCCCACCTGAAAATAAACGTCATTACTCATTTGGCCCACAGTTGAAGCCACCAAAGCACCAAAAATACCGAAAGGCACCACTAAAATTACTGAGAAGGGAATAGACCAGCTTTCGTAAAGTGCAGCCAGCGACAAAAAGACTACGATCAGCGAAATAATGTAAAGAGACATGGTTTGTGAGCCGGAAGATTTTTCTTCGTAAGAAATTCCCGACCAGGCAAAATCAATACCATCGGGCAATTTCTTGGACATATTTTCCATCATGGTCATTGCAATACCCGAGCTTACACCTTGCACCGGTCCACCTTGAATGTTGATGGAGGACATGCCGTTAAAACGTTCCAATTTTGGTGAGCCAAAAACCCAGCGTGCTTTGGCAAAGCTGGCGAAAGAAACCATTTTCCCCTCTGAGTTGCGTACATACCATTTCTTCAAATCAGCGGGATTCATACGGTAAGGAGCATCGCCCTGCAGATAAACCTTTTTAATGCGGCCATTATGCAAGAAGTCATTGACATAAGTTGAACCCCAGGCGGTTTGTAAAGTTTGGTTAATATCGGAAATTGTTACGCCAAGTGCCGCGGCCTTTGGATAGTTAATTTCGAGTTTATATTGGGCGGTGTCATTTAGACCATTGGGGCGCACACCGCTTAAAAAAGGATTGTGAGACGCCATGCCTAAAAGCTGATTGCGGGCTGTCATTAAAGCCTCATGTCCCAAGCCACCGCGGTCAATAAGTTGCAGGTCAAAACCGGAAGCATTGCCCAGTTCGCGAATGGGTGGCGGGAAAAATGTGAAAACCATGGCATCTTTAATTTGCGACAATGCTGCCATGGAGCGTCCGGATATTGCCATCACTGACTGATCAGCTCTTTCTCTTGCGCTCCAATCTTTTAGGCCGATAAATCCAAAGCCAACATTCTGTCCGCGTCCGGCGGCGCTGTAACCTGCAACAGTAAAAAGATGTTCAACATTTTCTTTTTCTTGTTCCAAAAAATATTTTTCCACTTTTTTCAAACTTTCATTGGTGCGTTCTAAACTCGATCCGCCGGGCGCGTTAACCATCAAATACATCATTCCTTGATCTTCAGTGGGCAAGAACGAGGTGGGTAATCTCATAAATAAAACTATTATTCCGCCGACCATGACGCAGTAAATCATAAAAAATTTGAAGCTGCGTTTGACAATGTTATTGGCCTTTTGGCTGTAAAAATTACGTATTTTATCCAGCCTTTTATTGAAGCCGTTAAGGAATCTATTTTCTGAAAGTTTGCGGCTTTTTTTCTCAGCTTTAAGAAATGTAGCACAAAGTGACGGCGATAAAATTAATGCTACCAAAACCGAAAGAACCATTGATGAAACGATGGTGATCGAGAATTGGCGATAAATGGCGCCGGCAGAACCGCCAAAAAAAGCCATGGGCACAAATACGGCTGACAAAACCATGGCAATACCAACTAAAGCACCAGTGATTTGTTTCATTGATTTGATAGTTGCTTCCTTTGGTGACAGACCTTCTTCATGCATAATGCGCTCAACATTTTCCACCACCACAATGGCGTCATCAACCAGCAAGCCAATGGCTAAAACTGTGGCAAATAAGGTCAGGGTGTTAATGGTGAAGCCGAAGGAAAATAAGATGGCAAAAGTGCCCAGCAGCACAACAGGAACTGCGATTGTCGGAATTAAGGTGGCGCGAAAATTTTGTAAAAACAGCAACATCACTAAAAATACTAAAAACACTGCTTCAGCCAAAGTGTGAACCACGCCTTTGATGGAAAGTTTGATGAAAGGTGTAGAGTCGTAAGGGTAAATTACCTTCACGCTTTTGGGCATGGTTTTAGACATCTCAGCCATTTTTTCTTTGACGGCATCGGCAGTTTTTAGGGCATTAGCGCCGGAAGCTAAAATGACTGCCATTCCTGAAGCCGGATGGCCTTTGTAACGTGCTTCGGTGCTGTAACTTAAAATTCCCAGCTCAATTGTAGCCACATCTTGCAGCAAAATTTGTCCGCCTTTTTTATTGCTACGCAGGATAATTTTTTTGAATTCGTCAATTGTTTGTAACTTGGATTGTGAAGTGATGGTGGCGTTAAGCTGTTGTCCTTTGGTGGCAGGAAGACCACCCAGCTGACCGGCAGAAACATCAGAATTTTGGGCCCTGATGGCGGCAATCACTTCATTGGTGGTAAGTTTGTAGGAATAAAGTTTATGCGGATTAAGCCAAATTCTCATCGAACGCGGATTGCCGAAAGTGGTAACATCGCCAACGCCGTTAATGCGGCTGATGGCATCTTTAATGTCGGAAAGCAACAGGTCGCCCAGCTCACCTTCGCTGAGCGAGTCATTTTCAGAATAAAGTCCGATTACCAGCAAAAAGTTGCTATTGGATTTTCTAACCCGCACACCTTGCTGCTGCACTTCTTGCGGCAAAAGTGGCATTGCCGATTGCAAGCGGTTTTGTACTTGCACTTGGGCAATATCGGGATCGGTTTTTGGTTCAAAAGAAATGGTAATGGCAACGTTGCCGTCAGAGTCACTGGAAGAGTTGAAGTAACGTACATTGTCAATGCCGGTAAGGCTTTGCTCGATTATTTGAGTAACGCTATTTTCTAAAGCCTGTGCTGAAGCGCCGGGAAGTGAGGTGGAAATTGAAACTGCCGGAGCGGCGATATTGGGATATTGCTCGATGGGCATTTTAAAGAGCGCCAAGGCTCCGGCCATCATGACAATAATGGCTAAAACCCAGGAAAATATCGGGCGGTTAATGAAAAAATTTGACATGTGTTACTTGGTTTCTTCCTTCTTTTCTTCGGTAACTAAAGGCACCGGATTTACTTTTGATCCGTCTAAAATTCTGATGAATCCTTCATAAACAATCACATCGCCTTCTTGTAAGCCCTCATCAACAATCCAATAATCTTGGTAAATACGTTCAGCTTTGATTTGGCGTATTTTTACCATATTATCCGCGTTCACCACAAAGACACCAAGATTGCCGTTTGGTCCGCGCATGGTGGCTCTTTGAGGCACAATGATGGCTTCAAAAGGTTTAAGATTTAATCGGGCGCTAACAAACATTCCCGGCAGCAATTTTTTATCTTTGTTAGAAAAAATTGCACGCAAACGCACAGAATCGGTGCTGGCATCGGCAAACATTTCAGAGAATTTTAATTTGCCGATATTGTGATAAGTGGGATCGTCAGTGACCAAGTTGACTAAGCTTTCTTTATTATTGTGATCAAAAGCAATCGCATCCGCTGCCGGTTGTTCAATATCAACATAGATCGGATCAAGCTGGGTGATGGTGGTTAAAATTGCTGTTTGATTGGCTGTTACTAAAGTTCCTTCAGTGAAGTTAGATTTGCCGATATAGCCTGAGATTGGTGCCAGAACTTTGGTGTAATCAAGACCTTTTTTAGCCTTTTTAGCATCAAATTTAGCCTGGGCCAAAGCGGCGCTAACATCATCAAATTCTTGTTTGCTGACAGCGTCTTGCGTCAGCAAAGCTTGATAGCGATTATATTTAGCGCTCAACGCTTTTAAGTTAAGAACAGCGCTTTCATAAGCTGCTTTGTAAGTGACGGGATCAATTTCATAAAGCGGCTGACCTTGTTTTACCAAGCTGCCTTCAATGAATTTTATTTTCTTAATCATGCCATCCGCCTGAGGGCGCACTTCAGAAATTTTGACAGCATTAACCCGTCCAGGCAATTCGGCGAAAGGTTGAATTTTTTGTTTGGTGATGCTGATAACCGTAACTGTAGCAACATTATTAGCAGCGGCCTGACCCAGGCTGGCAAATTTATTTTTTTGGAAATTAACCCAAAAAAAACCACCAGCAATTACAGCAACTGCCACCACGGCAATAATTATCCATTTGCCGATTTTGCGTTGTTTTTTCATGATTTGATTTGTGAGAAATTAAGCCGTTTTCAGCCAGCCTTTTGAAGATGAGAGATTTTTTAAAGCCATGATCAATCAGTTCAATAGCTAAAATTTGCAGATGGGTTCTGAAAGCAGTCTGTTACTGTGTAAAATTATTCATATCGCAGCGCTTCAATGGGCGCAAGTTGTGAGGCTTTTTTAGCGGGATAAATGCCAAAGATCAAGCCGATAAATACTGAAAATGAAAAGGCTAAAATTATCGAGCCAAGTGATACCAAAGTTTCCCATCCTGCCACTAGTGATAAGGTTTTGGCACCGAAGATGCCAAGAAATATTCCGGCTAATCCTCCAACCACACTGACCACCACTGACTCGGCCAAAAATTGCATTAAAATATCACGTCTTCTGGCGCCAATGGCTTTACGCAGACCAATCTCTTTAGTGCGTTCAGTCACTGAAACCAGCATGATGTTCATAATGCCAATGCCACCAACCAAAAGTGAAATGGCGGCGATTGATGATAATAACAGCGACATGGTGTTATTGGTTTCGGTTAAAGTGGCTTTGATGTCGGCCATGTTGCGAATGCGGAAGGCGTCTTTGCGTTGCGACAATGGCACTTTGTTGCGGCTATACATCAGATCAAGAATTTGTTCTTGCATCACATCAACTGCTTCGGCGCTTTTGGACTCAATATCAATAGCATCGACATAATTTTTACCCAGCAAACGGCGCATGGCGGTGGTGATGGGAATGATAATTACGTCATCTTGATCTTGCCAGCCATTGGAGCCTTTTTGTGGTAAAATGCCGATAATTTGAAAATTAACTTTGTTAATTTTGATCATCTCGCCAATGGGATTTTGATTGGGGTTTTCACCAAATAATTCCCGCATCACAGTGGTGCCGATTAAGGCTATGCGCAGACGTTTGCTGTTATCTTCGTCATTAAAAAAGCGTCCGGCAATTGGCTCGGAAGCGTGAATTTTAGCGTAAGAAGGCGTGCTGCCAATAATCTTGCTGCTCCAATTTCTGTTTAAATAAGTGACCTGCGCCTGACCGCTGACGTTGGGGGATATTGCGGCAACACTGTCAATTTGTTCTTCAATTGCCACGGCATCTTCAAAAGTTAAACGTGTGGTCAGACCGCTTTCTTGAGCCACGCCAGCCACGCGGATTGATCCGGGGCGCAGCACGATTAAGTTGGAACCTAAAGAAGCCAGCTGCTTTTCGATGGCTTTTTGGGCGCCATTGCCAATGGCCAGAGTGGCGACAACAGCAGCAACGCCGATCAAAATCCCCAACATCGACAAGCAAGTGCGTACTTTATTGGCCAACAAAGTTTTGAAGCCCTGACGAAAATATTCGGTGATTTCAAGAGTGCTGGTGATTTGTTGGTGATCTTCTTTATGTTCTGATTGTAGTGCTGTGCTTTGATTTGCTGTTAGTGGCACTAAATCTGTTTTGCGTTGATCAGATTGAATTTCACCGTCACGCATGCGAATCAAACGATTGGCGTGTAAACCAATTTCTTCTTCGTGAGTGATAATAATAACGGTGATGCCTTGAGAATTAAGGTCGCGCAGAATTTGCAGAATTTCCTTTTCGCTGTGCGAATCAAGATTGCCGGTGGGCTCGTCAGCCAAAATCATTTTGGGCCGGTTAATCAAAGATCGCGCAATGGCAACGCGTTGTTGTTGTCCGCCTGAAAGTTCATTGGGCCGGTGATGTGATCTGCTGCCCAGCCCAACTTTTTCGAGAAGTTTTTTGGCAAAAGTAAATTCAATTTTGTGACGTGAATAAAGCAGCGGCAAAGCAACATTTTCAGTGGCTGAGAGCCGCGGCAACAAATTGAATTGTTGAAAAATAAAACCAATTTCTTCGCGGCGTAAAACTGCCAATTCATCTTCCGAGAGTTTTGAAATTTCGCGATTATTTAATTTGTAAGAACCAGAAGCCGGCACATCAAGCAAACCCAGAATATTGGTCAGAGTTGATTTCCCCGATCCGGAAGGGCCCATGATCGCCACAAAATCACCATCTTCAATTTTCAAATTTACGCCGCGCAAGGCGTGAACGACAGTGTCGCCCATTTGATAAGTTTTGGTAATGTTTTTTAATTCGATCATTTTTTATTTTTTTGTGCTGCTTTTGCGTCTTGAATTAAAAGGGCTGTCTCCGCTGTCATTTTTTTCTAGTTTAAATTGTGGTGACAAAACCACTTCTCCGGCAGCAAGACCGGAAATAATTTCAATTTGTTTGCCGTTGCTTTCTCCGGTGACAACTTCTCTTTCAATATCAGCGCCGTCACTTCTTACTAAAACCAAGGATACTCCTTCTTTTACACGCAATGCTTCAGTTGGAATTAACAAAATATCGGTTTTGGAATTAACCAAAAAAGTGACATTTGCCGTCATGCCGCTGCGCATAAAATCGGGCACTTTTTCTGGCAAAACATCAACGATGTAAGTTGTCACATTGCTCACTGTTGTTGCATCAAAAGCCACTTTGTGAACGGTGCCGGGCACTTTTTGGTCGGGATAAGCATCCAAAATAATCTCGGCATGTTGGCCAACTTTTATGGTAGCAATGTCGGTTTCATCAACTTGCGCTTTGATTGTGAGGCGATCCGACATTGACAGCAAAGAATCGGTGCTGGCGAAGGTTTCTCCGGCTTCAACATTTTTTAAAACGATGGTGCCGTCAAGTGGTGCCAGGATTGGTGTTGGCGGATAAATTTCTTGCCATTTTTTTAACTCAGCAACGCCGCTGGCGCGTGCCGAGTCAAGCAAAGCCGCTCTTTCAGTTGAACTCATCCAAGCCAGAATTTGACCTTTTCTAACCTTTTGTCCTTCTTTGAATAAAACTTGTTCAACGCGTCCCGGAACTGGTGGTTTAATTTCTAAACGATTTTCCGGCTGCACAGTTCCGGTGGCTAAAATTTTGATGTTTAATGTGCCCAGTTTCACAACATGTTCGCTGTAAGAAATTTTAGTGGTGTCACTTTTTTGCCAAAAAAACAGCGCGCTGGCGGCAATTACTATTCCTAAAATTGCGTAGCGAATTTTTTTGGTCACTAAATTTTTAATCATTGCTAAATACTCCTTGGCCTTGAGCTTGTTCCCACGCTGCTTCAAAGGCAACGCGATTTAATTTACTTTGTAGGTAATTTTTCTCTCTGGTGATTAAGTCATTTTCAATGCCATCCCAATTTTCAAAAGCCAATAAGCCGTTATTATATTTTTTGCGGGCAATATCGGCACGCAGTTCGGCAGCATGACGGAAGTCTTCGTCAACTTTCAACTTGGCGATAGATTCGATGTAAGAATTGTAAGATTGCTTCAGAGTAACCAAAATTTGCTGATCAATATTTTCACGATTTTCTTTGGCGGCGGTGCTGGTGGCATAAGCACTGCGTAGGGTGTAATAATCTTTGCCACCGGTGAAAAAAGCGAAGCTGAGATTCATATTTAAGGCCCAAAAATCATTCTGCGGCAGCATGGTTGTGCCGCGATGACCGGTGGCTGCTGTGACGTTGAAAGTTGGCATGAAAGAAGAGCGAGAGATTAAAATCCCGGCTTTTGCTGCTTGTTCCTGGGCAACGGCTTGTTGATGTAGTGGAGTTCTTTCTAAAACATTGTTGAAATCAATTTTGGCAGTCGAATTTGCTGTGATGGGCACGGAAGAGTCGGTATTGTAAGCTTTGCAATCAGAAGTTCCGATGGCTTTGCACAATTGTGCTCTAGCGCTTTCAACCAAATTAACGCCTTGTAAACGATCATATCTGGCTTGCTCAAGATAGGCCTGCGCCAACAATAATGAGCCTTTATTTTCCATGCCGCTTTTAAAGCGCAAGTTGATGATGTCGAGATTGTCTTGGCGACGTTTGATAATGCGATCAAGCAGTTTGATTGTGGCTTTGGCGTAGTTGAGATTGGCGAAAGCATATTTCAAATCATAGCTGATCTGGGCTTTGGCGATCAGAATATTGACCTTTGAAATTATGTTATTGGCCTTGGCCTGATCAAATTTTCCCACATCAGAAAAGCCGTTAAAGACGTTTTGCGTTACTGAAAATGTTTCATTGTAAGCTTGCACAACACTGCTTTGAACAGTTGTGGCTGAAGGGTTGGATGAGTTGCCACTATTACCGCGGTTAGAAATCAAATTAGCGCTTGCTTGGGGCAAAAAGGCCGAAACGGTGGCGTTTTTCTGATAGTTGGTGGCGCGTTCAGAAGCGATTGCTGATTTTAGATTGTTGTTATTTTTTGCCGCTAGTTCAACACATTCCTGCCACGACAGCACTTCATCAGCCAAGCCGTTTTGCGCAAAAAAGAGCAGGGTAAAAAGCAGCAAAGTAAATTTCACTTTGCTCATTATTAGTTAGTTTTTGGAAAGAAATCTGATCGCTTTGGAAGGTAGCGCATGTTTGGTGTTTAAAAAAATGATGCAAGGTGAAATTGCGGGGGGTTTTGCGGAAAGTTTTTTTTATAATTTTAAATTCTGCCACCACCGCCATTGCTAACCATCTCTGTTCCAAGACCAAAAGTGTTGCCACTTGCGCGATAGGATGGAGATGAAGAAGGTGACTTACTTTTATCGGTGCAGAGTTGAATCATCTTCAATAGTCCGATTACTGCACAAAAAGACAAGCCGGCGATTGCACCATTAATGGCATATTCACCGGTTTGGTTATCGGTGACATCTACAACCCAAGAGGGAATCGAATTTGAGGTGTCGCAATATAGTTCGTTGTCAGTTGCTTTATCAATTTCTGCGGCAGCAGCTCCTATGGCTGTAGTGAAAGTGGCAGTGGCTGCGGCATATCCCAAAAGAGAAAGTGATGATTCCTGATTAACATCACGGCAAAAATATTTTCCGCATTGTTCTCGTTGAGCTGCTGATACTCCGAGTATTATTGCTCCAATACCGCTACCAATAATAAAGGAAATAAGCTGGCGTGAGAATCCGTCATTGCCGCAATTGTCCTGGTTAAGTGGATTGTCAGGATTTATTGGATTATTGAGATAAGAAGATGGCTGAGATGTGGGCTGAGATGCCGGTTGACCTGTGGGCTTTATTGTTGGTTGAGCAGATGGTTCCAAGGTTGGAATCGTGGTTGGAGTTGGAGTGGGTGCTAAAGTGGGAGCACCAGACGGGCTTTTAGTGACTGGAGTTGGTAAGTTTTTTGGTGTTATAATTGCATTATGTTCAGCTGTGACATGTTCGATCAAGTCCATTGCATTGTTGCCACGCAAGTTTTGAACTGCTGCAGCACTGCCAATTGAGGCGAGTAAAGATGTAATAAACAAAGCACCGTAAGGCAACTTAACGCCAGTTGAGGTGGATTTTGTGTCTTTATTTTTTTCGGCTTTCTTTTGAGAAAGGTCGTTTTCATCAGCATGATGTGGAAAATCTTTTTTCAAACAATCCTGCAACTCAGAGAGGTGGTTTTTTCTGCAATTACGTGCCAATTCCTCACTTTGCTGCACGTCAAAATTCCTCACAGGTTGAAATTCTCCTTCAGCTGTTTTGGCATGAAGTCCGGCAATCTCTCCCTTATTTCCTGAAATTTTTAAGTTACCTTTCGCCAGTGCAATCGCGCTGTCAATAACAATAGCTCCGCCATCATTGCTGTAAGTATATCTTTTATTTTGATCATCTTCGTTAAAGAAGCTGGCTTGGATTCTGTTGGTGGTAATGTTGATTTGATCGGGGGAGATTTTTAATCCTTGTTCTAGGGCTGCAACTAAATGGGTTGGAATGGAACTATATTTTAGAGCCTGTTCTTGTGTGAAGGGCTCCAATTTGTTGTGCGGCGTATTAACTCCGACGGGGTCAAAATAAGAAACTTGCGGTTGGTTATTATTATCTTTTGTGATGTGAGCCAGGCTGTAACAATTATTTCCCAGGTTAATTGGTAAAAATAACTGTTGGTGTGGCGAGTCTTTGGTGGCAAATCCGGCTAAGGCCTTTTCTAAATTTTGTTGCTGAGCAGCATCAGAAGTGAATTGAATTGGTAAGATCTCAGCATTTTGCGGCAGGTTCTTTTTAATCAGAAACTCGACTTCGCCATCTTGATAAGGACTATTTGAGGCAATGCGCTGTGAAGATGCGATGATTTGACTGGTTAGAACTTCAACCATTTTATTCACAGCATCATTCCCGTAATTTTTTCTGAACTGATCTATGAGGTTGGACATAGTGCAAATAATTTTTAGGTGTTTAGCGCTTTTTTAGAGCGCCTAACACTTTTTAGAAATGGTAAGAAATACCAACCTTGGCAATATCCATGCGGCCGATTTGTTGATATTTGTTTAGGTAATATTCTGATCCTTGAGGTACGTCAGGTTTGGCGGTGAATTTTTGTAAATTATATTCGAAGTTGAGAATAAAATTATTACTCAAAGTAAATTGCAAACCACCACCAATAAATGCTCCACCAGCTGTGCCGCTACTTGCAGAAGTTATTAAATTGTTGCCGCTATCAAGACCGTTACTAACGCTTTTGTAACGCACTGCCGAATATCCAACTGTTACATAAGGTGACACAACATCAGCAATATCGTAACCAAAATCAAGTTTGGCACCGTAACGACTTCTAACTTGTAAAGAATCTTCGTTAGTACCTTTGGTTCTGATATTGCCAAAACTGTTTTTCTCAGCAATCAATCCCGGAGCAATAAAAAAGCCATTCATATTGAAGGCATATTTAAAGTTAAGACCAGCGCCGTAAGTGCTGCCATATTGAGTTGGTTTGTAAGTTGTCCAACCCATATCTTGTTGGTCAACTTTAGTATAAAAACTGGTTCTGCTGCTGATAAAATCAACTCCTAAATAAGCGCCTTCAGTTTTAGCGAATGCGGCGCTGGCAGTGAATAAAGAGGCAAGAATTGTTGAGGCAATAATTCGTTTCATGATTTTTGAAAAACTTAGTTGAAGTTGTTGAAGGGTTAGCTTTGATAGCGTAATCTTAAGTAAGATTTACTAAGCGCAACTTAATAACGCAATTCACTAAAATGAAGATCAAAAATTTTTACGACAAAGACACGGCAACTTTTACTTATGTTGTTAGTGACGAGGCGACAAAAAAATGCGCCGTGATTGATTCGGTTTTGAATTATGATATGAATTCCGGCCGTGTTTCCACTGCTTCGGCTGATTTAATAATTTCTTACATCCAAGAAAATAATTTAACTGTGCAGTGGATTTTAGAAACTCACATTCACGCCGATCATTTAACTGCAGCAAATTATATCAAAGAACAGCTGGGCGGCAAAATTGCTATTGGCAGTAAAATAACGGAAGTGCTGCAATTTTGGGTGCCTCTTTTTAACACGCAAAAAGATACGCCGCTTGATGCTTCACAGTTTGATCATCTTTTTTCTGACGGCGAAATTTTTGCCATCGGAAGTTTATCAGTTAAGGTTTTGCACACTCCCGGACACACTCCGGCTTGCGCAGTTTATTTAATCGAAGATGTGGTTTTTGTTGGCGACACTATTTTTCTGCCCAGAATGGGAACGGCCAGAACTGATTTTCCCGGAGCCAGTGCCAGAGATCTTTATCACTCGATTCAGAAAATTTTAGCACTGCCACAAAATACCAAAATTTTTGTTGGTCATGATTATCCCGAAGCCGGAAAAGAAGCCGAATTTGTTTGTAGCGTTGCTGAGCAAAAACAGCATAATATTTTGATTAATGACAGCATCAGCGCAGAGCAATATATTGAAAATCGCAATCAACGCGATGTTGGCAAAGCGGTGCCGAAATTGATCTTTCCGGCCATTCAAGTGAATTTGCGTGCCGGAAAAATCAGTGCTCCGGAAGAAAATGGTGTCAGCTATATTAAAATTCCGCTCAACAAAATTTAAATAAAAAAAGGGCCAGATCCAATAAGAATCTGGCCCGGCAAACATTGGAAATTTTTTTATTTCAAATGTTTTGCTTCAGCATTAACCACCAAATAGCCGCGATAAGCAGTGCGGGCATAATTTTTGGTATTCATGGCGTGATAAATATCGCTTAGATTAATCCAGATCCAAGGATTTCTGTGTGCTGCAACATCCAGCATCAAGATTGAATCTGACTTTTCATCATAGGCCGCAACCGGCGAAAAATGGCCGCCCATAAGATTTTTGTAAGAGTGGTCATAATTCAGAATCAAAAATTCTTTGTTAGAATTAACCACTGTTTTAACCAATTCGCGGAACTCGGATAAATTTTTATCATTATATTCTTTAACGTTGGTCAGCTTGGATTTGACGCCGTGAAGTTTAAGCATTTTTTGCAACTCATCAATATCGATACCACCGCCAAAGGTGCCATCTCTTTTGGTAATCTTCATCGAGATCGTGCGACGATCGAGGATCTTATCAGTTTCGTTATTGAAGAAATTGCTGTCATTGATCAGGCGATATTGCAGCGGATATTTTTGATCACCAATGGCGATTGGCCATTCTTCAACAATGGGGAATGGTTGGTGATTAAGTTCAAAAATTGCCGAAAGCACCATTGTTGCAGCTGCCTGTCCACAAGCCGCTGGATTGATTTGCGGTTTGAAATGATGTGCTAAGCGATAAAAGTCACCTTTATATTTTGTGCGCTCCAGCCTGGAAATTCCTTCTTCGCTATTCCAATTAGTAACCGCAACTTTATTGCTGTAGGGACTTTCGGGATATTTGTCGTAATGGAAAGTCATGCTTTTGGTCAAAGTTTCATTGGCAAAAGCTGAGTTGAAACCGGCGTTGGCAACAAGCAAAGCAGCAATTGCGACGGTTCTGGCTGATTTAAATTTCATAATAATTTTGTTTGAGTTGCGAGTTTATGGAAATGCGGTGACAGCATATTTAAGTGGTGACAAAAATTTTCCAAGTGCTGAGGTGGTAATATGTGTCATTTATTAATTAATTTAGGTACAAAATGTCTCATACAATCAAAACAAAATATCTTGGCGGACTTAGATGCGAGTCGGTTCATCTTAAATCTGGCAACACTCTGATCACTGACGCTCCCACTGATAATAAAGGTAAGGGCGCAGCTTTTTCGCCGACCGATTTATTGGCCACCGCACTTGCAACTTGCATGATCACAATCATGGCAATTCACGCCAATCAACAGGGTTTGAACATTGACGGTGTTGAGTGTGATGTTACCAAAATTATGTCATCAACATTGCCCAGAAAAGTTGTGGAAGTGGTAATCGATTTGCATTTTCCAACAAATAACTTTGATCAAAAACAACAACAAATGTTGCGCGACGCAGCTTACTCTTGTCCAGTTGCTATCAGCGTTCATGAAGATTTAAAAAAGACAGTGAATTTTAATTTTTAGAGTCAGTTTTTAAATTTTATGCTATTTACATTTTTGAAAAAATTTTAGCTTTTAATGTCCAATTCACAATTTGCTAACACGCCAAAACCGCCATATTATGCAGTAATTTTTAGCTCGCAGCGCGGTGAAGATGATAATCCTGACTATAATTTTATGGCGCAAAAGATGGAAGAATTAGCCGTCAAACAACCAGGTTTTTTAGGAGTTGAAAGCGCGCGCGGCGCAGATGGTTTTGGCATTACCGTGAGTTATTGGCAAAGCGCAGAAGCAATAAAAAACTGGAAAGAAAACGCCGCCCACGCCGTCGCCCGTCGCCGCGGCCGTCAAGAATGGTACAATGATTTTGAGGTGAGGGTGTGTAAAGTGGAAAGAGCTTATGGTAAAGTGGATAAGCAGTAACGGCGCAGGTGAACGGCGATAATTATCTGAAATCACCACCAGTTCATCCGAATGTCATACGAAGGGCAGCGGTTAAAACTATCTTGCATAGTTAAGTTGCGAGCGGAGTTTTTTATTGATAGATCACTCAGTTTCAAAATTATTTTGCACCACCAGTTTTGAAATCTGCCAACAAAGCGAATTGTAATTTTAGCGCGGTGTTAAAAATTTCTGGCAACATTCTTGCAATTAAAAATATCCCACATAGTTTGCGCCGCCTCGTTCGATGATGACCTCCGATATCAAGGCAACTGTTTTTACAAATAGCCTCGCCTAACAAAGACGGATGTTTTTTATGGAAGTGCAGCCTTTGGTGCAAAGGCAGATGTTTTTTTTGTGGAAGGGTGGCCGAGTGGTTTAAGGCAGCAGTCTTGAAAACTGCCGTACGTTCATGCGTACCGTGAGTTCGAATCTCACCTCTTCCGCCAATCCTACTACTGCGAACCGAATCTCCCATAGGTTTTAGCAAATTTCTCTACCCCTCTCCAAGCCCTGTATTTGCGGCTTCTCTCCACATTTTAATTTCCATTTCACGCTTACCTTCTTCTCTCTCGTCAGCAAAATTTTCTGCATTTTTTGGGTATTTCTCTCTCTGTTTCTCCGCTTCACGTTTACCTTTTTGAAAAAGGTAGATGTCGATAAATGCTGGGCTCGTAGCTTTTTCATCGAACTTCTCAAGGTGCTACCTCAAGTGATATTCTTTACTTTTTTGCGAACTTCTCGCATTTCTTCAGGCAAGGCGAATGCTGCTGTTAATCTTAATTTAATCAGCAGCACTACATCAACTTATCAATCTTGTTTTTCTCTGTAATGACAAAGAAAAAATTTAAACTCTAATGCTTATGATTGTGATCATGTTCTTTATTGCCCGCTTTTTCATCGCTGGCTTTTTCTGAATCATTTTTCATTTCAGCATCGTGCTTTTCATTAGCGCGATCCACAGCTTTCATTTTTGCTTTGTGAGTTTTGTCAGCGTGGTCTACAGATTTCATATGGGATTTATGAGCAGCTTTTTCATGATCTACGGCTTTCATTTCTTCTTTATGAGCAGCATTGCTGTGGGCTACATTTTCCATCTCTTCTTTGTGAGTAGAATGATCCTGAGCGTTAGCCGTAGCAGAGGAAAGTAAAAAAATGGTGGCGATGGTAAGTGATATTTTTTTCATATTTTTCAAAGTTTTGTTAATAAAAATTACTTCCTGACGGAAATATCTTAGAAAATTTTTTAGAAAAAAAATCTTACTAAAATCTTAGCCTAATGCCAACTGAGGCAATAAAATTATCTACCTTTACACCAATTTGTTTAGCATAATCTGCTGTGCCAAAGGTTTTGGTATGGTAGCGCAAAGCAAAATATGGAGCGAACTTGCGGGTGATTTCATAGCGAGTTACAAGACCAAGCTCAAAATCAGAAATACCGGATTTTACTTCTAACTTCTCAACATCTTGAGCAAAAATCTCAGTTTCAAAATATGGTTGGGTGATGAGTTTTTGGGTAATAAAAATATCAACTTCTTGTTTTAATCTAGCGCTATAATTGCCTTGATCACTTAAAAAGATTTGCGCTCTTGTTTCAAAGAATTGTGGAGCCAAACCTTCAAGGCCGATGGTTAAATAATTTACATTTGTTGAAGTAAAATCAGTGCTAAAATCGTGAGAAATTCCAATTTGCGCATCCCAGAATTTAGAAAAGTTTCTACTGTAAAGTGCCTGAGCTTCGAATATTTCTTCGTAATCGCCGTAATTCTTCTTTTCGCTATTTATCCACAATCTATCATAATCAGTTCCAACCCAACCAGATAAATCGAGACTTTTAGCTCTGCCATCACGAGCTTCGCCAACATCACCTTCCAAGGTAAATGCGTGAAAGATCTGCGGATGATCATCACCATGGCCTTCATGGTTAGTCACCGCCCAGAGATTTTTTGGAAAAAGAAAGATCAAAAATAAAATCGCTGGAAGTTTTTTAATTAGCATCTCTTCCTCCAGACTTTGTTGTTTTGTCAACAGAAACACTCGTCATCATGCCATTTGCCATGTGGTAAAGCAGGTGACAATGAAACGCCCATTCTCCTGCTTCATCGGCAGTTAAAAGCATTGAAACGGTTTGTGCTGGAGGAACAATCACCGTGTGTTTGTTTGGCAGCCATTTCATGTTCTGGCCTCCGTCGACGCCTAGCGCGACAGAATTTATACTTTCCATTTGCATGAACATGCCATGAAGATGGATTGGATGCGCCATCATCGTGTCGTTAATAAATTTTAAACGAACTCTTTCGCCAAATTTTACGTGAGTTGGTTTGGGGAATTTTTCACCGTTAATTGTCCAGATGTAACGATTCATCGTGCCACCAAAACGAAATTCGATTTCTTTTGTTGGTTGGCGTAAATCTTTTTGAGGATGACGAGAAATTAGGTCAGAATAACTTAATGCTTTATTTCCAGCTGGAGTTCCTGCTTCAGCCCAGCCACTTTTTCCTTTGCCCATACTCATTTCTCCCATATCCATACCGCCCATGTCATGGCCCATTGCTGAGTGATCCATGCCCTCCATATTTTTATCATCACCCATTGCCATATCACCATGATTCATACCATCCATTTTCATATCAGTCATGGTTAAAAGTGCGCGTGGACGCATTTTTGGAATTTCGCCTTTCATACCTTCTTTTAGAGCAAGAGTTCCTCTGGCGTAACCTGTGCGATCAATGCTTTGCGCTATGATTGAAAAAGTTTTATCATCTTTTGGTTCAACAATCACATCATAAGTTTCGGCAACACCAAAACGAAATTCATCTGCTGTAAATGGCTTTATTGGTTGTCCGTCAGCTTCAACGAATTTCATTTTAAGGCCTGGAATAAAAACATCGTAAATTGTCATCGCCGAAGCATTGATGAAACGCAGTTTTACTTTTTCTCCTTTCTTGAAAATTCCTGTCCAGTTCTGATCAGAGGTTTTGCCGTTGGTTAAAAAATGATATTTCGTAACATCAGCCAAATCAGTTGGGTCCATTCTCATATCTCCCCAACTCATGTAATTGCTTAAAGTTGCAGAAAATCCGTTCTTTTTTATGTCTTTGAAAAAAGTAAAAATTGTGCGCTTGTTGTAGTTATAATAACCAGAATCAATTTTTAGATTATTGATAATGGTGTTGGGGTTTTCTTCGGTGAAGTCTGAAAGAACGATGACGTAATCTCGATCAACTTTTTCTGTTACCACTTTCGGCTCAATCACAATTGATCCATAAACTCCAAGCTGCTCCTGTATGTTGGAATGAGAATGATACCAGTAAGTGCCTGCCTGCCTGATTTTAAATTTGTAAGTAAAAGTTGTGTGTGGATCAATGCCGTTAAAGCCATTTAATCCAGGAACGCCATCCATTGATCCATCAAGTAAAATACCGTGCCAATGAATTGAGGTTGATTCATCCATCGAGTTTTTTACACGAATTTCAACATCTTCACCTTCAGTAAAACGCAAGGTCGGAGCTGGAATTTGACCATTTACCGTAATTGACGGAACTGCCTTTCCGGTAATAAAAACATCCTGTTTTTTGACTTCTAAATCATAGGTTTTGGCAAGGCTTGAGAAAGAAAAAAGGCAGAATGTAATTGGTAAAATTTTACTAAAAATCTTCATGGGAATTGGGCTCATTATTAGAATAATTTAAAACTTTAATTTTTGTGATTATGGTTGTGATGACCTTTTTTTTCATCACTTTCAATTGCTATCGTGCTATTAATTTGCTCAGGAATATTCTTGATAACTTTTTTGTGTATCTTGCGTTTATTTAGATCACCTGATTTTTTATCTTCTTGATCAGAGTTTTTGGCATCTCCTTCATCATGATGTTGATGACTATGCCCACCGTGACCAGATTCATTACTTTCACTTTGCGGTAGAGATATAACGCCAAGACCGTAGCGATAAACCGCTTCTCCGCCCAAATAAGCTGTGACCAGCAAAAACAGTGAGGTAATTATTTGGCATAACATGAATGAGATAGAGACATCTTTTTTGTTTCTGGAAATAAATGCCCACAAAGCCATTACAGCAATCAAAGAAGCTGTTGATAAAGCCCAGTTACGATGAAGAGTCATTGCTGCGTGAGATGGAGCATCGTGACTAACGGTATTATAGGCATACCATCCAGCAAGAATTGTTCCAATCGTGATTACGCTACCAATCCAAAGATTGCACCTGGCAATCAACAAACATCTTTCTTTATACTCAGATGTTTTGAGGAAGATTCTTTCAACCAAGAAAAGTGCGGTCGCAACTGAAAATAGCGCAACGGTGAAATGCACAAATATCGGATGCCAGTTAGGAATGATTTCAAATGTCATGAGGAGCATTTTGTTAAAAGTTTTTAACCCGTATGAATAGTTATACGCGTAATAAAAGCCTATCCCTCAAACTTTTTTGACATTTTTTTAGACAGAATTTTGCGTGCTCGATAAACCAACATTTCCACGGCTTTGGGAGTTGTTCCTAAAATTTTGGCGCATTTTTCTTGAGAATTTTCTTCCAGAGAAAACAAAATTAGCGCGGTTTTTAATTTATGGGGCAGCTTCTGTATTTCTTCATCAAGGGTTATCAGGTTTTGTCTTAAGTCGGTTATGTCCTCTACATTAGAAGCTGGATCAGCAATTTGTTTTTGAGGCAAATGTTCGTCATCCTTATTTTCACTACCCAGAAAGGCATCGAGAGATAAATATTGGCGTAATTTTTCTTTGCGGGAGTGATCGCGACACAAGTTAATCGCAATCTTGTAAAGCCAGGTAGAAAATTTGTAATTCTGATTGAAGCTATTCGATTTAAAATAAACACGGATGAAGGTTTCTTGTAAAATATCCTGCGCTGAGTCGCTATCTTTGATGTAATTTTTAATGAAAGAGAAAAGCCTTTGTTTGTAGCGACCCATAATTTCATCTAAGGCGTAGTTATGGCCATCTTGCAGCTGCTGCATCAGCATTTCATCGCTGGTATCTTTTTCAATTTTACATTTTTGCATTTTCGTAAAGAGCATCAACGATCAATTGGTTAAGTTTTTCTTTTTGCGACTCATCAAGAACCACACCCATTTTGAACAAATGCTCAAGACTTGCTTTTTGCAATTCGCCCATTGCCTTGTGAATCTTATCAACCGCGATTCGTGCTTCCGGTGAAAAAGAGTGATCTTTTTTTATCGCATCAGCCAACTCCATATTGGCAAGGCGCATAACTTCCTCTAAACGCTGCTTTTGCTGGGCATATTCTTTTTCAACATCACTAAGTTTTTCTTCCTGATTTTTAGTGAGATGAAGTTGTTGGTGAAAATAATTGTGAATGCTGCTATCAGCGTGAGAAGAATGGTGATTGCTTTGGTGCTGTTTTGCATAAAATAAAGAAACTACTCCAAGAGTAAGAACTATTAAAAGCAGCGGAATAAATAATTTTTTTTGCATAGGTTTTTACTAAAATAATGTTGCTAATAAATAGGGGGAATTTGGAGAAAAAACATTCAATCCAGTTTGTTGACTGATAGATATTTGTTCTACTGAAAAGCCAGTTAAAGCAACAGTAGTAATCGTTAGAAGCAGTAAAAATGCAGCAGCAATTGGCGCAAAACGCAAATCACTCATCATAAAATTTTTATACCATGATTGTTTTGAATCGACAGAGCGATCATGGATTTTTTGCCACACATTATGCTCGAGATTATTCAAAACATCGTTTGATGATTTGAAGCTCATGGCAATTAGTTGATCTAAATTCTTAAACATATCTCAATTATTCTTATTAAATTTTAATCATTTTAAGTCGCAGAGCATTGGCAATTACCGAAACCGAACTCAGCGACATTGCAGCAGCGGCAAATATCGGACTAAGCATTAAGCCAAAAATTGGATAAAATAATCCAGCCGCAAGCGGAATACCAAAGCTATTGTAAGCGAAGGCAAAAAACAAATTTTCTTTGATATTGCGCATGGTTTTTTTGGAAAGGTGATGGGCTTTGACCAACTTTGCTAAATCGCCGTGAAGTAAAACAATTCCAGCGCTTTCAATTGCCACATCAGTTCCGTTTGCAACTGCAATTCCAACATCTGCTGTCACTAAAGCCGGTGCGTCGTTAATGCCATCTCCAACCATTGCTACAATATTTCCTTGTGACTTTAGATCTGCGATAATTTTACTTTTTTCTTCTGGCAAAACTTCGGCAAAAACTTCTTTGATTCCAAGTTCGTCAGCAACTTTTTTGGCAGTGTTTTTATTATCTCCCGTCAGCATTACAATTTTAATTCCAAGTTTCTGCAGATCTTTTACCGCCGCAAAACTATTGGCTTTGATTTGATCTTCTACGGCAAGTAAAGCCGCTATTTTATTATTGATGGCAACAAACACCACTGTTGCGCCGCCTTGTCGGAGGTTTTCTGCTTTTGATTCTAAGGTCGTGTAATTAATCTTATTTTCCTGCATCAACTTAGTATTACCGATCAGGATTTTTTTATTTTCGACTTCACCACTAACGCCTTTACCAATTGGTGTGATAAAATCGCTAGATTGCTGGAGGACAATTCCCCGCTCTTTTGCAGCTTTGACAATGGCTTTGGCAATTGGGTGTTCACTATTATTTTCAAGAGTTGCTGCATAGAGCAAAACTTGCTCTTCATTAAAATCTCCAACCGTAATGATCTTACTTAATTGTGGTTTTCCTTCGGTAAGAGTTCCGGTTTTATCAACCACAATCACATTAACTTTTTCTAACTTCTCTAAACTCTCAGCACTTTTTACCAGCACGCCGTTTGCTGCACCTTTACCCAGAGCAACAATGATCGACATGGGCGTTGCAAGACCAAGAGCGCAAGGACAGGCAATTATCAGCACAGAAACCGCCGCAACCAATCCGTAAGTGTAAGCAGAATCTTTAGCAAAAATTGCCCAAGCAAAAAATGTAGCTATGGCGATTAAAATTACCAATGGCACAAACCATGACGAAACCTGATCGGCTAATTTTTGAATCTGGGTTTGACCGCGTTTGGCATTATTAACCATTTCGATGATTTTGCTCAGCATGGTATTTTCTCCCACTTGCAAAACCTTCATTACAAAGCTGCCATCTTGATTAATGGTTGCGCCGATTACTTTATCGCCAATGAGTTTTTTAATTGGTAATGATTCTCCCGTAATCATTGACTCATCTACATTACTTGTACCTTCAACTACTTCTCCATCAGTTGGAATTTTATCACCAGGACGAACGCGCAATAAATCTCCAACTTGAATTTCTTCAATTGAGATTTTTTCTTCGCTGCCATCTTTAATGCGGTGAGCAAAAGTTGGTGAAAGTTTGAGTAAGGCAGAAATGGCGTTGGAGGTATTTTTGCGCGCTTTGATTTCAAGAATTTGACCAAGGAGAACTAAAACCGTAATCACTGAAGCGGCCTCAAAATAAACCGCGACAACCCCCTGATGATTAAGCAAGTCGAGTGGAAAGGCTTGCGGAAATAAAGTGGCAATAAAGCTGTAAAGCCAAGAAATTGAGGTACCGAGCGCAATTAATGTAAACATGTTTGGAGCCTTGTTCTGTAAAGACTGAATAGCCTTTTTAAAAAATGGCAAACCACTCCAAAACACTACAATTGTAGAAAGAATCATCTGAACTGCTTGCGAAGATTTGGCTGATAAGACAGAGCTAAAATCAAATAAACCGCCCGATAAATGAGAGGTCATTTCCAAAATAAAAATTGGCAAAGTTAGAATTGCAGCAACGATAAAACGCAATCTTAGATCATAAATTTCTTCATCAAAATGATCGTCATTTGTGGCAATTTCCGGCTCTAAAGCCATGCCGCAAATCGGACAATCTCCAGCTCCAACTTGCCTCACTTCTGGATGCATCGGGCAAATGTAAATTCCCTTATCATTTGCAGAAATGGCTTTATTGGATTTGGTATCTCCCGCCTTATGGTGATGACAAGCCTTTCCAGAAGGCTTTTCTGCAACAACCTCTTTTACGGCAGTTTTGTGAGTGTGGCAGCAACTTTTTACTTTTTGTTCATTCATAAATTTAGATAAAAAATATCAATAAGTAGGAAACGAAAAAGGCAATTAAAAACAGGCAAATTGAAAACCAGAAAATCACATCATTGATTTTCTTTAAATGTTTACAGGCCTTTGCTTGGAGTGGATCAATCGGACAAGGAGCATTGCGATTTTTATAACGCATAAAGGCGTTGGCACTCAAAATAATTCCGGCAAAAAGAAAGAAATAATCCTTATGCTCAGCAATAAAAATCATTTGCGGAAAAGTTGCGGTAATGCTGGCAAAAACAGCTCCGGCGCCGAGCAACACGAATAATGCTGGTAATGCGCAACAAAAGATTGTGCCAAAAGAAGTGAATAATCCGAAATATGGCAGGAGGTAATTTAGTTTTTGCTTCATGGCTTTATCTGTTAATTTCCGATACATTATAGCCGGCATCGGTAATGATTTTTGTCACTTCCTCATCGCTGAGATTTTCTCCATTTTTTAAATCAATCGTAACAATTTTTGTGTCTAAATCTGCTGATACTTTTTCGACCTCGCTTCTTTTTTGAAAAGATTTCTCAATATTTCTGGAGCAAAAAGCGCATACTAAGCCTCTGACTTTTGCCTTAATTACAACTGGACTGGAAACCTGTTTAGCATTGCTTGGCACGGCAGCGAAGCTGCTATTACCAAGAGATGTGGTCACAAAAAATAATGAAAAAATAATCGCGAAGAATTTCATAAAGCTCCTTAAATTGGTTAATAAAAAAGTTAGATAAACATCATAAAATTGAATAAAACGGTCTTAGTTGAACTAACTCCAACTTCTATGAGATAAGAGTCCTTAAACATTCTTATAACAGGAGTGGTGACGAAATTCTTTTTATATCCAGTTGGGTTGTGATCGACTTGTAAAATGAACCAAGTGTTTAAGTCGCTATAGCCGCCAATATACGGAGCAACGCCAACGCGAGCCATTTGACGGAACTGGCTGTATTTATTATCAATTTTTGTGTAAGAGTTGCGATAAGCTGTATAGAATCTGCGACTTTCCCAATCGCCTTCAATTCCAATGGATCCACCGCTTTTAAAGCTATTATTTACTTCTGCACCGCCAGCTCCACCTTTAAAATATAGATTGCCCTGAGAATCATCCTGATTCCAACGCTTAATCACCCTAGTATATTGGAAGCTGTTAAAGAGAAAATTATTCTGACGCATATATTCCGACACTACGCCAACGGTATCTTTGCCATTTAAAGTGTAGTTGGCATAAAGACTGTTATCGTTATAATCATTATGCTGCATCAGCGACCATCCGCCAGGATAAGCAACTGGTCTGGCAATAGCTGGGGTTATTGTGACAAGATATATTACTAGAATTTTTCTAAAAAATCGCATGACCTATTCAAGTTTTTTTAATTTTAAATTAAACCACCTGATAGGTTATACGCCCGCAATAGATTTATCCCTCAAATTTTTTGATAAACTTATGAAATATGGGCTTTGAACAGATCCAATTTTATCTAAAAGACCGCCTGAATAAACGCCTTTACCAGGCAAGATAAGGGGGCGTTTATTCAGGCGATCTTTTTAACAAAACTCCTTCTTTCAACTTGATAGACACCTTTTTTGAGGTAAAATAAAACCGTGTAAAGCCTTGTATTTATTGGCTTTACACGGTTTTTATTTTTTAACCTTTTGAGGAATTTTTATGTCGACTGAAAACAAAATCGAATATTATTTTTTACGCGCTTCAGCAGAAAAATTTGCAGCGGATTTAAGACATTTTGCTAAAGTCAGTGATGTAATTTTTTATATTTCCGTCACTTTTCTTCTGATCGGATTTTCTTTCGCTTATTTAGTACCTCATCTCCTACATTAATGGTCACAGCTTTTAACTAAATTGCACCTATCAGCTGAATTCCCAACCTCAACTTGAATGGTGGAATGACCGATGTTGAAATGATGTTCTAGATGATGTTCAACTTTTTTCAAAAAATCATTTTCGGGATTACAGCGCATCAGTAAGTGAGCTGAGAGTGCAACATCGCTTGTGCTCATAGCCCAAATATGCAAATCGTGCACTTCTTTTACATTTGGCAGGCTGAGCAAATATTCTTTCACCTTAACAGAATCTATTGCCTTTGGCACAGCGTGAAGTGAGAGTTTTATTGAGTCTTTCAGCAATTCCCAAGTGCTGATCAAAATTACTACAGCGATGATTAGGCTGGTTATTGGATCAACAAATATCATGCCGGTTTTTAAAATTATTAAACCAGAAATTACCACACCAAGGGATACAACTGCATCCGCCGCCATATGAAGAAACGCACCGCGAATATTTAAATCTTTCGAACCCTTAACGAATAACCAAGCGGTGATGCCATTTACAAATATTCCCATTAAAGCAACAAATATCACTGTTGATGAACCAACTGCTTGCGAATTCTCGTGAGTCAATCTTTGAACTGCTTCAAAGATGATTCCAAGTGAAGCAACAACTAACAAAACAGCATTGATCAAAGCGGCAATTATTGTCGCGCTTTGCAGCCCATAAGTGAACTTCTTGGAAGATTTTTTCTTAGCTAAAATTGTTGCAATCCACGCTACGAATAAACCGATCACATCAGAAGCGTTATGTCCGGCATCAGCAAGCAAAGCTAGGGAGTTGGCTTTGAGTCCGTAGATAATTTCACAAATGATAAAAATCGTGTTTAGCGCAATGCCAATAATAAAAGCTTTGCCAAAATCTTTTTGACTGACGTGAGTGCCGTGATCGTGATTATGTCCCATAATTATTCCTGATTAGATTTAATAAATTTTTTAATCAAAACCGGACTCAAAATCAGTGTTGCAATTGTTGAGCTAATAATACCACCAATCACGGTTATTGCAATTGGCTGTTGAACTTCTGCACCAATTCCGTGTCCGAATGCCATGGGCAAGAAACCAAGTCCAGCAACGATTGCGGTCATTAGGATTGGTCTGAGTCTTGAAAGACAGGTGAGCTTCAGATCATTATTTTTTGCGAAAGTATCGATGAGAATTATCGAGTTTAAGAGGCTGATACCAATCAAGGCGATGAAGCCGACATAAACTGAAATCGTGATTGGAATTTGACAGATGAAGAGCAGCAGAATCCCTCCACTCAAGGCAAAAGGCACAGTTGAAAAAACGATCAAGACTTTCTTCACATCGCCAACCATCTTGTAGAGCATACCAAAAATCGTCAGAATTATTAGTGGAATGATTAGGAAGATTTGTTTTTTAGCGCTGTTAAGATTTTCAAATCTACCGCCCCATTCAATATAATAGCCTTCTGGCACGATTTTATTTTTGGTGATTTCAGCTTCGGCATTTTTGATAAAGCCAGCGTAATCAGTATTTTTTAGATAGATTGAAAGGCTGGAATATCTTTTACCAAAGAGACGCGGGATTGAAGTGATGTCTTCACTTTCGCGCAAGTTAGCGACTTTATCTAACGAAAAACTTCCGCCATCGGATAAACCAATTGGAATGTTGCTAATCGAATTAATATCATTGCGAATTTTTTCGCTTAAATGCAGAACAATCGAAATCGGAAATTCTGTCGCATAAAAATTTCCAACCTGAATACCGGCCATAGCATCTTTCAGATCATTATTAACATCGGAAATTGTAATTTGATGTTTGGCAATCTGGGTGTAATCCGGCACAACATCAATGAACGCGCCTTTGCGTATTGAGTTAATAAAATCTTCTTCGATCTCTTTTATTGCCGGTTTTTCGTGAAGTAAATTTTTGATTTTCTCTGTGATCATCATTAACTCTTCAAGATTCTCTCCAAAAATTTTCAGCGATAAATCAGCGCGACTTCCTTCCAACATTTCGTTAAAGCGCATCTTGATTGGTTGCGATTCTGTTACTTCACATTCAGCGCAATTTTCTTTTACTTTTTGATAAAGTTTTTCGGAAATTTTCTTGGCATCACCTTTGAATTTTTCTTTTAAGATCACGAAAAGATCAGCAGAATTTTGTGGCATCAGATCAAGTCCTGCTTGGCTTACTCCAACGCGTGAAAATGTTTTATCGATTTCTTTTTCATCAGAAATTTTTTGCTCAAGGCTTTGAACAATTTCCTCAGTTTTAGAAAGACTGGTGCCATTTTTTGCAATTACCGTATAAACAATATCGCCTTCATTCAGATCTGGCAAAAAATCCGATGGCATGAAGGCAAGTAGTGAAAGTGACAAAATAAAAAATCCTGCACATCCGATAATTACCATTCGACCATTGTGCAAAGCGCGATTCAAGAGGCTTTCATATCTGGTTTTGATCGCGGCAAAAAATCGGTGTTTTTCATGAGTTATTGCACCATCAACAAAGAAGTAAGACAAAACCGGCATCAATAAAAACGCTACGAAAATGCTGGCAATCATGGCAATAATCACATTGATTGCCATTGGCTTAAAAGTTTTTCCTTCAATGCCAGAGAACATCAGAATTGGTACATAAACCAAAATGATGATCGTGATGCCGAAAATTATCGGCCTTGCAACTTGCGCTGATAATTTAGCAACTGATTCGATTTTTTCACTTTTGCTTTTATGCAAGATCAAACTGCTAATGATGAACTCTACAATCACCACTGAGGCATCAACCAACAAACCAAAATCAATGGCCCCAAGACTCATCAGATTTGCTGAGATACCAAAAAGATTCATGGCCGAGGCAAGAATCAAAATGCAAAATAGCAATGATGAGGCAACAATCATGCCGACTTTAAAATTACCGAGCAGCAAACACAAAACACCAATCACCAGCAAAATTCCTTCGGCTAGATTTTTCATCACGGTTCTGATGGTGGAATCAATCAGGAATTGACGGTCATAAAGAATTTCAATTTTAGCATCTGTGCTACGCTGATTTAGTTTTTCGATTTCCTGCTTAACCTTTACCAAAATCTCTTTGGCATTTTCTCCTGATTGCATCATCACCGTTCCAATCACCGCTTCTTTGCCTTTATAGCTTGCAGCACCAAGTCTTTGTGAGTAATTCGGACTGATTTCAACGATATGTTTTAGCGGTAAAGCGTTGCCAGTATAATCAATCTTGATTGGAATATTCATGATGTCTTCAAAGCTGCCGACATTAGCAAATGTCCGTACTACTTTTTGCTGATCATCCTGTTCAATATAACCACCGCCAAAATTTTCTCCGACAGTTTGGATTTGAGTAATTAGCCTTTCCGGTGTCATGCCGTATTTGGCAAGCTTCTCCGGCAATATGTTAAGATGAAGTTCACGTTCAAAACCACCGATGGTGTCAATTTCCGCAACTCCTCTGATTTTTTTTAATTCGCGGGCAAATTGATATTCTTGAATTGTGCGCAGCTTCATAAAATCATCTTCGCCACTTGGGCTATAAACGCGATACATGATGATTTCACCAATGCCGGTGGTAAGTGGTGCAATTTCCGGCGACATACCATTTGGAAGTTGATCGCGCAAAGTCGAGATTCTTTGCAGCACCTGATTTCTGGCGAAATAAATATCCACTTCATCCCTAAAAATCAGAATGATTTGTGAAAGACCAAATTTGGAAATTGAGCGCATTTCCTGCAAACCAGGAATGCCATAAAGTTCAGCTTCGATTGGATAAGTGACAGCCTTCTCAACCCTTGTTGGGTCCATTCCCAAAGTTTTTGTATTTACAATCACCTGCTTGTTGGTGATGTCGGGAATGGCGTCGATTTTAACTTTGCTTAAAGAGTAAAATCCGAATAAAGAAATGAGTCCGAAGAGAATCAAAACATACCATCGAAGCTCAATTATTTTGGTAAAAAATTTATTTGTCATTTTGAGGTAAAGTAAAATTGCCGACTTTGATCATAAGCGCAGCGTAAGAAGCCGCTAAATCCACCTGAGTGTCGATAATAGTGTCTATGGTTTGATATTCCTGCGAATCGAGTTCGATGTAAGTGATGAAATCGAGTACACCTTTTTTGAAATCAGAATTGGCTTGCGAAAGTCGAGAGACAATTTTGCCGATATTATTGACGGGAAAGTTTTTGGCGAGCTTCAGAGAGGTTTCATATTCGCTGATATCATTGCTGATAAGCTGTGCCAACTGATTGCGCTGGAATTCATATGATGATTCCTGAGCCCTGATTTGAGATTCACTTGAAGCGATTTTTTCCTGATTACGATTAAATAATGGAATAGAAACAGAAAGACCAACTCCGGTTGAATCTTGATTAGCTCCCGCAAAAGAACCGCTTACAGAGCCATTTTGTCTGGTTGCAGAAACACTGACATCTGGCATTTGCTCAACTTTTGCAAATGACAATTCTGACTTGGTTTTGCTGATGAGAATTTTTTGCTCTTTTAACTCGAGGTTGTTTTCCAGGGCTGATTCAATGAAGAATTTTTTACCGCGATAGTTTTTGTCATCGAGCCATTCGAGGCTTATATTTGATGGCTCGCTTTCAAGATTGAGATAAACATTAGCAGCATTCCAAGTTTGACAGAGTTGGTTGCGATATTTGATCAAATCGCGTTCAACTAATCTGATTTTATCTTTAGTAATGTGCCATTGCGCCTGTTTAGTTGGCGAACTTAAAACGATGGTGGCGAGATATTTATCAACCAGCGAAAGCCTGTCCAAACGCCTCTGTGCCAGCTCAATTTTTTTCTTCAGAGCCTGATATTGATAAAGTAGACTGAACACTTCTGACTTTACGAACAGCGATAAATTATTTTTCTGCGTTTCAAGAATACGATATTGCGCATCCTCAATGTCGTATTTTTTTTGAAGTTTACCGTAAAAAGGAATGGTTTGACTAACGCCATAAGTATCTTGCCCCGCAATCCTGCCAAAGCTCACAACCGGATTGCTCCAATATTTTTGCTGATTGGCTAATCGTTTTTGCGACAAGGCAGAGTATTCAGCAGCTCTAATGTTGTGACTGTTTTGCTCTGCGAGAGTAATGAGCTCTTCTATTTGGTACTCCTTACAAAATGCTGAGGAACCAAGAAAGGTGAGCGATAAAAATATAATGAAAAATCTGGCCATTTTATCCGAAATAATAGTTTTAACAAATAGCCTTAATGCTTGTTAGCAAAGGCTTAGTGAGTTAAGAAACTATTTTTGGAGGCCGTTTTAGAGAGCTGCTTTGAGGAGGGAGAATGGAAACGAAATTGGGAGAGAAATTTTCGCTTTTGAGTAAAGTTGCATCAAAAGATTTGGCAAAAAACGCCAAATCAAAATGACCGTGATGACAATGACAGTTGCAATTTTTGCAATCAGCAGAATCAGAAAGATCACCTGCCAGGCTGGCAGAAATTACCGATTCTTTTTGCGATGATTTTGAAGTGTCACACAGATCTTTGGACAGCACTTTACCAGGCAGTGAAAGACAGAATATGATTAGAAATGTGATACGAAAAAACCTTATTATCATCCGATAAATTTAGCTAAATTCAAAAACTTTAAACAGAATAGGCTAAAAATTTTAAAAAGGCAATCTTGCCAAAGAATTATTTACTGAAATTATTGATTTCGGTCGGGAGTTGCGCCAAATAAAACACCTTTATGGAAATAGGACGCAACACAGATGGGTTCTGTGGTGGTGGCTCCCGATTTTTCTGCTTATATTCTCTTCTTTCAACTTGATAGACACTTCTTTTGGAGTAGTATCAACACATTGTAAAGCCTTGATAATAGAGGCTTAACACATGTTTTGATTATTAACTTTTTAAGAAATTTTTATGTCTAACGAAGCTAAAGTTGAATTTTATTTTTTAAGAAATTCAGCAGAAAGATTCTCATCAGATTTACATCATTTTTCTAAAGAAATTTACAGTTTTTCCGATGAACAACTTTATGCCATTGTTTCTTTTTGTGATCACATAAGAGACAATGCAGCAAATGTAAAAAAAGAGCTGGAAAGAAGGCTGGATAAAAAATCCTAAATCAGAAAAAACTTTAAAAAAACCGCAATACCAACGACGGAATAGCTCTCTTCAAAAAATCAAAACTAACTTTTCTCAAATCCCCAATTCTCCAGCTGCTCTTGCCATAAATCAGGAATCTCATTCGTCACAATATCCTGTAACTTCAAACTTCTTGGCTGAGTCCCACTCAAAATTCTTTCTACAACCTTTGGTGCTAAAAAATTCAGATTAAAAATTTTACTTACAAAACCGGTGCTGAGATTTTCTCTTCTGGCAATATCCGCGAGTGAATCGACTTCCTCCTTATCAATCATAATTTTCCATTTATAGGCTCTGGCGATTGATTTAATCATCGTGTCATCAAAACATTTTTGACCTTCTTCGGGGTTAACATTTTTTGGCAGAATTATCATTGCCGTTCCGCCGCGCTTTTTAATCTCCATAGGGATAAAAATGCTAATCGTGTCACTATTTGCCATTGAGATACTTTTATCGCTCTCTGTGATCATATTTTGCCATTTCATATCAATTTGTGAATTCGTTTGATAATGAGTGAAGTCCGTCTTTAAAAATTCGGATATTTAAGCCATCTGGTCTGACCTCTACGTCTTTAACTAGCAGATTGATGATTCTGGCCTGCTCAAGTGGAAATAACTCATCCCAGACTTTTTCAATTTGTTTGAAAGAATTGATAATCAGATTTTCAGAGATTTTGCCTACCGCTTGACCTATTGTGTTAACGATAAATTCTGGTTTTCTTAAAAGAGTTAAAACCTGATTCGTAATTACATTTTCTGCCTCGTTTGCCGAAACTCTGGCTATCTTGCAAGAATCATTATTGCCCACTGCCTTTGATGAACAAAGGTAATAGCGATATCTCTTACCTTGTTTTTTGGTGTAAGTTGGAACCATTTTAGCGCCACATACCCCGCAATTCATTATGCCTTTTAGCAATGGCGCTGAAGTCACTCGTGACTTTGGAATGATAATCTGATTTTGCTGATAACGATTAAGAATCGAATCAGCTTTTTCCCAAATTTCTTTAGTAATTATTGCTTCGTGCAAACCTTCGTATGACTGGTTTTTATGCTCAATCATTCCTGCATAAAGTTGGTTTTCTAAAAACCTTCGGACATTTTGTTTGTTGAATTTTTTTCCTCTTTGAATCCTGCCGGTTTTTGATACCCAGCTTTTAGTGATGAAGCCATGTTTGTTCAACTCTCTAGCGGTTTCGGTTATTGATTCGTTTTCAATAAAAATGTTGAAAATGTTTCTGATAATTTTTGCTTCTTCCTCATTGATAAGGAGCTTTGCATCTTTGGCATCATAACCCAGCGGAACTGATCCACCCATCCACATCCCTTTTTTCTTTGAAGCGGCAACCTTGTCTCTGATGCGCTCTGAGGTTAATTCGCGCTCATATTGAGCGAAGCTCATAATCATCCCAAACATCAATCTTCCTGCGGCAGTAGAGGTGTTAAAACTCTCTGTAACTGAAATAAAACTAACTTTATGCTGATCAAAAATCTCAACGATCTGAGTAAAATCAAAAAGCCTTCTGCTTAAACGATCCGCTTTGTAAACCACTACACAGTCAATTTTATCTTCCCTAATGTCCTGAAGCAGTTTTTTAAAAGCTGGTCTTTCCATGCTGCCACCGGAATAGCCGCCGTCATTATATTCAGTTGAAATCAAAACCCATCCTTCATGTATTTGCGAGGCGATGTAATTTTCTGCGGCAGACCTTTGGGCATCAAGAGAGTTAAAGGCTTGTTCCAATCCATCCTCACTGGATTTTCTGGTATAAATTGCACAGCGAACTTTCGGTTTTTGATTTAATTCGCCATCACTTTTTAGCTGATCATTTTTGGAATTTTGTTGGAAGTTTCTCATATTTTAATCGGCTCTTAATTTAAAGAATTTCGGACCGTTCCATCTGGTGCCGGTAATTTTTCTAGCAATTGAGGAAAGGCTTTTGAACTTCTGCCCTTCATATTCAAAACCATCTTTGAGGACTTCGACTTGGTAAGTTTTTTCATTCCACTCACGGCAAATCTTTGTGCCTGGCATCAAGTCGCTGTGATGTCTCAATGAATTGGTTGAAATACCGTCTGCAATTTTTAACAGCTTGTTTTTGGTTTCATCAGCTAAGCCGCCAAATACTAACTCTTGAAGACGGTAAGCAATCCTTGGTCGCAAAAATTCTTTACCAGAATTAGCAGCACATTTTTTCGGCATGATTTCATTATAAATCTGCCGTAAATCGGCTGGTGTTTTGCCATCTAAATCAATTACCTGACGAATAATACTTTTGCTCATAGCACGAATTGTTTATTGAGGTTAGAATCAATGCTATGAAGGCTTGGAGACGGTTTGTTATCAAGTAGAATCTGAGAATTTTGCGATCTTTCTTTAGCTTCGAGGCGGCAAATCCCGCTTAGTAAAATCCTTCCGATTTCTCGCAGCTTTTCTTGAGATGAAGTTGGTGTTTTTTGATTTCTGGTTCGTATTTCCATATGGTAGCGATTTTATTAGCAAAATTTCTCCCCATATTAAAGAAAAAATGCCATAAAGTCGCAATATGCCTTGTTCCAGCCAGTTAACCCCAAGATTTTCCTCACCAATAAAATCATGAGTTTTTGTTCGTTTTTAGACACAAAATGAGACACTCATCGAAAAACTGCGCAAAAAGATTTACAAAAACCAAATCCTAATGATAATTTTAAGGTAATCTTAAGATTTCGGGCTCTTGTATTTTTGGCTAACCCTCAGGCAATAAGGGAAAATGGATAAGATGATCTCAAGCTAATTTTATGCCTTCGGCGCAAGCAGCTCTTCTTTCAATCAAAGAGCTCAACGCCATGCAAGCAAAAATAAAAAAGTTGATTCGCAGCACACCGGAAGAAGATTTAAAATCCCTCCTCGATCAATATGCCCTGAATTTGCCGGAAGATTTTAAATGGCAAAATAACGGGAAAAAATATCACACCCAACTTTTCAATTCGATTTGGAATATCAGCGATGAGGAAATAAAGACTCGTCTTTTTGAAATCATCGAACGCGTTCATGAAATGATTGACGAGCTTGGACAGGCAAACCTTCAAGCAAGACCTGCAATTGGAAGTAATGACAATTTTTTAAGCCTAAAAAGCGAACATTCGCGCTGCATTTGGGCGCTGCAAAATCACCCACAAGAATTTGAAAAAGCTGAATATTGCGCATCACTTGATTACAAAAGAAAATCGCGCGAGTGGAGTTCTTTTGTAGCGCCGAAGGAAAGAGAAATTCACAACAGCAAAGAGCATCTAGAAGAATTTAAGCAGTTGGTTCTTGAGTGCTTTAACATCAGCAAAAAAATCAAAGTTGAGATTTTTGAGCGCATCAAAACCGATCATCATGATAAAGAAATCGCCATCTTTCAGTTAATTGCCTATCACGATGGACTTCACAAATCAGTTCAAACTTTTGAAAAAGAAGAAGTTGTCACCAAATTTTACCCAACAGTAAATGAATTTTCAATTAGCTACGAACCGCACACAGGAATCGTTGAAGTGGTTTCTGATTGTAAGGAAAATCGCAGCAAGCTCGCCAAAGCCTTTGTTAATACTTTTCTAAAAACTGATGATGATATTGATGAAATTTCCATCAAAAAATTTGATCTCTCAAAATTAAAAATTCCTTACAACTTCATGAAAGATGTTGATCCAGGCGATTTGATCGAAGATGTAAAAGTGACCTTACTTAAACTTCAGCCGCTCGATAACAGAAACTCCACAACACTTGAAGCGCTTTTTAGAGATCACCGCTCCATTTACTCTTTGGCACAAGATTGGTATGCTCAATATAATCCGCTTCATGGCTCCTTTACTATCAAGAAAGCCAGACTTTCGATCAAATTCAAACCAACGGATAAAAATCCGCGCGGCAAACTTTTACATGTTAACATTACCGATCCAAATGGATGTGACTTGAAAGACCGGTCAGAAAGAGAAAAGATGATAGGAAATAAATTTTTAGAAAAATGGGGTTTAATGGAAAGAATCTGACGCCGCAAATATGCAAATTGTTGATGGAGATAGTTGAGCAAAAAAATCCTAATATTTCTCACTCAGTTTTATTTTCAGAATTCGGTAAAGATGTAGCAAAATTTTTAATTGATCAAAATTATTTAACTCAAGGTGAAAGCCTTGAAAGCTACTGGCTTGGTAGTGAAGACAAAGATGTTTATGTTGAATGGAATGAGAAACTTAAATCATTCGCCTATGTGTCATCTAGCGGAAAATTTGTCGCGGTAAAAGAAGATGATCTAAAAACCTATGATGCAAATTTTGAAAAAATTGTCAGCTTTTTAGCAAAAGAATTTGAAGTTTCAGAAAGCAGTAAAACCAAGCAGAATCAGCATCTTGAAGGATTGCTATTTTTTGTTGGTGAAGCGCGGATAAGCAAAAAGAAAGTCGCAGTATTTTTTGCTCGTAGGCTAAACGACAATGAAGTTCTGAAAAAAGTTGAAGAATTTTTTATTAAGCCAACATCCTCTCTGACTAAGTTAATCCTCACTTCGTCAAATCATCTCTCTCCTGAATCTCTTAAAAATAAATCAAAAATTATTTCAATTCCAAAACTGCTCGGACTAGCCAACAGCAAGGCTTTATTCAACATGGATTATGTTGCAAATGTAATTTTTGGAATTGGTAGCGATGAGGCAAAGCCTGATGTTTATTGCACTGAAGATGCCAGCACTCTTTTTATTGGTGATAAAAGTTGGAGCATCAAAGGCGACAAACAGCGCCAGATCATTAAGCTCATGTGTGATCATTACCTTGAAAATCCTGAGAAAAAAATCAGATGGCCGGATTTATTAAATGATGCCGACATCGAAACATCTTCACGATTTAGAGATTTTTTCAAATACAGCGCCGTGCTGGAAGCTATAAATCATCAAAACGGATTCGTTTGGTTTAACACTGGCGAAAAAATCGACTAAAAACATCAAAAAAATTTAATTCCTCCCTTTTCCTCCCCCTTTCTCCTCCCGATCTCCTCCCCCTAGCACTCCTTTAATTACTCCAAGTTTTTCCAACCAACTTAGGAGTAATTATGCAAAACCAAGAACAAGAAAAATACCTCTCAGAAAAAGCTCTGGCCAAAAGATGGGGCGTAGCTCCCCGAACTCTTCAAAAATGGCGCTGGCGTGGCATAGGGCCACCTTACATCAAAATCGGCATCGCTGTCCGATACACACCTGAAAATATCAAAAAATTTGAAGAAGAGAACATGCATTCAACAACAAGCAAAAACCGCTCTTCCTGCAACGAACTTACTTTAACAACAACAAAATAAATTATGAACCTCAGTAAAATTAACTTGACGGATGTTCCAAATATTCCAATCGGAACATTATCAAAACTAGCGCCAGAGCAATTGCTCTCGCTTCAAGAGCAAGCATTTCAGCATCTGCAAAAAGCCAAAATGCTTAAGGATTGGCTTGATAACAGCATCGCTTTGAAATATCGCGATGTTGCATCGAACATTCGCACGCTTGATTCCAAAGATACTGGAACCGTCCATTTCACCGATGGCGATTTCAAGGTAACTTCGGTTTTAACAAAAAAAGTCGAATGGAATCAGGATAGATTAAAAGATGTTGTATCCGCTATCAGAAAGCATGGCGACAACCCTGACGAATATGTCGACACCTCCTACAAAATCTCTGAAACCAAATACACCGCATGGCCAGAGCATATCAAAAACATCTTCAAGCCAGCGCGTGTCTTAAAAACCGGCGCCGAAACTTTTAAGATTCAGCCTCAAGCTGAAGGAGGTAGAAATGAGTAATCTACCAATCATCAGCGCGGATGAGCGCTTAAAAGAAACCAGAGGAATCAAAGGTTGCATCTTCGGAAAATCCGGTATCGGCAAAACCTCTCTGCTTTGGACGCTTGATCCAAAAACCACCTTATTTTTTGATCTTGAAGCTGGCGACCTGGCTGTTGAAGGCTGGCAAGGTGACACAATCCGACCAAAAACTTGGCAGGAATGTTGTGACTTTGCAGTCTTTATAGGTGGACCAAACCGCGCTCTTCGTCCTGATCAAAAGTTTAGTCAGCGCCATTTTGATGAAGTCTGTCAAAAATATGGCGATCCTTCCTTCCTCGACAAATACGAGACCATCTTCATCGACAGCATAACAGTCGCCGGTCGTTTGTGTTTTGGATATTGCCAAGGTCAACCGGAAGCGTTCAGTGAAAAATCAGGAAAACCTGATACTCGTGGAGCTTATGGTTTGCATGGGCGCGAGATGATCTCTTGGTTAACTCACCTTCAACATACCCGCAGTAAGAATATTTGGTTTGTCGGCATTCTCGATGAAAAGCTCGATGACTTTAATCGCAAATATTACCAGCCGCAAATCGAAGGCAGCAAAACCGGTTTAGAGCTTCCAGGCATTGTAGATCAGGTGATCACCATGGCAGAAGTTCAAACGGAAGAGAAAGGCAATTCCTACCGCGCCTTTATCTGCCAGACCATCAATCAATTCAATTATCCGGCGAAAGACCGCTCAAGAAGACTCGAAGCAATCGAGGAACCACATCTGGGCAGATTGATGGAAAAAATACGGTCTGAAGCCAAGCCAATCAATGAACATCTCATTTTTAATAATAACTAAAAACAACAAGGAGCAACTATGTCTATCGATTTTAACAACAGCGAAAACCAATCAAATTTTGATCTAATCCCCAACGGCACTCTGGCCAAAGTCAGAATGTCGATCAAGCCAGGCGGCTATGATGACCAAAACCAAGGATGGGTCGGAGGTTATGCCACCAGAAACGAAGCAACCGGTTCAATTTATCTTTCCTGCGAATTTGTGATTTTAGAGGGCGAATATGCCAAACGAAAAGTCTGGGGCATCCTCGGTCTTCACAGCAACAAAGGACCGGAATGGGGAAATATGGGAAGGTCTTTCATCAAGGCAATTCTCAATTCTGCCCGCGGATTTTCTGAAAGTGATAATTCACCAGCCGCGCAAAGTGCCAGAAAAATCAACGGCATTGGTGATTTAGACGGCATCGAATTCGTGGCAAAAATCACCACCAAAAAAGATCAAAACGAGGAACTCAGAAATGAAATCCGTTTCGCCATAACTCCTGATAACAAGGATTATAAGAGCTTGATGGGAATTATTGCGCCAGCAGTAAAAACCCAAACTCCTCCTGCCACCACTGCGTCAGCTCCTAATAATCGTCCTGCTTGGGCTAGATAATTAAAGGCAGTCATGATACTTCGCAAAAGACAACAGGAGTTCGTAGAAAAGAGTGTTACCGCGCTAAAACAGCACGGCAACACTCTTGGCATCGCGCCAACAGGAGCAGGAAAAACCCTAATGTTTTCCGCTGTTGTTGGCGAGTTTCTTGGAGCTGATAGCAAAGCCTTAATTCTTGCTCATCGCGATGAACTGACTTCACAAAATCAAGAAAAGTTTTTGCGCATCAATCCAAGAATCAGCACTTCTATTTTTGATGCCAAAACCAAATCTTTTGCTGGTCAGGCAGTCTTTGCGATGGTGCAAACTTTATCGCGCAAAGAAAATCTGAATCTGATTCCGGTAATTGATATTTTGGCAATTGATGAAGGCCATCACTGCGTTTCACCGAGTTACCGAAACATTATCAAAGAAGTAAAAGAGAAAAATCCGGAAGTAAAAATTTATGGTGTGACTGCTACACCAAGTCGCGGTGATAAAAAAGATTTAGGTGATATTTTTTCCAATGTAGCTGATCAGATAAAAATTTCTGAGTTGGTTGCATCCGGTCACTTAGTTCGTCCACGAACTTACATCATTGATGTTGGAACTCAAAGCGAGCTAAAAAAAGTCAAAAAAACTGCCGGTGATTTTGACATGGGCGCGGTTGAAAAAATTATGAACAAACTTCCGATCACCGAAGAAGTTTTTGCCAAATGGCAGGAGTTTGCGGGAAATCGTAAGACTGTAATTTTTTGCTCAACAGTTGCTCATGCTAAATCGGTTGCAGAAATTTTTAACAGTCACGGAATCAAAACAGTTTTTATCAGCAGCGAACTAACTGACTTCGAAAGAAAAAATGTCCTCTTTGAATTTGAACAAGGTGATGCGCAGGTAATTGTCAATGTAGCTGTTCTTACTGAAGGTTGGGATTATCAACCAACTTCCTGTGTAGTTTTACTTCGCCCCTCATCATTTAAATCAACGATGATTCAGATGATTGGGCGCGGACTTCGCGTTGTTGATACCGATCTTTATCCTGATGTCATCAAGGAAGATTGCGTAATTTTAGATTTTGGAACTTCAAGTTTGATTCACGGCTCTCTCGAAGTTGATGTCGATCTTGAGAAAGCAAAACAGTCAAAAAAGAAAACTGATCCGAGGTTCCAAAAAGAATGCCCATCATGCTCGATGCTCATTCCATCAGCGTCAAACAATTGCCCGCTGTGTGATTATGAGTTTACTGCGAGAGAAGAAGCTGATTCATCTAAAGGTGAATTGTCCGGATTTACCATGTCGGAAATTGATCTGCTAACTCAGAGATCAAATTTTGAATGGTGTGATATTTTTGATGATGGCGGTGCTTTAATGGCTTCGGGATTTAACGCTTTTAGCGGAATCTTCTTTTTGAATGATCACTGGTATTGCTTAGGTGGAAGTGAATTTGGCATCAAGATTTTATATTGCGGATCACAAGAGGTTTGCCTCGCAAAAGCTGATGATTTTTTAAACGAAAACGAAACCGCTGACAACGCTCACAAATCAAAAAGCTGGTTGAAACAGACTGCATCAACAAGGCAGTTGCAATGCTTACCGCAGCAATATCGAAGCGATTACAGCATCACCAAATACAAAGCTGCCAACCTGCTCAAATTCTACTTCAACAAAACCTCGATCCAAAAACTGCTATTCGAAGCCGACGCCAAAAGACACGTAGTAAGTGTCATGGGAGGTAACGCATGAGAATCTGCTCAGTTTGCAAAAGAGAAGCCGGTGGCTTTGCTTTTATTCCACCACCGCTGCGCGCGTCTGACCCAAGAAATCGCAAGATGATGAAGCATTTCTGCTCGATGAATTGTCAGGAAATTTTTAGCAAAATTTACAAAGAAAAAAATATGATAGACCTAACCAAAAATGAAAAAGAAGCCATTGAATCTGCATTAAAACCAGTTGGTGAATATGTGGCAGAAATCGGCATGGATCGCCCACTCTCAAGTTATTCAAGAGAAGAAGTTTTGTGCTTAATTGAAGTGGCACTCGGTGCTTATTTCGACTTTATGCAAGGCAAAGAATCTGAAACAGAAATGTCGGAGGTGCCATGCTAGATTTTAATCACCGACCAAAACTTTCTGATAAAATAAATCTGCTGATCGACAAAGCGCTGACAACAGAACATTCGAAACAAACCTCCAGAGATTATCTTGGCGCATCGCGTCTTGGTGTTTCATGCAATCGTGCTTTGCAGTTTGAATATACTGATACTCCAAAAGATGAAGATCAAAATTTTACCGGCAGAACTTTAAAAATTTTTCAGGCTGGTCATGTCTTTGAAGAATTGATGATTAAGTGGTTGAGACTTGCTGGCATCAATCTTCTTACTCAAAAACAAAACGGAAATCAGTTTGGATTTGCTGTCGCCGGCGGCAAAGTTAAAGGTCATATTGACGGCGTTATTGCTGATGCCCCTGAAGATTTAGATTTCAAATTCCCGATGCTTTGGGAATGCAAATCGCTGAATGATAAATCGTGGAAAGATGTCGTTAAAAAAGGTCTCGCCGTTTCAAAGCCAATTTACGCAGCACAGATCGCAATCTATCAGGCTTACATGGAAAACCAGATTGAAGGCATTTGTACAAATCCCGCACTCTTTACCGCAATAAACAAAGACACCGCCGAGATTCATTTTGAGCTAATCGATTTTGATCAAGAGCTTGCACAAAAAACCAGTGACAAAGCAGTACAAATTTTATGCACCACTGAAGCTCAGGAATTGCTTCCACGAATCGCAACTGATTCAACCCATTTCGAGTGTAAATTTTGTCCGTGGCAGCAACGTTGCTGGGGGTTAAAATTATGAATCACATTCTCGATTTTAACGATGCCAACAACCAACTAAAAGAAAAAGAAAGAGTTGATGTTGAACTGATCAGACAGGCACTTTTGAGCAGAGTTGAAGATGCTTTGCTTTATCTTCTTCCGAGTGGTCACGTCAAAAATAGCTGCTTTCATATTGGCAGCATCAAAGGTGAAGCGGGAAAAAGTCTGATTGTTCAACTTGCCGGTGAAAAGCAAGGTCACTGGTTTGATTTTGCAACAAATCAAGGCGGTGATATTTTTGCTTTGTGGGAAGAAGTCAGAGGTTATCACAAATCAGATTTTAACAAACTTTTAATCGAGATTAGTGAGTGGCTTGGAAGCCCTTTGAGTTTAGAAATTCAGCAAAAAAATATTCGCCGCAACTTTACTGATGATCTTGGTAAGCCAACTGCCAAGTGGGATTATTTTGACAAAAATAATAAGCTGATTGCCTGCGTTTACCGCTACGACACCGAAGATGGAAAAGAGTTTAGAGTTTGGGATGTAAAAAATCGCAAAGCAAAATCACCTGATCCACGGCCACTTTACAATATTCCTGGAATCACTGCGGCAAAAAAAATCATTCTTGTCGAAGGTGAAAAATCCGCTGACAGTTTAATTGCTTATGGTCTCACCGCCACAACCGCAATGTTTGGCGCAAACGCTCCAATCAATAAAACTGACTGGTCGCCACTGATTGGAAAAGAAGTAATTATCTGGCCAGACAATGACGAAGCTGGAATTGAGTATGGTCAAAAAGTTGCCACACACCTGCTTAAAGTTGCCTCATTCGTTTCACTGATAACGCCACCAAAACATAAATCTCATAAGTGGGACGCCTTTGATGCAGTTGCTGAAGGCTTTAACATCAATTCACTTTTTGAAAACGCTAAAAGTTTTGAGCAAAGATTCCCACGCTATCTTGGCGATGATTTGTGGAATGATAACAGCCCGATGCCGGATGATTTAATTTCGCCACGATTTTTAACGCCACGCGGAATGCTGTTAATTGGTGGCGCGCCGAAGGTTGGTAAAAGTGATTTTTTAATCAATTTCTTGATTCACATCGCAGCAGGAGAAAGTTTTTTAGGATTAAAACCACCGAAGCCACTCAAAGTTTTTTACCTGCAATCAGAGATCAGCTATCACTACTTGCGCGAGCGTATCAAAAGGCTGCAAATCCCAAAAGATATTCTTCATCGCGGATTAAAAAATTTCTGCGCCACTCCGCAAATTGAAGCGATTTTAAATGATCGCGGCGTTGAGCTGGCTTACAACACCATCAAAAATTGTTTTGGTGATGATTCTCCGCCCGACATTGTATGTATTGATCCAATTCGAAATGTCTTTGATGGCGGAGCAGAAAGCGGCAGTGAGAACGATAACAACGCTATGCTGTTTTTCCTGCAAAATCGCGTAGGAAAACTTCGCTCAATGATCAATCCTGATATTGGAATTATTCTCTGCCACCACACCAAGAAAATAAAAAAGAAAGATGTGGAAGATGATCCATTTCAAGCATTTTCCGGCGCCGGAAGTCTAAGAAGTTTTTACACCAGCGGCTTGATTTTGCATCGCCCCAACGAACACGAAGCAAAGATTAATCTTTATTTTGAACTGAGAAACGGCTCATCAATTCCGAAAAAAATCGTTGAGAAAGTTGATGGAAAATGGATCGAATTAAATCCGTTTTCTGAAAGAATTATTCAGCAAGATTATGGTCAGAAGCTCGATGCAGAAAGGATTCGTAAAGGCGATGTTATTTTACAGCTCATTGCTGACGAATCTTTTAAAGGAAAATTGTACACCGGAAATCAGTTTGCTGAGAAGTTTGAAAATCAGGCTGGTCTTGGATGCAGCAAAACAATAAGCGACAGAATATCTGTTTTAGCTACTAAGGGTTACATCAAATTCAATCGCAACTGGTCTGAATTTTTTCTGGAAAAAACAAAGTCAAAATATGGTGCGCTTTGTGTCCAAAATATGATATTCAAAGGTGTTGATGATGTAGAAAAATTAGTACTGCCAACGCATTTTAAGTGCCAAAAAACTGGTGTGGCATTGCCGGTAGAAAATCCTGCGGTATGGGTGTTGCAAGATGATGAGGTGCAATCATGAAAAAACACTTCATCAAAATACTAAGGAGCAAGATCTCTCAAGATTCCTTTTCCTTTAATGCGAAGTATTACTCTCAATTACTCTCTAATACTACCGCTCAAGATTCCTCAAGATCTCTCAAGATTGCAAAGTGCTATACGCTGCATTGCGATAGATTACTCCGCAATACTCCGCCACAAGATGGCAATTTGGTTAAAAATGACTGCGAAAAATTTCAAGTCCGCAACATTGCAAACTTAGTTCCTGCTTATCTCCGTCAGTTTTTTTTAAGATTAGAACCCGCACCCCCTCCATATACTATGGAGAGTGTAATCACTCTCCAAGTAGTTATGGAGGTGAACGATTTTGCCTCCTCGAATTTTTAAAAAACAAAACGAGGAAACATGAAAAATAAAAAAATTTTAGCTCTTGATCTCGGCACAAAAACCGGATGGGCAATCAAACTAGAAAACAAACAAATCAACAGTGGAACTATCGAGTTCAAGCCAAGCAGATTCGAAGGCGGCGGCATGCGCTATCTTCGATTCAAAAAATGGTTGGATGAAATCAATCAACTAACAAACGGCATTGATCGAGTTTATTTTGAAGAAGTCAGAAGACATATCGGAGTTGATGCAGCTCATGCCTACGGCGGCTTCCTAGCTTATCTGACAAGTTGGTGTGAAGAAAATAAAATTCCCTACCTAGGCATACCAGTTGGCACGATCAAAAAGCACATCACAAAAAAAGGTAACGCTGGCAAATCGCAAATCATGATCGAGGTAAAAAAACTCGGCTTCAATCCTGCTGATGACAACGAAGCAGATGCTCTAGCTCTGCTTGATTTGGTGATCAAAAAAATTGACGGAGGTTTGTTATGACCGACAAAAATCCTTTGAAATGCAATCTCGGACGCATGCAACCAAAGCAAATTGATGCCGAAAAAATCAAACGCGAGGCTTTCAACAATGACGGAATTTTAGTCGTCAAAGTTGATGATGAAAGACTGAGCTGGCCTGAAAAAGAGCTGATCAAGCAGATCGGCGATAAAATTTATAAAAATAAAAAAGGAGAGAAATATGCAAAATAAAGAAAAAATCTGGACTGAAGAATTGGTAATTCATGCCTTTGAAGAAGCCATCAGAACCATCAAGAAACTGCCATCAGCAAAGTTGCGCGATTATTTCACAAGCTGGCCACAAGTCGTCTACAGTGAAATTGAAATTATTCGCATGGATCAAAGACCAAAGAAATGGCCGGCAACACCAGAAGCAATCTCAAGAATGGAAAAAGTTTGTCAGTGGATTTTGTTTTTGAAAGAAGTTGAAGAGCGCAAGATCATCTGGCTTCGCGCCGCACGAACACCATGGAAATTGGTTTGTGGTGAGTTTGGTATTTCACGAGCAACTGCAAATCGAAAATGGAAAACTGCTATACGCCAGATTACTCTACAGCTAGACTGAACCAGTTTGTTTTTGATGAGACAAAAAAGCGTTAGACAATTGAGACAAAATCGGGGTTAATGCTTAGCAATAGTCGAAAAGTGTGTCCAAGAAATTCACTTGAAAAAATGGCAATCATCAGCCTTCAAATTAAGAGCAAGGCAAGTGAGGAACTTGCCGCTATTGCATCAAAGCATATCCCCTTCGCAGTTGCAAAAACTCTGACGCAAGTAGCACAACAAAGTCAGCAAGAAGTCAGAAAAAGCATAAAAGAAAAATTCTTTATTAGAAAGAAATCAGGCGGCTTTGAAAGTAGCATCCGCATCAAGCCAGCAACAAAAACAAAATTAACCGCTGAAGTTTACACAATGGCTGCCTTTGCAGCCTTACAACAAACAGGCGGTGTTAAAAAAGCAAAAGATGGACGGCTTGCAATCCCCTCTTATCAGAGTATCAATCAAGTTAAGAAGAGAAGCGATTCAAACAGTCCATCAACCTACCTTGCAGGCGATGCCTTCAAGATGAAAACAAAATCAGGACAAGAGGTCATCGCGCAACGCAAAGGTAAGGAATTAAAAATCCTCTACTTCCTGCATAAGAGCGCCGAAATCGACAAGAGATTGGATATGATTGAGATAACAACAAACACAGTTAAAGATCGCTTTGACGCGCAGCTAAAGGACAATGTAAGCGAGGTATTAAATCAAAAGGTACTGTGACGCACTTTTTTTCGCGGGTAACGCGCGACCCCAGGCCTTTTCTACTGACAGAATTTTTAAAAGGGTGCGCACTTGGTGCGCATTTTTAGGATACAATCAATAAACAACAGCATTCGCAAGGTGCGCACCTGAAGAAATTTAGGTGCGCATTTTTTTTGCGCAAAATTTTTACGAAAGATTACGTGTGGATTTACATCCCTTCAGAATTTTATCCCTCTGCTCAGGAGTTGGTGGAATCGAGCTTGGATTTAAAATCGCAGAGCCAACTTCTCGAACAGTTTGTTATGTCGAGATCGAAGCCTTTGCGTGCGAAATCTTGGCTCGCCGCATGGAAGAAAAAAGATTGGATGCAGCGCCTATTTGGACGAATCTTAAAACCTTCGATGGCAAACCTTGGCGTGGAAAAGTGGATTGCATCACTGGCGGATATCCCTGCCAGCCGTTTAGTGTTGCTGGAAAAAAACTTGGAAAAGACGACCCAAGACATCTCTGGCCCGACATCAAGCGACTCATCCAAGAAATCGAACCACCAATCTGCTTCTTTGAAAATGTCTCCAACCATCTACGAGTTGGATTTGAAGAAGTCGCAAATGACCTACGACAACTGGGTTACAAAATTAAGGCGGGTTTGTTTACAGCGGAAGAAGTTGGCGCTCCTCACCGAAGAGAAAGACTCTTCATCTTGGCCTACAATAACAGTGACCGATGCCTTGGTGAACAAGGCGCGACCACCAGAGAAAATGATCAGGAAAGATTGCAGAAGCGCATTGAGGAATCCATCGCTGGCGGAAACGATTTTGCAACCTGTGAATTTTCCGAAGAGCAAGGAAGACCTGAAGAATATGAATCAGGGTTTGCCTTACCAAACAAAACAGACCTGGCCAACTGTCAGAACTTCTTCTGCAAATGGTGCGAGCGCCAAAGAAGTGGAAGCGGGAAATCCGAAGCAAAGGCTGGAAGTTATGATAACGAATTGGGCAACCCCAACAACGAGAGACTGGAAAGACACCGCCACTGCCAATGTTCCGGTGAACTCCCTGCTTGGCCGCCAAGCCCCTCAAATCATGAAGGATGGAACAGAGTCCCAAATCACCTTAAACCCGCGCTTCACCGAATGGCTGATGGGATGGCCGATCGCGTGGACAGAATTCGAGCTTGCGGAAACGGAGTGGTTCCACTGGTTGCAGCGTATGCGTGGCGAACTATCACGAATGGAATGCGTCTTACAAAAAACAATTAACTGATATGGATGATTTTGCACCAAAAATGGCGGATCACATCGAACTTAAAAAAGTCGATGAATTGATTCCTTACAGCAAAAATGCACGGCTTCACTCGGAGGCACAAGTTGCACAAATTGCTGCCAGCATAATCGAATTTGGATTTACAAACCCAGTTTTGATTGATGGTGAAAAAGGAATTATTGCTGGTCACGGAAGATTGATGGCAGCAAGAAAACTGGGCTTAAAAGAAGTTCCGGTTGTTGTTCTTGATCACCTAAGCGAAACGCAAAAGAAAGCTTACATTATCGCCGACAACAAACTCGCAGAAAATGCCGGATGGGATGAAGAAATTTTGGCAAGCGAATTGGCGGATTTAAAAAATGAGGATTTTAACCTCGATCTGATTGGCTTTGAAGATCAAGAACTCGAAAAGATTTTTGCTAATCTTTACGAAAAAGAAAATGAGCAAGAAACAGAGGAAATTCCTGAACCTGAAGAAAAGCCAATCTCAAAATCAGGTGATGTTTGGATTCTAGGAAAGCACAAATTGATTTGCGGCGATTCTACTGATCAGAAAACTTACCAAGCCCTTCTTGGTGATGAACTTGCCGACATGCTTTTCACTGATCCACCTTATAACGTGGATTACGGCAACACCATGAAAGACAAAGCCAGAGGCAATAACGCCAAAATTCTTAACGACAATCTTGGCGAAAATTTTGGAAAGTTTCTTTTTGATTTTTGCAAAAACGCTTTGTCAGTGACCAAGGGCGCGTGTTATGTTTGCATGAGTTCATCAGAGCTGCACACTTTGCAAAAATCTTTCATTGATGCTGGTGGCAAATGGTCAACTTTCATCATCTGGGCAAAGAATCATTTCACGCTTGGGCGATCAGATTATCAACGGCAATACGAACCAATCCTCTACGGATGGAAACAAAGCAATGATCACTACTGGTGCGGCGACCGCAATCAAGGTGATGTTTGGTACTACAACAAACCAACGAAAAGCGACCTCCATCCAACAATGAAACCAGTTGAGTTGTGCAAGCGCGCAATTCTCAACTCGAGTAAAACTGACGATATTATTTTAGATTGTTTTGGTGGTTCCGGCTCAACGCTTATCGCCTCTGAGCAGACCAACCGAAGATGCAGAATGATTGAGCTCGATCAGAAATATGTCGACGTAATCGTAAAAAGGTGGCAAAATTTAACTGGTAAAGACGCGATTCTTTTTGAAACCGGCGAGAGTTTTAATGAAATTTTTAAGAGAGAAAATGACGGAAAATCTGAGTAATGAAGAGCTAAAAAACAGAGCAAAAGAACTGATAGAAAAACACGGAAAAACTGCAGTGGAAGTTGCGAAAAGAAAAGCTGACGCGTTCAAAAATGATTGCCGAGAAAAAGACTCTGCCTTAATGCTTCTCAGCGAAGTTGAGAAGTTGGCAGAGGATATTGTTTAGTAAGGAATATAAAGCTCTTCAAGTGATTTGCAGATATTTTGGCAGATTTTGTAAGCCTCTTTATTCCAAGTTTTAACTGCGTTTTTTTGGTCATTTAAAAATTTACTAAGCGATGACTCAACTAAAATTCTAACATCTGAGTCACCTTTTTCTTTGGCTTCCAAGATGTTGTCAAAAAGATCGTCATCGCCAAGCAAATTATAAAGTTTGTCTTCGGCAACTTTTGGTGACAAAGGTTTTGCCACCAATTTTTGTAATTCTTTAGCTTGTTTAACAGTTTGTGGTAATGCCCAAACTCCCATAAAAAACCTCTTTTTTTGTTATTATTAAATGCCTCTTGAAGGCTTGTCTATTATGGCTTCGCTAGTGATTACTAGCAAGTCAATTAGAACAATTTTTAATCTTTTTTTGGCAGTTTGTAAACCCTATCGCCACTGGCAATTTTATCGTTTATGATGCCAAGATTTTGATTTTTATTTAAGCGCGAAATTACAGATCTGGCGGTGTGTGCTTGCCATGTTAATTTTTCACAAATTTGTTTAAGCGTAACTCCCTCTTCAGATGATTTTATCATCTCGATTAACTGGGAATTTTTAGTGGCAGATTTAGTAGTTTCGTTTTTTTGAATCGGCGCTTCTTTAACCGGATTTTCTTTAACTTCGGCAACCGCTTTTTTGACTACTTTTTTAATAACTGGTTTTGAACTTTTTTTAGGCATATTTTCCTTATATTTAAAATTGATAAAAGCCTTGTGGAGGCTTACCCAGTATGCCTTGCCGAAGCATCACTATCAAGTCAATTAAGATGATTTTTTAAACAATTTTTAAAAAAGTTTTGAAATACCGAAATGATGACAAATAACCATGGAACTCTCGATCAGAGGCTATGCCAGACATCGCGGTGTTGCCGAGTCGGCAGTTAGAAAAGCAATCGCGCAAGGAAGGATTACCAAAGGTAAAAATGGCAAGATAAACCCCAAAGTAGCAGATAAAGAATGGGGTCAAAACAGCGATCCAGCGCAAACAAAGGCAGAAAATACTTTTGATTCACCCGATTATAGCCAAAATTCTGCACCAAATTCCCAAGGAAATTTAATTGGTGGGCCAAGCTATCAGCAAAGTCGTGCGATTAAGGAGGCGTATGGCGCAAAACTCCTTCGATTACAGTTTGAGAAAGAATCAAAGAAGCTGATTTCGATAGATGATGTTAAGGTGTCGGCGTTCAACGCCGCCCGAATGACCAGAGATCGAATTTTAAATATTCCTGACCGCGTAATTCCGCAACTCGTTGGCAAGACCAACATTTTTGAGATGAAAGAAATTTTGAAAGTCGAACTGATTAAAGCGCTCGAAGAATTATCGAAGGTTAATGATAAACTATGACGACATTTATTTTCAGAGCTTTTGCGATGGGCTAAAACCAGATCCAAATTTTACAGTATCAAGTTGGGCTGACAATCATCGCATTTTAAGCAGCATTTCTTCAGCTGAACCTGGACCATGGAGAACCGACAGAACGCCATATCTCAAAGAGATTATGGATTGTTTATCCCCATCGCACCCTTGCGAAAAAGTTGTCTTCATGAAAGGCGCGCAAATCGGTGGAACTGAATGCGGCAACAATTGGATGGGTTTTGTAATTCATCACGCGCCAGGACCAATGCTGATTGTAAATCCGACAGTTGAGACTGCCAAGCGCACCTCAAAAATGAGGATTGATCCGGCGATAGAAAATTGTCCGGCACTAAAGGAAAAAGTAAAAGACCCTCGCGCCAGAGATAGTGGTAATACAATTTTGATGAAGGAATTTCCTGGCGGAGTTCTGGTGATGACTGGCGCAAATTCTGCTGTCGGTCTTCGCTCAATGCCGATTCGATATTTATTTTTAGATGAAGTTGACGGCTACCCTGATGATGCCGCTGGTGAAGGTGATCCGGTAAATCTTGCGATTCAAAGAACTGCTACTTTTAGCAATCGCAAAATTTTCATGATCTCAACTCCGACTATCAAAAATTTCAGTCGAATTGAAACTGCATTTTTAGAAGGCGATCAAAGATATTTTTTCGTTCCATGCCCTGATTGTGGCGAGTTTCAAACTCTTAAATGGGCGCAAATAAAATGGCCGAAAGGCAAACCTGAATCAGCTTATTACGCATGCGAAAAATGCGGCTCAGTTTGGGAAGATTATCAAAAAGCAGAGATTTTAAAAAATGGAAAATGGGTTGCGACCAATCCTAATAATAACAACAAGACAATCTCTTTCCATTTATCGTCACTTTACAGCCCGCATGGCTGGACAAGTTTTGGCGATATTGCACAGGAATTTTCCGAGGTACATAAAGACCCACCCAGACTTCAGGTTTGGACAAACACTAAACTTGCAGAAGCCTGGGAAGACATGGCTGGCGAAGTTATTGATCCAACTGGACTAATGAAACGCCGCGAAAATTTTGGCACCAGATTATTTAAAGACATCGCCATCATTACCGCCGGCGTGGATGTGCAAGACAATCGTCTTGAGATTGAAATTGTTGGCTGGGGACGCGACGAAGAAAGTTGGTCACTTGATTACCAAGTGATTTACGGCGACCCATCAACTCCGCATCTTTGGAATGACCTTGATAAAATTCTCGAAACAACTTTTGAGCATCAAAGAGAATTACCGAATTTCCCAATTTCAGCGGTTTGTATCGATAGCGGCGGTCACTATACGGATCATGTTATCAACTACTGTGATGCGCGTAGACACAAAAAAGTTTTTGCAATAAAAGGAAGTTCGAATGGTTCAGGAGTTCCAATTTGGCCTCCGCGCGCCAGTCAAAATAAAAGATTAAAAAAACCAGTTTATGTCATCGGTGTTAACGATGCCAAAGAAACTCTGATGCAAAGACTTCGCATTGCCGAAGAAGGCGCTGGTTACTGGCATTTTCCAATTGAGCGCGATGCAGAATGGTTTGCGCAACTTACTTCGGAAATTGTCAGAACAAAATATGTAAAAGGCAGACCAATTCGCGAATGGACACCGCGCCGCGAAGGAGCAAAAACCGAAGCACTCGATTGTAGAGTTTATGCTTTTGCAGCTTTGCGTGGCTTGGTTCGCAATTGGAAATTTGATTTAAACAAAGCAGTTGAACGAGTTAAAGAAGTTCATTTGCGACCAGAAAATAAGCAGTTTAAAAACATCGCACCGACCACACCGCAAAAATTTAGAAGAGTTCGTAGCAAAGGAATTTACTAAAATTGAAAACACTTGAAGAGCAATTAACGGAAGTCCAACAGGCAATTTCTGACATTTTGTTAAACGCCCAAGAAGCGTGGTATAACGGACAGAAAGTTAGAAAAGCTGATCTGGCGGTTTTGGAAGCGAGAGAAAAAAGACTCTTAGTTCAGATCAAAAGAAAAAATCGCGGCGGCATCAGAGTTAGAGGGGTAACGCCAGTATGAGAAAATTTCCTAAAATTTCTGAAAACTGGCTCGATAAAACAATTTCTTATATCAGCCCACAGGCTGGACTTAAGAGATTTGAAGCCAAAACCAGAATGGCAATTGCTGGTGGTTACACAGGCGCAAGACGCGACCGCCGACAAACTTCGAATTGGAGTGTTGCCGATGGTTCTGCTGATAATGTCACTTTGCCCGATCTGCCAGAGCTTCGCCAAAGATCACGCGATTTACTTCGCAATGCTCCACTTGCTTGCGGTGCGGTAAATACTGTCGTTACGAATGTTGTTGGAACTGGTCTTAAAGTTCAATCACACCTAGATCGCGATGTGCTTAAAGATTATTTCAAAAGCGAAGATGAGTTTGATGCTTTTGAAAGAAATGCTGAACGAATATTTCGCAACTGGGCAGAAAATCAGGATTGCGATATTACCCGCTGCCAAACTTTTTCAGAAATTCAAAATCTAATTTTGCGCTCCGTTCTTGAAAGCGGCGATATTTTTATTTTGAAGCGTTATGTCGAACGACCAAACAGAAGCATAAATCTTGCTCTGCAAATTGTTGAAGCTGATCGCGTTGCTAACCCAGATTTTAAAGCTGACTCAGCAAATCTTGCTGGTGGCGTTGAAATGGATTCTGACGGCGCACCTGTTTCTTACTCGGTTTGTAATCAACATCCAACTGATTATCAAAACCAAAAGGAAAGAAAATTTGTCAAAGTTCCGGCTTTCGATAAATACGGCAATCGACAAGTCTTTCATATTTTTAGCAGAACCAGACCAGGACTCACTCGCGGAGTGCCTTATTTAGCGCCAGTAATTGAAAGTTTAAAACAACTCGATCGTTACACCGAAGCGGAAGTTATGGCTGCTGTTGTGTCAGCGATGTTTACAGTTTTTGTAAAATCAGAAGATGAGGAAGGTTTAGCGCCGATGACTCCTCCTGAAGGATCAAGGCGTGATGACGGAGATTACAAATTAGGCCCTGGTGCAATTCTTGATTTACAGCCTGGTGAAAATATTGAAATCGCCGATCCAAAAAGACCGAACCAAGCCTTTGATCCATTTGTGCAAGCAGTACTGCGTCAAGTTGGTGTAGCGCTTGAATTGCCTTTTGAGATTTTAATAAAGCACTTCACTGCCAGCTATTCCGCTGCTCAAGCGGCTTTGGTTGAAGCATGGAAATTTTTCTCAAGCAGACGCAAGTGGCTCGCAATTCAGCTTTGCCAGCCGATTTACGAAATGGTTATCACTGAAGCGATTGCTAAAGGCGAATTAAATGCACCGAATTTTTTTGCTAACACAACTATCAGAAACGCTTACTTGGGAGCTGAATGGATTGGACCACCAAGAGGACAGATTGATCAACTAAAAGAAGTAAAAGCCGCACAGACAAGAATTGAAATTGGTGTCAGCACATTGGCTGAAGAAACAGCAATTTTAACCGGCGGTGATTTTGAGAGAAAATATCCGCAAATCCTCAAAGAGTATAAGTTAAAACAAGAAGCAGGACTGATTCCAAAAGAAGTTATTCAAACGCAGCAACCAACCAAAAACAACAATGCATGAAATTCTAAAAATCGCGAAATATTGGGCGATCGAGCCTGATATTTTGAAGAGTCTTTGTCGCCTGGACGAAATTAAATCACTCTCATTTCAGTCAGAAAGACGATTAAGCAATACCAGATCAGTTATGATTCGTGACGGCACTGCAGTAATTCCATTGCACGGACCAATCACTGCAAGAAGCGATCTTTTTACCTTCTTTTTAGGTGGAACTTCTTTGTCGGATTTAGCAAAAGATTTTCAGACGGCTCTCGATGACGATCAGGTAAAAGCAATTTTGTTTGATGTTGATTCTCCTGGTGGCGTTGCACTCGGACCCTCTGAAATGGCAGACGCTATTTTTAAGGCACGAGGCAAAAAACCAATCTGGAGTTATGTCGGCAGAAACTGCTCATCAGCAGCTTATTGGATCGCCTCCGCAACAGAAAAAATCATCGCCAACCCTTCAGCACTTTTAGGAAGTATTGGTGTTGTTACAACAATTCCGGTGCAAGAGCAGCCTGATTCCGAAGGCTACAAAAACATCGAAATCGTTTCAAGCAACGCCAAACAAAAACGACCTGATCCACGAACAGAGGAAGGCATGGCCGAGATAAAACGCGAGCTCAACGATCTTGAAGCGCAGTTTATTGAAGCGATTGCCAAATACCGAAATGTCAGTGTTAACGCGGTCAAAAACGACTTCGGACAAGGTGGAGTGCTGATTGGTAAAAACGCAGTTGCAAATGGTATGGCTGACTCTCTTGGAAGTTACGAAGAGGTCATCGCCGAATTAAATCAAAAAATTTCAACAAATAAACAAATCAATTTTATGTCTAAAGAAACAATCGAAAGGTCTGCGATTAACGCAGATTTTATTAAATCAGAATTTCCTGACATTGCTGAAAAATTGGCAAAAGAAAATTCTGAAAAAATCCGCAACGAAACAAAAGAAACTGCTTTTGCTGAAGGAAAAAAAGCTGGCTTTGCCGACGGAATTAAATCTGAAAGGGAAAGAATTTTAGCAATTGAAGAAGCCTCACTTCCTGGTCACGAAGACTTGGTAGTAAAAGCAAAACAAGATGTCGACATGACAGCGGATAAATTAGCTCTGCAAATTATCGCAAGGGAAAAACAACGCGGCACGAAATATGTTGATGCACAAAAAGAGGCAGAAAAAGAAATGCCAAAAGTTGCACCAAATTTTGAAAGCGCCTCGCAGGAAAAAACAAAAATTGATAAAGACGCGCCTCTTGAAGAAAGAGCAAAAACTGAGTGGCAAAGCGATGCAAAACTCCGCTCTGAATTTGCCGATGATTATGATGCTTACTTCGCATACAAAAAAGCATCAGAGGCAAATCAGGTTAAAATCCTATCAACCAACAAAAATTAAGAGGTGAACCATGTCAGCATTAACAAAAGACACAAACCGAGTTTACGAACTTGGCAATATTAACGAACTACCAATTGCCGGTGGCGAATTGATTTATCAAGGAGCTGCAATTGGCTGCAATTCTTCTGGCTACGCAAAAAGCCTAGAAAATGGCGATATTTTTGCCGGATTTGCAGAAGACAATGTGGACAACTCTGCTGGCTCTGACGGAGCTAAAAGAATCAGGATCAGAAAGAAAGGTGCCATCCTTCTTGATATCTCCGGTGTAGCGCTTGGTGACATAGGAAAAGCAGTTTATGCCACTAATGACGATACCTTCACTTTGTCATCAACGGACGCGGTTTATATCGGGCAAATTTCACGCATTGAATCAACTGGAGTTGCTCTTGTTGACTTCTCTTCCTACGCCCCAGTTCCAGCAACTGAATAGCCTAGAATTAAACAATTTTTAACAACCTTAAATAACAGAAATTTATGGCACTAAAAGAATTATCGTCACGGGCAATTATTGGCCTTTATTACAAACGTTTAGAGCAAAAGTCAGGTATGGATTGGGTTAATGCTCTATCCAACTATTTCACCTCTGATCAGGAAAGTGAGACTTACAAATGGTTAGGTCAAGTTCCTGTAATGCGCGAATGGATTGGCGGAAGACAGGCAAAAGGCTTTACCACTAATGGTCTGACTATCGAGAACAAACACTTCGAAGCAACTTTGGAAATTCCATTGGTTGATTTGAGACGTGATAAAACCGGTCAGATTACTGTCAGAGTTAACGAACTTGCTGATCGCACCAATTCACACTGGGCGCAATTGCTTTCTAAATTGCTCATCAACGCTGAAAGCACTGTTTGCTATGATGGCCAATATTTCTTCGACACTGATCATAGTGACGGAAAAAGCGGCGCGCAAAGCAACAAACTGCAATTAGATTTGACTGGTTTTGCCGACCAAATTGACGGTGGAAAAGTTGGTGCTGCGACAAGTCCAAGTGAAGCAGCTTTTCGTTTAGCAATTCTAAAAACCATTCAGCAAATCTTGTCATTTAAAGATGATCAAGGTGAGCCAATGAATGAAAATGCCAGCCAGTTTTTAGTGGTCGTTCCAACCTCACTTTGGTATATCGCTAAAACTGCAATGGCTGTTCCTTTGTCAGTTGGCGGTAGCACAAACGCCATCAAAGTTCTTGATGAGGTTAATATTTCAATCGCACAAAACCCTCGTCTTTCTTGGTCTGACAAATTCGCCGTTTTCAGAACCGACTCTTCAGTAAAACCATTCATCCGTCAGGAAGAAGAAGGCGTTAAATTAAAAGCCATTGCCGAAGGTTCCGAACTCGAATTTAAACATGATAAGCACTGGTATGGTGTTGATACATGGAGAAACGCTGGTTATGGCTTCTGGCAACACGCCTGCCTCACTAAATTGATTAAATCTTAATGGGAGGACTGACATATGAAGAATTATGAAGTAAGCGCCCCTTTTATCAGCTTTGGCATCGGAATTGTTTTAAAACTTTCCGAGAGCCAAGCGGATATTCGCTCTCAGTCTTTAAGAAGAAAAAAGAGCGATCTTTTTGAAGTAATTGAGCCTGTGCAGTTCAAGCAAGGTGAAAAAATTTCTGCCGATCCTGCTCAGTTAACCAAATCACTGCTCGAAAGATTATCTGAAATTTCTGACAAAAAATCTGATAGCGTCAAACCAGATGCTCCAACCGAATATCCCTGCATCCAGCATGTGAGCTTTGGCAAATACAATGTCTTTGACGCAGAGAAAAATTTATTAACTCCAAAACCAATAAAAAAAGATGAAGCTGAAAAAATATTTACGGAACTTTCGAAGAAAACTGATCCTGATAACGACTCCAACAAAGACGAAAAAAACTCAGAGACAAAACAATCTGAGAATGATCCAAAGCATGATGCTTAAAGAAGATTTATGTTAGATTTCGACAACTTCATCAATAAGCCATGCGTTGAAATTTTCGGGCGAGAAGCAACTTACATTCCGGCGAATAACGATTTCGATTCCTTTGTAATCAAAGGTGATTTTCACAAGGATTACAAAGGCGTAAAAACTGATTCTTCTGAGGTGGAAATCAGCTCTAACGAAATTGTTTTATTCGTCCGTGATGTTTCGATGCCGCCAAGTTATTCAAAAGCAAACCAAGGTGATTTTGTCGAAGCAGAAAATATCCGATATCAAATCATCGACATTCAGCAACACTTACCAGGCAGCAAAAAATTAGTACTTCATGAGTCATCCGAGAACAGCGATTAGACAGGCTTTAGTTGATAAACTAAAAACCAAAATCGGAGATGATTTTCCAACTGATGCTTTAGATCGAATTTATGGCAGCAGAGCCAAACCATTATTTGACCAGTTTCTGCCAGCAATTCTGATCTATTCCAGAAACGAAAATATCATTGAAGAAAGATTTGCGAGCGATGGATATGGCGCAAGTAAGCGCGATCTTGAAGTGGCAATTGAAGCCGTGGTGCTTGGCAATGAGCAAGTCGATGATGCACTCGATAAAATTTCTAAACAGATTGAAGACGCGCTTGATGGCTTCGAGATGGCGAACAGAAAAGCTGATGTTTTGCAATTAAAATCAACAGAAATGGATGTGTCGATTGAGGGCAGCAAAATCTATGGCGCTGCCCGTCTGACATATTCAGTCACTTACTACACAAGCAATAAACAGCCTGATGATTCAGGAACAATACCAACCGAAATTGAGGCAAATTTTCCATGACAATAAAAATTCAAATCATCAGCGACTATCAAGAATACAAAAAAGGACAGATTATCGAGCTTGATGATAAAGTAGCGATAACCTTGCTGACCAATGGCAAAGCATTAAAAATTCACCGCAAAAAAGATGATGTCGTAGCAGAAAAAACCGAAGAAAATTCTGAAGAAAAAAACAGCGATAAAGGAAACAAAAAATCCAAGAAAAATGATCAATGAACTTCGATGAAAAAGACGGATTTAATTTAAACGATCTTGCACGAAGACTCGCAAATATCATTCGCTTAGGACAGATATTTGAAATTGATTATGAAGTAGCAAAGGCACGAATAAAAATCGGTGATTTAGAAACTGATTGGCTGCCGTGGATGACTGCAAATAGTGGTGCTAATAAAGACTGGAATCCACCAGAAATTGACGAGCAAGTCATCGTTTTATCTCCATGCGGAGAATTGAATCAGGGAATAATTTTGCCGTCACTTTATCGCGGCAACGCTCCAGAAAATTCCGGCAATATTCAAAGCGTAACTTTTGCCGATGGTTCGAAAATTTCCTTCGATCGTACCGGTGGAAATTTGACTCTTGATATCAAAGGCAGCGCCAACATCAAAGTTGCAGGAAATGCACAAATTGAAGCCGCAAATATCACTCTAAAAGGAAATGTTGATCTTGGCGGCAGCGGTGGAAATGCGGTCGCGCGAGTTGGTGATAAAGTAAAAATTGATTCAGGTTCTTCTGCTGGTGAATGGCCGATCATTGGCGGATCAAGCAAAGTCAAAGCAACATGAATGTAAATACCGGCAAAACAATTTCAGAAATCGCACACATCAAACAGTCGATTACAAACATTCTGACCACGCCAATCGGCTCACGAATTATGCGCCGCGATTATGGTTCACGGCTTTTTGAAAGAATTGATCAACCGATAAACGGCGATTTGATTGCAGAAATTTATTCTGATGTGGTTGAGGCACTCTTCACTTGGGAGCCTCGGTTTGAAGTTGAGCAAGTCACTGTTCAAAGCATCGAGAAAGGTAAAATTACAATCGACCTTGAAGGCAGTTATGTAAAAGACGGACAAAAAATAGTTTTAGAAAATATTTCTATCAGCAGCAGATAATGGGCAATTTTACCGCAATAGATTTATCAAAATTACCGGCGCCAAAAGTAATTGAAGAGCTAAGTTATGAGACAATTTTTCAGGACATCTTAAGTGATTTTTTAGAAAAAAATCCGAGCTACTCAACTTTGCTTGAAAGTGATCCGGCGATGATTCTGCTGGAGGTTTGCGCTTATCGTGAATTGCTTCTTCGTAATCGCATTAATGAAGCCGCAAAAGCTACAATGCTTGCTTACGCAACTGGCAGCGATTTAGAAAATTTAGCAGCTTCTCTTGGTGTGCAAAAGCTCGTTGGTGAAAGCGATGATCAATTACGACAAAGGGTTCAGCTTGCACCAGAAGCATTCACAAATGCTGGATCAATTGGCGCTTATACATTCCACGCTCTTTCTGCATCAAGTGATATCAAATCGGTTTCAGTAAAAAGCCCGAATCCTGGCGAAGTTTTAGTCACCATTCTTTCCAAAACTGGAAACGGAACTGCGTCAGAAGAATTGATTGATGCCGTTTTAGAAAAATTAAGCGAGGAAGATGTTAGACCGCTCACCGATCAGGTTTCCGTGCAAAGCGCTGCAATAGTTAATTACGCAGTTGAAGCAGTAATCACAGTTTATTCAGGACCATCTTCCGCCGTGGTTGAAACTGAAGCACGAGCTGCTCTGGATAAATTTTTAGATGAAAGACACGCAATTGAAAAACTAGTGGCAGTGTCAGGAATTTATGACGCACTGCATGTTGACGGAGTGAAAAAAGTCCAACTTATTCATCCAACGGAAGATGTTGTAACAACTGATGAGCAAGCGGCTTATTGTAACAGCAAAACAATCTCAATCGTAGTTGATGAGTGACGAAAATAATCAATCTTTATTGCCGCCAAATGCGAGCACTTTACTCAGAGATTTAGAAGAAATATTTGGCGATTCTTTTGATCTGCCAACGCTAAATCGTTATGTGGTAAATCCTGATCTTGCACCAGCACATATTCTGCCATGGCTTGCTTGGGCATTATCAGTTGATGATTGGAGCGATAGCTGGCCAGAACAAATTCGCCGCAACGTTATTAAGGCAAGTGTCGAGGTTCACAGAAAAAAAGGAACGATTGGCGCTCTCAAAAAAGCGCTACAGGCTTTCAACTACACTAATGTCAAAGTTGAAGAATGGTTTGAATATGGCGCAGAGCCTTATTTCTTCAGAGTATTTTTTGATGTAAACGAACCTGGCTTTGATGTTAACATTTTGCCGCAAGTGCAAAAGGTCATAGAAAGCACCAAGAATGCAAGATCGCATCTTGAAAGCCTGAGAGCCTATTTATCAGTGGAAACTGGTTTGGTAAGCATCGGCAGCGTTATTATTTCAAAAGAAGTTACTTCACTCAATCCGGTCATCTTTGATCACGATGATGAATTAGAAAATGAATCATCCGCACCGATTGTGGGAACATTTTTTATCACAAAAGAAATTACTACGATTTATCCGTTAGCATGACACAAACCTACTACAGCCTTATTACAAATAATGGCCTGTTGAAGGAAGCGGCGGCAAATGCACCGGGTGGATCAGCAATAGATTTAACTCACATTGCGGTTGGTGATGCTAACGGCACAAGTTACAATCCAACTGGAGCGCAAACTGCTTTAGTGCATGAAGTTTATCGCACAACTTTAACTCATGTTGCCATTGATGAAAACAATCCAAATCAGCTAATTGTTGAAGGAGTTATCAATGAAACAATAGGACCATTTTACATTCGCGAAGTCGGGATTTTTGATTCTGAAGGGGAGCTTTTTGCAATCGGGAAATATCCGGAAACTTTTAAATCAACTTCAGAAAGCGGATCAGGAAAAAGACTTTATATCAGGATGATTTTGGGCTTCACCAATGCTCCCCAAGTCAATTTGGTGATGTCAGAAGATCTCAATAATGATCCGAATTTTAACGCCAATGTTTTGATTGCTTTGGCTACAAAATTGGCAAAAGCGCAAAACCTTGCAGATGTAGAAGATGTAGAGGAAGCAAGAAATAATCTTGGTTTGGAGATTGGAGTTGATGTTCAAGCCTTTGCTGCAAATCTTGCTGCACTTGCGGGCTTAAGCGGTGCGACAAAGAAATTACCATATTTTACTGGCGCTGGCCAGATGGGAGTTGCCGATCTGTTTTCAAACAAGAATGCGATTATTAATGGCGAATTCAATATCTGGCAACGCGGGTCTTCTTTCTCCAATATTGCAGATGCGGTTTTTTTTGCCGACAGGTGGAAATATCTTAAGGGATCAACTGCAGCTCATACTGTTAGCCGCTCCACCGATGTTCCTACGGCAGCACAGGCTGGAAGGCTATTTAACTACTCGGCGTTAATAGATTGCACTACCTTAGCCTCAAGTATAGGTGCTGCTGAAAGAATAGGAATTTTACAAATTATCGAGGGCTATAACTGGCTTCCTTTAGCCCAAAAAGAAATCACTTTATCCTTTTGGGTTAAGGCAACAAAGGCGGGAACATATTGTATTTCTTTGCAGAATGCTGCCTCGGATAGAACGATTGTAAAAGAATACACGATAAACGCTTCTAACACCTGGGAATATAAAACCATTACCTTTCCGGCATCGCCTTCTGCTGGCACATGGGATTATACCACGGGAGCTGGTCTTCAGATAATCTGGACTTTAGCAGCCGGCACAAATTTTCAAGGAACTCCTGGGGTTTGGTCAACATCAAACCTGATCTCAACATCCAATCAGGTTAACGGCGTTGATAGTGCTGCCAACGATTTCAGATTGTGTGGGGTTCAATTAGAAGCTGGCTCGGTGGCGACACCATTTGAGCACAGATCATTTCAACAGGAATTAAAGTTGTGCGAACGATATTATCAATTCGTGCACTCAGGCGCCTCTTTTGTAGCAACGATTCACTCCACTGCAGGCACTGTTAGTGTCAGAGCTAATTTTAGACAGCAAATGCGAGCAGCTCCTTCGGTTGGACAAACTGGAATTATTAACGCACAAAATGGAACTGGATTTAACAACACACAATCTTCTCCAAGTATTACCGCAGCATATACTGGTCCCGATTCCTGCTATGTTACTTTAGGAAATTTCAATACCTCTGGTCAAACCAATAGCATAGCCTGCTCTTGCCCAACACCAGAAAACAATTCAAATGTTTTAACTCTAAATGCCGAAATATGAAGATTGAAAAAGTTAAAGAAATGGAATCTTGCTACATCGTGAATGACTGTAGTGCAGTACCAAAAAATTCTGAAAATTCTGATTATCAGCAAATTCAAAAATGGATTGCGGAAGGTGGCGTGGTTGAGCAAGAAGATTTGCTGACAAAAGCAAAGTTGAAAAAAATCGCAGAAATAAAATCAATCCGAGATCAAAAAAACATCGAACCAATCACCGATTTTGAAGCCTTTTTGCTTGATGAAGATGGCAATAAAACTGAGCAAAAATCTTACTTTATTTTTTACACCAACCGTCATCAAACAAATCCGGCATCCGATCCTGATTCAATAATTTCTAGAGCCTTGGATTTGAGTTCGATGCCATATTTTACAAAAGATTTAAGCGGCAAAAAAATTGCTGTCGAACTTACCTCTGAAACAGCGATATTGCTACGTCAACGCATAGCACAAAGAAACAACGATAACTACAAGCTAAGCACTACGATTGAAGCTGAGATAAATAATGCCACCACTATCGAAGAGATAGAAGCGATTACACTCGAAGCATGAGAAAATCACGAAAATTTCTAAACAGATTAAAAGACACGACTGTCTTAAATGACTCAAGAATATTACAGCATTATAACCAACGCGGGTTTGATAAAAAACGCCGCCGCTAACAGTGGCGGCTCTCCTGTAAATTTAACTCACCTAGCAGTCGGCGATTCGAATGGGACTTACTACAATCCTACAGGAACTGCTATTGCTCTTCAAAACGAAAAACATCGCACCGCCATAACTCATGTTGTCGTTGATGAAAATAACCCAAATCAGCTGATTGTCGAAGCGGTAATCAACGAAATAGTTGGGCCGTTTTATATCCGTGAAGTTGGTGTTTTTGATGAAGATGGAGATCTGTTCGCTATCGGAAAATATCCGGAAACTTTCAAGCCAGATTTACCTGCTGGTTCTGGCAAGCGTCTTTATATCAGGATGATTCTTGGCTTCGCCAGCTCTCCAAATGTTGAGCTGATAATTTCTGACGACATCAATAACGATCCGAATTTTTCAACAGATGTTAATAACGCACTGGCGGAGCGTCTTGTAAAAACTCAGAACTTAGCAGATTTGTCGGATGCTGCGGCGGCAAGAAATAACATCAATGTTTACAGCAAGTCAGAAACTTATTTTGCCGGCGATTACAAAATATCCGCACAAAATTCCAATCACGGAAAATGGTTAATTTGTAACGGACAAGCTGTTTCGCGCGCAGTTAATGCAGTGTTATTTTCTTTGATAGGAACAAGTTTTGGTGTAGGAGATGGCTCAACTACTTTCAATCTTCCTGACATGCGAGGAAGAGTGCCTGGATTGATTGGACAAGGATCAGGATTAAGCAACCGAGCTTTGGGAAATTCTATCGGATCAGAACAGCATGTTTTAACCAAGCAAGAATTACCAAATTACAATTTAACTTTCACGAAAGGACAAGGCGCTTGCACTTCCGGTATTTGGGAAGACAGAGAGGCAAGAGGAGGATGCGAATACAGAAGTTACAATCTCAGCATCAATTCCGGCGGTTCTGACCAACCATTTAACATCATGCAACCAACCGGCTTCATTGGAAATTTATTTATTTTCGCAGGATAAAAATGCTTAGAATCACAAAAGAAAAATTATACTTGGGAGAGATTCATATCCCGCGAGAATTTCTTGAAAAAAATTTGAAGCTAAAATTTGAAGCTGATTTTGTCTGTGTTGATGAAGAGAAGTCGTTTAAAATTCACAATTCCAATCAGGGTTCCTTGTCAAAACAGGAAGAAAAAAATGTTAAATTTTTGCTGAAAAACAAAGACAAAATTATCAGTGATTATCAGGAATCTATCAAAGAGCCGGAACCAGATTTTGAGCAGTTAAAATCTCAAAAATTATCCGAAGCTGAGAACTACAGAAAGCATCTCCAGTTCCTACCAATCAAGTATCAGAACGCAGCCTTTTCAACTTCCGAAATGGCGAGGCAAAACATCATGACCAGCATTCTGATTTTAAGCGGTTCGACAAAAAAATATTGGCGGGATAGCGAAAATAATTCGCACGAATTTAACGCCAAAAATTTTAAAGAAATTGCAACGCTGATTTCTGAACGAGACACAAAACTTTATTCAATTGAGACGGAAATAAAAAGCGCCATCACCAAATCAAAAACCATCAGCGCGTTGGTATCTCTGAAGATTGCAGATCTCTGGACTAAGAGCGAAAAAAACTACAGACAGTCAAAAAAATCATAGCGAAAAATTAGTCATTAATGACGCAGGAATATTACAGCATTATATCCAATAGCGGTTTGGCAAAACACGCTGCTGCAAGTCTTGGTGGCGATCCAATTGATTTGACTCACCTTGCAGTCGGAGATTCAAATGGTACTTCTTACAATCCAGTTGCAACAGCAACAGCTCTGCAAAATGAACGCTACAGAACGACTGTTACTTATGTTGAGATTGATGAGAACAATCCAAATCAACTGATCGTTGAAGCAATTGTTGATGAAACAGTTGGACCGTTCTATGTGCGCGAAGTAGGAATTTTTGATGCCGATGGAGATTTATTTGCCATCGGAAAATTTCCTGAAACTTTCAAACCAAACTTACCAAGCGGATCTGGAAAGAAATTGTATGTCAGGATGATTCTGGCATTTGCCAACTCTCCGCAGGTCAACTTAGTTCAGTCTGAAAATCTGAACTATGATCCAAATTTTTCGACTAATGTTTTTGCGGCTTTAGCGCAGAAACTTGCCAAAGCACAAAATCTTGCCGATGTAGAAGATGCTGGGGAAGCCAGAGGAAATATTGGCTTAGAAATCGGAGTCGATGTTCAGGCTTTTGCTGCAAACTTGGCAGCTCTTGCTGCACTAGTTGGTGCGGTCAATAAAGTTCCTTACTTTACTGGCGCTGGCCAGTTGGCATTAGCCGATTTGTTTTCCAACAGAAATATTCTTATCAATGGCGATTTTAATATTTGGCAACGCGGCGCTTCTTTTGTCAGTGTTATTGATCAGCAATGTACCGTAGACAGATGGGTTTACAGAAAAATAAACACAGTAGCAGTTCATGATATTTCACGATCAACAGATGTTCCAACCGTTGCGCAAGCTGGAAGAAAATTTAATTACTCAGTTTTAATTGATTGCCAGACGATTGATGCCTCTATCAGCTCGTCCGATATAGTGGTCTTTTTTCAAAGAATCGAAGGCTATAATTTTTTAGCGATTGCACAAAAAACTTTCACCTTCGGATTTTGGGTAAAAGCCACCAAGACTGGTATCTACTGCGTTTCATTTACCAGCGGCGCTGGGGATTATGGCTATGTTGCCGAATACACCATAAACGCCTCAGATACTTGGGAATATAAAAAGATCACTGTTCCTGCTACACCTAGTGCTGGAGCTTGGAACTATACCAACGGCACTGCATTAAACGCGGTGTTTTGTTTGGCTGCTGGCTCCAATTATCAAACCACACCAAACGCTTGGCAAAATGGAGATTTTTCAGCTACTTCTAATCAGGTCAATTCCTGCGACAATGCTGCAAATAATTTTAGAATTTGTGGCGTTCAATTGGAAGTTGGAAGTATTGCCACACCCTTTGAGCAAAGATCAATTCAACATGAGTTAGGACTTTGTCAGAGATATTATCAAAAAAGTTATAACCTGTCGGTATCGCCTGGGACATCAGGCGATGATAGTGGCATGACCGAATGGTTTGCTCAAATTGGTAGCGGAACTGGTGGAATATTTTGTAGTCATCAATTCAAAACAAGAATGAGGGCTGCTCCCACTATAACACTATATGATTATTTGGGTAACCCAGGAAAAATCACTATGTATGACGCATCTGTATGGAGAACAAAGGTAAATAATTTAACAGCACAAGCCGATTATGTAAGTGAATCTGGTTTTACTGGCGGAGCTTCTCCCAACGCAGCTCCAGCAAAGAATGGCATATTATTTCATTATACCGCTAACGCAGAACTATAAAAACCCTCTCAACAATTTTAATTTTCCTTAACAACATAAAATAAAACTTATGACCGAGCAATTTCTACACGGCGTAGAAGTCATCGAAATAGATGATGGTGCGCGCCCTATACAAACAGTTAAATCTTCAGTAATCGGACTTGTTGGAACTGCGCCAAAAGGACCAGTGAATATTCCAACTCTTCTTCTTGGTTCATTGTCAGAAGCGGTGGAAATTTTTGGCTCTGATAAAAGTTTTACCATTCCTGCGGCACTTGATCTGATATTTAAGCAAACCGGCGCCATGGTTGTTGTGGTAAATGTCGCTGATCCAACTAATTCAGCTCACAAAACTGCTGACGTTCTTGATCCAACCAAAATCACTTTGAGCGATGTTGTTGGCGGTGTTGATTCTGAAACCGGAAAATACACAGGAGTTTCTGCACTTCTTGCTGCTAATTCTGAAGTCAGCGTTCAACCACGAATTTTAATTGCGCCAGGATTCACTCACCAGACTCCTTTGGATGAAGACGAAGAACCGGTTGCAAATCCTGTCATTGCCGAGTTGCTGACTGTAGCAGAATCACTAAGAGCAATCATCATCGCCGACTGCCCAAACACCAATAAAACCGATGCTATTAATTACGCCAGCGACTGGGGCAGCTCAAGAATTTATCCGGTGTTTCCATGGGTAAAAGTTTTAAACACTGCCAACAACACAATCGTTGAAAAACCTTCTTCATCATGTGTCGCGGGACTTATTGCTAAATCGGATAATGAGCGTGGCTTCTGGTGGTCACCATCAAACATGGTTATCAACGGCATTGTCGGAATTTCTAAGCCAATTGATTTTGCTTTGGGCGATACAAACTGCACAGCAAACTTTCTCAACGAACATGGCATTGCTACAATCATTCAGCAAGATGGTTTCAGGCTATGGGGCAACAGAACAGTTTCCTCTGATATAAAATGGGTGTTCTTACAAACTAGAAGAACAGCTGACATGATTAATGATTCACTTCTTAAAGCGCATTTGTGGGCAGTAGATCGCAACATCACCAAAACCTATATCGAAGATGTTTTGGAAGGCGTTAATAACTATCTGCGATACCTAAAAAGCATCAGCGCAATCATTGATGGCAAAGCATTCATTAATCCTGAACTCAACACGCCAGATCAGATTGCTCAGGGCAAGATCACTTTCGATTTTGACTTCACTCCACCTTATCCGGCAGAGCATATCACCTTCCGTTCAAGAATGACGGATGAATATCTCGTGGAACTTTTCAGTAACTAAAAAGGTAAAAAAATATGATTCCTAAAATTTTAAAGAACTTCAATTTATTCATTGATGGCCGTGGCTACGTGGGCAAAGTTGAAGAAGCAAATCCGCCAAAATTAAACATCAAAACCGAAGAGTTCCGTGCCGGTGGCATGGACTCTCCGGCAATGATTGATATGGGCATCGAGAAGTTAGAAGGCTCATTTACGCTGCTTGAATTTGATAAAAATGTTTTGAAGCAGTTTGGTTTAATTTCCGGAAATGTTGTCTCAATAACGCTTCGCGGTGCTTTGCAAGATGAAACCAGCGTCTCTCCAATTATTATCAAACTCAGAGGCATGTATACCGAGATCGACATGGGTAAACTTTCTGCCGGCGAAAAAGGAACGCTGCAATGCACAATTGCCTGTCGTTATTACTCGCTTGAGATTGATGGTGAGCAATTAATCGAAATCGACATCGACAACATGACCAGAAAAATCGGTGGTCAAGACAAGATGATTGATATTCGCAAGGCTCTCGGAATCTAGCTCCCCACTTGGAGTTAAAATTTTCAACTCCAAGAAATTAAAAAATTTAACTACTGCAAAACATGGAAAATATCGCATTAAAATATCCGGTGGAAGTCACCGGTCAGTCTTACAACAAACTGAGTATGAGACGCTCTAAAATCAAAGATCGTCTCTTAGTCGCCAAAATGAAAACCGCATCTGACGAAGAAAAAGAAATCAGGCTTTTCGCCAATCTTTGTGAGGTTGAGCCAAAAGTAATTGAAGAGCTTGACGAAGCTGATTATTCAAACCTGCAAAAAGTGTATTTAGGTTTTTTCAATTCCGAGGGGATGTCACCAGAGGCATCATCATCCTCTCAAAAATAACCAACTGGCAACTTTCTGAAATCTCAGAAATGACTGAGGAAGATTTTTCACTCTTCTTTGATGCCGCAATTGATGTTCAAAAAGAATACTCCGAAATCAAAAAATGACTAACTCAACTCACGCTGTCGTATCGATTTTAATCGGTGCTGACTTGGGAAAGTCATTCCGAGATTCTTTCAATGGAGCGAATAAACAACTCTCTGCGCTTGGTGATGCAATCAAAAAGGTAAATGACAAAGCGGGAGAAATTGAGGCTTTCAGAAAATCATCACGAGCTACGAAAGAAGCATCGCTCTCTTATCAGGAAGCAAAGCAAAAGCTAAATCTCTTAAGTGCAGAAATCAGCAAAACTGATAAACCTTCCAAAGATCTTCAAAACAATTTTCGCAAGGCAGAAGTAGCGGCGCAAAAAGCCAAAACCGCTTTCATGGAGTCAGCGCAAGCTACTCGTGAAATGGGCAAAGCCTTAAGTGCTGCTGGTGTTGATTTCAAAAATCTAAATCAACAACAAGCATCGCTTGGAAAAACTCTCGAAACTTTAAAAAAGAGACAGGCAGCACTTCAAGCAAATGCCGATGCCAAATCGCAAAACCTTAGCAATCGTGCTAATTATCGTGCACAAATGGCTGATGCGGTTGCGCTTGGCGGCACTCTTTATGCGATGGTAAAACCGGCGGTAGATTTTGAATATGCCATGGCGCGTGTTGGCGCTGTTACAGAGCAAGCAGCCAATTCTGAAGGATTAAACAAACTTACAGCAAAAGCTAGAGAGTTGGGACGAACCACGCAATATACCTCCGCTCAAGCAGCAGAAGCAATGCAGCTTCTTGGCATGGCAGGATTTACCACAAATCAGATTTTATCCGCCACTCCGGCAATTCTGAATTTGGCAATCGCTGACAATATGAGTCTTGCTGAATCGGCAGGAATTGTTTCCAGCATTTTAAATGGCTTTGCCATGAAAGCGGAAAGAGCAAGTGAAGCTGCCGATGCCTTATCAGTTGCTTCAATTGCCACCAACACCGATGTTAAAATGCTCGGTGAAACGATGAAATTTGTAGCTCCTGCCGCAGCGGCAGTTGGTGGAAGTTTGCAGGAAACCACGGCTTTGGCGGGCGTTTTAAGTAACGCTGGTATTCAGGCAACCATGGCGGGAACAATGTTGAGATCAGCTTATTTAAGACTTGCTGCTCCCGCAAGAGCTGGCGCAAAGGCGCTTGGTAAAATGCGCGATGAAATGAAAATCTCTGCTGAAGAAATGCCTGATGTTGCCAAAGAAGCATTGCTTGCACAAAGCCGACTCAAAGGTCTTGGTGTGAAGATTTTTGACAAAGGCAAGATGCGGTCAATGGTTGAAATCCTGCGCGATTTACACAAAGCGACAAAAAACCTTTCTGACGACCAGAAAATCGGTACGATTAAAGATATTTTTGGCACTTATTCAACATCTGGTGCTTTAGCGATTTTTAAAAGTTTTGACACTGGTTCGGTTGATGAGGTTTTAGATAAAATTAATCACGCTGATGGCACTGCACAAAGATTGGCAGATCGCTTAAAGAATACTACGATTGGCTCATTTAAAGAGTTTCAATCATCAATGGAGTCGGTTGGTATTTCTCTTGGTAATACACTTCTTCCGACAATTACAACCACTGCAAACCTTACTGCCACTTTTGCTGGTAAGGTGAGCGCTTTAGCAGAAAGATTTCCGGTGGTTACAAAATATATCGGTTTAACCATTACAGCATTGATTGGATTCAAAGTCGCATCAATTGCTCTTGGTTACGCTTTTACATTTTTGCGCGGCGGATTTTTGGCAATGCAAGGCGCTGTGCTTGCTTTTAGAACAGCACTCACATTTGCCGCAATTGCACTGCCAGCAGTTACAACAGCAATTCGTGTTATGAGTGTTGCACTGATCTCGAATCCAATCGGACTTATAATTGCAGGAATCGCACTTGCTGCAACTTTGCTGATTAAAAATTGGACTCCGGTTGGTGAATTTTTTAAGAATATTTTTAGTGGAATTATTGGCTGGGTGAAAAGTGCTTTTGACTGGGTGATGAAGTTAGTTGAACCACTCAAATCAGTTGTTGGCTCAATTACCAGTGTTACCGGAAAAGCGTGGAATTTTGTCGCAGGAAATTCTGATGCAAAAAATCTAAACTCTTCGGGGGCGGTTGGAAATGTTGTCAGTAATCTTGAATCAGGCAAAAGCGATATTGGCAAAATTCCATCTTTTGAAATACCAAATATTGCAGCCCCGACAAGCGGTAATTCAGGACAACAAATTTCTATTTCTGCGCCGATCACAATAAACACTGGCGGCAATATGGATGAGAAAAAAATCGCTGATCAGGTGCGAATCGCCATTGACGAAACTTTTAGAAAATTATCCGCAAGAAAACTCGCTTTGAATTACGATCAATGATCTTTGACTCTTTTAAAAATCTTGGCGGCAAGCTGAATTTAAACAGCGCGCTTGGAATCAACATGATGATGATTCTTGGTGCTTATCGTTTTGCGATTAGCTCTGCCGCCTTTCAAAGCCTAAAAAGACAAAGCGAATATCGATGGCAAGAAGTTAACAGAATTGGCGCTGATCCAGCTTTGCAATTCACCGGATTTGGCGTGGAAACAATTGATCTTGATGGCGTGATTTATCCGCACTTCAAAGGCGGACTTCGTCAAGTAACACTGATGCGCGCTGAGGCAGGAATTGGCAAGCCACTGTTTTTAATTTCAGGAAATGGCAATGCTTTTGGCAAATGGTGCATCGTAAAAATTTCAGAAAATCAAAGCATTTTCATGAAAGATGGCGCACCACTTAAAATCGAATTTTCAATCAGTCTTAAGCGTTATGGCGAAGATGCCAAACCTGGAGTTAAAGGAATCATCCAAAACATCGTTAAATCAATATGATCACTTATGTCACAAAAGATGGTGATGTGCTTGATGCAATTTGCTGGAAGTATTATGGCAGCACTTCGGGAACAGTTGAAAAAGTTTTAGAAGCTAATCGTCACCTTGCAGAACTTGGCAGCATTTTTGCCGCCGGCGTAAAAATTATTTTGCCGGATTTAACTCAAGAAGAAGAAACAGAAAGCGTTAAACTTTGGTCGTGAATCCCGCATTCAAAATTACTGCCGACAAGAAAGATGTCACAGCGCTAATCGCACAAAGATTAGTTTCGATAAACATCACTGACGAAACTGGTTTAGTTTCTGACACTTGCGAAATCCTCTTAGACAACCGCGATGAAAAATTAGAAATACCACCGCGCGGTGCTGTCTTGGAAGTTTCACTTGGTTATGAAGACAAGCCTCTGACAAAGATGGGAAGCTACATTGTTGATGATGTCGAAGTTTCATCGCCACCTTTGCAAATGCGAATCACCGGCAAAGCAAGCAACACTCTCGACAAAAATTTAAGCAAAAAAATCAAAGCGCCGAAGAGCAAATCTTGGCACGGCTACACGCTGGTTGGAATCATCACCGCGATTGCTAACAACCATGGTTTCAAGGCGGCGATAGATGAATATTTCAAACAAATTTACATCTCGCATTTAGACCAAACTGACGAAAGCGACATATCTTTCCTGAACACTTTGGCGCAAAGCTATGGTGCTTTTGCCAAGCTGTCTTTGGGGAGATTATTATTTTTCAGAAGAGGCATCAGCGTTTCAGAAAATGGCAAAGAACTGCCAACAACAAAACTTTCTGCCGCACAAATTTCTGACTGGAAACTGCGCGTTTCCGACATGGAAAAATTCGGCAAGGTAATCGCGAAATGGAATAATTTTGCCACAGGAAAAGAAGAAGATGTTTTTGCCGGAACTGGTGATCCAGCTTATACGATGCGATATAAATTTGTCAGTGCTGACAGAGCGCTTGCCGCAGCAAAAGCCAAGCTCTCCGAATTTAAACGCGGCGCAGAAAACTTAAATTTTTCCACTACAGGAAATCCAAAACTCAGCGCCGAAAACAAGATCACTTTCACCGACATCAAATATCTCAAAAACAAAAATTGGATCATCACGAGCGTTAACCATTCGCTCACTGATCAAGGATTCACAACTCAAGTAACCGCAATCATCAAACTATCCGATGTGGAGTAAAATCAAAAAATCTGACGATGGAGAATTCATCATCACCAAATGCGAATTGGAATTGCTACTTGAACAGGCTTCCAAAGAGGGTGCGAAGCAAGCCTTAACTGAACTTGGTCTTCATGATGAAAACGCACCAACCGATATTCGTGATTTGCGCGAGCTATTAAAGGCGTTTCGCATGGCGAAGAAGGACACCTTCAGAATTTTGGTTAAGTGCATCGTTATCGGCTTAGTAACCATTCTCACCGCCGGATTTATTTCACTTATTGGCGATCATATCAAACTCAAATAACAAAAACTTATGCCGCAATTTGGAAAAACATCATTGGAAAAACTTGCCACCTGCCATCCTGATTTACAAAAATTATTTGGTGAGGTGATCAAGCATTATGATTGCACCATCATTGAGGGACGTAGATCGGACGAAGATCAACTCAAAGCATTCAACGCCGGCAAATCAAAAATAAAATCTGGAGGCATGCACAACAAAACACCATCGCTCGCAGTTGATGTTGCACCATGGCCAGTTGATTGGAATGACAAAAATAAATTTTACCACTTTGCCGGCCGAGTTCAGGGAATTGCGCAAATGCTGAATATCAAAATCCGCTGGGGCGGCGATTGGGATTCTGACAATGATCTCAAAGATCAAAATTTTTACGACTTACCACATTTTGAATGTGTAACCGACTAACCATGGCTTGCAAATTTTTAGAAGATTTTGACGGCAATAAATCATCAAAAAGACTTGCTGGAGCTTTTTGTTTAGTCATCGGTTCTTTGATGAAATTTATCCTGTTTCTTTATGGCTTACGCCATGTCACAGCAACACCTTTTGATCGGCTTGATGGATGCGCAGATAGCTTGATTTATGTTGGCGCAGCTTTGATTGGCTCAGGATTACTCGAACTTTTAAAGCAAAGCAAAAAATGATCCCAAACTTACTGGCAAGATTAGCGGCAATCGCTGGCGCAATAATCACCATTTTTACATTGGGCAATTTTTACGGCAAAAAATCCCAGAAAACCAAACAGCTCGAAGAAGACTTGACTGATGCAACTGAATCAAAAAAACGCCAAGAAAATCGCCGTAATGACGATATTTCTGCTGTTAAGCGCCGGATGCAAAAATACATCCGCAAATAGCTTTTGTTTGTGGGCAAAACCCATCACTTTGAGTCAAGAAGAATACGACACGATGTCCGAAGAAACCCTTCGCCAAATCGACAATTTTAATCAGGAATTTGAGGAACATTGCACGAGATAAAGATTCTCAATCATTCCACTTGATAAGTGTTTAAAACGAAGCGTTCATTGGCGTCACGACACTTTACCAATTTTTAAAAAAGTTTATGAACCGATTAATTTACAAAGGATTTATTGAGGATGTCAGAAACGAAAAATGCACCGACCAGGAAATTGAAAAACTGATCGATATTTTTGAAGAAGCTGTGAATTCAATGGCAGCAACTTCTGCCAAAAAATCATTTTATGATTTGAAAGATTTTAAAGGAACTGAGCGCTCCGGCGTTAATCTTTTTTCTCTGACCCTTGAACGCGAGCCAATTAAAAATTATGAAAAATACACCGGCTATTTTGAATGCGGGAAAAAGAATCTAAAAGTTGTTGCAACTCGTGGCGAGTTTACAGCAGTAATATTGAGCTCAGATTAAAGGTTCCTGATTCTTTGTCTAAAAACAGAGTCAAATTTTTCTAAAGTATTTTTGATCCACTCTTGCTGCACAGATCTGTCTTTTTCATCAGCGATGTTGCCATTTTTAAATAGTGCAACTTTTGACTGAGTTTTTTCAGGATTTTCCTTCCACTCTAGAGCATATCCCATTTCCCTCTCAATTAATTCCTTATCTTTCAAAAGAAGGTGATAAAAAGCCTTTGCCTCATCTTTATCGGTAATCACAAGTTCAACACCAATTTTATTTTCACGAGTGTTAAGAAGCGTGTTTAAATGAAAGCCGCTGCGACCAATTGTAAAAGTTAACCAATGTTGCGGTCTTGGCTCTTGCGGACGAACTTTTGATTTTACCTCTTCAAGATAATCAACCAACTCCAACCAATAGCGATATTGCAATTTTTTAGTTTCAGAAGTGGTTTGATTTTCAATTTCTTTTGCTGCGTCAGAAACAGTTTTACTCCAGTTATTTGGCTTGGAAATTACATTGAATTTTGGTGCTGCAGAAGAATTACCAATTTTCCACAATTCAACTTCCAAACCAAAGAAACGGAATTTTTTATCAGTAATCTCATTAAGCCAATCAAGTGCGGCGCGATGTTCTTCAGTAAATTTTGCCGCAACCCAAACAATCGTCACTGACTGCAATCCAGCAGCGTAAGTTAAAAGCTGGCCAAGATGTTTGTGATCCGTTCTTTCGATTTGGTTCTCGATTAAAACCAAGCTGTCATCTTCGATGTTTTTGCACAAAATATCTGCTCTAAACGGACCCACATCTTTTTCCTGAGCTTCCAATTCCAACTCGATTCCAATCACTTCTCCAAGCATCTCCAAATTTTCCTCACGCGCAAGCCACGGCGTAAAATCTTGCCCTTCAGTTTGCCATATTTGGCGAAGATCAACTTTTTCTAATTTTCCTAACATTTTTTACTGCTTTGTTGTTAATAAAAAATAGCGGCCAGGTACACTTATGTATGTATTTTTAATATTTTTTCTATTTCCCTTTTCACTATTTCTGGCATTGCAAGTGAGCGCCAGTCATTAAGTGGTTTGGTAAACCAGTTAATACATTCCATTTCGGATAGATCGTTCGAAATAATAAACTCTTTAACTTCTACTGCTGAAGTTCTTGATAAACCTAAGTTTAAAAGTGAAAGCTGAGTCTTGGTGTTAACCCCCATTTCAAGATATAGAGCAATGTCATCTACGATTTCATTCGCAAGTTGCGTGTTACCGACTTTTAAAAAGAAGTACTTCAGAAGATCATTGTAGCACGAAAGAAACTTTGGGGCTTTGTAGCGCGCAATAGATTCTATATCTTCTAGCACACTTCGTATTGTTATATGCACTTCTTCTGCTTTTTTTAGAGCTTTTTGACGCTCTTGTATGATGCGGCTAATTGATCTTCCTTGCATCCAGTGAACAGTTACAATAGCGGCTCTAAAAGCTGCACCATCTTTACCAAGTTGATTAGTTAAACGATTAAATATTCTTTGAAGCACTTGTACATATTTTTTAACAGAGTCAGTGTCTGATGCAAAAGGAACCAAAAGATTTTCGCGCTCCTTCTCCTCATATTTTTCAAAATAAATTAGCATATCCCTCATTGCCAAAGGACTAATGCCAGGATGTTTTGCCACCACCGCTTCTGGAACATCAGATATTATCAGATAATTACCTACTACTCTGTCTAGCTCTTCTACCTTTTCGTTATCAATCTTTTGCATCCAAGGTATATTTTTAACTGACCCAAAAGTTCTATAGTTTATTGCCAAATACGACGCCATTGATTCTAGCGTAGTTTTGCTTGCAGCAACATCTCGTGGCGTACCTTTTTCTATAAAATCTACAAGTTCATGTTGAGTTTTTAATACCTCTTCAGTCGCTCTACCTATTTCGATAAGCTTTTTTTCTTCCGGAGCATTCCACGTAGAAGGATCAAGGCAGATTATATTTCCCTGGAATTCTTTCCCCCATCTTCCTGCACGGCCAGCGAGATTCCAAAAATCTGCGTGAGACATTGGATTGCCCCGTCCTTTTTTTGGCGAGCGAATGAATATATTTTTACAAGGTAAATTCACCCCTTCAATAAGCGTAGAGGTGCAAACCAAAAATTTGATTACCCCATCTCTAAAAAGAGATTCTACCTCTTCTTTGATCAGAAGCGGTATGTTTCCATAATGAAATGCCACGCCATATTTCAATACACCTACCAACCTGTAGTCTTTATGAATAACCTTCTCGCACAACTCTATTAAATCCAATAATCTCTTATCGTTAACTACATTATCATGACCAATAAGCTGGCATAATTGCTGCGCAGTTTTTTCTGCATCAGCTGCTCCGTTAACATAGATTATATTTCCCCCTTCTTGTCCAAGTGCAAAAGCCATCATGGGCAAACGTAGGCTGGCTGGGTCTGGAATAGCAGAAAGTTTAATCTCTCCAATAGGGGTCTTTCCTTGAAAATGGCATAGCTCCAATAACCATTTTTCACCTCTTTTTTGAGTCGCCCAAATAAGATTCTGATTAACCGTTATATCATCAAATTTTTTGCTGTAACTTAATTCATCTTCGTCAACTAATACTTCCGGATTGCTTGCGGTTGGAGAGATGAATACCAACTTCATTAATGGATTAGCTAAGATTGCTTTTTCAACCACATGTTGAAGCAAAATTCCTCTATCATTATCCGCTAATTTGTAAGCTTCATCAACTATAAGAATATCGATAGAATTTTGGGTGCGCGATAAAAGTAACTGCAGCCTTTCTTGCGTAAAAATATAGACATGCGATTTATTTTTATCGGACTGAGTAAAAGGAAACGAGGTAACTACAACACTAGAAGCCTTTATGTCTTCACTCAAAGCTCTTTGAAAATCTAACTCCACTTCTGAGATCAGAGCTCTTGTTGGTACTAAATATACAATGGATATCGATTCTTTTTCTGATATTTTTTCTAATAACCATTGCTTCACCAAGTAGGATTTTCCAGCCGAAGTTGGCGCTGAAATGCTAATTTTTTGAAAATTATTTAACGCATCCCAAAATGATTTTTGAAAAATATTCGCATCAATACGATCTCCATTTTTTAACCAAATAGAGTTTTCAATTTCTTGCTTTATCCAGCTTCTATTTCCCAGAAAACTATTTTGCCAATCACTGTCCCCATCCTTTAACAATCCTCTTTCCTGAGCTAAAGAAATTGTTCTTCTGTTAGAAAGCGTGTTTAAAATAAACTGCGCAGAATTCTTTTGGGAAGAAGTAGTGGCATCTTTTTTTTGAAGACAAAATTGAGAAATTCTTAATGCGATATCCTGTCTATTAGAATTTTTAGAATGAGAGAGAAAACTCGCGCACTGCAGCAAATAATCCCAGTTACAAGATTGATGATTTTTAGAGGATGATTGCCAATTATTTAGAGCGGCGAATTGAGATGATACGGAAGCTAGAAGTAAATTTTCGTATTCTTTTCTGAAGGTATTTTGGTTAATTAGCCAATCTAAAATTTCCTCACTCATCTGCCGTATTTTTTTTAATTATTTCCGCCACCTGCACATCAGATAAACCCATCACTCTCAAAAACTCATCCCTGAAATCTTGGACTGAAACAAACGGTAGGCAAAAAAAGTGAATTTTAAATTCGGACAATCCTTTATTTTTAAGCTTTGCAGCGATGTCTTCTTTCCATTTTTTGCAATGCTTATCTATCGCTTCTTTGGAAGTTTCTTTTGCATACAAATCTTTATCAAAACCAATTAAGCACAAGCCACAATAAACAACGCCATTAAACTCAGGATTGTCTTTGTTCAAAATATTTTTTACAGCTTCGGTGTAAGTTGAATTCGCAAGATTTAAATGAGTTGTAAGCAATAATAAATCTTCATGATCCGCATCATTTTCCCGCTTTAAAATTGGGGAAATACTTCCAACACAATCATCTAATGCGCCAGAATAGCTCTTATGTAGCTTTGATTCTCCCCAATATAGTTCCAACTTTCCTTCTTGATTAACTCCCGCATGAACACCATCCGCTCCATGATAATGAACGCCTCCACTTGTTTTTACGCTCATTTTACAAAATAACTGGGGGAGTCCCAATAAAACTTCTCCAAGAATGAAAAGTAGCATTTCTCCGCCTTCACCAGTCTTTTTTAGTGGTGTAAAAAGTTTTGCCGCATCTGACTGCAATCTCATCAAATGAGTGCTCATTTTTGCTTTTTTATCCCTCTCATCTGCTTCGAGGATTTTACTTCTTGGAATAACATATTGGATAATATGGCGAGCGATAAACTCTATAAAATCCTTCGATCTAACTCCTCCATTGCCATCAAGCTGGATCATGTGAGCATAAAACTTTGTCTGCGTTTCTTCCAAGTCAACTGCATGCTCAACAGTTTTTAGATAAGCATCAAGACTGCTGGCTTCACCTCTGCGTATATCATCAATTATTTTTGTTATTAGATTTTCGGTCATATTGGTGATTTTAATTAAGTGTCAAAACCTACTATTTTTGCTTCACAAATTTCTTCAGTAAGCTCCATAAGTTTCTTCACATCCTTAGCCAAAATCTCTAAATCTTCTTTTGATATACGATAGCTGGCATCATACCTACCGCCAATATACGCATATTCTAAGAGTTTGAAACGATCTTTTTCTTTTTGAGTTTTTTTTGGAAAAAGATTTACTAATTCAGAATGATATTTGGCAGTCGTGCGACCCAGAATCCCAAGATAATGCTCTTGCGGATTGTAGTTGGTAAAAACCAGGAGAGTGGTTTTGTAGGAATGCTCTGCAGCTTGATGTAGATGGAATGCCGCTTGCGCCAAAAAGCTTCTATCTTTTGAAGATTCTTTAAGATTTGAAACATAATCCCTAAAAAATAAGCGAGATTTTTTAAACCAATGTTCGAAGTAATCTTTGGCAATTCTTTGCTTCTCTTCCGGCTTTAGTTTTCTCTTATTGGCGAGTTTGTATTTTTTGGAATCATAAAGTGTGACGCCTTCTTTTTTGATGTCGGTGAAGAGATATTGCCCTTCAGCAAGGCTGATGTTTAGGCTTTGAATATCGTGAGCTATAACTCTAACTGGAGCACTTAATTTCAATTTTCCTGCGCCGCTCCAGGAAACAAATTCATCGGTGGTTTCTTTTTTCTCAGTTACAACCAGCACATCATAATCAGAAATATGACCGGTTTTCTGCTGCGGTTTTAAATCCTTTTTCTCTTTGTAATCGCCACGCGCATAAGAACCAAACAAGATAATTTTTTCAACATCCTTGCAGCTTTTTTGAATTGCGGAAACAATTTTTTGCAATTCGTCCTGCTTGTTTTGTGGAAGATGTTTGAGCGATTTTTTCATATTTTTATCATCAAAATTAATATGTGAGATCGTGTAATTTTTTTAACAAATTTCATAAACCACACCTCGTCCTTTGCCGAAAGTTTTGATCTTTTTCATCTCAAGCAAATCTCGCAATTTTGCTTTTAAAGTGCTGCGATTAGCTTCCGTTAACCTTTGAATATCAGAGATTGCAAGACGCTTATGATTTTTAAGAACCTTCAAAATTTCTAAGTGCAGTTCATCAAAATTTTCCTGCAGAATTTTTTCAGCTTTGACCTTTTTCTCTAAATTATCTTTTTGCTTCTTGAGGGACTTTAGGAAAAACAAAATCCAGTTTTCGAATTTGATTTTCTTGGTTTCCAAAGTGGTTTGGCAGTCGCGCAGATTTTTGTAGTAGAGGTCTTTGTTATCTTCGATGATACTTTCAAGAGAGCTGTATTGGATGTAGCTGTAGCCTAGCTTTAGTAAAAGCAAATTGGTAAGGATTCTGGATAACCTTCCATTACCATCTTGGAACGGGTGAATTGCCAAAAAAACTACGATAAAAATTCCGGTAGTGATCAGGGGGTGAGTTGATTTTAATTCAAAAGCCTTGTTGGTCCATGAAAGCAAATCGACCATTTTCATCGGCGTTTCAAAGGGTGTGGCGGTTTTGAAAACAATGCCGATTTCTTTTCCATTTGCGTCAAAAGCTACAACATGATTATCGAGCTTTTTATATTCTCCTCTATGACGAATATCTTTTGAACTGTGCTTTAGAAGGACGGAGTGAAGTTGTTTAAGATGGTTTTCGGTTAGTTTCAGATCTTCAAAACTATCCAAAATCAAATCCATTGCATCCGAATAGCCGGCAACTTCCTCTTCGTCTCTACTTTTAAAAGATGTTTTTTTTATGTTGGAGAGAAGGGTTTCAACTTGTGCATCAGTCAATTTAACGCCTTCAATGCGCGTGCTTGAAGCAATAGATTCAATCGTTGCCGATTTTTTAAGCATCTTAAGGCGATCAGGAGACAAAGTATTAATCGCCTGCCACTTGCCTTTAAACTCATCAATTTCACTGATGAGGTTCAGTATGTCGTTGGTAATAGTGACTTGGTAGTCGGTCATAAAATGGCTTTATATTACGGTTAAATATTAACCGCCTCATCATAGACCAACAATCATGTAATGTCCACAAAAATGTCCAATTATGTCTAATTATTGTAGCGAGTAAGATTCGAACTCACGGCAAAAATCCTTACGAAGTTTAGCAAAGTGTATGAGATGAAAGCATCTGATTTTTATCGAACTTTTCGGTATGGATGAAAATGGCTTTGAAGCCTTGATTTTATTGATTCCAAAAAACTACGACTAAGTTCGCAAACTACCACCCATCCACCGCCATGCCTCCCCGAGCCTAGAGCCATAAGGCTCCAGAGATTTTCAGATTTTTCGCATTTCATTGCGAACTCATCTCCACACCCCCTCCGACCACTGTAGACCGAAGTGCACCGAAAATAAATCTCATCAAAATAAAACTAAAAATCACTTCCTAGGGAAGAGACCCTATTTGCGAACTTTTGACTGATAAGGTGTAGTTGAAATTCTTTGAAAATGGAGAAAATCGGAGAATTCTTCTGCAGATGGTGTTGCACAAAGCCTTGATACTGCTGATCAAAATTCGGTGAACGTGAAGTGGAGATTTGGAGAATCTTTTTTCTATTAAGCGGTTTGTAAGTTGTTTTCTCGAATCATTTCAGATAATTTAAGAGCCATTATCAATTAAAAAAATTACCAATGAAAAACGAGCCATTTTTACAAAAGATAAAATTTTGGAGAAAAAAATCAAAGCCAGCAATAGAAGAAGCGAAGGATATAGGAAAAGAGGTTGCGGTTACTATATCGAGCAATTTACCGGCAAACATACAGGAAAATAAAAAAATACTCTTTGATCTGATTACCAAATATCACAACGGCGAACTTACCAAAGATGCAATTATTGGAAATCTTAGAACTGGATTTATCTTGTTAAGTTGCGCAACTAAAGATGAGCAAGATGAAATAATGAAATGTGTTTTGGATGTGGAGCTAGATATCAAAAAAGATGATAAAATCACAAATGATGAATATGACATATATCACGAAATAATATCATACATACACAACAACAGGCAGGAAAAAATAAAAGCCTTGTTAAAAAAAGCGGCACAAAAAGTTAGTGATGAAAAGTTTTCTATCTCAAAGGAGACTATTGATTTTATTACCAGCATTACCGACCAAAAACTAGAAGTAATACTAGAGATGTTCAGATATATTGTGGGTAATGGCATATTGAAGTATAAGGATATTGCGAATGATTTTAAGGCCAAAAACTTCAACCAGTATGGTAGCGATAACATAAAATTTCTTGGCAGAATCTTTTACAATCAGGATGCAGTTGGTGGCAAATCTTACACTCCAAAAATGGAAGCCGTTAATATTCATGATAATTTGATCTGGAAATACATCATACCCACAATTCGTCTGAAAAATATTCCAGCTACAGAAGAATCTCTAAAAGAACATTTAAACGACGAGCAAAACAGAAAAGATTTTGCTGAATTTCTAAAAAATCTTCCTGTTAAGGGCATGGTTCTGAATCAAGAAAAAGCCAAATTTTATATCACAAAACAGCCAACTTCAGCAGGGGAAATTCAGTTAGACATAGCTTGTTTTGTCATACTAACCGATATGGGAGTTGAGCTTTATTCGTTACTAAAAGACGAAATTAAAGAATATCCAGATGGCTATTTGCAATCAGTTGTAGGTGACGAACAATACAAGAATTTTGGTTTAATGTTTGAGGTAAGTTCACCTAATCTGCAATTTTAAAAATATAACATGTTAACACTTCCGTACACAGAAATTATCGACCTCAAATCAACTTATAATGAAGTCGAATATAGTTTATTCATCAGGCTCCCCAACGATTATAAAACTAGCGATAAACCATATCCAACCTTGTTTTTGCTCGATCCGCAATATTTGTTTTCAGTCTGTTATGGAGTTCAGAGAATTTATGAAAATTATATTATTGTTGGCATCGGACATAAAGTTTTAGACTTCAAAGAGCTAGATCAAAAAAAACGCGGACACATAATTGAAATCAACAGAGACAGAGATTTTTTGCCCTGGAAAATAAATAAAAATATTTTTGCTAAGGGGGTTAGTGAAGCTGAAATTGATAAAATTGTTAGTGCTTCGGGACAGGCTGAAACATTTGCCCAATTCATAAATCATCAAGTAATTCAGCTGATTGATCAAAAATTCAGAACCACCAAAGACCGTACTTTAATCGGTCATTCATTCGGGGGAGTTTTTGTGAGTTTTATGTTATTTTGCCATCCTGAAAATTTTACAAAATACATCGCCATTACTCCGGTTTTAGCTTCTGAATATTATCAAGAAAAAAAGATGTTTGAAGATTTGAAGAGAAAAATTTCTGACACGAAAAAATTTGCTTATTTTTCAATTGGCGGTGAAGAGAAAGATGATCGTATGAATAACTATGTTGAGGTGCTGAAAAAAGCCTGTTTAGGAATTGCAGAACTTTCCAACGTCGTCGGCAAAGTTGAAGTAATTGCTGAAGAAAATCATGTGTCGGTTGTAACTCCAAGCATTTGGCGTGGATTGAAATTCTTTGATGCGAATTAGTTCGCAAAAGGGGTCGCCCGCCTCAATCAATGTCAAAATTAAAACTTTTCGGTGCATTTGAAATCGGTCTTGAAGCCTTTATTTGCCTGAATCGCCAAAACAGAGAAAAGTTCGCAAAAGGGGTCGTTTCCTCCGCCATACATACCCTTGCGAACCGAATCTCACATAGGTTTTGGCAAAATTCTCTACCCGTCTCGAAACCCTGTGTTTGCGGCTTTTCTCCACTTTGAAATTTTCATTTCACGCTTACCTTCTTCTCTCTCGTCAGCAAAATTTTCTGCATTTTTTGGGTATTTTTCTCTCCGTTTCTCCGCTTCACGTTTACCTTTTTGAAAAAGATAAATGTCGATAAATGCTGGCTTTGTGGGTTTTTCATCGAACTTCAAGGTATTCTACTTCAAGTGATGTTTTTGACTTTTTTGCAAACTTGTCGCATATTGACTTTTGTTTAGAAATATCCATAATTCTGGATATATAGATTAATTATATTGCAGTTTATGAATTTAAAAGAAGCGGCATCAGCACTTAGTTCTTTATCTCAAGAAAGTCGTTTGAAGGCTTTTAAGCTGTTGGTTAAGGCAGGCTTTGATGGTCTGCTTGCGGGAGAAATCAGTAAAAAAATGGATGTACCGCAAAACACGATGTCTTTTCATTTGGCGCATTTGGAAAAAAATAAGCTGATCAAAAAAAGTAAAAGCGGTAGATGTATCAATTATGTAGCCAATTTTAAAGCTATGGAAAATCTGATAAAATTTCTGTTTGAAAATTGCTGCGCTGATTCAGGAGAGAAATCCTGCATTGATCCAAATCTATTCAAAGACTGTAAGAAAAAATGAAAACAAAAATCCTAGTTCTCTGCACCGGAAATTCATGCCGCAGTATAATGTTTGAAGCAGCCATTAATCATTATGCCGGCGATAAATTTGAAGTATTTAGTGCTGGAAGTTTTCCTGCCGGATATGTTCATCCCGTCGCAATCCAAACGCTTCAGAATCATAAAATTTCAACCGAAGGCTTTAGAAGTAAAAGTTGGGATGAATTTAAAAATAAGGCTTTCGATCTGATCATAACGGTTTGCGACAACGCCGCAGCCGAATCTTGTCCGCTGTTTTTAGGAAATTTTATCAAAGTGCATTTAGGCATGGAAGACCCAGCAAAATTTACCGGAAGCAACGCAGAAATCGAAGCTGAGTTTGAAAGGATTTTTCAAATTATAGAAACGCGCGTTAGAGCCTTGTCGGCAATAGATTTAAACCTCTCCAAAGAAGAGTTAATTTTTGAACTTAATAAAATCGCAAAACTGAATTAATTATGGGAATTTTTGAAAGATATTTAAGCCTGTGGGTTGGCTTATCAATTATTGCTGGAGTTGTGCTTGGGAAATTCTTCCCACATCTTTTCGAGATTTTGAGCCAGCTTCAACATGCCAATGTCAATTTCGTCATCGCCATTCTGATTTGGGTGATGATTTATCCGATGATGGTGGGAATTGATTTCTCAACCATCAAAGAAGTGACAAAAAAACCGAAGGCGTTTGGAATTAGTTTTGTTGTCACTTGGTTGATTATGCCATTTAGCATGGCAGCTCTTGGTGCATTTTTTCTACAACATGTTTTTAAAGATTTTATTCCCGAACTTGATGCTAAAGAATATCTCGCCGGATTAATTCTGCTTGGTGGCGCGCCTTGCACTGCAATGGTTTTTGTGTGGAGTAAATTGGTTAAAGGAAATGCCAATTACACTTTAGTTCAGGTTTCGCTTAATGATCTGATTATGATTTTTGCTTACGCGCCGATTGTGGCTTTTTTGCTTGGAGTTGCAAAAATTGAAGTGCCGTGGAACACACTAATTTTGTCGGTTTTGCTTTATGTTTTAATTCCGATGTTTGGTGGATATTTTACTCGCAAAAAATTATCACCAAAGAAACTCGAATCATTTTTGAATCATCTGAAGCCTTATTCTGTGTGCGGTTTGCTTGTCACCGTAATTTTATTATTCGGATTTCAGGCCAATGTTTTACTCAAAAATCCCGCACCGATTTTGATGGTGGCAGTGCCGATAATTATACAAAGTTTTTTGATGTTTGGCTTGGCTTATTTTTGGATGTATAAAGCCAAAATTCCGCACAGCATTGCGGCTCCTGCTTCCATGATCAGTTCTTCTAATTTTTTTGAATTAGCAGTTGCAGTAGCAATCAGCCTGTTTGGATTAAATTCCGGCGCAGCTTTTGCAACTGTAGTTGGCGTTTTGGTTGAAGTTCCGGCAATGCTTTTGCTGGTTAGTATCGCTAATAAAACTGCTAAGAAATTTAAATAAATTTATTCCGATATGGTAAAACAGCAAAATTCTGACGGTTTATTTTCAATCTTTTTAAGATTTCTACGCTTCGGACTTTTAGCATGGGGCGGACCAGTAGCCCAAATTGCCATGATTAAGGATGAGTTGGTTGATCGTGAAAAATGGATTTCTCAGGATAAATTCAAAAGAACATTAGCCGTTTATCAGGCATTGCCTGGTCCTGAAGCTCACGAGCTTTGTGTTTATTTTGGCATGATAAAAGCCGGAAGATGGGGTGGATTCCTGGCTGGTCTTGGATTCATGCTGCCCGGATTTCTATTGATGCTTTTGCTTTCCTGGACCTACACAATTTACGGCGCAGTAACCTTACTTCCTTTATTTGCCGGAGTTGCACCGGCAGTTTCGGCTTTGATTGTTCGAGCTGCTCACAAAATAAGCGGCCATATTTTACACGACAAATCGCTGATTTATGTTGCCATTGGCGCAATAGTTTTAACGCTTTTGCAGATTAATTTTTTATTGGTGTTTTTAGTTAGCGCAGTTTCTCGCTCGCTTTGGCTTAAGAATCAAAAAACCAAAGCGGTAATTATTTCTGCAACATTGATTGCAATATCCTTGTTAATTTCAGGAAAAATCGGATTTCAATTTTCCGGAAGCAAAAGTGGTTTATTTGTTGAAGGATTAAAAGCTGGAATGTTGTCATTTGGTGGTGCTTACACTGCAATTCCCTTTTTACAAAACAGCATGGTAGGAAATTATGATGGCATCACAACTAAGTCATTTCTAGATGGTATTGCTTTGGCAAATGTTATTCCTTCCCCACTTGTTATCTTTGGAACTTTTCTTGGGTTTTTAGCGGGAAGTTTCTCAGGGGCGCTGTTAATTACCGCCGGAATTTTTTTGCCGGCATTTTCCTTCACTTTGATTGGACATAAATATCTTGAGAAGTTGATCGAAAACAAAACTTTTCACAACACTCTGGACAGCATTTCAGCAGCAGTTGTTGGAATGTTAACCATTACTGCTTTGCAGATTTTTTTAACCACAATAACCTCTCCGTTAAAAGCGATCATTTTTGCAATCGCGCTTACTGGATTTTATTTTTTAAAACAGCGTTGGAGCGTGCCAGCAATTATCATCTCCTGTGGAGTTTTGGGATATTTAGTAAAAGTATTTTTTTAGGGCGATGAGAGAAATAGCCAAGGAAACTAATATTGTAATTATCGGAGGTGGACAATCAGCGCTTGCAACAGCTTATTTTCTCAAACGCCTAAATCTAAAATTTGTTATTCTTGATGCGGGAAAAGAAACTGGTGGTGCTTGGGTTCATGGTTAGGAATCGCTGCATTTATTTTCTCCTGCGTCATGGAGTTCACTTCCTGGAAGATTAATGCCGAGCACTGGCGCTGAATATCCAACTCGTCAGCAAGTCATCAATTACATTTCCGATTACGAAAAACATTACGGATTTCAAATCGAGCGACCAGTTGTGGTAGAATCGGTTTTGAGAAGAGAAGATGGATTAATTGTCAAAACCAACAAAGGTGACTGGAAAGCAAAGGCTGCAATCAGTGCAACCGGCACTTGGAGTAATCCATTTATTCCAAACTACAAAGGGCAAAATTTATTTGGGGGAAATCAAACTCATTCAGCAAATTATCATTCACCAGAAATCTATCTCGGCAAAAAAGTTTTAATTATCGGCGGTGGAAATTCTGGCGCGCAAATTCTTGCTGAAGTTTCTATACACAGAAAGGGGTCAAATCCCGACACCATAAGCGCTAACCAATACTAGAATTTCAAATTCACAGTTTTTTAAATTACGCGGGCTTAAGTTATATTAACTAAAATTCCGTAATCATGCCTCAGTTAAAAGAGAAATCTCCTTCATTAGATAAAGACTGGGATCAGATAGTGTCACTAATGCCATTTGATTGGAAAGAGTCTGCGCGAGTAACCAAAGCTATTCGGAAGAAGCTTTTTAATTTCACGGAAGAGTCAATGTTACGAACTTTACTGCTTCATGCAGGAGCTGGATATTCTTTGCGCGAGACGTCGGCTAGAGTTAAAGCTGGTAATATTGCCAACGTATCAGATGTCTCAATATTTAAGGCTCTAAAAAGATCTGAGCACTGGTTACATAGGTTATGTAAGGATTTTATTTTGAATCCGGAGATGCGTCTTTACCAAGATCCGCAAGTAAAACAAACATGAGGATAGTTGACGGCACAATAATAAAAGAGCCTGGCAAAACTGGCAGCCTATGGAGAGTAAATTATAGTTTTAGCTTACCATCTTTGGAATGTGATTATAAAAGATAATGCAGGAAACGCTGTAAAAGGAAGAATCTGCGCAGTAAGAAAAAGCAAAGATTCAATTTTAAAATCACAGTTAAAGATTAAGAACAAAGCTCAGAAGCAAAGCGTAAAATTACAGAAAGACACTTTAGAATATGCTAAATATCTAACGGTATTCACAACGTTAAAAGAAGATGAATACAAACCCAGTGAGATATTAAATTGGTACAGAGTTCGCTGGCAAATAGAGTTAGCTTTTAAGAGGCTAAAGTCTTTGTTAGGGCTAGGCCATTTACCCAAATATGATGAATCAAGTTCTCGAGCTTGGATATATGGAAAGTTACTAATGGGATTGTTGACCGAAAAACTAATTAGATACTCAAAAACCATTTCCCCCTGGGGCTATGGCTTCTTATTACAAGAATAAGATTAGAAGTATTTGGAGAGAATATGCGTTTATGTTACATCAGGTTCAAAGAGCGATTAAGCCAAAATTAACATTGATAAATACGATAGATAATTGGCACCAAATTGCCAATTGGCTAGCTGAACCGAGAAGGAAGAGAGAATGTTTTGAAGAGGCTTATTGGTTAGCGCTTATGGTGTCGGGACTTGATCCCTTTCCTGAATGTTTTCAACAATAACGACATTAACAAAAACTTCATCTCACCTAATGGATTGCTTACAGCGCTGGCGGAAGAATTTTACGCCAACGGCAAAATCAAAAAAAAATGCTGTGGAATTTATTAAGGAAGAATTTGGGAAAGATGGGCGGGATAATCTCGTAGAATCCATCTTAGAAAATGATCCCGAGAGCTTCGATCAAGAAATGGCTAAAATCTCAGTTTACGTCATTCTGCAAAAAACTCTGCCCGATTTGTGTGAGAATAAATGTTTAACTAAACCAAAAGCTGATTATTTGGAAATTATTCAGGAATCAGTGAAGTTAAATCCGAGCACTTCCGTAATTGCAGAAGAATCTTCGCAAGTTATTGAGGGACAAAGGGATCGTGTAATTTAGCTTTGCATAGTGTGGAGATTTGACACCTTTCCCCCCCCTTTTTTTCCTGAAGTGAAGAGTTAGCCGAAGAAATAACTCATTCTTCAAATAATAGTGAATTTATAACATTGTTTTTAATGCAGAAATTTGATTGCGATCAAAAACCTGCATCACATTTTGAAGTTGTTCAAATTTTTAATTCTATTTTAACTCATATGAAAACAGTTCTGAAATTAGCGATTTTTTCTGCAATTATTTTTCCATCGGCATTATTGGCAAGAGAGTTGGCACCTCAGGAAGCAAAGCCTGTAAAGTAGCGAAGCACTAGTTCATCATCTAGTTCTCAAGGATCAACAACGTCGAAAAGTTTAAATAAAAGCGAAATTGCTCAAGAGATTAGTACATTGCAGGTTTCTAAATCACCTAGTACAGAGGCTGCAAATAGCACGGCCTCTATTAATGAAACAGAAACAGCAACTCAGAACAAAAATGCAATTCACCAGCAGCTTGGACAAGTTAATGCTATTAAGCAGAGCACAACAGGTATGATTGTTAGTATGGCACCTAATATGGCGGCAGAGACAATAGATAAAGAAAAGGATTCACTGCAGGAGAAATCTGCCAGTCAGGAAAATGAACAATTAAATAGTCAGATTAGTAAGGTTAGCTCCATGGCAGAATCATTGAAAAATACGGCTTCATCTGTTGCCTCTGATATGTCTTCAACTGTATCTGGCACTAGGCAATAGTTGATTTTAGAAGGTGAAGTAGTTAGAAAAAATCTACCTATCTAACTGTTAAAATTGCAAATTCTTATGAAAAAAACTCCTGAAAAAACAGATGCAATCCATATTCCATCAATGGCTCATCTAATTTGGACTGGGCATAGGCCTATTCCTTTGGAGAGGATGAGGGAAATAGCTAAAGTGGCGTCATTTGGAAAAGATGTTGATGAAAAAAGCAATGATGGTTTGGAAGTTCATTTATGGGTTGATGATGCTGCGCGATTTAAGAATTTATATGAGAGAATGCGCATTAGTTCTTTGAAAAACGTCGGAGATATTGAGGTTATGCCCAGCAAATTAAATTGTGTTCTGCATTCAATTGGAGAGCTTGGCTGCAATGGTTTAGATAATGATAAATCTAGAATGGTGGAAGCCTTGTTAATGAAGGCTGAGATTTACAAAGGGCAAGGCAGAAATAAACCCACATCCGCTGCCGATGTGATTAAGGCATTAGTATTAGATCAAAAAGGTGGAGTTTATTTTGACCTCAGAACTGCTTTAGGATTTGTCGAAGTTTTAGAAAAAAAAGGTGCTAAAAAATTTGGTTCAATGCCTGAAGATGTAAGAAATAATTTTTTAACCGTGAGGCTTTATGAAGATAATGCTGCCGGTGGTGCGGGTTACGCAATTGCACGTCCAAATAGCAACGAAACTTTGGAAATGGTGCAGCAGTTATATGGTCGCATATTAAATAGTCATAAATTAGCAGAGCAGCCTGATAATAGTATGATGCAGCAAATAGGTGTTCGTTTGCGTAACGCGCAAAGAAGTTTGATTGCGAGTGAATTTACCGAAGATTTTTTGCAGGCTGAAAGAGGAAATGATTCACTTGATGCTCAGGCGCGACAACCGGAAATCATGAATCAAAGCTATTATTATGGAATGAGTGGTAGAGGAGATAGTATTGGAAGCGATATATTAATTCATACTAGCGGGTGGGTATTTGCAGATGTTTATCGCAAATTTCCTCAAAGCAGCAGTGCGGTGGAAGAGGCCAGAAAAATTACTCAAGCAATGTTTGGAACTGAGCACGATTGCAATGTTTCAATTGGTGCTTGGCAAAAATTTAAACCTTCAAAAAGATCCGATATGGATGATGGCATGGTTGGAATGGGAGCAGGTGTTTTGAATAAAGCTTGGGATGAAAAAAGAGCAATCGCTAAAGAAAATAGATCGATGGTACAAGAGGATTGGGAATCGAGAAATAGGGAAAGACTTGATGCTGAAAAAAGTAAACCATCTTCATCAATACAGCCCACCCAATCCATGCAGAAAGTTAATGGTGGTGGGTATTGTACAATAATGTGATCTAACTACCAACCTTCACACTCATCATTGAAATGAATTCAAACTTAATTTCTTAGCAAAAAATCAAATCAAACCTCGAGAGCGTCCACCCCTCCGTGTCAATTTAAAAGCTAATATGTAAAATGGCGTTAGGTCCATTTTACGTATTCAGCAATTTATTAATTTTAAATTGACAATTTTATGACTCAAAAACAGCAGCGCTTATCGAATCAACAACTCTCAACTGATTTTAATTCCTTTAAGCGTCAGGCAATAGAAAAGATCTATCAGGGAAAGCCTTTAACTGGTAAGGATGGTATCTTTAGCGATATGATTAAGGATATTTTAGAAACCGCTTTAGGCGAAGAATTAAGCCAACATCTTGATTCTGAAAAATTAAATTTAGGCAATGAATTTAATAACCGTAAAAATGGTTTTAATTCTAAAACTGTTAAAACCAAAGAATCAGCTTTTGTTCTAGATACTCCAAGAGATCGTAACTCTTCTTTTGAGCCTCAAATTGTTAAGAAGAATCAGACAGTTTTAACCGAAGAATTAGATAATAAAATAATAGCTCTTTATGGGCTTGGTATGAGCTATCGTGATATTAGCAGCCATATGCAGGAGATTTACGGAATTGAAATTTCTAAATCATCAATAACAGCAATAACTGATAAAATATTACCTAAAATAAAATCATGGCAAAATAGACCATTGGAAGAGATTTATCCGATAATCTTTCTTGATGCCATGCACTTTAAATGTACTGAAGGTAATGCTGTGGTCAGCAAAGCTTTCTACACAGTTCTAGGCATTAATCAGGAAGGTCAAAAAGATGTTTTAGGACTTTATTTATCAGAATCTGAAGGAGCTAATTTCTGGCTCGGTGTTTTAACTGATTTGCAGAATAGAGGCGTTAAAGATATTTTAATTGCTTGCATTGATGGACTTAAAGGCTTTCCAGAGGCAATAAATTCAATATTTCCAAAAACAGAAATTCAACTTTGTATCATTCATCAAATTCGAAATTCTCTTAAGTATATCGCTTCAAAAAATCAGAAAGAATTTATGGTTGATTTAAAAGAAGTTTATCAGGCAAACAGCAAGGATCTGGCTGAATCAAAGCTACTTGAGCTTGAAGAAAAATGGGGTAAAAAATATCCACTAGTTTTAAAATCTTGGAATAATAATTGGCACAATCTTTCTGGTTATTTTAAATATCCCGCAGAAATCAGAAAAATGATTTATACCACAAATGCCGTGGAGGGTTTACACAGGCAGATTAGAAAAGTTACTAAAACCAAGGGTTCCTTCACTAGCCAAGCCGCTTTGGAAAAACTGATTTTTTTAGTAATTAAAAATATTGCTAAAAAATGGGTTATGCCAACTCCAAATTGGAGCTTAATTATAGGACAATTGGATATATTTTTTACAGGTAGGCTCAAGTTAGGTTTAGCCTAAAATGGAATTTGACACGGAGTTTGGGACGTTCCCAAATTAGGTTGAATATTTTAAATTTTTTACTCGATACGAATCACGATCCAGCATCGTAATAATTCTACTATGAGACTGTCGCAAATCAAAATTTGCTAAGAAGTTTGATTTGCAACAGTCTCATTATGATTAATAATGTTTCTCTTCTAATTGATTTGTTTGTATCAAGAGAAGTGATCTTTTCAGAATCATTTTTTTTATTTCTTACTCTTTTTTCTAAACCATTTTCATCTATTTGCGGTGCTGATTTTTTTCCAAATTCAGCATTTCTTAACTATTTACGAGGTTACTATGCGTAGTGTCAAATCTTCAACCCTTTCCTTGTTTTTAACCATCACCCTGCTCTCACAATTATTTTCCTGTGGCTATGTTTTACATCCAGAAAGACGGGGACAAAAATCTGGAGAAATTGACTGGGCAGTTGCCGGGCTTGATTCAATTGGAATATTATTCTTCATAATTCCTGGCTTAATCGCCTTTGGTGTCGATATTTATAGCGGTACTCTTTACCTGCAAAAAACTCCTTCAGCGCACGGATCACTGCAACAAAACAATATCACAACCGTCAAACTTGATCCTAAAAACATCAACGAAAAAACCATCGCCGCCGCGATTAAAGAAAATAACGGAATTGAAATAAATTTTGCCGATCCAAGATTGAAAATTTATCGCGACCAAAAATTGGCGATGGAGTTAGCACAAAAATAATCGCTACCTCACTACTTGATAAAATGTTATTTATCTAAGTAACAAGAGCGGAATGTTTGATTCTTTTATTAATGAAGTTGTAGTGCTGCCCCAAATCATGCTGCGAATTTTGGAGTGTCCGTAAGCACCGATTACCAACAAATCAATGGCATTATCTGCGATATGTTTACTCACGACATCACTGACCACATCTCCTTGAACTAGATGGGTGACAACCTCAAAGCATGCTGATTCAAGTTTTTCTTCAGCTTGTTGCAAAGCGGATTTTGAATCCTCTGTTTCTTCTGCAACTTTCAACAAATGACATTCCAGACCTTTAAGAAGAGGGTTGTTGATCACATAATCCAAAGCTTTTTGGCTGGTCACACTGCCATCATAAGCAATCAAAAACCGTTTAATTGGTTTTAACTCTTCACTTACCACCAATATCGGTTGGTGAATTGATCTGGCAACCCTTTCAAGATTTGATCCCAAATGATTTGGTGCACAATCAGCGTGTTCGCCGCGCTTTCCCATTACCACCAAGGCAATTTCTGCTTCTAGCTCAGAAATAGTTTCAAATAAATGACCATGACGATTCAGAACTTCAACTTCACTGATACCTTTCAACGCCAGTTCTTCTTTAGCCCGTTCCAACATGACGTAACTTTTCTTTAACTCAATTTTACCACGAGCTTCGTCTATTTCTGTCAATTCTTTAAGTAATTCACTTTTTGCTCCCAAACCGATCGATCCAGTTAAATCGCCTTTAGACGCCATATCAGAATGTGGCATAATCACATGCAACAAGGAAATATCACAATTAGTACGAGCACTAACCCAAGCGCTTGCAACGCAAACGCTGTTGCTATAAAGCGATCCATCAATACAGGCGATAATTTTACTCATGTTTTCTCCTTTTAATGTTTGGGCATAAAATCTGCATTTACTTTATCAGCAATTCCAACCTGCTCAACGATTGTGGCACTGGCCTCATTTAAGCCGATAATTTCAACTTCACAGCCTTCACGACGAAATTTTAACACCACCTTGTCAAGTGCTCCAACTGCCGATAAATCCCAGAAATGAGCCTGAGTTAAATCGATGGTGATTTTCTCAAACGCTTCTTTGAAGTTAAAAGCAGCACTAAATTGATCAGCAGAAGCAAAAAACACCTGTCCATAAATTTGATATTTGCGCGATTTGCCATCGACTGCCAGCTGCGATTCCACAAAAAATAATCGCGAAACTTTTTTAGCAAAAAATAATGAACTCATTAAAACGCCGATAAAAACACCGATTGCTAAATTATGGGTAAACACCACTACCATAACCGTCACAACCATCACCAAGCTGGAAGATTTAGGATAAGTGTTAAGATTCTTAATCGAACTCCAGCTGAAAGTTCCGATCGAAACCATAATCATCACCGCCACTAAAGCAGCCATTGGAATTTGTTTTACCCAATCTCCCAAAACCAAAATCAAAAATAGTAAGAATCCTCCGGCAAAAAATGTCGAAAGCCGTCCACGTCCACCTGATTTAACGTTAATTACAGATTGTCCAATCATTGCACATCCAGCCATTCCACCAAAAAATCCGGTGATAATATTAGCAATTCCTTGCCCAGCACATTCACGGTTTTTTTGACTTGGAGTGTCAGTTAAATCATCAATTATAACCGCGGTCATAAGCGATTCTAAAAGACCAACTGCCGCCAAAGCAGCCGAGTAAGGAAAGATGATTTTAAGAGTTTCAAAATTGAAGGGAATTTCAGGAATTAGAAACATCGGCAAAGTATTTGGTAGCTCACCCATGTCACCCACAGTTCTTAAATCGAGACCAAAAAATATACAAACCGCTGTAAGCACAACTATTGCCACCAAAGGAGATGGCACTGATTTTGTAATGTAGGGGAAAAGATAAATAATCGCCAAACCAGCAACCACAAAACCATACATCTGCCAACCAGCGCCATGAAATTCCGGCAATTGCGCCATAAAAATCAGAATCGCCAAAGCGTTTACAAATCCAGTCATTACCGACCTGGAAACAAAACGTAAAAGCAAACCAAGTTTCAGAGCCCCAGCCAAAATTTGCAAAATGCCAGTCAAAACAGTTGCTGCAAAAAGATATTGCAAACCGTGATCTTTAACCAAAGTCACCATTACCAAAGCCATGGCACCAGTTGCCGCCGAAATCATACCTGGCCGACCACCAACAAAAGCAATTATAACTGCGATAGAAAATGAAGCATAAAGACCAACTTTAGGATCAACACCAGCAATAATTGAGAAGGCAATCGCTTCCGGAATAAGAGCCAGCGCCACCAGCATTCCAGCCAAAAGATCTCCGCGAATATTGCCAAACCATTCGGCTCGTAGTTTAGTGAAAGAAATCAAATCAAATCCTTGTTTTGTATTAATAATAACAGCGGGGAATATTAGCGCTGTAGTGACAAAGCGCTCTCAAAAAAAGCATCTTTACTTAAGCCATAACACTTCACATTTTGCGACAGTCTCATTTTGCGTTATTCAATAAGGAATGGCAGTAAATCGGTGTGATGAGAAATCATTTTCCATTGGTTATTTTCTTTGCGAAACACATTGGTTACCCGAATTGAGACTTTCACTATTTGGCCATCTTTATCAACATTCTCGCCGATTTCGTAATTGTTAGTAATCGCCAGATCTTGACCGATAACAACTTGTTTATCTTGAGCAACAACTCTGCCACCAATCTTCTTCTCCGCCTGCTTTTGCCAGTTTTTATAAATTTCTTCCCACCCTTTCAAAAAAACATTATCTGGACCCATATATGTTACATCGGCAGCATGTGACCACACCGCAGCCATTTTTTCAGAATTACCACTAAACATGTCATTTAGCGCCACATAAAAATCTTCATACGCCGCCATTACGGCAACTTTATCAGCCTCTGTTCCAATCATAAGTTTTTCCTTTTTAAAATTACTAAATAATGGCACGCGCCCGACCTAATCCTGTTAATAAGATAGGCTCTAATTATCAATTTTTTTGTCAATTATTCCGACGATAATATGCTGCAATAAATTATGAGACTGTCGCAAATCAAAAAATTTCCTGTAACTCGCTTAAATCCTACGGCGCTTTGCGCCACCTCCTTTTTCACAGGAGGGGAACGCGCAATAAAAAAGGTGTTGGAATTTGCGTTCCAACACCTTCTTTTTAAAACAAAATTGTGATCGGCTACGATTATTTTTTAATCGAGATCGTAACAGCACGACGGTTTTTAGACCAAGATTCTTCATCATGACCTAAAGCAACCGGCTTAGATTCGCCATATCCAACAGTTTTGATTTTAACGTCACTGACGCCATTTTTAACCAAATATCTTTTAACTGATTTGGCTCTTCTTTCGCTAAGCTTCTGATTGTAAGCTTCAGAACCTCTTTCGTCGCAATGAGCTTCAATTACTACTTTTTTAGTTTTTAGGTTTTTAGCTTCCGGCAAAACTTTCTTTTTTAAAGTATCGGTAGCTTCACCGTCCAACTTAGAGCTATTTGTGTCGAAATACACAACTTGCGGACCGCTTTCTGATTTTTTAAGTTCGTCAGCAGTAACAGAAAACATGGTGGTATCTTCGATATTTTCCTCTACAGCAACTTTAGATGGTTCTTGTTTTACGGACACCGGCTTGGTATCTGCATCGTTATTTTTTTTGTTAGAAGAGCATGAAGCAACTGCAAAAACTACAAGCAGCAATAAAAGCTTTTTATTCGGCATAATTTCTTTAGAAAAATTGATATTAGTGAATGAGATCATTCTGAATGTGGCTAAAAAATGGTTTATTGGACTAATTTAAAAAGCTCAAGCAAAGATATCCCCATCAATTTAAAGATACCAAACTCACAACATTAAATAAAGAATTTTAAAATCACTAAAGAGACTGTCTCCTAAAAGCGCTTAACTTTAAAACGTAGCGATAATTTTCCACTAACCTATGCAAAAATTACCCTTACTTCTTTACGCTATTTTAGCTCTGTTGCCACACTCCGCGACAGCAGCTCTTTGCGATAAAGATGCACTGATTTCCATCAAAATGGATGATGACTGGTATAAAAAAGAAGAGTTGCGTTTGGCTAATGAAGACATGCTGCTGACCAAATATTCACAATATATCTCCAAAGAAGAAAAACCTTTGATTGCCGAAAAATATCGCTGCGGTAAAGGCGAGATCTGCGATCCCATAAAAAACTGTCAGATGGAAAAAGATGTCAGCAATCTCAAAGAAATCGAATATTCGATGAAGATTGATAGCGGAATAATTATTAAAAAGGGCTATTGCAGCGTGATTGGGAAATGTATCGGCTATAATGATTTTTTTCACAGCAGCAAAGTAACCGCAGCCGAAAACCGCCTGATTGATATAAAGAAAGACAACGCCATATTTTATCATTATTTCTATTCCGCCAAATCGAAAGCTTACGAAGCGCCTTTCAACATCACCAATTTTCACACCGGAAGCGAATTATATTTAAATGACATGCCGCATTTTTCTGCCGATGAGAAATTTATGGTAGAAGTGCGATCAATTCCAAAGCATGAAACACCCAACACCTTAGCTGATAATTTTCCTGGTGGCTTTAACATCAATATTTACGAGATGAACGAATATGGGGAATATAAAAATATTGAACCAGATGAAGTCGATCCGCAGAATCCTGAGCAAGTGATTTCAACTTTCTTGTCGCGCAATCCAGCTTGTGGCCTCACGCCGCATTTTCACTCATGGAAAAATAATCAAGAAATAAGACTTTCTATGAAGCCTCCACAGCAAGCTAATGAAGGCATGAAGGTTATTTTGTCTTATGACAAAATAACCAAAAAATGGGGATGCTCTGAAGATTTATTCCCGGAAGTGACTTGCCAATCTTACTTACCGAACTCAACTCAATTTAGTTCCAATTTGTCAGACGAACAGATTGAAAATTGTAATTGAGCACAGATTGAGTTGTTCTACTTCTTCTCGTAAGTGCCAATATCGCCAGATTTTCTCAGCATTTTATCAACTTCACCAATATGCATTTCTTCTTCCGAGATCAATCTTCTGGCATATTCTTCTAACAAAATCGAATTGCCTTCAGCAACTTTCAGCAACTCTTTATAAAGCAGCAAAGATTTATGTTCATGCTCCAAAGATTCGCGCAAAATATCGCCAATGTCATGATTTTCAGTTTCTAATAAAGGCCCAATTCCCAAAGACGGATGTCCACCAAAATGTGTAGTTAATTCACCAGCTTCTTGGGCATGTTGCAAAGATTCCTGCGCTTGGCTTCTCAACCATTCAACAATCGGAATGCGGTTATAACCAAATACCATCAGCGAATAATGGGTGTATCGCACCACGCCGGCTAATTCTACTTCAAGAATTTTATTCAAAATTTGTAGCGCGTTATTTTGATAATCTTTCATAAATTATTTTTTGGTTGAAGGGTTAAAACTGCAAAACGAGTTAGTTATTATTATCAAAGTCACCAGCTATTTTTCTAAATTTAGCAAAAAAGACTTGGCTTCCAAACCACCAGCAAAACCAGTGAGTTTACCTGAAGCACCAATAACTCGGTGACAAGGAGCGATAATGACAATGGGGTTTTTACCACTTGCCGCACCCACTGCCCGCGCTGCTTTAATATTGCCGATTTGCTTGGCAATTTCACCATAACTTCTGGTTTCGCCAAATGGAATTGTCAACAATGCTGCCCAAACTTTTTTCTGAAATTGGCTGCCGATAAAATCTAAATTAACTGAAAAAACTTGGCGCTTGCCGGCAAAATATTCTGCCAATTCTTTTTCAGTTTGAAGAATGACGGCATGATTTTTATCTTCTGCCATTTCCTCCAACTTCACCCGATCTATTTTATCATTTTGCCAAAGAATCGCTACCAATCCAACATCACTGGCAACAAGCTTCAACTGCCCCACCGGTGATGTTATATTTTTGTAAAAATAGGTCATATTATTACCACATTTTTGGTTAAAATAATTATCACTTTGTAATTTTTTTACTTCCCAATCATAAGCACTTTTGATGATAAGATCGATATCATCAAATTGCGGCTGAAATCCCAATCTATCAACCAACTTAGTATTATCCGCAATTAAAATATCAGGATCTCCTTGTCTTCTGGCAATTATTTTTGCGGTAATTTTTTTGCCGGTAATTTCCTCAACTTTTTTGACAATTTGTTTAACCGAAAATCCTCCTTTATAACCACAATTAAAGCTGTCACTGGCACCACCATTTAAAAGATATTTTATGGCCAAAACGTGAATTCTAGCTAAGTCGCTAACATGAATATAATCACGAATACAGCTGCCATCAGAAGTAGCGAAATCATCGCCAAAAATTTCCAGCTCTCTTCTTCGACCGAGAGCTGTTTGCAAAGCTAGTGGTATCAGATGCGTTTCATCTTGATGACACTCTCCGCTGCGCAAATTCAAATCAGCTCCGCAAGCATTAAAATATCGCAAAATTACAAAGCGAAAATCATTATAAAAATTGGCCATATTATTAAGCCCATTTTCAATCAGTAACTTGGAGAGACCATATAAACTTATGGGATTTTTGGCGCAACTTTCCGTGATCGGAATTTGTTCTTTTGCCACATTTCCAAAAACAGCCGCGCTCGAAGAAAAAACAAAATTAGGGATTTTTTTTGATCGCAAAATCTCAAAAAATTTCACACTGGCATCAACATTATTTTTATCGAATTTCACCCGATCAACCAAAGAGGATACAACACAATTGCTGGCAGCCAGATGAATCACCCCAGCAAAAGAATATTTATCAATAATTGCTAAGACTTGTTTTTTATTACCAAAATCACCTTGCTCAAAAATTGCCCTTTTATCAATCAGACATTCAAAACCATTACTCAAATCATCCAACACTACTACAGCAAAACCACTATCCAGCAATTCTAATACCACGTGAGAACCGATATATCCCGCTCCGCCAGTCACTAATATTCTCAACGGCAATTTGGACATTTTATGAATTTTTTATTTTAGCACGCAGCAATGAGGCATAATCTTTATACTCTGCCCCTTTGTTCGTACGACCAAAATTCGAATTGTGGATTCTGCGATTTGAAGCAACAAAGGCGATTCTCTTGACCATAAGATTGTGCTTATCAATTTTTCCACTCCATTCTATCAAATCTCCCGCCTGTATTTTTTCATCGAAAAGCCCAATCACATCAAATACTTCTTTTTTCATCAAAATAGCCCCGGAAAATAAACCGGCATAAGGCTGTGGCCTGACCATAATTTTTCCAACTTCTTCTGGTGACAACTCAGGAGAATAGAAGTCTTTAAGCTGCGCCATCACCACAAATATCTCGGCATTTTCTGCAAATTCTTTAAGCATTTTTGCCAGTGCGCCTTCAGTTAATACATCATCATGATCGTGAAACATAATATATTTTCCGCGAGCAACTTGCAGCGCTGTATTTTTGGAAGAAACCAAACCCTTACAAATTTGATGCTTTAATATCCGGCATCCAAAACTTTCGGCAATCTGTTGAGTATCATCAGTTGAGGCGTCATCAACCACAATAATTTCCATATCAACATTTTGCGCTTTAATCGCAGTCAATGCTTGCGATAAATAATTGGAGCCATTTCTTACCGGCATAATTATTGAAACTAGCGGATTGTCCATAATCATGATTTATTTTTTAATCGAGCGCGCAATCCCAATACGATTAACTCAGAACGTGATTGGCATTTTACAAAAAGCTCTGCCACCGCGTCATCATCTTGATTGATTAACATCGTAAATAAATGCGGAGCGGTATTGGCAAAGTTAATGTGCAAAGACTCTTTTTGACGAGATTTTTCAAAAATTCTGACCGCTGCTTTAGCACAATGCTGCTTCATTTTGTTGTCAGAACTTTTCAGCGCTAAATAAAAACAGCCAATAATAAAATGGTGAAAAATGAAATTATAAACCGCATCACTGACTAATGCCTTGGCATTGATATTATCGGTTACCATCTCGTAAATATTTGAAGCAGATTTTATTTTTTCTTCTGAGAGAATTTTACTATCTCCGCTATCTTCACGCCGGAAATAGTAATAATAAACATTTTCAACAAGTTGCAGATTTCTTGCCGCCATCACCGCCTGATTTAAAAATAACAAATCACCGCCCAAAGGATGCTGAATTGAAAAAGAAATGTTGTTTTCAATAATGAGCGACCTTTTGAAAATGGCACTCCACCAATAATTGATAAAGAGCAATTTATCGTCACTGGCGCGCAGCTGTTTTATTACATGTTTATTGCCGTTATAAGCAATTTCTATGGTCTGACCCTTTGAAATATCAGCATCATTTGATTTGGCTTGGTCATATAATTTTTCATAAAAATTAAGATCCAGCTCATCATCATTATCAACAAAAGCCAGATATTCTCCTCGTGCCACAGCAATACCAACATTTCTCGCCCCCGATTCACCGTGATTTTTCTTTAAATATCGCGCAATTACCTGGGGAAATTTTTTGGCATATGCTGCTATAATTTCTGCACTGGCATCATTGGAACAATCATCAACGCAAATAATTTCAATATCGCACAAAGTCTGATTCACCACACTTTCTAAACATCTCTGGAGATATTCTTGCGCATTATAAATGGGAATTATGACTGAAATTTTAGGAATTTTGGAGGTCATTTTTTACTCTATCTCGTAACTGATTTATAACTTCCACTTTGTGGTTTTTCTTCTTTTGTAAGAAATACTGCATCACGCATTCTTGTTGATAACGACAACGACCAAGCAAAGCAAATAAACCGCGAACAGCTTTAATATTGATCTCATCACCAACATCAGCTCGATCACAACAATGCAAAATTTGTTCTAAAACAAAGTTAAAAACGATAATGTAATGTTTTTTATCAAAACAATGCTCATCAAGCAAATCCATAATTTTAGAGGCACCAGCGACTAAAGAATCAATGTGATTGATAGTAAATTTTTTACGCGAAGCCGATTCAGGATTATTGACGTAATAGTACAATACATCATCTATCACTTCTAACTTTTGGTAAAAAAGTGCCGCTTTGATGGTGAAATAAGGATCTTCGAAATGAATCAGCCCTTCCAAAAATTCAACGGCATTTTCTTTTATAATCTCTGTTTTGAAAATCGCCGAAGTGAAAGAAAAACAAAAATTAGCTTGGTGTTTTTTAACTATATGATTGATGTCAATCCAATTGTCTTTAGTGATTGAATTGGTTTGCGGACAAAAAATTCGCATCCTTCCTTTCACCACATCAGCGTCATTTTTGAGCGCTTTGTCGTAAAGTTTTTCATAAAAATTTTGATCAATAAAATCATCGGCATCAACAAATCCCAGATATTGCCCAACAGCACTTTTAATCGCCATATTGCGTGCCACTGCCGCACCTTTATTTTCTGTTAGATTTATAATTTTGATGCGCGCATCACTGGCAGCATATTGTTGCAAAATTGCCAAACTATCATCTGTTGAACCATCATTAACGCATATAATTTCAATATCGCGCAATGTTTGTTGGCAGACACTTGCCAAAGATTTGGTAAGAAATTTTGCCGAATTATAAACCGGAATAATAATCGAGATTTTCACCATCTATTCCATCATTTTTGCTTCACGTCGCGCCACATCTTCCAAATCAGTATTCAGTGCTGCCACTTCCGGCAACCAACCAGTTTCTTCTTTCACCTCGTGAATTGGATCCGCCAACAATAATTCTTGCGCATCATTATATTCGCTAAAACTTAACACAAAATCATCACCAGAAGCGAGCTGAGCATCAATATTAACTGCTACTTCATCACTGGCATCACTGGCATCACTGACAATAATCAAATCTTTTTCAATCAAAGCATTTATGAAAGCATCAAATCTAATTTCAATATCCGGCGCAATATCAGGAATTTTTTTCAATTGATCTAAGATAACAGCAGTGTCGGCGCCCTTGATCACGTTTTCAAACAACATCGTTCCAAAAGCGTTCATGCCGTAATAAATTCCGGTTTCGCTATTGATGATAATCGCCACATTGTCCGCGATGTCGGCAAACATCTTCTCTTCATTAAGTTTGTAACTCGCCATAATTTATAAATTTTTTAGTTATAATTTTTCCGTAAAGCGCCTAAGACACTCAACATTTGCCCGAATATCAGAACATAAATTGATCTGATAAAAATCGAAATCTTTGACTAATGAAATCAGTTTCTGAATCGTTTTAATGTCGTGCTTATCTTCCATTTGATGGATGGTTGAATGCACCAACTGCGTGATTGCACGTCCTTTTTTGCAAGACACAATACTAGGTTCTTTATCAGTAGTAATTTGTGGAAACATACAAACTTTCACCGGATATTTTTGGCAAAAACTTGCGTGATAAGCTTTAATATCAATGACATATTTATCACGACGCGCATTGTTGGACACAAACTTGCCCTTCATATCCTCATAAAGCTCATTATACATCTTCGGCGATAGAGTTATGATCGAGTAAATCGGATAAGAATAAAGCACGTCACCTTCTTTTTCCAAAACCAGATAATCATCAGAAATATAATCAAAACCCTGCATCATGGCCACAACTGCCAAAGTTGATTTGCCTCTTTGACCACGAGCACAAAATAAAATTCCATTATTATTTAAACCAACCAGCGCGCCGTGTGCCAGATTGGAAGTTGGTGTTTTCAAAATTTTATTAAAGATTTGCACAAAAATGTGGCCCTGTTTTATGAACTCTTCCGGCTGCAAATCTTTCACACCGTAGTAGTAAATATTATGCTTCTGATCATAAGCATTGATAATTCCACTATCCGCAATGGCTCTGATCAGTGGATTATGTTTTGAGTAAGAAGCATCGAAGACTTCAAAATGGTTAATCGCTGCATCCCGGCTATGAAGTTTAATCAACAGCTGATGATCGGGATTACTGCTATCAGAAATTTCACAAGCAATATTTTTGGTTCTAAAAACCAGCTGCTCAACACGAATACGTGATTTGACATGTTGATCAATAATTTTTTCCAACAAACTCGTCATTTCTTTTTCATTCCACAGCACAATCACCGCATCGTAATTTTCCGAAACTTCTCTTAGGGTGTAAGATAATTGCTTCTCAATCAGGGGAATAAATTCGGCAGCATAACAAACCAACTTAACAATTTTTGATCCCAACTGAACGCATTTCTGCCACAGCAATTCATGATTTTGTTTGATGTGACAATCAATTTTCTCAAGATACTGACTAACTTTCTGATGCTGAGTAATTGCCTTCATTTTTTAGACCTTTTGCAATTTTTTACTATGAAACATCAAAAAGGCTCTGATCAATAAATGACTGTTACGAATGATTCTTTTGACAATGAAATATTTAGGCTTGTTAACCACATATTTTTGTAAATTTTGTAAATTTCTAAAAGCATCTTTGATATTGAGTTTCTTGCCGCTTTTCCTGAAATCGTCAAAGAAAAAATGGTGGAATATAATGCGGTCGCAATATCGGTTAAACTTACGGTTGATAACATTACTGTTTAGCAACATTTCCGGCAATAGCTGTGGAATTATTTTATTAATGAACTTCATCGCCAAAAGCGCCTGAGCATAAGTTTTAGTTTTAACAATATTTTGCAGCACCAAGTTCCAATCAAACTCCGCCTTACTTTCACTTAGATATTTGCAATCAAACAACGAATATAAAATTCCCTGCAAGCTGGTTTTATTATTTAAATTGCGTGCCAGGTTGATCATTGTCAGAAATAACAAATCTTCAAAACACGGTACAAAAGCTTGCGCCCCTAAAACCTTCTCTTTGGTGGCGCGCTGAAATAATTGGTCAGAAAATTTTTTGTCGTAATCAGCTTCAAGATCAATATAGCGGTGCAAATCAACTGCACCTTCTGTTGAGTCTGGCACATGCAAATCAATCGAATGATCATCAGGAATTTCTTCAACATAACCTAGATTTTTACAAATCTGACGCGCTTTCGTCAGCTGTTCTTCATCAGCAATTAAAATATCAATATCGCCCATGGCGCGCGAAAGATCCGGACGAATATGCTTCATCGCACCACCTTTGAAAATCATGGGAAAAATATTATCCGCATTTAACGCTTTAACAATTTTTTTGTAATGCGTGATCAATTTTAAATTGTGAAAGCGATGATATTTAAGCAAGCCTTCCAGCCGTGGCTTCTCATAGTTAGAAAATTTCAGCTGGGGATTGGTTTTCATCACATAAGAAAGCAGCAACGATTTTCCTTCGCCAAATTTCTCAATGTCCCAATGCGCTAAAAATTGGTCTAGCTGCGTCTGCTCAATTTTCTTGGCAAACGCCAATTCCAGCAATCCCTGATCTTCTTTGGAAACTAATTCGTTATAAAAAACATCGATTATAGAACTGGCAGTATCGGAAGTATAATTTTTGATGATCCGTGATTTATCAATCATGTCTAAAGTTTATAACAAATGTAAAAAAGGGATCAGACCCTTTCGAGATCTATACCAAATCCACTCCAATTTCTATTGTTTTAAGAAACTATTTGTAGCGCTCCGAAGTTGGAATTTTTCGCATCAGAAATAGAAATCATCGGAAAACCTTTATTCTTTAATGTGGTAATTAATTTCTGCTCAATTTGACGCGCCTGACTTTTGCCATTTTTAATCGCGATATAAAAAAACTCACATTTTCTATTGGCCTGACGATGAGCAATAACACGATGTCCAAAGTTATCAGTTTCGCCAGCGTAAAAAAAGTTGTTCACGGTACGCAGAATATAAACTATACTGTGACCAAAATCATTTAAAGGCGGCACTTCATTTTCTTTCAAATTTTTGATTTGTGATATTTCAGATCCAGCACTTGCAGCCAGAATTTCCTGCGCCAATTCAACCATATTTTTTGTCTCAACACCTACAATATTTTTAGCAGCTGCTGACGAAAATTTATCATAACCACGGGAAATTTCTTCAGCCCTGGCAACAATTTTTGCATCTAAGCCAATTGTTAAAGCCGTATAAAAAGCTGACGAATTCAGATCAAATCCCTCTTTCACTTTGTAGCTGGGAATATCGCCATCACAATGCATTTTAATCAGTTTAATATTTTGTAACCGCGCTTGCGGATTAACAAAAATTTCATGCCAATGAGTGGCAAAAATTGAACGAATATTCTGATCGCGTAAATATTCTAAAATGCTGGCAGCAATGGCATGTCCAGCTTTTGACTCTGTGCCTTTGCCTAGCTCATCAATTAATAAAAAACTTTTTTGCGTGGCATCACGCAGGGCAATTTTAACATCATTCATTTCAACAGCAAAAGCTGAAAGACCAGATTCCGGATCATCATTAGCGCCGGTTCGCACATACCAACCATCAATTTCTTGCGCGATATTCATTTGCTTCGCCGGAAACATAAATCCACACGAAGCCAGCAAAGTTGTAGCCGCAAGCGATCTGATCAATGTTGATTTCCCCGACATATTATGTCCGGTAAGCAAGCAAGTTCCATCAAATTCAAATGAATTAACAATTGCTTCACTGGGCTTCATCCAGTAAGGAAAAAAATCTTCCAATGTAATTTGGTTAGAAGTTAATTTTTCTCGGCAAAAATTGGTCGTCCAATTTTTTGACTGACACTCTTTAATGTGCAAATACAAGGTTTTGACAAGGTTGGAGAAAGTTGCTAGATGAATAATCGGCAAGCAATAAGGCGATAATTCTTTCGAAGTTTTTTTCAAAATTTGTTTAATCTCTTCATAAGCATTAATCGCCGCTTCTTTATAATTTTGCAGCGCCTCTTCAACTTCTCTTACCGTCCAACGATCCTTCACCTCTTTTCCATAACGATCATGTGGGTGAATTAATTGATGCTTCTCAACCATCCTGTTATTTGCCCCTAACAACCAAATGGCGTTATTGTGGATATCAAAAGACAATGCTGGTTTTCTTAACTTCTTGCCCAACTCTTCTTGTCGTGATTGCATCGCCGCAACAAGATTTTTAGTCAAAGTTTCTTCATATTTCTGCGCCGCCTCTGCCACTCTTGCATAAATTTTATCAAGCTCTGCTGTTGAAGTTGGCGCAATTCTGCCACGAAACTCATCTTCAATTCGTTCAAATAAGGTTGTCGGAATCAGATCACTTTTTGGTATATAAGACGAGTCCTCTTCCTTTGGTAAAATATCTGCAAGAATAGCAATTATCTTTTCCGCCACATCTCTCAAAACCTTATTCTGCGCCTTTACTCCCGAAATATAAGACACAATTTCCAAAGCATTTTTAACAAAATTTGGCGACAAATTTTTTTCACAATTCAAGAAAATTTCCGCTAAACAAAATAGATCTTTCAGAATCTCGGGATGAGCTTCATGCTTGTTCAAAGTTTTGATATAACGCGCCGGATTCGACACAATAAATGTTGGCAATTGCTTATCGTGTAAATGCAACTCTATGATCGCTTTTCTCAAACTATCGGCATATTGTTGCGGCGGCGGATTAAGCAAAATGTTGCGCACAATATATTTACATGTTGCCGGACTGCCTTTGGGCAACATCAAAGAAATTAAATCAGGAATGCCCTTTTTTGGCAAAATGCCAATTTGTTCAGCGGTATTTTGATAGAGCGGATTGGGCGAGTGTTTTGTGCCAATATCTTCCGTTTTAATAAAGGCTATATTGGCGTCTAATCCTAAATCAATTTTGACTAATTCTTCAACACGCTGCGAAAATTTTTGTGCCGCATAGCCGTGAATTTTTACCAGATTTTGAAATTTCAGATCCGCCGCCTTCAGCAAAGATTTAGGCAACTTATCATGCAGAAAAATCCGATTCATTCTGCCGCTATATTTATTCAAACGAATCAGTGCCGCTTCTTGAGTCAAGCCTTCTAGAATATTCGAAGTTCTTAAATCAGGATTAATTTCAACCAGTTGAATGCCTTTGCTATTGGCTGCCAAACCAAATTCTGGCGGCGCTTCCGGAAAGCAAATATTGGCCTTGTGACTCATGGCCAAACCATAAGTATAAGTTGGCGATGACGGCGTTATGATTTCAGAAATAAAGCGAACTTTACGGCCCCTTTTGTGAACATCATCAGCTTGTTCACAGACCACAACACAAAATCCGGCCTCAGTTAAATCATTGAGAACCGCTTGAATATTAGCCAGCGGCATACCAGCTCGCGGGCCCTTGCGACCCATACGATTAATCCCACAATGCTCCACTAAAAAAACCGCATCAATGCCCCAAGTTTCGTAAAATTCGCCAATTTGAATAAGAACAATTTTTTGCGCATGCTGTTTTTTTACCCGCAACAAAAAATCAATATTGGAATCCTTATCACCAAAATCATGTTTAAAACCTTTCCAAAAAGGTTTTTCACCATCACCAATTCCTAACAATCCCGTCACTTCTAAATCTTGTGCCATCCTGATTGCAACCGGATGCGACAGACTTTCCAGACGTGAACTCCAGAATGGTGCATTAATAAATAAATCGAGAGATTTTGTAATTTTTTCCATCACCTCAATGTGTGAAATCTGAATTTAATAAAGCCTAGGGACGGTTTGGTCTTGGGTGCTTATGTATGTGATTTCGAGAGGTGAATGAGTGTAAGGTGAGAGAGATCCGAGTGAATTATGATTTATCAACAATGTCTATAGCCTATTTTTTGATCCTTAACCAATAATTTTCCGCTTAAGAGCCCGTCGCAAATCTAGCTTTTAAATTGACATGGAAGGGTGAACGTTCTCCAATCCTCCCCACATCGTAATCCTGAACTTGTTTTATGATCTATCGCAGCATTAACATTTGTTTAGTATTAACCCCAATAACGCTTAAGGAATTATCTCTCAAACCATGCACTTACTATTAAAAAATATGAAAAAACTTTCCCTGATTTTTATCATAGCTTCTTTGTTAAGCGGTGCTGCACAAGCTAGTCATCAACCAGAAACTCCATCTACCACTAAATCGGGCGGAAACGCATCTCAGCGCTTAGATAAATTAAAGAAAATTCGTAGGGTAGCGCAGATAACCTCACCGGATGGGGGACGTATCCATAATGATAAAGATCAACTTGAATATCTTCACAGTAATGATGTTCCGCCAGCAAAGTAGTTGGTGTCATCCACGTCCTTTTTTCGTTTAGATTAATATTAATGCAAATTGGCACTAGCCACTGAAATCCCATTAACGGGGGGATGAATAACTCCCCAAAAGTAAGTTTAATTGGTATATTGTCCACAGACTTGGCTTATCCCCATGACTTAGACTAATTACTTAAGAAAATATTGATTCATGAGAAACCCCACATTCGCAACTTTCCTGCTATTATTTAGCTTGGATGGTTTTGCGGAAAATTTGCCAAAAATTGCAGAGGAAAAAAAGCGGAATTATTACGTCAAATCTACAGGCTATAGTTCTAATCCGGAACCTGACCCGCCGAACTATGTGAAGCAGCTCGATAAAACCAACATAGAGGCATTTAAAAATATTGATTGGATTGACGCCGGTCTGTCATCGCGCCTTAGGTTTGAGTATCGCGACAATGATTATCGCCGCTCCGTAGATAAAACGGATAACCTGCTTTTATGGCGTACTCAGGCTTATTTCGGCGTTAAAAATATTCTTGATCCTTTGCGTTTTGCGATAGAGCTACAAGATTCCAGAAGGTATCACAGTAAATTTGCCCGTAGCACTGGCGATGTTAATAAGCTGGATGTTTTTCAGGCTTATGGCGAGCTCTATTTTAAAAATCCGCTAATTTTAGACCGTCCGCTCAGCCTTAGGGCAGGACGCATGGCCTTTGAATTAATGGACCGCAAAATGCTGGCACGTGATGATTGGGGCAATACCGGGACTAACTTCCAGGGTTTTCGCGCTACAATCGGAGAAAAAGAAAATGATTGGCAGCTTGATAGTTTTGCCATGCAACCGATGGAAAAATTGCTCGAGCGCAGTGACGAAGTAAGTAAAGATAAATGGGTTTACGGAGGAATTTTCAGCTGGAGAAGATGGTCGGAAATTTTAACCTTGCAGCCTTTTTTTCTGAAACTTACTCAAGCAAAATCAGCATCGTCATTAACGACCCGCAACATCAATTCACCAGGGCTACGCCTTTACGGAACATTTGGCAGTGGTTTTGATTACGATTTAATCGGAGTTTACCAGTTTGGAGAGAGCGAAAGTGAACCCACCCGCGCCTACGCATATGCAACAGAATTGGGATATAGTTCTAAACAGGCCTGGAACCCGCGATACAGTTTGGTTTATGGATATGCCAGTGGTGATAAAAAACCGGGGGATGGCAAGAATCAGCGTTTCGAAAGATTTTATGGTTTCAACCGATCTTGGTCCAACAGCAACCATATTGAATGGGAAAATATCGAAATACTTAAAGGTCGCATAGAATTTCAGCCCGATACAAAACTGCGCTTTGAAAGCAGCTACAGTTTTTATTGGTTGGCCAGTGGCACTGACGAATTAGAGCGTGCCAACCTGCGTGATTCAAGCGGTTCCAGCGGTGATTATGTGGGTAGAGATTTTGATTTCCGCGCCCATTATGAAATCAGCGATAATCTGCGGAGCACGCTGGGATATGCGCATTTCATGCCCGGAAAATTTACCAAAAACACCAGTCACCGCACCGGCGACTCAGATTTTGTCTATCTTGAACTTACCTACAGTCTTTTTGGAAAATAACTATTTTGCCACGGTCTAAAATTCTTTACGCGACACGAAATTAAGAGACTGATGGAAAGCGCCAATAAGGTAGTTTCTAAGTCGCGTTTGGAAGAAGTTTTATATAGTTGGGATGACTCAGTCGAAAGCAATACGGTGGAAGTTTACATCCATCATTTGCGCAAAAAATTGGGCGCAGATTTAATTCAAACCATCCGCGGTGTTGGCTATGTCATCAAAAAATAAAGACTCGGTAGCGCCAAATATACCAAACAACATCAACTCAGTTGAAATATTTTTCCCTCAGCCTCAATTTAACAAATCAGATTCTTAGAACAGGCTCTAAAAATTGTTTGCCGATTAGCTAACAGTGTCTAAATCAAAAAACTTGCGGTTGCTTTTAAAGGCAGCAATTTTGTCATCATCTCAGCTACGTCATAATTGCACCGCCAGCTTTAGCAGTGCAAACAAGCTGGATGGAAAATCAGGAGAAAAATGAATATCAGAATTGTAATTTTATTGTTAGCAATCTTTGTAACTTCATGTTCAACAACACCTACTCCAACAGATTTGCGCAATCAAAAATCTTTTGATCTCACCAAAAATCTGCAAGAATCTTTAAGAAATCTGCGTTGTAAAAACCCTAATGGCTGGAGAGAAGCCAAAGAAAAAACCATTAGATTAATCTGGAATCTGCAAGATGATGACAGTCATTCATTGCAAGCGCAGCGCTTTTTGGCTGAATTAAAAGCTTTAGAAAGAGCAACTGATATAAAAACCTGTCAGCCTTTAGTAGATCAATTAAATAGCGATATTGCTGACTTTGCCAACACCCTTCCACATCCCCACAATAATATTCATGACCGAGCGCCATTAGAAAAAAGAATCATCAATCCATTGCGCAGAAAATAGCAAAATCTTAACACTTCAGACATTTTTTTTCCGTTGAAAAAAAATCTTAAAGCCTGTTTGCAATCTTCAGGAGATTAAATTCCACGGTGCGAAAAAAATTTTAGTACTATCACGGTTCTGCTTGAATCAGGATTGGTATCTTCTAGTTGAGATATTTATTTTTTTTCAATGCTGTCTCGTCGTCATAATAACATTTAATCAAATGAATTATTCCCACTACCGCGAATAGTACAAAGAAAGTTACGGTAATTTTGACGAAAGTTTTCAACTCGAATAAATCAAACCAGAGCTGTATCAATAGAAAAATTGCATAAAGCAGAATTGTTCCAATCGAAAATTTTTTAACTAAATTTTTCATATTTTATTTAACCTCACGCTCCATCAATACCACATAAGCTTCACGTTTAAAGAATAAAAATATTCTTTGGATATCACGCTCCATCGTTTTTACTCTCCAACCTTCGGAGGCATTTTGATTAAGGAAAAATGAAAAATTTTCTGGAGAAATATTAGCTGTCCCCAGAATTATTGAAGCCAGAGAGTCTTCTCGGTAAATTACCGCCTTATATTCGTACATTCGCGTTGAATTAATTGATGTTAATATGCATTTATACCCAACTTTTTTAACTTGTTTCAGTGAATAAAAGTTGCGACCAGATCTCTCAATATTTCTAGATAAAAAAATCAGTGAAAATTTACCGCACTGATTTGTTCAGATCATGAGTTGTAAGCATTGCCGTTGCTGATAAAGGTGCAATTATGGCAGAAGCATTTCTGCTCTCCGCCGTTATTACACTGGTGGGTAATTTTGTTTCTAAATGCTGCAAAACCGCATCAAGAGTCATTCCATGTTCGGCAGCAAATTGCCGTGGTTTATTATCAAAATGAATTTCAACTTTTGTACTATCTGTTTTTCCGGCAAGAATTTCTGGTAACTGCGCCAAGTCAATGCAACCTATTTTGGTCATTTCATTAAAATCTTTTTCCTGCTGCAAAAGATCTTTATTGGCAGGATCTGTTCTTAAATCTGCTTGCAACTTTTCAATTGTCGCAGCTCTTCTCTCTTCTATCTCAAGGTAAGTAAGGTTGACATTAATCTGAATCACAAAAGATTTGATGACATTAACATCTTTTGTGCCGCCGCCTTTTTCTTCTTTAACTGGCCATTTTTTGGTCTCATAAATTACCGCCAGAAGTTGAGGAGATTGCGATATTTGAGAATCATCAAAATTTAAAAGCTCTTCTCTTAACTCTCGTTTGGCATCACTAATAATAGCTTCGCGCAATAGATCAGGCTTTCCTTCTTTCATCTTATTATAAAAATCTTCAGTCACATCAATGAAGCCACACGGAAATTGTATGGGATATTTAGTGGGGTCAACCTTGTCTTTGTTTACATCTCGGCTGCCGATAATAATTTTATCGTCAGCGGTGTGACATACTGCAATTACGCCGGCAGCAAAATGAGATCTGAGAAATTGTCCTTTTTCTTTGGCCTCTTCAACGACAGCCTGATTGCGATTTACTTCTGAAGCCGCCAAAACTGAGGCATAATCTTCGGCAACAATTTTCAAAACACTGTCTTCATCCTTAAAATAAAACAGCGCTTTTTCACCATTAAAAGCTAAAGGATCGCTTTCAAGTTTTGCTGCTTTTGCTGCGATTAAACTTCTACCCTCTTCTTGATGACTACTCTTGTTGGCAAATGAATTTTGCGCAACTTTAGGCCGTAAATTAAAACCATTTTCTTGGTTAAATGTTTTGACTTTGTATGGCATAACGGGGGAATAATTTTTTTATAAATAATAAATTGCGAATTTTTTCTAACCCAAACAGCTTTGGTATAATTGAAATAACTTTAATTTTTTTAAAAAATGCAACAAAGAGCAAACGCAAATAATACTGCAACTTTGGATGATTCTCAAGTAGCATCATCCACACCAGCAATAGCTCCGGGTGAGATTGAAATTGGCTCGCTTCTAGGAAACCAAAGTTCTACTGCTGCATGCGTTAGTCCGGAATTAGAAAATGGTAATTATGGAACTGCCAATATTGACGAGACAAGATTGAACCGCATGATTGCAAAATTATCCACGGTTCCTGTCCCAGCAGGAGGAAACGCTGATCCAATTAGCAGAATTAACTTCATTAATAGCAGCATAAAATCCGTTATTGAAAACCTCTATTGCTTTGATGAAAAGTCTGCAGATCAATTAGTTGGTTTAATGAATTGCATTTTTAAAGGTGATGAAAGCGTTTTTACGAATAATATTTTGTCCAACCGGGAAGAATATAGTTTATTGGAACGTTACGTGTCCAACGGCAATATTGGCAATCTTTTAGGCACCTCCAGACGCGAAGGGCTCGATATTGGCGCTCTTGAGTTAAATGACAGGGTTTATTTATTTGGCAAAGCTTCAAAAGATCTGCTGGCTGACCCTCAATGGCGGACATCCCACAGAACCCCTCTTAGCGCAGAAGAGTTTAATTTAGTGCAGCACTCTATTGATGAAGGCGTAGAATATATTACCCCCAATTTATACAAAACTTTTATGGCTGCTTTGAACTCACTAAATGTTCAAAGTCTTATTGCTCCTACCGTAAACCTTGTTAATCATGCCAGAGAAAATCCTGGAACTGCAGCTGTTGAATTACTATCAATTGGAACCTCAATTTCATGGGGAATTCAGGAGGGATTACCAATTCACCCTCAAGTCGGCAATGATGGCTTGAATGCCCTAGTAACCGTATTAGCTAATGCTGCAGCAATGGCGGGTTTGACAGATTCAGGAGTGACATTTGTTGCTGAAATAAGGCAAGCTTTGGCAGGAGAAAACCCTTTGGGAAGAAGAATGGTTCAGGCGGGAGCCATAGCTTTGGGTGCCTATTTAGCCAGTCAAGACAATGAGGATTCTATTGGTACAGAGGAAGCTTTCTCAATGTTTGGCGCAGCCATGGCCGGCATATCAGCAGTTGCAGCTCTGGATAACTTTGCAAATAATGCCAGACCACTAGTTAATTCTAGGCTTACCCAATTTTCCGAATTAATCTCAACCTCATTTCGCAATATATTTCCAACTAACAATGTTGAAGCAGCAGAGGCCCAACCAGTATTAGGAAATTATAATGATATTGAGATAGGCCGGGTTTAGGGAGATTTTTTGTGGAGACACCCCGCCCTGAATCTTTTCAAATTCGCTCACTCAAGTGGATTTTAGTAGCTCGTCGCAAATTCAGAAATCCTCCTAATGAGGCTGTCGCAAATCAAAATTTTCGTCGAATATTTAATGTTTAGGACATAGGTCAGCTTTTAGTTGATAGTTGTTAGTTGCTAGTTAAATTTTGCCGCAACTAGCAATTAACAACTCTACCGCTATGCAATTTGAAGTTACTAAACCTGTACTGCTTAAAGCCATTTCCAACGTTAATGGCGCAGTCGAAAAGAAAAATACCATTCCGGTTTTACAAAATATCAAGATCGAAGTTAAAAACGACAAAGTCACTTTGTCTGCAACTGACATGGATATTTTAGTTACCGTCTCTTTTGACGCTGACATCAAAACCAACGGCATAACAACCGTTCCGGCGCAAATGTTTTTTGATATTGTGCGCAAAATTCCCGATCTTTCCAATATTTTAATAGCACAAGAAAGCCCGTCCATTCTGCAGATTAAATCCGGCAAATCAAAATATAGCCTGCCTTGCATTGACGCTTCTGAATTTCCCAATCTTTCTGAGGGTGAATTGGGACCAGAAATTGAAGTTGCTTCCGAAGGCTTGGCCAAGATGATCGACAAAACCCGCTTTGCCATTTCTAACGATGAAACCCGCTATTATCTCAACGGATTGTTCTTACAATCGCTTAAAAGAGATTCTGGTTTTGAGCTGCGCACAATTGCCACTGACGGCCACAGACTAGCTTTGTCTTATCTGCCTTGTGATAATTTAAATGCTGAATTCGGAGTAATTTTACCGAAAAAATCCGTCGCCGAAATCAGACGTATTATTGACGGCAACAAGAAAATAAAAATTTCGGTTTCACGGGTTAAAATTAAAATCGTCGCTGACAATACCATCATCATTTCAAAATTAATTGATGGTGAATTTCCTGACTACGAAAAAGTGTTACCAAAAGCCAATAATCAAATCTCTGTCATCAATAAAAAATCTTTCTTCGATTGTGTTGACCGAGTTTCCACAGTTGCCACTGATAAGCATCGTTCTTTGAAACTTGTCATCGAAAACGGCAAAATGAATTTGCAGGTTAATACTACTGATGGCTCTTTCGCTTACGAAGAGCTGGATGTCAATTATACCAGCGAAAGAATTGAAACCGGTTTCAATTCGCGCTATCTGCTTGACGTGATCAGCCAAATTGACAAAGAAGAACTGATGATGCGCTTTAAAGATGGTGCTTCTCCAGCAATTTTAGAGGCTAAAGACATGAACTCAGTTTTTGTGATCATGCCAGTACGCATTTAGATTCAAACCGCGTTTGGATCTAGTTTTAAGTTGAGTTGCTGCGCACGACTTGAAGTCGTGCATCCGCAATGAGACTGTCGCAATAGGTTTATATATTTGGGGTTAGGTGTTTTGTGAGCAGAGTTACTAAAATTATTCTTTCGGATTTCCGAAATTTCTTTTCCAAAAAAATCACTTTTGATTGCCCTTTAGTTTTGTTTGCCGGAAATAATGGCGTTGGCAAAACTAACCTTCTTGAAGCTTTGACTTTGCTTGGTCGCGGCCACTCACTACGCAACGCTGATTTTGAAGAAATGATTTTTTATGATCAAATTAACGGCGAAAAAAAACCGCAATTTGCTATTTATGCCGAACTTACAGGTCACGAATTTATTGAAAAAATCGGCATTAGTTTTGAACGCAATTCCAAGAAAAAAAATATCGCAATTAATGGCGAAGCTGTAAGTGCCAAACGCCACAGCGAAGTGCGCAATCAGTTAATCAATTTTATCTGTCTTACTCCTCAACTGGAACAACTTTTTATTTTAGGCAAATCCGAACGTCGCGATTATCTGGACAAAATTGTATCCGACATTGATCCAACACATTTAAGCCGCATCAATAACTATCAAAAACTTTTGCGTGAACGATTATTAATTCTGCAAAAATATGGCACACAAATATCCAGCGATAAATGGCTGGATATTATCGAAACACAAATTGTTGAACTGGGCATGGCTATTGCCTCTGCCCGCATTGAGAGCGTTGATTTTTTTAACCGCGCCATTGCTTCTTTTACTTCCAACTTTCCCAAACCAAAATTACATGCCAGCGGCGATATTGAAGAAAGCGTTATGAAACAAAGCGCAGTACAAATTGAGGCCGATTACAAAAATAAATTGCGCGAAAATCGTCTTGCCGATGCTAATAATTTTAAAACCAATTTCGGGGTTCACCGCTCTGATTTTGACGCAATTTTTTCAGAAAAAAATGCTTCGGCAACCCGTTCTTCCACAGGAGAACAGAAATCAATCATGATCGGCATCACTTTGGCGCGCGCCAAAGTGATGCCGATCATGATTG
>CAZICL010000004.1:97706-140093 GCA_964537735.1 uncultured Rhizobium sp. | reverse complement strand
TGTTTTAGAGAATCTAGAAAAAATTAGTGCGGGAGTTGCTCAAGTCAGGAAGAGACTGTCGCAAATCAAAAAGGGTCTGACACCAAAATATGTCAGACCCTTTTTGTTTAACCTTTTTATGGCTAGTTTAAGAATAGCTATGTTTCACTCTTTTCGGCTTTTGACGAGCAATTGAACCAGCCAAAGCCACCAAATGTTTTTTAGCCTGCATATCCTCAATCAAGTTGTACGCACGCACCAAAGGCAGAATTTCTTTGTTAAATTCCACCTCTTCTTTGGTTTGTTTTTTGTCACTTTTGAAATCGTAGTTATAATAATCACGATCAGCCTTAATGCCGGAAAAAAAGGCGCTTATCGGCTTATTCAAAAGTTGTGATAATTCAAAAAGTTTGCTTGCGCTAACACGATTTTGCGCTTTTTCATATTTTTGAATTTGTTGGAAAGTAACTCCGATTAAGTCACCAAGTTGTTCTTGCGTCATGGCTGACGCAATACGGAATTGACGCAATCTTTGCGCAATGTGGATGTCAACTGGTGTAATTTTGTCTAATAACATTTCGTCTGGTGATAAAAAGAATAACAAGGGATGAGATCAATAGAAACAGCGGCAGCAAGTAATATTTAGCGTAAATTGTAGGCTCAAGATTTTTGACAAGATCAACATCAATTGTTTTTTCTTGATTCAAATTGATCTTATTTTTTGTCCGACCAAAAGGATCAAAAAAAGCACTGATACCAGTATTCGCAACACGCACTAAAGGAATGCCATATTCCACCGCCCGCATTGCTGCCATGTCAAAATGCTGATAAGGACCACTGCTATTCCCAAACCAGGCATCGTTAGTAAGATTGACCAAAAGGTCCGGACGATCTTTTTTATCGATAATATTATTAGGGAAAATCACCTCATAACATAATAAGGGCGAGAAAGAAAATAATTTGCCATGAATGGTTTTTGGACCTTCTCCAGCAGAAAAACCAATAGCTCCGTTAGTAATTTTTTGTACAAAAGGCAAATATTTTTGCAGCGGCACATATTCACCAAAAGGCACCAAATGATGTTTATCGTAATGCGCAATCACACCTTGTTCACCAATAGCAAAGACACTATTCCACACATTTTCAATCTCTTGATTGGGCAAATATTTTAAACGCAAACCGCCGGTAATCAGCATACCACCTCCTCCTATATTGTGAGGAACAGCCAGTTTTAGTTGATCAATCAAATCCTGCGATTCAATAGCATAAGGCACTGAAGTTTCCGACCAAATCACCGCCGCAATGTCACTGCTATTTTGGGCATCGGTCATTTTAATATGCTTTAGCAAATTGCGATATTTTTCACCAGCATCCCATTTCATCTCTTGTTTGACATTACCTTGTACCAAACGCAGTTTGATATTTTTGGTATTAATAATTTTTGTCTCATCAATACGACAAAAACCAAAAATTAAGGCTGAAAAAAGCAACAGCAACGCGGTAGCAGTGAATATTTTATCACTGCTGCTGGCATTAATTTTAACAATCTTTCGCTGTACAACTTTAAAAAATAGCAGTGGCAATAATGAAAAAATCACGGCAAAGAAACTTAAACCCCAAACTCCGAAAATGCTGGCCAGCTGGATTATCTGCTTATTGAACATCCAAGAATATCCGAGTAAATTCCACGGGAAACCGGTAAATAAAAAGGCACGCAGCATCTCGCAAAAAATCCAGCAGGTTGCAAAAATAACTATTTTTTCATGATTTTGTACGGTGGGTAATTTTTGCAACACTGCCTTATAAAGCAGCGCCACAGCAGCAAAATAAAGCGCCAGAACCGCTGGAATCAAAATAACCGCGAAAGGAATCAGCCAAGCAAAACTTGCCGCATCCACCAAAAGTGAAATCGCAATCCAATAAATTCCGGCAAGAAAATAACCAAATCCGTAAGACCATCCTAAGTAAAAATTTTCCTTTAAATTTTTCGACTGGTTGCAAAAAAAATAAAAAATCGGCACCGAAATAAATAACGCTGGAAAAAAATGCAGCGGTGCAAAAGCAAGGTTACAAAGGCTTCCAGCACAAAATGTGATACAAAATTTATTCTTCAAAATTTTCATTCTTTCCTCACATAGACATCAACATCATATCTTATAACTTTTGATGATAGCTCCACATGATCAAAAACATCTCGCTTCTCTTGAGCAGCAATCATGATTTTTTGGGTCGGATTTTCTGAATCAACAAATGTCAAAATATGATTTTTAAAACGAAAATTCTCAAAAAATATTTTACGCAATTCTGGATCATAGAAATAATACTCCAAAAATCCTATAGTACAGATCTTGCCCGAAGTTAAAACTCTAGGTCTGTTATTGAAGAATAGAATTTTAACGTCTTTATTTTGTAACTGTTTTTTAAACTCTTCAAAAAGATAACTTAAAGTGAAAATTGTATCCCGATCCTTGTTTTGTGGAAAAACTGTGGAAGCTCCTAAGAAGCCATGTTGTGGCCGCAGACTGACAACATTTCCAACATAATAATTTTCTTTCCCTAAATAATTTAACAGCGGAAATTTGTTAACCGAAACATCAGAAATCACCAAAATCCCATCCCGTTTTTGCGGAGCATAAATTGAAGAATAATAGGCCATTTGATCACTTAATTTATTGGGATAAATATCATAATGCTTATTTGGAATCAGATTACTCAAATGATAAAAATAAGTGTAGAATAAACAGGAGGCTGACACGGTAACAACAAAGACTAGAAAAGAAGAAAATTTTTCTGAAAAAGCGGCATAAAATCTCTCGAAGAAAAATAAAACAAAAAATAATGAAGAAATATTGCTAACCATAAATCCCCATCCTCCCATATATTTAAAGGATATGACATTTAGCAATAGCAGAAATAGATATAGAAAAATGAAAGCGAAAATTTTTACAGCAGTGAGATTTTGTTTCCTAAACTCTACAAATTTTTGCGGATCGCTTTTGCGCAATTTATAACAAAAAATCAGCGGATAAAATAAAAAAATCAGCCACCAAACATTGATGAACCCAGATATTCCAACAATTACCCACGGTAATATTGTCATATCCGAAAGTGGCCAAATTGCTAAAACAATAATCATCACTTTATTGTCCCTTAGAGAAAATTTGTGCGACAAAATAATGTCGTAAAAAATCTTTAAAAAACAAATAGTATAGACAGCATAAACTACTCCAACCTGGTCGATAGTGCCAATATTTTCAAGAACAACCAAAACTGATGCTGCACAAAAAATGAGGAATAAAATTTTATCATTGGCAGTGAATCTCAAACGTGAAAAAACAAGAAAAATTAAAGCATTTACCACAACTTGAGCACCTAGTCGGTGCATAGCATTACTAAAAAAAATCGTCACATCATCATAAGCCCGATAAACTTTCGGCCACATCGGAACTATAAATTCAAGAAATTCTGGAGTGAATTTGAGCATCAAAAACAAATATAAACTACCGATTGCAAGCATCACCAACTTGTCGATTTCAACAAAAAATCTCAGCGATCTTTTTTGTAAAAACCGCTGAGCCTCAATAAAAATCACAAAAACCAGATAATGTGGTTTAAAACACGGGATTAGTCCCATCAATATTCCACGCTGCATTAATGCGCCACGTTTTAAAACTTCTAAACGCTCAAAAGAAAATGAAATATAAGGAAACAAACAAATCAGAAGAAAACTGCTTTTGGTACCAAATTCACCAAGCTGAATAGCATAGGAACGCAAAAAAAATCCCACAAAATAAGCTAGTATCACCAAGTTGTAATGAGCACGATTATTGTAAATCGTGGTTTTTTTTAGGATCTGCGCCGACCAAGAAATTGATAAAAGTGCTAAAGAATTAATAACAATTTCCGACATGATAATCGGATTGATACCACTCCAATTAGACAACCGAAATTGCAGTGCGTAAATCCAAAAAGAGAGCGGAAAATTGCTTTCAAAAAAATCGTAATAATAGCGTTTTCCTTCAGCGATTTTTCTTCCCAAATCCAGATAAATTCCGGTATCAGGTCCAATATCAATAATTGAACGCAAAAATATGCTTAAGCAAAAAATCAGCGTACAGGAGATAAAAAGAAATTTTTCTGAGCTGACAATATGGTCAAATTTATCGATAATTTTACTTTCTGACATACACCTCAATATCACGTTCAATCAAATCAATGCCAGCAGTTGGATCGTTTTTTGGTTCCTGATCCTTAAAGAATACAAAGGTTCTATCCTGATTTTTAGTTGTTATAACTCGGTTTAGAAAAACATAATTTTTTAAGAAAATTTTTCTAAATTCCTGATCCCGAAAATAATATTCAAGAAAGGTGATATTACATTTGTTATAATCATTAAGATAATAACCATTAACAAAGATTAATTTATTTTGCGGATTAGCCATCTGTTCTCTAAGACGTGACAACAAATAAGATTGAGATTCAGTCGTCACATCACGATTGCCGATCTTTAAAAATAATGCTGGGAATTGGGAATTAGGCAAAGGATTGATTTTTTTTGCATAGGTCATCACCGGATATGTTTCAGGAATAATCCAAGCAATTGAAACAATCTCATCATCTGCTGCCGCAGCATTATTTCTAATGATTTCTGACACTTTATCATTGGCAAAATTAGGAGAAGTATAATTCTCATTTTTACCGATGATTGAAGATGAATAGATGTTGATCATATAAGAAATAACCAAAAATATCATGGCTAAAGAAGCTAGTGATAATTTCTTTTGATCAATAAATTGGCAGTAAAGTTTTTGGTAAAAATTGACTAGAAGAATTAAAATTATTGCCGATGAAACAATAGCGATACCGTTTAGTTTGTGATTAGTTACCAAATAAATTGATGTCGCTGTCAGCACCGAAAAGCAAAATGCTGAGAATAAATTTCGCGGCAGAAAAAAATTACTTAAAAGACTCCAAAACTTTCCCAGATTTTTTACAGAAATCTTCTGCCATTTTCGTGATAAAATCAATGTCGCAACCCACCAAAAAGCACAAAGATTCAAAATTACTTTTGTAAAAAAGTCTTGTTCGAATTGCGGAATAATCAAAATTAAAAGCAACAACAACCAATTATTCTTCCAATCAATTAATTGACTTCTTTGTAGCTTTAAAAGCAGCACAAATACCAAAGGTAAAGATAAAGAATACACAGCAAATCTTTGATCATAACCCCCAATAAATTCCGACAAGACCACCAAACCTATAGAGATTGTTGCCAGCAGAAACGTTGGTATAAAATCATCTTTTTTTATTAGGAAAAAACACAAGCTACTCAATAACAACAGCGGCATCAGATCTTCTGTAAAAATGATCGCTAAATTACAACTTGTTGCAGAAAAATATCCGTAACGAAACTGTGAGGAAAATTGCAAAAACTCAGGAAAACAGCACAGCAACAATAAAAAATAAGATGCCAAAACCACCAATGTTGTGTAGTTTCTAAGGCAGAAAGCAGATTTAAGGGATTTATTTTTATAAACTTTTCTTAACTCAAAAAGAATTGGCAAAATTGCATAATTCGGCTTTAAACAACATAAAATTGCAGCAAGAAAACCGATTATTATGTGATCTGATTTCTTGAGATCGGAATTCTTTATAAGATGGTAAAAAACGTAAGGAAAAGCACAGGCTAAAAGATAGGTTGATTTAGTTCCGATTTCATTGAATGCGGATGTAAAAACCCGCCAAAAAAAACCAACCGCAACTGCAATTACAAGAAGATTAAATGCTGTTCTATCCTGACTTAAAGATGATCTTTGTAAAATTCTTGCCGAAAAATAAATCGTAAAAATTCCTACCAAATAGATAAAAATTTCCAAAACCACGATTGGTGAAATATGAAAAAAATTAGCCACAGAAACCGGGATTATCGTAAACAAAAACGACAAAGGCAGATTATTTTCGTAGAAGTCGTAATAATATTTACCACCACGCAACATCTTTTGGGCAATTTCAATATAAAGCGCTGAATCATGTCCCAGATCACGAACCGAACCCAAAAAAACCGCAACCGCAATAACCAAAGTGCAGCTAATATATAAAAATTCTTTCGATGAAATAAAACGACTAAAAAAACCAACCAATGCTGCTGATTTTTTTGCCAAATAGTCTTCTAATTTTTTACCAATAATCAGTCTTTTTTCTTCAACATTTTTTTGTATTTCCAACAAGTAAAACCGCATGTAAGTAATTTATTGAATATGTTATTTGCGTTCTTAAAACTGCCCTGAGTTCAGATTACTCTAGAAATTAAAATCAATTTTAAAATGACAAAAACTATCACTGTCGCTTATGGCGACGGCATCGGTCCTGAAATTATGGACAGCACTCTGGAAATTCTACGCGAAGCCAAAGCTGACATTAAATTTAGCATCATCGAAGTTGGGAAAAAAATTTATGAAAAAGGTTTCAACTCAGGGTTGATGCCATCAGCTTGGGAAGATTTAAACAACAGCCGCGTGATCTTGAAAGCACCGATCACCACTCCTCAAGGTGGTGGATATAAAAGCTTGAATGTCACCATGCGCAAGAAGCTTGGACTCTATGCCAATGTGCGCCCAATCTCATCTTTTCATCCCTTCATCACCACAAAATTTCCCAAAATGGATGTGGTAATCATTCGCGAAAATGAAGAAGATTTATACGCCGGAATTGAACATCGCCAAACTGAAGAAACCTTTCAATGTCTGAAATTAGTGACACGTCAAGGTTGCGAAAAAATCATTCGCTACGCTTTTGAATATGCTTTGGCCAATAATCGCAAAAAAGTCAGCTGCTTTTCTAAAGACAATATAATGAAAATGACTGATGGTTTATTTCACAAAGTTTTTGATGAAATCGCCAAAGAATATCCACAAATCCAGAATGATCACTACATCATTGACATTGGAACTGCACGCCTTGCCGCTAAACCCGAAATTTTTGACGTGGTTGTTACCATGAATCTTTACGGCGATATTATTTCTGACGTTGTGGCTGAAACATCGGGTTCTGTTGGTTTGGCCGGATCAGCCAATATCGGCAATGGTTATGCCATGTTTGAGGCAATTCACGGATCAGCGCCGGATATTGCCGGGCAAGACATTGCTAATCCAACTGGTTTGATACATGCTGCTGTAATGATGTTGATTCACCTTGGACAAAATGAAGTGGCGGCAAAAATTAGAAATGCCTTGTACAAAACTATCGAAGATGGCATTCACACCGCCGATATTTATAATGATAATTCTTCCAAGAAAAAAGTTGGCACTAAAGAATTTACTCAAGCTGTGATTGAAAATTTGGGACAAAAACCTAGCCAATTGCCAGAGTTAGTTGTGAAAAATCGCCAACTATCTTCTGATGCTAAAAATCAATCCCAGCCAACAATAAATAACCAACAACCACAAACTAAATCTCTAATTGGTTTTGATCTTTTTATCGACTGGCAAAAAGATTTTGGCGATCTGCTTGCAGTTTTAAAAGAAATGGAAAGTGAAACTCTGGAAGTAAAAATGATCAGCGCTATGGGATTATTGTTATGGCCTTTGTCAGATCAACATATGATGCCAAATTACAAAAAGGGTCTAACTGTTCTGCGCTTTATTGGCAAAGGTATCACCGGAAAGTCCAGCAATGAAATTCTTGATCCCAATAAAACAATTTTGCATCAAGACATCATTGCCATGCTAACAATTTTAGATGAGAAAAAATTTGATTTCGTTAAATATGAAGGCTTGTATTTATTCGATGGCAAGCCTGGATACACATCTGGACAAGGTGAATAATAACAGTTTTTAGATCACTTAAGCAGTATGAAAGAAGATCAAATTGATTACGATAAATTTTTGATAGCAGTTGAGAAAACTGTCGTCAGTTCAAATTTCTACTGGCAGTCATTATCGTTAATTTTTTGTTTTGTTCTGTCATATTTGTTTTATCAACTCACCAAAAAAATTCTGCTGCCAAAATTAATTTATTTCTCCAACAAAAAAAATATTGCACTGGGTCGCGTCATCACCAGATATCTGACGCCTCTTCTTTATCCTCTGTTCGCGATTATCCTGCTTACTACCGGAATGTCGATTTATGATCCTTCTTATAAAGACGTCATCCTCTTTTCCACCACCATCAAATTGATGGCTTTGTTTTTATTTTTACGTTTTTTGCGCCTTTCTTCCGGCAGTAATTTTATTGCTAATGCCACCGGTTTTTTTCTGATGCCAACCTTAATACTAGACATTTTCGGCATTCTTGAACCAACCATTAATTATCTTGATCAATATGCCTTAAAAATCGGCACCATCAGAATCTCAATTTATCTTTTGATTAAGGCTTTCATTGTTTTGATTCTCTTGTTTTGGCTATCCAATCTGGTTTTGCGCAACAGTAAATTTTACATTGAAAATAACAAAAACATCAAATCCAGCACCAAAGGCATCATCAATAAATTTATAGATATTCTGGTTTATTCTTTCGTCACCATCGCTTTGCTGAAAATTCTCGGCGTTGATATGACAACCTTTGCCGTTGTTGGTGGTGCGATTGGTGTTGGTATTGGGTTTGGTTTGCAAAAAATCGCTTCCAATTTTATCAGCGGCATCATTTTGCTTTTTGAAAAATCGGTTGAAATCGGCGATATTGTTGAACTTAATGAAGGCAATATTTACGGCACCATCAAACATTTCGGCGGACGTTACACTTTGGTTGAGGGTGTAGATGGCAAAGAAATCATGATCCCCAATGAAGATTTTATTATCGGCAAAGTAACCAACTGGACTTATTCCAACAATCGCGCCCGCGTTGAAATTAGTGTCGGCGTAGCCTATGGCTCAGACTTAGAGCAAGTCAAAGAAATCATGATTAACTGCGCTTACAATCATCCGCGCTGTCTAAAATATCCTGAAGCTGAATGTTTTGTTACCGACTTTGGTGAATATGACGTCAAATTCTTATTATTCTTCTGGGTCAGCGATATTGTGCAAGGACGCATCGGAGCAAAAAGTGACGTAATGATGGCGATTTGGAACAAATTTCAGGAACATAATATCAGCATCCCTTTCCCGCGCAGAGATCTTATAATATCGAACTCAAACTAAATCCTGTCAGCTAGATCTATCGTTAACTTTTCTTTAGATATTTCTGCAGACTATCAACCCAATGATTGCATAGCCCATCATTATCCATTGCCGAAAATTTTGGACGCAGTGCCAATCTTGGAAATTCGGCAGTTGCAACCGGTAACACAGTAACTTCTATTTGAGAAATCTCAAAAATTTTTTTAGCAAATTCAAACCAGCTTGTAACGCCGCTCCCACAAATGTGATAAGTTCCAAAAGGCCGCTTCTTTTCTAGCAAATGCAAGATACCATTTGCTAAATCGAGAGTTGATGTGGGGCAACCAAACTGATCATTAACCACCTTAATCACTTTCTGATTCTTCGCCAAATTCAACATAGTATCGACAAAATTTTTACCATTTTTGCCATAAAGCCAACTGGTGCGGACTATGTAGTGACAATGGTTTATGGCACGAACATTTTCTTCACCCGAACATTTTGAAGCGCCATAAACTGTTTGCGGATTTGGTTTATCACTAGGCAAATAAGGTGAGTTTTTTGTGCCATCAAAGACATAATCCGTACTAATAAAAATCAGCGGAATTTTTGCTGCCGCAGTCACTATGGCAATATTCTTCGCACCATCAGCATTAACCGCAAAAGCCTCATCACAGTGCAACTCTGCATCATCCACTTTAGTATAAGCAGCCGCATTGATCACCACATCAAAACTTTTTTCATAAAAAAAATTCTCGACTGCTTTTAGATCGGTGATGTCGAGATCATGACGTCCAGCTTTTATCACCTCATTACCAGCAACCTCAAAAATTTCCGCTGCATCTTTTCCAAACATACCTGCACAACCGATTAGCAAAATCCTTTTCATTAAAATGAAGTTTTTAAATCTTTAAAAAATGGCAAAATACCGTCTTTTGCCGATATGATAGGATTTTTTACTCCCCAATCAATCCCCAACTCCGGATCATCAAATCTGATACCATCTTCCGACTTTGGATCATATTCATCAGAAGTTTTGTAAACCACTTCAGCAATGTCAGAAACTGTTAAAAAACCATGAGCAAAACCAACAGGTACATAAATCATCATGCCATTTTGTTCCGAAAGATTAATGCCAAAATATTGACCAAAAGTCGGAGAATCTTTTCTTAAATCAACTATGCAATCATAAATCTCACCCCTAACACATCGCACCAACTTAGCCTGTGCTCTGGGATTATTTTGGAAATGCAATCCACGCACTACATTTTTCAAAGAAAATGACTGATTATCCTGCACAAAATTATCACTGATGCCCATTTCTTTGAAGTCAGAAAACTTGTAGGTTTCGCAAAAATATCCACGCTCATCATGAAATAACCTTGGTGTGACCACAACAACACCTGCAAACTGATTCGTCGTAAATTTAAAATTCATAATTTTTTACTTTGTTAAAATATGTTTTGATAATCCCATTATTTCAAATTTTAGAACCTCTTCATAAAATAATGAGAAACATTTTAGCACCTCTTGAATAATTAGATCAAAGGAGTTTGAAAATAGAATCTAGATTGTTTTTTATCACGCCCATGATTTCAACCCTAATAATTTATTCTTCCAGATGCTAAAAAAAGTATGCGTTGCTATACCGATCTATCAAAAAATCACTAAATCAGATGAAATCTTATCATTAAAAAGAGCATTGGAGATATTCCAAAATTATCCAATTATTTTTATCTGCCCTCAATCTTTTAATATCTTATCACTAGAAGACTATAAAGCTTCACACAGGCAAATCTCATTCCAAAGATTTTCTGATGATCGTTTCAAAAGCGTCAAATCTTATAGTGCACTGCTCATTAGTTCTGAGTTTTATAAAAGATTTAGTGATTATGAGTTCCTGCTCATTTACCAAACTGATGCTTATGTTTTTTCTGATCAATTAGACCATTGGTGTAATAGTGGCATAGATTATATAGGAGCCCCTTGGTTTAAAAAATTTGATACTAGTGGAAAAAATAAAGATTTTATTCCGGTTGCCGGTAATGGAGGATTTTCTCTACGCAACATTTCAAAAATCAATCTACTGTTACAAAGAAAGTTGAATTGGATACAAAAGGTTAAATTTCTTCATCTCATGAAAAAAACTCGTTTTCATCCTCATCATGAATTCAGGTTTTATTTTAACATTTTTATAAAAAATAAAACTTTTGCTGATATTTGCGACTACACAATTCAAAACTCTGAATGCACTAATGAGGATTATTTTTTCGCTTTTATTTATTCAAAAATGTTTACTGATTTTCGTTCCAGCAACGCAAGCGAAGCAATTTCTTTTGCTTTCGAATCACAACCAGAAACTCTTTATAAATTAAACGGAGAAAAATTGCCATTTGGCTGTCACGCCTGGATGAAATATTCACCAAATTTTTGGAAAAAATTTATAAATTTTTAGAAAATGAAACTAGCTCCAATTGCTTTTTTCTGTTTTAATCGCCCTGATAAAACCAAACAGGTTTTAGATGCTCTTTCTAGCAATGATTTAGCTTCAGAATCAGAAATTTTTATTTTCTGCGATGGACCGAGAAATATCAAAGATTTGTCATCTTTAAAAAAAGTTCACGATATAATTGACAAGACCAGTGGCTTTAAAAAAGTGCACATCACAAAAAGAGAAATCAATCATGGATCTCAATTTTCAATAATTTATGGCATTAATGACGTCTTAGAGAATCAAGATTCCGTCATAGTTGTCGAGGATGACATTTTAACTTGCCGAGATTTTTTAAAATTCACCAATCAAGCTTTAGAATTTTATAAAGATGACGAAAAAGTTTGGTGCGTGAGTGGTTTTAATTATCCAGAAAAAATTATTTCTTATCCAGATTCTTACCAAGAAGATGTGTTTTTCGTGCATGGGAAAAATTCTTCTTGGGGCTGGGGCAGCTGGAAAGACCGCTGGCAGAAAATTGACTTCGAGATTAGTGATTATGATGACTTCATCAAAAACAAAGAACTAGTCAAAAAATTTAACCGCGCTGGCAGCAACATGGCTGATATGTTACGCCTGCAAAAACAAGGTCGTATAACTGCCTGGGATATTCAAATGTCCTACACCATGTTCAAAAATAATGGTTATACTGTTCAAACTATCAAACCTTTAACCAAAAATATCGGTTTCGATTCTAGCGGAACACACACAATTCATGAATCTAATATTGCCGACTTTGAATTTGAGAATTTCACCAATTTTAAGCTCAAAAAACTCTCCGAAATACAAAATAATGATGAAGCAGAAAAGGCTTATTTAGATTTTCATCGCGATCCATTTTTTTTGATAAAATGGGCCAGATCAAAAAAGAAAAGGAAAAATTTTAAATGGCTAGCAGCTGGATTTTTATTAGCAGAGCTACTTAATTTAGCTATTAACTACTTCATCTAAAGAATCATAGTCCCAGCACCACTTTCAGTAAATATTTCCATCAGCAAAATATTATCAACGGCGCCGTTTAAGATATGTGCAAAATCAACTCCGGCTTCAACTGCAGCCATACAAGTCTCAATTTTTGGAATCATGCCGCCAGTAATAATACCATCAACAATCATCTGTCTGGCGGTTGCTGTATTTAAGTGGCTGACCAATTCACCATTGGGCAACATTACTCCGTCAATGTCAGAAAGAATTACCAACTTGGCAGCTTGAACCGCAACAGCAATCGCGCCGGCAACTGTATCAGCATTAATATTGAAAGTTTCGCCATTATCACCAACTCCGATCGGGGCAATAACTGGAATGATATCTGAATCTTCGAAAAGCGCCAAAACTTCTGGGTCAACTTTGTAAGGCTCGCCAACAAAACCGAGATTTAAAATTTTCTCAATATTGGAATCGGGATCGCGCTTAGTTCTGGTTAGTCTTTTAGCTCTAATCAAATTGGCATCTTTGCCACACAAGCCAATCGCTTTGCCACCAGCAGCGTTAATTTCTTTCACAATCATTTTATTAATTGATCCGGCCAAAACCATCTCCACCACATCCACAGTATCAGCATCGGTAATACGCAAACCGTCAACAAAAGAAGATTTAATATTCAGCTTATCAAGCATTTTACCGATTTGCGGACCGCCGCCATGAACCACGATTGGGTTAATTCCTATCTGCTTTAACAACACAATATTTTTAGCAAAATTTCTTAGATTTTCATCACCACCCATCGCCGAACCGCCGAATTTAATCACTAAAGTTTCACCAGCAAATTTCGTCATATAAGGCAAGGCTTCACAAAGAATTTCTGCTTTTTTAGACCATTCCTGACGATTTTTTTCTTTCTGCAAAGAAAGCTTATCAACTGGAGTTACAGCAGCGTCTTTGCTGGCGTCACCGAAATTTATAATATTGGTCATTTAGTCTTTTTAATCTTGTTGTTAGAGGCGCGGCAATATGCGACATCAAGTTCAAATAAAGTTTGAATTTGATGTCGCATATGCAGGAAAAAGAAGTTTTTAATCAAGTAAGTTTTTAAAAAATTTTTGTAATGATAAAACCGGAATTAAACTCATATTCTCTAGTGTTTGTGTAATATCATTGGTCGATTTTTGTATCACTGGTAACTCTTCATTGATGATGATGTTAGCTATTGGAATTTGGCGCGAGCGCAAAGCTGCAACGGCGCACAAAGTGTGACTGATTGCACCTAAATAATTTGCCGTAACTAATATTGTGGGAATCTGTAATTCAGCAGCCAGATCTAAAAAAGTTTTATCATCAGTAAGCGGAGTCATTACCCCTCCGGCACCTTCAATAAATAAAATCTGATCACTGTTTTTTAGAGCTGCTATTTTAGCAAAACAGAAATTCTTTACCGCCTCAAAACTGATTTCCTGACCACAATTCTTTGCCGCGAAATGCGGTGATGCTGCTTCTTCAAAACGCCAAGGTGAAATTAAATCGAGATTATTTCTTGAAACTTCTAATCCCAAAGCCGCCAAAATTCTTGCCGAATCACTATTTAAATCATCATCACCAAAACCGCTGGAAATTGGCTTAATTGCTTGTGAATTTGGAATAATGCGACAGAGATTCTCAACTAAAAATGTTTTTCCAATGTCAGTTCCAACAGCGGCGACGAAATAAATTTTTTCGGATAACATATTACTGAATTTTGGAGAAGGTGGCATAGATCGGTCCAAAAACTGCAATCGTAATCCAGGCAATCATACCGCCCATTACAATCGTAAGTGCCGGCTGAATCATTCCCACCAATTTTTCAATCGAGTCATTAATTTCACGGTCGTAAAAAAACTTAATATTGGATAAAGCATCTTCCATATTACCACTTTCTTCACCAATTTTGAGCATGCGCACTACAAGATTAGGAAAATAATGCACTGACGATATGGCCTTAGCCAAAGATTGACCGTCGGAAACCTGCTGCTTTACTGTCACAATTGCCCTTTGTATGGCTTTATTTTCAACCACCGCACTTGCCGCATCCAAACACTCCAGGACACCCATACCACTTTTGAAAGTCATAGAAAAAAACTGACAAAATTTTGCCGCATCAATCTTATTCATAACCGGACCAATAACCGGAATTTTAAGTTTGAAGTGGTCAACCTTAACCGCTATTTCTTTTGAACGGCACAGAATCTTCAAAACCGTCCACAGCGTCGGCCATGAAAAAACAATAATATACCAGTAATTTTTAACGAAATCAGAAAAGTTAATCAGAGCTATTGTAATCAAAGGCAAATTTAGGTTTTGCGCCAACAAAAAACTGGTCACTTTTGGAATCACCACTGAAGTCATAACTGCCATCACCACACAAATAACCAACAATCCAAATAACGGACCACGAACTGCTTTTTTAGTTTTTCTTCTGATTTCCGAGTTCCATTTCATATCATCGATAATGCTGGAAAAAGCATCGGATAAATTACCAGTTTTTTCACCAGCAGCAATCAAACCAATATATACCGGACTAAAAACATCCGAATGTCTGGCCAAACTTTCAGAAAATAAATTACCATTTTTAATCGAATCATAAACATCACTCATCAAGTTTCTTACTTTTACCGACTCCGAAGTTTCCTTTAAATCATGGATTGAATCAAGAATCGATACGCCTGCGCGATCAAGCTGTTCCAGCTGTAAGAACGCCACCACCAAATCACGAACTTTGATACGGTTTAAGAAACTAGCTCCCAGTCCTTTTTCTCTTTCAAGTTTAAATGAAATTAATTCCTGACCCGATGATCTTAGAATGCCAACCAACTCAAATTGATTGGCGGCAACAATCTGTCCTTTTACGTAACGACCATTAACATCAATTGCTTTAAAGCTGTAATTATTCATTAGTCTTTGTCGTTACTTACGTTTCTGAATTTTTTTCATAATCATTTCACGCTTCAATTTTGAAATGTGATCGACAAAAGTTATGCCATTTAAGTGATCAATTTCATGCTGAATACAAGTTGCCAAAATGCCATCCATTTCTTCGACATGTTCTTTAGCATTTTCATCAAGATATTTCACCTTAACAATCTGCGGACGCACCACTTCTGAACGGGCTTCAGGAAAGGATAAACAGCCTTCATTATAAGAAGAACATTCTTTCGAAAATTCAATGATTTCAGGATTTACAAAAAAACGTGGATTCGTGTTTTTAACATGAACACCACCACATTGTCCGTGATCGTGATGGTGATGATCATCAACTTCGTAATCGATATCAATCACCAAAACTCTTTTTAAAACTCCCACCTGCACTGCCGCAAGACCAATTCCATGTTCGGCGTACATTGTATTAATCATATCAAGCATGAAACCGCGCAACTCATCATCAACTTTTTCAACCGGCTTGGAAATCTGCTTTAGCAAAGGATTGGGAGCAATGATTAATGGAAGGATTTTCATAAATATTAGTTAAATTTTTGGCACAGCATTTGCAGAGATTGCGGATAAATCCGATGCTCTTCTTTAAGAATTTTTGCCGCAAGAGTTTCTTTACTATCACTTGGCAAAACATCAACTTTAGCCTGCAAAATTATCGGTCCAGAATCCATCTCTTCACGCACAAAATGCACCGTACATCCCGAAACTTTCGCTTGTGCTTTAATAGTATCTCCAACGGCATCGGCGCCTTTAAAGTCAGGCAAAAGTGATGGGTGAATATTGATTAATTTATCAAACCAACGTTGAACAAACCATGGCGAAAGCAAACGCATAAAACCGGCAAGACAGATAAATTCAGCACCAGATTTTTCTATTTCTGCACTGACTTTTTTATCAAAATTCTCACGCACTAATTCTTTAGAAATCGCCGGATCAATAAATTCTTTATGATTTATTACTGCAGTTTTTATGCATTTTTTTTCAGCAAATTTTAAACCTTCAGCATCAGCTTTGTTTGATAAAACCAGAACCACCTGAGCCGGAAAATCCTCATGCTCACAAGCCTGTACAAGTGCTTGCATATTGGATCCCCGCCCCGAAATCAAAATTGCAATTTTGGTTTTTTTTACTGTCATTCGCGAAGGTAAAAATTATTTTTTCAACGCACCAATTCTCAAACGCAATGCGTTTAATTTTATAAATCCGGCAGCATCTTTTTGATCATAAACGGCATCTTCTTCGAAAGTGACGTGAGCTTCGGAATATAAGCTTTTAGGTGATTGACGACCCATAACGTAAGTTGAACCTTTGTATAATTTTAGCGTTACAACACCTTCAACATTTTCTTGCGATTTATCAATCAAAGCCTGGAGCATTTCGCGTTCTGGTGAAAACCAAAAACCGTTATAAATTAAACTAGCATATTTTGGCATCAATTCATCTTTCAAATGTGCCGCTTCACGATCCAAAGTGATTGATTCGATAGCGCGATGTGCGGCTAATAAAATTGTTCCGCCCGGAGTTTCATAAACACCACGAGATTTCATGCCCACAAAACGATTTTCAACAAGGTCTAGACGACCGATTCCATTAGCTCCGCCAAGTTCATTGAGCTTAGTTAAAATTTCATGCGGTTTCATTTTTTCGCCATTAATGGCAATCGGATCACCTTTCTTAAATTCAATTTCAATGATTGTCGCCTGATCTGGAGCTGCTTCAGGACTTACTGTTCTTTGATAAACATATTCCGGCGCGGCTTGTGCTGGATCTTCTAACACTTTACCTTCAGATGAAGTGTGTAACAAATTAGCGTCAACTGAATATGGCGCTTCGCCGCGTTTATCTTTAGCAACCGGAATTTGATTTTTTTCAGCATAATCAATCAATTTGGTACGAGAATTTAAATCCCATTCACGCCACGGCGCGATGATTTTGATGTCTGGTTTATTAGCGTAATAAGAAAGTTCAAAACGCACCTGATCATTGCCTTTACCAGTTGCACCATGTGCCACTGCATCAGCACCAACCATTTTTGCAATTTCAATTTGACGTTTAGCAATCAAGGGACGAGCAATGGAAGTTCCTAAAAGATAAACCCCTTCATAAACTGTATTGGCGCGAAACATTGGAAAGACATAATCGCGGACAAATTCTTCACGCAGATCTTCAATAAAAATTTCCTTTACTCCCAACTTTTTAGCTTTTTCACGGGCCGGCTCCAATTCTTCTCCTTGGCCTAAATCAGCGGTGAAAGTGACAACTTCACAACCATAATTTTCTTGCAACCATTTTAAAATAACTGACGTATCCAAACCACCTGAATAAGCCAATACAACTTTTTTTACTGCTGATTTTGACGCAGCATTTTCTGTATTTTTATTGTCCATTTGAAAAGTTTTTATTGATTAATATTTTTTCGAGTTGCAATTTTTGTAATGCCTTGAAGCCGCATCTGTAGGCGCTTTGTGCCATAATTGTCAAAGAAGTAAAAATAAAATGCAAATAAAAGAAATTCGCAATCGCCCAGAGATTTTTGCAACTTTTAAGGTATTAATCCAAATCTATAATACACTTCAGGAAGAAACTTATATTGATGAAATTTTAAACTTGATGCAGCGCGGTTATAAAATGGCCGCTGTTTTTGATGAAAATGAATGTTGCCTTGGCGTTATCGGCATTGGTGTAATTCATAAATTACATTGTGGTAAAATGCTGGAAATTGAAGATTTTATGGTTGATCGTGATAAACGCGGCATCGGAGTTGGTAAAATGCTGATGCGTTGGGCCGAATGGCAAGCCACAAATTACGGTTGCCGCAATATTATCAGCACTCTTGAAACTAAAAGAATGGAATCACAAAAAATTTTCTCACGCGAGAAATTTGCTTTAGATGGATTCTGCTTCATAAAATCCTGCTAAATCAAAATGCCAAAAAAAAATCGTTCAAAATCTAATTACTACTTTCATAAATATTTGATCCTTCCGATCAAAATTTTGCGCATTGCCATATTTGATACAATCAAGCAAGACGGCGTTGAACATGCCGGATATTTAGCTTTTTTAAGCATTCTGTCACTTTTTCCTTTTTTGATTTTTTTAGTTGCCATTATTGGGTTAGTTGGCGCTTCCAAAGTTGGTGTTCAGGCCATCAATTATGTTTTAAGTGCCGCACCACAAGAAATGACTCAAGCTCTGGCACCACGCATTGATGAAATCACTTCCGGTCCACCACAAACTTTTCTTACCCTAGCGATTATCGGAGTTATTTGGACTGCCTCATCTTCAGTTGAAGGATGCCGCACTATTTTAAACCGCGCCTATCGCATTCATTATCCACCGCCATACATCTGGCGTCGCCTTATCAGCATTGCTGAGTTTTTCGTTATTATCTGTATAGTAGTGGTCGGCATCATCATTTTTGTAATCGCGCCTAATGTCTTACAAGAAATAGAAAAGAGTTTGTCTTTCAGTTTACGCATTGATTACGACTTTTTTTATCTGCGCTATTTTGCCATATTTTCATTATTAATTTGCGCCACATCACTGCTTTATTATGCCTTACCTAATGCCAAACAAAAATTCAGTCAAACCATGCCTGGATCAATATTAACAGTGGTTTTGTGGTTTTGTCTGGAACATGCTTTTTCACTTTATCTGGAAAATTTTCACCAATTCAGTTTTGTTTACGGATCACTTGCCGGCGTGATCATCTCATTGATGTTTTTTTATCTAATCAGTCTGATTTTCATTTTAGGCGCCGAATTTAATTATCACCATCACCGTACTTATAAAGTTTTTCTGCGGCCTAAAAAATGAGATTTCCCTTCTGGCCCGACTTCACAGGCTATCGCAATATTGAATTAGGTTTATCGCGAGTTTATCAACTGCTTGAACGTTTGGGAAATCCACAAAAAAAACTACCTCCAACAATTCATCTTGCCGGCACTAATGGCAAAGGTTCAACACTATCTTTCTTGCGCAGCATTTTTGTTGAAGCCGGATATAATGTGCATTGTTATACATCACCTCATCTGGTGAATTTCAATGAAAGAATAGTCTTAAATAATGCCGAAATTTCCGATGATTTTTTAAGTGAGATTTTACAGCACTGCCAAAAAGCAGCGCAAAAATCTCCAGCTATTCCAGTAACTTTTTTTGAAGGAATTACCGTAGCTGCCATTGTCGCTTTTAGTCGTATTAAATCTGATATTTTACTGCTTGAAACCGGCATGGGAGGCCGATTAGATGCCACTAATATTTTGCCACAAGTTTTGTGTTCAATCATTACTCCAATTGCTTTTGATCACACTGACTTTTTGGGAAAAACCTTAAGCAAGATTGCTTTTGAGAAAGCCGGAATAATCAAAAAGGATTGTCCAGTCATTGTGGGGAAACAAAAGATATCAGCACTTAAATCGATTGAAACACAGGCTGCAAAACTTAATGCCGCAACCAAAATTTTTGCTCGCGATTGGAAAGTTAAAAAAGATAAAAACGGATTTTTATTTTGCGGTTTTGATAAAAATTTGACGCTGCCAATGCCATCACTTATCGGCGATCATCAAATTGAAAATGCCGGTGCCGCAATTGCTGCAACACTTACGCAGCAACAATTTAAAATCAGTGAAGAAAATATTAGATCAGCAATTTCCAAAACTTTTTGGCCCTGTCGTTTGCAAAAAATAATGTCTGGAAAATTCTTGGAAAATTTACCAAAAAATTTTGATCTTTACGTGGATGGAAGTCATAATTTACAGGGCGCAACGACTTTAGAAAAATTCTTAAAACAACAAAAAAACAAAAAGATTTTCGTCATTTTTTCGATGTTGCAAGATAAGGATTGTTTTGGCTTCTTAAAAAAGATTGCGCCCCAAATTGATCAACTTTTTGCTATGGCAATTCCCGATGAAGCAAAGTCACGTCCAGCAAAAGAGATTGCATTAATTTCGGAAAATCTGGGAGTAAAAACGCTGGCTATAGAAAACTTCGACGCAGCTTTTTCACAAATAAAATGCTCTGAACCAGCTTTAATATTGATCTGCGGCTCACTTTATCTGGCAGGAAGTTTTTTGAATGAGTCCTCTGCAGCGTAACAATTTACTTAATAATATAACCAATAAACTGCGCGATACAAAAGGCATCGACCACCATTGAGATAAAGATTGGATCCCATTTGGTAAATGACTCTTGTAGAAGCATTTTTCTCATGATTTTTTTCGGCAATTCTTTACGCTTTTCTGCGCGCAATTGGCGTTTTTCTTCTTTGGTCAATTGGGGCTTTTTTGGCGAACATTTTTTTAAAGCATAAATATGCCAAACGAAGTAAGCCACTAACACCGCCGAGATTGAAGCATTTAGAAAATAAATATGCAGATTTTTGAGAATTTTATTAATCAAAAATGCCGCTATATAACTTAAAATTCCCCACAGATATATCAGTCGATCCAGATTTTCTTCACCTCGCAAAGATCGTTTAAAAGAGGCTTCAATTTTGTTAAAAATCTCATTCATACAGAAGTCTAAGATTTGTTTTTATTATCGTTCTGAATTGCGTATTGGGTGCCTTCCCATGGCATTTCAAAATCAAAATTACGGAATTCCTGCATCAATTTTACTGGCTCGTAAACAACCTTTTTTTGTTCTTCATCGTAACGCACTTCTTTATATCCAGTCAGTGGAAAATCTTTACGTAAAGGATGACCTTCAAAACCATAATCAGTCAAAATACGACGCAAATCAGGATTGCCTGGGAAAATAATACCATACATATCAAAAGCTTCGCGTTCGAACCATCCTGCACCATCAAAAACCCCTACAGCGCTTGGCACTTTCTCACCATCTTGCAACGCCACTTTAACCGTGATACGATTATTTAATTTCAAACTTAGAAGATTATAAATCACTTCAAAACGCGGCGATCTGACGCCAAGCATATCAGCACCAAAAATATCGATAAAACATTTGAAAGAAAGATTGGCATCATCACGCAAAAATTTAAGGAAATTAACGATCTGATCGCCAGCAACATATATAATCAGATTATCATGAGCGATGGGTTCGACAACATTAACGCCAACAAAATTTTCTTTGATGTAATTGGCCTGAGCCTGAAGATCTTGAATCATATTATCTGTTAAATTTTCCGGTTCTTTTAATTTTTCTTTGTAAAAGCAAAACGCCGTAGAGCAATCCTTCTGCAGTTGGAGGACATCCCGGAACATAAACATCAACCGGAACAATACGATCACAACCACGCACCACTGAATAAGAATAGTGATAGTAACCACCGCCATTGGCACAGCTTCCCATTGAAATAACATAACGCGGTTCAGCCATCTGATCGTAAACTTTACGTAAAGCTGGAGCCATTTTATTAGTTAAAGTTCCAGCCACAATCATAACGTCAGATTGGCGCGGACTGGGACGAAAGATCATTCCAAAACGATCAAGATCATAACGGCTGGCGGCAGTATGCATCATTTCAACCGCACAGCAAGCCAATCCGAAAGTCATTGGCCACAGAGAACCAGTACGAGCCCAATTCACTAATTCATCAATTTTTGCCGTAACAAAACCGCGATTAGCCGCGTCATCAGCAACTTGGTTTAAGATAGCATCCTGGTTAAGAGGACTGAGATTTGAAGAAAGCATCGGTTAGGAATTTGTTAAAAAACTTAGTAAATCACTTAAGCAAAGCGCCAAAGGACTTCGCTAGAAAAACTTGAAATTATTTCCACTCTAGTGCGCCGCGCATCCATTCGTAAATGAAACCGACAGTGAGCAATGTGAGAAAAGTGATCATTGACCAAAAGCCAAAAACACCGATTTCTTTTAATGAAACTGCCCAAGGGAAAAGAAAGGCAATCTCTAAATCGAAAATAATGAAGAGAATTGCCACTAAATAAAATTGTACGTTAAACTCGTTACGCACTGGGCCTTCGCCTTCAAAACCACATTCATATTGCGAAAGCTTTTCTTGATTGGGCTTTGATTTGGCAACGATAAATGGCACCAAAATAATCGCGCAAGAAAGGCCAATAGCAATGGCCAGAAAAAGTAAAATCGGCAAATATTGTGAAGATAGAAGATCAATGCCAGAAACAGCATTGACGGTCTTGGAAATAGTTTCGATACCGCTCATTGATTTGTTGATTGTGTTTTAAGAGGCCTCGCCTTAGAAATTTTGCGATAGAAATTATTTTCCTCACACAGATAAATCAATTCAAAAAATCGCATGATAGCACAAACTTTTACAGCACTGGTTACGCCTTTTAAAAATAACAGAGTTGACGAAAAATCCTTAGAAAAATTAGTTGAATTTCAAATCCAAAACGGAGTTGATGGAATAGTTCCTTGCGGCACAACTGGCGAGTCTCCAACCCTATCTCATGAAGAGCATAATCTAGTTATCGACCTCTGCGTAAAAATTGCTGCAAAACGCGTAAAAGTTATGGCTGGTACCGGTTCAAACTCAACTTCTGAAGCCATCATGATGACCAATCATGCCAAAGAGATAGGTGCCGATTCTTGCCTGGTGGTGGCACCTTACTACAATAAACCAACTCCAGAAGGAATTTATCAGCATTTCAAAGCTCTTGATGCTTGCGGCATTCCACTGATTATTTACAACATTCCCGGCCGCTCAGTTATTAATATCTCTGATGAAAATATGGCTCGTATTTCCGAGTTAAAAAATGTTGTCGGAATTAAAGATGCTACCGGCGATTTAGCTCGCGTTGCTTCATTGCGTCTTTTGGTAAAAAAAGAATTTTCTTATCTTTCTGGAGAGGATGCTACAGTGGTTGGATTTAACGCTATGGGCGGTAATGGTGTGATTTCAGTTACATCCAATATCGCACCAAAAATGGTTAGCGATCTACAAAAATTTACTACCCAGGGTGATTTCAAATCAGCTTTAAAAATTCAAGATCAGCTTACTGCATTACATGCTACGCTGTTTTGCGAAACCAATCCCATTCCAATAAAATATGCTGCTAGTCTGATGGGATTATGCAGTTCAGAAATTCGTCTACCTTTGGTTGAACCTTCAGCAACCACAAAAGCGCGTATTGAACAAGAGATGAAAAAGCTAAACTTAATATAAAAAACTGCACTCAGTGTTTTACAGTCTTATAAAGACCAATAACTTTTTCCAAAACTGCCAGATCATCAAATAATTTTTCATTGTGCTTGCGGTGAGCAGCCTGTGATAAAGTCATTTTTTTGCGCGAAATACCAACTCTGTAACGCAAATTCATAATACCTCTGGCATTAAACGTCACATTTTTTTCAAGAATAATTTTATCTTGATAGATAGTTTCACGAGAAAAGCTTCGAATCATGGCACTTAGATTTTGTGGCAAATTTCTCATTGAAAAAAGCTTGATGATCGCTTTGCGATAAAGATTAATTTCATTGGCAATTTCATTATTAGAATTTTTTCTGGCAATACGTGCCGCCTGTTTCAAATTTCCCACTCCCCATTTCAACAACATACGCACTGATTCTGTCTTTCCCTTTGCAGCGGCAAGGTATAATAAATCGTGATTCATATTGGTTTTTACATCAATATCGGCGCCATTTTGCAGTAAAATATTCACCGTATCAGCATTTCCGGCGCCCACAGCAAAGTGCAAAGGAGTCAAACCAGAAAGCGTTTTTTCTTCAATATTTACGCCAGCACGAATCAAAGCCACAGCTACATCATTATAACCGTCAATTGCAGCATAATGCAGAGCATTCATACAATAATTTTCGGCAATGGTTTTGGCATTTTTATTAGCCCCGATTTCAAGCAAATATTGCAATATTTCTAAACGTCCGAACTCGGCAGCAATCATTAAAGGAGTAAGTCCGAAAGCGGTTTTTGCTTCTTTGTCAGCGCGACTGGCAATCAAAGTTTTAACAATCTCCAGATGTCCCGCTTTTGCTGCATAATGGATTGGCAACCATTCACGATCATTTGCCGATGATTTTGGATTAGTTTCAGCACCATAATGAATCAATAGGCTCAATGCTTCAACCCAACCATTTTTGGCTGCATGATGCAAAGGCGAAAGAAAAGCAGAATCACGCAAATTAACATAATATCGAGAATTTCTGGCATCAGATGCTTTGCCAAACTCATAGCTGAAAGCATCAGAATCAATAAACTCTAAAATTCTTTTGATCTGAAAAACATCACCGAACTTCGCTGCAATATGTAAAATATTTCCCTGAATATTTCCTTGCTGCTGATCTAAAATATTTTTCGCTTCTTCCAAACGAAAGTTGTTGATCAGAAAATCGACATATTCAGCAATTAAACCACGAATATTTTGTAGATTTGGTTCTGATATTTTTTCCAAACTCCGATAAGAGAACCCAGAAATGCGGTTTAGAATTGCCATCAACTCCGACTTCATTTTGCACTAAATTTAATTATCTACCACGTGAATGTTGTCTGCCAGCAGCACGCTCTTTAGCTTCAATCATACTGGCCCAAAAACCTTTGTCACCACGTTTATTGAGTATTTGCGCCGATTGGATTAAGTAAGTTAATTTCTGACCCAATATCATTGAAGTCCAGAAACCAACTGGTTTAACAATATCAACAATATTGATTTCGTTAAGAACTTGGTGGTCGCGCTCTCTTTCTTCTGAGTAAATAGTTTCGTAAGTTCCACTTTCAACCTGCTGCCTTTTCGCTTGCAATTCTGCTTTAATTTCAGAATTGGCCCGCGGAATTTCTGCTAACTTTTTGCGTAATAATTCCTCTTCTTCCTTAATGTATTTTTTTGATTTTTGCGGAAAGAATTTTTGGCTTTTCTGCTTAACTGTCAAAAAGTTGCGATAAGCACGGTCAAGAAGATAATTAAGGATGATACGAGTTAGAATTATAGCACAAAAAACCAGAACAAAGATTACCACCAAAATCGGTAGAGCTTTCTTTGTCGCGATCAACAATCCGGTAAAAAATTCCGTCATATTTATTGAGGATCAAAACAAATTTCTTGCATCTTGGCATAACCCTGAGCAAAGCCAATTAAAGAATAGGTATCGTTGGCAACCTTACCATCAGCAGTTACACCAGTAATAACGAACTCTTCTGCACGCTGCATTTCTTTGATAATGTCAATATCGTCATTTTTATCATTCGCCCAAGCCACTGATAAATAAGGAAAAAGATAATATTTTTTCGATCCAAATGAAACCTCAACATCTGATTTTTTTTTATAAAGAAAACCAGAAGAAACACTAACTTCATTAGCATCATTGGGAATATTCGTAACCAAAAAATAAGGCTCGCCTCTTTTGTCATAATTACCTTCACGCTTGATCGGTGTCGATGCCATATAGCATACCGCTTGACCGGTGCGTTCAGCCATAAAAACGCTCCAATCCTGAAATTTTGCCTTTAATTCTTGAGCCGATAATTCCTGCTCAAAAAATAAAACCGCAAAAACAGTAGCCACAACAACTTTTAAAGAGCGTACCAAATCGTGCTGCAATAAAGTATTTTTTAACAATTTCATAACTTGACTTTTGCTACCTAAAAAATATTTTGCTCGCCTCTTTTTTCTTAGCCTCTTTAAAGCCTGCATTTTCATAGGTTTTTTGCGGTTTTTTGCGGTTTTTTGCGTGATTGTACTAGATAAGTTTTTACATCCACAAAGATCGCGAACAATTTTTAAAAAATCCAACAAATAATTTCTAAAAATGTCCCAACAAGGTCACGAAAAACATAATCCCTTAGCGCAGTTTGAAGTTCACAAAATTTTTGACCTTAACATCGCCGGCATTGATATCAGCTTTACTAACTCTTCCCTTTACATGGTAATTGCCACTCTCACAGTGATTGCCTTTATGCTTTTTTCTACCAGAAAAAAAGCTCTGATCCCTTCAAAATTGCAGGTTGCTGCCGAGTCCATTTATAATTTTGTTCTCGACATCATTAAAGGTACCATCGGCGATGAAGGCACAAAGTTTTTTCCACTAATTTTTTCACTATTCACTTTCATTTTGCTGTGCAATATGTTTGGTCTTACACCTTACAGCTTCACAGCAACCAGCCACATTGCCGTCACTCTTTCTTTAGCAATGATTGCTTTTGTTACCATCGTAATTTTTGCCATTTGGCGTAATGGTATTGGTGGATTTTTACACATGTTCTTGCCTAGCGGCGTTCCACTTTGGATGGCGCCAATGATTTTTGTCATTGAGCTTTTCTCTTTCTTAATTCGCCCAGTTACTCTCTCTGTGCGTCTTTTTGCCAACATGGTTGCCGGCCACGTTTTACTTAAAGTTGTTGCCGGATTTATCATTTCTCTTGGCGTAATTTTCGGCACTCTACCTTTCTTATTTTCAGTTGTGATGACCGGCTTCGAGCTTTTTGTAGCCGTGCTTCAAGCTTATATTTTTGCGATTTTGGTTTGTGCTTATATCAGCGAAACAACCAAATCTCATTAATGGAAAATCGAAATTTGGCTTAAGTTCGCAAAGCCAGGTAATTCCCGATCAATGGGGTTTTTAGCGGACATCAACTTAAACAATAGGTAAAACATGGAAGAAGTAGTAGTTAGCAATTTTGAAGCTTTCAAATATATCGGTGTTGGTCTGTGCACTTTGGGCATGGCTGGTGCTGCTCTTGCTATCGGTAATATTTTTGGATCATTTTTCAACTCAATCGCCAGAAATCCTTCTGCCGCTCCTAAGCTTGAAAAATACATTTATATCGCCGCTGGTCTTGCAGAAGCTATGGGTATCTTCGCGGTACTTTTAGCTTTCCTTGTAATATTCGGTTAAGTTTAAAACTGTGTTAAACCCGCTTGAGGGAAAACTCAGGCGGGTTTAACAAATTATTTATTTTAGAGAAAATTCTCATGCCTCAATTAGATCTGACCACTTACAGCTCCCAAGTTTTCTGGTTTGCACTTTGCTTCATTACACTTTATTTGACAGCGTGGCGCGTGATTCTGCCTCGAATCTCTGCTATCATTAACAACAGAAAAAATATCATTGATGCCGATCTTGCTTTAGCAAAAGATCTTGATGACAAAATCTATGCCATCGAATCAGCCACCGATCAATTAAGAAAAGAAGCTACCAAAAAATATCAGCAACAGTTGGAAGAAGCTTCTAGAGCAGCTACCAAACAGCGCGAACAAATGATTGAAGATCTTAAAACTAAAATCGATCAAGATTTACAACAGTCAAAACAGCAGTTAAAAGATTTAATCGAAAAATCACGCCAACAAAGCGAAGTTGCTATTAAAAACCTGACTCAGCAAGTCGCCAATAAATTGCTATCCCAATAATTTAGGAGAAAAATGTTTAACGAAAAATTCTGGTTAGCAATTGCCTTTGCAAGCTTTTTAACTTTGCTTTACAAGCTTGCCCGCAAAACGATTGCCAAATCACTTGAAGATAAATCACGCAGCATTGCCGAAGAAATTTTGGCAGCGCAAGAAATGAAAGCAAAAGCTGCTCAACTTTTGGAATCGACTGAAAAATTCGCCAAAGAATCAAATTCTTACGCCGAAAAACTGATGAAAGATGCCGAAAAAGAAGCGCAAAAATTTTTGGATGAAGCCAGAAAAAGTGCCGAGGAAGAAGTGGCTAAAAAAACCGCTGCCGCTGCTGAAAGAATCAGACAAGAAGAGTTACTCGTTATCAGCGAAATCAAAAATAAAATCATCACTTCCGCTGTTGCTGAAGTTGAAAATATCGCCTTAAAAAATCTCAGCAACGAACAAAACGAAGCTGTTTTGGCCAATGCTATTCAGGATTTAAAATAAGTTTCAGAAGCACTTAGAAGACTGTAGCAAATCAAAATTTTCTAAGAAGTTTTTGTGATTCAAATTTTTTTGAAAGGTACGCGTACCCAGATGTACGTGCGTTTCAAAAAAATTTGAATTGCGACAGCCTCCTTAGATCTGTAAACTAAAAAATAACAGCTGCTTGCTACTTTAACGTGCTCCCAGCAGCTGTTAACATCTCTCGCATAAAATGAAATTCACCCTCTCTTGGCTTAAAGAATATCTTGATAGTTCAGCAACTCTTGACCAAATCTGCGCTAAACTTACCGCCATCGGCCTTGAGGTTGAGTCAGTTGAAGATAAGGCAAAAATTCTGGCACCATTTTCGGTGGCAAAAATTCTTGAAGCTAAACCACATGAAAATTCTACTAAGCTTAAAATCTGCAATGTTGAAACTTCTGATTCTAAACTGCCCTTACAAATTATTTGTGGCGCCGCCAATGCCAGAGCAGGTTTAAAAGTTGCTTATGCGCCAATTGGATCAGTGATTCCGGCCAATCAAATGGTAATCAAAAAGGCTAAAATCGCCGGCATAGAAAGCAACGGTATGTTGTGTTCCGCCCGCGAACTTAGCCTTGGCAATGAAGATTCTGGCATCATTGAAATTGATCAAAAATGGCCCATTGGCAGCAAAATCAGCGAAGTATTTTCACTCGATGATGCCTTAATCGAAATCAACGTCACTCCCAATCGCGGTGATTGTCTGGGCATTTACGGCATCGCCCGCGATTTAGCAGCATCCAATATTGGTACATTAAAAAATCCTGAAATCAAAAAAACCGCCGGCAATTTTGCACTGCCAATCACCATTAAAAATGCCGCACCAAATTCTTGTTCTTTTGCTGCTTTTCGCACTTTGAAAAACGTTAAAAATTGTCAATCACCACAATGGCTGCAAGACAAATTAAGCGCTCTGGGCATGAATTCGATCTCCGCCATTGTTGACGTTACCAACTATGTGATGCTGGCTCTAAATCGCCCGCTACATGCTTATGATGCCAAGAAAATTAACGGCGCGCTAACCGTTCGTTTTGCTGCAAATGATGAAAAATTCACTTCTCTCAAAAATGACCAATTTGTTTTGGATGAAAAAATTCTGACTATTTCCGACGATGAGAAGGTGTTGGGAATTGCTGGAGTTATTGGTTCTAACAATTCGGGCTGTGACCTTGAAACTACAGAAATTTTATTAGAATCAGCATTTTTTACCCCATCCGATATCGCTTACTCCGGTCGTAAATTAAATATTTTATCCGATGCCCGCTTTCGCTTTGAACGGGGAGTTGATGCTGCGACTTGTGAAAACGGCATTGATTTAGCAACACAATTAATTTTAGAAATTTGTGGTGGTCAAGCCAGTGAAATAAAAATTATTGGCGAAAAAGCAGCAAACAAAAAAATCACCTTCGATGTTAGTAAAATCAAACAGATGATCGGCGTTGAAGTGGAGTCCGACAAGGCTCAAGCAATTCTTAAAGATCTTGGTTTTGGCATAAAAGAAATTGAGAATATTCTGGAAATAGAAGTGCCATCACACCGCCACGACATTGCAATCGAACAAGATTTAGTGGAAGAAGTAATTCGCATTTTCGGCTATGACCAAATACCCACTTTAGCACTTACTCTGCAGCCCTTAGAAGTTTTTAATCCGCTGCATAAGACCAGATCTTTACTAGCTTCTAAAGGATTAATGGAAACCATTTCCTGGTCTTTCGTTGATGAAAAATTAGTTGAAATTTTTGGCGAAAAAAACCCACAACTAATTTTACAAAATCCGATCAGCATTGAGCTAAACCACATGCGCCCGAACCTAATTATTGGTTTGATGGAATCTTATCATAAAAATTCCGCACGCAGCTTTTCTGATTTAGCACTTTTTGAAATCGGCAATGTTTTTGTCGGAAGTGATCAAAAATTAATGATTTCAGGACTTCGCGCTGGAAAAAACAAAGAAGCCAACCATTTTCACGACGATAGAGATTTCGATATTTTTGACGTTAAGAAAGATTTCTTTGATGTGGTGGAAGTTTTCGGTATGAAATCAGAAAGCCTTCAAATCAGCACCTCTGATGCGCCAAAATATTATCACCCTCACCGTTTTGCGGCGTTGAAGTTAGGTAAAAATTTGGTGGGATATTTCGGTGAAATTCATCCTACCATCGCCAAAAAATTCGATGCTAAAAATCGTATAAATATTTTTGAAATATTTATTGATGCTTTACCGCAAACACCAAAATCAACCAACCGCAAAGCATTTATTGCCAACGATTTACCACTTGTTGAACGTGACTTCGCCTTTTTAGTAGATAAAGAGCAAGCCATTGGAGAATTGGTCAAAACCATTAGCAACTGCGATAAAAATCTTATTAAGGAAGTAAATATTTTTGATATTTTCAGCGGTAATAATATTGCACCAAACAAGAAATCCGTGGCTTTGCGTGTTAAGATTCAACCCATCGCAAAAACTCTAACTTCCGAAGAAATCGATTTAATCAGCAAAAAAATTATTGAAGCCGTAGGAAAATTTTACGCTGCAACTTTAAGATAAATCGTGAGAGAGTCAGACAGCTGTCAGTTCTAATCCTCTCTACTTCCTCATCGTCTAATTTTTGCCTTTCTTTTGAAACCAGCGCTTCACCATATCTTCAATTATTTCACGCTTAATCGGCTTCGACACAAAGTCATCCATACCAATTTCCAAACATTTATCTTTATCTTCTTGTGTAGCATTAGCAGTCAAGGCAATGATGAAAGTTGGTTCTGCACCGGTTTCTTTTTCGATCTCACGGATTTTTTTGGTGGCCTCGAATCCGTCCATCACCGGCATCATACAATCCATCAGAATAATATCATATTTCACGTGTAAGAATTTGTTGAGCGCTTCCTGACCATTTTCAGCAACTTCAATATCAAAGGCCATACGCTTTAAAATTGTTGTCGCCACTTTCATATTCACTTCATTATCCTCACAAAGCAGCAACTTCACTCCCTTGGTTTTTTGTTCTTCTTCTTTGATCTGACCTTTTTCAACCAACGCACCTTCTTCTTCGTAGTAAGTGATTTTCATCACAAAACACAATGCCTGCAATAGACGGTTCATCTTAATTGGCTTGGCAATGATGCGGTCAAATAATTTCAGCTTATCGTCAGCAAGTTTTATCTTCTCTTGCAGCAAGATTATCAAAATGATCGGGATATTTTTCAGCTTATCATGAGCGCGAATTTTTGCGGCAAGATCCATCGTATTAACGCCAACAAAAGAATTATGGCTGATTAGTATAGCATCGCAGCCTTCACACTTTTCCAGAGATTGAATGGCAAAATTAATTTTTTCTTCCGCAGTGGTAATGTCGTTGGTGCTGATAATATTGTGCGAAATATGCAGATTATCCAACTGCTCATGCAATACTTGCTTGGCAACCAAATTATCTTCTACAACTGCAATCCTCTTACCGACCAACTGCGTTTTCTGATCAGAAAACATGTCTTGCACTTCAGTCTCAGATTTTGGTAATGGCAAAGTGAACCAAAAATTCGAGCCATGTCCGAAGTCACTAATAACTCCTATATTGCCATGCATTAGCTCGGCCAATTCTTTGCAAATTGATAGACCAAGACCAGTACCACCATATTTTCTGGTCGTGGACATATCGGCCTGGGTGAATTTGGTAAACATGGTGCCAATCTTCACCGGATCAATACCAATGCCACTATCCTTAATATTGAAATTGATGTGATAAATATTTTCTTCGCGCTTCTCCAATTTAATGTGGATAAGAATCTGACCGTAAGAAGTGAACTTGATAGCGTTATTAGCTAGGTTAGTTATGATCTGACGAATCCTTCCCGGATCTCCAACCAAATTTTCCGGCACATTCTTGTCAATATTCACCAGCACTTCCAAACCTTTATTATTGGCAGTCACCGACATTAAATCGGCAATATCTTCAACCAACGAACGCAAATTGAAATTGATGTCTTCCAGATCGACCTTCTTCGCTTCAATTTTTGAAAAGTTGAGAATGTCATTAAGAATAATCAACAAAGCATCGGACGAGCGGTAAATAGTATTAACTTGATCCTGCTCTTCATCATCTAATTTTCCCGAATCTTTCAAAGCCTGACTCATACCAATAATACCATTCATCGGCGTACGTAGCTCGTGACTCATATTGGAAAGAAATTGACTCTTAGCAACACTGGCTGCTTCAGCAGCAACTCTGGCTTTTATTAACTCAGTAACGAAGGGCCCTATTTTCACCCGCTTAAAAATATAAATTGTGGTCATAAATAAAAATGCCACACCGATAGATTGACCCACTGAAACAAAAAGTTGAAAAGCCAAATTTTGCCAAGTTTTTTTCTGATTATAGCCGGTCACAGTAACTAAATTATATCCCAAAGATTTTTGCACATAAGAAAAGACACAATCACCCATTTTAAACTGATATGGCATGAAGTCGTTAGTTGGACCTTGCAACTGTTCAAAAGGATCTTGTAAAAAATCTTTTGAGTTCAAAAGAGCTCTATCAAAACTGCTCTGATTAAAGCTGGAAGAGCTAGCCACCATGTCAAAATTATTGTCGATCACCACATAACAAATATCATTCTCACCAAAAACCCAATCAATCTGCCTTTGAATTGCCTCCACTGGCAATTGGGCAATAAATGTTCCTATTGGTTGTAGATTGTCATAATCAATACGCATGGCCACCGGTAACATGTTGTAGGATGAAATATCAGTTTCAATCCGGGTCATTTTTCCCACCTTTAAACGCCAAGCATCTCTAAGTTCAGCTTCTCTGATTGGAAAATACTCTTTCGGATTCAGCGGTTTTTTTAGAATTCCCTCATCGGAAGTAATCGCAACTTTACCACTATTATCCACGAAACTGATGTTAATCCACGACGAAACATTTTTCTGCAGCGCATCACGGTTCAAAGTTTTTTGCAAAAGATGGGTAATAGTTTTTTGATCTTGCTCACTGTTGAGAGCCAATAATTTATCACCAACATAGTTCAGATAATTATCAACCGCACCCATCAATGAAGTTGTGGCCTTTTCAATGACACCGCTTTGAAACTGCACTTGCTTGTTAAGATTATGCCAAAAACTGCGATAAACCATAAATGCATTAAGCGTCACCCAACTAAGCACCAACAACAATAATACGCAGGAAAAAATTGTATAAGACTGTGCCAAATCCATTTTTTCTTCCTGCTTTTTCTTCGAGCTGTGAATTCTCTGATAGCGCTTATAAATCTTGTTAAACCTGATAGGATAAAACGGATCTTCCACACTGCGCTGAACAATTTTTTCTTGGTAATAGTTATTTCTACCAAAATAAAAGATTGTTATCTGATAAAAGATACTTTGCCAAAGATGACGGAACTTGGATTTTTCTTGCGATTTTTTAACTGAAGTTTGATTTGTTTGAGCAATTTTAGAATTAGCCGCATCAACTGTTTTTACTTTATTTTCCGGCTTTTTCGTCATTAAAATTACGAACTTAAATCTTGTTGTAGAATGGTCTTCGGCTTGAATGTAAAGTACCTCTTTAATCCACGAAATGTTGCCATTTTCTAGGAAGGCAATTGAGTGCTGTCAAACTTTTTTCTTAGCTTGTATCAAAACTTTTTTTTTACTTCTTCAAGTTGAAACATGATTTAAATCTGAGCATCATTTTGCCAACTGCTAAAAAGAAATTTACAAATCCAATCACCTTGTTAAAGCGTGTTGTTACTTATTACTGTAAGCGACACCAAAAATTTTAAATAAAGTTAAACCAGATGTATTTCCTAAAATTATTACAACCCCTCATCATAGTGGCGATATTAATGGTTATCTCGCCAATTGGTAACGCCAATACTACCTACTCCATCGACAAAGATGAAGCCCGTGCTTTCGCCAGTTTCATCACTGATCTTGCACATAGCACACAATCACCAAATCCTAGCGGCGCTCTTTGTTACATCGGAGATGATGCAATATCACGCATTCTGGCTCAGGATAAACATATTATCGCCCTTAAACACGACGCTAAAGAATTTTGCTTCTGCAAGGCAGTTTATTTTGCCGCCTCAGTTGAAAAAGATATTAGACCTGAAGTAATTAGATTTAACCAAGACCACATCCTTACCTTAGCAATTTTTGACGGTTTCACTGAAGAAAATAACGGGATGGTACAGATTTTAATGGGACGCAGAAGTTTCGAGTTAATTTTAAACTACAAAGCGGTGAAACAATCAAAAGTCAGACTCTCTGCTCTTGCGATGAGTTTGGTAATTAATTAGCTAACAGTATTGAGAACCCCATATGAGACTGTTGCAAATCAAACTTTTCGTCGAATTTTTTGATTTGCGACAGTCTCCTTATTTAAACTGAATTTACGTTTTTATGAAAAATAACAATGATACTAAAGCTCGCAAAAAAGTTATCGATTTTGAACTTTTGCGCGACATCATCGCTGATGATTTTGAGTTCAAAAAAGAACTCTTTGCCATCTTCGTAGAAAACGCCCATCGCAACTTAGAAAAGATGGAAAATGCGATTAAAAATTCTGATCTCAATTCTTGGTACATGGCTTCTCACGCCTTTAAAGGAGCTTCGTCTTCCATCGGTGCATTTGAATTGTCTAACGTTTTGGAATATGCCCAAAAACATTTGGAAGAAGATGAAGAGAAAAAAACCGAACTGCTCAAAAAAGCCAAAAGCGAGTTGCAATTGGTAATTGAATTTATCAACGAAGAAATGTTGGAAAACCGCTAGAATCGGTTTAAAAATCAGGCTTAATTAGCTAACAGTGTCTAAAACTCTAGCGCAACAAATTGACCAATTCCAAATGATCAAAATAAAGCGGAATTAAATCACGATCCGCACCATTTCCAGCCATAATTTCTGGCACAATAGTTTGTGAAATTTTATGTGCAGAATGTCCATAAACAATAGGACGACAACCAGAATTATACGCACATTCAATATCCGCAATTGTATCACCGATAAACCATACCTCATCTTTTTTTGGATCAACTCCGCTGCCCATCAAAGCCAAATCAACTGGTGCTGGATCAGGCTTATCATTACTAGCATCACCAGCTCCAATCAACGCAAAAAACTTTTTCTCGATAGCAATTTTTTTTGCCTCCTTACGCAAAGTTGCACCAATTTTATTGCTAACAATAAATTGTAACACGCCTTGCTCTTCAAGAGTATTGATTAATTCCAAACTTGCAGGAAGCAGCTGGATCTGCTCTAAATGCATTGAGCGATAAGTTTTTTTATAAATTTCTCCCGCCTCTTGCCAACTATCGCCAAAAATTTTCGGGAAAGATTCGCGCATCGATTTATGCACTTCATTACGCACTTTCTCCAATCCCCAAGGTTGTTTGCCCATCGCCATCATTGTGGTATCAATAGCATGTTGAATCAGTGGCCAAGTATCAACCAGAGTATTATCCCAATCAAAAATCACCGCTTTTGGTTTAGGCAACTTTAATATCGCTGCGCGATTTTTCGTAAAATCCATTGTCAAAGTTAAGAGTTAAAATTTATGCAATGCGGTTATTTTCTGGTTTGATTTTCAAAACCTCGCGCATCGAAAAGTTTTTCGAATTTATTTTTCATACCGTCAAAATCTTTGGCATCTACAGGTGCATCTTTTTTCTTGGTGATCACCGGCCATTGTTTGGCATATTTGCGATTTATTTCTACCCAATTTGCTAATTCTGATGATTCAGGGGAAATGGCTTCTGCTGGGCATTCTGGCACACAAACACCACAATCAATACATTCGTCAGGATCAATCACCAGCATATTTTCACCTTCATAAAAGCAATCAACCGGACAGACAGAAACGCAATCTGTATATTTGCAACGTACACAATTATCGGTAACGACGTAAGTCATAATTAAAACAAAAAATATTTTTTAGCACTAATGAGAACCCATTTTATTGCCTTTTGTTAATAAGGATCTCTGTCTTCACTCGCAACAAAGACAACCAAACAAAAAATGAGAAATACACCCCAAACATTAAGAGTAACGGCTTTAGCATTGCTGCATCAATTGCCACACCACCAGATCTGATAATGCTAGCGCCTTGATGCAATGAATTCCAATATTCCACCGAAAATTTGATAATTGGAATATTTATAAACCCAGTAATCGAAATCACCGCTGCAATTTTTTCACCTTTTTCACGATCATCAAAAGAGTCGAGCAGAATGATATAACCCAGATACAGAAAAAATAGCACCAAGACCGAAGTCAAACGTGCATCCCACACCCACCAAGCACCCCAAATTGGTTTACCCCAAATTGCACCAGTGACCAAAGTGATAAAACAAAACACCGCACCAATCACTGCAATTGAGCGCGCAATCAAATAAAAAAACGGATTTTTCCAAATAAATCCAGAAAGGTTAAATACCGCTAGTAGGGTATAAACAATCAACGCCATCCAGGCCGCTGGAACGTGAACATACATGATCAAAACCGAGTTACCTTGCTGATAATCAGGAGGTGAGACTAAAATTGCTGGAACTGCCAAAGCCAAAAAAACCACCAAACAAACCAGAGCAAACGGCACAAAAAAGCGAAAGTTTCTCTCAAAATTTTGTCGGGCAAAAAGTTGTTTGATCATTTTTTAAACCTTACCTTCAAGATAGTGCAAGAGAAGTTCCCGCTTCACCTTCTGCTCAGTTGAATTATCAAAATCTTTCACCGAAACTTCCCCATTTTGCATTTCGCTTTCGCCAATAATCACCACAAAACGCGAATTATTTTGTGAAGCCCTTTTCATCTGTTTTTTGAAATTTCCATCTAATACGAATTCAGTTGCAAAACCGTTACAACGAAGCTTTTGAGCAATTTCAAAAGCATAAAGTTTCTCATTCTCCGAAATATAATTTACTGCTACCGGACGAACTTGTGACAACTGCGATTTTGTTAACAACATCAATCTTTCAACACCAGCAGCAAAGCCAATCGCCGGCACTTTTTTACCAGACATTTTTTCGACCAAATCATCATAACGACCACCAGCCAGCACCGTATTTTGAGCACCTTCCACCGCCATGGTAAATTCAAACACCGTTGAAGTGTAATAATCCAAACCCCTCACCAACCTTTGATTGACGTGATATTTCACGCCAAATTTATCAAGCAACTGCAACACTGCATCAAAACGCACTCTGGCTTCATCAGAGAAAAAATTAGCGATTTGTGGTGCATCTGCCAAAAGATCAATGTCTTGCAACTCTTTAGAATCAAGAATGCGTAGCGGATTCTTTTCCAAACGCATTTGTGAATCACGCGATAAATCATTTTTAAATTTGGTGAAATATTGACTCAGAGCCACTTCATAATTTTTCTTGGTTTGAGCACATCCCAAGGAATTTATTTCCAAAGTAGTGTTTTCTAGAACTCCTAAACCCTTTAAAATAGAAGCTGCCAGCAATATTGCTTCGACATCACAATAAAAATTTTCCTCTCCAAAAATCTCAAAATTAACTTGATGAAATTGACGTTGACGACCTTTTTGCGGGCGATCATAACGAAAAATCGGACCGGCAGAAAAAAACTTTTTAGGAAAAACTTGCTGCAACTCACCATTGGAAATAAGGGCGCGAACCACGCCAGCAGTGAACTCTGGGCGCAGGGTTAACATGTTGTCCCCACGATCAGGAAATTTATAAACTTCTTTAGAAACAATATCCGAAGTCTCTCCCAAATTGCGTTCAAACACTTCGCTAAATTCAAAAATTGGCGTTTGCAATTCTTCAAAACCAAAAAATTCACTCTTTTTTTTGGCCGTAGAAACAATGTGATTAAAGATTTCAATCTCACTTCCAAATAGATCTTTGGTGCCGCGCACCGGCTGTAATTTGTGATTAGAATTTGACATTTAACTTTATCATTTAGCATTTAAAACGCCGCCACAGCATCCTTGCAATGTCGCGTTCTTGACGGAAATATTTATATCAAAATGCTAAATGATAAATGCTAAATGTTAAATCATAAAAACACTAAACACCTCTTCGCCGTGAGGAACCAGTCGCCAACTTGTTTTATGCTACTCTATCCGAGGCAAAACGTTAGAAAATATTTTTAGCGAAACTGTCATCAATAAAACGCATCTTGATATTGGAAAGAAGGTGCGTAAAAACATCGTCGAACTTGGTAGCACAATGCCGGGGAAAAAGAATCACCGGCGCCTCAAACTCAAAAACAAACAACCGCAAAATAAAAAATTAAGTAAATGTCCACTCTTTCTCACATCCGAAATTTCTCCATCGTTGCCCATATTGATCATGGTAAATCAACTTTGTCTGACCGCTTAATTCAGGAATGTGGCGCCATTGAAGAACGTGAAATGACTTCGCAAATTCTGGACTCAATGGACATTGAAAAAGAGCGCGGCATCACCATCAAAGCACAAACTGTACGCCTAAAATATAATGCTGATGATGGTCAAACTTACATGCTCAACTTGATGGACACTCCTGGCCATGTTGATTTTGGTTACGAAGTCAGCCGCTGTTTAGCTGCTTGCGAAGGTTCAATTTTGGTAGTTGATTCCACTCAAGGTGTTGAAGCGCAAACTCTGGCCAATGTCTATCAAGCCCTTGACAACAACCACGAGATTGTTCCAGTGCTTAATAAAATCGATCTTCCGGCCTCTGATCCTGATGCAGTAAAAAAACAAATCGAAGAAGTAATCGGCATCGACACTTCAGAAGCAATTCTGGTTTCAGCCAAGACCGGAGTTGGCATTCACGACACTTTAGAAGCCGTAATCAAAAAACTTCCAGCTCCCACAGGAAACCCAACCGGCGATTTCAAAGCACTTCTGATTGATAGCTGGTACGACACTTATCTTGGTGTAATCATTTTGGTGCGTGTGATTGACGGCTCGATAAAAAAGGGTCAGAAGATTAAAATGCTTGCCGCCAACGCCACTTATCAAGTTGATTCCGTTGGTTTCTTCACTCCGAAAAAAATCTTTTGCGACGATTTAAAAGCTGGTGAAGTTGGCTTCATCAACGCCCAAATCAAACAAGTGGCCGATTGTAAAGTTGGCGATACTTTGGTTCTTGCCAATAATGACAATGCCACCGCACTTCCCGGCTTTAAACAAAATCAGCCAGTGGTTTTCTGCGGTATTTATCCCATCGATTCTTCCGAGTTTGAAAAATTCCGCGATGCATTGGCCAAACTGCATTTAAACGATGCTTCTTTTGAATATGAGACTGAAACTTCCTCAGCTTTGGGTTATGGTTTTCGCTGCGGTTTCTTGGGATTATTGCATCTTGAAATCATTCAAGAACGCTTGGAGCGCGAATTTGATCTCGATCTGATCACCACCGCACCTTCAGTAATCTACAACATCCACTTGCGTAACGGCGAGATTGCCAAAATTCACTCACCAGCGGAAATGCCAGATCCCAATCATATCGACTTCATGGAAGAACCATGGATCAAAGCCACCATTATGACACCGGATGAATATCTGGGTTCAGTTTTAGATCTGTGCACCCAAAAACGCGGCATTCAAAAAGAGTTATCTTACGTTGGCGATCGCGCCATGTTGGTTTATCGCCTGCCACTTAACGAAATCGTTTATGATTTTTATGACCGCCTGAAATCATGCTCACGCGGCTATGCCAGCTTTGATTGGCAGATGGATGGTTATGAAGAAAGTCAGCTGGTCAAATTGGCCATTTTAGTCAATGCTGAACCAGTTGATGCTTTGTCATTCATCACTCACAAAACTCGCGCTGAAAGTCGCGGCCGCGCTATTTGCATGAAGCTAAAAGATTTGATCCCCAGACAAATGTTCGCCATCGCCATTCAAGCTGCCATTGGCGGCAAAATTGTGGCTCGCGAAACTGTGTCAGCAATGCGTAAAGACGTTACCGCCAAATGTTACGGCGGCGATATTTCACGCAAACGCAAACTTTTGGACAAACAGAAAAAAGGTAAGAAGAAAATGCGCGAAATCGGTAATGTAGAAATTCCGCAAAGCGCCTTTCTGGCAGCGTTAAAATTGGATGAATAAAAAACAAAAGGCGCGGCATCATTAATAAATTTTTGGCAGCAAAAATATTAATTGTAATCGAACTAAACTTATCTAATCAAATATCGTGTGTTTGTTCTTTCTTCACAGATGGCAGACTAGAAGACCTAGTACCACCGTCTTGTGAAGAATGATTTCTGCGCAGAACTTCTGCAGCTTGTCTTACCTCTTCTTCTTGTTTTGCCTGGAAAGGACTGTGAGACTCTTCCTCGCTATCGCCCTGATATACCTCCGGTCGTAGAACACCATCACCTTCATGATATCCTTCAACAGGAATAGGACCAGTATTTCTTTTTCCAAACAACGAATTCCAAATACGTGACACCCAACGATTGGCCTTACCTTCACTACGTTCAGAGTCCAACGGCTCAACATCAGACTCAGAATCCGTATCCGCACCATCTCCAGACGAACTTCTCTTAGCATTAGCAGGATTGCGCGCAGGATTAGCTTTACTTGCCCCAGCTGGCCTTTGCATAGGGTTCCACTCCGCACCATCATCAAAATCAAAGTCAGCATATTCCAACGGATCAATCTCAGAATCCGTATCCATATCGATATCACGGTGACTTCTTGCGCCTGACAATCCGGCACCAAAGCCTGCCCTGGCCATTCTTGTTTGTTCCAATTCTTCCCGTTCTTCATCCATTTCTTGTGAAGCTTGATCAACAAATTCTCCAGTAGCGTTTGCTATATTAGGAATAGAATTAGTTCCTTGCATAGCCACTGCTGGCGAAGTGGCGTTTTGCAAACCGTCGTAATAATAGCGCGCTTTCTTGGCTAATTCAGCGTCTCCTTCCAGATCAAAATCTTTCAACTTCTTTTCTTCTTCTTTGCTAGAACCATCACGGCTAAAAGCATAAAACATCAAAGCCGCAACCACTGCCAGAGCAGCTGGCGGACAAACAACTAAACAAACAATTGTAGCCGCACCGCCACTGGCAGCAACTGCAACATCCTGTCCTTTTAAACCTTCCAGCATTTCTTTTGTTTGCTGGTAAGATTTTTCTTTCTCAGCTTTTTCGGCAAGTTCTTTGGTTTCTTGTTCTGTTGCCTGTTTTTTTTGTGCCGCCAATTCTTCTGCTTCATCAGGTGAAGCTGAAGCTTGCGTAGCAGCGGCAGATGCAGCAGCTGTTGTAGAAGCTGTCGCGGCCGCAGATGGAGCATTTAACACTGATTGCACCGCTTTTTGGAAAATTCCTGTTACGGTTTTATTGGCAATTTCACCGAATTTTTCATCATTAACAACCACCGCTGCTGCCTGAGAAATATTTAGGGTTTCGGCTTCTTTGTTGTTGGGATCAACTTTATCTTCTAAATATTTAAAGCTTTTGATCAGCTTTGATAGGAAGTCGGCTTTTTCTTCAGTAAATTCTCCACCTTCATATTCAATCACTCCTTGAGCTATTTCAGCAAAAATTCTAAAGGAAGTATCTGTTTCAGGGAGTTTGGATATATTTTCATCTTTAAGTAACGCCTTAACGTTATAAAACAAGTCACTCCCACTTGCATCAAGCAATGTTTCACGATTACTAACACTTTCAGCTATGCTAAAGAATTGTGAGAAGACCGAAGAACGCTTACTATCAATCTTTACTTCTTCATAAATCTTCTCTTTACCGGCAACACTTTTGGCAACTATGCCCAGAAGTTCTTGTGCAGTTAAATCTTTCTGCTGACCTGGCTGCAATGGTACATTTGGGGCTGCCTGTTGTTGTTCAAACTCTGAAGTATCTTGATCTGGTCTGGACATTTGATATCAACTTTAAGTTTGAAAATGGTGGGTGATAGAAGACTCGAACTTCCGACCTCTACGATGTCAACGTAGCGCTCTAACCAACTGAGCTAACCACCCATAAAAAAACTAACAAATCTGCAATCGCTTTTCTCACTCCGTTCGAAGACGATCGCGATACCGGGCACGCGTCGCTTGCGCTCCTTTGCCCGCTCTAACTAAAAACATGCGTTAAGCATGTTTTCTTAACGTTAGAGCCTAACCACCCATAAAAAAACTAACAAATCTGCAATCGCTTTTCTCACTCCGTTCG
>CAZICL010000004.1:0-97606 GCA_964537735.1 uncultured Rhizobium sp. | reverse complement strand
AAGACGATCGCGATACCAGCAAAATAAAGTACTGACGCTAAAGCAAAATCAAAAAATTATCTTTAAAAAATTATTTTTGATTTATGATTTATAACTTATGATTCCTCGTATCTTTTGGAGAGGCGGCAAATTATCGACTCAAATCTAAAATCACAAATCAAAATTCTAAACTCAATGAAAAAAGCCATCGTCCTTTTAAGCGGAGGACTTGATTCAACAACAGTTTTAGCCATCGCCAAAAATGCTGGCTATGAAATTTATGCCCTCAGTTTTGACTATGGTCAACGTCATGATGTGGAGCTGGAATACGCTAAAAAAATCGCCCAGCTTTACCAAGTTAAAGCACATAAAATCGCCACAATCGACTTGCGTATTTTCGGTGGTTCCGCACTTACCGACCAAATTGCCGTTCCCAAAAATGCTCTGACTCCTGAATTGCAAAGCACTATTCCCGTCACCTACGTTCCTGCCCGCAACACCATCTTTTTATCCTACGCTCTGGCTTACGCCGAAACCGTCACTGCCTTTGAAATATTCATCGGTGTTAATGCTGTTGATTACAGCAACTATCCTGATTGCCGACCAGAATTTATTTCAGCTTTTGAAAAACTAGCCAATTTAGCTACCGCTATTGGCGTTGAAAATCACGGCCAATTCAAAATTCACGCCCCTTTACAAAAAATGTCGAAACAAGAAATTATTGAAACCGGCATCAGAATTGGCGTTGATTATTCTGCAACTCATAGCTGTTATGATCCGCTGTTTAAAGAAGACTCTTACCACTTGACCAGCGAAATTCTCGCTTGCGGTAAATGCGATTCCTGCCAACTTCGTCTTAAAGGGTTCGAGGCTGCCGGGCAAAAGGATCCGATAAAATATCAGTAACCACTTCAACACAAGGAATAAGCAAAAATGAAAAACCATCTCGCAACCATCCCCGAAATCATCGCCGAGGCCAAACAAGGCAAAATGTTCATCTTAGTTGACGATGAGAATCGTGAAAATGAAGGCGATCTGGTTATTCCGGCTGCAATGTGCGACGACAGCAAAATCAACTTCATGGCCAAATATGGTCGCGGCTTAATCTGCCTGACGCTTACCGAAAAACGTGTTGCCGAACTTGACTTGCCCTTCATGGCTCTTAACAACGAATCGCGCAACAAAACTGCCTTCACTGTTTCAATCGAAGCCCGCACTGGCATCTCCACCGGCATCTCCGCTTTTGACCGCGCCAAAACCATCGCTGACGCCATCGATCCTCAAAAAGGCAAGGAATCCATTGTTAGCCCAGGCCATATTTTTCCACTCAAAGCACAAAATGGTGGCGTTTTAGTTCGCGCCGGTCACACCGAAGCCGCTGTCGATATTGCTGCGTTAGCTGGACTTAATCCTGCCGGCGTAATCTGCGAAATCATGAATGATGACGGCACTATGGCGCGCATGCCAGACCTGATCAAATTCGCTCGCGCTCACAAAATGAAGATCGCCACCATCGCCGATCTGATTGAATATCGTCGCAAAAATGAAAAACTAATTTCAATCGTCGAGCGCAGAAAATTCGTCAGCAAACATGCCGGAGAATTTGATTTGACAGTTTATAAAAGCGAAGTTGATGGAGTGGAACATTTGGCTTTAGTGAAAGGAGAAATCTCACCAGATCAACCAACACTGGTGCGCATGCATCATTTAAATATTCTCAGCGACTGTCTGGAAGATGCTCAAAACCAAAAAACCGGCTCACTGCTTAAAGCCATGAAGAAAATTTCTAAAAGCGAGAATGGTGTTATTGTTGTAATCAGACAACCAGGTGAAGCGATTACACACTTGCTTGCTGGAGCAACGCTACAACCAAAAAACAAAGAACAAGAATTAAGAAATTATGGCACCGGGGCGCAGATTTTATCGGATCTGGGGGTAAGAGAAATGACTTTACTGACCAATTCTAAAAAATCAGTGATTGGCCTTGAAGGCTACAGAATCAAGATTGTTGGCTATAAAAAAATCTGATTATTTTTCCTTTTTCAACATGTCGCGTATCAGGTAAAAAACCATCACGAAGAATAAAGTTAGAATCAGAAATTTGATCAGATGCGGCCAGATTTGACCCAACATTCCTGAAATCATTTTTTTGTTTTGGAAAGACACCACAACTTTGTAGGGATATTTTCCAAAGCTGTGCAAAACAGCATAATTACCTCTAGGATTAAACAGGTCAAAGTCTGAAACCAACTGATTATTATTCTTTTCCTTAGCAGAATTACGCACCGCATTCATCAAATTGTGATCCTCGGAGAACATACCTTGTTTTGACTCCATCACGATCTTATTTTGCGCATCCAGAACGGCAAAATCGACCTTGTTACGTTTTGCCAAATTAGAGAAGCGATCCATCAGCTTATCAACTCTGAAACTAATCACCGTCGTTCCGATATATCTACCATCGGGGGCAGCAACTCCAACAGCAGCCGGGATAACATATTGACCGCTAATTACACCAGTTGTTGGACTGCCCACAAAAATTTTCCACTGTGTGTTTTCAGTTTGACGAAGATAATCACGATTTGACACATCAACCGGAATTTTTACCACACCAAAAAAACTGCTGATGGTGAGCATCTGATGATCATCAATCCAATAAAACATTCCTGTCGACATCAAATCACGGATCAATCTGAAATCATTTTCTGCGCTATTAAAATCTGTAATAATTCTGTTGATCTGATTCTTATTATTACGCTTCATCGAAATTTGGCGGTTAATATAATTAAGCACCGATTCGGTATAATCCAAAGTGTTAGCAAAACCAACTTCAATATCATAAGCAGTTGATTCCATCCTCATGCGTTCACGCTCCAAATAATTTTTACAGGTACGGTCAATCAAAACTACCATGGTAAGGCAGATAAAGAGATAACCCATCAGCAAATATTTAGCCATCGCGCTCTTACCATGTTCAGGCACATTTTTTTCATAAGAATTTAACACAGATTCACCTCAAGATGAAATTGAAACTAACAAAAGAAAGGCGCGGATTAATTTTATAATAGTACCCCATGTCAAGTTAAGCTTACGATTTTTCTAAAAATTTTTCGAATTGGATTAAAATTACAACAGATCCACAATCTTTTCGATCATCACATCACCAAGCTCTTCCAACGCTTTAATCGTGATCGAGTTACGATAAAATTCTTCAGTTGAGTGACCAATTCCCACACCAACAATCTCAAGCCTTGAATCACCACGTGTCGAGTTTTCAATGCGGTTAATCACCTGATGCAAATGGTCGCTTAAAATATCACCTTCATTAGCTAAGTTTGTTGAATCATCCACCGGCGTACCATCTGAAATCACCAATAAAATTTTTCTTTTTTCACTTTGCTGCATCAAACGAGAACGTGCGAATAATAAGGCTTCACCATCAATATTTTCTTTCAAAATTCCTTCTTTCAACATCAATCCCAGATTCACTTTTGACTGCTTAAACTTCTGATTGAAATGTTTGTAAACAATATGGCGCAACTCATTTAGACGCCCGGGATTTTTTGGACGACCCGAGCTTTCCCACAATTTACGCGCCTTGCCACCTTTCCAATCGGCAGTAGTAAATCCGATTATTTCAGTTTTGATTGAAAATTTTTCTAAAATGTCAGCGATTATTTCACAAGCCATAGCGCTCATCACGATAGGATTTCCGCGCATCGAACCTGAATTATCAAGCAAGATCGTCAAACAAGTATTTTGATATTGGTGATCTTTATTATTAATCCAGATGTCCTCCACAAAAGGATCTACAACCAGTCGCGTCAATTTTTTACGATTTAGAATTCCACCACTGGCATCGGCTTCTAAAAAAGAACTGCGTTTTGAAAGCAATTTTCTTTTAAGTTTCAGCGTCATTTTTTTTGAAATCGAATCCAGCTTTGCCATCTTTAAATCAAGCTGATCGCGCAAAAGTTCTAAATCATTTTTAGCGATTAATTTTTGTGGAAAAACCACTTCGTCGAACTTGTTTGTGTAAACTTTGTAAAGATTTTTAAATTCAATTTTCTTCTCGTCAAAACCTTGTCCGTCAAGGTTAACAGCTGTACCAGCTTTTTTTTCGCCTTCCTTTACATCAAATATTTTTTGCTCTTGTTCAATTTTCTTCGGGCTTGATTCTTGCGCGCTAGCGTCAAAATCATTCTCTTGCGAGTCAATATTTTCTTGCCCTAAAGAACTTAAATCATTTTTTGATTTTTCATTTTCTGCTTCAGATTTTTTTTGCGATTGCTCTTGCTCTTCCTTTGATTTTTCTGGCTCTTGCTCATTTTTCAACATCTCAAGAACACGTTCCACACCAAGCGCGAAGTCACTTTGATTAGCGGTTTTTTGCGCCAGATTTTTAATTTCCTGCAAGATTTTTTTGCTTAAAGCTTGAGAATTTTCTACAGCAAATTCTTTGCTACGTGGACCAATTTCTTGTGCAAAAATCTCTTGCAACAAAATTAGAGAAAGACCTGTGGAACCGCTGTAAATATCGCTTTCAATCTTGGCTAAGATATTTTTCGCCGCACCAAAATAACAATTTTTTATTTCAGAAATAACGCGGATTTTTTCAAATTCGTCGAAAAATTTTTGTTCTTCTGGATCAAATTTTTTTGCTGCGTGAAGTGTCGAATCATGAAACAATAAATAAGCTGCTGCTAAATCCGAAGAGGCTCTGCTTAAATTAGAAGGCACAAAATAATCAATGTCTTCAACACTATTTTTTTCAAGTAGCTGCGGCAAAATAACGCAATTTTTATCTGCCACCAAATTTTGATCCCAGGCGAAAAAGTTGCTTGCCACCTCATCCGTAAACTCCACCTGCAAACTTTCGTCACAAAGCATTGCACGCAAAGTGCTAAGTAAATTTTCTTTTATTTGACTGGTTTTAGATTGTGAAATTTTCAACTAATAATCCAATATTTTGGCAATTTAAAAATGTGATTTTTTTGTAAAACAATGAATTTTTGCCTTCGATGTCAATAATGAGACTGTCGCAAATCCCAAAACTTATCTAAACATTCCCTCACCATCTTCTGTTGAATCTTTTGCTTTCTTCTTATTTCCGGCAGCAACTTTTTTTGCCACAAATTTAGCCACACTCGCTCCAATAACCATTCCCAAAGTTGTATTGGCACCTTGAACAAGGTCACTAATATTGCGCTGCGTCGTAGAACTGACATTCGAAACCTGGCTCAAAGAATTAAATGGCAAGGTGGCTTCTTGTTCAAAAATTGTCACCCCGGCAACATCTGACTCAAAAACAATCGGTTTTGGTGCTTGAGTTTTCTTAAGCTCAGCTTCAACCAAGTTAATATTTTTTGGATCCGGATGCATTTTTGCTAGATCAGTAATCGACCTACCCCACTTGTCTTTTACCTCAATATCAGCACCCGCCGCAACCAAATCTTGGACCATTGCCAAATTTCCTTGTGCTACGGCGAAAGCCAAAGGAGTCCAGCCATCATCTTCAGCTTGATTCACGTCAACTCTGCCACTCTCGAGCAGCATTTTTACCATCTTGGTTTTATTCTCAGAGGCCGCCAAATTCAAAGGAGTGTAACCATTTTCTTTGATATATTTCAGATCAACTGCCGGATTTTTTATTAACTCTGCCAATAACAATTCTTTATTTGATTGAATGGCAAACATCACAGCATTCCAACCAAAACTATCCACGTAATTCACATCAACCACGCAATCTCTAATCATACTTTTAACAGAATCTAATTCCGCACCAGAATTTCTGCGCCAGTTTTTTTGCGAATCGTAAATCAATCTTGCATTCAAAAACTCAGCAACTTTTTCATCGCTAATCTCAACCTGATTTTTTGTTGCAGAATTTTCAAAAAGAGCAGCCTTGGTTAAAGCATCAGAAAAATATTGCCTGACTCCCTGATAAACTTCTGCGTGGGCACCTGAAGAATATTGGTAAGGCTGATATTCAAAAGTTTTGAAAGATTTGGTGGTAAATAGAAAATAATTATTTTGCTGTAACTGCGCCACTTGCACAATATTAGATGCTGCCAAAATATATTCAGAAAGTCCGGCTTGTTCTGATCTCAGAAATATTTTTAAACGATTGGCACTTTCAGACAAAGGAGAAAAATTTGCTTCGGCATGAATAAAAACTTTCTGATTTGGCAGCATCGCTTTTTCAAGATTCTGGTAATATTTTTTATCTGAATTTCCTGCAGAAATATCTCCAAAATAAGCTCCGGCAAAACAAGCAGACACGTGAATTTGCTGCACATCCTGCAAATTTTGATTGATAGAATTTATTACTTGCGAAAGCGGTTCATAGGCATTGCCAAACAAATTAATAGTTGGTTCATAACTATTAAACGAACCGTGACCTCGCACAAAAACAGCTTCAATATTTTTATGCTTTTTTAAAAGCTGACTCAACTCTTCTGAGCTTTTGGGGTTCTCAATTGAAATAGCTCCCGACTCTTTAAACGCATCTTCATTTAATTTATGAAACCGCGCTTTCTCTTGCTCATTATCAAATCTTTGAATCACTAACTTTATCATTTTTCACTCCCAGTTTTAGTAAAATTTCTGCCAGTTTTTTGATCTGCGATTTTTGATGTTTTGCCGAGAAAGTAATGCGCAACCTGGCCTTTCCAGCTTCAACAGTTGGAGGACGAATTGCTGAAATTAATATTCCTTGCTGCTCCAGTTTTTTTGCCACTGCTAAAACTTTTTTACTCTCGCCTAAAATCAGTAGAACAATTGCCGATTTAGCTTCGGGCAAATTCAGCAATTGGCAAAAATATTGAGCATTTTTAAGGGCTTTTTTTCCAGGATTTTTTTTCTCAATAATTTTTAAAGAAGTAAGAGAAGCCGCTAAAATAGCTGGTGGAAGTGCTGTCGAATAAATTGCTGATTTGGCAAAGTTGCGCAAATAATCAATCAAATATTCCTCACCAGCAACATACCCTCCAAGAGTACCAACCGCTTTAGAACAAGTGCCAATTTGCAGATGATTTTTTGCCGGAGAATTTTTTTGTAAAAACAAATCATGCGCCGCATCAGAAACCAAAATGCAGTCAAACTCATCGGCCAGTTTTAATAATTCTGGAACTTCACCAACATCACCATCCATTGAAAATATTGTTTCGGTGATAATTAAGCATTTTTTAAACTGAGCACGATTTTCGCTGAGAATTTTTTGAGCATGAGCCACATCATTGTGCAAAAAACGCATTAAACGCGCGCCCGAAAGTTTAGCACCGTCAATCAAGGAAGAATGAATTAAACGATCAGCAACAATCAAATCTCCCGCACTAACAAGTGCCGGCAACACTCCAATTGCACCGGCATATCCTGAAGCAAAGACAATCGCCGCCGGACATTTCTTCATGCTGGCGATTTGCTGTTCTAGCTTTTGATAAAATGAATTATTGCCGGTTACGTAGCGTGAAGCACCAGCTCCAACGCCGTATTTATTGATGGCATTGATCGCCGCTTTTTTTACTTGGGGATTTTGTGAAAGACCAAAATAGTCGTTAGAAGCAAAAGAGATCAGATGGTTGTTACCGCGTTTGATGGTTACAGCATCGATGATATCAGACTCTACCAGCTGGCGGTAAAGATTTTGTTCTTTGTATTGCTGAAGAGTTGCAGAGTGAAAATTTTTCATGGCTGTAGAGTTAAGGCTCTAATCAAAATGTCTTCTGACTACGCACGGAACCAGTTTTTAGGAGTAAAAGGAAAGGCAAGAATCTACCTTTCCCAAACTACTAAACGTCTAAATTGGCTACCTTCAGTGCGTTTTCTACGATGAAGTCGCGGCGTGGTTCAACGACATTGCCCATTAACACTGAAAAAGTTTGATCAGCTTCATCATATTGCTCAACTTTTACCTGCAACAAAGTTCTGTTAGAAGGATCAAGAGTGGTTTCCCATAATTGTTCAGCATTCATTTCACCAAGACCTTTAAAGCGTTGGATGGAGACACCTTTTTTACCGGTTTCAAAAATCATATTCATGAGTTCTACCGGCTTGGATGTGGTACGTTCATCTTCCGAGCGAATAAACTTAACCACGCCACCTTCAAAATCAGCAGAGATCTGTTCTTTAATCTGTGCCAGAGCAGAAACTTCCGGCATGTCGAGATAATTATGTTTGAAAACATAATAAGTTTTAACACCTCGGCTTTCTTTGATCACTTCAATGTCATTCAACTCAGATATTTCAGCTTTCCAAGTCACATCTTCATCAGAAGTGTCAGCAAACATTTTTTCAATTTTCGTTACCAATTCTTTGGTATCGGAAACATTGTTAACCCAAGCTTTGTTAAAAGCACCAGCAAGAGCCAAATTCTCAGCAATATCCGATGGAATAACCCTCGACAGACTGTGGATCAAATGATGAAACTTGCCCAGCTTACTAATAAAATCATGCAAGTCAGCACCGGCGCGATCTCCAGTTTTAGATTTTAACACCGCATTATTAAGCGCATTGTCGATGATATAACTTTGCAAAGCTGCTTCGTTTTTCAAATAAACTTCGCTGGAACCTTTTTTCACTTTGTAAAGTGGCGGTTGAGCGATGTAGAGAAAACCATGTTCGATCAACTTGGGCATGTGACGGAAAAAGAACGTCAATAGCAAAGTACGAATGTGCGAACCGTCAACGTCGGCGTCGGCCATGATGACAATTTTATGGTAACGCACTTTGCTGGGATCAAAATCTTCAGCACCAATTCCGGTTCCAAGTGCCGTAATCATGGTGCCAATTTCGGTTGAAGAAAGCATCTTGTCGAAGCGTGCACGCTCAACGTTTAGGATTTTACCACGAATTGGTAAAATGGCTTGATATTTTCTATTACGCCCTGATTTGGCAGAACCACCAGCCGAGTTACCCTCAACAATAAATAATTCAGAAAGTGCCGGATCTTTTTCTTGGCAGTCGGCCAATTTTCCCGGCAAGTTTGAAACTTCTAAAGCCGATTTTCTGCGTGTAAGTTCACGAGCTTTGCGCGCTGCTTCTCTAGCTTGTGCAGCTTCCACTGCTTTGCCGACAATAATTTTAGCATCAACTGGACGTTCTTCAAACCATTGAGCCAGCTTGTCGTTAACCCAAGATTCAACGTGAGTTCTAACTTCTGAAGAAACAAGTTTATCTTTAGTTTGTGAAGAGAATTTTGGATCAGGAACTTTAACTGAAAGCACGCAAGTTAATCCTTCGCGCACATCTTCACCACTAAGAACGATTTTTTCTTTTCTAAAAAGTTTATTGTCGCCAGCATAGCTGTTGATAGTGCGGGTCAGAGCCGCTTTCAAACCAGCTAAATGCGTACCGCCGTCACGTTGACGGATGTTGTTGGTGAAGCACAAAACATTTTCGTGATAGCTGTCATTCCACTGCATTGAAACTTCCATGCTGATGCCGCTAGTGCGGTCAGAGGCGTTAACGCTGAGGGTGGTGTGAAGAGCATTTTTACTTTTATCAAGATATTTAACGTAAGCTTCAACTCCGCCTTCATAAAACAATGTCACTTCTTTTGGTTCTTCACCGCGCAAATCTTTGAGCAAGATTTTTACGCCGGAGTTAAGAAAAGAAAGCTCGCGCAGACGTTGCTCCAGAGTTGAGAAGGAAAATTCCGTGACGTTTGAGAAGGTTTGGTGCGAAGGGTGGAAAGTGACTTGAGTACCTTTATTGCCGTTAGCGTCGCCAATAACTTTAAGTGGAGAAACTGCATCACCATGCTCAAAACGCATATTATATTCTTTGCCGTCGCGCCAGATATTAAGTTCAAGCCAATCAGACAAAGCGTTTACCACTGATACGCCGACACCATGCAAACCACCGGAAACTTTGTAAGAATTTTGATCAAACTTACCACCAGCGTGCAGTTGGGTCATAATAACTTCAGCGGCAGAAACACCTTCTTCTTTGTGAATATCTACCGGAATACCACGGCCATTATCTTTTACAGTGACTGAACCATCAGGATTTAACGCAACTAGAACTTCATCACAATGACCGGCAAGAGCTTCATCAATGGCGTTATCAACCACTTCGTAAACCATGTGGTGCAAACCAGAACCATCGTCAGTATCACCGATATACATACCTGGACGTTTGCGTACGGCTTCAAGACCTTTTAAAACTTTAATCGAATCAGAAGAATATTCAGCCGTAACTGTGTTATCTAACTGTTCTGCAGACATTGAATTATCTGGCATTGCATCTTGTTTTTTTGCGGACATTTTTATTTTTTTTGAGGATTTTAAAACAGCCTTCGCGCCGTGGAAAATATGGCACGAATTAGCAGAGAGAATCGTAGAAAAACAAACTTAAAAAAGAAGAAAAATCTTAAAAAGAGAGGAACAATTAATGTGCCAGTTTGATTATAATCTCACTATTTTTTTCACCATCATCAGCAATAATTTTTCGTTCATAACTTTTGACGTAACAAAGGGCGTTTGATTTATCTTCGCAATAATAAACCACACCTTGCAGAATATATTTTTCGCCTGCTTTTAATTTTGGCGATTGCATTTCCTTATTCTTAATGTCAGACCAGTCAAAAACCTTAACCAGATTGGCTTTATCACTGCTGACCACCTCTAAAAGATTGATAAAGCTGGGACCTAATTCATTGATCTTCCAACCTTTTTTCAAATCAACTTTCAGCATAATTTCAGTGTCAGCCTTTACTTTCACATCCGGTGCTTTTTTCAAATTTGGTAAATATTCTAAAAAGCCTTCTTTAGGCATTTTTAAAGGCAACATCACATCCAAAAGTGAAGATTTCAAACTGCCACGATTAATCACCACAATGCGGTTATTATTGGTGTCGGCAACGTAAAAATTATTCAATACTGAAATAACTCCTTCCGGCTGATTAAATTCAGTTGCAGACGCAGAACCAAAATTATCTCCACCATCTGAGTTTTTAGTGCTACCAACAAAATTTGAAATTTTTCCCGCAGCAAAGTCATATTTACGAATCACATGATTAAAGCTGTCAGAAATATAGACACCGGTATCATCGACCATCAAACCCAAAGGATGCTGCATTAAGGCATCAGATTTGCCGCCATTTTTATTACCAAATTTAAATAAATCAGAACCAATCAAAGTTTTAACTTCGCCACTTTCATCCATTACACGCAGTGAGCTGGTTTCAGAATCAAGAAAATAAAGCTTACGATTATAGGCCACCAAATCTGCAGTTTGTGCCAGTTGATTATCTGGATATTTACCATCAGAAATTCCTTCAACACCAGATCCAGCAAGAACTGAGATCGTGTCTTTGGCAATATTATAAGTTAGAATTTGATGCATGCCAGAATTGGCAATAACGATATTTTCATGATTGGGAAAAAACTCAATGTCGGTTGGCGACGCCAGATCGAAAGAATTTGCTTCAATAGTTTGCTTCTCGTTAAAAGCCTCACCTCTTTGACCAGAACCAATCAAAGTTGTGACTGTTGATTTTTTAAAATCAATTTCGCGCAAGACGTGATTTCCTGTGTCGGCAACGTAAAGTTTTCCAGATCGATAGAGTAAACCTTGTGGAGCATTGAAAGAAGCAGTTTCGAAATTTCCATCTTGGAAATCAGCTGTTCCAGAACCAATTTTTGCGATTACATTACCGGAAAGTGACGTAACCAAAATTTCATTTTTACCAGTATTGGCAATGAATAATGCTGGCAAATGGTGTGATTTGTAAGAAAAATCAGCAGCATATTCTATTTTGGTCGGAAAACTTAAAATATTGCCGTCAATGCCGTATTTCTCGAGGGCTAAAGGCAAAGCATCGCGATTCAACTCATATTTATATTCGGAGATCAATTTTTTGATTCCCACTTTAGCACCAAAAACTCCGGCTTCACCAACGTAGGTTTTTACCACATTACCACGAGGATCAATCAACACAAAACTTGGCCAGGCGCCTATTTTGAAACTATCCCAAATGCGCATTTTGGAATCATTAATCACCGGATGAGTGATGTCGTTGCGGATAATCGCTTTACGAATTTGTAGCAGATTTTTTTCATTATCAAACTTGCCGGAATGCACACCAATAACAGTGAGTTTGCTGCCAAACTGCTCTTCCAACTTTCTAACTTCTTGTATGGTCTGGGTACAGTTGACGCAGGCATAAGTCCAAAAATCCAACAAAACGATACGATCTTTTAAATCAGATATTTCAAGTGGTCTCACCACATTTAGCCATTCTTCACTTTTGTCTTGGGGAAAAATTTTATTGATGTCGGAATGTTTGAAAGTGGCAGAAAAAACTACGTAAGAAAAAGCCGACCACATTCCGTAGATCACAACTGCAACTGCCAGAATTAAAAGTATGAGAGATTTATCTTTTTTACTGATATGTACCATCTGATGTTTAACTAGTTACAGGCGTAGTCTACTAATCCCTTTAAAAAAAGAGAAAGTTTCCCAGCTCACTTTTTAATACAATAGGACTTACGCAAGGCCCGAATTTTTAGCGAAAAAGCCGTCTTTGTGTAAGTCCTATAAAAATTTTAAGGAACAAATTTTAAAGGGGTCAGACCCTTTGCGGGATCTGACCCCTTTTTACAAATCACTTAGAAATATTCACCTTTTCTGCTTCTTTTTTTACGAGTGATATTTTCTTCAATTCTTCTTTTCTTCTCTTCGGAAGGTTTCTCGTAAGCCTTTCTTCTTCTAGCTTCTTTGATAATTCCTTCTTTCTGAGTTTTCTTACGAAATGACCTGATGGCCATCTCCAAGTTACCTCTTCCAGTAATCGCTACTTGCATTTTCTCTCTTACCCCCTTTTGTCCTAAAAAATTAAAAACTTGCTGCAAAATCGCCGGCTTTACCTGCTCTTAGCAACTTAAATCACACTAACTAAATTCAAACTTTAGTTTGAATTTGATTGTGGATCAATCCAAGAAATATTGCCATCCCTACGATGATAAACCACATTCATTCTGCCATTCTTGCTGTTTGTAAACACAAGTGCTGGAAGATCTTGCAGATCCATTTTCATGATCGCTTCTTCAACAGTGAGTTTTTCAATGTTGGTATTTTTTTCACCAACAACTTTTACATTGTCAAAAACGTCGTCCGCTTCTTCGTTTTCCATCTCTTCAAAGACATTATAAGCAGTTGGTGGCACGATATATTTCATGGCATCAATAGCTTTATAATCAGGCTCAAGAGATTTCAAACCACCACCTTGACGACGGAAATTTTTAATTCTTCTTTTATAACGGCGCAATTGTTTAGCAGCTTTTTCACAAGCTTCGGTAAAACAAGCGTAGACATCACCAGCTTCTGCGTTGCTTTTAACAGCAATGCCACCTTTAACACCTTCATTAACTGTAATCACAGTTTTAAACATATGACCATCTTTAGAAAAATGCACATCGGCGTTAACTGCAGTTTCAAAATATTTTGTTACTTCTTTAGCCAAATGTTCTTCAACAAAAGCAGTCAAAGATTGTCCAACATCCATGTTGGCGCCCATTACACGAATTTGCATATTTATAATTAAGATTAGGAGTTAAAGTTAAACAGTCAGTTTAAAGGGACAGACCCTTTGATCCTTATTTAGTTAACAATTTGGTTCATAACGAATTGTAAAATCCCGCCACGCTTGAAATATTCAACTTCGTTGCTGGTATCAAGGCCGCAGGTTAAAATGACTTCTTGCTTAGAACCATCAGATCTGGTGATGATACAGCTTAAATCTTGTTTCGGCGTGATGTTAGGATTGATTCCCAAGATATCAACCACTTCGTCACCTTTAATATTTAAACTTTTACGATTTTGTCCGTCTTTGAAAATCAAAGGCATAACGCCCATACCAATCAAATTTGAGCGGTGAATTCTTTCAAAACTTTCAGCGATCACCGCTTTTACTCCCAGCAAAAATGTACCTTTTGCCGCCCAATCACGCGAAGATCCAGTGCCATATTCTTTACCAGCAAAAATAACCAATGCGGTGTTTTTTTCTTTGTAAAACATCGCTGCATCAAAGATTGAAGTTTCCTGATCTTTTTCAAAAATCTTGGTGAATCCGCCTTCTTTACTGCCACCCAAAATTTCATTCTTAATACGAATATTGGCAAAAGTGCCACGCATCATCACTTCGTGATTACCGCGTCTGGCGCCGTAAGAGTTAAAATCAACTCTCTCAACACCTTTTTCTCTTAAGTAGTCTGCAGCTGGAGAAGTAGCAGAAATATTGCCGGCCGGAGAAATATGATCTGTTGTAATTGAATCACCAAACAATCCCAAAATGCGCGCCGCTTTAACATCAACAGCGTTAGCACGATTAAGATCATCAAAGAAATTAGGCAAACGAATGTAAGTGCTATTTGGCTGCCATTTGTAAGTATCCGATTTTTCAACCGAAATAGCTTGCCAGGCTTCATCGCCTTTGAACAGGTCAGAATATTTTTTGGCAAAAACTTCGCGACTAATATTTTGTACAATCACCTCATCCACTTCTGCCTTGCTCGGCCAAATATCTTTTAAGAAAACTTTTTCACCTTGAGCATTAACGCCAAGAGCATCGATTTCGAGATTAATTTTGAGCGTTCCCGCCAAAGCATAAGCCACAACTAGCGGCGGTGAAGCCAGATAGTTGGCTTTAACCAAAGGATGAACGCGCCCTTCAAAGTTGCGATTTCCCGACAAAACTGATGCTACTAAAAGATTTTTCTCTTTAATTTTTTCTTCAATCTGTGGATGCAATGGACCGGAATTGCCGATACAAGTTGTGCAACCAAAACCAATCAGGTTAAAACCCAATTGATCGAGATAATTCTGCAAACCGGAATTAGTGAGATATTCCTGCACCACTTGCGATCCCGGCGCTAAAGAAGTTTTAACTGTGGGCTTAACTTTCAAACCTTTGGCCAGAGCTTTTTTTGCCAATAATCCTGCAGCAATCAGCACCGAAGGATTGGAAGTGTTGGTACAAGATGTAATGGCTGCAATCACAACATCGCCGTCACCCAAATCAGAATTTAATTCCGCAATATTTTCACGCTCTTTAGCCGCATTATTCAACTCCAGGAACAATTTTTCGTAAGATCCAGCCACTTCCGGCAAAATTACACGATCTTGCGGACGCTTTGGACCAGCCAAACTTGGTCTGATTGTTGAAATATCAAGCTCTAACACCTCACTGAAATCAGGAGCGAAATTATGATCGGCGCAGAACATATTTTGAGCACGGGCATAAGCAGCAACCAGCTCAATATTTTCAGTGCTGCGCGCTGTAAGCTTAAGATAGTTAAGAGTTTCCTGATCAATAGGGAAAATACCACAAGTTGCACCATATTCCGGAGCCATGTTGGCAATAGTAGCACGATCTGCCAATGACAATGACGACAAAGCCGGACCAAAAAATTCAACAAATTTACCCACCACACCTTTGGCACGCAAAATTTGAGTCACCGCTAAAACCAAATCCGTGGCCGTGATACCTTCTTGCAATTTGCCGGTAAGTTTAAAACCGATCACTTCTGGAATCAGCATTGATATTGGCTGACCAAGCATTGCTGCTTCTGCTTCAATGCCACCAACACCCCAACCCAAAACTGCCAAACCGTTGATCATTGTGGTATGCGAGTCGGTACCCACAACAGTGTCCGGATAGGCAATGACCTCACCATTTTCTGTTTTTGTCCATACTACTTGTGCCAAATTTTCTAAATTCACCTGATGGCAAATACCGGTTCCTGGCGGTACTACACGAAAATTATCGAATGATTTTTGCGCCCATTTTAAGAATTCATAACGCTCATTATTGCGTTGCATTTCCAAATCGACATTTTTTTTGAATGCTTCAGCAGAACCAGAAAAATCAACTTGCACCGAGTGATCGATCACCAAATCAACCGCCACTAGCGGATTAATTTTTTTCGGATCTTTGTTTTGTTTGGCAACGGCATCCCGCATTGCGGCCAAATCAACTACAGCTGGCACACCCGTAAAATCCTGCATCAATACCCGTGCTGGAGTATAGGCGATTTCGATTCTTTTTTGCGGATTTTTTACCGACTCAATCAAACTGGAAATATGTTCTTGCGTAACCACATCACCATCAAAATTTCTAATCAAATTTTCGAGAAGAATTTTTAAGCTGTAAGGCAGTCTAGAAATATCTTTGCCAATCTTGGTGGCAGCTTCTTCCAACGAGAAAAATTTATATTCTCCACCGCTGGTTTTTAATGTCGATTTTTGGATAAATTCTTTGGTCATAGATCCTTTGATGTGATTAAAAATTAGTGTTAAAAGTCAGTCCTATGTTGCAGCAATCACCCAGTTTTTATTGGTAACAGAGAAATCTTTCTTAAATGTCCAAACATCTTTTAACTCAAGGATGGCATCCTTTCTGCCTTCAATAATTTCACCATCTTTATTGGTAACGTAATTGATCTGTTTTGAAACGAATGAAATAACCACCACCGCACTATTGTCACGCATTGACGCCGAAACAACCTGAGCTTCATTCACGGCAATAACATTGCTGACTAAATTTTGTTCGACGTTTTTACGCTGATTAATTGCCTGTTCAAAGCCTTCAAAAACTTTGTCCGAAAGTAACAAGCGAAGTGTTGCTAAATCAGCAGCAGCAAAGGATTTAACCACCATTTCGAAAGCTGATCTGATGCCGGTAAGAAAAAATTCAGCGGAAATATTGCAAGCAGTAATAATCTTGCGGAAGCTTTCCTGATGTGCTTCGTCAATAGTTAGGATAATTTTTTCATTAGCTGCTTTTTGCGCTTCATCTTGTTCAACAGCTTTCTTTTGCAAAGACATCACTTGGTTTTGCACGGCATTGATGATTTCTTTTTTGCGAGAAACTTTATCTTGGATTTTCTTTTTCTCTTCTTCCTCAACTTTGCCGAATTGCTCTCTTAATTTCCAAAACACGTAAAGGGCGATTGCTGCGAAGAAAAGTATATCCATTTTTTTTGGGAATTGTTGGGAAAATGCGTATTAGCGCGATCTTCCGCTTAACGCTTAGCTACGTCTTGATTGCCTCCTTACGGATTCAATCGCGCTGTAGCGTAAGCGAAAGCGGATGGGGCAAGCGACGGGGATCGAACCCGCGACCCTCAGAACCACAACCTGATGCTCTAACCAACTGAGCTACGCCTGCCACATATTTAAGAGCGCCGCAAGCTATTTGCTGTTGCTTCAAAGTCAAGATGACAAAATTAATTAACTTGCTGAATCCAGTGCAATTATCTCATTTGAGATTTCACTCCTTAAACCTGTCAAAGAAGTGTATTCCTTATTGTAGCCAAATATAACAGCTTCTGATTTTTTAATATCTCGATGTGTTAAATCTCCTGGATGCTGCCTTTTTAAATCTTCACAATTAGCTGTTTCTCTTTCAATTCTGTTTTGGCAGTCCTCAATTTTAGACGAAAGAATATCTCTTTGCACAGTAAGAATGCTTTTCAAAACGCTTCTGTCATATTTTTGACGCTCAGCATCAGCATCTTTAGGGTTTAACTCTTTTTTCAATTCTTCCAAAGCATTATCTTCATCAGCCAGATCCGGCTCTGCAGCTGTGGATTTTTTGGCATTAACTTTAGAGGCAACCACCGCATTAAGTTTGGCAACTTGCTGTTGCATTGCTTGCTCGCGAGCTTGCGCGCGAGCTTGAGGAGAAACTCCAGCTGCCGGAGTGCTAGTAGCAGTTTGACCAACATCAGGAGTGGCGCCTGGATTAGCAGCAACATCACTAGCCCCAGCAGCGCTATCTTGCTCAAAAGATGAACCAACCCCAGATGCACCGTCACCTTTTTCAAGTTCACTATTGTAGAAATCAAGACGAGCTGCTTTCTCAAACAACGTTGCATCATTTGTTTTACTGTCGATTGCACTTAAACCATCTTTAAGTGCATCCATACCACCATATTCTTTTAACTTATTTGAACCTTTAGCATCAAAACTACGCAAAGCAGCAGCATTCAAACTGACAATCAGTTGTTCTCTTCGTTCTTGCGAATATGAGTTTCCTAAATGCTCTTTCAAGGCTTCTTGCAGATCCTTACCTTGAAGAACTTCCAGAGCTTCTCGTTTCTTTTCCGACAAGCTCAAAAACTCTTTCTGTTTTTTAACATGTTCTAGCAAATCTTTGTCGTATTCTTTTTGTAAATGCACCTTCAAAGCTTCTTGCAGCTCTTTACCTTTAAGCGCTTCCAAAGCTTTAGCATCTGTTTCCGACAAGTTCAAAAACTCTTTCTGTTTTTTAGCATGCGCCGCCAAAGCCTCGTCATATTCCCTTTGCAAAGTCTCTTTGAGTTTTTCGCGTAAAGCAGTAGCCATTTCCTTATTTTCTCTTTCAACAAGATCCGGATCCTTGCCTGCAGCTTTTGCTGCTGCTTTGGCAGCAATACTAGATTTTTCTTCCAACGCCTTAATTTCCGCCACAACATCTGCTACCGATTTTACTTCAATTTTCATCTGAGCAATTTTTTTCAACTGTTCCTGCTTTTCTCTTTCAATATCTTTATTTTTTTCCAACAAACTACGATGCTGCTCTTTGTCTTGAGCTCCGAACAATTTTCCGGCATTAGCAATTTGGCTGTAATATTTACTCCAAACCTTGTCTTCTTCCCGCTTAATTTTTCTTAAATCCTGAGCAATTGTCGCTGAATTTTTAGTCGACGATTTAATCGCATTTTTTGCCAATTGTTGTTTGAAGAAGTCATAACGACGCTCTGATTCTTTCAACTTGCTTTGTTTTTTTGCTTCAAAAGCTTGTTTAGCGGCATGATTAGGGGCACTATTCTTCTTATCGTCAAAATATTTTCTGAACCCTTCTTTTTCATTATCAGCGCCTCCTTTACTTAGATATCTGATCATACCGCTGCGATCACCTTCTTTGATTTCCTGTTTAATTGTTGCTTTGCTTTTCATCAAATTGAAAGGGTTAAGCACACTGCCTTGACCATGAGACAACCAACCTCCGGTTCTACGACTAATAAAATCATAAGAATTTCCAGTTTTATTTTCTTCGTTACTGACTTTGCGCATAAAACTTTCAGCAGCACGTTTTGAATCTGTCAAAGCATCATTGCCAAAAGCATTGTCAAAAGGTTTCACCGCTCTTGCCACTTTACTAAAATTATCACGAACAAAATTCATTCCTTTAACCAGACTATTATCCTTACCCAAAACAGAATTTACGACATCGTTAGTTCTTTGGCGGGCATCTTCCTGACGGAACTGATTATCTTTAAGATGTTGTAAATATTCCTGTTGTTTTTCAGGATTATTAGCAAAGGCTTTGGCCGCTTCTGCTGCAGTATATTCGGTGTGGTTGCGCATGAATTGTTTCATATTATTAAAGCCAATTCCGCTAAAACTTACACCATCAACAATGCGGTTTGGATTATTCAGAAACTCCTTCACCGCAGCAGCACCACCAGCAATATTTTTGTCGGCCCATTCGTTGACTTTTCCTTCAAGTTTAGCCTGCAAATCTTTACCAATTGGAGGGTTGGGTTCTGCTTTTAATTTAGCACTTTCGGATTTGATAAAATCAACCAATGGTCGGTGGATTAACTTCTCATCCAACCTATTTCTAATTGAGTCAAGATTGATGCCAGCAGCAGTTAGTTTTGCAAAGCTATTCGCCAAAGTGTCACTCCTACTTTTTTCAGTACCCAATGCTAACATTGAGTTAACCACCGCACCTCTGATTGCCTCCTCTCTGGCTTTGCCAGTTAAGCCTCCTTTACCTACTTCCTTTTTATCTACTTCCTTCTCAGCTCGAGCAATCGCAGCATCAATGATAGAGTTGCGATACATCGCCCGCGGGTTTGAAGGCAACATGCTGGAAACTTTACTAGCCGTATCAATCGCTGTTCCAACGCCTGGAATCATACGAGCGGCACTGCCGACATTATTGGCCGCATAAGATGCTGCACTGCCTACCATCGGACTGATTCCTTGATAGGCCTTAGCTCCAACATTTCCTAAAACGCCTCCAGCTGCAAAACCGGCACTTTTAGCCATGTCAATCATACCACCCGTCATCGCGCTTGCCGTACCAAAACTACCAGCTTTTCCTGGCGTTCCGCCAATTGAAATCAGACTTCCGGCAATATCAGGAACTTTATCCAACACAATTTTGGTAATAAAAATCAATCCCATCAATGTGATAAAATCAGAGAACCATTCCACCAAACTGCGATTGATTTGAGCTTTTAAAATCGGAATGGAGAACAAACCCAGATTCCATTGCGTTACACAAGCTTTATAACCAAGCAGCGAGGTAAAGTTTTGATCAATCAGAACCAGAAAGTTATAAAGTATCAAAAACATAAAAATGATCTCCAACGATCTGGCACTAATGAATGACACCCATTTTTTAAACATATCGTTGGTATGGCCCGACAAGGTGAAGGCGATAAAGATTGGCCCCAAAGACAAAACAAAGGCCAACTTAATAATTGCCAGAGCATAGAACATGGCCACGCTTAACATCACATAAATGAAGAAGGCGATCAACCCGTAAATAATAATGATATAAAGCAATCCAAAAACCGGCGCTCCAAAAAATAAACCGAAGATTTTTTTAGCCGCTGCTACCGAAAGCAAATTTCTGATGATTAAATCGGCATAAGAAAAACGAGTAGCATTGCCGCCTCCATCCAGTGAAGCACGATCCATTTGAGCTGTAATGATTCCAGAAGTTGGATCAATATTTTGATCGGAGAAAGTCATGATCATGGCGATTACCGAATCCATACCATCCTTAAAGAAGGTAACCACAATCTTATCATACCAATACCAACTTGTTGCACTGGTAAAAAATATCACCAGCGCAATTTTTACCGCGCGATTTGTCAGCTCTTTTTTACTGACATCAGCCAGACCGATCAAAACCGAGACCCCGTAAAATAAGATATAAAAAGACAGAGCCATTTGTAACACCGCCACAAAACCAGAATCTTGAACGATATTGCTGAACATAGTTTGAATCACGCCACCTTGTCTGACACCATTACTATCTGGCGTTCCCATGATTTTGTCTTCTATCAATCGGACCAGATATTCCAGCAAACCCTTATCTTGATCATTACCCACACCACCCAAAAATGAAACTTTATAACTGCCGTAATTATCATCATAGCGACTATCCAGCACTATTAATTTTACCACTTCATTACGAGAATGCGGCACATCATCACCAGGGTTGGGATCAATGCCATTATTATCATTGGCGTCATCCTTAACAAAAACTTTATCATTGGCACTGGTAAATATATATTTGGTGATGTCATTACCAAAATCATCCAAACATTTGCCGGTGGAAGGATCGCGCACCACATCACAAGCCGCGACTTGCGAAAATAAATGGTAAGCACGCAGCGGAACTACTGCCCCAGAATTGCCGAACAGACCAACATAAAGACCCATTCCGGCAGTATATTTACAATATTCCTGTTCATCTGGGATCAACTCGGCATGAGCTTTGTCATATTTATTTAATGGAAAATGATAAATTCCATAATCCGTCGCTAAACCATATTGCCTGGTACAGGTGCATTTTGCGGCATCATTTTGCGCGGCGAGATTGGAAGCACAATCCCCACCATCATAGCCAATTTCGGAAGTGGGAGTTTGATTGGAATAACAAATACAGTTGGGAGAATTACTGCTCATAGCGCAGAATTTACATACTGGAGTGGCATTAAGCTGACTCTGTCCACTAACATCATCATCACCATACCAAGGAACCCAAGCTCCGGTAATTTCTAGAGCGATAGCCTCACCATTGGTTTTTAATCCGGTATCATGCCAGGTTGCAACCTGCGAACTACCAAAACCTTGAACACCATCTTTGATTGGATTGGATTCAACCGCAACAACTTCTTTGTCAAATTCATAAGCCTCAACACATCCAGAATCACAAGAAGCAACAAAGGTAGCTAAAAAAATCAAACTAAAAATTTTAGCTAATTTTTTTGCCAAATCCATCGAGCTGAGAGTTGAGATTGCATGCGATAAAGGGTCTATGCAAACTAAGATCAGTTTAGCATATCCCTTTTTGTGGTACCTGCGGCCGGACTTGAACCGGCAAGGGCATTACGGCCCCACGGATTTTAAGTCCGTTATGTCTACCATTCCATCACGCAGGCAAAAATGAAGGCGCGGAAACTAAATTTATGCCAACTGAATTGCAAGTCAGTTATTGTGGTAATTTAAAATTTAGTAAAATTTTTTTACCATAATGAGACTGTCGCAAATCATAAGCAAAAAAAACTTCGGCAACTATTACTAATTGCCGAAGGAGAAAATTTTACTTACTAAATATGATTATTTTCTGTCACCAAAAAAGTTCAACATAATCATAAACAAATTGATGAAATCCATGTACAAGCTAAGCGCGCCCATAACTGCCATTTTAGAAGTTGCCTCAGCACTGCCAGAAACCTGATAATATATTTGTTTAATTCTTTGTGAATCATAGGCTGTAAGGCCAATAAAGACAATAATACCCAGGATTGAAACAGCGAAATGAATCGCTGAGCTTTGTAAGAAAATATTAACCACCGATGCAATCACAATACCAATCAAGCCCATAATCATAAAAGATCCCAGTGAGGTTAAATCTTTTTTAGTAGTGTAACCATAAAGTGCTGTGATACCAAAAGTTGAAGCGCTAATAAAGAAAACACGAGCGATACTTGTTGCGGTGTAAATCATGAAGATAGTCGAAATTGAAAGACCCATCAAGGCAGAAAATACCCACAAATATTTTTTGGCAGTTTCAGCTGGAATAGTGCGCATTTTATAGCTGAAAAAGAACACAAAAGCTAATGGTGCAAACATTACCACCCAAGATAGAGGAGTTCCAAATAAAGCATTCATCAAAGCTGGAGAGCTGGCTGTCAAAAAAGCAACAACTCCTGAGATACCCAGAGCTATAGCCATAAAATTATAAACTCTAATCATATATTCTCTAAGACCAGCGTCGTAAGATACTGCTGAAGCAGCAGAAGAAAAAGTGCGATTATTTGTAAAATTTAGCATATGTCTGGAAAATTATTGGTTGAAAAAATTGATTTCTACCCGAGAAAACAAACCACTGGAAACAAATTAATATTTATTCGTAAAATATTTAGGTTGAGCAAGATATTTTTGCAAGATCCCGTTTTAAAACTTTGAAAATGAAAAAAATTATTGCACTTATCGGCTTGATGGGAGTTGGAAAAACAACTCTCGGATTAAAACTTGCCAATGCTTTGGGTTATTATTTTGTTGATTCCGATCAGGAAATTGAAGATCGCGAAAATAAAACTATCAGCGAAATCTTTAAGCAAAATGGCGAGGTTTATTTTCGCCAACTTGAAAAAAACCTCATAGCTGAAATAATTCAACGCGACGAGAATATTGTTATTTCGCTGGGTGGCGGAGCTTATATGAATGAAGAGACACAAAAAATCTTACGTCAAAAAACTCTGGTAATTTGGATCAGTGCTTCAATTGCCACCATCTTACATCGCATCAGTCATAAAGCCAATCGCCCCTTGCTGCACAATACCAATAAAAGAAAAGTTCTCGAAGATTTGGCAAAAAAAAGATATCCTATTTATGCCAAGTGCGACTTAAAATTTGACACTGACAATGAAACCCACGACAGCATCATCAAACAAATCGGCAAATATTTACTGACACAAAATGCAAAATAAAATCCGCGTTAATCTTGATAACAGAAGTTACAACATTGCCATCGGCTCTGGCGCTATTGCAGGCTTAAATGAATTTTTGGACCAAACAAATTACAGCAAAATTTTCATCATCAGCGATCAAAATATCGCCCAACTACATTTATCAAAACTTCATCAGGTTTTAAAAAAATCTGACATTAAATTTGAAACCATCATCGCTGACAGCGGCGAACAAACCAAATCCTTCCAAGTTTTAGAAAAAATTTGCGAAGAAATTTTAAGCAAAAATGCCGATCGCAAATCTTTAATTCTAGCCTTTGGCGGCGGAGTTATTGGCGATTTATCGGGATTTATTGCCTCAATTTTGTTGCGCGGAATTGATTTTGTACAGATTCCCACAACCTTGCTGGCAGCAGTTGACAGCTCAGTTGGTGGCAAAACTGCCATTAACAGCTTATCTGGCAAAAATTTGATCGGCAGTTTTTATCAACCAAAAATGGTGATTTGCGATTTGGATTTTTTAAAAACCCTGCCCCAGCGCGAAATTCTTTCCGGCTATGCTGAAATCGTCAAATATGGTCTGATTGAGGATAAAAATTTCTTCGATTTCTTGAGTGAAAACTACAAAAAGATTTTCTCTTTTGACGAAGAAATTTTAAGCACAGTCATCACCAAATCTTGCCAGATCAAGGCTGATATCGTTTCACAAGATGAAAAAGAAAATGGCAAACGCGCGCTCTTAAATTTTGGTCATACTTTTGGTCATGTTTTTGAAACTGAGACCAATTATTCATCAGAAATTTTACACGGTGAAGCTGTTGCTCTGGGCATGTTAATGGCAGCAAAAATGTCACTTAATTTTGCCATGATTACCCCAGATGATTTTGCCGTGATCAAAAGCCATTTTGAAGATTGTGGTTTCGTAATTGACTACAAAAAAATTCGCAGCTCCTGGAATCAGGAAAATCTGGTGCAACATCTCTACAAAGACAAGAAAGTTGAAAGCGGAAAACTAACTTTTATTTTACTCGAAAAAATCGGCCAAGCCATCATCAAAAAGGAAGTTGCTGTAGAAGATTTTAAGAAAGTTTTAGAACAAGCTTAAACCAAACCAATCTTTATTACAGAGACTGTTCTCACAATGAAAAAGGGTAGAACACTACTTTACCCACTAAAATAACCGCATCCAAAGTCACGGCAACTGGAGTAATTGCAGCTTTGCCCACATCTTTAGCCAAATTGGAATCGCTGTAATAAATTTTTAAAGTATAAAGTTCACTGGTTCTAGCCACACCTTGACCCAAATAACGCGGCGCATAACGACGGCCAACTAAGCTTAATTTTATCGTCATCAAATCATCACTATCCGCTTCAAATCCCCAACTTCTTAAAGCGCGCACATCCTCACGAGGCAAGATGCTAGCCGGACCTTCCAACACCAGATCACCTTCAACATTATTATTTTTGTCTAACTTAAGGTGAGTTTTTTTAGGGTTAATTGCCAGAACACCTTTTTGCTTCAGGGTTAGAATATTTCGCAACAAACCGGAATTATCAGCAAAAACATAATGATAATGACTGCCAATCAAAGCAATCGAACGTCCGTCAGAACCAGCAAAAAACTGTTCAACTTCTTCATTATAACTTTTATCACCCCAAATATATTGGGTGATGCAAGAAGTTTGGGCAGACAATACCAAGAATAAAAACGCTAGACGTACTGAATTTTTTATTATTCTCACTTAACCTCCGCGATTTGATCTAACACATTTTTCTCAATCTCTTTTTGTTCTTTGTCACTCAGGGCGATCAATCCCGAATTTACTAAATATCCTTTGGGTCCAATGGTTTCAGAACTTACCATCTCTTTAATAAAATCAGCCATTTGTGGCATTAATTTTAAATGCTCTTTTTTGAAATAAACAAAAAGCGGACGCGATAATTCATATTTTTTGGAAGCAATTGTCTCAAAACTTGGATACACGCCATCAATAGAAGCCGCCTGCACAATTTGCTGATTCACCGCCAAAAAGTTAAAACCAAAAATTCCCAAAGCATCACGGTTATCTTTGATCTGACGCACAATCACATTGTCATTCTCACCCGATTCAATAAAGTTGCCGTCACTTCTAATTCTGCGGCATTGTCTTCTACGTATGTCGCGATCAGGAAAAGCAGCAATAAATTCTTTTTTCATGAAGCAAACTTCTTCCAAGACAATATCAACAAAGACATCGCGCGTGCCTGAAGTTAAAGGCGGGCCGTAAACTGTAATTTTTTTCTTAGGAAGTTTGGAGTCAATTTCACTCCAGTAATGGTAAGGATTGTTTATAATTTTAGCGCTTTTGACATCGTAAATTTTTTCCGCCAAAGCCAGAAAAATTTGCTCACGACTTAATTGCATTTTTTTACTTCTCATAGAATTGGCGAGCACAATGCCATCATAACCAATCTTCACCTCAACAATTTGATCAACACCATTCTTGCTGCACTCTGCAATTTCATTTTCACGCATCACTCTGGAAGCATTGGCAAAATCAGCATATTCATAACCCATTCCAGCACAAAACATGTTAAATCCACCCGAACTACCGTCAGACTCAACAACCGGCATCTTGGCATTGGGATTATTTAAGCTTTGCATCCGATTAAATTCTTCTGCAACAGCCGCCATAAATGGTGAGACTGTTGATGAACCAACCAAATAAAGATAATCACGTTTTGTTTGAAATAAATTAAACTCAAAGGCAGCACTGCTTTGTGCCGCAATCGCTGCTGACATAAAAATAATGACAAAAAATCTAGAGAACTTGTTATTCATGTTCGGAATTGATGATTTACGATTTATAATTGACGATTTATGATCGAAACGTTCATTGAATCTGTTTTCAATAATTTATTTCAAAAAAGTAAAAAATTACAAAACCATGTCCAATTTTTTAATCACTGGTGGTGCCGGATTTATCGGCAGTCATTTTGTTGAAATCGTTTGTCAGCAAGGTCATAAAGCTATTGTACTCGACAAACTTACTTACGCTGCAGATGTCAGAAATCTGCAAGCAGTTGCAAATAATCCTGATTTCAAACTGATTAAGGGCGACATCATTGATCAGGATTTAGTCAGTAAAATTTTAGCAACAGAGCAAATTGATTTTGTTATTAATTTTGCCGCTGAATCTCACGTCGATAACTCCATCAAAGCCCCGGAAAATTTTATCCAGACCAATATTGTTGGCACTTTTAATTTGCTTAATTGCTCTTTGAATTATTGGCGCCAATTATCGGCAGAAAAAAAATTATCTTTTCGTTTTCTTCATGTTTCCACCGATGAAGTTTATGGTTCACTTTCTCTGCAAGATCCCAAATTTAGCGAGGAAAATCCTTACAAGCCAAACTCACCTTATTCCGCTTCCAAGGCCGCTTCTGACCATTTGGTGCGCGCCTGGTTTGAAACTTACAACTTGCCCACCATCACCACCAACTGCTCTAATAATTTTGGTCCACACCAACATCGCGAGAAACTAATTCCCACCGTTATTCACTGTGCAATAAACAACAAAATCATCCCTATTTATGGTAATGGCAAAAATATTCGTGATTGGATTTTTGTTAAAGATCACGCTCGTGGCATATTTATGGCGCTGCAAAAAGGCGTGGTTGGACAAACTTATTGTTTTGGCGGCGAATGTGAAAAAGAAAATATTGAACTGGCTCATGAAATTTGTCAGATTCTTGATCAAGTAAAGCCCAAGGCTGATGGCGCTTCTTACCAACAACAAATTAATTTCGTTAGTGATCGCTTGGGCCATGACCAACGCTATGCTATCAGCAATAATAAGGTTGCTCAGCAATTTGGTTTTGCTCCTTCAAAAAGTTTTTCTGATCGCCTAAAAGAAACTGTGCTGTGGTATTTAGACAGCATTAACTAGCACAGATTATGAGTCACACCAACCTTGTCCGACAACAATTTGAAAAATATAAACCGAGCTGGATCAGATCTTTTTTGGAAGGATTTTCACAAGATGATGACGGCAATCCAGTGCCGTGGATGAGCTATCCAGCAATCGAATTTTTGCAAAATACTGTACAAAAAAATCACCAGATTTTTGAATTTGGCTGCGGTGCTTCCACGTTATTTTTTGCTGACAAAGTGCAAAAAGTCATCGGCTTGGAAACCAGCGAGAAGTGGCTTGGCATTATTGCAGAAAAACTACAAGAAACCGCTAAAACTAATGTTGAAATCAATTTGATGGCTGATGGTTTAAATAATTCCGATTACGAAAATTTTCCTAAGAATTACGGACAAAAATTCGATTTGATCATCATCGATTCGCTGAAGAGATTCGAATGCGCTAAAAATTCGATTACAGCTTTAAAACCAGGGGGGACAATAATTCTCGACGATTCCGAACGTAAAAATTATAAAAAGATTTTTGAATTTTTTGCTGCCAACAACTTCACCAAACAAGATTTCATCGGCATCGCACCTGGACAATTAAGAGTGAAGAACACAACTCTTTTTAAAAAATTATAAACCCCTAAAGAGACTTTTGATTTGCGACAGTCTCCTAAATCTAAATCACCACCAAATTATCAATATGCACCAGCTCAACTTTGGCAGCTTTGCCAAAAATCCTTTTCACTTCCGCCGATTTTTTTAGCAGCACTTTTTTAGCATCATCGGCGTCATAATTGCTGAGACCATTAGCAATGTGGATTCCTTCTTCATCGCGAATAAAAACTGCGTCACCTTTTTTAAAATCTCCTTCCACCGCCACAACACCAATCGGCAATAAGCTGATCTTTTTATTTTTTAATGCCTCTGCAGCTCTAGCGTTTACCACCACTCCACCTTTCACATTGATAAAGCCAGAAATCCATTTTTTACGCGACTTGGCAACTTTAACATTGTTACGAAAAACCGTGAAATTCTTCTGTCCTGAAAATAGATTTTTCAAGGCATGCTCAGGAGTTCCATTGGTAATCACAGTTTCACAATCAGCACTGACCAACATTTTTGCCGCCAAAATTTTTGTTACCATACCACCAGTACCAACAACAGAACCAGCCCCACCGGCCATCGCTTCTATTTCTTTAGTAATTTCAGAAACTTCACTGATAAATTTTGCACTTTTTTCGGTACGAGGATTTTTATCGTAAAGACCATTAATATCAGACAATAAAATCACCAAATCTGCAGAAATCATTTGAGCCACTCGCGCTGCCAAACGGTCATTGTCACCAATTTTTATACCTTCAACCGCTATGGCGTCATTTTCGTTAATGATGGGAACCACTCGTTTCTCCAGCAAGGTTTCCAAGGCGTTGTGAGAATTAAGATAACGCTCACGATCATTACAATCAGCTGCTGTGAGAAGAATCTGCGCCACATTCAAATTATATTCGGCAAAAAAATCACAGTAAAATCCCATCAAGTGAATTTGTCCCACTGCCGCAGCCGCCTGTTTTTCTTTCAAAGATAATCTTTTATTCTGCATTTTTAATATCACGCGCCCAAGAGCTACCGAACCGGAAGATACAATTGCAATTTCAACTTTTTTTTCAATCAGCTCAACCACATCTGCAACAAAACTTTTTAACCATTTTTGACGCAATTTACCTTCAGAAACTAGAAGTGATGAACCAATTTTGATCACCAATCTTTTCTTATTTGCGAACAAATTTTTCATTTTTTTCATTTAAGACCTCTTTCTTTGCGTGCTTTCTCAACGCCTTCGCGATAGACAAAATTTTCAATCAACGGCAAGGGGAAGATATCAAAAGATTTAGCACCCTTTAAAACATAAATACTGACCACGCGATTACTTTGTTCCTGCACCCCGTTGGACGTGATAATATCAGGAAAATCTTCACCAAAAGATCTGGTTTCGATCAAATCGTTTGTAACACCATTTCTGATCAAATAATTTTTCACCACCTCAACACGCTTTAAAGCCAGGTTTTGATTAAGCAATTCTTTACCAGTACGATCAGCCGAACCAACAAGTAGCAACCGATAATCACCTTTCATCGACATCACATAATCCAGCATTTCATGAAAATCTTTATTGGCACGATCGTTAAATTTAAAGCTCGATAGATCAAATAAAATTTCGAAACGTTTAAATTCTGGCTCAACGATTTCAGTAATTGGTTGCAGATCTTCTTTTTGCTTTTCGATGTAAAATTCAATCTCTTCCAAAAGTTTATAAAATCTGATGCGGCATTTTGCTAACTCGCTTGATTTGAAAATCGGCTTTGATTCTTTAGCAGCCCAGCAATCGTAAAGATAAGTCAAATGCGCCATTTGAATCGGCAATTGATTTTGCATCTGCGGCGTTGAAACCACATCCAGTCTTTTTTGCATCGCAACCAACTCTTCCATCTGATTGGGATCAGCGCCCCAATTGAGCGGATTTTCGGGAATAATCACCTTATCTTCAGCAACTCTTTTGCTTTTTGCTAAAAAATATGCCGCATCTTTTTTGTTTTTACCAATGGCCAGATTACGTGAAAAATCAAGATACTCTAAAGCCAAATAAGCGTTAAAAGTGCCTTGTGCACGCAAGGCATTTTCATTGGCGACAACATCAAAACCCTTTTCTTTCTTGGAATATAAACAAGAAGAAAAAAACAGTAGCGTCAAAAGAACTGTAAAATTTTTTGCCGGATTCATTACAAAACTGTTTTAATAAAAAGGCTGAAAATAATAAGAATTGAAGGGTCATAAAAACCCTTCAATCTGCTTCACTAGCTATTCATCGACTTAAAGAATTCTTCATTGGTCTTAGTATGCTCAGTTTTTTGAAGCAAGAATTCCATCGCTTCAATCGGACTCATCTGATTAACAATACGGCGCAACATCCACACTTTTGAAAGAGTGGCGCGATCAACCAACAATTCTTCTTTTCTGGTTCCAGATCTTGTAATATCAATTGCCGGGAAGATGCGTTTGTCAGAAATTTTACGATCAAGCATAATTTCAGCATTACCGGTACCTTTGAATTCTTCAAAGATTACTTCATCCATTTTTGAGCCAGTATCCACAAGAGCAGTAGCGATAATTGTTAATGAACCACCTTCTTCAATGTTACGCGCCGAACCAAAAAATCTTTTTGGACGTTGCAAAGCATTAGAGTCAACACCGCCACTTAATACTTTTCCTGAAGATGGAATGACGTTGTTGTAAGCGCGGGCTAAACGAGTGATGTTATCAAGCAAAATCACCACATCTTTTTTGGCTTCAACCAAACGACGGGCTTTTTCAATCACCATTTCAGCAAGCTGAACGTGACGCGTTGCCGGCTCATCAAAAGTTGAACTGACCACTTCACCTTTAACGGTGCGAATCATGTCAGTAACTTCTTCTGGACGCTCATCAATCAAGAGCACAATCAAAACTACTTCTGGGTGATTGCTCGTGATGGCACGAGCAATATTTTGCATTAAAGAAGTTTTACCAGTGCGTGGAGGAGCAACAATTAAAGCACGCTGACCTTTACCGATAGGTGTAACCATATCAATAATTCTGGTGCTGATGTCGTTATTGCTCGGCTTTTCTTCTTCGAGTTGAATTTTAGAATTTGGATAAAGTGGCGTCAGATCATCAAAAAGAACACGGTTTCTAATCTTGTCAGGAGTGTTAAAATTTACATCATTGACACGCAATAACGCGAAATATCTCTCACCTTTTTTCGGAGCGCGAATTTGTCCACGGATTGTATCACCAGTGCGCAGACCAAATCTTTTAATCTGACTAGGAGAAACATAAATATCATCTGAACCTGGGAAGTAATTGGTTTCAGGAGCGCGCAAAAAACCAAAACCATCTTGCAAAACTTCCAAAACGCCTTCGCCAATAATAATATTTTCAGGATTTTGATCGGAGAAATTTTTTAAAATGTGATAAATAATATCTTGTCTGCCGAAATCTCCGATATTGTCTAAACCGTAGTCTTTCGCAGCTTCAATTAATTTTTCTGCTGATTTTAATTTTAACGATTTCAACTCCAAAGTTTTGGCATTGGCTGAATTTGGCGAGGTTCTTCTGTCATAACGACCAGCCGAATTAGGGGCGCCATCTTCATCATCTTCATCAAACTGACCGGCAGAATTGGAAGAAGATTGAGGCTGTTGATTATTTTGTTGATTACCACGGCTAATCAAATTGCCGGTATGTAAATAACCACGACCAGATTGCTGATCACTATTCTGATTATTCTGATAAGGCTGATTGTAATTTTGCGCTGCTGCACTTTCCTGCTTATCATTTTGGACCGTTGCATCTTGAGGAGCATCTTGGTTGGTGCCATTATTATTTTGGCTTGAACCATGACGTAGTGTTAAAGTTGAGGACATTTAAGAATGTTGAGTTGGTTAGTAATTAAAAATAAAAATTTGAAAAAATTTTATAAGAAGGAAGTCGCTTTTAAGAAAAACACAGATGAAATTTCAGGGATTTAGTTTGAGAACTGACTTATCTATCTGGATCTGGACCAAGTATAGACCCTTGATCTGATAGTTGGTTTGGCAAGGCTTGCAGAGCCTAAAAAATCTGAAGGGAAAATTACGTGATGGTTAATTAAAATGTTTTTCAAACCTGTCAAGAAACTTAAAAAGAATTAAGCAATTAAAAAGACATTCCGAAAAAGAAATCCTTGATGTAATGCAAGGCTTCAACACCAAGAAAAATAGCGGTTATTGAAACTACAATTCCTATCAAGCCAATCAAAATTCCTATGATCGCCACCAAACCATCCTTACCTAACAATCCGAAAGCACTAACTAAAGCACCAAGACCGGGAATGAAATTAGAAAATGGCATGGGCAACAAAACAAAAGCTGAGAAAATAAAAATAAAAAGCCCGACAATACGTTCCATGAATGAGTTAAACATGAACCCAAAACGCGGTTTCAGAATTTTTTCAACTTTACGGATGTAAGGCGAAGAACGCTTGATCAACATTGCCAACACTGATCTTTTTACCGAAAGATTAGCAAATCTTTTGGGTAATTTAGGAGCCGAATAACCCAAAACCATTTGCGCTGAAAAAATCACCAACGGAATTGAAATAATGCTGGGAAAGGGTGGCGGCAATGGCATGATGGTGGCAAAAGAAAAAATCATCATCACCAATCCAAAACCAACCGAATCCATAGCCGTCACCAGGTCGTTAACCAGGACGCGGTCAGACGAGGACTTGTTTACGACATCTTCTAAAACTTGAGTTGCAATTATTTTGCTTTGATCAGCCACTTGCAAACTGCCTTAAGAATTTTGATCTTGATTTGACTTAGGCTCTTCATCTTTCTTTTCAGCCTTATCACCCTTCAAACCATCTTTCAGGCTTTTTACACCTTTACCCAAATCAGACATTACCTGCGGCAATTTTCCGGCACCAAAAAGCACGAAAACAATCGCCAAAATTAATAATAATTCCCAAATTCCAAGAGACATATTCACTCCTTTTAAATCCAAAACTGCGTTTTGAATTTCGTTAATATTGCAGTTGCTACACGTGACATCAAATCACGCATCTGCAACAAATCATTTTTATTTTATTAAACCCATCAATTCACCCCATTCGCGCACACTTAAACCCGAATTTTCTTGATTTACTTGTTCGCCTTTCAGCATTTTTTTGATTACGTCAATAGCGCCACCGGAAAGTTCTTTGCCGTCACGACGATATTTTTCGAAAGCTTCGTAGCAATGTGGCACCCATTTTTTTACGATGTCGAGCATCACTTCCGCATAAGCCCGAATTTCATATTGAGCGTGTTTATCAGCACGCAACGCCAAGAAATGCAAAAGATTGTGTAAATCAATTTTCCAATACCACTGGGTGTAACAATTGACCGGCAAATTCATCCGCGCCAATTCTCGCGCCAGACCTTCTTTGCTTTCATCAGCAATTTCGCCTTGCGGATTTTGGTTAATCATTTCGAGATAATGCTGGTAAGTCTGTGTAGCATCTTGTTTGAGAATTTCCAAAACCTTTTTTTGTTCTTCTTGATTTAAGATTTTTGATTCGTCGCGACCTTGATGATTAACTTTAGATTGCGCTGACAAATGCTCAGCTTTTGGGATGTAAAATTCATCTTCCATGATTGAATAGCGAGCCGAATATTCATTCACTGAAGCCGTGCGATGTCTGATCCATTGACGCGCAATAAAAATTGGCAACTTGATGTGAAACTTAATTTCACACATTTCAAACGGAGTGGTGTGACGATGTGCAATTAAATAATTGATCAAACCTTTATCGGCGTTAACTTTCTTAGTGCCCTGCCCGTAAGAAACGCGCGCCGCTTGCACAACAGCCGCATCATTTCCCATGTAATCAACAACTCTCACAAAGCCATGATCCAAAACTTCAATTGGCTGATAAAGAATTTTTTCCAATTCCACTGCAACCGGTCTAACAGTTTGATTTGTCTGAGCGCGTAGCTGATTGATTTCTTCAAGCTGTTCTTTTTTAATAACCATTTTTGAGGAAAATATTATTTAGAATTTTTGATTTATGAGACTGTGGCAAATCAAAATTTTCTAAGAAGTTTTTGTGATTCAAATTTTTTTGAAAGGTAAGCGTACCCAGATGTACGTGCGTTTCGAAAAAATTTGAATTGCGAAAAATTCGACTAAAAGTTTGATTTGCGACAGTCTCTTTATGAATTTTTAATCTAAAACCTAAATCATAAATCTAAAATCATTAATCTAAAATTTTTAATGCCTGCTGAAATAATAAAATCACAACTCGCACAAATTCCTACCAACCCCGGAATTTACCAGTTTTTCGGCAGTGACGATCAAGTTTTGTATATTGGTAAGGCTAAAAATTTACAAAAAAGACTGGCGAGCTACACCAAAGAAGAGCGCCTTTCTTCACGAATTTCGCGCATGATTTTTTTAGCAAAACGTTTTGAGATTATTCAAACCGAAACCGAAGTTGAAGCACTTCTGCTGGAACATAATCTTATCAAACAATGCGCCCCCAAATTTAATATTTTGCTGCGCGATGACAAAACTTTTCCTCATATTTTAATCACCAATCACCATTTTCCTGCTCTTACCAAACATCGTGGTTTGAAAAAAAATGCTGGAGAATATTTTGGACCTTTTGCTTCCGGCACTGATGTTAACCGCACTCTCGATGTTTTGAAAAAAAGTTTTTTACTGCGCGATTGTTCCGATTCTGAATTTAGAAACCGCAGCAAACCCTGCATCGAATATCAAATCAAAAGATGTTCTGGCCCTTGTGTAAATCTGATTTCACAAGATGAGTATCAAAAATCGGTGCAAAATGCCGTTGATTTTTTACAAGGGAAATCCGCCACTGTGCAAACAAAATTGGCCAAAAAAATGCACGAATTCAGTGCCGCGCAAGAATATGAGAAAGCAGCAAATATGCGCGATCGCATCAAATCTCTGACTTCAATTCAAGCCAAACAAAACATCAATATTGACGAACTTGGTGATGCTGATGTGATTAGCATTATTGGTAAAAACAATCGCCTATGTATTTATGTTTCATTCTTCCGCAGCGGCAATAATTATGGCTCTAAACCATATTTTTATGACGCTGATAGTGGAGAAACAGAAAATATTTTAGCCGAATTCTTAGGGCAATTTTATTTGCAGCAAACGCCACCGCAGCTTGTTTTACTTAACCTCGAGCTGGCTGAACAAAATTTGCTTGAGAATTTTTTAAGCAATATTTCTCACGGCAAAGTTACCATAAAAACTCCCAAACAAGGCCTGAAACTTACTCTGATCAATGATCAAGAACAATTAGCCTTACAAGTTCTTGAACAAAATTTAGCCCAAAATTTAAATAATGCCGCTATTCTTCTGGAGGTAAAAAATATTTTTGAACTGAAAGATTTACCACGCCGCATTGAGGTTTACGACAACAGCCATATCAGCGGAGAACATGCGGTTGGAGTTTTGATCACCGCCGGAATTGAAGGATTTATCAAAAATGGTTACCGCAAATTTAATATTCGTTTTGATGAAAATGAGCGCGATGATACCGCCATGATGCGTGAGGTTTTGCGCCGCCGCTTCAAAGAAGGAAATAATAATATTTTCCCTGATTTGATTATCATTGATGGTGGCGTTGGCCAACTTCATGCTGCTGAGAAAATCTTCGCTGAACTTAAAATAAATCCATCTTTTGTCTGCATGTCTAAAGGTGAGAACCGTAATGCTGGCGAAGAAAATTTTCATCAAATCGGCAAAGAATCTTTCACTTTGCCCAAGAACCACAAATTAATGTTTTATCTGCAACAACTGCGTGATGAAGCACATCGTTTTGCCATCACTACTCATCGCAGCAAACGCGCTAAATCAGTTACTAAATCACGCCTTGACGATGTTGAAGGCATCGGAGCAGCACGCAAAAAAGCCTTACTAAATCATTTTGGATCTTTAGATAAAATTAAATCGGCAACAATAGAAGACCTGATCAAGGTGGATGGCATCAGTAAAAATGCAGCGCAGAAGATTCGTGATTTTTTTAGATGAGACTGTCGCAACTCTTAAAGAGCGAAGAGATTGGTGACCAGAAGCAACACAGCAACAACATAGCAAATCGACAATAGTAAAGCGAAAAAAGAAACGAATTCTAAATGCAGCAATGAAGCAGTTTTAACGCCAGAAAAGCGTACTGAAAAAATCATGAATCCGCTAACAAAAAGCACCACCGAATAGATAAAAGCAAAAAAACCATTGGCAAAAAAATCAGCCAAACAAAATAAACCGTAGAGAAAAATTATCGGCACCAAAAAATTAATCAGTGACGAAACTATCAGATCATTTTTCATTTCTTAAAAATATTTGTTGCAGCACCTTCAAAATTAGGAGACTGTCACGGTCTCATCTTTTGTAGTCAAATTGATTTATGCGCAATAAAAAACCCCGCCATTCTTTGACGAATGACGAGGTTTTAAAAATAACTTAACTAAATTTTAAGAAGATTTTGGATCAACTTGGAAAGTCAATGCACAAACTTTTCCAGTTTGAGAAGTAACAATATAGTCAGCAGCAACGTCTGCATTTGCAGTGTAACATGTGGCATCAACACCACCAGGATTCAAACCTCTAACTTTGCCGGTATTAGCTTTTCCATCATCAATTTTAGAATCAAGAGAGAAAGCATCAGAACCAGTCAAAACACCGCTAGAAACGTTGGTTGCACCATTTACTAGAGTAGAAGTTGTTCCTGTAGCAGAGGAAGTAGCACCAGTTAAAACCACAACATTTTGTGCTAAGAAAGCACCACCTTCCTTAACCATGCCCAAAGCTTCACTATCATTGACATAATTACCGGCTGATCCAACCATATTACGATAATCAAAATGCCATCCAGCAAATTTGATTTTTGACGATGGCATATCAATTCCCGGAACTTGAGCTGTGCCAATATTTAAGAAAATAAGTGCCAAAGTTGAATCAATGGTACCAGTTGCAATCAATTGATTCCATGCCGCAACAGATTCAGAGTTGCAAGGGGTTGCAGCCGCGTTTTTATTTGTAGTAGCACAATTTCCCACAACATCATCAGCGTAATATTGGATTTTGCCATTTTCACCCTGACCAGTAGCCGGACCAGAATAAATAGTAGCTCCAGAAATTGCTTTATTCAGGTCACCTGGAAGTTGATTGTAAAGAGAGTAAAATCCGTTAACCGCAACTTGATAACCTCTGGCTTCAGAAGTGGCAGCACGCAATTCGGCGCCTTTAATCAAGCTGGCACCACCAGTAATACCGGCAATTAAAAGACCGATGATGATCAACACAATTGATAGTTCAATCAGCGAGAATGCCGACTTTTTTGTAGAAAAAGTTTTTTTCATATTTGTTAAAATTTTGTTAATATACCAAAATCACAGGGACTTCGGTATAGCTGAAATCAGATTTAAGAATTGACATCAATTTGGAATGTCAAAGCACAATTTTTAGAAGTTGAAGATGCCACATTATAAGCAGAATTTGCGACTTGACTCAGAGTATAGCAAAGTTGTTTGCTGCTGTCTCCAGTATTCAAGCCCCTAACTTTACCAGAATTGGCATAAGAATCATCAATCTTAATGTCGATCGACATAGTATCTGGGCCAGTCAATGCCGGAGTGGCTAGGTTAGTAGCGCCATTTACAAGGGTTGAGGCAACTGCAGTTGCAAGAGTTGCGCTTGCTGCTGTTGTAGTACCAGTTAATACAACCACATTTTGATATGCCGGAGTGGCGGCAGAACCTTCATTAGCTCCCGAGGAATAATCAGTTCCAGTAGCTCCAACATTAGTACGATAGTCAAAATGCCAACCAGCAGCTTTGATTTTTGATGCTGGCATATGAACACCTGCAATTTGAGCGGTTGTAGTTGCAGCCAAGACAACCGATGTTGTTGAATCAATCGTGCCGGTTTTTCTTAGCTGATCCCATGCAGCAACACTTTCTGAAAGGTAAGTTGCAACACTGCCGGTGTTATATTCAATTCTGCCATTTTGTCCAGAAGCAGTAGAGCCCGGATAAGCAACCGTAGTTGTGGAAGAGGCAATTGCTCCACCAACCCCAACAGCATAATCACCAGGCAAATAATTATATTGAGAGTAGAAACCATTCACTGCCACAGAATATCCCCTGGCCTCGCCCATTACTGAACGCAATTCTGAGCTTTTAATCAAGCTGGCGCCACCAGTAATACCGGCAATCAAAAGACCAATGATGATCAGCACGATTGATAATTCAATCAGCGAGAATGCCGACTTTTTTGTAGAAAAAGTTTTTTTCATATTTTTAAAACCAAGGATTATTTATTGAAACTGAGGGCAAGAACTAACTAGAGAACTCATAGTTGAGCGGTATTAAGGTGAGGTGTTTTTGATGTCAAATAATTAATTTTTATTGTATAAATTTGACCTCTAAAACCTCGTAACTTGCAACTCCACCGGGAGTGTGAATCTCAACTTCATTACCAATTTCTTTACCCAGCAAAGCCCGTGCCACTGGAGAAGTGCTGGAGATCAGACCATCGTCAATATTGGCCTCAAACTCACTAACAATTTTGTAGGAGACAATTTTTTCATTGTCCAAATTCTCTAATTTTACTGTTGCACCAAAGCGGATTTTTGTTCCCGAAAGCTGTGCCACATCAATCACTTCAGCACGAACAAATTTGTCTTCCAAATCAGCAATTTGCGCTTCAATGAAGCCCTGCTTATCCTTTGCCGAATGATATTCAGCATTCTCACGCAAATCACCCAACTCACGTGCGGTGGCGATTTGCTTGATAATATTAGGACGCTCAACATTTTTTAGATTGTCGATCTCGGATTTTAATCTTTCGTAACCCTGTTTTGTAATTTGAATTTTTTCCATGGCTGATAGTTTTTAATTAGGCTCTTAGCAGCTGATTTTAATATTTATAATTATCAGTTTTAAACGGACCTTCCGCGTCAACGCTGATATATTCTGCTTGTTTTTTATTAAGCTTGGTCAACTTCACTCCTAGCTTGTCAAGATGCAACCGCGCCACTTTTTCATCCAATTCTTTGGGCAAAATATAGACCTTATTTTGATATTTTTGGTGATGATTCCACAGTTCAATCTGTGCCATTACCTGATTGGTAAAGCTAGCAGACATCACAAAAGCGCTGTGACCAGTCGCACATCCCAAATTTAACAATCTGCCTTCAGCCAGCAAAATAATCCTTTTGCCATCAGCAAATGTAATTTGATCAACCTGCGGTTTAATATTAGTCCATTTCAGATTTTTTAATGCCTCTACCTGAATCTCATTGTCGAAATGACCAATATTACCAACAATCGCACAGTCTTTCATAGCGCGCATGTGGTCAATGTTAATAATGTCCACATTGCCGGTTGTAGTAACAAAAATATCGGCTTGCGTAACAACATCTTCAATGGTTAGAACCTGATATCCAGCCATCGCAGCTTGCAAGGCGCAGATTGGATCTATTTCAGTAACAATAACACGCGCGCCTTGTGATTTAAAAGCCTCGGCACATCCTTTACCAACGTTACCGTAACCACAAATTACCACCATTTTTCCAGCGATCATGACGTCAGTAGCACGCTTTACGCCGTCAATAACACTTTCTTTACAACCGTACAAATTATCAAATTTCGATTTTGTTACCGCATCATTAACGTTAATAGCCGGAACTTTTAACTTTCCTTCTTTTTCCATTTGATAAAGACGCGCCACGCCAGTTGTAGTTTCTTCTGACAGGCCTTTAATTTCTTGCAAAATTTGTGGATATTCCTGGTGAATCATTGTGGTTAAATCGCCACCATCATCCAAAATCATATTTGGCTTCCAGGATGGATTTCCCACAATAGTTTGGCGAATACACCAGTCATATTCTTCTTCGGTTTCACCTTTCCAAGCAAAAACCGGAATACCAACAGCAGCAATTGCCGCAGCGGCCTGATCCACAGTTGAAAAAATGTTGCACGATGACCAACGCACTTCTGCACCCAAAGCCACAAGAGTTTCAATCAACACCGCAGTTTCAATTGTCATATGTAAACAACCAACAATTCTTGCTCCCTTAAGTGGTTGAGAATCGCCATATTCACGACGCAGAGACATTAAACCCGGCATTTCGTTTTCAGCCAGAGTAATTTCTTTTCTGCCCCACTGTGCCAAGTTAATATCTTTAACTTTGTAATCGGAAAAATTTGTCATTTGATTTAATCATTAAAAATTTAAGAGCTTCTAGATCGCCAGAGGAGGAAATAACATCACCCACAAAAAAGGTATAATCAGAGCATATCCGAAATTATTACGACCTTTTTTAGCTTGAATATCAAGCAGCAACACGATGGTTAAAATCAACATCACCGCAAAAAAATAAAACAAGAATAATTGTGGTTTCAAACAGATTGCAGCAATCAGAATAAATTTAGTGTAGTCAAAAGATTGATTTTGGTTAGCAAAAAATTCTACCGTTTTTTTGTAAAAAACATGATAAAAAACTGCTGCAAAAACAACTCCTAAAGCAGCAGAAAAAATCACGCTGATAATCTGCTGATCTTGTAAAACACGGTTAGCCAAACCGATGGTCAAAACAAAGTTTAAAACCGAAGTTGGAAAGGTTTTGTGGGTAAAATCAGTAGTCAGCAAAATCACCGCACCCACTGACATCATTGCATAAAGCAAAAATTCCTGCGACAGCGAAAATTTCAAATAACACACCACAAAGAGAATTGTGGTTGCTGCTTCAACAAAAAGATGAGTGCGCGGAATCTTGGTTTGGCAAGAACGGCATCTCCCCAAAGTAAAAAGCCAATTGAGCAATGGGATGAGCTCGCGAGTTTTAATGATTGTATTGCACTGAGGGCAACGCGATTTGGCACCAAAATATCTGCCAAAACATGATTCTCCAAGCGGCAAACGATAGGCGAAAAGCGTAGCGTAAGAACCGAAAATTGCTCCAATAACAGCGGAAAAAATTATTCCGAAAAATTGTTCCATAAATTTATCCTTTATCAGTTACCATTTAGCATCAGGCTCACTCTAAGAGCCTGCCTTAAAACACAACAAATATTACACCAATCCCAACAAACCAAATTTCAGTTGATTGGTTCAATAGGATTATTTTTGTTTACTTAAATATAAAATCACATCCGCACGATCTTGTGGCTTTTTTAAACCCGGGAAAGCCATTTTGGTTCCTGGCACAAAATCTTTAGGTTTGGTAATGAACTGGTTGATTGAATCACCATCCCAAGCTCCACCTTTGGCTTTCATGGCGTCAGAATAGGCAAAAGCAGTTGCAGCTTTTTTTCTACCCACAACACCGTATAAATTAGGACCAACTTTTGCTGCCTCACCTTTGCCAACCGAGTGACAAGACATGCATTTTTTGAAAATTTTAACGCCACGATCAAAGTCAGCAGTTTTCATCATTGTTGCCAAATCAACTGGTTTTTCTTCTTTCTTTTCAACTGGCTTACCATCTGCAGCCAGCTCAATTTCAAAGCCTCTTTTGATCAGGTTTTTTTCACGATAAAAAATGTCGGCAAATAAAACTGCGAATATCACCAAAACCAAAACCAAGGCCAAAGCCTGACCCTGAATTTTAAAGGATTCTTTATTACGACACAAAAATTCTTTAATCTTTTCCATATTTAATCGAACAAAGTTGAAACTGATTCTTCCAAAGAGATGTTGCGGATAGCATCACCAAGCAAATTGGCGATGTTGATAATCTTAATATTTTTAGTTTCTAAAGTTGCCGATGAAGGCTCAATTGAATTGGTAATAACCAGATTTTTCAATTTTGAATTAACAATTCTTTCAGCAGCTTTTCCTGACAAAACTCCGTGAGTAATGTAAGCAGAAACTGAAAGTGCTCCCTTTTCAATCAAAGCATCGGCGGCATTACATAAAGTTCCTCCAGAATCAACCATGTCATCGACAATAATACAATTCTTACCCTCAACCTCGCCAATAATATTCATCACTTCGCTCACTCCGGCTTTGGGACGACGTTTATCAACGATGGCCAATTCTGCCGTAATTTTTTTGGCAATGGCGCGAGCACGCACCAAACCACCAACGTCCGGCGACACCACCACCAGATTATCCAAAGCAAAGTTTTCTTTGATGTGGCGCACAAAAACTGGTGCAGCGTAAAGATTATCCACCGGAATATCGAAAAATCCCTGAATTTGTCCGGCATGTAAATCAATGGTCAAGACACGATCAGCGCCGGCAGAAGTAATAAGATTAGCCACCAATTTCGCTGAAATTGGTGTGCGCGGAGCGGCTTTACGATCTTGTCGGGCATATCCAAAATAAGGAATCACCGCTGTAATTCTTTTTGCCGAAGCGCGACGCAAAGCATCAATCGCAATCAACAATTCCATAATATTGTCATTGGCCGGAAAAGACGTTGATTGCACCACGAAGATATCTTCACCACGCACATTTTCTTTGATTTCAACGAAGACTTCCATGTCGGAAAATTTCTTCACTTCCGCGTCAATAAGCTGCAGGCCAAGATGTTTAGCAATTTCTTGCGACAAAGTACGATTGCTGTTGCAGGAGAGAAGCTTCATATTTTTGTTTGAAATTGAAAATGGAGTGGGGAAAGTCGGACGGCGCGAAAACTATTTTCAGCAAGTCCAAATATCAACTTTTTTTTCTGACTAAAATGGCCGACATTGAACTTTACGACATAGTTAAAATCTTACACATAGTTGCAGTAATATCATGGTTTGCTGGTCTGCTATATTTACCCAGAATTTTTGTTTACCACAGCCAAGTTGCGGTGGGATCAGAAAGCGACAAAATTTTCCAAATTATGGAAAAACGCCTGCTGCGCTTTATCATGTTGCCAGCAATGCTTCTGGTTTTTTGTTTCGGACTTTATCTGGCCCTGCAAATCGGTTTTGAATTTACCTGGCTGCACATCAAAATCGCTTTAGTTCTTGGCCTTGCCGCCTATCACGGCTTTCTTTCCAGCTGCCGCAAAAAATTTGCTTTAGGACAAAATAAACACAGCCAAAAATTTTATCGCATCATCAATGAAGTGCCAACACTACTCATGATCTGTATTGTCACTTTGGTAATTCTAAAGCCTTTCTAGGATCGCATGCAAAATCTCGTTAAAATTACTGCCGCCGAATTTGATGTTATTCTCGATTTGCGTTACGCTTCGGATAATAATGTTTGCGGTCACAAACTTTACGCCAATCCTGTTTGTTATTTGCATGAAGCCGCCATTGCACCTCTTTCGCAAGCGATCAAATCCGCCAAAAATCTTGGTCTGAAATTAAAAATTTTTGACGGCTTTCGTCCCCTCACCGTACAGCAATATATGTACGACAAATTTCCTTCCAATGATCCCAAAGGCGGTTTTATTTCTAATCCGCAAGGCGGCGTGATTCCGCATTGTCGTGGTGTTGCGCTTGATTTAACTTTAACGGATTTAGACGGCAACGAGCTGGATATGGGCACAGATTTTGACAATTTCTCAGAATCGGCCTTTCACAATTGCGACAAAATTTCTCCGCAAGCACAACATAATCGTCTGATTTTACTTGGCTTAATGAGCGCTGCTGGTTGGGATTTTTATTCAAAAGAATGGTGGCATTACCAACTTTTTAAACCGCGCGAATATCCGGTAATAAATGATGGGTGGGAGAATATTCTTTGAGCCGATCTTCAAATTCATTTGCCGCACTTAATTTTCACAATCATTTTGAAGGATTGGGAGAAAATTTTTTCAAACGCACCTTTGCCACTCCACTAAACAACCAACGGATTGTTTCCTACAGTAAAGATGCTTGCCAATTAATTGATCTTGATCCTGCCGAACTAGAAAGTGCTGAATTTTTAGCAGCAATTTCCGGCACCTCTCCTCATCCTAAATTTTGTAACTTAGCTCAAGCTTACAGCGGACACCAATTTGGACATTTTGTGCCGTCACTTGGCGATGGCCGCGCTATGTTATTGGCTCAAATTCAAAACCACAAAAATGACAGTTGGGACATGGTTTTAAAAGGTTGTGGCCTTACCCCTTTTTCTCGCCCTCATGTACAAAATGCTGATGGTCGCGCTGTTTTGCGCTCGTCAATTCGCGAATATTTAATTTCTGAGCATCTGGCAGCACTTGCCATTCCAACGTCACGCGCTTTGTGCTTAATTGCTTCCGATCAGATTGTAATGCGCGAAATGCCAGAACAGGCCGCTCAAATAATTCGCCTGGCGCCAAGCCATCTACGCTTCGGAACTTTTGAATATTTCTTTTACCGCAAACAATATGATCAGGTTAAAATTCTCGCCGATTACGCCATCCAACATTATTTCCCCAATGCCAAAAATTACGCCGAATTTCTTACGCAAATAGTAAAATCAACTGCCCACATGATCGCCCACTGGCAAGCTTTTGGCTTTTGTCACGGCGTTTTAAACACTGACAATATGTCAATTCACGGCATCACTTTTGATTTTGGTCCTTTCGCATTTTTGGATGAGTATGACCCACATCGCATTTGCAATCATTCCGACATTCAGGGTCGTTATTCTTTCATCAATCAACCGCAAATCGGATTGTGGAATTTGTACGCTTTTGCCGTTACACTTTCCAAGTTAGTAACTGAGCAAGAGCAAAAGGAAATTTTGGAAAATTATGAAACCTTATTTCTTGAGCAATATCACCATTTAATGGCGACAAGAATTGGGTTTAGCGAAGTTGATGCTCCGATAAAAAATTTAATCTACTCAGCTTTAGATTTACTGCACAAGCACCGCAGCGATTACAATTTCTTCTTCCGCAATTTAGAAAATTTTGCTCAAGATACCAATTTCAGCCTGTGGTTTTCTGATTACAAAACACTGCTGCAAAAACATAAAATCACCGATACAGAAGCCCTGGCAAGGCGCCACAAAAGCAATCCCCAATTTATTTTACGCAATCATCTGCTGCAAATAGCAATCCAACAAGCCGAGAACGGAGATTTTTCTGAAGTAAAAAAATTGCAGGAAATTTTTAGCAATCCTTTCGCTAAACAACCGCAAAACCAGTCTTATGCCGATCTGCCGCCATCTTGGGCCAAAGAAATTTGCATTTCATGCTCTAGTTAGATTAGGAAGTGCCTGAATCGCCGTTACCTTTGCCACCGCTTCCGCCGCCGCTGCTGCCATTATGCAAAGGAGATGTTGTAGCATCATTATCACCTTGTCCTTGCCCTCCGCTTGCCCCAACATCATTACCCGGAGCACCAATTCCTGGGCCCGGAGCATCAGCAGCTTTCTTACCACGATCACCCATCGCCTCAAAACCTTTCCTAGTTGTGCTGCCAGCCTTCTTAGCAGCAGCCCAGCCATTTTTCCGCAACGCACCTATACCACGTTTTTGTACACCACTAGCCATATCGTAAGATTGCTGCATCAGCTCAGAAGCCTTCATAGTATTGCTAGATAATGTTGCTCCACCAACCAAGGTTGAGGCAAGACCGCTGATCTTATCGAGTAAACTCATCAAAACAAAAAATAGAATTGATGCTTTCATCAGAGAGCCTATTTTGGCTTGATTAATACTAGTTAAAATCGGCAATCCGATACCCAGCATTTTGAGCTTGTCGTAAGTTTTAACTGCGCCGTCACTGCCAGAAATTGGCGGGTTAAAGATACAATAAATACTGGTATTCACAGCAGCACCGGAACACACCACCTGCTTGGGCACATTTTTGCCATCGCCAATAAAAGTAACATCGCCCATCAAAACAGTGTCAAAGAAGGTGAGCAAAATTCCCATATACATAAAAAGAATCATCGGCTGCAAAGCAAAGCCCAATATGTTTTTCCACCATGATTCAAACATGCCTTTAGTTTTGCTAAACATAACCATTGTCACCATGATTGGTGACACATAAAGCAAGATGATTATTGAAACTATGGACATGATAAAAATATGCAGCGCGCGAATAGTTATCGCGATTAGGAAAAAGGCGAAGGCGAAAGTTGCGATTAAGAAGACCACTCCAGCGCCGCCGGTAAAAAAGCCGCCGACAATCATCATCACCAAATTGGGCACTGACACTTCAATGCCATACCCCAAAGCGCGGGAAATCTTACAATCCAGAGTATCCCAAACTCTTATGTAATCTTTCCCCGGCGGATAAGCTTTAATATCGTATTTAGTATCATCATTAGTATCGGCATAGTTGTAACGCGGAAACTGACAGCCATCCAGCTTGTTTTGATCAATCTGGGCATCGGTTGCGTAAGTGTTAACAAGCTGACCATCAGCATTTGTAGTTGAAGAAGTGACCGTAGTGCCGGTCATGGCATCGGTACGAAACATCATATCTGAAAGCTGTGCTGAACTGTCAATAATACCATTTACAACCCAATTCTGCCATTCATTGCCGGTGGCAAAATACATCACAAAAGCAATTTTCACCATTAACGGAATCATTTGCTTTTTAGTCAGAGCGCTGCCGGCGATCAAAACTGAAACTCCAAAAAACATGATGGCAACCGACAAAGCCATCCTAATAGTGTTTTGTAAAAGTTTCTGAATTCTGACAAAAAAAGATTCACCACTTTGCCCCATGCTTCTTTGATAGTTCGACAAATCTTCGCCTTTTTTATATTTGTAGCCACTACCACACTTTCCGTTAATGTCTGGGAACTCAGATGCATCAAGACAAATTGTGCTGCCAGCACGATTAAAAAATATGTTTTGTATGGTTTCTTTAAAACACTGCGCCATCGGAGAAGAAAAACCGCGCACATCCACCGGCAATAGATTAGAACTATATCCGTAAACATTTTGCGAATCACCTTTCATGTCACGACAAGATGAATCAAAAAATGCACCCGACAAACTGCTTCTCGCCACGTAAGGCGGTATCGGCAATATCGAGCAATGATTCATATATTGGCAATAATTTTGCATCTGCGAAGGATCATTCTCATCGCTATAATCAGCTTTTTCAGTGCCGCCGCCCAGCGGATGGTTATAAGGACATCCCGAATAAGTTCTGGCACAGGCATAATTTGATTTGCTCTGAGCTGTGTAAGCGTCAAACCACACACCTTTGACATTGCATCTGCCGCCAATTTCACAAAACACATGCTCATAATTATTTCCTTCCGGCCCCGCAATATTTGGAGCATTCTCAATACAAACCGTATTTTGGCTGCGTTTAACACAACAATTATAAGCATCCTGTCCGGCTTTTATTTCTTCAGTACTTCCTCGCAACATCAAAAAACGATAACAGGCAAAAACCGGTGTATCATTTGGACCAGTCATGTAATAAGGAATATTTTTTTTGTCGTGATAACCCAGAGTTTTATCTTTAAGATCATTGCTCCATTTCGGCATTTCACAGGCTCCATCACCGCTATCTTCGAATTCTTTACCACCAAATATATATTCACGATATTTCTGGTTTGAAAGGTTGGGAGTCGTTCCGCTTAAAGCATAATCCTGCACCACTTTTTTGTAAGATCCGTCGTAAGCTCCCCTTCTCCAGCTGCCATTAGGATCAGTTTCACCACGATCATTAACCTGAGCCCACACTCGCCAATCATGTCCGCAAATCCGCGCTTTACGATAGGCACCATTAGACACACCATAAATAATTGCCAAAGCAGTAACTGCTGATGCCACTACGACACCATAAGAAGTAAATGCCGGACAACATCTGGCAACATCAGCGGCAGCAGCAACCGCTGCCGGACTTCCCGGGCCACCAGCAGACGCCAGAGTGGCATATTCCGAACTTCTTGAGCCGCATTGTTTTCCGCGCAATCCCAGAGTTACTAAAATACTAGGGTTCACATAAGGAAAATTTGAATTTGCAGCTCTTTCTTGAGCAAATTCGCTACTCATTAAACCAGCACCAATAGGATTGGTTGCAGTGCACATGGCATAAGAAGTACCCTGAATGGCAAGCATTGCAGTACCGATACTCGCAATATAAGCCGCACAAACGCCGTTAGTTAATTCCCAATTGATATCAGCATTGCTACCAAAGGGGTTGAAATTCAAATCATTTGCCGTGTGTTTTTTGCTGGCCTCATTGTAACCGCCGCCAACACATCTTTTTTTACTGGAATCCCAATCCATCTCACGCACACCTTCATAAATCTGGGCATTGGCGCTTAAAGGCAGCAAGGCAGGCGTAAGCAAAGCCGCAATCATCAAATATTTAGTAAGCTGCTTTAAGCTAGAGAACATCAAATTCTTTTATTAGCTGATTAATTTCCTGATTCTTGATTTTGAAAGAAGCACGATTGACCACCAAATGCGAGCTAACATCGAGAATTTTCTTCAACTCCGCCATGTGATTTTGCTCAAGAGTTTTGCCAGTGCTGACCAAATCCAAAATAAAATCACACAATTTCAATTGCGGCGCAATTTCAATTGAGCCGTTAAGTTTGATGGCTTCAACCTGAATTCCCAATTTTGAGAAATAATCCTGAGCAATCGCTGTATATTTTGTGGCAATACGAATGTGACTTTTATTTTTCAAAAAAGCCGGAATTGCTTCCTCATTTTTTGCCGCATTATCCAGCGCAAAGACATTACTACCAGCAATTGATAAGCGGCATTTGCCAATTCCCAAATCCAGAACCGGGAAAATTTCTTTGGAGGAAAATTCTGCCAAAACGTCCGATCCACAAATGCCAATATCTGCCGCGCCAAATTTAACAAAAGTGGCCACGTCAAAACTGCGCACCTGAACCAAATCAAGATGCGGTTTGTTGCTTGTAAACACCAGCTTGCGCGATGATCCGGCAAAAAACTCGGCTTCGGGAATTAAGTTTATCTTTTTAAAAAGCGGCTTGAGATCTTCTAAAATCCGACCTTTCGGCACTGCCATTAGAATTTTTTTCATTTGCTAAAAAGTTTTGATGTATCGCAGCAAAACGCCAAGAGAGTTGTTTTCGTCAATGCTGGTTTTGTAATTGGTACGAAAACTTTTGTAACCAGTTTGCAGCGATAACTTGTCGAAGAAGTCTGTTTTGCTGAAGCTGTACCCAAAAGAAACTTCGCTTAAAGCCTGATCAAAACCGTTGGCCCCAACTTGAGACTGCACCAAGGTTGTATTGGCCACGGTGATATTCCAATTGCGGCAAATTTCACCAACCAAACTGGCAGTGTAATATTGTTCGCCAATATTGGAATTGCCGCCGACATTTTTCATTCGCACATATTCCAACAAAGCATCGAGTAAAAATTTATCGGACACAGGGTAGCGATAATTCATCGCCGCTGAATAACCTTTTTGGTCGGCAACATGATTGAGAGAAACTGGAGTGGCCTTGCTGTTCACGCCCAAATTAATGTAAGAAAAATGGTAAGATAGTTTTTCGCGCTCGCCAAAATCAAATAAGATGTCCATTGATCCGGCGAAAGATTGCAACAAGCCTGAAGCATCTCCGGGAGTACCAGCATTTTTATTGTAAGAATCGCTTTTGTTAATGGCCGAACCGCTTAAACCAGTGTGATCGTTAATGAAGGTGGAAAAACCAAAATTATATTGGCCGGTTTTTTTACGGTTGCCGATTTTGTAAGACATGCCGGCTCCCAATTTCTGGGTCTGACGATAATTATTGGAAAGATTATTGGACCAAATGCCGCGACCCCATTTCCAATTTTCACCAAAATTTGGGGTAAATTTTCCCGCTAATAAAGTGAAGTTTTTGTGGGTGTAATTGGCTGTGATTTCCTCAACTCTCAAAGCTTCATTTTGAAAATATTGGCTTTTACCGTAATGTGACGCCACGTTACCACCCGAACTTTGCAGCGCGAAATCAGAATTATATTTGTCAACATCGTCCAAACGCAAAACGCTTTGCAGCGAGAGGTTTTTATTGAAGGATAATTTGCTGGCAAAAATACTGCGCAACAAACTGTCATTGTAATTATTATTGCTGTTGCTAGCGCGATAATTGTGATCGTAATTCAAATCAGTCACCAAACCACCTGAAAATGCCGGATCAAAAAATTTATCACCCGGTTGTGGCTGTTCTATTTCTTCTTGCAACAACCCTTTCCACACACCTTGTGTCAAATCTTCTTGTGCTAAAACATCGCAAGACCACAGCAGCAAAAAGCAAAAAAATATTCTTTTCATTTGATTTGAGTTTGTCAGCAAGGCAAGTTTGATATTTGAAATTAAAAACTCTGGAAGCAGCCCATTTTAGAAGGCGCGCGCGAGGAATGAATTACAGCAATTTATGTCAGTGGCAATCTTAATCGCAACAAGTTTTTCTCTCGGTTTTTTTGTTGAAAGCATCATCGGCACAGGAGGCGGATTAATCGCCTACGCCATTCTTGGCTTCTTCATGAATATCAAGGAAATGATTCTGGCCGGCCTTTACATCGGCACCTGTTCCAGCTCTTACATAGTTTACACCGATCACAAAGCTTTTAATAAAAAACTCTTCCTGTCAATTTTACCCATTTGCCTCACCGGCACCATCATCGGCGTAATAATTTTCAGCAAAGTTAATCCGCAAATTCTGGCTTTCATTTTGGGAATTTTGCTGATTCTGATCGCCGTCAAATCAATATTTTTTAACCATTTGATTTTGCCCAAAATTTTCAAAAATAAGTTGCTTTTTATTGGCGGAATTTCGCACGGAGCTTTTGGTGTTGGCGGCCCCTTTGTAGTTAATGCTTTACAAAAAGACTTTGCCAATAAGTCAGAATTGCGCACTACAATGGCCGTTTATTTTGCTGTTTTTAATATTGTGCGCGTGGTGCAACTAATCTTACAAGGCCAGATTAGCACCGAATTTGTCGCCAAAATTTGGTGGGTAATTATTCCGGTTTTCATCGCCATTAAAATGGGGCACAAAGTACATTTAAAAATCAGCGAAGCTTTGCTGCGTAGATCAATTTTGGTTGTTACTTTCTTGGCCGGAATCAATTTTCTGCTAAAAAGTTTTTAACCTTTGCAAACAGAAGTTACTTTTCTTAAAAAATGCGGCACTGATCACAAATTAAATTTTTCTTAGAACTCAACTTCTTAACCAAAACATACACCGTAATGAACCGTTTCTGCAAAAAGCTCATTGTTGCATTAATCGCTGTCGGATTGCTCTTTGGTGTTAATGCCTCAAAAAATTCGGCATTTTTCTCTGAAAAATTGGCCCTCATCGATCAATCTTTTGATCAAGAAAATTCCAAAAATCAAAATTGTGAAATTGAGGATCTGAAATTCTTCGATCAAAAGGGCGGCAATTTTACCATCCTAAAAATCTCGTTAAACCCCGGAAATAAGAATGACATTGCTTTGCAGCAGAATTTTTCTGTCGTTCCCACCTCACCCCCCAATTGCTAGATTACAAAATATCGCGCCACAAATTTGCTAATCTGATCTTCTAAATAAAATGAAAAAATCTCTTATTAATTTACGCTACGATTTACCAGCCAGTCTGGTGGTATTTTTGGTAGCCTTACCACTTTGCCTAGGAATTGCCTTAGCTTCTGGAGCACCTTTATTTTCCGGTATTATCTCCGGAATTGTCGGTGGTATTGTTGTTGGTGCTTTAAGTAGTTCTGCACTTGGTGTTTCAGGCCCAGCAGCCGGGCTCTCGGTTGTGGTTTTGGGTTACATTGTCAGCCTTAATAATTCTTGGGAAACCTTTCTGCTCACCGTGGTGATTGCTGGTATTATTCAGCTTATCGCCGGATTTTTGCGCTTGGGTCAGATTGCCAATTACTTCCCCAATTCAGTGATTAAAGGCATGTTGACTGGCATTGGCTTAATCATTATTTTAAAACAAATTCCCCACGCCATTGGTTACAACTCTGAATTTCGTGATGATTTCGATTTTGAAGCTCTTGACGCCAATACCTTTTCTGAACTGGCGCACATGTTCAATTATGTTACCCCCAATGCCATCATTATTGCCGTTGCTGCGATGGCTATCTTGCTCAGCTGGGATGGATTTATCGCTAAGAAATTCCGTTCTTTACGCTTCATTCCCGGACCTTTGGTGGCAGTCATCAGCGGTATTATTTTGAGCAATCTGATCCACCTGCACGAAACTCAGATCGTGCAACTTCCTGTCGCCAACAGCTTTGGTGACTTTTTGACTAAATTTTCTCATCCCGATTTTTCACAACTGGCTAACCCAAAAATCTACCTTATCGGTTTGACCATCGCCATCATCGCCAGTCTTGAAACCTTGCTGTGCTGCGATGCCACCGATAAACTTGATCCCCAAAAACGCAGAACTCCTACCAATCGTGAGCTCAAGGCTCAAGGCGTTGGCAACATCATTTCTGGTCTGATTGGCGGTTTACCAATAACTCAAGTTGTGGTACGCAGTAGCGCCAATATTGACTTTGGTGCTAAAAGCAAAAACTCCGCAATCATTCATGGCTTCTTTTTGCTAATCACCGCAATCGCCATTCCCAACTTACTCAACATGATTCCACTAGCAACGCTGGCCTGTATCTTGATTGTGGTTGGTTACAAATTGGCTAAGCCAGAAATTTTCAAAAACATGTACAAAGATGGCAGTGAAAATTTCTTGCCCTTTGTGGCCACAGTTGTCGGCATGTTGGCTTTTGACCTATTGAAAGGCGTTGGACTTGGCATGTTGGTTGCGACATTTTTTATTCTACGCAATAACCAACGCAGCAAAACCTCTTCACGCTCTTATTCTTCGGGTGAAGAATTTATCTCAGCAATGACTCGCGAAATACGCGATTCTCTGACGCCAGCGGAAGCCATTCAAATGTTAAAAGACGGCAATAAACGCTTTGTCGGCAATTTGAACCTCAACCGCAACCTGCTGAATCAGATCAATGAAACTTCCGATCAGCAAAATCCTTTCGCTTTCATCTTAAGTTGCATTGATTCACGCACTTCTGCCGAACTCATTTTTGATCAGGGTTTGGGTGACGTGTTCAGCTGTCGTATTGCCGGCAACGTGCTTAATGACGACATCATCGGCAGCATGGAATTTGCCTGTGAAGTTGCCGGAGCAAAGCTAATCATGGTTTTAGGTCACTCCGGATGCGGCGCCATTAAGGGTGCTTGCGCCAATGTTGAACTGGGCAAGCTGACTGGCTTGTTACGCAAAATTAAACCAGCAATCAAGGTTGCCAAAACCGAGATTGGTCAGTTTGATTCCAAGGATGATGACCTTGTCGAACACGTGGCCGCGATTAACACTAAAAAAGTGACCAAACGCATCACGCGCGAAAGCAAAATCATTCGCGACCTTCACGACCAAGGCAAAATCGCCATCATTTGCGGCATGTACAATGTCTCAACTGGGGTGGTTGAGTTTTATTAAACGGCAGCAAAATTTGATTAGACTGAGTTGTTAATATTATTGCCGGCCTGAACCCCTCTGTCATCCTGAACTCAGCGAAGGATGACAGAGGGGTTTTGAAAATTGCCAATTATCCTGTCTTCAAATTTAATAATTCTTACTAAAACACTTCCACCAAACCACGATCCAGCAGCAATTGGCTTAAATAAACCCCAGAATCCGCCACTTTTTGAGCATCGTTTTCCTGTTTTGCTTCGTCAAAAAATACTTCAGCAATGTAACGCCCGTAAATGTCGGTTTTGTTGGTTTTAATAATCAAGAATGGCACATCTTGCAAAATTTTTTTCAAGGCCTCGCAAGATTTTTTTCCCGCATCGGTTTTTAATTCCGGCGCGTTGATTTTTCCTAATCTTAAAATTTCTTTGTGACGAATTTTAAAACCCAAATCCAGCGTCACATGCAGCGTGTCGCCATCCACCACTTTTTCTAAAAAGGCTTTGTAAGTGTAAAGCTGGTGCAAATTTCTGGTCGATTTTTTAAGCGCAAAACCCTGACCTTTTTTCACCGACTGCAAGATTTCTCCGGCGTTTTCTAAATCAGTTTTCACTTCGGTGAAAATCCCGAAACCGCAATCTACAAAGGCAGAATCAGTGTCGGCAAACTTGGCCAATTTGTAAGAAAAAAGTTTGCCGCGCTGGAAGGTAAATTTTTTGACAGATTTAAGCTTGGTGCGAGGTTTTGATTTAGAAATTTCTTGCTGTAAATCTTTACTGTCCAAATTTTGAGTGACGGTCAGATCTTCCAAATATTTTCTCTTTTCAGAATCTTTGACCGCGGCCAAACTGCGGTAATGACTCCAATTCAAGCCATTTTCGTCCTTCGGTAATTTTGGGTAGGCTTTGTAAAAAGCGCGCATTTGGTAAAGTGTTCTTTCAGCAATTGCCGTGTCTTTTGCCAATTCAGTAAAAAGTTTTTTTCCGTATTCGGCGCGGTCATTTTTAACCAAATGTTCGTCAACTATTTTTCCAATTCTCCAGCACATTTCAACTTTCTGGCGGTTAACAGTCTGCACAATATTTTGCTCTGTTTTCAAAATCGCCTTTTGAACTTCTTCGAGAAGTTTTTTGTAACCACTTAATTCAATTTCCATTCTGTTGAGCAGTTGATTTTATTGGGCAAAAGTTAATTTTGACCCCCGGGGGTCAAAATTCAGGGTCAAAATTCAAATTCCACTAAGAGACTGTCGCAAATCAAAATTTTCTAAGAAGTTTTTGTGATGCAAATTTTTTTGAAAGGTAAGCGTACCCAGATGTACGTGCGTTTCAAAAAAATTTGACGAAAAGTTTGATTTGCGACAGTCTCACTAAAAACCACCACTCTTTAAAAGGCCAAAAAAATTCAAAATCCTTAAGTTGACAAACTGACTTCGCACCAATATTTTGACCGCCCCTTTCACAGGTTCTCTTCAACAATTTCACAATTCAAAATGAAAGTTTACTACGACCGCGACGCAGATTTAAACATTATTAAATCCAAAAAAGTTGCCATTATTGGTTACGGTTCACAAGCTCACGCACACGCTCAAAACCTTAGAGATTCAGGCGTCGTCGACGTTAAAATCGCTCTTCGTGAAGGTTCAGCTTCAATTGCAAAAGCACAAAATGCCGGCTTCGAAGTTTTAACTAATGCTGAAGCCGCAAAATGGGCTGACTTGGTAATGATTCTTACTCCAGACGAGTTACAAGGCGAAATGTACGCCACCGATTTACACGCCAACATGAAGCAAGGCGCCGCTCTTGCCTTCGCTCACGGCCTTAACATTCACTTCAAATTAATTAAACCACGCGAAGATTTAGACGTGGTAATGATTGCCCCTAAAGGCCCAGGACACACAGTTCGCGGCGAATATGCCAAAGGTGGCGGCGTTCCTTGTTTAGTTGCAGTTGCTCAAGACAAATCTGGCCAAGCTTTACAAATCGCACTTTCTTACGCATCAGCCGTTGGTGGCGGTCGCTCAGGAATCATTGAAACTGACTTCAAAGAAGAATGCGAAACTGATCTTTTTGGAGAACAAGCTGTGCTTTGCGGCGGCGTTACCGCCCTTATCCAAGCTGGTTTTGAAACTTTAACCGAAGCTGGTTACGCTCCTGAAATGGCTTATTTCGAATGCTTACACGAAATGAAGTTAATCGTTGATTTGATCTACGAAGGCGGCATTGCCAACATGCGTTACTCAATTTCAAACACTGCCGAATACGGTGATTTAACTCGCGGCCCACGCGTGGTTACTGAAGCTGCCAAAGCTGAAATGAAAAAGATTTTAGGCGAAATCCAAAGCGGAAAATTCGTTGAAGAATTCATGGCCGAGAACAAATCGGGCAAGAAAAACTTCGACGCCTTGCGCGAAAAAGGCCGTCAACACCCAATCGAAGCTACGGGTGAAAAACTTCGCGCCATGATGCCATGGATTGCAAAAAACAAGTTGGTCAATAAATCAGCCAACTAGAATCAGACAGACGAAAAAAGTCTGGCCCCGCAAGGTGCCAGACTTTTTTTTAACCAAATTCAAAACCCACCAAATATGAAGAGAGAAACCCACAAACCGCGAATCTCAATCTTCCAACCCCTCAACGCTGACCAAAAAATTCGCGTTAGAATTGAAGATGAAAATGTTTGGTTAACGCAGAAATTAATTGCCGAGCTTTTTGATGTAACGATTCCAACGGTTAATGAGCATTTAAAAAATATTTTTGCCGAAGACGAATTGGAGGAAAATTCAGTTATTAGGAATTTCCGAATAACTGCTAAAGATGGCAAAGATTACGACACAAAACATTACAACCTCGATTCCATCCTCGCCGTCGGCTACCGCGTACGTTCTAATCGTGGCACACAATTTCGCAAATGGGCCACCGAAAGATTACGCGAATATCTGATCAAAGGCTTCACCATGGATGATGAGCGCCTGAAACAAGTTGACGGCCGCTCACGTTATTTTGAAGAATTACTACAACGCATCCGCGACATTCGCGCAAGCGAACGCAGGTTTTACCAAAAAGTCACCGACATCTACGCTTCTAGCATTGATTACAAAATTGACGCCGAACTCACACAAAAATTTTTCGCCACCGTTCAAAATAAAATGCATTTCGCCGCTTGCGGAAAAACCGCTGCCGAAATTATCGCAAGCCGTGCTGATGCTACAAAACCCCTAATGGGATTAAGCAGTTTCAAACAAGATAACCTCACCGAAAGCGACATTCTGGTCGCTAAAAATTATTTAACCGAAGATGAAGTTACCCAACTAAACCTAATCGTTTCGCTTTACATCGATTTCGCCGAGCTTCAAGCCAGCAGCGGCCGATTGATGAAAATGCAAGATTGGATAAAAAAACTGGATGAATTATTAACAATTTCCGACAAAAATCTTTTGCATTTTGCAGGTAAAGTTAGCTCGAAAGAAGCTGAAAAGAAGGCGCTAGAAGAGTTTGAGAAATACCGCAAAGAACGCGATCAAAATTATGTTTCTGATTTTGATCGTGAGGTGAAGAAAATTTTAAAAGAAGCACGGCCAGTCAGTAATAAAAAGTCCTCAGATTAACTTCACAAAATTATGTCAAAATTTTCTCACGCACCGGAAGGCTACTGTTCGTCAAGACCAGTTAATTTAATAATTGGAGAGATGCATGCTGATTTCGCAGCAAAAGAGGTAGTGTTGGAAATGATACCGACTCTTAGTGAAAGGGGATACACATTTTGCTTGGAACACGGTGAAAACAGATCTTTCACAGAAACAAGGAAAGACATGGTGGAGATACTTAACGCAACGAGAAGCAGACAGACTGAGGTCGAACTGGGTCATTTGTCGCTAATAAGTCGGCTTGAACGGACTCTTGATCCAAACAGTTTGCGTAAAGTCATGCATCTGTCTGCTTCAATCTTCAGCCAAAGCATTAGAAACTCGTTCGAAGGAATTGAATTAGAAAATAATTCGGATCAAGCGCCTCTAAAAAAGATATTGAAAGATAATAGTCCAACAACTGGAAATATTGCAGAAAATGCAAAAGAAGTAGAGGAATCGATAAACTTGCTCGAGGAATATTTTCGCTGCAAGATACTTCGCGCAGGACTTGAGCTCTCCGCTGAATTTGCCATCAAAATTCTAGATAAAATTGAAGAATGTAAAATACCTTACAAAAACATAGATCTGGCACGCACCAGTCAGAACGCGCATTCTGAACCAGACATGTTGCTTAGGAGAGAGAAAAGAATGGCCGAGTTAATCGAAAATACCGAGGGACCAGTAATTGCACTCGTAGGATTAGGACACATTAAAGGAATTATGGAAAGAATATCGACTGACAAACGTCTTCAACCTTTTATAGTAGTTGGAGCGCCACCTCTCGAATATTCTGACGCCAATCATTTCACACTAACCCCTTGGAAAATATCAGTAATAGATTCAAGAAATTTTGAAAATGGCAGTCTTGGAGTTGCTCAATTAATTTTGAGTAGCCGAGCAACGCAAGCCGAATCTCTGAAACAAGAAGCCGTTTTGGAAAGATAAAGCCGATCAAGGGCATGTCAGAAAAATAAAAAACCCGAATTAGAAAAACGGTAAAAAGCAAGAAGAACATCCCACTAACTTTTCTTGACTTCGAAGCGCTTAAAAAATTACGATCCGGCGAATTTCAAAAATAAATTTTAAAAAATGACCAACAACCTCTCTATCCTTATTCTTGCTGCTGGCAAAGGCACTCGCATGAAGTCGGATTTGCCGAAAGTTTTGCACAAGGTGGCAAATCGTGAAATGCTCAATCTGGTGATTGATGAGGCCAAAATTTTAAATCCGCAAAATATTACCATTGTGGTGTCTGAGGAAATGAAAAATTTCGAAGAGAAAATAATTGCAGAACACCCCCAAACTAAAATTTCCTTCGCTTTACAACGCGAGCGCAAAGGCACTGCTCACGCCGTTTCAACCGGTTTAGAAACTGTGACAAATCTGGGCGACAAGCTGTTAATTCTTTACGGTGACACGCCACTTACTTCGCACGTCACAATGCAAAAAATGATTGAGCGTTTGGATGATTTCTCCTTGTGCATTTTAGGATTTGACGACGAAGAAGAAAATGCTTACGGCCGCTTGGTTGTTGATGCTGAAGGACATTTACTAAAAATTGTTGAATTTAAAGACGCCACTGACGAAGAGAAAAAGATTTCACTTTGCAATTCCGGCGTTGTCGCAGTTGACGGCAGCCAGATTAAAAATCTTTTAAGCCAAGTTAAGAATGACAACGCTCCGCAAGAATTTTATTTAACCGACATTGTTGGCATTGCCGGCGAGCTTGGCTTAAAACGCACATTTTTAAAAACCAAAATCGAAGAAGTTTTGGGCGTAAATTCGCGCGCCGAATTGGCTAAGGTTGACGCTATTAAACAAAACCGCATACGCCGCCAAATGATGGATGCCGGCGTGACACTGGTTGATCCCGCTTCAATTTATTTTTCTTTCGACACGCAAATTGAAAATGACAGTGTGATTCAGCCGCATGTTTTTTTCGGGCCAAAAGTTAAGATTGGGAAAAATGTTGAAGTAAAATCTTTCTGCCATATTGAGGGAACTGAAATTGCCTCTGGCGCTGTTGTTGGGCCATTCGCCAGACTTCGCCCCGAAACAAAAATTGCTGAAAATGTGCGCGTGGGAAATTTTGTTGAGGTCAAAAAATCACATTTAAAAAAAGGCGCCAAGGTCAATCACTTAAGCTACATTGGCGACGCTGAAATTGGCGAAGACAGCAATATCGGCGCTGGCACCATCACTTGTAACTACGACGGCTTTAATAAATTCAAAACCAAAATCGGCAAAAATGTTTTTGTTGGTTCCAACTCAGCTTTGGTGGCGCCAGTTGAAATTGGTGACGGAGCAGTTATTGGTGCTGGCAGCGTCATTACTAAAAATGTTGAACTTGATGAAATGGCAGTTGCTCGCAGCCGACAAACCAACCTTCCTCAAGGCGGAAAAAAATTCCGCGAAACCAAGTCGAAAAAATAATGAGATTACTATTAATATGTTGGCTGTTGCTTTTATCGTCGGAATCTTTTGCCGCACGAAAAATTGAAGAAGTAAATTATTACGCTTCTTTTCGCAGCACAGAAACCAACGTGCGCGCCGGCCCTGGTCAAAATTATCCAATAAAATTCACTTACAAATTAAAAGGCATTCCAGTGCGCGTCATCAGCGAATATGACAATTGGAACGAAATTGAAGACTTCGAAAAACAAGGCGGCTGGGTCAGTCAAAGCCTTTTGACCAAAAAAAGAACTGTTCTGGTGCGAACCAAGCAGCAATTTATTGACCTGCACAATAAACCTGCGGAAAAATCGCGAGTGCTTCTTCACCTAGAAAATAACGTGGTTGGCGACTATTTGGGCTGCAACGAAAATTGGTGCAACATCAAGATTAACGGCAAAAAAGGCTGGGTGAAGAAGAACAGTATTTACGGCGTGGCTGATGTGGTTGACGAAGAAAGTGATTAAATAATTAGATTTCCTGTAACTCGCTTAAATCCTCCGTCACGCAAAGCGTGACACCTCCTTTTTCAAAGGAGGATTCCGGCCCCTCCTTTGAAAAAGGAGGTGGCGCAAAGCGCCGGAGGATTTAAGCGAGTTACAGGAAATTTTTTGTTTTTCACAAATGAGATAGGAAGGTAAAATTCAAGAATTGTGTTAAGGTGTTTATAAATCTAAACGAATACTGAAGTGACGAAATTTAATGAAGCGATTGCAGTTTTTGGTAATTCTGCTGCGACAAAAGAGCTAGAAGCATTAAAAGAAACAAATCGTCAGGCCTGGATGGATTTTAATGCGCGTACTGGAACTGAGCAGCCTTACATAAGTTTAAAAACCCGAGAAGATTTTATAAAATTTTGCCACAGAACTAGTTTTTCGGAAGGATTTTTGCCTTTACTGAAAGGGGCAACAACTTTGAAGATTGGTGATGAGGCATTTTTAAGCGGTTCTTTTGATTCATTTATACAACGCAATGAAAATCTTGATAATCCCGCAGAAAAGCTTTTAAAAAAAGTTTCGAGATTAGAAATATCAATATCAATATCAGAACTAACAAACGACGACATTGATAATATTTTTTCTTATTTCTCAGAGCTTAAAGAAATTTCCTTTCCTTTTTGCAAGATTGAAAATGTAGCAAATTTCTTTAACAGAGCCTCAAATCTTGAAAAGCTCAATTTATCATCCTGCGGTATGATATCTAACTTAGACGTTCCTCCCCAGGATTTATCCAAGGTAAAAGAAGCAAATTTTTCTGATTCTAATATCACCAATCAAGACTTAGTAAATTTCCTTCACAGCGCTACAAATCTTGAAAGGCTTAATTTATCAGGCTGCCGTAAGATATCTCACTTAGACGGTCTTCCACAAGATTTACCTAAGTTAAAAGAAGCAGATTTTTCTGGTTCGAATATCACCGATCAAGGCTTGGAAAATTTCCTTCACAGAGCTACAAATCTTGAAAGGCTCAATTTAGCAAACTGCTATAAGATATCTAACTTAGACGATCTTCCCCAGGATTTATCCAAGTTAAAAGAAGAGGATTTTTCTAATTCTAATATCACAGATCAAGGCTTAGCAAATTTCCTTCACAGTGCTACAAATCTTGAAAGGCTTAATTTATCATACTGCCGTGCGATATCTAACTTAGACGGTCTTCCACAAGATTTACCCAAGTTAAAAGAAGCTGATTTTTCTTATTCTGGTATCACCAATCAAGGCTTAGAAAATTTCCTTCACAGAGCTACAAATCTTGAAAGGCTCAAATTATCAGGCTGCCGTGCGATATTTAACTTAGACGGTCTTCCTCAGGATTTATCCAAGTTAAAAGAAGCGGATTTTCATCGTTGCGTTATCACCGATGAAGGCTTAGCAAATTTCCTTCACAGAGCTACAAATCTTGAAAGTCTCACTTTATCAAGCTGCCGTGCGATATCTAACTTAGACGGTCTTCCTCAGGATTTATCCAAGTTAAAAGAAGCGGATTTTTCTGATTCTGAGATTACCAATCAAGGCTTGGCAAATTTCCTTCACAGCGCTACAAATCTTGAAAGGCTTAATTTATCATTCTGCTGTGAGATATCTCACTTAGAAGGTCTTCCCCAGGATTTATCCAAGTTAAAAGAAGTGGATTTTTCTTATTCTGATATCACCGATCAAGGCTTAGCAAATTTCCTTACAAATGCTCATAATCTTGAAAAGATCGTCTTAGACGAATGTCCTAATATCTCTGAAGAATTGAGATCCAAAACTGTGGCAGAGTTGTATGTTTCACTTGGAATTGAAAGAAAGCCTAAAACGTCCGTAGATTGTAACAATATTGCTGCACAAAATTTACAAGGAGACGTTCAAACCAACTTAGGACAATCGGTTATTTGAAAATGGGCCAGAACTAGGGTGTGATGAAAAAATATTAGGCCCTGAGGACAGGTTTTCAGAGATCTAGAGCAAAATCGCGCCCTATTTTACATCCTTTTTTTTATCCCTCGGATCAAGATAAATCAGGATCGGAGCTGAAATATAAATTGAAGAGTAAGTTCCCAGCGCAATACCAAAGAATGTGGCAATACTGAAACTTCTTAGAGTTTCTCCACCAAAGATAATCAGCGCTAAAAGTGATGTAAGAGTTGTGCCAGCAGTAAGTATTGTGCGGCTTAAAGTTGAGTTGCTGCTAGAATTGATCAATTCTGCTAAATCCATTTTTTTAAACTTAATCATATTTTCGCGGATACGGTCATAAATCACCACCGAGTCATTGATGGAATAGCCAATGACTGTAAGAATTGCAGCGATTGAAGTGAGATTAAATTCAAGTTGGGTGATGGCAAAAAAGCCCATGGTCAAAGCCACATCGTGCAATAAAGCAAAAATTCCGCCCAGACCAAACTGCCAGTCAAAACGCACCCAAATATAAATCATGATGAAAACGAATGACATCAACAAGGCCATGACGCCTTTCATTATCAGCTCTGATCCCACTTGCGGACCAACATAATCAATTTTGCGATATTCAATATCGGCATAATTTTCGTTTAAAATTTCCTGAATTTTTTTGACCAATGCTGACTGCTCAATATCAGATTTGGCAACCCGGATTAATAAATCCTGGTGGTCAATATTTTGAATTTGCAGATCCTTAACTTCTCCAGCCAATAATTGACGAACTTGAGCCACATCAACATTTTGCTGCATTCTGGCTTCAATCAAAATTCCGCCGGCAAAATCAATGCCCAAATTTAAACCGCGAATAGAAACCAATAAAATTGATGCCAACATGCAAATAATCGACGCCAAAAGCGCCAATTTATGCATCTTCATAAAATTAATATTGCTATTGCTGAGAACTGAGCGGAAGAAGGAGAGCATGGGATTTAAGGTAATTTGGTACAGGGAGTAAAGAATAGCTCCCCTAGCAAAAATTGGGCGAAAAGAAGTGTTCGAAGGAAATGGAAATCAAAAACTTCCTACCCTCTGGCGACATGCTGTCGCGCTGTGCTCACAGAAGCTATTACTTTATCCCTTACTACAAAAAGAAAAGCCCTCCGTTTGGAGGGCTTTTGGTAAAGCTAATTACTTTGCAGCTGTAGCTTGAATCTTGCGGATTGAAGCTGAAATTCTGCTCAATTTTCTGGCAACTGTATTAAGCTTGTAAACTTTTTTAGTTACGCCACGCATAATTTCTGGTTCAAGAGCTTTAAAAGCTTCACGGGCTTTAGTTTGATCGCCAGCTTTAATGGCATCATCAACTTTACGAACGAAAGATCTGATACGGTTTTTTCTTGCGTTATTAACTTCTTTTTTAGCGGCGCTAACGCGAAGCGCTTTCTGAGCTGATTTGGTATTAGCCATGTCTTGGAAAAACGTTATTTAAAAATTATTGTACAAAGGAGGTTCTTTAAAAAGGGCGCGAAAAATATTGGCGTTGGCTAATTTAGCAAGCAATTTTCTTAATGCCTGACATGTAACGTAACAAAGCTTCCGGCACTTCAATTGAGCCATCTTCATTTTGGTAATTCTCCATGATTGCCAAAAGTGTACGGCCCACTGCTAAAGCTGAACCATTTAAAGTGTGAGCGAATTGTGGCTTTCCTTCTTTTGACTTATATTTGATTGCCGCACGCCGCGCCTGAAAATCGCCACAATTAGAACAGCTGGAAATCTCACGATATTTATCTTGGCTGGGCAACCACACTTCCAAATCATAAGTTTTGATTGCAGCAAAACCCATATCGCCACTACACAATAAAATCTTACGAAAGGGCAAATTTAAACGACGTAAAATTTCACAAGAAATGTTAGTCATTCTTTCATGCTCTTCCTGCGATCTTTCCGCGCAGGTGATCGAAACCAGCTCAACTTTCTTAAACTGATGCTGACGAATTAAACCTTTAGTATCTTTTCCGGCCGATCCTGCTTCACTACGAAAACAAGGCGTAAAAGCAGTGTAACGTATTGGCAAATCGCTATCCTGCAAAGTTTTTTTGGCCACCATATTGACCAAGGAAACTTCCGCAGTTGGAATCAACCAATAACCATTAGTTGTAACAAAAGCTTCCTCGGAAAATTTTGGCAATTGTCCGGAACCAAACATGGCATTGTCACGCACCAAATTTGGCGGCGAAACTTCCGTGTAACCATTTTCCAACGCCACATCGAGCATGAAGTTAGAAAGTGCGCGCTCCAATCTGGCAAGTGTGCCGCTCAATGTTGAAAAACGCGCTCCTGACATCAAAGCTGATTGCTCAAAATCCAACATTCCTAATTTTTCTCCCAGATCGTCATGTGATTTGGGAGTGAAAGAAAATTCTTTTGGCAGGCCAAATTTCTCGATTTCAACATTGTCATTTTCATCTTTGCCCAGCGGAACAGAAGCGTGCGGCACATTAGGAATTACCGCTAAAAGCGCATTTAACTTTTCATCAATTGAAAAATCATTTTCTGCTGCTGCCAATTCCTGATTATTTTTTTTCGACTCTTCTAAAAGTGATGTGGCATCACCACCGGATTTTTTTACCGCAGCAATTTCTTGCGCTAACTTGTTGCGCCTGGCTTGCAACTCTTGCACAATAAAAGTTTTTTTACGTTTTTCTTCGTCAAATTTTAAAATTTCCGCTGCACAAAATTGAGCACCACGCTTTTGCATTGCCGCGTCAAAATCCGCAGCATTATCGCGAATCCATTTAATGTCTAACATTGTTGATTGATTTGAAAGTGAGAGAAAATAAAACTTTTACCACTCTCTTTTCCCAAGCAAAAAATTTCAAGCAATGAAACTTAACGCCGTTACACTTTCGCAAAAATTAATTCGAATTCCCTCTTACAGCGGAGTTAATACAGAAGTATTAGAATTTTTAGGAAATTATTTAAGCAATCTCGGTTTTAGCTGCGATTATCTGGAATTTGACGGTGAAAATTCTTACCGCGTTAACAATCTTCACGCCGTTTTTAATCCCCAAAATTCTCAGCGCGTACTTTATTTCGCCGGCCATACCGATGTAGTGAGTGAAGGCAATAAAGACTCCTGGCAACATGATCCTTTCGCCGCTGAAATTGTTGACGGCAAACTTTTTGGCCGTGGCGCCTCTGACATGAAGTGTGCTATCGCCTGCTTCGTTGTGGCAGTAGAAGAATTTTTGGCAGAAAATAAAAATCCTGATTTTGGCATTGGATTTTTAATCACTAATGACGAAGAAGCCGACAGCATAAATGGCACCAAAAAAGTTTTACAATGGATGCAAAATCAGGGCAAAGCAATGTCGCATTGCTTAGTTGGAGAACCCACAAACCCGACACAATTTGGCGAAATGATCAAAATCGGCCGTCGCGGCTCAATTGGCTTTAAGATCAAAATCACCGGCAAACAAGGTCACGTGGCTTACCCCGACATCGCCTTAAATCCGATTACAATTCTGATCAATCTTTTGAAAATTTTAAAAGATCACAAACTTGATGACGGCACCAAATTTTTCGATCCCAGCAATCTTGAAATCACGTCAATTCAATCACAAAATCTTGGCGCTAACGTAATTCCCAACGAAGCTGAAGCAGCTTTTAATGTACGTTTTAATGATGCCCATTCTGCACAATCAATCATTGATTTGGTTGAATATGCCAGCAAAAAAACTATTGGCTTCGGTGCTAAATACGAGCTTACTTACCGCACCAGCGGCGAAAGCTTCTTGAGTAATCCACAATTTTTAGCACCTTTAGTTGCGAAATCTGTCGAAAAAATCTGCGGCATAAAACCAGTTTTAAGCACCACCGGCGGAACTTCCGATGCCAGATTCATCAAAGATTACGCCGAAGTTGTCGAAATCGGTTTAGTCAACGAAACCGCCCACAAAATTGACGAATTCTCAAAAATCAGCGAAATCGAACAATTACAACAAACTTACCTGGAAATTTTACGCCAATTCCCATGCTAAAACTTCACGAATTTTTTCTGACATTTGGTTATTTCGGCAAAGCCAAGAAAGCGCCAGGAACTTTTGGTTCAGTGGCTGCCTTGTTGTTTTGGCTAGGAATTACAGCAACATTTTTCAATTACCAAATTCCACTGCTGACCCAAAATATTTTTTGGGCCATTTTTTTGCTGACAGCCTTTATTTATGGTTGTTGGGCTTCACCAATTTACGCCAGACAATTTGGTGAAGTTGATCATCAATCCATCGTGCTTGATGAGGTAGTTGGACAAATTCTAGCTCTGCAACTTAGTTTCATTGTTATTAAAAATTACTTTGCTCAAGATTTTTTAATCAGCTGGCATTTAATTTTATGTTTAGCGCTTTTTCGCTTCTTCGACATTAAAAAACCTGGCTTCATCGGATATTGCGACCGCAATTTTAAAAGTGGATTCGGCGTTATGTTTGACGATTTATTAAGCGGTATTATCGCCGGTTTAATCAGTGCCGTTTTGTTGAAATTGACATTGACGTTTCACTAAATAAATTGCGCCGCTTCATTTTTCTTTTCAATTTTCCTTCAAATTCTTCAAATGGATCAGATTTCGCAGCAGCTTCTTGACCTGCTTCTAAACGTGATTTTACCAACTATCGGCCACATTATTTTAGTGGTTGCTCCACTGATTGGTGCAGTTGCCTATTTAACTTTAATGGAACGTAAAGTTATTGCTGCCATGCAGCTGCGCAAAGGCCCCAATGTTGTTGGCCCTTTTGGTTTGCTGCAACCTCTGGCTGACGGCGTAAAGCTCATGTTTAAAGAAGTTATTTTGCCGTCCCAAGCCAATAAAGTTTTATTTCTGCTCGCTCCCATCATCACTTTCGTTTTGGCTTTAATCGGTTGGGCCGTGATTCCTTTCAGCGAAAATTTTGCTATTTCAAATATTAATGTCGGCGTCACTTATTTACTCGCAACCTCTTCTCTTGGTGTTTACGGCATCATTATTTCAGGCTGGGCCAGTAACTCAAAATATGCTTTTCTTGGTGCCATTCGTTCTTCGGCACAGATGGTTTCTTACGAAGTTTCCATCGGCTTAATTATCATCTCGGTTGTGCTTTGCGCCGGGTCACTAAACTTAAGCGAAATTGTTTTGGCTCAAAAAAATCATTGGTATGTTTGGCCCCATTTCCCGATGTTTATTCTATTTTTCATCTCCGCTTTGGCTGAAACCAACCGTTTACCATTCGACCTTCCAGAAGCTGAGTCTGAGCTAGTTGCGGGCTATAACGTTGAATATAGCTCAATGCCATTTTCGATGTTTTTCCTTGGCGAATATGCCAATATGATTTTGATTTCCGCCTTCGCTTCCATCCTTTTCCTTGGTGGCTGGCTGCCTCCTTTTGAATTTTTAAACTTTATTCCTGGGCCAATTTGGCTGTGCCTTAAAATCTTCATCCTGTTATTCTGCTTTATCTGGGTGCGTGCCACTTTACCGCGCTATCGTTACGACCAATTAATGCGTTTGGGTTGGAAAGTTTTCTTACCTTTGTCATTGATCTGGGTTGTTGGCACTGCCGCTTTCATCGTATTTAAATAGTTAAAAATGAAATTTTTAAAAATCGCTAAAGCCTTTTTACTTAAAGAAATTCTCTACGGTCACTTCATGACCTTGAAATATTTTTTTAAACCAAAAGTCACCATAAATTATCCTTTTGAAAAAGGACCAATCAGCCCGCGCTTCCGTGGCGAACATGCTTTGCGTCGCTACCCCAACGGCGAAGAAAGATGTATCGCCTGTAAACTTTGTGAAGCGGTTTGTCCGGCACAAGCAATTACTATTGAAGCGGAAGAACGCGAAGACGGCTCGCGCCGCACCACTAAATATGACATCGACATGCTAAAATGCATCTATTGCGGCCTGTGCCAAGAAGCTTGCCCAGTTGACGCTATTGTTGAGTCACCGAATTTTGAATTTTCCACTGAGACCAGAGAAGAACTTTACTACGATAAAGACAAACTTCTGGCTAATGGAGAACGTTACGAATATATGCTGCGCCAGTCCATTGAGGCTGATGCTAAGCACAGGTAACTAGTTTTAAGTTTAATTTTAAGTTGCTGCCGACGAAGTAAATTCGCCGATTTGCAACAAATTGTTTTTTGGAAATTATTTTTTTGGAAATGAATTTTACTCTCGATCTCTTCTATCTTTTTTCCTTTGTGCTAATCGCTTCGGCATTAATGGTTGTGAGCGCTAGAAATATGGTGCACTCAGTAATGTTTTTGGTTTTGGCCTTTTTAAATGCCGCCGGACTTTTTGTATTGCTCAACGCCGAGTTTCTGGCCATGCTGTTGGTTGTGGTTTATGTGGGTGCGATTGCCGTACTCTTTTTGTTCGTGGTAATGATGCTCAATATTGATGTCAAAAAAATCACCCAGGGAATTAATCGCCATATCCCTTTGCTAATCTTGGTATCAATCATTTTGTTAAGCGAAATTTTGCTTACTCTCAAAGCCTCTTCAATTCGAACTTATGAAATTGAATCGCTTTATCCGATCCCGAAAGATCAGCACAATATCAACGCTATCGGCAATGTGCTTTACACTAACTTCATTTTGCCTTTCCAACTGAGCGGCGCCGTGCTTTTTGTTGCCATGATCGGAGCTATTTTGCTCACTTCCAAAGAAGAATTACGCTTTATCAGAAAGCAAAAAATTTGTGATCAAGTGTCACGGACTAAAGACAATTCACTTGAAATTGTTAAAGTAAAATCAGGAATGGGAATCGATTTATGAATCTAGTTAACAACATACCAGTAGAGCATTTTGTAACCTTGTCAGCAATTTTATTTTGCATCGGCATCAGCGGAATTTTTATCAACCGCAAAAATATAATTTCAATTTTGATGTCAATTGAGCTGATGCTTTTGGCCGTGAACATCAATTTTGTAACCTTCTCTGCCGCACTCGATAACCTGGTGGGACAAATTTATGCTATTTTTGTTTTGACTGTTGCTGGTGCCGAAGCCGCAATTGGTCTTGCTATCTTAGTGCTTTACTTCCAAAAGAGCCGTTCAATTGACACCAGCGCTGTCGCAACAATGAAAGGGTAACTAAAATTTGAAGAAAAAATTCAGCACAAAAATCACAGCATTTCTTTTCTGCGGATTTTTTTCTGTGCTGAGTGGCTGCGCCAGTAATGCCCCGCCTCCACCTGATGAATCATTTTACCAGTCATTGATGAGCGATTCGCCATCAGCAATGCCCGGACGCCCTCCAGCACCAGCGGCCATCACTTCGCAAGACACGCCAAATCCGGCGGCCAATGCAGCTTCACCTTTTCCAGCCTTTCCTCCTTACCCGGCTGCAAGCGAGGCCGCGTCTGAGCCAAATCAACCCAACTTTCCTCCGGCAGCAAACCCAAGCGCCATGATGCAGTCCAGCCCGTCTCAAATTGCTGCCTCAGCTCCAAATGAATTACCCTATCCCAATCCTTATCAAAACGCTTCTCCTATGCCACCACCAGGAGCACGCCCAGCAGGATTTATGCCGGCTCTAATGCCAACAACGCCGCTAATGCAACAAAATCCCCAAGAGCTCGAATATGATTTTTCACAGCTCGATTGTAATATTGATGAAAATGGCATTAAGGAACTTCTGACCGAAGTAAAAAAACAGAAAAACTACGTGATTAAAACTCTGCCCAACTGCCTGAAGCTTAATCGCAAATTGATGATGCGAGCAGCGATTATCAACCCAGTCGAGTTTCAATATGCTGCCGATATTTTAAAAGAAGATGAGAGTTTTGTGCGCCGCATGCTGGAAATTAATCCCCAGGTTTTACAATTTGCCGCCCCTTCTTTGCGCTCTGACGCTGATTTTATGGAAGAAGCCACCTACTTAAATCGTGATGCTTTGCAATATGCTGATGCCAAGTTGCTCAACAACAAAATTTTTATGCGCAATATGATCAAAATTGACGCTAAGAATTACATCTTCGCTTCCGAACGCCTGAGAGGCTTCCCGGAATTTGCTGAAAACGCCTTTAAAGATAATGGCATGCTGCTGAAATATGCTCCGGAAAAAATTCGTAATGACAAAAAATTGGTCACTATTGCCGTTCAATCAAATTCTGATTCACTGCAATTTGCCAGCGCCTCACTTAGGGAAGACAAAATTTTAAAAAAATTGGCAGAAAAAAAATCTTCCATCAAATCTGAAGATGCTCTGCGAAAATTCCTACGCCAAAATTATGTCAATGATTCTGATCTAAAAAATGTCGGCATTATTTTGGATAATCGCCTAAAAAACTTCGCTGACCACAAAATCATCGACCGCAATTACATCACAAAATGGCAACGCAGTTTTGAGTTTCGTCACAGCGACGATATTCGTTTGATCGCAGCTGATTCACGCAATTATCCGGTTTTTTGGAAAGATGATTTCAAAAAATTTCCGCTGCTAATTCAAAAAATTGAGAAATTTTTGCTCAACCACAATGTCGATCAAAACACCATCGACAGTCTTTCCACGGTTTATTTCTGGAAGGTAAAGAAACATCCACAAACCGTATTGTTCAGTTTATATTTACTGCGCGACAGCAAGGATATTGAGCTAGGCCCCAAATTTAGCAATGTCACTTCTCTCACTGCAATTGCTCAAAAACACGGCAACAGTTGGAATTTGAGCGTTATTGAAGTTATTTTTGACAGCGAGATTCCGATCGATTTGGCCTTTGAAAATGGCCACAAAAAATATAGTTTATGGGATCTTTACCAAGTTGATAAAAATGACAAAAATCCAAAAATTATTTTCAAAGTTGAAGATAAATTCCGCGAATATTTCGAAATTTTTGAAGAACAAAATAACGGTAAATATCGCATGATTTACCGTATAAATTCACTCAAGGATGCCTCTAATGACAATGACAAAACAGAGGAAAAGCAACAACCAGAAGATTCGTTTTAAAACCGTCAGTTGATCAAACCATTCTCTTTAAAACTAAAATAACCGGCAGCTGAAATTATCAGATGATCAAACACTTTAATTTCAAGATGATGCAATGCCGCCACAATTTTGTTGGTGGTTTTAATATCATAAGCTGAAGCTCGTAGGTCGCCACTGGGATGATTATGCAGCAAAATTATTGCCGCCGCTTGCAGCAATAAAGCTTTCTTAGCTATTGATTTTGAATTGACCGCCACTTGATCATTTTCTCCTAAAGCAACTAATTCATCGGCAATTAATTGATGTTTTTTATCCAGAAATAACACCCGAAAAACTTCGTAATTTAAGTTTTTCATTGTCGCTTGTGCATAATCTAAAAGCGCTGACCAATTATTCAGAACCGTTTTTTGACAAGCTGATTTTTTTAATGTCCGGTTAATAATTTCAGCGATAATTTTAATGGGTACAATCGCGCTATCGCCAATACCACTAACATCGCGCAGCTGATCAATGTCAGCATTTATAACAGCGGAAATATCGCCGAATTGGGCAAGCAGATTTTTTGCTAAAGCTTTGGTATCAATACGAGGAAAAGCTGAAAATAACAGAATCTCGAGCAGTTCATAATCATGCAGCTCTTTACCAAGTGAGGCGAGAAATTTTTGTTTAACGCGTTTGCGGTGACCTAAATGATTCATAAATTTGTGGTGTAATTTTATCAGTGGCAAAATTTGTAACTCCGAGAGCCTCAAGCTCTTTCAGGCGCTGCATGTCATTTACCGTCCAGGCAAAAATTTCCACGCCAGCTAAAATTGCCAGTGAATTTTGGTTAATCAAACTGTGTAAAATAGACAAATATTTGATGTTATTTCTATCCAGAAAACGCCGCAAATTTATTGTTGCCTCGTCATTTTTCAACTCTTTACAAACAGCCATAATCTTGGATTTTTGACCGAATATATCACGGATACGCATGAAAATTTTTTCTGCCAAAATAGTGTTGGTAATAAAAGGGGCGAAGTAAATTTGGTCCGGATCAACTTCCATATGTTCAACTTCTCGTTTCGCCAGCATCAAGGCTCTAACGCTATTTTCTTCATCAAGATTTTTGAAATCAAACCAGTAGGTTAAGTAATTTTTACAAATCAGCTTTTCACGCAAAGTGGGCAAAGTTTGCACTTCATCATCCAAAGGCCGGTCATGTTTTAAAACCAACCGATGCGCCATAAACCACAAATCAAATTCCACCGCATCAAAACTGTTATTTACCGCTTCTTTCAAGCTTGCAACTGAATTCTGTGGATGCAATTCTGCAGTGAATCCACGATGGGCAAATAAGCGAACCATATTTATGAAAAACGAATTTGTAACTATCACCACCACTTATCCAAATTCTGCCAAAGGCAAAAAGCTAGGGCAAAATTTATCAACGCTTCTTTTAGAAAAAAAACTGGCTGCTTGTGTGCAATTTTCAAAAATTGAAAGTTGCTATTTGTGGCAGGATAAAATTTGCCACGATCAAGAAATTTTACTCACCATAAAAAGCCAAAAAACACTCTATCGCCAAATCGAAAAGGCAATTTTAGCCAATCATTGCTACAACACTCCACAAATCACAATGAGCCTGATTGAGAAAGGCCTTAAGCCTTATCTGTCCTGGATCAAGGCTAATGTTGCAACCTCCAAATAAAAACTAGCATAATTAAGTTGGTCTGCATAAAGTTCGCCGTGGTTTTTGATCGGGATTTTTAAATATAGCGCCCGTCTTTTTTCCTTAAAAAATATCAAGTTGTTGGAACAATTATTTCTTTTTTCGACGGCCTTTCTTAGAACCCATTCAAAATCTCGCTGTGCAGTTTCAGCATTTACGGCCGTCTCCGGCACAGATTTCGAACAGGTTTTTAAGCGGTCGCCTTCTTTGTAATAAAATTTTACGAACTACACAACCTCTAAAGGCAACTGTCTGATTCTTAGAAACAAAAAGTAATTGTTCCCTTAATTAATTTTGGGAACCAAATGAAAAACAAAACAATTATTATTGACTCCGCGCATCGTGAAGAAACGCGAGTCGCCGTTTTAGAAGACGGCATTTTACAAGATTTCGACCGCGAAGCGATCGCAATCAAACAAATCAAAGGCAATATTTACCTTGCCAAAGTCACCAGAGTTGAACCATCACTACAAGCTGCTTTCGTTGATTATGACGGTAATCGTCATGGTTTTCTACCATTTGCCGATATTCACCCAGATTATTTTCAACTTTCCGAAGCCGAGAAGCAGAAACTTCAAGACTTAACCAAAGAAAGCCAGCCGCGCACTGAAGATGAAGAAAGTTACGCCCAAAGTGATCGCCGCGACAATCGCCGTGATGACAAAGGTGGCGAACGCAGCCGCTCTAATGATCGCGACGATTCTAACGATGACAGCGAATCTTACACTGTTGGCTCTTATTCGGTTGAAGATGAAACCGGCGGTAATTATTCCGGCAACATTCACAATGTTTATCGCAAATATAACATCCAGGACGTCATTAAACCTGGTCAATTGATGTTGATTCAGGTCTCTAAAGAAGAACGCGGCAATAAGGGCGCTTCCATGACCACTTATATTTCCTTGGCCGGAAAATATTGCGTATTGATGTCCAACACTCCCAACAAAGGTGGCGTGTCCAAAAAAGTCGATAATTTCCGCGATCGCAAATTGCTAAAATCGATTTTGGGTGAACTCAATGTTCCAGGCGACAGATCAGTTATTATCCGTACCGCCGGCGTTGGTAAAAAACCAGAAGACATCAAAAGAGATTACGACTATCTTTCCAGATTGTGGGACAGCGTTAAAGAAGCTTCCAACTCTTCACGAGCACCAGCATTCATTCACGCCGAAGATGATGTCATTAAAAGATGTCTGCGCGACGTTTATAATGAACAAGTTACCGAAGTTGCAGTTGAAGGCAAAAAAGCTTTTGAAGAAGTTACCAACTTCATCCGCCTTACCATGCCTGGCAGCGCCAACAATGTTAAATTTCACGACGAAAGACTGCCTATCTTCAATAAATATCGCGTTGAACAACAAATTTCAGCACTTTACGAAAAGCAAATTTCTCTACCTTCTGGTGGTTCAATCGTAATTGATCACACTGAAGCTCTGGTTGCAATTGACGTAAACTCTGGCCGTGCCACTAAAGAAAGCGGTGTTGAAGAAACCGCCTTCACTACCAATTTAGAAGCAGTGCGAGAAATCGCTCGCCAATTGCGCCTGCGCGACTTAGCCGGCTTGGTGGTCATCGATTTTATTGACATGTATGACCAAAAACATCGCCGCAATATTGAAAGAGCGTTGCGTGATGAATTACAATACGATCGCGCCCGCATTCAACTGGGTCGTATCAGTGTTTTTGGTTTGCTGGAAATGTCACGCCAAAGACTGGGAGCTTCATTCTTCGAAACCATCACCGAGCCTTGCAAACATTGTAACGGCACCGGATATGTGCGATCAGTCGAAATCTTAGCTGTCAGCATTTTACGCGCTATTCGTTATGCCTGTACCGACAATCAGGTTGGCGTGGTTTACATCTACACCACTCCAGAAGTCATAGCTTACATGATGAACTTCAAGAAAAATGACATCATCTCCACTGAAAATAATTACAATATCCATATTTTCATGCATCAAAGCGATGATGTCGGCAATCAAGGCTTTACGATTAAAAAGCGCAAAAGCCTGTCTGAAGAGGAAAAACGCGAGATCGATATGGAAGTTGTGACTGGTAAAGTTAACCAACTTGGCTTAGAAAAAAGTTATCTCGACGATTATTCATCTGATAATTCTGAAGATCTTGGCGACGATAATTCTGAACGCAAAGGCCGCAACCCTGATCGCAAAAACAATAAAAAAAGAAATCGCAACCGCAAAAAATTTGACGGTCGCAACAATAACAACCGCAACAAAAAACCATCTGGATTTGGAGCATTCTTATCCGGAATTTTCGGCGGCAGATAATATTCACCACACCACAAAAAAACTTGAGGCGTAATTAAAAAAATGGTGGTTTTTTTAATTACGCCAAACCTAAAAAACCCAGTTGCTTTTTTCCAAACTCAAAAATAGCATGCCCGCCCTCGCGGATTAAACACCGCAAGTCTTATGGCAGCAACCCTCGCCAATCAAGACATCAAACTCAAATCGCCAGTCGCATTTGAATATTCCTCGGTAGCTCAGTGGTAGAGCAAGTGACTGTTAATCACTTGGTCGGAGGTTCGAATCCTTCCCGGGGAGCCATCCGCTTTCGCTACGCTACAGCGCGATTGCGAAGCAAGCGAGATGTAGTGTAACGAAAGCGGATGATCGCGCTGTAGTCCGAAGGACGTAAGCGGACTAGTCCAACAAATTCCTACTACAAAAACTCCAAACAAACTCTTATTAATTTTCTGCTCACCTCCAGAAATGCACTACACCTACATTCTACAAAGCCTCAGCAATCCTTCCCACTTCTACACCGGCTCCACATCAAATCTAAAACGCCGACTCCAAGAACATAAAAACGGCAAATCCATCCACACCAACAAATTCACCCCATGGGAAATCAGAACTTACTCCGCTTTTAAAAATCTAGACCAAGCACAAAAATTTGAGAAATTTCTGAAGTCAGGAAATGGTAGAATTTTTGCCAAGAAATTTTTTTAGAAACATCTGAGTGTCGGGTGTCGGGATTTGACACCTCTTATGTTTACGGGATTTGACACCTCTTATGTTTAGATCCGCAAGGTTCCAGACGGTTTTTCATTTATAGGGCTAGAGGTTCGAACTTTCTCCGTTACCTCCTTATACATCGCCTTCTAACCAATATAATCAATATTTCTCAGATGTTTCTACCACTTGGCTTTAGAGATTTTAATCAAGCGGCTTAAAGTCGAAATTGGTACTTAAAAAATCACGAAGTGGAGAATTTTTTGATCTTCTTTTTGAAGAAAAATGCTTTGAAATGCTGGTTCTGTAGACTTTCTTGAAGATAAATGGCAGCAGAGATTTGGAGATTAGTTCAACTAAGATAATTAGCTTTACCTTCAGCGATAGTTACAATTTTTTTGTTTGTCATTTGTAAGACAGTTTGACGAATGCCTCGCGCTATTTTGTCAGATTCTTCAAGAGAATCTGGAAAAAATATTCTATCATATTCTGCGTTTCTTCTATCGACACGAATTGGCATAGTTTCTTGATCAGGGCGACCTGGCGGTAATCCAAATCTTTCAAACATTGATTTTGCCATTGCGTCAATTTTATCTTTAGGATCTTCCGGCGAGAAAATTTGGAATGCGTCTTTTATCTGCTGCAAACTAATTGAAGTAATACCAAATTCAGGCGAATAAGTAAAAAGATATGTCATGTTAAAAACATAGGCAGCTGCATTAGGTCGAGAATCTTGCAAATCATCGTTTATTACTGCAGCTTCATTTCGCAAATGAGTACGATGAGCAATATCAATGATTGGTGTATAAACAATTGATTTAAAAATCGGAATTTTATCGGCACCTTCACGAATTATAGCTCTTCTTAACACTACATCGAAATCAATCGGTGTTGGTCCTAAATCTAAAATAGCTGGATTACCATTTTTTGCATGAGCTACGGCATTATTTATAGAAGATTCAACGTCTTCACCTCTTTGAAAAGCTAGATCCGCACCATCCACAAGCCAGTTCAGCTGCTCTGATTCATCTAACTCTGCATTTTGTTGAAGCACTTTTTTGCAGATAGTAGTTTTGCCACTTGCGGTTGCACCACGCAAAACAACAATACATCCGCGACTTGTTTCTGGTAATGTTGGATTTGCAGATGGCTTCATAAAACTATTATTTTTTCTTCCATTATTTCTCTTTCAATTCTTAAAAACGCAACCAAAAGCTTATCTTTTTTCTTTGGATTTTTTTCTTAAAAATGTTGGCAACTATAATGTTAACAAACTGCCATTAAATTTTTACTTTAAAAGAAGGAGACCAAGTTCGAGAAAGGTATCCCCGCTAGGAGGTTTAAAGTTTCGAACTATCAGATATACAACAACAAAGATGCTATTTGTTTAGCAGTTTGAAACTTCCCATAATTGAAAAGTGCATTTATATTATCGCTGCTTTCAAGACCTGATAAATGCCTAAGATTTTTGATGTGTTCATCTACGGAAATTTTGATTCTTTCTTCATCATTCTCGTCATAGATCGTACAATAAACATTCTTGCCCTTAAATTTATCCCTATTGGCCTGAAGGCAATCAACTAGGTTGTTTTTGTTAAAGCCAAAACCGAAGAAAAATATTTTCTTACACTGTGGATGATAAATTGCGCTTCGGGCTTGGTTTATATGAGGCAAATCTACCTTATTCTTATCGCCGCCAATAACTTTTATACCTTCTGATAAACTGCCTATTTTTTTATAATCATATCTTTCATTTAAAAATCCGAATTGTTCATCATTTCCTCTAAGAGTAAAAGTTTTTAAAACCTCTTCACCATAAATATTTTTTAAATTTTCTTCACTTTCCCACTCAAACCTTCCAAGCTTTCCGTAAATATGGATAATCTTTAGATTCTTTTTAAAATTTTCTAACGCCTTACCCCATTCATCATCTCCTTTGCAGAACTCATCTAAGTAATGTTCAAAAAGAAGGTCGTAATTAAATGTGATAATTGTTAGATTATCAGAAATTGCTTTTAGATCCTCTGGTTTTTTTGCTTTTTCAATCAAGTTAGCAAAAAAGCTTCCTATCCAGTCCTGCTGATCCTTTCTGTTAGGCTCCCCTTTTCTGAAGCTGTCTTCTTTAATTTTATTTTTTGCTACAACTTCTTGTCTTAAAATCTCACACGCAATCATGATCTTTCCTAACTTTTCGTACTTGGAAAATGTTCTTAAAAAATAATCGATTTGAGATTTTCTATAAAGCTTTAAGCCACTACAGAAATTCTTAAAAAGTTCAAAACGACTTATTTCTATACAGGCACGACTTTCAGTTCCTTCTTCAATTATGCTCTTCCTCTCACCATCTTCCGACATCTCATCTAGAAGGTGTTCCAAATCTTTAAACTCAAAAATTTTATCCGTATAGCTCCTTGAAGCGACGCCAGGCTTAAAAGTGCATAATCCAAAATTTTTAGTCTCTAAAATATTTTCGATAAGCGTATTCCCAACCGGAAATCCGTAATCGCTACTTGCTCCAGCACCTAGAATAATAACAGTTTTTTCAATTATTGGCTTTTCACTCATTTACACCTCGTGTTAATTTTATAAATCATAATAATTGTATAAAACCACTTGAAATGCAAGCAAAGATATTCATAATTGCCTAAAATCAATTTTTGAACAAATTATGAGCATTACTAATTTTAAATCAGGCAAGTTGGTTCAGCGTTTTCAGTATAAAAGTTTTGAACCAAATTTAATAAATACTGAATGGTTGATTGATAACGCCGAACTGCAGCTTCTCTTGAGTCAGGCGGATATTAAACTTGGTGAACTTAATGCTTTTTCGCAGCTAATTCCTGATGTCGATTTCTTCATCAAGATGCACATTTTGAAGGAAGGAACGAAGAGCAGCAGAATTGAAGGAACACAGACCAACATTGATGATGCGGTGCAAAAGGAAGAATATATCGAAGCAGAAAAAAAGGATGATTGGCTTGAAGTGCACAATTATGTCGAAGCGATGAATCAATCGATTAAGTCTTTGGATAAACTTTCGCTGAGCAATCGTTTGCTAAAACAAGCGCACAAAAGCTTGACGCAAGGCGTTCGCGGAAATCGCAAAACTCCCGGCGAATTTCGTAAAAGTCAGAACTGGATTGGTGGCGCGAGTTTGCGTGATGCTGTTTTTATTCCGCCACACGAAACCTCTGTTGGCGACTTAATGTCCGACTTAGAAAAATTTCTGCACAACGAAAATTTAGCAATTCCGCAGCTAATCAAAATTGGCATCGCCCATTATCAATTTGAAACCATTCATCCATTTCTTGATGGCAATGGCAGAATTGGGCGCTTGTTGATTACGCTTTATTTGGTGAGCAATGATTTGCTGACAAAACCAACGCTTTATTTATCAGATTTTTTCGAAAAACACCGCTCGCTTTATTACGACAATTTGACGCGCGTTCGAACTCACAATGATTTGGTTCAGTGGTTGAAATTCTTTTTGGAAGGCGTGCGCGCAACTTCGGAAAACTCGATTCAGACTTTCAAAAATATCATAAAATTACGAAGTGACGCGGAAGCAAAAATCGCTAAACTTGGCAAAAAACAAGAAATGGCGCGAGAGTTTTTACAGCATCTTTATTCAAACCCGATGGTTGATAGCTCTGATGTGGTGAAGCTTTTTAAAATTAATATCTCAACTGCTTTGCGTTTGATTGATGATTTTGTTCGTTTGGGAATCTTGAAAGAAATAACAGGTCAAAAACGCAATCGTAATTTTGTGTTTGAAGGCTATGTGAAATTGTTTAGGTAAAAAATATGATTTGCGACAGTCTCATAATCAGTTTTTGAAACTTGGTGACAGAGAATAACAATTAAATTCAATAACCTAAGATAGGTTGCTGATTGATATTTATCAGTCTTAATGACCTCAATTATTATTTAATAAAAAAATACTATGACAAAAGATTTACCGAATAACACTGAAACTAAAGAGTTTAAAACGATTAAAAAACTCTCTCCTTTTGTTCAAGATCCTCACAACACAAGAGGTGGTAAAAGTGGCGGAGTCGTTGCGGACAAATATGGGGTTAAGGGTAAAAAAATGAATGTCGCAAAATTTAAAGGCGGAAGCGGCGGAGATAGATAATTTTCCACTTCTAAAAGAGAACCACATAAAAAATCCTGTCAGACGGAAAGTTAGCGAGATTTTTTATAGGCTCTCAGTTTTTTATGAGACTTAAACAAAGTTTGTTTTGGCATTACGCATCCCAGCAGCAATGCGTGATGTACCTCGTGATGCTTAAAGAATTTTAAAAGGAGACATAAATATGTGCAGATGGATCGCCTATATCGGAGAACCAATTTACATCGATACGCTAGTTACCAAGCCCGATCATTCTCTGGTAGCACAAAGTATGAATTCTCGTTTTTCATTTAAGGCAGATGGCAGCATTCTGGCCGTGAACGGTGATGGCTTTGGCCTTGGATGGTATGCCTACAGAGATGAGCCGGCTTTGTTCAAAACTGCAGAACCGGCCTGGGCTAATGAAAATATTAATGAAATTTGCGCCCATGTTAAATCACGTATTTTTATGTCTCACGTGCGCGCCGCATCTTCGGGGGCAGTTGAGCGCAACAACGCCCATCCTTTCAAATATAAAAACTGGCTGTTTCAACATAATGGTTATCTCAGCCATTTCGCGATAGTAAAAAGGGATCTGCAATTTGAGATAGCGCCAGAATTTTTTAATTGCCTTCAAGGCACCACGGATAGCGAAGTTTTATTTCTTTTAGCTTTGACTTACAGACTGGAAAATAATCCAAAAGCGGCAATGGAAAAGCTGATAAATAAAACGCGTGAAGTTTGTGAGAAAAATAAAGTCTCGTTTAACTTAGTAATGTCATGCGCTTTAAGTGATGGCAAATCGGTTTATACTATGCGCTTTGCCACCGGCGATCTTGTGCATAGTCAGTATTTTTCCACTCATAAAGATTGCATGAAAGATATTGATAAAAACGGTATTGCCATTCCTGAAGGAAGTTTTGTTGTTGTCTCCGAGCCGCTTGATAAGGAAATGAAATATTGGGAAGAAATGCCGGTAGGATCTTTTGCCACCATTAATAACGGCAAAATCAAAATAGAAACTTTAGGTGTGTAAGACGATTTTTATATTCAAAATCAGAGGCAAAAGGCTTTCTTGATCTCCCCCTATTAGAAAAACTATGCCGAGTTTCATGAGCAAAAAATTTTAGCATTAAAACTAAAGCTATCTTAAAGATTAACCATCTAAAGATTCCTTGCCTTTAGAAAGATTGCATTCCTGGCAGGCAGCTTGCGCGTTTGATACGATAGTTTTACCACCTTTAGACCATGGAATTATATGGTCGCAGTGCCAGCCATCCCACAATAATTTATCTCCACCACATTTGATTTTTACCTGACAATGTCCTTTGTCGCGTCTGAATACAGCAAGTCTTTGGCTCTGGGTAAAATTTCGCGAATTATCTTTTAAAGACAGATTGGGATATTGTTCCAAAAGATGTCGCAACATGAACTCCATACGCGATTTAATTGAATCCTCAGCATCTGTACTATGGCTGATTTTTTCTTTATAACCTACCCATTCTGAGTCGATTTCATCTTCAGATTTTTCTGTATTTGCTCTTCTACTTTCTTCAAATTTTATAAACCAATCATGCATCTCTGGCTTTATTTCTTCGACCACATATTGCCTAAATAGCTCAGAAACCACGCAATATAGTGATATAACACTATGCCTTTCAAGCTCTGGGGTTTTGTCGGGGAATATATTATTCAAGAAATTCAAGATTCTGATAACAGATTTTGCTTCTGCACAAGTCGGATTAAAATCTTTGTTACTTCCATACATCTTATTCAAATCAGAGTTTTTGATATTTACCGGCCGGCCGGCAAGCTCCATACACAGCAACTGAGCCGCTACCAAATCATAGGTATATCTTGAATTAGTGAATCCAACTTTTGTAAAAAACTGATGTTTGGAAATTTCCTTCACAACATCGCGCATTGTTCCAGGAAAGGCATTGCGCTTTTCCTGAGCTTTGAGGGAAGTGCCATTTTGCAATCTTAAGAACATTTCTCGAACTTCGTCTTCATCAGTATTTTCCAAAATAACGATATCAAATGCATAACTGTCAAAAGCCAATCTCAGATCCAAAGGCAGCTCGCTGTAACAGCAATTTTTTATTTCAGTATTTCCAATCGAATCAGCATCTTTGGGTAATTTAAAACCATCATCAAAAAACTCCCATATGGCTCTTAATCTCTGCTGCCCATCAACCACATCATATTTTGGCTTGGGGTCAATCACACGCCAATAAAGCTTTGGCACATCATAATTCCGTAAAATAGTGTCAATCAACATTTGTTTCTGAGCCTTACTCCAAACAGCCGGCCTTTGAAAATCAGGATTAGTATTAATGTAATCCTTGATGCCCTTGATTGAAATTAATGGTATAGGTTTTTTATATGATCTCATTTGTATTGCTCTGTTGGATGAGTTGATAATTAGTAAAAATTATTCGACATACTCCAAGAAATTTTGCAAAAAAAAGTGTAAAAATTAACCAAACTGACATGGTGAATAGATTAGATAACAATCTCTAACATCTCACAAAATTGGCTAATTATGGAAAACAAAAAATTTCCTGTAACTTACCTAAATCCTCCGGCGCTTTGCGCCACCTCCTTTTTCAAAGGAGGTTTCACGCCCCGCGTGACGGAGGATTTAAGAAACTATTTCTTGACACTTATAAAGTCGGTTTTTAGTTTCGCCGCCCTTGTCAAAAAAAATTTATAAAAATTATTACCAGTGATTAGAGCAAATTCACTTCCAACTCGCAGAATTATAACATCCCCTCAAAAGGCTGTTGTTCTTGTTGCGCGCGCTTTTATCTCCCTTCCCGCATCTCCTTCTTCTATCTGCTGCTGTTGTTGTAACTAGCCCCTCGTTACACCCCTTCTGTTGGTCTCTCAATTTTCTATTTTCAGGTGAATCGTAAAAAAATACGATTTTAAAAATTCATGTATTTCCCACTATTTTTAAATATTAGTGGAGCAAAGTTTCTGGTCATCGGCGCTGGTAAAGTGGCCTTGGCAAAGTTGGAAACTATTTTGGAATTTAGCAGCAATATTTCTGTTATTTCCAAAGAGGTTGCTCCGCAAACTAAAGATCTGATTTCGGATCATAAAATAAAATTTATTCAAACTTCTTACGATCAAAAATATCTGCAAGAAGCAGATATAATCATCGCTGCAACCAATGATTCTGAGCTTAATCGTCAAATTGCTTTTGATGCTAAAGCACAGAATAAATTGATTAACGTTGTTGATGATCCAAATAATTCGCGCTTCATTTTTGGCGCTAGCGTTAAACGCGGAGAGGTAATTTTATCGGTGGCAACTTCTGGAGTTTCACCAGTCTTAGCGCGATTACTAAAACAAAAATTACAAAATTTATTACCCGAAAATCTGTCTTTCTTGAGCGATTTCTTGGCGCAGAATAAATTACTCGTAAAAGAAAAATTAAATAATCTGCAAGCGCGTCGCCTGTTTTGGCAAGATGTTATCCAAGGCACAATCGCTAATGAAGTTCTGCAAGGAAATTTAAAAAAAGCACAATATTTACTCACAGAAAAATTAGAAAAATTCACCAATAGAAAAGAAGCAGCGGTTTATTTTATTGGCGCCGGTCCCGGAGATCCCGAACTAATCACCGTTAAAGGAATCAACTTACTTTCACGCGCTGATGTTGTTCTTTACGATCGTTTAGTTTCACCACAGATCCTTTCTCACGCCAGAAAAGACGCTATCAAAATTAATGTTGGCAAAACCCGTGATCTTCACCGCTATTCTCAAACAGAGATTAACCAGCTGATTAGAAAACTAGTTTTAGAAGGAAATATTGTCGCACGATTAAAAGGTGGTGACACCAGTATTTTTGCTCATTTAAGCGAAGAGATTGACGCGATTATTGATCTAAAAATTCCCTACCAAATTGTTCCTGGAATCACTGCCGCATCAGGTGCTGCAGCCTATGCTGGCATTCCGCTCACTTCACGCAACTCTAATAAATCAGTCAGATTTCTAACCATCTACAAAAATGATTTGGTTGATTTGAGCTATTGGCAAGAACTCGCCAAAAGCAATGACACTTTGGTTCTCTACATGTCGTCACATAATTTGGGCGAAGTTTCACAACATTTAATCGCTTACGAAAAAGATCCCAAGACGCCACTGGCCATTATCGAGCAAGCCACTACGCCATTTCAGAAAACTTCGGTCACCAGTTTAGAAAATTTTACCAAAGATTTTGGCAGCAAGAAATTCACTTCTCCATCAATCGCAATCATCGGAGATGTTGTCAATCAACACCAACAATATCGCTGGTTGGAAGAAAATTTGGATGGAATTTATTTCAATAAACTTGAGGTCAGAAATGCAAATTAATCAATTATTGCAAGCCACTAAAAACCAAACTTGGCAAGAGAAGTTAGAATTTATTTCTCAAAATTTTCTGGGCGCAACCTTCTCCAGCAGCTTCAGCATCGAAGATCAAGTAATCACCGACTTCATCGCTAGCAGAAACTTGCCGATCGAAATTTTCACCATCGATACCGGACGTTTGCCTAATGAAACTTACAATGTTTGGCAAAGCACTTTGAGCAAATATGGCATCAAAATTGGCGCTTATTATCCCAATGCCGAAGAGATTTCGCAGTTTGTAAATCAGCAAGGAATTAATGCTTTTTATGAAAGTAAAGAATTACGTCTTAACTGCTGCGAAATCAGAAAAATCAAGCCTCTGCAACAAGCTCTGCAAGGAAAAAATCTGTGGATTAGCGGATTGCGCAAAGAACAATCAGCAGCGCGATCTGACAAACAATTTTTCGAAAAAGATACCGAACTGAATCTGATTAAATTTTATCCGTTGTTGGAAGTTAGCGAGGATGATTTGTGGCACGAGATTCATCAAAAGAGCATTCCCTTTAATCAACTTTATAAATCTGGCTATCGCTCAATTGGCTGTGCGCCTTGTACCAGAGCTATCAATCCCCAAGACAATATTCGGGCTGGCCGATGGTGGTGGGAAGCTGATGGAAAAAAGGAGTGTGGATTACACCGCTCATAATCTGGTACTGGAAGTGGCTTGTGACCAACTTCAGAAACGAAATTAAAAATGTTAAAAATGTTAGATAACGAAAAAAAACAAATTTTAGATCAAATAATCGCTAATTTTTCCAAAGAAGAAATAGCATGGTCTAGCGGCTATTTATCTGGCCTCTTAAGCGATAGAAACGTTGATAATAAAAGCGCCAAACTGGTACAGAGCTTAACGATTCTTTACATAACTGAAACTGGAAATTCTAAATTTTTAGCCAATGAGATTGCCAAAAAATTAAAATCAGAAGGCGTTAACACTAAACTAAAAGCTGCTGATCAATATCGTTTAAGTGATTTTGAAAAAGAGCAAAATTTGATTGTAATTGCGAGCACTCACGGCGAAGGAGAAATTCCACAAGCTGGCAAACAATTCTTTGAGCATATTACTCAAAACGACTTGGCACTCAATTCTCTGGCTTATTTCGTGATTGCTTTAGGCGATAGCAGCTATCCACTTTTTTGCCAATCAGGAAAAGATATTGATGCGCGTTTAGAAAAATTGGGCGGCAAAAAATTGGGAGAAAGAATTGATCTGGATTTGGATTTTGAAAATTCGCTTGTGCAAATTCTAGATCGAGTTCGCGCTGCTTTTATAGCTGACAAAACCAGCAATGCCAGCCTTGCCGCCTCTCCAATTAAAAGCGGACAAAAACATTTTTCGGGCAAAATTGTCGCCCATATTAATCTCAACGACATTGGCTCCAGCAAAGAAACTTATCACATTGAAATTGCCTCAGATGATGAAATTCATTATGAGCCAGGTGATTCAGTGGGAATTTTATTTGAAAATGACGAGCTGGGTGTTGCCGGAAAAATTACGCCACGCCTTTATTCTATTGCCTCTTCAAGAAATGAACATGGTAACGAAGTTCACCTCACCGTTGCTCTGCTGCGTTATTTGGACCCAGATGGAAGAGAAGTTGAAGGTCTATTTTCCGGTAATTTATCACGCTTAAAAATTGGTCAGAAAATTAATTTTTATATTTCTCGCAATCGCCAATTCAAACTTCCTGACGATTCTAAAGACATCATTATGGTTGGTCCAGGCACTGGAATAGCACCATTTCGCGCCTTTCTTGCTGAAAGAAATTATCGTTTTGCCTCTGGCAAGAATTGGTTGTTTTTTGGCGAAAGAAATTTTCAAAGCGATTTTCTCTACCAATCCGAATGGCAGGCGCATCTTGAATCTGGCCTACTTTCCAAAATGGATGTCGCCTTCTCTCGCGACCAAGATCACAAAATTTATGTCCAGGATCGTATCCGTGAAAATGCCCAAGAAATTTATCGCTGGCTGGAAAATGGCGCTTATTTCTACATCTGTGGCGACAAAGAAAATATGGCTCGCGACGTTGAAGATAGCTTAACTGATGTCATCGAACAGCAAGGAAAAATTAGTCGCCCTGATGCCAAAAAATATTTAGATCACCTCATAAAAGAGGAACGATTTTTGAAAGACGTCTATTAAGAGACTGTCGCAAATCAAAATTTTCTAAGAAGTTTTTGTGATTCAAATTTTTTTGAAAGGTAAGCGTACCCAGATGTACGTGCGTTTCAAAAAAATTTGAATTGCGAAAAATTCGACGAAAAGTTTGATTTGCGACAGTCTCATCAAAAAGTTTGGAGAAAAAAATGAGCAAAGTTGAGAAAATAAAACAGCACAGCAACTTTCTGCGAGGAACTTTGCAGGAAAGTATCAAGAGTAACATCACAGGACAATTGGCTGACGATGATCAAATCATTATAAAATTTCACGGATCTTATCAACAAGATGATCGCGATGCTCGTGAAAGACGCGCTGAAAAAAAGCTAGAAAGGCTTTATTCTTTTATGATTCGTTTGCGCATCGCGGGAGGAAAAATTTCTGCCAAAGAATGGCTGGGCATTCAAAAAATTGCCGACAGCAATGCCAGCGGTACCATTAAAATTACCACACGCCAAACTGTTCAACTTCACGGTATTATTAAATCGCGTTTGAAACCAACCATCGCTTCTTTTCACGAATATGGTCTTGATTCAATTGCGGCTTGCGGTGACGTTAATCGCAATGTCATGTCTTCAGTTGCAATCGCACAGAATAAAGGTTTTGACCAGGCTTACGAATTCAGCAAAAAAATTAGTGATTATCTTTTACCCAATAGCACAGCCTATCACGAGATTTGGTTGGATGAGGAACCTCTCAACAAAAAAGATTCTGAGCCGCTTTACGGCGAAACTTATTTGCCCCGCAAATTTAAAATCGTCATTGCCATTCCTCCGCATAATGACGTCGATCTCTATGCCCATGATATTGGTTTAATCGCCATCATCGAAAATGGTGAATTACAGGGCTTTAATATTGCAGTGGGCGGCGGCCTGGGTGCAACTCACGGCAATGCCGAAACTTTTCCACGTCTTGGCAATGTTATTGGTTTTGTAACACCAGAACAAACTCTTGATGCAGTTTATCAAGTGGCAGCAATTCAACGTGATTTTGGCAATCGTGAAGAACGCACCAAATCACGTTTCAAATATACTATCGCCAAATATGGCATTGATTGGTTTGTTGATGAATTTGAGAAACGCCTGGGCTTTAAATTAGAAAAAACCCGCCAGTTTAAACTAACCAAACGTGGTGATGATTATGGTTGGAAGCAGGATTATCTAGGCAATCATCACTTCACGCTTTTTATCGAAAATGGTCGCGTTTTAGGAAATAGCAAAGCTGCTTTATTTGAAATCGCCGCCAAGAATCTCGGAAATTTTCGCTGCACCAATAACCAAAATATCATCATTTCTGATGTTGCTGATTCTAATAAAAAAGCAGTCACAGAAATCTTAGAAAATCATCATGTTAACAATGATTACAAATCACCAATCCTTCTTGATTCTATTGCTTGTGTGGCTCTTAACACCTGCCCTTTAGCTTTAGCAGAAGCACAGAGATATTTGCCCACTCTGATTACAAAAATCGAACCGATTTTAGCAAAAAATAATCTGCAAGAAGATGCTATTTCAATTCGCATGACTGGATGTCCAAATGGCTGCGGACGCCCTTATTTAGCCGAAATTGGCTTAGTCGGCAAAGCGCTGGGCAAATATAATTTATTTTTAGGCGGCGACCGTTTGGGAAAAAGATTGAATCGACTTTACAAAGAAGATTTGGGTGAAGCGGAAATTCTGCAAGAACTCGATTGGTTCTTAGGCCTTTATTCTCAAGGACGGAATCAAGATGAACATTTTGGCGATTTTATTTTAAGAACTCAATTTCAAGGAGAAATCAATGGTTAGCAAATATTTACAAACTCTGGAAGAAGAGTCGATTTACATCATTCGTGAAGCTGTCGCCGAATTTAAGAATCCGGTTTTTCTTTATTCAATCGGCAAGGATTCTTCGGTTTTATTACATCTGGTATTAAAAGCATTTTATCCTGCCAAACCGCCAATTCGGCTGCTTCACATCGATACGACTTGGAAATTCAAAGAAATGATTAAGTTTCGCGATTATCAAGTTCAGAAATTTGGACTCGATTTAATTGTGCATACCAATCAGCGCGGCATTGCAGAAAATATTACGCCTTTTGGTCAAAGCAGCAAAAGCTACACCGACATAATGAAGACCGAAGGTTTGCGTCAAGCTCTTGATCAATATGGCTTTGACGTTGCTCTGGGAGGTGCTCGCCGCGATGAAGAAAAATCGCGCGCTAAAGAAAGAATTTTCTCTTTCCGCAGCGAATTTCACGGTTGGGATCCCAAACAACAAAGACCAGAAATGTTTAATCTTTTTAACTGCAAAATTAACAAAGGTGAATCGATGCGCGTCTTTCCTTTGTCGAACTGGACCGAACTGGATGTTTGGGAATATATTGCAGCCGTAGGCATTGAAGTGGTACCGCTTTATTTTTCCAAAGCACGTCCTGTGGTTGAGCGCGAAGGAACTTTAATCATGGTTGATGATGCCAGATTTCCTTTAGAAAAAAATGAGAAAGCCAGTGAGAAAGAAGTGCGCTTTCGCACGCTGGGATGCTATCCATTGACTGGCGCAATTGAATCGAAGGCAAGCAATATTGCTGCCATTATTTCTGAAATGCGCCTCAGCAAATTCTCGGAGCGGCAAGGTCGTTTGATTGATAAAGATCAGAAAGGCTCGATGGAGAAGAAAAAACTTGAAGGATATTTTTAACTTAAATTTTACCCAAACATGACACAGCAAATAATAAAATTCTTAACCGCCGGCAATGTTGACGATGGCAAGTCAACATTGATTGGACGGCTTTTACATGATACAGATTCTCTTTACCAAGATCAGATTGATGAAGTAAAAAAATCCACCGAAAAATCTTTTGAGGGCGATTTAGATTTTTCGCTTTTTCTTGATGGATTAACTTCGGAAAGATCTCAAAAAATTACCATTGATGTGGCCTATCGCTACTTCTCTTATCGCGATAAAAAATTCATCATTGCCGACGCTCCTGGCCATGAACAATATACACGAAACATGGCCGTAGCCGCCGCTAATAGTGATGCCATCATTATTCTTATTGATGCTACAAAGGGCGTAAAAACTCAGACTATTCGCCACAGTTACATCGCTCATCTTTTTGGAATCAAGAATGTGATTGTTGCAGTGAATAAAATGGATTTAGTCAATTTTGATTACGAAGTTTTCGATAAAATCAAAAAAACTTTCTTAGAAAAAACTGCCGATCTTGGTTTTGATGACATCTATTTTGTACCAATAGCAGCAAGGCTTGGCGAAAATATTATTGAAAAAAGCGACAAGATTTCCTGGTATCAAGGCAAAGCCATCGTGGAATATCTTTTAGAAATAAACGTAAAAAAATCTGGGCAAGATTTATTGCGTTTGCAAATTCAAAATGTTGCGAAACATGCCAATAGCCGCTATTATCAAGGCTTGTTAGCCGGTGGTGAAATTAAAGTGAACGACGAAGTGCTAATTTATCCCGACAAAAAATCGGTAAAAATTAGCAAAATAATTCACTCTGAGAAAGAAGTTCCAAATGCCCAACAAGGCAGTTCAATTTCGGTTGTTTTAGATCGAGATGTTGATTTGGATCGCGGTGCTCTGATCAGCAATATAGACAATCAACCTTACTTTGCGAATCACTTTAGCGCGTCACTCATTTGGTTTTGCTCTAATGAATTTAGCAGCGAGAATTCCAAAGAATTTCTAATTAAAATTAATCACAATTATTTGCGTTCGCGCATCAAAAATATCAATCACATCATTGATATTAATAACCTTTCCCACCTGCATGGTTCTGAAGTATATCAGCATCAAACCATTCTGCTAAATCAGGTTGCTAATGTTGATTTAACCCTCTCACAAGAAACTGCTTTTGATTTATTTTCCGCGAATAAATACAGCGGATCATTTTTGCTAATTGACAAAGATAGCAATGAAACCGTGGCCTGCGGCGTGATTACGAATTTTTTACCCAAGGAAAATAAATCTAAAGATCGACAGGAAGAATTTTTATCAGAACTTTCTGGCTTGGTTAGAAAATATTTCGGAAAGGAACATATCGACTTCGCCATTTAAGAGAATGTCGCAAATCAAAAATTTAACTAAAAAATAGGAGAGAAAAATGAAAATCGCAAAAAATTTAACTGAGTTAGTAGGCAATACTCCACTAGTTCAACTCAATCGTATCAACCACTCAAGTGCAAAGGTGGTAGCAAAATTGGAATATTATAATCCGACAAATTCTGTCAAGGATCGTATCGGAATTAACATGGTTGAAGACGCTGAAAAAAAAGGCTTAATTAGCGCCAATAAGACCACTTTGATTGAACCAACTTCAGGAAATACTGGAATTGCTTTAGCCTTTGTAGCAGCGATTAAAGGCTATCGTCTTATCCTCACCATGCCCGAAACAATGTCACTGGAACGGCGCAAATTATTGAAAGCTTATGGCGCAGAATTGGTTTTAACCGAAGGTGCAAAAGGCATGAAAGGAGCAATTGCTAAAGCTGAAGAATTAAACCGCGAAATTCCACATTCAATAATTTTGCAGCAATTTGCCAATCAATCTAATGTTGAAATTCATCAAAGAACCACCGCCGAAGAAATTTGGCGCGACACTGATGGCAAAGTTGATATTGTGGTTTCTGGCGTTGGAACTGGTGGCACAATTTCTGGCATTGCCTCAATCCTCAAAGAGAGAAATCCGCACTTTAAAGCAATCGCTGTTGAACCATCGGCAAGTCCGGTGCTTTCTGGCGGGCAAGCAGCACCACATAAAATTCAAGGAATCGGCGCCGGATTTGTACCGTCAATTTTACGTACTGATTTGATTGACGAAATTTTTCAGGTTGCCAATGAAGATGCGCTAACCACCGCTCGTGAACTAGCTTTGAAAGAAGGAATTTTAGGAGGTATCTCGTCCGGCGCTGCCGCTTACGCCGCATTAGAAATTGCTAAAAGACCGGAAAATGCCGAAAAATTGATCGTCTTCATTTTGCCTTCATTTGGCGAACGCTATTTATCTTCGGCACTTTTCGAACATATTACTTCTTAAAAATGAAAATCGAATTTTTTGAAAATATCACAAGCAAAGATCCGGCAGCAAAGAATTATCTCGAGATACTTCTTTGCTATCCTGGAGTGCATGCGGTTTTTTTTCATCGTATTAGTCATTTTCTAGCTCAGAAAAATGTTCCTATTGTGCCGCGTTTAATCGCACATATTAGTCGCATTGTAACCGGGATTGAAATTCACCCCAACGCCAAAATTGGCAAAAATCTTTTTATCGATCACGGTTTTGGAGTTGTAATTGGAGAGACCGCAGAAATTGGCGACAATGTGACGATCTATCAAGGAGTGACTCTGGGAGGCAGATCAACAATAAAAACCAAACGTCATCCCACTATACAAAATGACGTAATTATCGGCGCCGGAGCAAAAATTTTAGGACCAGTAACAATTGGCACCGGAGCAAAAATCGGTTCGGGTGCAATAATTATTAAAGATTTAGAAAGTAATAAGGTGATGGCTGCCGAGCTGGCAAAAGAAATACTAATCGGGAAAATTGATTATTATATTTAAGAATTAGATTCAGAACAGTAAACTTTCTAAAAAGATTAAATCTATTGCCGATTCAGCAATTAATTTGCCGCATATCAATGCAACTAAACCCCATTTGATTAAAAAACTCTCATGAATATCAGCATACTCAATCTCTCTCGCCAGACAACAACTGCACATCTCATTAAATTGTTTAAAACCTATGGCGCAGTCGAATCATGCGATATCGTTACGGATAAACAGACTGGCCAATCCAAAGGCTTCGGCTTTATTACAATGTTAGATGAGGATGAAGCGGAAGCCGCAATAATTTGTCTTCACGGCACAAAGTTTGGCGGCAATATAATCAGAGTGAAAGCTGCAAATAAATAATGACAATGTTGCAAATTCCACCTTTCGCAACAGTCCCATAATATGGATTTTTACTTCCCCAAAAGCAGAGCATCATCAATAGCAAAAAATTTTGAGGCTGAGTTGATTAACGAATTGGCAGTAAGACCAGGAACCCCATAGACTTCTACTTCATTGTTGAAATCTTTTTTAATTTTTTGCACCAATAAATCAAAATCACCATCTCCCGAAAGTAAAATTACAACATCAGATTTCTTGGCATATTCCATCACATCAAGAGTAATTCCCACATCCCAATCCCCCTTCGCTGAGCCATCACTACGCTGAATAAATGGCTTTAATTTTATTTCAAAACCAATGCCCCGCAAAATGTTTTGAAACTGTTTTTGTTTGTCATCAGAGCGGCCAATCGCATAAGCAAAAGCATTGATTACTTTGCGATTTTTTGTCGCCTGCGCCCAAAATGCGTTATAATCGAAGTTGCGCTGATATTGCTGTTTCGTGGTGTAATAAATATTTTGCACATCGGCAAAAATAGTGACGGTTTGCATTTTTTAGAAATTTTGTAAAGTTCGACTGCGTTAGCAGCATTGCATTATTGCCATACAAACCATTACCTGTCTTAGCTTCCCCAATGAACTCTGTAAAGATCAAGCCTTCTATCTTTTAAATTTTGTACAGTTCCTGAATTTCTTGAAGCGACAAGTGATTGAATATTTAAATCAGAAATAACCACCATTTCAGTATTAGGAACTGATGTAGCGGCAATTCCGTCTCGGGCAAATGGAAAATCGCAAGGTGTAAGAATACAACTTTCAGCATAGTTAACATCCATATTGTCAACATTAGGCAAATTTCCGACAGTGCCTGACATCACAACATAGATTTGATTCTCAACCGCTCTGGCTTGGCAACAATATCGCACTCTGTTATATCCCTGCTTTTCATCTGTACAAAATGGTACAAATAAGATCTTCATACCTTGGTCAGTTAAGTGACGTGATAATTCTGGGAATTCTGCATCATAGCAAATTAGAACTCCGATTGTTCCGCAGTCGGTTTCAATGGTGTTAACATTATTTCCGCCATGAATATTGCGCCAATATTTCTCGCCTGGAGTGATATGTATTTTAGCTTGAGTGTGAACAGAACCATCTCTTAGAAAAACATATGCCGTGTTTTCGATCCTACCTTCCTCATCTCTTGTGGGATGGGTTCCGCCAATAATATTAATATTGTAAGAAATTGCCATTCTTTGGAAAAAATCTACATATTCCTCAGTGAGGTTTGCCAATGTTTCAATATTCTTGGTGCTGGAAGATTTATTGTTGTCAATCGAACTCAGTGGAATTGTCACATATTCTGGGAAGGTGATAAAATCGGCTTTATAGTCAGAAGCCACATCAACAAAATATTCAATTTGTTTGGCGAATCCTTCAAAATCACTAACTTCTCGCACCTGAAATTGCACAGAAACAACACGAACCGAGTTATTTAATTTTCCCCTTTGCACAGAATATTCATGATTCTTCGGAGAATAATTGGGATTTTCCCACAGCATAAAGGCAGCATTTCTGCCCGACTCCACATCTCCCGGCAAATAATTTTTTAGAATTTTTACAAATTTAAAACCGTTTTTTAACTGAAAGCCAATAACGGGATCTTTAATTTTATTTTCTATTACTTGTGCAATGTAATTTTCTGGCGACTTAGCTTTTTTTTGTTTCTTAGCATAATTTGGCATTCTGCCTGCGAAAACTATTCCCTTCAAATTCAACTCTTTGCACAAAGCCTTTCTGGAATTGTAAAGTCTTTGTCCCACTTTTAAGCCACGATATTTTGCATCTACAACAACTTCCATACCGTAAAGATATTCACCTTCTTCATCATGTCTTGAAGCAAATCCTCCACCAGTAATTTCGGAATAAGTATGATCGGCAAAAGCCAGTTCTTCTTTAACTATAAAAGTTGCACAATGTCCGACTATTTTACCATCAGCCTCCACAACAAACTGCCCTTGTGGAAATCTATTAAATTGACCAGTAAGCATTTCAATCGAGGTGCTTATTGATTCTGAATATGTTTTAGAATTTAGATTAATAATTCTCGGAAGGTCACTTCTTGTAGCATTTCTAATATTGATCTTAGCTTTCTGAATGTTGCTCATTTTTATTTTTTTATTGAATTATCCCCCTCAAAAATGGGCGACTTATCTTGCGTAGTGAGTAATTATTATACTTTTAACACCATATTCTATTGATAGTAAAAAACACCCCATTTGATTGATGATTTTGAAAGGCAAGTAGTGAGGTTCAGAAACAAGCCATTCATTTTCTGAAAAATAACGCATTTAAACATTAAGTTATGCACAGCCAAACTCATCTTCTCAAATCGCAAAGATTTCTTCCTTTATTTATTACACAGTTCTTCGGAGCTTTTAACGACAATGTTTTTAAAAATGCATTTCTGATTTGGTTTACTTACGACATTGCCTCCAAATTAAATATGGATGCACAGCTGATGGTCACAATCGCTTCCGGATTATTCGTTTTACCTTTCTTTCTTTTCTCTGCCCTGGCCGGACAAATTGCCGATAAATTCGAAAAATCAAAAATTATTCGCATGATTAAAATTGCCGAAATTGTAATCATGGCTTTTGCGTTTGTCGGTTTTTACTGCGAGAATATTTATCTACTTTTATTGCTCGTGTTTTTGATGGGCATTCATTCCACTTTCTTCGGCCCGATAAAATATAGCCTGCTTCCCGAAACTTTGAAAGACCACGAATTAGTAAGCGCCAATGCACTTGTCGAAGGCGGAACTTTCTTAGCAATTTTACTGGGAGCAATCCTTGGCGGCGTTGTGATCAGATCACAAAATGGCGTCGAAATTGTTTGTGCCCTAGTAGTATTTTTCGCCATCTTTGGCTATGCTGCGAGCCGCTTTATTTTGCCAACTCCGGTGAGTGATCCTCTCTTAAAGATGGGATTCAATATTTTTGCACAGACTTGGAAAATCATTTGCTACGCTAAAAAAGAAAACACCGTGTGGCTTTCAATAATTGGCATTTCTTGGTTCTGGTTTATTGGCCTTACATTCCTTTCGCAATTTCCAATTTATACCAAAAATGTCATCAATGGTGATGAATTTATCGTCACACTTTTTTTGTCAATTTTCTCAATTGGCATTGGTGTTGGATCAATAATGTGCAACAAATTTCTTAAAGGAAAAATCAGTGGAAAGCTTGTGCCCTTTGGATCAATTGGCATATCGCTAGGAATTTTATTTTTTTGCCTTACCAGCAATTTTTATCAAACGCCGGAGAATATAATCAGTCTCGGAGAATTTTTTGCCAACAGCTATTGCAGCTACTTAATAGTTCTGAGCTTACTCATGATCGCGATATTTTCTGGCATCTACATAGTTCCACTTTACGCCATCATGCAACATCGCTCTGACAACAAATATCTTTCCCGCATCATCGCGGCAAATAATGTTTTAAACGCTTTATTTATGGTGGCCTCAAGCTTTGTAATTATTGGCCTGATGTCACTACAACTAACATTGATACAAATCTTCCTAGCATTAGGAATTTTCAATATTTTTGTCTTTTTCTTCATTCGTAAAATTGTTAACAAAAACCATAAATCCCATGTTTAGAAACTTACTTCTCCTAATTTTAACCAAACTTTACCAAGTTAAAATCAAAGCTTTAGAAAGCTCTCAAGAGATTTATGAGACTGTCACAAAATCAACCAGCTGTTAGCTAATAACATATTTTGCAAACTTATGAAAGTTTCCATTCTGACGTTTGAAGGCTTTAATGAATTAGATTCATTTATTGCTCTTGGAATTTTAAATCGCTTACGCAGCAAAGGATTGCAAGTTCACATCACCGGGCCATCTCCCAAAATCACTTCGATGAATGGCATAACGATAGAAACAACACAAACACTGGAAGATGCTTCTCAAGCAGATGCCGTGCTGTTTGGTAGCGGAATATATACTAGAGAAATCGCACAAAACTTATCCATATTGAATCGCATTAGACTAGATCCACATCGTCAATTGATTGGCGCACAATGTTCTGGAACTTTGTTAATGGCAAAACTGGGCTTAATTAGCGATCTTCCTGCTTGCACTGATCTTACTACAAAACCTTGGGCGATTGAAGCCGGAGTTAAAATTATAGATGCACCATTTTACGCTGATAAAAATCTTAGTACTGCCGGCGGATGCATGTCTTCACAATATTTAGCTGCTTGGACAATTGCAAAATTGTTTAATTACGCAGAAGCGGCAAATGCAATTTACTATGTTGCTCCTGTTGGACAAAAAGAAGAATATGTCGAGATGATTATGAAGGTGGTAAAAAAATTTCTGTAAAAAATTAAAATAATATCCAATCCAAAACACCGAGCTTTTTTATTTAATGAGAGAACAAAAAAGGCCTGATCCTTTCGGAACAGGCCTTTTTCATACTGTTGATGATTAGAGTATTTGATACCTAGAACCAGTAAATCACTCCAACTTTTAATACATTTATCCTAACCTTGCTGGTAGTAGTTGGTCCACCATAGTAAGAATATCTAGTGTTAAATCTTTGAGAATTGAACTCAGTTTTAATTCCCCAATTATCATTCATGTTATATATGGATCCAATACCATAGATAGCAGCAGTTTGCCATTTTCCCTTGCTATCATTCACTGATGGAAAGTTATCCAACTGATCAACTGATGCGATACCATAGCTTAAATAAGACGAAAACTTGTTCGTAAATTCATATCCAAAATTCGCCTTAACACCGTAACGAGAGCGTATCTCCATAGTGTCTTGACCGTATGGTACAATATTATGGTGATAATCCTTAGTGCTGGAATTTAGATAATCATAAAAAACTTCAGGAGTAAGGAAAAATTTATTAAAGGATTTTGAGAGCGTCCACCCCTCCGTGTCAATTTAAAAGCTAATATGTAAAATGGCGTCAGGTCCATTTTACGTATTCAGCAATTTATTAATTTTAAATTGACAATTTTATGACTCAAAAACAGCAGCGCTTATCGAATCAACAACTCTCAACTGATTTTAATTCCTTTAAGCGTCAGGCAATAGAAAAGATCTATCAGGGAAAGCCTTTAACTGGTAAGGATGGTATCTTTAGCGATATGATTAAGGATATTTTAGAAACCGCTTTAGGCGAAGAATTAAGCCAACATCTTGATTCTGAAAAATTAAATTTAGGCAATGAATTTAATAACCGTAAAAATGGTTTTAATTCTAAAACTGTTAAAACCAAAGAATCAGCTTTTGTTCTAGATACTCCAAGAGATCGTAACTCTTCTTTTGAGCCTCAAATTGTTAAGAAGAATCAGACAGTTTTAACCGAAGAATTAGATAATAAAATAATAGCTCTTCCCAAGTTGAGCAAATTAGTACGACACCTAAACCTGCTTTAAAATCTCTT
>CAZICL010000003.1:145891-176318 GCA_964537735.1 uncultured Rhizobium sp. | reverse complement strand
ATTACCTAACCACTTGAATTGGCTTTAGTTACTAAACTCACTTCTTACAACTCACAAACAATGGGGTCAAATCCCGACACCCGACACTTCCTCCAACAATCTTGAGAAACAAGATAATAAAATTACCTAACCACTTGTAAAAGGGGTCAAGTCCCGACGACACCAAATAATATTATTCAGTGTCGTGTGTCGGGACTTGACCCCTTTTCGACCCCTTTTCTGGCTCGAAATAAATTTCAATTTCTACCAAGTTGACGAAATAATTACTAATTTAACATTTAAAAATATGAAAAAATTTCTTGGATTTTTTACTTTAGCTTTACTTCTTTCAGCTAATTCTTTTGCCAATCCAGTTAAACACAATGCTACCGTTGAGCCACGGAATGTAAAAAAGGTAGTAGAAAAAAAAGTTGTGATAACAAACTCAGAAAATGGTAGTACCTTCGCAGTCATAGGAGCAGTCTTGGAAGATGAAATAGCGATAAAAAAAAGCGCAGCGTCAATAATAAAATCTGATCTAGAAGCGGAAAAGGATGCTAAAAAAAGTGAAGCAAAACAGAACCTGCAAGATGCAGCTAGTAAAATTGAAAATTATTAACCAATCATGTTCCAAAATGGGGTCAAATCCCGACACCCGACACTTCCTCCAACAATCTTGAGAAACAAAATAATAAAATTACCTAACCACTTGAATTGGCTTTAGTTACTAAACTCACTTCTTACAACTCACTAAATTTACAAACCAAAATCCCACCACGCTATGGCCAGACCACTTCGAATTCAATATTCAGGCGCATATTATCACGTCATGAATCGCGGTTTAGAACGCAGAAGAATTTTTCTAAACAATAAGCAAAAAAAAGATTTTTTAGATTTGTTATCTGAAATTTCAGAGCGCTTCCAAGTGGAAATTCACAGCTACTGTTTAATGGATAATCACTACCATCTTTTGTTACGCACTCAGTTTCCAAACCTAAATTTGGTGATGAAGCATCTAAATGGTGTTTATACCCTAAGATTCAATCGCAGCATCAAACGTGATGGACCATTGTTTCGAGGACGTTATAAATCGATCTTGGTTGATGAAGAAGGTTATTTATTAAACGTTAGTCGCTATATTCATAAAAATCCTTCAGAGGCAAAAATCGTTGAAAATGATCAGAAATATTTCTGGTCAAGTTATCAGTATTACACTCTAAAAAAAGCCAAGAAACCCAATTGGCTTATAACTTCCAAGACTCTGGATTATTTTAACGGAGATAGTGAAAAATATGTGGAATTTGTTGAGGCTGGTGTTGATGAGGATAGCAAGAAATTCTACTCGTCGAAAAAAATAAAATCGATTTTTGGAGGAAAGTTATTTATCAAACAGGTGTCCGATAAATTTCTTAAAAAAAATCTAAACAAAGAAATTTCGCACAGAGATCAGATAATTTCTGCGCAACATATATCATTAGAGGAATTGTTGGCTAAGTTGGTTAAAAAATACGGAATAGATCCAAGCATTATATTGCAAAATCCAGCAAGAAATCATGTTTTTGAACGCAACTTATTCATTTATCTTTCGATGCCCAATCCCAGATACACAATAGTTGAGAAAGGTAAATTTCTTGGCGTAAGCGACGATGGTTTTTCTAAAAGTTATAAAAGATTTTTAGAAAAACTAAAACTCGACAGAGTCATGAGAGAAAATGTGGAACGACTTAGGAAGGAGATTTGTGTTTAGTGTCGGGTGTCGGGATTTGACCCCATTTCCGGTGCATTTATTCGGTGAGAAACAAATAATATAAAAACTCTTGCTGAGCTTTTTTGTAGTAAATAAAAAAGGATTCACTTTTTCCAACAACAACCAATCATCAATCATGACTTTAATCAAACCGCAAGCATTACCAATTTTTAAAATTTTAGTCTTAACTTTATTTTTAACGTCCTGCCAAACCATGCTTGGTTTTAAGGCTTCTGGAGATGAAAAAGATTCACAAAATCGCGTCATTGCGACTTATGAAGGGGGGAAGGTTCATATTAAAGATGCAACTTTTGAACTTAATCGTCTGATTTCTAAAAACGAAAAACTCAAAGGATTAACTTTCGATAAGCTAAATGCACAACAGCAAGAAATTTTGATCAAGGAGATTGTGCTGACAAAAATTGCTGTAAAAGAAGCTAAAAAAAGAAAATTGGATAGAGACCAAGATTATCAAGAAGCATTGCAAAATTTTGAAACTGAGCTGCTCAAACAAAAATTTTTAGTTGCCTTAGCCAAAGAAGTTACTGATGAAAAAAACCTCAAAAAAAATTATGATGAGTTGGTTGAAGAGCTGAAAAATAAAAAAGATTTAAGAATTAGCTACATTGCGCTTGAAAATCAAAAACAAGCTGAAGCAGTTTATAAAATTGTTAGTAAATCACCGAAATCTTTCGCAGCGCAAGCCAGAAAAAAATCAATTGATAAAGAAATCGCTAAAAAAGGCGGTGATCTAGGTTTTGTTATTGAAGATGCTTTGCCAGATGACGTTTTGGCACAGGTTAAAAGATTGCAAAAAGGTCAAATTTCTGAACCATTTACCACCAATGATAATTGGGTTGTGATTAAATTCGATGATGAAAGACCGGCACAAATTGCTCCTTTTGATAAGGCAAAAGAAGCTTTGACGCAGAATCTTGTCAAAAAAGCCATGCAAGATTTTGCAACGCAAGGTTTGGAGAAAGCACAGATAAAAATGCTGGTTAATTAGATCATATTTTCATCACAAAACACCAATAAAATGCTAACAAAACACTACATCTCGTCGCTGATATTTTGCCGTTTTTGGTTTGGGATTATTTTTGTTTTTGCACTTTGTGTTAACGCTAAAGCTCAGGCGCAAACCAACCAAAACGCCATTAATCAGCAAGACTGGATCACGCGTCAGCAGCAAAATATTATGGAAGAAAAGAAGCGTGATGATGAATTTGAGACCATAAAAAAAGAGCACAAACGCCAAAAAAAAGAACAGGAAGAAGAGAATAAAAGATCGCTGCCGATGGTGTCGGGACAGCTCAAGGAATGTCTTGTGGTCACTGAAATAAAACTTAATGGCGCTGATTCTTTAAGCAGATCGCAGCAGAAAAAACTTACCCAGCCCTTCGTTGGAAAATGTATGGATCCTGAAATTATGACCAGCTTGATTAAGGCGGTGAGTGATTATTACCATGCTTTGGGATATGTGACAGTGCAGGTGAAAGTGCCGCAGCAAAATCTGCAGGGTAAGATTTTTGAGCTGCAAATTATTGAAGGAAAAATTGAGAAAATTTCTTTAGGACAAGATCGCTTACCAGAAAAGATGCAAGAATTTACGGCCTTTGGCAATGCTGAAGGCAAGGTGTTAAATATTGATGATGTCAATCAGGGCATGTATCAAATCAACCGCCTGCAGTCCAACAAAGCGCTGATGAAAATTGAGCCGGGAAGTGCAATTGGTCAAAGTAAAATTGTCATTGACAACAACAAAACATTTCCTCTGCGGGCCACGGTGGGGAAAGATAATCTGGGCAATCAATTCAGCGGTGTGCAGCGCACTAACTTTTCTTCTTCTATCGATAATCTGCTTTCTTTGAACGATAACTTGAATCTGAGTTACACCACTAATCTTCACGATGATAGCAGCGTAAAATACCTTAAATCTTTCTCAGCCGGTCTTTCAATTCCGTTTAAATATAACACTTTTTCTTACGACTTTTCGCATTCGAATTTTAAAGGTCAAAATCCGGGACAAAATGGTCCATCAGTTCTTACCGGTTTTTCGCAATCATCAAAAGTTACTCTTGATCATGTGCTGTTAAACCAAGCAGATTTAAGGCTATCAACCGCTGTGTCACTGAATAGCAAACAATCTGCCAGCTATCTTAACGATGTTAAGATTACTACTTCCGAGCGCAATCTCTCAGTTTTGAATTTTAGTGTAGCTTCTTCTTCTTATTTAAACGATACTACCAGCATCTATCTTAAACCTTCTTATTCTCGAGGAATGAAAATTTTGGGTGCGCAAAAAGATCAGAATAATGAAAGCAACACCACGCCTAAGTCACAGTTTGATTATTTTAAGCTTTATGCCAATTTTTCTAAAAGATTGGTGCTGCCCAAAGTTAATGTGCCGATAACTTTCACCAGTGAAATGGATAGTCAATATTCCAAACAAACGCTTTTTGGTTCGGAGCAATTTTCTATTGGCGGTTATTATTCGGTACGTGGTTTTAGAGAAGATTATGTTAACGGCGATATGGGATATTATTTTAGAAATAAGATTAACTTTAATGCCGGATCTGTGGTGGCACCATTTCTCACAACAGAAAATTCACCAAATAAAAAGCCCGGATTATGGTCTTATGCTCTGGCAACGCTGAATAAAATTTATTTCGAGCCATTCTACGATTATGGTTATTCCAAAAATAAATATGTCGATAGCGGTGCTGATGGTCGCCTTTCCGGCGCCGGTTTGAAAACAATCTTTGCCAGCCGATATTTTAATGCTTCGCTCACTTATTCTTGGGCCACATCGCGCTCCAGATTAATCACCAGCACGGTGAAAGAAAATAAGTTGGTTTATTTTGAGATCAGTGCCTCATGTTGTTAGATTTCTGTCTTTTCATATACTCCTCTGTTATTCTTATAATCGTAATCCGAAGCGCAAAAAGATAAGCCAAGACCAGAAAGGCTTAACGAATGGGATGATTTGAGAAATCTCACAGTCTCATAACCATCACAAATCCACGCAACGCAAAAAGATTTAGAGATTGGCAATTAACAATCGTCCGATTAATTTTTTTGGCTTCGTAATTTTAAAAATTCCATCCTTTAAATGAGTAAAACTCCTCTTCTTGATCAAATAAAAATTCCGGCTGATTTAAAAAAATTTTCGCTTGAGGAAATTAAAAAAGTTTCTGATGAGCTGCGTTTTGAAACGATTGACGCCGTATCGCAAACTGGCGGACATCTTGGTGCTGGTCTTGGTGTGGTAGAGATCACAACTGCGCTGCATTATGTTTTTGATACGCCGCATGACAAAATAATTTGGGATGTTGGGCATCAGGCTTATCCGCATAAAATTTTGACCGGACGTCGTGATCGTATGCGTACTATTCGCCAGCCTCATGGATTGGCTGGTTTTACACGTCGTGCTGAAAGTGAGTATGATCCGTTTGGAGCAGGACATAGCTCGACATCAATTTCAGCGGCGCTGGGAATTTCAGTTGCTAAAAAATTTAAAGGCGAAAAATCGCATGTCATTGCGGTGATTGGTGATGGCGCGATGTCGGCAGGTATGGCTTATGAAGCGATGAATAATGCCGGCGCTTTGGAAGATGAATTTTTTCACGATAATCGACTGGTAGTGATTTTGAACGATAATGACATGTCAATCGCGCCGCCAACTGGCGCCATGTCGCATTATTTTTCACGTTTGGCCGCTTCCAAATCTTATTTAAAAATTCGTGATTTAGCCAAAAAGGTTACCCATAAATTGCCCGGATCATTGTCGCATTTGCCGCGCAAGTTAGAGAAGGCGACCAAAGAATGGTGGATGGGCGGCAATATTTTTGAAGAGATGGGGTTTTATTATATCGGGCCGCTGGATGGTCATAATCTTGATGTGCTGATTCCAATTTTAAAAAATATCCGTGACGATCAATCGACTGATCCCATCTTAATTCACTGTGTTACCGAGAAGGGTCACGGTTATAATGAGGTGATGAAAACTTCGGACAGGCTGCACGCTGTGACAAAATTTAATCCTGAAACCGGAGTGCAGGAAAAGGCTGCCGCTGTTCATCCCAGCTATTCTAAAATTTTCGGTAAACGTCTCTCGGAGTTAGCAAAAAAAGATCAGAAAATTTTAGCCATCACCGCTGCAATGCCTTCTGGCACTGGTTTAGATGTCTTTGCTAAAGATCATCCTAAAAGAATTTTTGACGTTGGTATTGCCGAACAACACGCGGTGACATTTGCCGCTGGACTTGCAACTGAAGGTTTGAAGCCTTATGCCGCACTTTATTCTACTTTTTTGCAAAGGGCTTATGATCAGGTGGTTCATGATGTGGCAGTGCAAAAATTAGCGGTGCGTTTCGCCATTGATCGCGCTGGTTTTGTTGGTGCTGACGGTCCAACTCACGCTGGTTCATTCGATATTTCTTACTTAATAAATTTGCCGGATTTTGTATTGATGGCGGCAAGTTCTGGACAAGAATTGGTCAAGATGATCAATACCGCTAATGCCATTGATGATCGTCCTTCAGCCTTTAGATTTCCACGCGGCGAGTCCGATGTGGAAATTGATTTTAACGATGATGAAATTCTAGAAATCGGTAAAGCGCGTGTGGTGCAAGAAGGACAGCGTGTGGCGATCATTTCTTACGGCACAATTTTAAATAATGCACTGCAAGCGGCGCAGATTTTACATGAGTTGCAAGGCTTTGAAATTACTGTGATTGATGCGCGTTTTGCTAAACCTTTTGATGCGGAACTTTTCAGAAAAATTGCTCAAACTCACGAATTAATTGTTACAATCGAAGAAGGTGCGATAGGTGGATTTGGCTCGGCTGTAGCACAATTTTTGCTTTCCGAAAAATTACTCGACGGCAAATGCAAATTCCGTTCACTATTCATGGCCGATAAATTTATTGAGCAAAATAAAATCGATGTCATGCAAGATGAAGCTGGAATTGGCATTGATGATTTGGTGCGAGTGGTAACAGAAAATATTTAAGTTCTTTAAAAAATTACCCGCACAGGATATTTCCTAAATTTTTTGTCGGGTGAAATAATTATCATGTTGCGATTCAGGGCTTGTGATATAATCAGACGATCAAAAGGGTCGGAATGTATTTTGGGAAGGTGGAGAATGCCTTCAATATCTTTCAAATCAAGGTTCAGAAGATCAACCTCGCTATCTATTCTGAAGTTATCGAAATAATGAATTATGGGGTGAGAAAGGCCGGGAATTTTATGTTTTATGTGTTTAACCGATATTTCGATTTGTGAAATAATGCTGACATAAATTTGATTATTTTGGTCTTCAAAAATTTCTTTTACACTATCGGAGAGGCGTTGGTGATTGGTGATGATCCAGATATAGGTACAGGTGTCTAAAAGATATTTCATGGTGTGATTATTTCTTGGTAGGTTTCTTAGTTTTTAATTTTTTTGCGGTAGCTTTGGGAAAGATGTTATCGGTGTAAAAAGAATCAATAATATCTTGTGAAGTTTCGTTGAAATCATCGGACAAAATGATTTTATCTTTGCAAACGCCGAGTTTTCTTTTGCTTTTTTTTGCTGGTTGTGAGGCTTTTATTTGAGCCACCGGAACATTATGATTGCAGATGGTGATAGTCTGGCCTTTTTTGACGGCAAGATTAATATAATAAGAAAGATTAGCTTTAGCCTCGCTTATGCTAACGGATAGTGAGTTTTGCATATTTTGTTTAGTGAAATTGAACTTGAAACCAAAGAATTATTCTGGTCAAAAAAATAGTCAATAATCTAGTCTTTAAAGTAGTCATAATTCTCTGCAAGTATAAAAAAATATATGAAAAAAAACCATCGTCCTCTAGCTGATCAACTGCGACCACAAAGTTTAAACGAAATCATCGGGCAGGAACATCTTTTTGGCGATGAAGGTGCGTTGTCGGTGATTGCTAAATCAAAAAATATTCCCTCAATGATTTTGTGGGGTCAGCCTGGAGTCGGTAAAACAACGATTGCTAAAGCTTTGGCTAAAATTTCTGACGCAGAATTTATCGCCATGTCAGCGATTAATTGCGGTGTTGCTGATATTAAAAAAGTAATTTCTTCGCGAATTGCTGTGTCTAAAGATCTGGCTGAGAATGACCTGATTACATTGTCCAAGCCTGATATTAGCGCTGCAAAAATTATTCTGATGATTGATGAAATTCACCATTTTAACAAAACACAACAGGATTTGTTTTTGCCCTTCATCGAAGATGGTACGATTATCTTAGTGGGAACGACTACCGAAAATCCGTCATTTCATCTTAACTCGGCTTTGTTGTCGCGTTGCAAAGTTATTGCTTTAAAAATTCTTGATGAAGTGGCTTTGGAAAAAATTTTGCAGCGTTTGGAAAATAAACTGCAAAAAAAATTACCGCTGAATGAAAAAGCGCGTGAAACTTTGATTTCACTTGCTTGTGGCGATGCGAGATATCTGTTAAATGCTTGTGAAGAATTGTTGGCGATTGATCTTAAAGATGTGATTTCAGTTGAGCATCTGCTGAAAATAATTTCCAAACGTGCCGCCAATTTTGATAAAAAAGGTGATGTGCATTTTAATTTAATCAGCGCCTTTCATAAGTCTTTGCGTGGCTCAGACGTTGATGCTGCTTTATATTATTTAGCACGGATGTTGGTGGCCAAAGAGGATCCTTATTACATTTTGCGCCGACTAGCGCGTTTTGCTACCGAAGATATTGGTCTGGCCGATCCCAATGCTTTGTTGCAAGTGATGGCGGCTAAAGAAAATTATGATTTTTTAGGAAGCCCTGAAGGTGATTATGCTTTAAGTCACGCTACAATTTATTGTGCAACAGCTCCTAAATCCAATGCCAGCTATGTTTCTCACAAAGCAGCAATGGCCGCTGCGGAAAATAGTACAGCTTTAGTGCCACCAAAAAATGTTTTAAATGCGCCAACCAAAATGATGAAAGAGCAGGGTTTTGGTGAGGGTTATATTTACGATCACGATACGCCAAATTGTTTTTCCGGCCAAGAATTTTTCCCGTCGCAACTGCTAAAAAACTCGCGCCCCAAATTCTATCAGCCTAATGAAAGAGGTTTTGAGCGTGAGATAAAAAAACGTTTGGAATATTGGAATGATCTGCGGCGCAAATTAAAAGAAGAAGATTCTTAACTTTTTATTTTCGTGAGTTTCTTAGCAAAATAAAATCAGCAAGAACACAAGCCAACATTGCTTCGCCAACCGGAACGGCGCGAATGCCAACACAAGGATCGTGACGACCTTTGGTGATGATTTCGCAGTTATTTTTATTGACGTCGATAGTTTTGCGCGGAATCAAAATTGAGCTGGTTGGCTTGACAGCAAAGCGTACCACTAAATCTTGAGTGGAAGAAATGCCGCCCAGAACACCACCAGAGTGGTTGGAAGCAAATTTAACCTGACCATTTTCACTCCACATTTCATCGGCTAATTGTGAGCCTTTCTTTGCAGCCGCCATCATGCCATCGCCAATTTCAACTCCTTTTACAGCATTAATCGACATCATTGCTGAGGCAATTTGGGCGTCCAATTTATTATAAATTGGTTCACCCAAACCCACTGGAACATTTTTAGCGACAAGCTCTATAACTGCGCCAACAGAATCTCCAGCCTTTCTTATTTCAAGTAAATAATCTTCAAAATTTTTGGCGGCAATGGCATCAGGGCAGAAAAAATCATTCTGATTGATCTGAGAAAAATCAATGCGTGAGCGTTCAATATGTTTTTCACCGATTTGAGTTAAATAGCCGGTAATCACAATTTTTTCGCGCTGCAGAATTTTTTTTGCTACGGCACCAGCTGCAACACGCATTGCGGTTTCACGCGCTGAAGAACGTCCGCCGCCGCGATAATCACGAATGCCGTATTTTTCGAAGTAAGTGTAATCGGCGTGAGAGGGACGGAATTTGTCTTTAATGTCGCCATAATCACCGCTTTTTTGGTCTTGATTGTGAATGATTAAGCTGATGGGAGTGCCAGTGGTTTTGCCTTCAAACACGCCGGATAAAATTTTTACTTGATCAGTTTCCTGTCTTTGAGTGGTAAATTTTGACTGACCCGGGCGACGACGATCGAGATCTTTTTGAATGTCGCTTTCATTTAATTGTAAAAGTGATGGGCAGCCATCAACCACACAGCCGATTGCTTCACCATGGCTTTCACCCCAACTGGTGAATGAAAATAATTGTCCAAATCTATTCATTTTATAGGTTAGTTTTAGTTGCTGGCCTTTGGGCCGGTGGAAGTCTTGTTTAAAAATAAAACTGGATTGTCAGTGAAAATTAAATGGTCGCCTTGTTCGTTAACTTCAAGTTTTCCAGCGGTGACATTGCCGATATCACCAGTAGCAAAAACATCGTAGAGAATAACTTGTTCATCATTGACGTGGTGAGCTTTTTGGGCTTTGATGTGATAAACCTGACCATCATCATATTGAAATTCCATGCGTGGATTGGTCATTATTTTTTCAATTTTATAATGTTCTGGATCTTCTTTATATTGTTTCACCAACTTGATGCTGTTGTTGTTTTTGCTGACAGCATGAAAAACATAAACAAAAACTCCTCCGATAATTGCAAAATAGCACAAAATACTGAGAAATTTTTTGATTTTATAATGTGATCGAATCAGCTTTAAAACCTGCTGGGTTCTTTCATCCATGGTGGTTTTCTTGTTCAATTATTACGGCAAATGATTGCAGATTTTCAACTGCACCAACCTTGTCAATTTCAAGCGTACATTTTTTGATTCTTTTATCTTCTAAAATTCCGTCCATTATGGTTTGCGCCATTTTTTCTACTAAATCAAAATTATTAGTGGCTACCAGATTTTTTATTTTTGAAGTGATTTGGTTATAGTCGATGGCGTCCGAAATATCATCGCTATACAGTGATTTTGTAGAGTTAGTGCTCATTTCAGCATTGATAATTATTTCGCGGTCAACATTTTTTTCCCAATCGAAAACACCAATTTTAGTGTGCAATTTTAAGTTTTTAATTTTGATGATCATTTGTTAAATTTAACATTTATCATTTGGATAATTTGAATCAGAAGCCATTTAAGTTGAGCAAATCTTAAATATTAAAGGATAAAAGTTAAATATTTAAAAATGTCAGAAAAAATCGTCTCGCTTGCGAAATATCGTCGGGCACAAAATTTAAAAAAAATGATCAAAAAATTAGGAGATAATAAGAAAATGTTTTTTGTTACCATCGCTGTGGGAGCTTTGATTGGATTGTTGTTGTGGAATTTCTTTGTTGAAAACTCTAGCTATCTTGATGTTCATATTCCGCAGTCAAAAAATATCACTTTTAACCAAAATATTCCGCAAGCAATGACCACAACTCAGATTGCTAACGAGTTCGAGAGTTTTGACGATAAGCCGATACTGCTTTATATTTATACCACATGGTGTCCGGTTTGCACCAAACAATTTCCACTGATTAATGAAATTGCTCGCGAATTTCAAAATACCGATTTGCGAATTGTTACTTTAGCAACGGATCGCGATCTTGATCCAAAAGTTTTGCAGGAACATCTGGAAAAATTTGGTAACCTTTATTTTCAACCGCGTTATCTCGCTTTTAAGGAAGGTTTTTTAGAGTTTCTGAAAAAGAAAAATATCAGCTATCAGGGTCGCATTCCTTTTACCGTTTTGATTTCACGTCAAGGTGAAGTGGCGGTGAAATATGTGGGAGTGAAAAATAAAAGTTACCTCAGAAATAAGGTGATTAAAGAACTGTATCTATAAATAAAATTTCCAATGCTTAGCTTTTTTAACACTCTAACCAACAAGCAAGAACCATTTTCTCCGGCAGATCCTCAACATCTTAAAATGTATGTTTGCGGACCGACGGTTTATGATCGTCCACATCTTGGAAATGCTCGCAGCGTAGTGGTTTATGATTTGCTCTTTCGTCTTTTTCAGCAACTTTTTGAGCAAGTAACTTTTATACGTAACATTACTGATGTGGATGATAAAATTAATGCTGCGGCTTTAGAGCAAAAAATTTCGATTCAGGAATTGACGGCAAAAATTACTGACTTTTTTTATCAGGATATCGGAGCGCTAAATGTTTTGCGTCCTACTGTTGAGCCACGTGCCACTACTCACATTCCTGACATGATCGCCATGATTGAACGTTTGATTAAAAATGGTTTTGCTTATGAAAGTCAGGGTCATGTTTTGTTTGACGTGGCTTCTTACAAAGATTATGGACAACTTTCTAACCGCAGTCTTGATGAGATGATCGCAGGTGCTCGCGTTGAAATTGCAACTTACAAAAAAAATCCACTCGATTTTGTGTTGTGGAAACCGGCCGATGAACAAGATGACATTTCCAGTGTTTTTGGAAGTCCGTGGGGTAAGGGGCGTCCAGGTTGGCATATTGAATGTTCGGCCATGAGCTCAAAATATTTGGGTAATGATTTTGATATTCACGGTGGCGGTGCCGATTTACAATTTCCGCATCATGAAAATGAAATTGCTCAAAGTTGCTGCGCTAATCCAGGTTCTTATTATGCCCGCTTTTGGATTCATAATGGTTTTTTGACGGTGAATGGCGAAAAAATGAGTAAGTCTTTGAAGAATTTTATTACCGTAAAAGACTTGTTGGATCAGAAAATTTCAGGGGTGGTGATTCGATATTTATTGCTCTCAACTCATTATCGCAAACCCTTCGATTTCAATCAAAAAGCGTTAGATGATGCTAAAAAATCTGTGGAAAAATTTTATGCGGTTTTAGTTGCGGTTGAGAAAAAAAATATCAGTTCTTCAGCTTTGTTGGATGAGGTTTTACAGCATCTTTCTGACGATTTGAACGTTGCTAAAGTTTTTGCTTTGTTGCATGAAAAAGTTAAAGAGATCAAAAGTTCGAATGATGAAAATCTTAAGCAGCAATTCTTACAGGTTCTTGATTTTTTGGGTTTATTCGATGCAGATCTGTTGCACAAAAAATCCACTAATTCTGTCGAGGATGCTGATGAAAACCATATCAATGAGCAAATTGCTTTGCGCTTAAAAGCTAAGGCGGAAAAAAATTGGGCCTTGTCGGATCAAATTCGTGATGATTTGTTAAAAAGCGGAATTGTTCTCAAAGATAGTAAAGAAGGCACTTCTTGGCAGAAATTATAACCCTCTTTTGTAGGAGGTTAATCTGCTATGTAGCCGATGCGAATAATGGGTTGATCTTTGTTGAAAAGAAGGTCTTTTTCAATTGCTGGATCAATTTTAAAAATACTGCGCACCACAAGAGTTTGGCCTTTTTTTACGCTATATTCTTGCGAGCATAAGCATTCACGGCGGATCAAATATTGTGCTAAAGACTGGGGTTCAACATAAAATTTTGGTCTAAAAATTACTGTATTGTTAGAGGTGTTGGTGATGCGGTAATTGGCAATATTTTTACGACCAGAAACGGTATAAATTAATTTGGGATCAATGGTTTCAAAATCAATATCAGCTCTTTTATTTTGTGCTTCCATGATGATATTGATCTGCAGATTTCCTTCACGTTGCCAAACTAAATCCGACACATAAATTCCTTCGCATTTTCCACTGTAACTGCAAAAGCGGTTGTAAGGCTGAAGCACTACAAAAATTACAAAAAATATTAATGATAAATAAAGCAGACGACGCAGAATCGGATTCATATAAAAAGTGAATAAGGAGACTGTCGCAAATCAAACTTTTCGTCGAATTTTTCGCAATTCAAATTTTTTTGAAACGCACGTACATCTGGGTACGCTTACCTTTCAAAAAAATTTGAATCACAAAAACTTCTTAGAAAATTTTGATTTGCGACAGTCTCATAAGGTAAAAATTTACTGATAATTTCATCATCAACTACATGACTAGCAACTTTAATCTTCCCTTCAAAAAATTTCATCAATGGTTTAATGAAGCACAAGCTCATGCATCAATTGTTGAACCAACAGCCATGTGTCTTGCCACTGTTGATGAGGATAATTGCCCATCATCGCGTATGGTTTTGCTCAAAAGTTTTGATGAAAATGGTTTTTGTTTTTTTACTAATTTAACCAGCAGAAAAGGGCGTGAATTAGCTCATAATGCAAATGTTGCTTTGTGTTTTTATTGGGGTGTTTTAGGACGACAAGTCAGAATTGAAGGTGAAATTGAGAAGGTTTCGGTTAAAGAGGCTGATGATTATTTTGCTTCTCGACGCAGAGGCAGTCAGATTGGTGCTTGGGCTTCCAAGCAATCTTGTGAGATGGAAAATTGGGAAGAATTTCAGGAAAGAATTTCTACAATTACCAAAGATTTTTCTGGTCAAGATATACCTCGACCGCCTTTCTGGTCTGGGTTTAGAGTGGTGCCAAAAAGAATTGAATTTTGGCAAGAAGGTGAATTTCGCATTCACCAAAGAGAATTATTTGAAAGAAAAAAAGGTCAGCATTCTTGGGAATCAAAAAAACTTTATCCTTAAAATTATGTTAGAAAAAGATTTTATTAAACTCTGCGAAGACGCTCTAATAAACCTCTCTGAAGCTATTGAGCAGATAGACAAAAATTCTCAACTGGATGTTGAATATTCCGACGGAATTTTAGAAATTGTAGTTGTTGCAACCAAGCAAACTTACATCATTAACCGCAATTTAGGAAACCAAAAAATTTGGTATTCTTCACCAGTTAGTGGTGCGGATTATTTTGCTTTTGACGAAAAAAATCAGGATTGGCGCGATGCTAAAAATGAAGAACTTTCACAAAAATTATTTCTTGAACTAAAAAACTTTTTTTAAAAATGACAAAAAAAATTCTACTTATCGAAGGCGACGGCATTGGCCCAGAAGTTGTTTCTCAAACTAAAAAAATCATTAAATTTTTTAACGATAATACCGACAAAAAATTTGAAACTGAAAACGCCCTTTTGGGCGGTGTTGCTTACGATCAAGTGGGTACGCCTTTTCCGCAACAAACTGTAGAATTGGCAAAAAAATCAGATGCAATTTTGCTCGGAGCGGTTGGTGGTTTGAAATGGGAATCCTTACCCTACAAAGATCGTCCAGAACGCGGACTTCTTGGTATTCGTAAAGATTTAGAATTATTCGCTAACTTACGTCCGGCGAAAGTTTTTAATGCTTTGGTGGATGCTTCAACTCTGAAGCGTGAAGTGGTGGAAAATCTCGACATCATGATTGTACGTGAATTGACTGGTGATCTTTATTTTGGTCAACCGCGATCAGTGACAACTTTGTCTGACGGCTCACGCCAAGGCATCAACACCATGACTTACAACTCAAAAGAAGTGGAAAGAATTGCTCGAGTTTCTTTCGAATTGGCTAGAATTCGTGGCAAAAAACTTTGTTCAATTGACAAAGCAAACGTTATCGAAACTACAGAAATGTGGCGTGAAGTGGTTAGCGAAATCGGCGCCAAAGAATATCCAGATGTGTCTTTGTCGCATATGTATGTTGATAATGCTTCCATGCAGTTGGTACGTAATCCTAAGCAATTCGATGTGATGTTAACTGGCAATATGTTCGGCGATATTTTGTCGGATACTGCGTCAATGTTAACCGGATCTTTGGGCATGTTGCCATCAGCTTCTCTTGGTGCAAAACAAGCTAATGGTCAACAATTTGCGCTTTATGAACCAATCCACGGATCAGCACCAGACATTGCTGGAAAAGATATTGCCAATCCAATTGCAACAATCCTAAGTTTGGCCATGATGTTTAAATATTCTTTCGGCTATGTTGCGGAAGGCGATAAAATTGAAGCTGCAGTTGAAAGAGTTTTAGACCAAAATCTTCGCACTAACGATATTGCGACTGCATCTTCAACTCGTGTTTCATGTACGCAAATGGGCGAAGCAATTTTGCAGGAATTGCAAAAATCATTGTAATTTTTAATGAGGAAATTTTTCCTAATAATTTTTTTCTGTTTTTTTTCTGGCTCGGCTGCCGCTGAATTTGGTCGTTCCACAACCTTTGACGATCGCGAATTTTGCGAAAAAGACAGAGGAGTGTGGCGCGAATTTGGCAACAGCCTGGCAGATAATTGTGAGGCAAAATTTGATAGGTTTGCTATTGCAGCTCAGGCTTTAACTTATGCTTGTGATTGTGGTAAAGGGCGTTGTTGGGATAATAAACAATGTATTTCAATGCTAGAATTCAAGAAGATTTATGATGATAGACAGGCACAGATGCAAAAGAGGCTGGATATGGCAAAAAGAGCACGTCGTGAAGAATATCGCGAAAATTCTAACGAAAGATTGCCGGTCTTAGCCGAAGCTGTGGGATCAGCTCCTGCAGCTGTAGCTGGTCAACAAAACCAACCGACTGCTATGAATAATAATTTTGATCAGTTCCGTGATAAATTTTTGCCGGAAAATAGCGCTTTGTTAAACACTAATTCATCCAATAATTCAGCTGATAGTTTCGTCAGTAACTCGGCCAATAACAATTTAGTGACCAACAATAATATGCCGCAGCAAACTCAAACAATAGTTGATCGTGGATCTGAAATTTTAAAACAAGTTGATCAAAGTCCGATTAGCAGAATTTTTACATTGTCTAACAACAATCAAAACGCTGCTAATAATGTCGCTCCTGTGCCTGTTGTACCGGTTCCGACTGTCGCCGCACCTGTTGCCACAAGCGCACCAGCCCAAGATTCAAATATTTTAACACTGCCTACAGCACAAAATCAGAATAATAGCGCTGGACCAACTCCTTTCTTTTTACAGCAGCAGGAAAATGCTCAAAAAGAAGCAGCAAATAATGCTGCAAATCAGCCTACTCCTCAGGTAATTACTTCTATTCCTCCGGTTCCTGCTGATTCTGGTCTTCCTGAATTTCCTCAAATTTCTCTTCCGCAATAATGCAAGAAAGAACAACTCACATAATTCTAATATTATTGAAACGACTTTGTGGTTTGTTGCTGACGGGTTTTTCTATGATTTTTATTTTATCATTGGTCAGCTTTGACTCTACTGATCCTTCGTTTAACACAGTTTCAACTGAAGAAAATATTATTAATTGGGCCGGCTCTTTTGGATCACATATTGCCGATTTGGCATTTCAACTGATTGGCTTATCAGCATTTTTTTTGGCACTAATTATTTTTTCAATCGGCAGCAAAATGGCGGGGCGAGTTGGTAATGCTTATTTGCCACAAAAAATAATTCTGACGCCTTTTGCTATTTTATGTCTTTCAACTTTCTTTGCCACTTTGCCACAGCCCTATTGGTGGGATTTTAATAGTTTGGGCGGTGTGAATGGCAGTTTTGTTTTAGCGCAGTTTAAAAATTTACCCGTGCTGATTGTGTCAGTATTAGCGCTATTTCTTTCGCTTTTTACTCTGTCATTAGTTTTGGAAATTACATTTAGTGATTGGGTTTATTTTTTCCGCTACAGCTTTGTTACTATTCGTTTGTTGTTGGAAAAACTCTTCAAAGATATTGTCACAGCTATTTCTAAAATATCGGTGATAAGGCCGATAAATGTCACTAATTCTGCTGTTGTGAAGCGTCGTCGGGCTACAAAAAGTTTAAAAGAAAGCGCCCAGGATGCAGAAGAAAATGCTGGGGAGGAAGAAGGATCGCGACGTGATTTAGTAAGAAAATTACAAACCAGCAAAACCAAGAAGCCAATAAAATCAAACCTTTTCAGCTATAAACTGCCTGAGGCATCATTATTGATTGACCGTTCTAATGAGAATAAAGACAAAAAAATCGGTAAAGATCTGGTTGAGAATCAATCAAAAATGTTGGTGAAAGTTCTGGAAGATTTTGGTGTTTACGGAACTTCTCTGGGTGCAAAAGTTGGGCCTTTAGTTACATTGCACGAATTTGAGCCAGCCGCTGGCACTAAAGCTTCCCGTGTTATTGGCCTAGCCGATGATATTGCCAGATCAATGAGTGCAGTGTCTGCTAGAATTGCGGTGGTGTCTGGTAAAACTTCGATTGGTATTGAATTGCCCAATCCAAAACGCGAAATGATTTTTTTGCGTGAATTGATCGAGAATAAAGAATATCGCTTCTCGCAAGCTTCCCTGCCAGTGATTCTGGGGAAAGATATTGGGGGCGAAATTATGATCGCTGATTTGGCCAAAATGCCGCATTTATTGATTGCCGGAACCACTGGTTCGGGAAAATCAGTTGGTTTAAATGTCATTATTTTGTCACTACTTTTTAGATTACGTCCTGATGAATGTAAGTTTATCATGATTGATCCCAAAATGTTGGAGCTGTCAATTTATGATGGTATTCCACATCTTTTGGCGCCGGTTGTGACCGAGCCTGGAAAAGCTGTAACTTCTCTGAAATGGGTGGTTGCTGAGATGGAAGAACGTTACCGTTTGATGTCGAGTTTAGCGGTGCGTAATATTGCTGGTTACAATGAAAAAGTGGAGAAAGCGATCGTTACTGGCGAGCGAATGAGTCGTAAAGTGCAAACTGGATTTGATCCAACCACCGGTAAACCGATCATTGAAGAGATTGAATATGAAGCGAAAAAATTACCGTTTATTGTGGTGATTGTTGATGAAATGGCCGATTTGATGATGGTGGCCGGTAAGGAAATTGAAAACTCGGTACAGCGTTTGGCACAAATGGCTCGTGCTGCTGGAATACATTTAATTATGGCCACGCAACGCCCTTCAGTTGATGTGATTACTGGTGTGATTAAAGCTAACTTCCCCACCAGAATTTCCTTTCAAGTTACTTCGCGTATTGACAGTCGTACAATTTTGGGAACTCAGGGCGCTGAACAGCTATTGGGGCAGGGTGATATGATTTACATGTCTGGAGGCAGTAAAATGACACGTATTCACGGGCCATTTTGTTCTGATGCCGAAATTGAAAAAATTGTCAGCACCATCAAAGAGCAAGATTTAAGCGAGTTTGAATCTGACGAAAAAATCTCTTTTGAAGTGCCAATTCCAACTCTGAATAATTCTGGCGGTGAAGAAGATGCTGATTTTTCTGGCGGCGGTGGTGGAGATAACGATCTCTATGCTAAAGCGGTGGCGATTGTGCGTCGCGATAAAAAAGCCTCGATCAGCTATGTGCAGCGTCAGTTGCGTATTGGTTATAATCGTGCCGCCATTTTGATTGAAAGAATGGAAGCCGAAGGAATTATCACCACGCCGAATATTTCAGGTAAACGTGAATTAATCGAAGATTAAACAAACCTCTTTTTTGAGGAAAATTAAATAATTTATGGAAAAAGCAGCATCATTCTCATTAATCAGTCTGGTCAGTCAGGCTGATATTGTAGTTCAAATTGTAATGGCCTTTTTGGTTTTGGCTTCTTTATGGTCGTGGGCTATCATCTTTGATAAGATCATAAAATTTTCGGTTTTAAAGAAACGCAGTGATCAATTCGAACAATCCTTTGATTCAATGGTTTTGGAAGACATCATCTCTGAAGCTAACAATAATGACAATCATCCTTTAGCTCGCGTCTTTCTTGCCTGTATGTCGGAATGGCAATCAAATAATATTAAGCAGATCATTATTGATGGTGGTGATAAGAAGCAGGGTTTGAAAGAAAGATTGAACGCTGCAATGCACGTGGCAGCGAATAAATCGATGCAAAGATTGGAAAGTGGTTTGGGATTTCTAGCTGTGGTGGGTTCGTCAATGCCATTCGTTGGTTTGTTTGGAACGGTATGGGGGATTATGAATAGCTTCCAAGGAATTGCGGTGAGCAAAAATACTAGCTTAGCCGTGGTTGCTCCTGGTATTGCGGAAGCTTTGTTAGCAACCGGAATTGGCCTTTTTGCAGCAATCCCAGCGGTGTTTTTTTATAATATTTTTTCGGGAAAGATTAATCAGTTCTCTGAACGGGTGAACAATTTTTCCATGCAGCTTCTAAATATGTTCTCTAAGGAGTTGGATCAGTGAATTAAATTTCGCCATTGGCGAAATTTAGGGGTAAGTTATTTTGTACTACAGGTGAATAAAGCTCACATTTTAGTAACAAATATATTCTAGAAGTCGATGGCGCGACCGTTGATCTGCCAGTCACCGAAGTGGGTGGGATCTAGTTTTATTTGTGTTGATTTTTCTTCTGGTTCTTTTGCGAGATTCTGATCATCTAGTTGAAGTTCTTGCTTATCTCCACAACCACAAGACTCGCCGCATTTTTTATCTTCTGGTTTCATTTGCTAATGTTGTTGTCCTTCACCGGCAGCGAATAATGAGGTTTTTCCACCAATTCCAATACCGCTATTTTCTTGGAAGCTGGTTTTGCCAAGATCTGCATGTTCGAAGCTCAAAGGAGGCATTGCTGAAGATTCAGAGAATTTAAATGGCGCCCAACTATCACCCATTCGGTCAGCAAAGTCGAAAACACCACCGGACATGGCACCACCCTGTGGAATAAGCGAATCGGAAAGATTGCCGCCAAACCCCAAATCAAGTTGTCCGCCGAATTTATTTATTTCTACCGAAATATTCATGCGGTCACCACCACCTCCAACACTAGCTCCAGCGCCAGGTTTTGCCATTTGCATGGCAACGTGAGAGTCCTGTGATGATGATCCAATATCTTCTGACATGTTATTCGCCTGACGTTGCGGCTAAAGCAGCCATGTTAATAATATCGCTGATTGATGAATTCATTGTTACAATTTGCACTGGTTTTTCGAGACCGTGAAGAATTGGACCAACAACTGTGCAATTTCCAAGTTCTTCTAAAAGTTTGATAGCAATTGAAGCAGAATGTAATCCTGGACAGACCAAGATGTTGGCTGGAGCGGTTAAACGACAGAAAGGATATTTCTCCATTTTATCCATGTTTAAAGCCACATCGGCGGTCATTTCACCATCATATTCAAAATCAACTTTCATGCCATCCAACATTGCCACCGCTTGTTTGACGCGGTTTGATTCAGTCTTTAGTGCTGAGCCAAAATTAGAGAAGGACAAGAAAGCAACGCGTGGCTGATATCCAAACTGTTTAACTTTTTCAGCGGTTTGAATAGCAACTTTAACCAAATGTTCTGATGAGGAAATTTCAGAACAAGAAGTATCTGAAATGAAGATGGTACGACTACGAGAAACCACCATTGAGGTTCCTAGTACTACCTGATCTTTTTTGTTTTTAATCACTTTCCAAACATCAGTCAAAGACTTGCGATAACCACGAGTGAGACCGGTGATTAAAGCATCGCCATGACCGCAAGCTAACATTGAAGCAGCAAAAATGTTGCGGTCATTATTGACCATGCGTGAACAATCAGAGCGCAAGACACCTTGGCGTTGTAATTTTTCGTAAAGATAATCGGTGAATTTATTATTTTCTTCAGAGATTGCAGCATTGTAAATCTCGATACCTTCTGGATCAACAGCGGCTTCGCGCATATTTTCCAAAATACGTTTTTCTTTGCCGATCAAAATTGGTTTGCCATATCCAGAATCGCGCCAAGTTGCAGCGGCACGGATTATTTCTGGTTGTTCGCCTTCAGCAAAAATAACTTTTTTCGGATGACGTTCAAGTTTGTTGAAAATCAGGCTCATAGCATTGGCAGTGGGGTCACGGCGCGCTTTAAGCTGTTGGGTATATTCGTCCCAATCTGTTATTGGTTTACGGGCAACACCGCTTGCAACAGCAGCTTTAGCAACGGCAACTGGAACAACGTGAATTAAACGTGAGTCAAAAGGAGTGGGAATAATATATTTTGGACCAAATTTCATATCGCGATTGCCGTAGGCTTTCAACACTTCTTCTGGTACATGTTTACGAGCTAACTCGGCCAATGCTTGAGCGGCAGCAATTTTCATTTCCTCATTGATTGTGGAGGCTCTAACATCAAGTGCACCACGGAAAATATAAGGAAAACCCATAACGTTGTTGACTTGGTTTGGATAGTCAGAACGGCCGGTGGCAACGATGGCATCATCACGCGTGGCATGAACTTCTTCGGGAGTGATTTCAGGATCTGGGTTGGCCATAGCGAAAATCACCGGATTTTTAGCCATTGATTTTACCATTTCTTTGGTAACTGCTCCTTTAACAGAAAGACCTAAAAATACGTCAGCGCCTTTCATGGCTTCAGCCAAAGTGCGTGTTTTAGTATTGGCAGCGTGAGCTGATTTCCATTGATTCATGCCATCAGTTCGGCCTTTGTAGATGGTGCCTTTTGTATCACACAAAATAGCATTGTCATGTGGCAAGCCCATGGCTTTCAAAAGTTCTAAACAAGCAATTCCGGCGGCACCAGCGCCGTTCACCACAACTTTTAAATTTTCAAATTTTTTACCAGAAATTTGCAAAGCGTTCAAAATACCAGCGGCAGAAACAATCGCTGTACCATGTTGGTCATCATGAAAAACTGGAATATCCATGATTTCACGAAGTTTGCTCTCAATGATAAAACATTCAGGAGCTTTGATATCCTCAAGGTTGATACCGCCCCAAGTTGGGCCTAAATATTTGACCGAATTAATAAATTCCTCGGCATCTTCGGTAGCCACTTCAATGTCAACTGAGTCAATATCAGCAAAGCGTTTGAACAAAACTGATTTGCCTTCCATGACTGGTTTTCCTGCTAAAGCACCAAGATTTCCCAGACCAAGAACGGCAGTACCGTTGGAAATGACAGCAACGTAATTTCCTTTGGCGGTGTAATCGTAAGCAGTGTCGGGATTTTTTTGAATCTCAAGACAAGGAACAGCAACTCCAGGAGAATAAGCCAAAGCGAGATCACGCTGAGTGGTAAGTGGTTTGGTCGGAGTCATTGAAACTTTGCCCGGCTGACCTTGCATGTGAAATTGTAATGCTTCGAGATCTTTAGAATTTTTTGTTGCTGTTTTGCTTGAGGAATTGTTTTTTACTGCGTCTTTTTTGCTTGGCATGTCTGATATAGAAAAGGTTGCTAGAAAGCTTGTTTAATGAAGGAACGGCGCAAGTTAGTTTTAAGAATTTTAATGTCAAAAATTATGCAAATCGACAAAAGCAAAAAATTTACCCAGTTTTTTGAAGAGCAAAAATTATTGCGTAAAATTGATTTTTTGGTGTTGCATCATGTTGAGGCCGATTCGGCAGAACACGCCATTGAACAGTTTGAACAACATCAAGTCAGCGCTCATTTTTTAATCGATGAGCAAGGAAAAATTTTTGAATTGGTTGCGGAAAATAATATTGCCTATCACGCTGGAGTCAGTTTTTGGGCAGGAATTGAAGGGTTAAATAAAAATTCGATTGGTATTGAATTTATTAATGCCAAAGCTTTTGAGAAAAAATTTGAAAAGGCACAAATGGCTGCTGGAGTTGAGCTGTGCTTATATCTGATTAAAAAATATTTTATTAGGCCACGTAATATTGTCGGTCATTCCGATATTGCTTATGATCGCCACAGCGGTTTGCTGGATCGTAAACAAGATCCATCACATTTTTTTAACTGGAAATTTTTATCTGAAAATGGTGTGGGAATTTTTCCTCAATTGGCGCTTTTTAACCAAGAAGAAAAAAAATTATTTGAGCTTGGAAATAAAGATGTGCAGATCACCAAAATAAAACAAGATTTGCAAAAATTTGGCTATCGGGTCACTAAGTTTAATGATGAATTTGATGATGAAATGCAAGCTCTGACTCTGGTGTTTAACCGCCATTTTTTGGGCAGAGATTCTGAAATCTGGTTTGCAACGTCGCAGGCAGTTTTGGATGAATTAGTCAAAACTGCCTGCAAGATTCTCTAGTCTTTGGTAATGCCGGTTCCATTAAGACTGGTTGCGCCAGAACCACAGCTGCCTTCGCAATAAGAGCTAGAGAGTCTTTTTTTGTTTCCGGCTTCGCAAGTGAAAGTGTAATAAGTGTGTTGTGACCAGCTATGGCTACAACGTGCAGGTCCTGAAACTCCGTTATTGACCGAATCATTATCTGAATAATGGCAAATGTAAGATTGACCAGGAATTAGTGATACAGCAGCAACACAGCTGGCATATACTTTTGCTGATAAAGTTCTGCTTTTGTCGCAACCGCTCATATTTTTGTCGAAAGAAGTATTAACTGATCCATCGCTTACGATTGTAGCGTCAGAGTCACAATTAGAACCGTCGTAATTAACTGGTGCACCAAAAGAAGGAGCTCTGTAGGTACAAGGTGTGAGCCATCTATTATTGTGACCATTGCCGTAACCAGTTCCACCGTCACAATTGATTATTCCATAATAGCGACCATCAAGGCATCTTGCTAAAATATTGCCGGAAGAATCATTACCATGTTCCTGATATTGACAGCCGGCTTGATCGTCAAAGTGAGAGCTTGAAACTAAGGGCATGGAATGAACATTGCCTTTACAGTTTTTGACACCATTTATGGTGTAGCAATCATAATTTCCCGGAAAGCCTTTGCCAGTTCGGTATTGGCCATAACACGCACCATCTGATCTGGGGGAATAATTATTTTCTCTTTCAACAACATAAGCTTGGGCGTTAGTTGTCTTGGAACAATTTCTGCAAGATGAACAAGGATTTACAACTGGTTGCCAGACGCCATTTAAACATTTTGAAGTTGGTGGATCAGGGATTCTGTCGGTAGTGCTAAAACCGTAATTTCCGTCATTTTGTATTGTGCAAACATGAGTCTCGTGAGAATCGAGAGCTCTGAAAGATTTTGGGTTGCTAAGGGCTTTACCATATCCGGGAATGCAGATCAGTTTAATTGATTCTCCTGAGGCGACATAGCTGTAATCTGGAGTTGGATCAACCGCGTTGCCGCCATAATTAGTTGTTGGAAGTCTTTGACAGGAACCGGCATAACAATTTTTTGCCGCTACATTTTCGGCGGTACAAGCATTTATAATTTCACCCCAAGCGCCTTTAATACCGCATTTTCTGGAAGGATATGCCGGACCAGCGTGCCAGCCCGGTGCATCACATCCGCCATTGCCATTTTCAGTTGAAATAATTTGTCCAGGATAGGCTTTAGGCCAGGAAATATCTTCTTTGCTGCAATAGCTTGTAGCGCTGGGAGGATCACTGTGAGTAAGAGTTGAAGAGCTGCCAGGACATGGAATAAGTTGCCACAAATTGAAGTCGTCAAACATCTGGTCGCGGCTTTTGTAAAAAACCACATCATCAAAATCACTACTAGCTGATGATCCCAGAAAAATACCGTCAAAAGAAGCTAAGTCATTGCTGGATTCGTTAGCAATTGAGGCCGATGGTTGTGCAGAAAGCGCCGCGTAAGCAGCGGATTGGTTGGCACCGCGGCTCATTAAAATGAATAAAGCGTTGTTTGAGGTAGCACCGCCAACTGAGCCGCTAATTGTGATGTTAGTATAAGGAGCGCCGCTGCTATATTCGGAAGCTTCGAGTATGCTATTTTCAAAATCATTCAAATCGCTGTCTACTACTGCCGCAGTAGAAGTCAGTCTTTTATCGATGACATAAACTATTTTATTGCCGTAAGCATCTTCAGCAAATTGGTTGTTAAGACCAAGGGTGTTGGTTGGCACCATGCCATAAATCAGATTGGAATTGGAAGATGAAGTATAAACTCCGGCAGCGTTGCAATAAGCTGTAGTGACTGATTGTCCGTAAGTTAATGAAGAATCTTTAATATCTGTGATGGCGGCCGGGCAGGGGAATTTTTTATTAGTTAAAACATATTTTCCCAAAGCACGGTAAATAGCGTCAATATCAGTATTGCCGACGCTGGCTTTTTGGTTAATAACTCTACTGGTTGAAACCGAAACTGCGCCAGCAATAACAATCGAGATTAAGGCAATGATGATTGAAAGCTCAATCAAAGAAAACGCTGTTTTATGTGATTTTTTTTCTAAGATTTTAATCATTAGGTTTAATTAAAAACAGTGCGGGCTAAGGTTAGAAGCGTGACTTTTGCTGCGCCGGATTTTTTTAAAATTTTAGCACAGCTGGTAAGAGTTGTGCCGGTGGTCATGATGTCATCAAGCAATAAAATTTTTTTGTCTTTAACGATTTCACAATATTTGGAATTAAGCTTAAAAGCGGCGACAATATTTTTCTGACGTTGTCTTTTATTCAGGCCAACTTGAGCTGGAGTATTTTTTATTCGCAACAAAAAATCATGCCGCAGTTTTGTTTTAGCGGCATGCTTGGCAATAGCCTTACATAAAATCAGAGATTGGTTAAACTTACGTTGGTACAATCTATTTTTGTGCAGCGGAACGGCAATAATAAAATCAGCCTCTGTAATTGCTTCTGTGGCTGCTTTACTTAAAAAGCAGGCCAGTTTTTTTGCGATGTAAGTGCGGTCGCGATATTTTAAATCGCTGACAATTTTGCCGATTACTGAGTTGTAGCGAAAAATAGAAATGGCATTGTCAAATGGTGGCTTGGTCTCTAAACATTTGGCGCAAATTAAACTTCTGCCCGCAGGCAAGAATTCAAAAGGATTGCAACAAATGCGGCATTTTGGCTCAGTAATGAATTGCAATTTCTGCCAGCAATCATTACAAAATAGGCCTTCTGAACTGATGATTTTTTCGCAGTAAAGGCAGTGATTGGGGAAAATTATTTCAGCAATTTTCTTAAAAATTTTCATTTATGAAGTGATGATTCAAGAGGCTATATTCGATCGTGAATTGCTGCGTCAAAATAAGGCGCGGGCGCAAAAAGATTTTCATCAGCATAATTTTTTGCATCATGAGATTGCAAACAGAATTGCTGAGAATGTTGAATCGTTGCAGCGCAAATTTGAACAGGTTCTAGAAATTGGAGCTATGGATGATCATTTGCAGAGCTTGGTTCTGCCGATGTCACAGGCTTTTGAAGAAATTTCCGATCAAGAAAATATTGCTCTGCAGTCAGAAGCTTTCGATTTGATTTTGAGCAATCTAAATTTTCATTACATCAACCAAATTCCGCAATTTTTGTTGCAAGTGAGTCAGGCTTTGAAGCCTGGTGGAATTTTTATTGCCAGCTTTTTTGGCGAAGAAAATCTAAGCGAGTTAGCGCATGTTTTGTATGAAACTGAAAATGAAATTTATCAGGGAATTTCGCCCAGAATGCCGCCGACAATTGACGTAAAAACAGCGGCGGGATTATTACAGAAAGCCGGTTTTAAAAATCCGATTTCTGATTTCGACAAAATTGAAGTTGAATATTCTGATCCGAAAAATCTTTTCAAAGATTTGAAAATGATGGGTCAAGGAAATATCTTACTTAAACGATCACGGCGTTTTTTTACTAAAAATTTTTTAGAAAAAATCTCGCAAAATTACTGTAAAATGTACGGCAATTCTGCAGGCAAAATTCGTGCTACTTTTGAAATTGTAACAATCACCGGCTGGAAATAAATAACGCTCAAGGTGCCAGAAATTTTTCCCGGCACTTTTTTAACTTTTTAATATGAAAAAATTACACATCAAAACTTACGGCTGCCAAATGAATGTTTACGACTCAGATCGTATGCAAGACTTGATGGAAAATGTTGGTTACGAAACCGTCGATTCGCCAGAGGGTGCCGACATGGTGATTATTAACACTTGCCACATTCGTGAAAAAGCTTCGGAAAAATTATTTTCTGATCTAGGCAGAATTCGTCCCCACAAAAATAAAAAGTCGGAAGATGGCGGGCAGATGATTGTTGCTGTTGCCGGTTGTGTGGCTCAAGCCGAAGGCGAAGAAATTTTCAAACGTTCCAATGTGGTTGACATTATTGTCGGCCCGGAAAGTTATCAGACCTTGCCAGATTTGGTTGGAAAGGCCATTCGCGAAAAAAAGAAGCAGATTAATTTAGATTTTATTCCCGATAATAAATTTGACGTTTTGCCAGAATCAAAGACTGGTGTTGGTGCATCTGCCTTTGTTACAGTGCAAGAAGGCTGCGATAAATTTTGTACTTTTTGCGTTGTGCCTTATACCCGCGGAGCTGAATATTCGCGCGAAGTTTCGCAAATTGTCGACAATGCGAAGAAGCTTGCAGATCAAGGTGTCAGTGAGATTTATCTTTTGGGACAAAACGTTAATGCTTACCATGGATTGGGTTATGATGGACAACCATCAAGTCTGGCTAAATTAATCGAGGAACTTGCCAAAATTTCTGCGGTTAAACGTATTCGTTACACCACTTCGCACCCGCGCGACATGTCAGATGATTTGCTTGCAGCACATCGCGATATTGAAAAATTAATGCCCTTTTTGCATCTGCCAATTCAATCTGGTTCGAACAATGTTTTGAAAGGCATGAATCGTAAACATACGCGCCAAGATTATTTCAAAATTATTGAAAAATTGCGTACAGCAAGACCAGACATGGGTTTGTCGTCAGATTTTATTGTTGGGTTTCCCGGTGAAAGCGACAAAGATTTTGAAGATACCATGGATTTAGTCCGCCAAATTGGTTTCACTCAGTGTTATTCTTTCAAATATTCGCCACGTCCGGGAACTCCGGCAGCCGATGCTAAAATTCAAGTTGAAGAAAGTGTCAAAGATGTGCGCTTGGCCGAATTACAGAAGCTGTTGACTGAACAACAAATTGACTTCAACAAAAAATCCGAAGGTCAAATAATGCCAGTTTTGTTTGAGCGCGAAGCACCAAAATCAAAGAAATCGAGCAGCAGCAACAAAATCCAACTTTGGGGCAAATCACCATGGCTTCAATCGGTAATCGTAGACGTTGACAGCGAAGAAGAAGTTAAAAAATATTTCGGTAAAATCGCTGATGTTAAGATTTTAAAGAGCAGACCGAGTAGCTTGGTGGGAGAGTTGAATTAACCCACTTGTCATCCTGAGCGTATCTTTCATGAAAAAATTACTAACCGCATTTTTTATTTTGTTTTGCGACAGTCTCTTTTAGCATTTTTTGCGGCATTATTTTTGATTATTTCTAGTGCAAAAGCACAGGAATATTCGATCTCCAATCCGGTGCCGGCAGAAAAAATGCGTCCTATGACTACCGAGCGTCCAAGCCGAACTATTTCTTCTTACATTATTGACGTTGGTCATTTGCAGGTTGAAACTACGCTTTACACTTTAGTAAGAGACACGCAAAAAACTAAACGCACTAAGCAGCAATTCGCTTTTAATGGAACTACATTACGTCTTGGAGTAACTGAAGATAGTGAAGTTTCTGTAGTTCTTCCATCAATGATTTGGCAAAAAACTCGTGATGTTGCTGATGGTTCAAGAAGTAATATTCGCACTCACGATGATACAATAATACGTTTCAAAAAAAATATTTTTGGTGGTGATCCCACAAAGAATGGCGGATCACTGGCTTTGATGCCTTATTTAAAAATTCCCACTGCCGGAAAAAATTTAGGTAATGACTCTTACGAGGGTGGTTTGAGAACGCATTACGATCATAATTTTGACCAATATTCTATTTCCTATTTATTTGATGTAGCGGATGTCGAAAAAACTAGCGGATTGGGGCGAACTGCTTGGTTTGGTAATGTCTTTGACGTGGGCAAAAATTTTACTGCCGATTTTTATGCCTACACTGAATTTGCTTCTTACAAAAGATGGGAAGAGGGTACGGCAGCAAAAAATTATCTCGATTTTGGTACAATTTATAAGTTGGATAAAAATACTACGGTTGACGTTGTGGTAAATTTTGGTGTTTCAAAAGCAGCTGATGATTTCATCTTGGTGACCGGTTTTGCTCATAGATTTTAGAATTTTTAAAAATGACAAAACAGCTGATTAAAATTTGCGGAATTGAAGTGACTGTTAATTACAAGAAAATTCGTAATCTGCATTTACGAATTTGTGTGCCACATGGTGAGGTGATGGCTTCAGCGCCAATGCGCTACAGTCTTAAACAGGTTGAAGAGTTTATCTTAAAAAAGATTGAGTGGATCAAAAAAAGTCAGGCGCAAATTCTTAAATTGCGTGATGAGGGCAAAATAAAAATGCCAGCAAAATTAGTTTCAGACGAAGAACATTATTTATTTGGTAAGGCTTATTTGCTGCAAGTGTTGAAAAACAGCAGGAATAATCGTGTTATTGTGAAAGATAACATCATTGAATTGCAGGTCCGGGGTCAGTCAAATTTTACGCAGAGGCAAAAAATATTAGATGATTTTTATCGTCAGCAGTTGCGTCAAATTATTCCCCAGATGATTACAAAATATGAAAAAGAGATGGGAGTTGTGGTGGCAGAGTTTGGTATCAAAAAAATGAAAACACGTTGGGGAACTTGTAACATCAGGGATAAACGCATTTGGTTAAATTTAGAATTAGCCAAAAAATCGCCGCAATTTTTAGAGTCGATTGTGGTGCATGAGATGGTGCATTTGCTGGAAGCCAGTCACAATAAAAGATTTTATGCTTTGATGGATCAATTTATGCCACAGTGGCGGGCAATATCGGCAGCTGAGAAAAAGTGACGCAATTGGGAGTCTTTCGGCTAAAATTAACGCCTCTGTTTTTTTGGATAAATATTTTGGAAATCCTCGCAAGAATGGGACGATTCTTGTCTTATTTTTTATCTCGAAGGGGTGAATAACAAATTACTACAGCCAGTAAAAAATTTGGCCAAACGTTAAAACATTTTATTACTGATTACGCCTCGCACCACTCCTTCAACACGAAAATCTTTTTCGGCCAAGAAAGGCTCAAACTCGCTATTTAGAGACACTAAAATCACCTTATCTTTGCTATTTTGCTGTTTGATTTTTTTGATCAAAACTTGTCCGTCATTAACACATAAAGCAACTGTGCCATTTTCAATTTTCGTGGTTTTTTCAATAATCACCAAATCGC
>CAZICL010000003.1:0-145791 GCA_964537735.1 uncultured Rhizobium sp. | reverse complement strand
AAAGCAACTGTGCCATTTTCAATTTTCGTGGTTTTTTCAATAATCACCAAATCGCCACTGCTGATTTTGGGCAGCATCGAATCACCTTTAGCTTTGACCATGAAGGCTTTGTTGGCCGGAAAGCTTAAAACTTTAGTAGAGATGGGAATGCGATCAATTGGGCTGCCGTCAAGAATTGAACCGCTTGGGCCGCAGGCAGCAAGACCGTAAAGATTTAAGTAAGCAATTTCTTTATCCGGGCGTTTAAGAACTTGGTAATCTTTGGGATTGTAAGGATTCTTTTTGAGGTAACCCTTCTTTTCCAACTGTGCCATGTGATGCACCACCACGCTGGTTGAAGAAGCGCCAACTTGATCTTGTAACTCACGAATTGTTAGCGGTTCATCAATATTTTTAGACAGAATTTCCAGTAATTTTTCCTGAACATTGTGCAGACGTGCTTCAGACATGTTTAAAAAATTATTTGCATTATTTTTTTCTTGTTCTAAAAAAACTAGAACAACACATAAAAAACTATTGCGTCTGTTTTAAATTTATCAAGCAAATAATTTTATGAAATCTCAGGAAATCTTGAAAAAAGCTATGTCTAATCGTCAGGCAATTTCTTTTAAATATCGTCGTTTTGGCAATTATGGCGAAGAGAAAATCGATCTTGCCCGCGTTGTTTTTATTGTTACTGATAATTCCGGGGGAGAAAGAATTGCAGTTGATCTAATGTCTGAAAAACGTTTAACTAAAATGCGTTATTTTGATGTTAATTCCATGTCCGGTGTGGAGATTCTCAAAGCTTAAAGCTTTCAGGCGTATTAAACTCGAGTTTTTAGTCCGAAAAATAACACCAATTATTTATGAACAACACCATACTCACCACAATTTTCTTCTTTCTCATTTTATCTTCTGCGTCTTCGCACACTCAAGAACCAGCAATTCAATTAGCTAATAGCTACCACGATCAAATTGAAATAAACCAATATTTGGTCAGCGAAAAACTTGATGGTGTTCGTGCCTATTGGAACGGCAAAAATTTGATTTCGCGCAATGGCAATAAAATTAATGCACCGCTTTGGTTCGTCAAAAATTTTCCGCAATATGAAGTTGAAGGAGAATTGTGGATTGGTCGTGGTCGTTTTGAAGAAACTGTTTCAGCTGTAAGAAAAGATAATCCACAAGATCGTCAGTGGCAGAAAATACGCTTGATGCTGTTTGACGCACCAAAGCATCAAGGCACTTTTGTGGAGCGTTTAAAATTTCTGCAAGAAATAGTTACAAAAGTGCAATCACCTTATTTGCAATTGATTGAACAAAAGTCAGTTACAGATCATAAAGCTTTGATGCAATTATTGAATCAAACCGTTCAAGCTGGAGGTGAGGGCTTGATGCTACATAAAGCTGATGCGCTCTATAAAGCTCAAAGAAATGACGATTTACTGAAATTAAAAACTTACCAAGATGAAGAAGCGGTTGTTATCTCTCACATTAAAGGCCAAGGCAAATTCAAGAATTTATCAGGGGCAATATTGGTTGAAAACAAAGACAAAATTCGCTTCAAAATCGGCAGCGGATTTTCACAAGCACAACGACAAAACCCACCCAAAATCGGCAGTATTATTACCTATAAATTTTACGGCAAAACCAAAACCAACAAACCTCGATTTCCCATCTTTCTGCGCGAAAAAACAGACATGTTCTGAGTTAATGAAATCACACTCAAAATCTAGTGAGTTTAGGTCGCAAAATTTAGAAGATCTTATTCCGGTTGGAAGATTTTCTGATTCTGATTTGATGATCATGAATGCAGCTGCAAATCAAGTTAAAGAAAAAATGATTTTAACAATCCGTTAAGAACCTTACAATCCGTAAACTTGGAAATAGTTTAGCAATTTTTTTATAGTTTTGTGACTCAAGAATTCTGAAAATTTACAGATCGTTGACTTAAGTTAACGTAAACGTAAATCTGAGGACAATAGTGATAATGTTCTCAGATTGCCTTCCGTCCCCAGATTTTCTTCAAACATGATCTTTTTTAGCTTCGTTTCCTTTCTAATTCTTTTTATTTTTATTGGCGTTTTTTCGACTTTTAAAAGCAAAAAAACCAGCGCCGATTATTTGCTGGCAAGTCATAGTATGAAGCCTTGGATGATTGCGCTTTCTGCTGTTGCTACCAACAATTCAGGCTACATGTTTATTGGTATGATTGGCTATGCCTACACAAAAGGAATTTCTGTTTTTTGGATTATGATCTGTGCCTTACTTGGTGATTTTTGTGCGTCACTTTTTGTGCATAAAAATTTGCGTATCGCTTCAGGAAAAATGCATGCTCTGAGTTTTGCAGAAACTTTAAGCAAGTGGGGAGGGAAGGAACATAAAATTGTGCGCATCTTAAGCGCTTTGATCGTGGTGATTTTTATGACTGTCTATGCGGCAGCTCAGTTAAAGGCTGGAGGCAAAGCTTTAAATGTTATTTTTGGATTTGATTATGCTGTTGGGTCACTTATTGGCGGCGTAATAGTTTTGTTATATTGCTCATCTGGCGGAATTCGTGCTTCAATTTGGATTAACACAGCTCAAGCCTTTGTTATGATTGCCTCAATGGCTTTAATATTTTTTGGCGCAATCTCAGAAATTGGTGGATTTCAAGCTTTTGCATCGGCCTTACAAAATATCTCGCCAGAATATTTCAGCATCTTTCCGCAAGATTTATTTTTTAACCAAACTTTTGGTTTAGGATTTTTTATTATTGGATGGTTTTTTGGAGGTCTTGGAATCATTGGTCAACCTCATATTATGACCAGCTTCATGGCGATGTCTAAACCAGAAAATATCAAAAAAGTTCGTCTTTATTATTACAGCTGGTATTTAGCATTTTTTATTTTTGTGATTGGCACCGGATTGGCTGCGCGCGTTATAATTCCATTTGATGCTGGCTTTGATCCTGAATTAGCTTTGCCAACTTTGTCGAAAGAAATTTTACCAAAAATTTTGATTGGCTTTATTCTTGCAGGATTATTTTCAGCCACAATGTCAACCGCAGACTCTCAAATTTTGAGCTCGGCTGCCGCAATCACAAATGACCTTTTGCACAAAAAACGCAGCGGATATTTTGCTGCAAAAATATCAACAATCTTAGTTGCAATGGCCGCAACTTTTATTGCCGTTAGCGATAATCAAAGCGTTTTTTCTTTAGTTATGATTGCTTGGCTGGCCTTAGCTTGTTCGTTTTCTCAAGTAATAATCGTTTATGCTTTGGGCGGCAAAATGTCGCAAAAAATGGTTTTAACAATGATGCTAACCGGATTTTCTGTGACAATGCTTTGGCGCTATTTCGGCCTAGGAGAAGCCATGTACGAAGCCGCCCCCGGAATCTTAGCCGGAATTTTGCCTTACTTAATAAGCAGAATAAGCAGAGTTTTCACCGCAGAAAAATAAAAACCGATATGTGGAAGTGGTTGCGGGGGCTGGATTTGAAATATGAGGCTTCAAGCCTTGATATTAAAGGGTTTAGAGTTTTTTGATTTCGATTTGTACATTGTTTTGTACATGAAAAAATAAGTGCTTCATTATAATATTTTTTGAACTTCTGGAAGTTCACTTTGGTTAAAAAATCCTTTCAATATCACTGACATTATACTTTTGTTTTTTATAACTTCTTTGTCTTGAGCATCATTTTTAGCATCTAATTTTTGCCATAGTGATAAATCTGAATTCTGTTTCTTTGATGTGGCAAATATTTCGTCATTTATACAATCCTGTACTGCGAATGCATAATCATATCCAGATGCGCGATCAATAACAATCTTTGACTGACTTACCTTTATTCCAACATCCATTTCTATTTTAGAAATAAACATGATTTTATCTTTTTGGTAAACAGCTAAGTCAGGCGTGAATGGTAAATTAGCCGTATAGGAAAAGTATCTTACGCAATCTTCTCCACCATTTATAAATAGACGTCTTTTTTGAAAATCCTTACAACAGTGCTCAGCAGCGGAATTGAGCATTTCTTCTAGGGTTTTGTGTTTTTCTTTATGTTTAGAAATAATGTGGTTTTCAGAAGAGTTGTCTTTGTCGAAAACAAGATCCAATCCAGGATTAGACCTATCCAAACAATGCTCTGCAAATGAAACTTTAGTATCCAATGGGGTAATTTTGGCAATCGTTTTCTCTATAATTTGTAAGTAGAATTCTATAATTTTGCCTGGTCGACCCCATTCTTCATCAGTTAATTCTCTTATAACAAAAATTGTAATATTTTTTGATTTTGCATAAGTTTCAGCACCAGATTGATAACCTATAGTTGTAAATATCACTCCTTTTGAGGCTCTTAAGTCATCTATGCTTGAATACAGTGCATCTACTTTTTCTCTAGTAACTCTTGATTTCCAATGTTTGCATTCAATCAACGTTAAGTATTCATAAGGGCCATTTTTATGCCTCAACGTGACATCAATTTCTCTTGGGGTGCCTGAGATGCCAATAATAGTCTCTTTTCTTTTTACTATCGTTTCACCATCTTGGTGAAGATTTTTAATTAAATCCTCAAACCCTCCCCAATCTTTTACCACATCCTTTAACTTCATTGACCTTAGGTGTTTTTTAATGTTGAAGGATATACTTCGTGTTCTGGATCCCACCATAATATACTAAAAACATCTCCTTCTCTAACTCCCCATATCCTTTCTTTACCAGAAATTCCAACCGAAAAAAGAACATCGATATCATCTCTTTGAATATCTTCAAGCCTCTTTTTGGCTTCCCTACTGATTGTGTTAACAGGTATGCTATGACGTCTTTTACCTTTAAAATCACCCCAAGTCATACTATCAAAATCTTTCAACTTTCTTATGATTTCTTTTGTTTTATCTTCGCCTAATGCATTGAGACTGCATTTCCATTTTCCATCTCTATCAACTTTGCTAAATCTCCAGGATATATGATTCGAATCACTACTTGGTAGGTTTATACTTTTTGGGGTTTTTGTAGGGTTTGGAGTAAAGCTGGTTTTGATTTTACCCATATTACATGAACTATAAACTAGAGTAATATTCTTCCATAGAAGATACAGTGATAACACTTTCTCCTCTCTCATCTGCTAATAACCCCTTACGAGCAAGTATCCAAGGCAATTCATTATGTGTTAGCTCGCTTAACCATTGAGAAGATTTCTTACCATAAAAATCTAAAACTTTATCAATGTTCTCTTTCTGTTTTTTAGAAAGCTTATTTTTATCACCCTGAATGAATTCTTTAGAAATTCTGAATTCTCCTTTGTGTGAATTATACAATTCTTTAACAACTGGTCCATTAACCCAAGCCTGAATTTCCTCTTTAAAAAGCTCTTTTTCATCCCAAACCACTGACCAAGCTTGCGAATAATAGACTAATTTTTGCAGCTTCATAGCTGTCATAGAGCCAACTTTGCTGATTATGTAATTTGCTACGTCAAATACGTTTATTTTAGTCATCGGATAATTTATAATAGGTACTTACTACCTTGTTTATAGCCTACCTTACTTAATTTTCATCTAAAAACTAACACAGATAAGCTAGTTCTTGATGGATTGACTTAGTTTGGATAGCTGACAAGGCTTTTTATAACACGAAATAATTCAAAATTATGAGCTTCGAAAGTACACTTAGTGCCATCAATAACAATACTAATTTAGTTACAATAATTGGCATCACAGTAAGTGCCGCGATGTTATTGTTTCAGTCTTATTGGCAAAATAGAAGCAATCTAACACTCCAGAAAGAAAATATTAGGGAAGATATAAAAAGGAAATTTCATGCCGAAATCGAAGAAGCTATAAGTAAAGCCAGCGCTGCTTCTTCTAAAATGACCACAACCTTACTTGATGTTTACTGGATCCAATACCCATCTATCAAAAAATCTTTAGAAGATGGTTTTCCACTAGGTTTTAGAACTAAAATAGAAGATGTTATGAACTGCCGCAAGATCAATTCAAATGCTGCAATAGATGTAATTTTAATGATTGAAAAATATGAGATAATTAATCCCAAAATAAATATCTTTAAAACAGCAATAAACGTAGCTTTAGATGGAATGTGGGAACATTACGAGAAGCTTCAAAGTGAACTCATTACTTTTTTACCCTCAACTGCCAGCGAAGAAAAAAAGATTTTTCATCCTTTGCCTTCTCTAGAAAAAATGCATGATTTCAAAAAAACTATAGATCTTTTTTTAGAGGCTAATTCACATTTATCCAACTGGTTAGGAGATTTCAGAATAGAGGTTCAAAATTTACTACTAGGAGACTTGTTTAAAAACAAAGTTCCTTATCGTAATCCAATAGATAAGAAGTGGATGGTTGTTACAACGGAGAAAGGAAATGTAAAAAAGCTGAATGATTATTTTGAGAATGAAACCGCTTGGGGCAAAAGAAAAAAAGAAGCGGAAAGGAATGCAAAAGCAGTCATATAAAATAATAACATTAACTGTTTCCAGTCTGGCAACGCTTATTGATTTAATTTCAAGTAAATATTAACATTATAATATTACTTATTCCTAGTTTTAGACTATATCTAATACAATGTTATCACTTATTACAGTTGCAAAAGCCCAAGAAAAAATCGCCGAAAATGTTCGTTTGCAAAGGTTGCAAATTGGACTAACTCAAAAGGGTTTAGCGGAACGCTCTGGGGTTGCTTTGCCGACCTTACGCAAATTTGAACAAAAAGGTCTTATTTCTTTGGAATCTTTTTTGAAGTTACAAATGGTCTTTGGTGGGCTTGAAAAAATTGTTAAATCAGTTGAACCAAATATTGTTGAATTTTCTTCAATTGATGAAGTTATTAAAGCCAATAAAAAACCAATACGAAAAAGAGGAAATCGTAGATGAAAAACTCTAATACCTAAACCTTAAAGCATGACAAAAAAACCTAAAAACCAATTTTCAGAATTAGCAATTTACCAAGCGAAAGATGGTGCGATTGAGCTTAGATTGGATAAAAAGAATGAAACTATTTTGGCAAATATAAACCAAGTTGCTGAGTTGTTTGGTGTGCAAAAAGCAGCAATCTCTAAACATTTGAATAACATCTTCAAAGAAGGAGAGTTAAAGAAAGCTTCAACTGTTTCTATTTTGGAAACAGTTCAAACTGAAGGGAAAAGGAAAGTTGAGCGTAAAATAGAATTTTACAACCTTGATGCAATTATCGCCGTTGGCTATCGTGTTAATTCCAAGCAAGCGACCAATTTCAGAATTTGGGCAACTAAGATTTTAAAAAATTATTTGATTGATGGATATGCAATCAACAAAAAACACATCGTCAAAAACTATGATAAATTTATTGAAGCACTGGATGAAATCAAAGCTTTAACTGTCAAAAATAATTTAAAAAACAGCGACTTAAACCCATCTTTTGCAATCGATTTAGTTAAGGGTTTTGCTGAAACATGGCTATCTTTAGATGCCTATGATAAAGACAACTTAAAGATTGATAATGTTACCAAAGAACAAATCACCTTATCAGCCAAAGATTTAGCAGCAGGAATTGCTAATCTGAAATCTGAGTTAATAAAAAAGCGCGAAGCGACAGAAATTTTTGCTAAAGAAAGATCCAAAGATGCTTTGGAAGGAATTATTGGAAATGTGATGCAGTCTTTCAATGGTGTTGAGCTATACGAAAGCTTAGAAGAAAAAGCTGCACACTTGTTTTATTTTGTCGTAAAGAACCATCCATTTACTGATGGTAATATGTAATAGCTCAAACTTGATCTGACACTCCGAATTTTCAGACGATCAAATTTTGTTAAATTTGAGCTACCTGAATTCTTTTAGCATCACCTTCGTAAATTTCATTTTCATTATTTTCAGTAATATTTTTTTTAGTAAAATTATTTTCACCAATAGTTTTTTCATTGGCGATATGTTTGCTTTCCAGAAGGGTTTGATAAGGCGTTTTGCCATAGCAGTATTTTCCAGAGTGCGGTCTTTCATGATTGTATTTTCTTAGCCATTCATCGACATCAGCTTGAAGTTCATCTAGTAACTTGTAGAGCTTTTTTCTGAATAGAATGTTATAGCACTCATCTTGCATAGTTCTGTGAAATCTTTCGCAGATTCCATTAGTTTGCGGATGTCTTACTTGAGTCTTTGAGTGATCAATATCTTCAACACCAAGATAAAGCTGATAGGCGTGATCTTGAGGTTTACCGCAATATTCAGTTCCTCGATCAGTTAAGATTCTATGCAGCTTAAGGTCTTCTTTCTCAAAGAATGGAATCACTCGATCATTCAGAATATCAGCAGCAGCAATAGCGGTTTTTTCAGTGTAGAGTTTGATGATTGCTACTCGTGAATAAGTATCGATGAAGGTTTGCTGATAAATCTTGCCAATACCTTTAACAGTGCCAACGAAGTAAGTGTCTTGGCTGCCAAGGAAGCCAGGGTGATGAGTTTCAATTTCACCATGAGCTTCTTTCTTTTCTTTGAGCTTCTCAAGAGCTGCCAGCTGTTCTTCGGTTAGAATAATTCCTTCCTGATTAACCTTAGCTTCAAGAGCTTTAAGTCTTTTTTGGAAGTTTTCTAAATCATTGCGCAGCCAGACAGAACGAACTCCAGCAGGAGAGATTAGAATTCCTTTTTTTCTTAACTCATTGCTAGCTCGCAATTGACCATAAGCAGGAAACTCAACAGCTAAATCGATTACTGCTTTTTCTACATATTCAGGAACACGATTCTTGAACAAAGGTTTCTTTCTGCTGATTTCGTGAAGAGCTGCTTCACCACCATTCTCATAAAGCTCAGAATAACGATAGAATGTATCTCGACTATAGCCCATTACCTTGCAGGCTTGCGAGACATTTCCAAGTTGCTTTGCTAACTCAAGTAATCCGAGTTTTGGTTTGATGATTTTTTGTGTTATCGTTGTCATGTTTACTCCGTTAAATTTTTGTTATTAAAAACAATTTAATTTGCCGGAGTGTCAGATCAAGTTTGAGCTATTACAGGTAATAAAAGATCTGGAGCTTTTTCTTTTGTGTGGTTTTTGCAAAAATTCAGCCTGATTGATGTTAAAAAAATTGATCCACAAACACTAACTGCCTTAACGCTTTTAATTGCTGAGAGTGATCCGAAGGACAAAGAAAAAATGGTTGGTTTGGTGATGATGTTGCTTGGGAATGCTAGGAAAAAGTCTGATTGATAAAAACTTAGTAGTAGATGGAAGGAAATAATAAAAATTCTGAGAGAAATTTTTTTACTAAAATATTTACTCCAGACAGAGGGTATCCGGGGTTTTTAAAAATAAATGCCCTAGGGGTGTCGTGTGTTCCCCAACTTGAAAAAAATAACTGACCTACCTTGATAGAGGGAGTATATACAAGATCTAATATCAATAGATATTAGATCTTGTATATGTCCGAGCGCATCAATCAACTGTGCTTTATTAGCTTTGGAGATAATGTAATCAAAAAGTTTGTTGATGGCCTCAATAAACAGGAAAAAGAAGGAGATCAGGATTATTACACAGAAAAATTTACCAAATTCTTTGCAGATCAAATGGCCTACAACATCAATAATGCCAATGAGTTCTTAAAGCAGCTAAAAAATAATTATGCGGAATTTGAAGTAAAATTTGAGGTGGCAGAAAACAAAATTAAAGAGCTCGAAAGCAAGTTGGAAAAGTACAAACTGTTTGAAGATAGATTGTCAGAAGTTGATGCATAAATGATTTTAAGGATGATTCAAAAAAATTATAGCCACTGAGAAAAATGAGAGATTCATTGGTTTTATAGAGTTTTTAAAACTTGGTAATAGTCTGTAAAAGGTAGTAAATTTTCCAAACGAAATCACCTTAACAGACTTTTAAAAACCAATGTTCGAGCAATCATTTAAAAATATAGACGACATCCTCCACAAAGACGCAGGATGTGGAAGCGAGCTTGATTATGTTGAGCAAAGCTCATGGATTTTGTTCCTAAAATATCTCGAAGATTTTGAAAAAGACAAAGAAGTTGAATATAAGCTAAGTGGCAAAACCTACACAAACCTGCTTGATGAAAAATATCGCTGGAGCAATTGGGCGGCGCCGAAAAATGCCGATGGAAAGTTAGATCATCACAAAGCCAAATCAGGTGATGACTTAATTGATTTTGTTGATCGCGAACTTTTCCCCTACCTAAAAAAATTCAAAGCAAGCGCAGAAAGCCCCGACACAATTGAATATAAAATTGGTGAAATTTTTGGTGAATTAAAAAACCGCATTCAAAGCGGCTATAACTTGCGCGAAGTGTTAAACATTGTCGATAAAATGAGTTTTCGCACCGCGTCAGAAAAATTTGAATTGTCACATCTTTACGAAGGCAAAATCAAAAATATGGGTAACGCTGGCAGAAATGGCGGTGAATATTACACGCCGCGCCCACTCATTAAATCGATTGTCAAAGTTGTTGCACCAAAAATTGGGGATAAAATTTATGATGGCGCTGTTGGTTCGGCAGGTTTCTTAGTTGAAGCCTTTGAATATTTAAAAGAACAAAATCCTAATCGCTCAACCAAGCAAAACGAAATTTTGCAGAAAAAAACTTTTTACGGAAAAGAGAAAAAGTCGCTCGCCTACATCATCGGAATTATGAATATGATTCTGCATGGCATCGAAGCACCAAACATCATTCACACCAACACTTTGGCCGAAAATTTGGCTGACATTCAAGAAAAAGATCGTTACGAAATTATTTTAGCCAACCCGCCATTCGGTGGAAAAGAGCGCGCCGAAGTTCAAGAAAACTTTGACATCAGAACTGGCGAAACCGCCTTTTTATTTTTGCAGCATTTTATCAAAAGTTTAAAAGCAGGCGGCAAAGCGGCCGTGGTAATTAAAAACACTTTTTTATCCAACACCGATAATGCTTCAACTGCACTTCGTAAAGAACTTTTAAGCAGTTGCAACCTTCACACAGTTTTAGATTTACCCGGAGGAACCTTCACTGGCGCTGGCGTTAAAACAGTTGTTCTCTTCTTTGACAAAACCACCTCAACCAAAAAAGTTTGGTTTTATCAGCTTAATCTCAATCGCAATTTAGGCAAAACCAACCCGCTAAATGAAAGTGATTTAGCCGAGTTTTTGGCCTTACAGAAGAACCAAGGAATTTCTGATAATTCTTGGACAGTTGATATAAAAGACATCGATCAAAAAACCTTTGATCTGTCAGTAAAAAACCCAAATAAAACCGATAATACGCAACTTAGAAGCCCAGCAGAAATTTTAGAAGAAATCAAAATCTTAGATAACCAAAGCGCCGAGATTTTGAAAAAAATTCATCAACTTCTTTAAACCAAAAATCACCAAAAAATATGACAAATAAAAAAATTATTAGCAAAAAAGAACCTTCCATCACTCGCTCTTCTGCAGCTGAATATTTAACTTTTATTGCGGCAAGTGGTGGCGGAGTTGAGGCAATTTATAGTGAAGAAGATGTGTGGCTAACTCAAAAGATGATGGGTGTTTTGTATGATGTAGAAACCAACACAATAAATTATCACCTTAAAAAAATATTTTCAGACAGCGAGTTAGAAGAAAATTCAGTTATTCAAAATTTTCGAATAACTGCCAAAGATGGCAAAAGTTACAACACCCAACATTACAACCTTTCGGCAATTATTGCAGTTGGCTACAAAGTTAATTCAGAGCGAGCTGTGCAGTTTCGCAAATGGGCAACTTCTATCATCAAAGAATTCACCATTAAAGCCTACACAATGGATGATGAGCGCATAAAAAATGGCGGCTCTATTCTTACCAATCAATATTTTGAAGAGCAGCTTGCGCGCATAAGAGAAATTCGCTTAAGCGAGCGTAGGTTTTATCAAAAAATCACCGACATTTACGCCACATCAATTGATTACGACATCACTGCGCAATCAACAAAACGCTTTTTTGCAACCGTTCAAAATAAGCTTCGTTGGGCAATTCATGGTCAAACTGCGGCAGAAGTTATTTATAATCGCGCTGATGCCAAAAAACAAAATATGGGGCTTTCAAGTTGGAAAGATGCACCTCACGGCAAGATTCAAAAATTTGATGTTAATGTTGCCAAAAATTATCTCACACAAAATGAAATAGAACAACTAGAACGGCTGGTTTCCGCTTATTTGGATGTGGCAGAAAGTATGGCTCTAAGAAAAATTCCTATGACCATGCAAGATTGGGAAACTCGCCTAAATCGTTTTATCAGCGCAACAGATCGAGAAATTTTACAAGATGCTGGAAAGGTAACGGCAGAAATAGCCAAAGCTCATGCAGAAAGCGAATTTGAAAAATATCGCATAATTCAAGATCGGGTTTTTGAATCTGATTTTGATCGCGAGGTGAAGAAGTTGTTGGAAAGTGGGAAGAAAGTTGGAGGTGGGGATGAGTAAAAACAAACACGAAGAGCTTCTAATTGAACTCTACAAAGAAAACCAAAAATTCATTGATAAAGCAATTTTAACTGTTTCATCAGCATCAGTGCCTTTGTTAGCAAATTTTTATGATAAAGTTGATGGTGTTTGGTCGGGTGTTTTTCTTTTGCTCTCTCTGCTACTTTTTATTGCAACAATCATAACTCACTTAGCGGCTTTTATTTACGCAAAAAGAAGTTGTGATCTTTTTTTATCAGATAGCCATGAGAAGAAAAATAAGGCAGAAAAGAAGCGCAAAAAATCAGAAAAATTAGACAAAATTGTTCTTCAGATATTTGTCTGTGCTCTGATCTCAGTATTTTTAATGTTAACAACAAACTTAATTACAAAAATGACAAAAAATAATCAGAACAACCAAAAGATTTTCGATAATGCAATAAATGTTCCTCAGTCTTTAAGCCAAGAAATGAGGGTGCCAGAAATAAAAGCTCTTAATGTTCCTTCTTCAATTGCTGCTGAAAGTTTAAAGCCTCAAATAACTAACGAAATTGTTAACAAGCCAGCTAATATCAGTGTTACAAGTGGGAGAAAAGGTGATTAGTTGGCAGACAGAAAAACTAAACAACATATGCGATATTGGAACTGGAAAATGGGACGCAAATCATGCTACACAAAACGGAAAATATAAATTTTTCACCTGCGCAAAAGAATCAGTTTATTGCGACACTTTTAAGTTCTCTGGGGAATGTCTAATTTTGCCAGGAAACGGGGTAAATGTTGGCGAGGTTTTTTACTACAATGGTGATTTTGATGCTTATCAAAGAACATATGTTTTAAGTAACACAAAAGTTGAAGCGAAGTTTTTGCATTATCATTTATTGCTTTACTGGAAAGAGAGAAATTTGTCTAAACAATTTGGTTCAGCGACGAACTTTATCAAAATGGAAAATTTCTTAAATTATGAAATTTCGTTTCCATCAATCGAGGAGCAAAAGCGGATTGTGGGGATTTTGGATGAGGTTTTTTATGGCATTGCGAAGGCGAAAGAGGCGACCGAGAAGAATTTGAAAAATGCTCGTGAGGTTTTTGAGTCTTATTTGCAGAGTGTTTTTTCTAACTCAAAAAAAGGATGGAAGTCACAAAAGTTAGGCGAAGTTTGTGATTTTAAAAATGGGCAAGCTCACGAAAAAGAAATTGACGAAGATGGGAAATATAAGCTTATCAATTCGAAGTTTATTTCTTCTAATGGTGAGAAATTCAAGAAAACAAATAAGGCCTTGTCTCCGCTGTTTAAAGGAGACATCGTCTTTGTAATGAGTGATGTTCCAAATGGTAAAACCTTGGCAAAATGTTTTGTGATAGATAGGGATGATACCTATACTCTTAACCAAAGGATTTGCGTCATTCGATCAAACAATTTTGATAAAAAATTTTTGTATTATCACTTAAATAGGCATAAGTTTTTACTTAGTTTTGATAATGGAGAAAATCAGACAAATTTAAGAAAAGATGATATCTTAAATTGCCCTCTTTTTGTTCCGACTCTTGAAGAGCAAAAATCCATCGTCGCCAAACTAGATGCCTTATCCGCCGAAACCAAAAAACTTGAAGAAATTTACAAGCAAAAATTAACACACCTCGAAGAACTCAAAAAATCGATCTTGAAAAAAGCATTTAATGGGGAGTTGTGATTATGGCAAGAAACGAAGCTGAAACCAGAGCTGAATTAATTGATCCTCTTTTGACAAAGGCTGGTTGGGGAGTTGTTGCGGGTTCAAGAATTTTGCGCGAGCATCGCATCACGCAAGGGCGAATTCAGGTTGGTGAAATACGTGGCAAGGCTGAAATTGCTGATTATGTGTTGGTTTATAAAAATCAAAAAATTGCGGTGATTGAAGCAAAGCAAGAAAGTTTAGAAGTTGGTGAAGGTGTGGCGCAGGCGAAAATTTATGCGCAGAAATTAAATATTGATTACACTTACTCGTGCAATGGACGCGAGATTTATCAAATTTCAATGAAAAGTGGTTCTGAGGGAAATGTTGAAAGCTTTCCAACTCCTGATGAATTATGGAATCAAACTTTTGCAGATCACAACGAGTGGCGAAATAAGTTTGCGGAAATTCCTTTTGAAAATATTGGTGGCTCAAAAGATGTGCGTTATTACCAAGAAATTGCGGTTAATAAAACTTTAGACGCTGTTGCCAAAGAAAAACAACGCATTTTGTTAACCCTTGCAACGGGAACTGGAAAAACATTTATCGCTTTTCAAATTGCGTGGAAGCTTTTTCAAAGCCGCTGGAATTTGAAGCGAGATGGATTTCGACGCCCGCGCATTTTGTTTTTGGCTGATCGCAATATTTTGGCGAATCAGGCTTTTAATAGCTTCTCGGCTTTTAAAGAAGATGTTTTGGTGAGGATTAAGCCGGAAGAAATTCGAAAAAGTGGAGCAGTTCAAACCAACGGAAATATCTTTTTTACCATCTTTCAAACTTTTATGAGTGGCAAAGATTCCATGGGAAAACCCGCCCCTTATTTTGGCGAATATCCGCAAGATTTTTTTGATTTTATTATTGTTGATGAATGTCATCGCGGTGGTGCAAATGATGAATCATCTTGGCGTGATATTTTAGAATATTTTTCACCTGCTGTTCAACTTGGTTTAACCGCAACACCAAAGCGCAAAGACAATGTTGATACTTACCGTTATTTTGGCGAGCCAGTTTATGTTTATTCGCTTAAAGATGGAATTAATGACGGCTTTTTAACGCCATTTAAAGTGAAGCGCATTAAAACCACTTTGGATGATTATGTTTATACTTCTGATGACGAGGTGATTGAAGGAGAAGTTGAAGAAGGCAGAAGATATGAAGAAGGTGATTTTAATCGCATTATTGAAATCAAAGAACGCGAGGCAAAAAGAGTAAAAATATTTCTGGGTGAAATTGGGCAAAATGAAAAGACGATTGTCTTTTGTGCTAATCAAAATCATGCCGCCGCTGTTCGAGATTTGATCAATCAATTTTCAAAAAGTTCTGATCCAAATTATTGCGCTCGAGTTACAGCAAATGATGGTGCGATTGGAGAACAATATTTGCGCGAATTTCAAAATAATGAAAAAACCATTCCAACAATTTTAACCACTTCGCAAAAGCTTTCTACTGGTGTTGATGCGCGAAATGTGCGTAACATTGTTTTGATGCGACCAGTAAAATCGATGATTGAGTTCAAACAAATTGTTGGGCGCGGAACTAGGCTTTTTGATGGGAAGGAATATTTTACGATTTTAGATTTTGTTGATGCTTACAAGCTGTTCTCAGATCCTGAGTGGGATGGCGAGCCAATTGATGTTACAACCGATGTTGGTGAAAAAGATATAAAGACTAAAGAGGAAAAAGAACCAAAGGAAAAGAAAAAAAAAGACGAAGATTCTGAACCAAAAAAGAAGATAAAAATTAAGTTAAGAGATGGCAAAGAACGCCAAATTCAGCATATGATTCAAACTTCTTTTTGGGGTGCTGATGGTAAACCAATCTCTACTGAAGAGTTCTTAAACAATATGTTTGGTGCTTTGCCAGAGTTCTTCAAAAATGAAGATGAACTTAGAAAAATTTGGTCCAATCCACAAACTAGAAAAGCTTTTTTAGATAGAATTGCTGAACTTGGATTTACCTTGGATCAGTTAGAAAATTTGCAAAAAATTGTGAACGCCGAGAAGAGTGATTTGTTTGATGTTTTAGCTTATGTTTCTTTTGCCAAAGAACCCATTTCAAGACAACAGAGAGTCAGCAACACAAGATCAGCAATCTTTGCTGGCTTAAGTGAAAAGCAGCAAGAATTCTTGGATTTCGTATTGCAAAAATATGTTGAGCAAGGAAGTGAGGAGCTATTTGAAGACAGACTTGGATCAATACTAAACTTGAAATATAATTCAGTTTTTGATGCTCAAAAAGAGCTTGGTGAAGTTGAACAAATTCGCTCAACGTTTTTTGATTTTCAGAAAATTCTTTATTCTGAAGCTGAGGTTAGAAGTTAGTTTTGATTGTTTATGGGTGGTTTTAAAAGTATACCCAGAGTATCCCCGAAGAATTTGATGAGAAGTGTGAAAGGCTGTGAAGCTTTGATGGAAGTGGTTGCGGGGGCCAGATTTGAACTGACGACCTTCAGGTTATGAGCCTGACAAGCTACCGGGCTGCTCTACCCCGCGATAAGAATAAGAAGTGGGTGATTGATGTGCTCAATCATTCTTTGATTCTAATTTGAATTTCTTGTGGTGGGCTGATTTTGCCGCTTCAAGAAGGGGGCGAAACATAAGGGTAGGAAAACTAAGGTGCAAGAGATTAGTTGAAGTTAGACAAAATAATGTTTGGTGATTGCCGGGATGTATAAAATTTATCTTTGCAAGAATTCTTGCAATATCTTGAAGGGATAAATGCCAGATAATATTTTACAAAAAATTTGTGATTGTGCGATTATATGAAGTATGTTTTGCCAATTTTTTCTAAGAATTTGCTCAATAAAGGATTTGTTGTTTTTTTGAGTTGTAATTCTTTTCCGTGGCGTGTTTTGTAAGTGATGACTTATAATTTTAGTTAAAAAACACACTTCAATATGTCGAAAGATAATCATTCTGGTAATAAAAATCTCAGTGCAAATCTGGGTGCAAAAAATAGTAAATTTTTGCAAAAAAATTTGCGTCAGCGTCAGGAAAAAGCAACGCAAAGTGCAACAGATGATTTGCCGCAATATAACTTTGAAACTGACTCTTCTGGATGGATTGATGTTACAAATATAAACAGAAATAGTGATAATCATTTGCTGTCTGCAAATGAGTCAACGCCAAATCAGCCTTTTTGGGTTGAGAAGAATTTTACTGAAAACAGTTTTGGTCTTTCTGCTCAAGAATATAAGAATCTAAATTATTTCAGCGCAGCTTCAACTTTTGCCGGACTGGTGGGTAATGTTGCGCAAACTTATGCTTTGGAGCAGGGAAACTCAGCTTTGCCGAGAAATTTGGTTTTCAATAATTACAATAGATTGCCAGATGCTGTTTCTATGGCGGCTTTGGGTTTGTGTTTGCGTATGGTACTCAAGGGTTTTAATTCGCTGCCTTTGGGAGAATTGGTAGATCGTTATTCTAGTTTTCCAACATCTCAACCATCAAGTCAGCCAAGCGGCGAGCCAACCTCGCAGCCTTCCGAGCAACCGACTTCTCAGCCATCGCATCATCCTTCCGAGCAACCAACTTCTCAGCCATCACTTCAACCTTCAAGTCAACCAACTTCTCAACCAACTGATCACATATCTATAAGCAGAAAGTTGCAGCAGCAAAATGCTACAGTGTCAGAGTCTGACAATAATGTGTATTATGAAGAATATGTTTCTGAATATGAGGCGATCTTTTCAGTTGCAACTGCGCTAGTGGGTGGAATTTCTGCTTTAGCCGGAACGATTTGCACTTGTTGCAGCATAAGATCTCGGGCTTCTTCAATTGAAGGTGCGGTGGATATTATGATCAAGCACGGAAATCACGGTGCGATAGAAAGAGTTATAAAAGACATTAGTAGTGCGGGAGGGGGTCATATTGACGAAGATAGAGAACTGAAAAAAATAAAGGATGTTTTTGATTCTCCGCAATGCTGTAGTTTGAATATGGCATATCGTGCTGAAAATTTTCAAGATGCTTTAAGAAAGATGTCAAATGGTGCCAGAACAAAGATAGTGGATAATCTGCGAGGAATTATGAATGGCGGAGGAGAGCGTGAAATTGATGAAAGTGATTTACGCAATCGACTGCTTGACGCGCTCAGCCCGTCTCGTTCTCCATCATCAAGCTGTGGAGAAGCTCTAACGGGCGGCAGAAATAACGGATGTGTTATTTCATAGTTATAATTGGTGATTGTTCAAACCCTTCCAAACAAATTCCGTAGTGAAAGGCAACAAAGGAGCTGAGGCTTCACACATGGAAACTAAACAAGTGTAAAGCACATCGTAAGCATTTTGCTTATCTTGATCAATTTCACTTTTCCAGAAACGCTGACGATTTCTGCGAATATACCAATTATTCAAAACTTCAAAAAATTGATTAAATTCTTCGCAGGCAATCACCGTATCATAATTGCTCATTGCGGCATCAATCCTAGCAACAGAAGCTTTCAGCTTGGCCAAGATATAGCGATCAAGAACGTGATCAAAATTTTTGCTCACTTCAATTCGTTTGGCTTTTGCGCCGTCAGAATTGGCGTAGAGACAAAAGAAATTAAAAGCGTTAATTAGTGGTTTGATTGACAAACGCAAAGTGTCGCGAATGGCTTTACCATCTTTGTCGATACGCAATTCCTGACCGCGCATTACCGGTTGCGAAATCATGTAAAAACGCATGGCATCTGAGCCATAAGTTGAAAAAATTTCTAACGGATCGGCATAATTGCGCAGACGTTTTGACAGCTTTTGTGAATTTTCATCCAAAATTGTGCCGTGACAAATGACGTTTTTAAAAGGTGCGCGATCAAACAGGGCGGTGGATAGAACCATCAAAGTGTAAAACCAGCCGCGAGTTTGGGCGACATATTCGGTGATAAAATCGGCAGGAAAGTTTTCTTCAAACCACTCTTTATTTTCGAAAGGATAATGCACTTGTGCGTAAGGCATGGAGCCAGATTCAAACCAACAATCAAGCACGTCGGTAACACGTTTGTAAGTTTCGCCATTCTCTTCAAAAGTGATATTATCGATGAAAGGACGATGCAAATTTTCAATTTTTTGGCCGGAGATTTTTTCAAGATCAGCAACCGATCCAAAGACTTTTATTTTTCCTGACGCACTTTTCCAAACTGGCACTGGACAGCCCCAGAAACGGTTGCGCGTGATTGACCAATCGCGCGCACCTTCCAGCCATTTGCCAAATTGGCCGTCTTTGATGTGATTGGGAATCCAGTTAATTCCTTGATTTAACTCAACCATGCGATCTTTAAAGTCGGTAACTTTTACGTACCAAGAACTTACGGCGCGGTAAATTAAAGGGGTGTCGGTACGCCAGCAATGTGGATAGTTGTGAAGATATTGTTCAGTTTTAATCCAGGCGCCGGTTGATTTGAGATATTTTATGATGTCGTCATTGGTTTCAAAAACTTGCTTACCTTTGATGGAAAGGTCGGGCAGGTCGAACATTTCTTGCGTGAATTTTCCGCCTTCATCAACTGGGCAGAGAGTTGGAATGCCATTGGCTTTGCAAAGAAATTGGTCATCTTCACCAAATCCCGGAGCCATATGGACGATGCCAGTTCCTTCTTCAGTGGTGACAAAATCGCCGTGAAGAATTGTGAAAGCCTTGTCTGTGATTTTTTCGTGATTAGTTAGATAAGGGAAAAGTGGTTTATGTTTTAGGCCAACTAAATCAGCGCCTTTGAAGCTTTTTACCTTTTCAAATTCACCAAAATCTTTTGCCAATTTTTCGACTAATCCTTCTGCTAAAACCAAAATTTCATCACCTTTTTTAATCGCTGCATAATTAATTTTTTCGCCAACCGCCAATCCTAAATTTGAAGGTAAGGTCCATGGTGTTGTAGTCCAGGCAACTAAAAATGTAGGCAGATCAAATAATGAATTTTCTAACTCAAACTTCACCGTTACCGCCTTACTAGCTTTCTGACGGTAAGAATTATCCATCCTGGTTTCAAAGTTCGATAACGGGGTTTGACAGGCCCAAGAATAAGGCACGACACGAAAATCTTCGTAAAGCAAACCTTTTTCAAAGAGCTGATTGAAAGCCCAAATCACCGATTCCATGTATTTTAAATCCATGGTTTTGTAGCTATTTTTGAAATCGACAAAACGACCTTGGCGCGTCACATAATTTTCCCAATCATCAGCATAGCGCATAACTGAAGCGCGACAGGCATCGTTAAATTTTTCGATGCCATATTCTTGAATGGCGATTTGTCCAGAAATGTTTCGGCCCAAGCTGGCAGTAAGTTCTTTTTCAGTTTCCATTTCAACTGGCAAACCGTGAGTGTCCCAACCAAAACGGCGCTCAACTTTTTTGCCTTTCATAGTTTGATAGCGAGCGACCAAATCCTTGATGAAGCCAGTTAATAAATGTCCGTAATGCGGTAATCCATTAGCGAAAGGAGGGCCGTCATAAAATACAAATTCAGATTTTTCTTCTGTGTGGTGACGGCAGTTAACGTGATCTTTTAAAGCGCATGGCTCTTGAACTGGGGAGACGTTATCTTCATCAAGTTCTGTGGAAAAGTTACGAATCTCAACTGATTTTTCAAAGATTTTTTGATCAACCCAAAAGCGCAGTATTTCTTCTTCCATCCTTGCAAAATCAAGGTTTTGATTGCCTTGAGGATAGTGTGAATTTTTAGTCATTTTAATTGGAAATTTTATGAAAGTGAATTTGCCAGCAAGATAACAAAGGCCTTGAAATTAGGTCAACCGAAAGTTAGAAAATAAGACACGGCTCGACAAAAGAGCACTCCGCTTTGGAAGCTGCGTGAGCAGATCAGTTTTAAATTCCACTCTGAAATGAAAAAGTTAAAAATCGGTCTTGCCGGACTGGGCACTGTTGGTAAGGGCGTTTACGATATATTACATAAGGATGCCGCAATTTTGACCAAAAGAAGTAACACGGTTTTTGAAATTGTGGCTGTTGCTTCGCGCAGCAGAAAAGATTTTGTGGATCCTAAAATTAAATTTTATTCCAACATTTTGGACTTGGCCAATGATCCGCAAGTTGATGTGGTGGTTGAAGTTATGGGTGGATTGACTACGGCAAAAGATTTGGTTGAAGCAGCAATTAAAAACGGCAAAAAAGTTGTCACAGCCAATAAGGCGCTGCTTGCAGAATGTGGTTCTGAAATGATTGATTTGGTGCAAAAATATAATGGTCACATTGGATTTGAAGCCTCAACCGCAGGCGCTAATCCGGTTATTAAAACCTTCCGTGAAAGTTTTAATTCCAGCGAAATTACAGAATTTTATGCCATTTTGAACGGTACCTGTAATTTTATTTTAACCAAAATGCGTGATGAAGGTTCGGATTATCTTGAAACTTTGCAGGAAGCGCAAAAGTTAGGTTATGCGGAATCCGATCCGACTCTTGATATTAAAGGTATTGACACCGCTCACAAATTAGTAATTTTATCCAGTATTGCTGCCGCAACTAAACCAAACTTCAAAGCGGCTCACATTGAAGGTGTTGATCAAGTGAGCATTGAAGATGTGCAGTTGGCTGATCAATTGGGTTATAAAATAAAGCTCTTGGCGATTTATAAGAATTTGGGTCAAAAAACTCAGCAAAGTGTTTATCCAGCCTTGATTTCAGCCAGTGAGAAAATTGCTCAAGTTGATGGGCCTTTTAATGCTGTGTTGGTTAATACTTCTAATGCCAGTTGGAATATTTCAGTTGGACGTGGTGCTGGTGGGTTGACAACTGGCTCAGCTATAGTTGCAGATTTGCTTGATATTGCTTGTGATCGTTCTTGTTATTTATTTGGTGCTGAAACTTCTCAACTCGGTGCAGCTAATATTATCAATATCTCAGAGCGCGTTGGAAAATATTTCTTACGTTTGGTGATTAATAAAAATGCTGCACAAAAAATGAACTTAGCAGAAGTTGTTTTTGGCGATAAAATTAAAGTTACCCAAGCTGCCTTTATTGATAAGGATGACAAAATTATTTGCGGTTTTTTAACTGAAGCACAACAAGAACAGCAATTAATTTCAGTTTTGAATGGAGTTGACCAGTCATTGGTAGAGTCTGCCAAATTTTTACGCCTTGAAGAAACACATTTCTAACATCCACCCATGACCAATTTTGTTTTAGAGATCTTAAGTGAAGAAATTCCGGCAGTGATGCAAAAGGTTGCAGCGGAAAATTTTGCTAAAATTGCGCTGGAAGTTTTAGTCAAAAATAATTTGGCGTTAAATCAAGATCAGGTTAAATCATTAGTTACGCCACGGCGCTTAACTCTTATTATTACTGGGCTGCAACTTGCTCAAAAAATTCCTTCAACCAAACGTATTGGCCCTAAAATTGATGCTGATAAAAAGGCTGTTGCCGGATTTTTGAAATCAACCGGTTTGCAAAATGAAACTGAATTAGAACAAGTTGAAAATAATGGCGTTCTTTGTTTTGCCTTTGTTAGCAAAGAATCAGAAATAAAAACTGCTGATATTTTAAAAAATTCCTTGCCGCAAATTTTGCAAAAAATTACTGCCGCTTGGCCAAAATTGATGCGTTGGGATGTGGCTTCTAATCAGGAACAGCCAAAATGGATTAGGCCAATTCGCAATATTTTGGCGATGTTAGGAAATGAAATTATTCCACTGCAATTTGCCGGCTTGCAATCGAATAATTTAACTTACGGGCATTTTTTAATTGCGCCGCAAGCCATAGAAATAAACGATGTACAGCGTTATGAAGAAATTTTGTCAGAGAATTTTGTCATTTTAAATCAACAAAAACGTAAGCAAAAAATTCTGGATCAGGTGATAAAAATCAGCACTGATCTGGGGGTTGTTACCATTGATGATTTAGAAAAATCACCATTATTTGATGAAATTACCGGACTTTGTGAATGGCCGACAGCTCTTGTCGCAGAGATTGATCATCAATTTATGGAACTGCCGGATGAGGTTCTGATTTTAACTTTGAAACTTAATCAAAAATATCTTTGTCTCAGAGAGAAAAATGGTGAGTTGGCTGCGAAATTTATCTTTATTGCTAATGCCCGGATTACAGAGAGTAACGCTGTAAAAATTATTAAAGATAATGAGAAATTGGTTCATGCCCGCTTAAGTGACGCACAATTTTTTATTACTGAAGATCTAAAGCATCCTTTGGTTTCTAATCTTGAGTCTTTAAAACAGGTTGTTTTTCACAAAAAACTGGGATCGCTTTACGACAAAACAAAACGTTTAAATCAGCTGACTAAGTTCCTTTCTATCTTCGTGCCGCATTGTGATTTGTCTTTAGTGGAACGTGCTGCCGATTTGTGTAAAGCTGATTTGGTTACTAAAACCGTTGCTGAATTGCCGGAATTGCAGGGCAAAGTTGGTAGTTTTTATGCCCAAAAACAGAATGAAAATAAAAAGATAGTGGCGGCGATTTATGAGCATTATTTGCCGCAAGGTGTTAATGCTGAATTGCCGAAAACTTCTTTGGGAATTGCTTTGTCGATTGCTGATAAAATTGACACTATTGTGGGCTTCTTTTTAGCTGATGAAAAACCAACTAGTTCAAAAGATCCTTACGCTTTGCGCCGTGCTGCTCTTGGTATCATCCGCATTGGTTTTGAGCATAATATTGCATTTCCAATCCGAATTTTGGTTGAAAAATCTTTGAGCGCTTATCAGCCGAAATTGCTTAAAAGTTTGATTAAAAGCGATGAGATAAAATTCGATAAAGCTAAAAATGATCTGGTTGAAGAGATCATCAAATTTTTCGTTGAAAGGCTAAAATTCTATTTAAAAGAAAATGAGATGTTGCGCTCCGACATCGTCAATGTGGTGATTGAGGCCTATCTATCCAATGTTAAAATTCACAAAAATTGTGATATTTTATATTTGGCCAAAAAAATCAGATTCTTGGATAATTTTTTCAGCAACCAATCCAATCGCAATATTATCGAACTTTACAAAAGATCGGCCAATATTTTAGCCATTGAAGAGAAAAAAGACGGCAAAAAATATAGCGGAAAAATTCTTCCTTTAGTACTAAAGAATCGATATGAAAAGGCTCTTTACAAAACTATTAAAAAAATAAAAACCGACTTCAAAAAATTGGTTACTAAAGGTGATTTTGTAGCAGCATTTAAATTGTTACACATTTTGGAAGTGCCGTTGGCACAATTTTTCGATCATTTAGTGGTTAATGATAAAGACGAAAATATCCGAGCAAATCGTTTATTGGTTTTGGCTAAAATTCGTGCTTTGTTTGATCAAGTTGCTGATTTGTCAAAAATTGAAATTTCCTAATTCAGGGCTTTAAATGCAGCTTAAAGAAGTTTATAACCAGCAATTTTTAGAAAATCTTTGTCAGACTTTGTTGTCAGTTGATAAAGAATTCGCGGCTCAAGATTTCTTAAAAAATTTCTCCGCTAAAAGTTGGCAAGAAAAAGAGTTAAAACAAAGAATGCGCTCGATTACCATGGCGCTTGATAACACAGTGTCTGGGACAAATTTTTTACAAAAAATTACAATTCTTCAAAAAGTCGCAGCTAAAATTGACAAAGATAAATATTCAGGATTGGCACTAATTATTTTCCCTGACTTTGTTGAAATATTTGGTCTTAATCACTTCGATGAAGCGATGTCTGCTTTGGAATTTTTTACTGAATTTGGTTCTTCTGAATTTGCCGTGCGGCAATTTATTAAACTGGATCAGAAACGTGCTTTTCACTTTTTAGAAAAATGGAGTAGTAGCAAAAATCACCACGTCAGAAGATTGGCTTCGGAAGGATGTCGTCCTCGTCTTCCTTGGGGTGAGGCTTTGCAAAATTTAAAAAAAGATCCGACAGATATTTTGCCGATTTTAGAAAATCTAAAAGATGATGAATCAGAATATGTGCGCAAAAGTGTGGCTAATAACCTCAACGATATTGCCAAAGATCATCCACAAATAGTTTTAAAATTGCTGGCAAGTTGGAAGAAGAAAGAAGTTCGGGCAAATCTTATTCGACATGCTTTACGCACTTTACTTAAAAAAGGCGATAAAGCTGCGTTGGCTCTTATTGACATTGATTGTAATAAACTGTCAGAAAATTTTGCCATCCAAAGCTTTTCTTTACAAAATACAGTGGTAAAAATTTCCCAAAATTTGGGCTTTGATTTTGTCTTAGAAAACAAAGCTGCAAACAATAAAATTCGACTTGAATATGCCATTTACTTTTTAAAGCAAAATGGTTCTTGGTCTAAAAAAAATTTCCAAATTACAACTAAAAATTTCGCTAAAGGTGTTTTTAGATTTTCTAAAAAACACTCTTTTCGCGATCTTTCGACCAGAAAACACCATGCCGGTGAGCATATGATTTCATTGGTTGTAAATGGTACTGAGCTTCAAAAACTTCAATTTGATCTAAAAAAATGACAGCGCAAAAATTCGTTTATTCTTTCGGAGACGGTAAATCAGAAGGTGATGCTTCGATGAAAAATCTTTTAGGAGGTAAGGGTGCTAACTTGGCTGAAATGTCTAAAATGGGTTTGCCAGTTCCTCCAGGATTTACCATCACAACTGAATTTTGCGATTTTTATTACAAAAACGCTAAGAAATTTCCAGACGCTTTAAAACAAGAAGTTGCTGTGGCTCTTGCTCAAATCGAAGAAAAAATCGGTGCAAAATTTGGTGATGAAAAAAATCCATTATTATTTTCAGTGCGCTCGGGTGCAAGAGCATCAATGCCTGGGATGATGGATACGGTTTTAAATCTTGGTTTAAATGATAAAACTGTTCTGGGTTTGGCAGAAAAATCGGGTAATAAAAGATTTGCTTTCGACTCTTATCGTCGCTTCATTCAAATGTATTCTGATGTTGTTTTGGGTGTTGATCACTATAATTTTGAAGTGATTTTGGATGAGAAAAAGCACGAATTTGGAGCTTCTGCAGATACTGATTTAAGCGCAGAAAATCTGGAAGAAATTGCCACATTGTTCAAAGAAAAAGTAAAAGAAGAATTGGGTCGTGAATTTCCGCAAGATGTTAATGAACAGTTATGGGGCGCAGTTGAAGCGGTATTTGCCTCTTGGATGAATGAACGTGCCACTATTTATCGTCAACTTAACGATATTCCAGCTTCTTGGGGAACTGCTGTAAATGTACAATCCATGGTATTTGGCAATATGGGTGACACTTCTGCAACTGGCGTTGCTTTCACACGCAACCCTTCAACCGGTGTCAAAGAATTATATGGCGAATATTTGATCAATGCCCAGGGCGAAGACGTTGTTGCCGGAATTCGCACTCCGCAATCAATCACTAATTCTGGAAAAAAACAGTTGGGTTCAACTTTGCCGTCAATGGAAGAGACTATGCCAGATGTGTTTGTGGAATTGGTTGAGATTTATAAAACACTTGAGCTGCATTATCGCGATATGCAAGACATTGAATTTACAGTGCAGAATAAAAAATTATGGATGTTGCAAACCAGAAATGGCAAACGTACGGCACATGCAGCGGTGAAGATTGCTGTTGATATGGTGCATGAAGGTTTGATTGATAAAAAAGAAGCTTTGAAACGTATTGATCCGGCCAGTTTAGATCAGCTTTTGCATCCAACTCTTGATCCAAAAGCTAAGGTAAAAATTATTGCTAAAGGTCTTCCGGCATCTCCTGGCGCTGCTTCAGGTATTGTGGTATTTTCTTCTGCTGAAGCTGAAAGACGTTTTGAAAATGGCGACAAAGTAATATTAGTGCGTGTTGAAACCAGCCCGGAAGACATTAAAGGTATGCATGTTTCACAAGGTATTTTGACAGCTCGTGGCGGTATGACTTCACATGCTGCTGTTGTGGCTCGTGGCATGGGGACACCTTGTGTTTCTGGTGCTGGAGGTCTTCATGTTGATCATCAAAATCAGTTTTTTACTGCTAATGGTGTGCAAGTGAAAGAAGGTGAAACCATTACCATTAACGGTTCAAACGGTGATGTTATTCTGGGTTTAGTGCCAACTTTAAAACCAAATTTATCCGGTGATTTTGAAACAATCATGAAATGGGCTGATGAAGTTCGTGTCTTGAAAGTACGCACCAATGCTGAAACTCCGCTTGATTGTCAAACTGCGCGCGACTTTGGTGCTGAAGGAATTGGTTTGTGTCGTACGGAACATATGTTTTTCAGCGAAGATCGTATTGTTGCGGTGCGTGAAATGATTTTGGCTGAAGAGGTTGAGGGTCGTAAAAAAGCTTTGGCAAAATTATTACCGATGCAGCGTCGTGATTTTGTTGAAATTTTTAAAATTATGGCTGGTTTGCCGGTTACAATCCGTTTGCTTGATCCACCTTTACACGAGTTTTTACCGCATAAAGAAAGTGAAGTTGCTGAAGTGGCAAAAGCGGTTGGCGTTGATGTTTCTTACGTCAAACACAGAACGCATCAACTTCAGGAACAAAATCCGATGTTGGGTCATCGTGGTTGCCGTCTGGGAATTTCTTATCCAGAAATCTATGAAATGCAGGCACGGGCAATTTTTGAAGCAGCAACAATCGTTAAAAAAGGCACTGGTGAGGAAGTGCTTTTAGAAATTATGATTCCGTTGGTGGCAACCAAAAAAGAATTACAAATCTTGAAAGATTTGATGGTGGCAACGCAAAAAGATGTCGAAAAAGAATCGGGTGTGAAGTTGAACTATCTGGTTGGCACAATGATAGAATTGCCACGCGCTGCTTTATTGGCTGATCAAATTGCTCAAGAAGCAGAGTTTTTTAGCTTTGGTACTAACGATTTAACTCAAACAACTTTTGGTTTATCGCGTGATGATTCAGCAAGCTTCTTGGGACATTACCAAAAAGCTGGAATTTTGGAAAAAGATCCTTTCGCAGAATTGGATCAAGAAGGTGTTGGTCAATTGATTAAAATTGCTGCCGAAAAAGGCAGAGCTACACGCCAAGATATTAAGCTTGGTATTTGTGGTGAACATGGCGGTAATCCGGCATCAATTGAGTTTTGTCATCGCACTGGTTTGAATTATGTTTCTTGTTCGCCTTATCGCGTTCCAATTGCCAGACTTGCTGCAGCTCGTGCTGCTTTGCAGTAGGATTTAAAATAAAAAAGCCCACCAACCATTTTGAAATATGCCCATCAGGAAATATGAGAATCTCCACATCATTTTGTGGTTGTTCAAAGATTTAAGTTGGATGATGAGTTGGCGGGCCTTTGGTGTGTTTATGATTATTCCAACTCTTGGTTTTGCCATTTACATCACTTATAAAATGCGTCACATCAAATCGGAATTATTTCACAATTTAGCGATTATTTTTTGGATTGTTGCCAACTCAATTTGGATGGTTGCTGAATTTTTTGCTCTGGAAGATTCCTTCAAAATTTATAGCGTTATTTTTTTCGCCCTCGGAATAGCTACTATTCTCTGTTATTATAGCGGCAGATTTTTTGGTAAAAAATTTTCCTAAATTTAGTCTGAAATGTTGCTTCGAATAATGGTTTTAACCATCGCATCTTTTACCATCGCTAAGATGATTAATATTGCGATCGGGTTGAATGATAGTGAAAAAGCACAAGTGGAATATGTAATCACCGCGCCGCACGGTGCGGTTGGATGCTTGTCGAAAGATAAATTTCGTGAGGAAGAGAAATATTACAATAGCGGTGATTTTAAGGCAGCACAAAGATTGATTGATGAGCAAATCTGCTTCTTTTTTGACAAGGGTTCTAAGCTTTTTGCGGTGGAAGGAACATGCTCAAAAAAGGATAAAGACAATGATCTTTACCCTTTTAAGCCCAACGATTTTATGATGTTGCAGCCTTATCTGCCTTGTTCTGCAGTGCGCTGATTAGATGATCGGTTCGAAGAATTTTGTATCAGGATTGAAAGCCATCACTTCGCCGCTCTCAATGTCAAAATGCCAGCCAAAAATATTGAGTTTATTTTCTTTCATGCGTTTAGCGACATAGGGATATTCAACAAGGTTGCGGATTGAAACTATGAGAGATTCATGCTCGCAAGCTGTTTGTTGTTCTTCGGCACTGCAATTTGACATTTGTTTTTTTACGGCGTCGCGCGCTTCTGATGCAACTGAAAGCCAGGTGATCATTGATTCAGAAAGTTTGCTATTTTTAGCAGTGAATTCATCCGACATCATCATTCTAATACCATCGCATTTGGCGTGGCTCAAGATCACAATATTTTCTACCTGCAACACAGTTACGGCATGTTCAATGGCAGATAGAATACCATGAATACCTTTAGAACTATATTTAGGAACTAAACCGCCAATATTATTGACGATGTAAAGTTCACCTGGATTGGAGGCAAAAATTTCTGCTGGGGCCAGCCTAATATCAGTACAGGAAATAACCATGGTTGTAGGTTTCTGTCCCTGTCTTACTAAATGTTGAATTACATCTTTTTTTTGTTGGTAAGTGGTTGCTTTAAAAACCCTGAAACCGCTGATAAGTTTTCCGATAGTGGACATTTTTGATTTTTAATTGGTTTGAAAATTGAACAAAACTGTCCTCTAAAATCACCATCTGAGACTTTAGTCGCAAGAAGTTTTTGTAAAATAGAAATTAAAATGCAGCTGATTCTAGGATTTTAACTCTTCCAGCTCAAGCCATCTGCTTTCAGCTTCATCCAATTCTTTTTGATGTTTGGCAATTTCGATGGCGATATGTGCTAGATTTGCGCTGCTGCGATCATCTGTTTCACTTAACTCTTCACTTAATTCACGGATTTTATTTTCCAGCTTTTCAATTTTGGCGGGCAGCTTTTCAAGTTCGATACGGTGTTTGTAGAGAAATTTCTTCTCCTCTTTTTGGGGAGGAGAAATTTGTAATGCTGTTCTCAGATTGGGGCCATTCTTCAAACTAGCAGCAACTGATTTTCCCTGTTTCTCACAATAAGCCAAATAATCAGAATAGCCGCCAATATGATTAGTAATCACACCATCTCCTTCAAAGGCTAAAATTGAAGTTGCGACATTATCCAGAAAATCGCGATCGTGCGACACAATAATCAGCGTGCCTTCATACTTTTCTAAATATTCCTGCAACATGTCGAGCGTATCCATATCCAGGTCATTTGTTGGTTCGTCCAAAATCATAAAATTTCCGGGATTGGCTAAAGTTTTTGCCAAAAGTAAACGATTTTGTTGACCGCCGGAAAGCGTGCCAGCCAAAGCTTCACGATCATTTGGATCAAACAAAAAATTCTTCATATAACCGCAAATATGCACAGTTTTGCCGCCGGCTAAATTTACATATTCACCGCCAGTTTCGCAGAGAATATCCTGAATTGTTGATCCAGCTTTGATTTTGCTGCGTACTTGATCGAAGTAAGATAGATGGATGTCGCGCGCTGGTTTTACTGTGCCTTGATCGGGCGTAACTTCACCAACCATCATTTTTAAAAGTGTCGATTTTCCCGAACCGTTTTTGCCGATAATGCCGATGCGCTCACCGCGCAAAATTTTAAGTGAAAATTTTTCGATTAATTTCTTTTCGCCATAACCTTTGCTAACATTATTGAAGCTTAGAATCACTTGCGGCGCATCTTCTTCAATTTTTTGTGACTGAATTTTGATGTAGCTTTGATTGGTGCGCACCAGTTTTTTTTGGGCCTCAAGTTTTTGTCGCAACTCTTGTAAATAATGCAAACGACCAATATTTCTTTTGCGTCTTCCAGTTACGCCAGTCTGCAACCAACCACTCTCCAAGGTTACTTTTTTCTGTAAATTTTCCATTTCACGCTGTTCATGTTCAATGATGTTTTGCGACCATTCATCGAAGTTTTTATAACCATCAAGATTAATTTTAATCTGGCCCATGCGCAGCCAAAAAACTTTGTTAGAAACTTTTTCGAGAAATTTGCGATCGTGTGAAATCACAATCACAGAGCCTTGGAAGGATTGTAAATAATTTTCCAACCATTCAATAATTTCTAAATCAAGATGGTTGGTTGGTTCATCAAGTAATAAAATATCGGGTTCTAAAACCAAAGCACGGGCAAGATTGACGCGGCGTTTCTGGCCGCCGGAAAGATTGTGGGTGAGGGCGTTGCGGTCAATTTGTAAATGGTCGCAGACAATATCGATGACGTAAGATTTATGCTCGTCAATTTTTAAACCAGTCATGATGAAATCAAAAACCGTCAGGTTTGGTGGCAAAAATTCGCTTTGTGATAAATAGCCAATCACAGTACCAGGCATCATCCAATGCTCGCCATGATCCATCTCAAATTTTCCAACAATTGCATTCATCAAAGTGGTTTTGCCGACGCCGTTTTTGCCGATTAAGCAAATACGGTCGCGGGGAAAAATATTAAGATGCAGATTTTCAAAGAGGATTTTCTTAGCGAAGGAAATTGTTGCTTCACGAATTGACAGAATCGGGGAAGATTTCATTTAGCATTTAACATTTAGCATTTAACATTTGATTAATCGTGAAATTGGCTTGGAAATGAAGCCGACAACTCAGATTTTCCAAATGTTAAATGCTAAATCTTAAATGCTAAATGACCAAAGAAATAATTACTTTACCTAACGGTTTGCGTGTTGGGGTTGATGAAATGAAAGATGTTGAAACGGTTTCAGTTGGTGTGTTTGTCAATACTGGAAGTCGCAACGAAACTCCTGAAATTAATGGTATTTCACACTTCCTTGAGCATATGGCCTTTAAAGGCACCGCTAAAAGATCAGCACGTCAAATTGCTGAAGAATTTGAAGGAATTGGCGGTCGTATCAATGCTTATACTTCTAAAGAAAAAACGGTTTATTACGCCAAGGTGTTGAAAAAACATGCTGAATTTGCCGTCGAATTTCTGGCCGATATTTTGCAAAATTCCACTTTTGACAAGGTTGAATTGGAAAAAGAACGCGGCGTGATTTTGCAAGAAATTGCCATGACTAACGATACTCCTGACGATATTGTTTTCGATTATTTTCAAGAGGCGGCTTATGCAGATCAGGCACTGGGGCGTTCAATTTTAGGGCCAATAAAAAATATTAAGAAATTCTCGCGTCAGCATTTTGTCGATTATATTGGTAAGCAATATAACTACCAAAATATGTGTGTAGTTGCTGCCGGCAATATTAAACAAAGTGATTTGGTAAAATGGTCGAAGAAATATTTTAACCAGCTTGGAGATAGTAAAATCAAACTTCCGCAGCGAGCAAAATATATTAGTGGCGATTTTCGTAAAGAAAAAAAATTGGAGCAGATTAACTTGGTAATGGGCTTCAAAGGCAAGTCCTACAACGACTCAGATTATTACACAGCACAGATTTTGGCTATGGTTTTGGGAGGTGGCATGTCATCGCGTTTATTCCAAGAAGTGCGTGAAAACCGCGGTTTGGCTTATTCAGTTTATGCTTTTAACTATTCGCATTTTGATTCCGGGTTGTTTGGTATTTATGCTGGAACCACGCCGGAGAAGACCAACGAGCTTATTAGTGCAACTTGTGGCGAGATAAAAAAGATCTGCGAAAAAGTTTCCGATGCTGAATTAAAAAGAGTGCGCAATCAGTTTGAGGCAAGCTTGTTGATGTCTAAAGAAAGCACCAGTACACGTATGCAAAAACTCGGCGGTGATATTTTATCGTTTAACCGTTTGATTCTGGATAAAGAAATTATGAATCAGGTTTTGGCCGTAAAAAAATCTGATGTGGTAAAAATGGCTGAAGAAATTTTTAGCGGATCAAAGCCAACATTTGCAGCAATTGGTAAAGTTTCCGGCATTGTCGGATTTGATAAAATTAAGTCAGAGTTAAAAAAATAAAGAGTGCTTTAGGTGTAAAAAACTTTTGCCAAATTTGTTTTGAATGCCAGCATCAAAACAAATCCTATAAAAATATTTCATCTCAAATTTATGCCGAAATTCGATCTACCTTATCTGCCAGAAATTGCCGCCGACAAAAAAATTCTTTATAAAAATGCTCGTATTATTGACCCCAAGTCAGCTTATGACAAGGTGGGAAATTTATTGACGGTCGCTGATAAAATTGTTGATTTCGGTGCCGAAGTTTTGGCAGCAGATGCTGAAATTATTGACTGTAAAGGTCATGTTTTGGCTCCTGGTTTGATTGATATTCAGGTGCATTTTCGTGATCCTGGACAATCGCACAAAGAAGATTTGGCCAGCGGTTCAAAATCGGCAGTTGCTGGTGGCATTACAACTGTTGTTTGTCAGCCCAATACTGCACCAACTCTTGATTCAGTTTTAACTTTTGATTATTTACGTCTTAAATCGCGAGAAGTTGCACATTGTAATGTTAAAGCTTACGGCTGCATTACTAAAGGCATGAAAGGTGAAGAGTTGGCTGATATGCATTCGCTGAAAGAGGCCGGAGCCGTTGGTTTCACTGATGATGGTTTGCCGGTAATGAATGCTAACGTGATGCGTCGAGCTTTTGAATATTCGCGCAATCTTGATGTGGTTATTGCACAACATGCCGAAGATTTAAATCTGACTAATAAAGGATGTATTAACGAAGGAAAAGTGTCACTTGAACTTGGTGTGCGTGGCATTCCAAATATTTCTGAAAGTGTGATTGTAGAGCGTGATTTGGCCATTCTTGAAAGCACGGGCGGGCGTTATCACTTGCTACATGTTTCAACTCGTGAAGCTTTGGAAGCGATTAAACGTGCTAAAGAAAAAGGCTTGAAAGCCACGGTAGAAGTATCGCCGCATCATTTTACTTTGATTGATGCACAAGTTTTGAAATCAGGAACTAATGCTAAAATGAATCCTCCACTTCGATCAGAAGCGGATCGTTTGGCTTTGATTGAAGGTTTGCGCAGTGGTTTAATTGACGCTATTGCAACCGATCATGCGCCACATGATTTGCCATCGAAAGAAAAAACTTTGGAAGAGGCTTCATTTGGAATTGTTGGCGTCGAGACTATGTTGCCACTGTCTTTAGCGCTTTATCATCAAGGTGTTTTAAGTTTGAAAGACTTGCTAGCTAAAATGACTTGCAACGCGGCAGAAATAATTAACTTCGATGGCGGTGTTATTGCCAAAGGCGCTCGTGCTGATTTGGTGCTAATTGATCTTGATGCGGAATGGTTGATCGATTCACAAAAATTGTACTCAAAATCAAAAAATTCACCTTTCGACGGATTTAAAGTAAAAGGTCGCGCAGTAAGAACTGTGGTGGCTGGAAAAACAGTTTATGCAATCTAATCCAAAAATTCTCATTATTGCCGGTTCTGATCCTTCGGGAGGGGCCGGAATTCAGGCCGATATTAAAACAGCGACGGCCCATAAGGTTTATGCGGCAGCGGCGATCACTTGTTTGACGGCGCAAAATACCCAGAGAGTTTTTGCCGTTCACGAATCTCCGATTGATTTTTTACGTCAGCAAATCACGGCGGTTTTGGAGGATATTAAGATTGATGTGATAAAAATTGGCATGCTGGGAAGTGTTGAAATTGTTGACTGTGTGGCTGATATTTTGCAGAAAGAAGCTCAAGAAATCCCTGTGGTGTTAGATACGGTGATGGTGGCAACTTCGGGTGATTTATTATTAAAAGAAAATGCCGTGATGGCTTTGAAATCAAAGCTGGTTAATGGTGCTTATGTGGTAACGCCAAATATTGATGAGGCAGAAATTTTAGCCGAAATGAAAATTGCAAATTTGTCTGATATGGAGATTGCAGCCTTCAAAATAAAGTCTTTGGGTGCAAAAAATGTTTTATTAAAAGGTGGTCATTTGAATTTTTCTGATGGAAAGATTCACTCAATTTTGCTTGATGAGGAAGATCAAATTCATCAAATCAGCAACAACAAGGTTAAAACTGAAAGTTTGCATGGAACTGGATGTACTCTTGCCGCGGCGCTGGCCTGTAATTTGGCAAAAGGGCAAGATTTGGTGCAAGCGGTTAGAAATGCCAATCAATATGTTTATTGTTCGGTTTTAAGAAACCTAGAAGTTGGAAAAGGTAGCAGAGTTTTACAGCATTTTTAGGCGCGATACCACTAGACAGTATGCTGATTTAGCTCTGTCTGAAGTTGTTGTGCGGAATTTGGGTTTAAAAGTTTTGACGGTGTTAACTTTTGATAAACTAGCTGTTTTATGCCATCTGCAATCGTGGCTGCGGCTGATTTTCTTGTTTGCGATGTTGTTGTTAAATTTTCACTTATTTCTGCGCTTTCAATATTAAGAGATCTGGCATAGCCGCTTTCAATCACGGAACTAACATGAGAATGGTGGTTGTCATTCATTGCTTTGTTTTGTACCACTAAAATTGATTCGTAAGGCAGCATATCACAACATTCAGAAATCATTGACGTTGATTCTCCGGGAACCAAAACCAAACTTTCCGGAGTGATTATTGTGCTGTAAAGCAGTGCTTTGTAGGCGCTATCTACACCTTTCTCGAGAAATTTAAAATCGTAAAATTTGAAGCAATCAGCGGAAATTTTTTGTGTGCTTAACTCATCAAGAAAGGCCTGACTAACTGGGTCAACTTTATATTCCTGATTTGGTAAAATGCGGTGAGTTTCAAGCTTTGATCCATCCAGAGGATTCAGCATTCCTGTGCGTGGACCATTTGTTATTAGTAAAAAATATTCCTCATTTTTTACTTTATCTGCAACATATCGTGCAGTTTCAGCAGCTTCTTCGGCGCTATAATATTGATATTGAGTGCCTTGTAATTGGGCATCGCCACCCAGAATTACAAAAAGATATTTGCTCTTTAGTGGTATAGCATTTTGTCGTTTGGCAAATTCTTGTTGCAGATCTTCGGCAGTAAGATTGTGGGCAACGCCAATAGTTTTTACTAATTTATTGCCAAAAACAGCTTCATTTTCTTCAGTTAAAACATGTTTGGGAAAGGCAACCAAATCAAGGTCAATAAGATTACTAATAAAGTGTTGCGGAACTTGGTGTGATGCAAAACAAGTTATAATTTTGCTGTTTTTTTGTTTAAGATCGCGTAGCGCATCTAACATGTGGCTGCCGGATCCAATGACGATAGAATTGTCATCAAGACTAAGATTTTCGAAGCAGCCGGGTTCAGAGATGTTAATTTCTTCAACAGTACCACCACATTGATTTTGTGTTTCTTTAGCTGTGGAGATCGCTGCTGCGTCATCTCCAGCATTTCGCTTATTGATCAAAGCAATGATTTTAGTCACTAGAATCTCTCATTAATTTGTAAGTAATACTATCGCGCAGGGCACAAAAAGAGGCATCAACAATATTTTCTGAAACACCGATGGTTGTCCACTTTGTGCCAGTTTCATCGCCAGATTCAATTTGAACACGCGTCACAGCTTGTGTGCCATCGGAAGGTGTCAAAATTCTAACTTTATAATCAGTTAAGCGCACATTTTTCAAAGTGGGGTATTTGCGTGACAAGGCTTTACGCAAAGCTTTGTCGAGAGCATTTACCGGACCATTACCTTCAGCCACGGCCAAAGTGACTTTATTACCAATTTTTATTTTGATGGTAGCTTCGGCAATTGTGATAACACGTCCGCGAGAATCAAATTTGCGTTCGTCCAAAACTCTGAATCCGATTAAATCAAAAAAGTTTGGAACGGAAGAAAGTGATTTTTTGGCGAGAATTTCGAAAGAGGCGTCAGCGGCATCGTAAGCGTAACCTTTAGCCTCAAGTTCTTTAACTTGATTTACCAGGTCAGCAACTTGGCTAACTTTTAATTCATCGCGTAATTCAATGCCGATTTCTTTCAGGCGTGCCAGAATGTTGGAACGTCCGGCTTGATCTGAAATCATGATTTGACGCTGATTGCCAATCTTGGAGGGATCGACATGTTCATAAGATGAGGGATTTTTAGCAACTGCCGAAACATGCAAACCACCTTTGTGAGCAAAAGCATATTTGCCAACATAAGGCGCAAATTTGTCCCGTTCTTTATTCAGCAAATCATCAAGAAAATTTGAAACGTGAACCAAATTCTTCAGATGTTTTTCATCAATTCCGACATCAAATCCCATCTTTAAACACAAGGTGGGAATGATGCTGACCAAATTAGCGTTACCACAGCGTTCGCCAAGGCCGTTGATAGTTCCTTGCACTTGACGCGCTCCCGATTCAACGGCGGCAATTGAATTGGCAATAGCATTACCAGTATCATTATGGCAGTGAATACCCAAATTTTCGCCGGGAATATGTTTGGTAACTTCTTTGACGATTCTGGAAACTTCGCTAGGCAAGCTACCGCCATTGGTGTCGCACAAAACAATCCAGCGTGCACCAGCTTCGAAAGCGGCTTTTACAGTGCGCAAAGCAAATTTTGCATTGGTTTTGTAACCGTCAAAAAAATGTTCAGCATCAAACATCGCTTCCTTTTTTTTCTTCACGATATGTTTGATTGAGTCGGAAATCATGGCCAGATTTTCGGCTTCGGAAATATGCAGCGCGTGCTCCAAATGGAAATCCCAGCTTTTGCCAACGATACAAACTGACTTTACATTGGCATTGGTTAAAGCGTTTAAAGCAGCGTCATTAGCAGCAGAAACACCATTGCGCCGGGTCATGCCAAAAGCGGTAAAGTTAGATTTTTTTAATTTTGGCAAATCAGCAAAAAACTCATCATCAGTTGGATTAGCTCCTGGCCAACCACCCTCAACATAGTCAATACCAAGCGCATCGATCATTTTGGCAATTTCAATTTTGTCGCGAACGGAAAAATTTACGGTGCTGGTTTGTGCACCATCACGCAAAGTCGAGTCGTAAAGATAAACGCGAGGTTTTTTGACCATTCCTAAAATAAAAAGATTAACATTCCAATTGTCGCAAACAGTGCGGAAGCAGCCCAAAAGCATCTTACAACTTTTTGTTCCGACCAGCCCAGTTTTTCAAAATGGTGATGTAGTGGTGCCATCAAGAAAATTCTTTTTTTGCGTAATTTGTAAGATCCAACTTGTAAAATTACCGATACAGCTTCGGCGACAAATAAAATTGAAATGACGAAAAAAACGAATTCTTGTTTGATGATGATGGCAATTAAGCCAAGAACAGAGCCAATTGACAAACTTCCAACATCACCCATAAAAATTTTGGCGGGCTTTAAGTTGAAAGTCAGAAATGCCAAGATCGCGCCAATTAATGAGAGGCAAAAGAAGATCAGTTCGCCGGAAAATTTCACTTGGGGAACGTTAATTCTGTCGGCTAATTCTGGGGTTGAAGAAGCGTGAATTAACAAAATTAAACAACAAAGATTAATGATAACTGGCACTGAAACTAAGCCATCAAGACCGTCAGTCAGGTTAACAGAATTGGAAGTGCCAACTATTACAACATTTACAAAAAGCACGTAAAGTACAATTCCTAGAGCGATGTAATAGCCATGTCCTAAAGGGAAAAAGACACGATTTTTGAAGTGCAAATCATCAATCATTCCTAGCCACAGAAAAGCGATGCCGATAACACTAAATTGAATGATAAGCTTAATACTGCCGCGAAAACCCTTGGTGTTTTTGTAGAGAACTTTCATCAAATCGTCGGTTAAACCGATGGCGGCAAAAGTAATCATAACAACGCTGACCACTAAGATGTAGCGATTGCTAATATCAACGAAAAGTAGAGTGGTTATCAGCGTAGCCAGCACGATAAAAATTCCGCCCATGGTGGGGGTTTTTTGTTTGGTGGCTAAATGTGTTGCTGGACCGCAATCGCGAATGGGTTGAAAATATTGCGGATTAGCGTGGGCAAATTTGATATATTTTTTGATACTGAAAAATCCGATGATGTAAGATGAGGTCAGACAAATAAGGGATTTAAGCCACAAACTTTGTAAAGCTAACAGACTAGTGAGCACTTTTTTCTTTAGTTAGATTTTCAATAATTTTTTCCATTTTAGTGCCGCGCGATCCTTTAACATAAATAATGTCACCATCTTGCACCAAGTCTTGAATTTCAAGACTTGCGGTTGCTGAATCAGAAAAAGTTTTGTAAGAATTATTGGGTAATTTTTTAGCGGCTTCAGTCATGTTTTTTCCAACCAGAATCGCAAAATTAATGTGGAGTAGTGCTAGATAATTCGCCACTTCTTCGTGTAATTCAATAGATTTTTCGCCAAGTTCTAACATGTCACCAAGTGCGGCAATAACCCGTTTTTTGTTAAGAGCTGTTTTTAATTCAATAGCATATTCAAGACCGGCTTCAATTGATAGTACGCTGGCATTGTAGCTGTCGTCAATAATGGTGATGTTTTTGCCGGCAAGGTTTATCTCAAAGGCTTTGCCACGTCCCAAAGTATTTTCAAGTTTTGTTAGTTGTGACAGGCCTTGATGTGGATTTTTGGTTAGAAGATCTAGCGTTGCTGCAATGATTATAGAATTAAAGATTGTTGATTTATTGGCAGTGGCAATTGCAAAACTTTCAACATCACATTTATTGGTCGGTTTTGTGAAGAAAACATCTGCGCCATTGACACTCTTTATTTTAGAGTATTTGAGGCAGTAATCGCTTTGTGTATTTTTTCCGAAAGTGATAATTTTTTTACCCAAAAAGGCAGCGCGATTTTTTAAAAAATCAAAATGTTTATTATCGTGATTGATCAGCGCCATGCCTTCATTTTCAAGGCCTAATAATATTTCAGACTTGGCCAAAGCGATCTCTTCTTCATTTTTAAAAAACTCAATATGCACTGGACCAACATTAGTTATGATCGCTAAATGAGGTCTTACTAAGCGTGATAAAGGTTCAATCTCATTTAAATGGTTCATGCCCATCTCAAAAATTCCGAAATCACAATCGGCGGCAAAATTACTCAAACAAAGTGGTACACCAAAGTGATTATTTAAATTTCCCGGCGTGGCAAAAGTTTTGCCCAGGGCTGAGAAAGCTAACTTGAGCATTTCTTTAGTGCCGGTTTTTCCAACTGAGCCAGTGATGGCAATAATTTTAGCCGTGCTTCTGGCGCGAGAAAATTCGGCGAGTTTGTAAAGAGCTTTAAAGCTGTCTTTAACCAGCAGAGTGGGGCGGGTTGCGGATTTTTCTTGGGCTATTGCTGCAACACAGCCATTTTCAAAGGCTTGGTCGAGAAACTTATGTCCGTCATTATTGTCGCCGATTATGGCAATGAAGAGGCCATTTGTGATATTTTTGCGGCTGTCAATTACCACTTCATCAATGACTAAATTATCGGGGAGATTTTGTTCTAAGAGTTCATCTGATAAAGCACTGATTAATTCTTGTTTGGTCCACAAAGTCATAAAATTTTTAAAGATTTAATTTCAGTTTCTTCAAAGCGGGCGCCAAATTTTTGGATAATTTCGGCGGCTAGAATATTCCCCATTTCAGCGCATTTTTCTAAATCACAATCATTGATGAGAGCATATAAAAAGCCGGCGGCAAAACAATCGCCAGCTCCGGTGGTATCAGTTAATTGTGAAATTTTTACTGCTGGTTTTGTAAAAATTTTGTCTTTGCTGATAACTTCGCAACCCTTTTCAGACTTGGTGATAGCAGCGATTAATTTTGAATTTTGTTTAAAGAGTTCTGGGTAATTTTCAGATAGTTGTAAAGCCTCACTTTCATTGGCAAATAGAATATCGAGATCATTTTTGATCAGTTCTAAAAATTCTTCGCGATGGCGCAAAACACAAAAAGAATCTGAAAGCGAAAAAGCAATTTTGACGTTATTTTTTTTAGCGCAGGAAATGGCTTTTTTTAGCGCTAGAATTGTTTGTGGTTCATCCCACAAATAACCTTCTAAATAAAGAATCGCAGCATCTTTAAAGGTGTTATCATCAATGTCATTTTCAGTTATTTGTGAAGCACAACCAAGATATGTACACATGGTTCTGGCGGCGTCTGGTGTCACTAAAATAAAGGATTTCGCCGAAGGATTCTGATGATTATTTTTGCTTAAATAGGTGCTGCCGGTTTTTTCAATCTCGCTGATAAATTTTTGGCCCAGCTCATCTTGACCAACTTTGCCGATAAAGTTGGTCGTAACGCCAAGTTGAGATAGAGCTGCAATCGTGTTTCCGGCCGATCCTCCGGAAGTTATTTTTTCTGACTGTAGCGCGGAAAATTTATTTGCTACTGACTCATCAAAAATCAGCGACATGGAATTTTTTTTGAGATCATTTTTTAGCAAAAATTCTTCATCAATTTTGCATAAGATATCGACAATAGCATTGCCGATTCCGATAATTTTTTTCTTCATTTTACGATAATTTTAAAAAATTTTTTCTTACCCACTGACATTTCAAATTCACCATTTTGGGCAAAGATATAATTCAAGTCCAATACAGTTGCAGTATTGATTTTAACGGCCTTGCCCTCAATTAATTTCTTGGCTGCTCCTTTCGATTCAGCGGCATTAATTTCAAAAATAACATCGGTTAATTTTGCATTAATGGCGATTTCTTTTTCTGCAAAAGCAGCTGAGTTTTTAGCAATAAAAATTTCACGCGCTTTTTGTAGAGCATCATTTGCGGCAGTTTCGCCGTGACATATTTTTGTAGCTTCAAAAGCTAAAATTTCTTTGGCTTTGTTGATTTCCTGATCTTTTAAATGTGACAGTTTTTCAATTTCAGAAAGCTCTACATCGGTAAAAAGTTTTAAGAATTTTACAACGTCAGCATCGTGAGTATTGCGGAAATATTGAAAATAATCAAAAGGTGATAACATCTCTGCATCAAGCCAAATTGCGCCGTCAGCGCTTTTTCCCATTTTTTTACCGTCGGCGGTTGTAAGTAAAGGTGAGGTGAGTCCGAAAGTTTGGGATCTTTGCTGTGACGGCAAATCAGCATTAATTTTTCTGGTCAGTTCTACACCATTTACGATATTTCCCCATTGATCTGAACCACCAATTTGTAGACGACAACCTTGCGTTCTGTTCAGTTCGTAAAAATCATAGGCTTGCAAAATCATGTAATTGAATTCAAGAAAGCTAAGTGGCTGTTCACGTTCCAAGCGAGTTTTTACCGAATCGAAAGTTAACATGCGGTTGATTGAAAAATGACGACCGATGGCGCGCAAAAATTTGATGTAATTCAGATCTTTTAGCCAATCATCATTATTGACTAATTCCGCTTTGTTATCGCCTTCAAAACTGATAAATTTTTCTAAAGTTTTTTTGATGCCAGTAAGATTTTCAGTAATTTTTTCGTCGGTTAAAACCTGGCGCGCTTCATCTTTTCCTGAAGGATCACCAATTTTTGTAGTGCCGCCACCAAGTAAAACTAAAGGTTTGTGGCCATGTTTTTGCAGCAGACGTAAAATCATAATTTGAATTAAGCTGCCGGCATGTAGTGATTTGGCGGTGCAGTCAAAACCAATGTAAGCGGTCACAGATTCTTCTTCCATGAGCTGGTCAAGCTCGTTTAAATGGGTGCATTGCGCCAAAAATCCGCGCTCAAAAAAATCTTGTAGAAAATTTGATTTGAAATTCATTTTAAGAAGTTATTTTAATGACAATAAATCATGGCCGAATTATCGAAATCGCGCCTCAATTAAGCAATCCATTTTATTAATGAATCTTGAAGAAAAACAGCAAATTACCTCGCAATGGTTTGGTGATTTGCGCGATAAAATTTGTGCCGAATTTGAAAAAATTGAAGCAGAATTTGCGGCGACAAATAACTTAAATAATCCAGGGAAATTTCAGCGCAAAAATTGGAATCGCCAAGATATTGCGGGAGTTGATGGTGGCAGCGGTGAAATTTCGCTTATGAAAGGTAATGTCTTTGAAAAAGTTGGGGTGAATTTTTCTAAGGTTTTTGGTAATTTTTCAGAAGAATTTAAAAAACAAATTCCGGGAGCTGAAGAAAACCCAGCATTTTGGGCTAGTGGAATTTCTTTGGTGGCGCATATGCAATCGCCTTTAGTTCCGGCCATTCACATGAATACTCGTTTTATTTGTACTACAAAAAATTGGTTTGGTGGTGGTGCTGATTTAAACCCGATGTTTGAAAATGAAGAAGATACAAAAGATTTTCACAATGCCTTCAAAGTGGCTTGTGACAAAGCTTCTCCTCAATATTATGATAAATATAAAAAGTGGTGTGATGAATATTTTTTCATCAAACATAGAAATTGTGCTCGTGGAGTCGGCGGGATTTTTTTTGATTATTTAAATTCGGAAAATTTTTCTGCTGACTTTGATTTTACCAAAGATGTAGGTTTGGCTTTCTTGGAAATTTTCCCGAAGCTAGTGCGCCGTCACATGTTTGAAAAATGGAGTGACGAGCAGCGTGAACACCAATTAAGAAAACGCGGATTATATGCTGAATTTAATTTGGTATATGACCGTGGCACTAAATTTGGCTTGATGACTGGTGGAAATACTGAAGCGATTCTGATGTCATTACCACCAGTTGCTAAGTGGGATTAAAGATAAAAACGTGCTAAACGCACGTTTTTATCTTTAATCGGGCTCAGGAGCGAAGCGACGCAAGCCCAGGCGACGCATCGTCTTCGAACGCAGTGAGAAAAGCGATGTGTCGAGGTTCAGTCTTAGCAACCTAGCTTTAATCGGGCTCAGGAGCGAAGCGACGCAAGCCCAGGTGACGCATCGTCCGATATTACAAGTGAGAAAAGCGAGGTGTCGGTTTACTAGTAAAAATAAATTAAACAAAAATGAACAAATTAGAAAAAATTTACGAAGGCAAAGCCAAGCAACTTTTTAAAACTGCAGACGATAATCTTTTGATTCAATATTTCAAAGATGATGCCACGGCATTTAATGCACAAAAGAAGGCAGTCATTGGTGGCAAAGGAGTTTTGAATAATTTTATTTCCGAACATATTATGTTGGAAATGGCCAAGGTCGGCATTCCAACTCATTTTGAAAAAAGGTTGAATGAACGCGAACAGTTGGTGCGTAAGATGAAGATTATTCCACTGGAAGTAATTATTCGCAATGTGGCTGCCGGATCAATGGCTAAGCGTTTGGGAATTGAAGAAGGTGTTGAATTATTAGCGCCTATTTTTGAAATTTGTTACAAAGATGATGCGCTTGGTGATCCACTAATTAATGACGATCACGCCATTAATGTTTTGCAAGTTGTAACAAAAGAACAGCTTGATGAGATCAAAAAATACGCGCTTAAAATCAATCAAGTGCTGCAACAAATTTTTAAAAATATCGGTATTAAATTGGTTGATTTTAAGATAGAGTTTGGATTTGATGCGCGCGAAAAGATTACCCTTGCTGACGAGATAAGTCCTGATAGCTGTAGGCTTTGGGACGAGAAAACCGCGCAAAAACTTGACAAAGATGTTTTCAGAAGAGATCTGGGAGATTTGGTTGAGGTTTACTCTGACGTGGCCTCTCGTTTGGGAATTAAAATTAATTAATCATGAAAATCAGAATAATTATAACGCTGAAAAAAGGCGTTTTGGACACTCAAGGCAAAGCGATTGAAACTTCTTTGCAAAAAAATCTTGGCTTTGCACAAATATCGCAAGTTAGGCAAGGTAAGGTTGTAGAACTTGATATTAGCGAAACTGATTCAACTAAAATTCAAAATATTGTTGATGAAATTTGTGACAAGTTACTCGTTAACAAAGTTATCGAAGACTATAAATACGAAGTTATCTCTTAAATTTTTTAGGCATGAAAGCAGCAGTTATCGTTTTTCCCGGCTCAAATTGTGATCGCGATGCGGTTACCACTTTGCAAAAAGTTGGTGCTAAAGTTACAAAAATCTGGCATCAGGAAACTTCAATTGAAAATGATTTCGATTTAATCGTGGTTCCGGGTGGATTTTCTTATGGCGATTATTTGCGCAGTGGCGCTATGGCCTCAATTTCTTCAGTGATGCAGGAAGTAAAAAGAATTGCAGAACGGGGCACGAAAATTTTAGGAATTTGTAACGGCTTTCAAATTTTGACCGAAGCCGGATTGCTTGACGGCGTTTTGATGCGTAATCAAAAGGGAAAATTTATTTGTCGTGAGATGTTATTGCGTGTTGAAGATAGTAATAGTTGCTTCACTGCAAAATATAAAAAGAACCAGGTGATTCGAGTGCCAATTGCTCATATGGACGGTAATTTTTTTGCGGATACTGAAACGCTAAAAAAAATCGAAGGTAATGGAAATGTAGCTTTCCGCTATGTTGACGTTAATGGAAATGTCACTGATGAAGCCAATCCCAATGGATCAGCGCTTAATATTGCGGGAATTTTTAATGATAAAAAGAATGTTTTAGGCATGATGCCGCATCCGGAAAGAGCTGCTGATAAAAATGGCTCACGAGATGGTCTTACAATGTTTGAAAGCCTTATCGGTTAAAAGAGTCCTAGCTCTACTAGGCATAATGAAAAAATAGGATGATCCAGGCTTGAAGTGGTACTTATTATACCTTAATTTTTGGTCCGGATTTTTGCTTTTTTGGCAAGCGTAGCTTTGTTTGTAGATGAATTGTCCTTCGCAGAATCATTGTCTTCCTCATTTTTCTTGAGAGATTTTCTATGCATTTCAACTAGATCATTAATCAGTGCATTACGGATATTTTGTGCCAAAACCTTGGTAAGATTTGTCGAAATATATTCATCGGCGGAATAAGAAGCAAAACGGTTTGAAGTTACATCATAGTTGTCATTGATAGTTGATGAACCGATTGCAATTAGTTCACCACTTTCAAGAGAAAATAGTTCATAATTGGCATTTAAAATAACGCGATTACGTCCCGAAGCACCGCTTGAAGTGGTAAAAGTAGAAGAGGTGAGTTTCTTTAAGTTAATGACCAGAAAATATTTGGGCTCAACTTTGACATAGTCTGGATTAAGCAAATCGTAGAGATTGCTTTTCAAATTTTGATCAACTTTTGCGCGGGTTTTTTTAATAATTATTGCTGCTAATTCTTTTTCATAATCAAATTCAGCCTGTTTATTTCTTTCATCGTAAACTACTTGAAAGCCACAGGAATAAAGGGTGAATGCTAGTAGTATGATTATAGATTTTTGCAGGAAGAATTTAAACATTCTTATTTTTGATGGCGCTGGCGATAAAAGAAACAAACAGTGGATGAGCTGCAAATGGTTTTGATTTTAGCTCGGGATGAAATTGTACTCCGACAAAAAATGGATGATCTTTAATCTCGACAATTTCGGGCAATTTACCATCTGGCGACATGCCAGAGAATTTTAATCCGGCTTTTTCTAAACCATTTTTGTAGTTAACGTTGACTTCATAACGATGGCGATGACGTTCAGAAATTTTAGTTTTACCGTAAATTTTCTCAGCCAAACTGCCTTTGGAAATAGCGCAAGGATAGGCTCCAAGTCGCATAGTTCCACCCATATTAGAGCCGGCTTTTTTAGTTTTTTTGCCGCTAACATCTTGCCATTCGTGCATCATGCCAATAACAAAAGTACCTTTTTTGGAAAATTCACTGGAAGTGGCATCCTTTATTTCAAGAACATTGCGAGCATATTCAATAACTGCCATTTGCATTCCGTAGCAAATTCCCAGGCAAGGAATCTTTTGCAAACGCGCTTGTTTGATCATGTCGATTTTTCCTTCCACGCCTGATTCACCGAAGCCTCCAGGAACAAGCACCGCATCAATATTTTTTGGTAAAGCATTTTTACCATCGCGGGCATTAACCCAAATAATGTTGGCCTGTGCTTTTAATGAAAAAGAAGCGTGATCAATAGCTTCAAGAAGTGATTTATAAGAATCGCGATAGTCATTATATTTCCCGACAATGGCAATATTGACTTTATGCTGTGGATTTTCGATGGCATCTTTGATTTTGAGCCATTTAGTCAGGTCCGGTTTCTTTTTGTGATCAAGTTTGAAGAATTTTAAGATTTCAGTATCCAAACCATTTTTGTGATAAATCATTGGAACTTCGTAAATGCTGGAAGCATTTGGTGCAGCGATAACTGATGAAGTTGGAACTGAACACATTTTAGCAATTTTTTCTAAATGTGATTTAGTCACCGGACGTTCGGCGCGGCATAATAAAACGCTTGGTTGAATGCCAATGGAACGTAATTCTTTTACAGAATGTTGTGTTGGTTTTGTTTTAAGCTCATTGGCGCTTTCAATATAAGGCAGCAAGGTGAGGTGTAAAAAAGCACAGCGATCTTGACCATATTCATAACCCAACTGACGAATGGCTTCGAAAAATGGCAGGGCTTCAATATCGCCAACGGTTCCACCAATTTCGCAAAGAGCAAAATCAATACCTTTAACGTCATTTAAAATAAATTCTTTAATCAAATCAGTAACGTGTGGAATCACTTGTACTGTGCCGCCAAGATAATCACCTTTGCGTTCTTTTGATAACAGGTTGGAGTAAATTTGTCCAGCCGTGACATTGTCTGATTTCTTGGCATCAACACCGGTGAAGCGTTCGTAATGTCCTAAATCAAGGTCAGTTTCAGCACCATCTTCGGTAACAAAAACCTCACCATGTTGTGTAGGGCTCATGGTGCCGGGATCCACATTTAAGTAAGGATCAAGTTTGCGCAATTTTACAGAATAGCCGCGAGCTTGTAATAAAGCGGCAAGAGAAGCGGAAGCGAGGCCTTTTCCAAGAGAAGAAACTACACCGCCGGTAATGAAGATGAATCTGGTCATTATTAAAGTATGATAAATAGCTGAGGTTCCCAAAAGTGGATTCTCTGGCATGTATTGGAGATGATCATAAACGGATTTTGTTGTGCAAACTCACTTTTCTTAAATCTCGCTGTGTCAAGTGTCCATCGCCAATAGATGCGTTGTTTGAGAAGATAGTTTTATTTTCCCTGCATAATCCGATCTACCAGCTGCTGAATCGTAGGCACAAATCCATTATCGTAGAATGAATCAGTGGCAAAACGATAGGCGCTGTGACCGGAGAACATAAGTTGATTTTCAATATCGATGCCTTGGCGAATATCCTGTAAAGTTTTTTGAATACAGAAACTGCGTGGGTCTGCTTTGCGATCGGTTGTGTAATTCATTTCAGCTTTGTCAGACCAGTTACTGAAGCGGCATTGGCTTAAACATCCCATGCAATCAATTTGGTCAGTGACAATTTGTGCTGCTTTTGCTTTATCAACAAACATCAAGGTTTCATCCGGTGTTTTCATGCTTTCAACATGGCCTTGAGCAATCCAGCTATCAACTTTTGATTTATCTTCTGCTTTGATGAAAACGACGCGTCCGCGTTGTCCGAAAGGAATTTCACAAGTGAAATCATCGACAGATTTAGCGCGATATTCAACTTGTCTGATTTCGCGGCCTTTTAATTCACGGATGAAATCGTTTTCAACTGCGGAAGAATAAAAGCCAGTTGGGCTGAAACGGTTTAGATAAACATCGCCTTCTTTCAAAGTGAGTAGTTTTTTCTTCCAAGCGTCAGGAACCGGATATTCTTGAGTGACTATTGGACGAGTACCGAACTGGAAAACTACCGGTCCAATTTCAGGATTATCAAGCCAATGTTCGAACTCAGATAAATTCCACACGCCGCCAGCCATGACGATTGGCACTTCATTTAAGCCAACTGAATTCATAAAAGTGCGAATTTCAGCAACTCTTGGATATGGATCTTCGTAAGCATCTGGGCTTTCAGCATTAGACAAGCCATTATGTCCGCCGGCACGCCAAGGGCATTCGTAAACTACGCCGCCAAGAAGTGGAATTGCTTTGTGATAACTTCTTTTCCACAAGGCACGAAAAGCGCGCATGGAAGAAACTATGGGGTAATAATAAACATTATATTTTTCGGCAATTTCAGATAAGCGATAAGGCATGCCTGCACCACAAGTGATGCCATGAATTAAGCCTTTTGATCCTTCCAAAATACCATGTAAAACTTTTTCAGCACCACCCATTTCCCACAACACGTTCATGTGGATGCGACCATTGCCACCAGCAATATCATGGGCAATTTTTGCTTGTGCAATACCGCCTCCGATTGAGTAAGCTATCAGTTCCTCATGTTTTTCGCGGCGGGTGTGAGTGCGATATTCAAGTGCAATAAGTTTGCCATTTTCATCAATCCAGTCGGCATTAACACCGGAGAATGTTCCCACTGCACCGGCTTTGGCAAAATGTCCAGCAGTAACACCGGTGGTAACGCCAACGCCTTTTCCGCCTTCGATAATTGGCAGGCACTGAGTTCCAGAAATATTGTAAGATTTTATTGATTTCAGCAAAGCGAGATCTCCTGCGATTTGATTAAATTGAAGTTTTGTGGAGGAAATTTGAAAGCGGCGCAATCTAGGAAAGAGAGGCAAAATAGCAATGAAAAAGTTGCTGGTTTAAGAGTGTATTTGTGCCATCATAATGTTTTTTTGTTATTGGATGGCAAACGATGACAGAGCTTTTTTAAGAGGCATACCTAATTAAACGCTAATTTTATAAGGTGGAAAATCTAATCCGGCCGGTGAGGCGGTGAAAATTTCGACACCGTCTTTTGTAACTGCAACGCTGTGTTCAAACTGTGCCGATAGTGATTTATCACGGGTAGTAACCGTCCAACCATCATGCTTACTTAAAAGAGTTTCATAGCGGCCAACATTGATCATGGGTTCAATTGTAAAAAACATGCCTTCTTCCAAAACCAGTCCTGTACCTTTTTTGCCGTAATGCACTACACTTGGTTCAGAGTGAAAAATTCTGCCGATGCCGTGTCCGCAATAATCGCGCACTACTGAAAATCCTTGTTTCTCGGCGTAAGATTGAATGGCATATCCGATATCGCCCAAAGTGTTGCCTGGTTTAACTTGTTCAATGCCTAACATCATGCAGTCAAAAGTAGTCTGACATAATCTTTTGGCTTTAAGTTGTGGTTCTCCAACATAGTACATACGGCTGGTGTCGCCGTGCCAGCCATCAACAATCACTGTGACGTCGATATTTAAAATATCGCCATTTTTTAATTCCTTATTTCCAGGAATGCCGTGACAGACCACGTGGTTAATTGAAGTGCAGATTGATTTGGGAAAACCTTTATAATTTAGCGGGGCAGGAATAGCGCCGTTTTCGACTATTTTAGCGTGGCATAATTTGTCCAATGATTCAGTAGTAACGCCGGGCTTTACGTAAGGAATAATGAAGTCGAGAACTTCGGCCGCTAATTTTCCAGCGGCACGCATTTTTGCAAAGTCTTCAGATTTATGAATGGTAACAGTCATTAATTTTTAATTTAGTTTTTTAGTTGCTGATTTTTCAGCGCAGTTAGATCAAAAAATGTTAAATGCTAAATGTTAATGCTAAATGATAAATTTGTTGATTTAGAGAAAATGTCTTTATAGCTTGTGCAGCCTTAATTTTCCCCAACCAATTCCAATTTCACAATGGCAAGAATTACAGTTGAAGACTGCGTAACAGTTGTACCTAATCGTTTTGAACTTTGTTTAGTTGCCAGCAATCGCGCTAAAAGCATTTTGTCTGGTGCTGCAACTCAGCTTGATCGCAAAGAAAAACCAGCGGTTATTTCCCTCAGAGAAATTGCTGATGGCTTAGTTGATGTTGAAGGCATTAAATCAAATATCGTTCGCACCATTAAAAACCGCAGCTCTGCTGAAAATATTCAAAATAACAGCGAAATCAGCGATCTTGTTGAAGAAGAAATTCAATCACAAAATCTAGTTTTAAAAGACACTGCTTTTGTTGACGAAAATATCGTAGTTGACGATTAAGTTGAGTTAGCATTTAGCATTTGATCATCTCACATTTGATGAATTGCTAAATGTGAAATCATCAATGTTAAATTTCGCATAATGCTCTCCGCTTCCGAGCTTCTATCTAAAATCCGTTCCTATCACCCAAACCTGAATGAGCCTTTAATACAAAAGGCTTACATTCTTTCCAAAACCTCTCACGGCAACCAAAAAAGACATTCTGGCGATCCTTATTTTATCCACCCGCTGGCCGTTGCAGAAATTCTCATCGATTTAAAACTTGATCAACAATCAATCATTACTGCTTTGCTGCATGATGTTGTTGAAGATACTGACGTTACAATTGAAGAAATTGAAAAAGATTTTGGCGAAGAAATTGCCAAGTTAGTTGATGGTGTTACCAAACTTGGAATAATTGAATCTATTCCTTCCAATGAGAGAGTAGCGGAAAATTTCCGTAAACTGGCTTTGGCGATGTCGGAAGATATTCGTGTGCTGTTGGTGAAATTAGCTGATCGTTTGCACAATATGCGCACCTTGGCTTATGTGCCGTCAAAAGAAAAAAGAATCAAAAAGGCTCAAGAAAGTTTGGATATTTTTGCACCTTTGGCTGCAGGAATCGGACTTAACAAAATTAAAGATGAATTGCAGGAACTATCTTTTGCTATCATTGATCCAGAAAACAGAAATTTCATAGTTGATGGCTTGAATGATTTAAAAGAGAAGCGCAAAGACTTGGTCGAAAAAATAATCTCTGATCTGCAAGAATTGCTGACGGCAGAAAATGTTGAATTTGAAGTGTCGGGTCGCGAGAAAAAGCCATATTCAATTTGGATGAATATGAAGAAAAAAAACATCGGCTTTCATCATCTGCACGACATCATGGCATTTCGTGTGATCACAAAAAATATCGGTGAATGTTATCGTGTTCTTGGCATCATTAACTCAAGCTATAACATGATTCCTGGCACTTTCAAAGATTACATCAGCACGCCGAAAGAAAATGGTTATCGCTCTTTGCATATGGCAATTCTGGGGCCATTTAACAAGAAAATTGAAATTCAGATTCGCGATCGCGAAATGCACGAAGTTGCTGAAGTTGGCATTGCAGCACACTCAAATTATAAAGCACAATTTGCCAAATCAAAAAAGGGTCAGCCCATTAGTAAGTCTGAGAGAGTTCAATATCAGTGGATTCGCGAGCTTTTAAATTTATTCGAAACTTCAGAAAACTTCAGCGAAGTTTTAACACAGCACAAAGTTTCCGCTCATAAAAATAAAGTTTTCTGCTTCACGCCAGGTGGCGATATTTTTAATTTACCACTGGGTTCAACGGTTGTTGATTTTGCTTATGAAGTGCATTCACAGGTGGGAAATAATTGTGTTTCGGCCAAGATTAATGGAGTTATTGTGCCGTTGCGCCAGAAGTTGGAAAATGGCGATCAAGTTGAAATTAATACTTCGAAAAGTGCTAAACCATCTTTGAATTGGCTACAATTTGTGGTCACGTCAAAAGCCAAATACGGTATTAAAAATTTTCTGCGTAATGAAAAATTTGCCGAATATCACGCTTTAGGACGTGCGATTTTGACTAAATTTTTTGCTGCTAAAAATCTTGAAGTAAGCGAAAAAATTCTTGAAAAAACTTTAACAAATTTTGGACGAAAATCAGTTGCTGATTTATACGTTAAAGTTGCCGAAGGCATAATTGCGCGCCAAGATGTTGTCAAAGCCGCTTATCCTGATTTTAAAGAAGAAAGCAAACAGGGCAAAGCCTTAGCAGTTGCGGAAAGGAAAATTAAAACCACACATGCTATGCCTATTAAAGGTTTGGTTAATGGCATGGCAATGCGATACGGAGGCTGCTGTAACCCAATTCCAGGCGATCCAATTATTGGCGTAATTAACACCGGAACTGGTGTGACAATTCATAATCAAACCTGTCACAATCTTAAAAATTTGGCGATAAATTCTAACGCAATTTTAGATGTTTGTTGGAAAGAAAATGAAGAATTGGGTGAAGAAATTTATCTCAGCAAGTTGCAAGTTGTAGTTCAAAATAGAACCGGAAGTCTTGCTGATGTGACCAGCATGATTGCCAAGAAAAAAGTCAATATCACTCACATCAAAACCATGAATCACTCTGCTGATTATTTTGAATTAATGATTGATGTTGAAGTTCGAAGTGTTGATCATCTGGAAGAAATTATCTCGGCATTGCGTGTTTCAAAAAAAATTACCGCAGTGCAAAGAGTATCAGGCTAATCCAGCATTTAACCTTTATCATTTAGAATCGTGTAAAACCAGATTCGACGAAAAGTTTGATTTGCGACAGTCTCATAAAGGTTAAATGCTAAATCAAAGAATTTTTATATGGAAAAAATCAATTTTTTTAATCGCCATTTAGTTGAAACCGGTGAAAATTATTTCGAGCATTTTCTTTTTGCTTTTGCTACCGCGATGTGGATTTTGATCACCGGAGCGATTCTGGTTGTTCACTCAATTTGTCCGTTTTTATTCTGTGTGACTTCTAGCACAAGTATTAGAAAAGTTAATGAGGTGATGCAAAAAAGAAGGGCGGTTTTGGCCAAGAGAATTGAAGATCGTAATAAAGAAGCTCTAACTAAGTAAGAGTAATCAGTAAATCAGCAGAATGAAAACAATCGCGATTATTGGTTTTGGTTTTTGTGGTAAGATGACCTTTGTCAATCTTGTCAAAAAATTTTGTCGAGACAGAAAAGATGGTCAGTGTGACAAAAAATTTAAAATATTAATTTTTGATAAATCCTTTGAAGGATTTGTTAGCTCAGCTTTCGCACATTTTTCGCCGCATTACATTTTAAATGTTCCGGCCCATAAAATGAGTGCCTTTGGTGACGATGAGCAAGATTTTTGTCGTTTTTTAGAAAAGAAATATCCGCAGATCTTAAAAGAAATTGGCCCAGACGGTTTTGCACCGCGGCAAATTTATGGTGAATATTTACAACAAATTATTGCTGAAACTTTTGCTTTAGCGCAAGAAAGTAACATTGATTTTGAGCTGATAAATCAAGAGATCGCCGCGATTAAGAAAGATTGTGGTGCGACAAATTTTTCACTGACAACAACATTCAATCAAAAATTTCACAGTGATAAAATTATTGTGGCGACCAGTTTTAAACAAAGTGAATTGCCTTGGAAATTTGCTGCCAAAAATTTGATTAAAAACTTGTGGAGTGCAAATTATTTGGATTTTCATCAAAGAAATTTTGACCAAGAAACAATTTGTCTAATTGGTTCTGGCCTTACCGCTGTTGATGTTATAGTTGGTTTAAAAAATAGAAATTTTGCTGGTAAAATTTTTGTCATTTCGCGCCGCGGCAATTTTCCTCAAGCACATTTTGGAAATTTACAGATAAATCCCAATTTTATTTCGGTTGCTGACGCTAAAAAAGGCGTGCTGTTTTTATGCTTAAAAGTGCGAAAATTTTTGCGTGATAATCCACAGTTTGATCTGCGCCACGTCGTTGATTCTGTAAAGTTAACATCACAAGAGCTGTGGCATAATTTTGATCAAAAAAACAAAAAATTATTCTCACGTTTTTTTTGCTATTGGAATATTTTTCGTCATCGTGCTCCACAAAAATCAATGACGTTGATTGCCAATATGGTGGCTTCAAAACAGCTTGAGTTAAAAAATGGCGGCGTTTTGGGATTATCAGAAGTCGCTGATAAAATTATTATCAAAACCAGAAATGGTGAGATTGTTGCTGACTACGTGGTGAATTGTTTGGGTTTTGAATTGAGCGCCAAAAAATATCCGCTGCTCAATCAGATGATTTCTTGTGGTTTGCTTGAGTCTGATTTAATGATGGCTCAATCAAATAATTGCGATATTCATCTTCTCGGCGGTTTAAATATCGGTAAAGATTTTGAATGCACTTCTGTGCCTGATTTGCGTCGTGATGTTGAAAAATTAATTGCCCTTTTATGTTTGGATTAAAAAAATCTTTTGAAAGAAATCCTGGTTTATCGGTTCTACTGGCTGTTAGCCTGTGTCACTTCTTCAATGATACAATTCAATCACTGCTGCCGGCGATTTATCCGATTTTAAAACAATCTTACAATTTAACTTTTACCCAAATCGGCCTCATAACTTTGGCCTTTCAATTTACCGCCTCTTTATTGCAGCCTTTGGTTGGTTATTTTACCGACAAAAAACCGCAGCCTTTTTCACTGGCTTTGGGCATGACTTTTACTTTGTGCGGATTGCTTTTACTGTCTTGCGCTGACAGCTTTGGATTGATTTTATTTGGGGCCATGGTTGTTGGAAGTGGCTCGTCAATTTTTCATCCCGAAGCTTCACGAATTGCCAGATTTGCCTCAAAAGGAAAATATGGTTTTGCCCAATCTGTGTTTCAAGTTGGTGGAAATATTGGCTCGGCAGCAGGTCCATTATTAGCAGCTTTTATCATTTTAAAACGCGGGCAGGGCAGCATCGCCTGGTTTTCTGTGCTCACTTTGGCGGGAATTATTATTTTGTTTAATGTGGGCAGATGGTACAAAGCAGCACATCTCAATGTGGTAAAAAAAGTGGTGCCGGATAAGACTTTACCAGTGTCTCAAAGGAAAATTGTAATTTCGATTATTGTTTTAGTAGCGCTGATTTTTTCAAAATTTTTCTACACCGCCAGTATCAACAGCTATTACACTTTTTACTTGATCGAAACTTTTTCAATTTCGGTAAAAAGCGCCCAGATCCATCTTTTCATTTTCTTAGCTTCTATTGCATTAGGAACTTTAATCGGCGGAGTTGTCGGTGATCGCTGGGGGCGCAAAACTGTAATCTGGATTTCAATTTTAGGCGCCATGCCATTTACGCTTATTTTGCCTTACGCCAATTTATTTTGGACTGAGGTTTTAAGCGTTATTATTGGAATAATAATTTCTTCGGCCTTTTCGGGAATTTTGGTTTATGCCCAAGAATTGATACCAGGTCGGGTGGGAATGGTGTCCGGATTATTTTTTGGACTGGCTTTCGGAACAGCTGCTATTGGTGCGGCAATTTTAGGAAAATTGGCTGACTTGACCAGCATCACTTACGTCTATTACATCTGCTCATTCTTACCGGCAATTGGTTTACTGACTTGGTTCTTGCCCAATATTGAGAAGAAAAAATAGACTTGGATTTTTTATACCTCTTCGAAGGCGCTTTTAAAATCAGCAAATATTTTTTCAAAAGTGGGAAAGCTAGTGTGAATCATTTCTGAATCGTCAATTTCAACGCCATTTTCTAAAGTTAATCCCATCACCAAAAAAGACATGGCGATACGATGGTCTAAGGCGGTGGTGATTTTGACCAATTCTTTTGGCTGTTTCACTCCACCAACAACTTCTAAATAATCGTCACCCATTTTCAGTGTTGCTCCGCATTTTTCCAAATTTTGTGCAATCATCAAAAGGCGATTACTTTCTTTCACTTTTAATTCCGCAAGACCGTTCATTTTAGTAACGCCTTGAGCATGAGCGGCGGCGATTGCCAGAATTGGATATTCATCAATCATTGATGGAGCTCGGTTTGCTGGAATTTCGATGCCTTTAAGCTCCGAAGACTCAACAACTAAATCAGCGACTTTTTCGCCGCCAACTTCACGCTCATTGACAATCTCAATTTTGCCGCCCATTTCACGCAAAGTAATGATAATGCCATCACGCAAAGGGTTGATGCCGACATTCTTAATAGTGATTTGAGAATTTTTAACCAACAAAGCTGCCACAATTAAAAAGGCTGCAGAAGAGATGTCGCCGGGAATTTCAAAATTTTTAGCATCAAATTCTTGTAAGCCGGAGTAAGAAATTTTAGTGCCATTTTCACCAAAATTTTCGCTGGAAATTTTTAATCCCAAATGACGCATCATAATTTCAGAATGGTCGCGACATTTTTCTGGCTCAATAATAGTGGTAGTGCCGCGAATGGTCATTGCAGCAAGCAAGATACAACTTTTAACTTGTGCTGAGGCCACTTTCATTTGGTAAGAAATTGGCATGGGATCAGAAGCGCCAATGACTGCAAAAGGCATTAAATTATTTTGGCGGGCAATAATTTTGGCACCAATTTGGGTGATTGGTTCAAAAACGCGAGCCATCGGGCGTTTGCGTAAAGAAGCATCACCGCTGAAAAATGTAGTAAAATTGTAAGGGCAAACCAAACCGGCGATTAATCTGGAAGAAGTGCCAGAATTTCCCATATCTAAAATATCATTTGCCTCACTAAGGCCGGCGACACCAACACCATTTACTTGCCAAATGCCATATGGTTTTCTTTCAATTTCAACTCCCATCAAACGTAAAGCAGCGGCAGTTTTAAGCACGTCTTCACCTTCAAGAAGACCGGAAATTTGGCTTTTACCGTGTGCTAAGGCTGAGAAAATCAGTGAGCGATGTGAAATAGATTTATCGCCGGCAACAGTGATTTCACCGTGCAACGCCACATCTTTTTTGTAAGAACGAAGAGCGCGCATTAATTGATGAAGTTAGTGATCATAAGAAGCAGTGGGTCAATGAAGGCCAGAATGGTCAAATTTAAAACTGCAATAAGAACAACAATTATTTTGATGTTGGGGATGTTAGCCAAAACCATCACTTTTTCTTTGGGCTCGTCAAAATACATCACTTTAATGATACGTAAGTAATAGTAAGCGCTGACCACACTTAACAAAATGGCTACTAATGCCGGAATCATAAATCCGCCGCGTAGTGCCGACATGATGACGTAAAATTTGGAGAAAAATCCAGCGAAAGGTGGAATTCCGGCGGTAGAAAACATTAAGGCAGCAAGTGCAAAAGCCATAACCGGATTGGTTTTAGACAGACCGGCAAGGCTGGAAATATTAAAGATTTTGTCATTTTCGGCATCATCTTCATTGCCAGCATTTTTTTCATTAGCGCTGGTGATCAAGTTTAAGAAACCAAAATTTCCTAAAGATAAAACAGCGTAAATTACCATGTAAAAAACACAGGCGGCAACGGCATCTTTATTGAAAGCGGCCAAACCCAAAATGACAAATCCAACATGGCCAATTGAACTGTAAGCAAAAAGTCTTTTGAGATTTTTTTGCCAGATAGCGCCAAAGCTACCGATAATTATTGAAGCAAGAGCAACGAAAATCAGGATTTTGTTAATGCCCACCCAAGACAAGGTGACGCTGTAAAACAAGCGGATCAAAACCAAAGTGGCAGTGAATTTTGCCACAGTGGCGAAGAAAGTGGCAGTGATTGTCGGCGCTCCTTCATAAACGTCGGGAGCCCACATGTGAAAAGGAGCGGCGGAGATTTTGAAAAACATGGCAACAATCACTAAAATAAAGCCCAACATTACAGCGATGGGAACATTATTTTGACCAGCGGCGTAAAGATCAGCCAAAGCAGTAAAGTTGGTAGTGCCGGAAAAGCCGTAAATGATTGAAATGCCAAAAAGTAAAATGCCGGAAGCAACTGAACCCAAAATAAAATATTTCATGCCGGCTTCAGAAGATTTGGCTGATTTTTTATTAATGGCGGCCAGAAGATAAAGTGACAGACCTTGCAGTTCTAAGGAAAGATAGAAGGTTAAAAAGTCGTTTGCTGAAATTAAAAACATTGAACCGACAGTGGCAATCATCATTAAAGCAATGAATTCGGCACTGATTTTTTGGGAATAATATAAGAAGTTGAGCGAGAAAAGAAGGACAATAGTAAGCAAAGTTACGGTGACGGCTTTAACAAATGTGATCAGAGAATTATTGATGAACATTTGATAGAAGCTAATTTCCGAGACCGCAAAATTTTTGATGATTAAGGCCAACGAGATAGTGCAAAAGATCAGCGACAACAGGTGTGAAACGTAGAAAAATTCTTTGAATTTTTTGCCCAAGAAAACATCGCTCATTAAGATAATAACGGCGCCTAGAAAAAGAGAAATTTCAGGAAGAATTGCTGTCAGATTCATAGTTTAAATAATTTCGATGATTTTTAAAAGCTGGTCACAAATAGGCTTTTGCAGCAAATTTGTGCACTATTTTTATTTAGTTCCTGCCAGTGCAACCAACTGATCAACTGGTATGGTGAAATAACTCAAAACCAGATTTGGCATGATGCCAAGCAGAATAACGAAGAAAGCCATTACACTCAGTGAGATCAACTCAACACGGTCTAAATCTTTAAAGGCGGAAATTTTCGGGTTGGTGATTTCGCTAAACCACACGCGTTTAAACAGCCACAACATATAACAAGCACCAAGTATAACGCCGACGGCGGCCAAAATAGCGGTGATTTTGCTGGCTTTAAAGGTTCCTAAAATCGCTAAAAATTCACCAACGAAGCCGCTGGTGCCAGGCAATCCAACAGATGCCATGGTGAAGATCATAGCCAAAAGTGAAAAGTTGGGCATAACAGAAGTGATGCCGCCCATTTCGGAAATTTGTTTGGTGTGTAAGCGATCATAAATAACGCCAACGCAGATGAAAAGTGCCGCTGAGACAATACCATGGCTGATCATTTGCATAATAGCGCCGTCAATTCCTTGATGGGTGAAACTGAAAATTCCCATGCTGACAAAACCCATATGAGCCACGGAAGAGTAAGCGATCATTTTTTTCATATCCTCCTGCATCAAGGCCACCAAGGAAGCGTAGATAATGGCGAAGACACTTAAAGCAAAAACAAATGGTGCAAAATATTGTGAGGCATCGGGGAAGAAAGGCAGCGAAAAACGTATCAGTCCGTAAGCGCCAAGTTTAATCAAAATGCCGGCAAGAATTACTGAACCAGCCGTTGGTGCTTGAACGTGAGCATCAGGCAACCAGGTATGGAAAGGAAACATCGGAATTTTGATGGCGAAAGAAATGAAGAAGGCGATCCAAAACCATTTTTGAAATTGTGGCGGAAAATAATGGGGCAGGCCTTTTGACAGCAAAACAACGTCGGTAGTATTGGTGAAAATATAAATATAAATGATGGCGATTAGGAAAAGTACCGAGCCAAAAAGTGTGTAGAGGAAAAATTTATACGAAGCATAAATACGATTAACGCCACCCCAAACGCCGATAAGCAAAAACATTGGGATCAACATGGCTTCGAAGAAGATGTAGAACAATAACAAATCAAGGGCGCAAAACGATCCGATCACCAATCCTTCAATCAAAAGAAAGGCAATTACATATTCTTTAACTCTTTTATCGATGGATTTGACGCTGATGGCCAAGCAAATTGGAATCAAAACGGCAGTTAAAACGATCATCATCAATGAGATGCCGTCAATCCCCATAATATATTTAATGTTGTAGAGCGAAAAAATTCGCACAACTTCATTAAATTGAAAACCAGGTTCATTTTTTGAAAAAGCACTGAGAAGAGCACTGGTTAAAAATAAATTTATAAAGCTGACAACAAGGCCAAAAGTGAAGTAATGGCGCTGGTTTCTGAGTTTTAGAAAAAATAGAAATATTGCGGCCAAAATTGGCAAAAAAGTGACAATCGAGAGAATCGGCAGGTCCATTTTATAAGTTTTTTACTTGGAAAAAAAGGAGGTGAAAAATTTCCGTGCTTTTTAGTTAGGCAAAAATTTAGAATCAATGGCAAAGGGATTATGAAGAAGTCATGCCAGTAAAAAATACATAATTATTAATGAAAAAAATCATTCTCGATCAAGGCCAAATTGCAGTGCAGGTTGGATTACAAAAATTAGCCAGAGAGTTAGAAGAGCGCGAAAATAAAAGTTTCTTACAAAAAATATTTGCCGGAGAAAGTGCTGTTAAAAGTCTTTATATTTACAGTGATGTTGGTCGTGGTAAGTCGATGTTGATGAATGAATTTTTTCATTCTTTAAAAAAAGTTCCCAAAATTTATTTTCATTTCAACGCTTTTATGCGTTTAATTCACGAGGCTTTGCGGGATATTCGTAAGGAAGAAAAAAAATATAGAGATGAATTAATTGAAGCGGTGCAGCGAGTGGTAAAAGATAAACGCTTAATTTGTTTTGATGAGTTTCAGGTGGTTGATATTGCTGATGCTATGTTGCTGTCGCGAATTTTTTCTTATCTTTTTTCTCAAGGTGTGGCAGTGGTTTTTACTTCTAATTCTCCACCTTTGGGTCTTTACAAAAATGGTTTGCAGCGTGAGATTTTTTTAGAATTTGTTGAAAATATTTTGCTCAAACATTGTCAGGTTTTGCATCTCAATGGTGCAGTTGATTATCGCCAGCAATATCGAGCCAATCTGACCAAAAGATATTTTATTTCTAATAAAAAAAATCGGGCACAGGTGGCTGAAATTATTGCTAAATTAACCAAGTCGCAAAAATTGCAGTCACGCAAGCTTAAAGTCTGGGGGCGCGATATTAAAATTAAAAAAACTTTTGAAAAAATTGCCGTCATTAATTTTAAAGATTTATGCGCGGTTGATTTCTCAGCTTCTGATTATCAAACCATCTGCCAAACTTTTGATTTGATTTTTTTATTGGGGCTGCCAAGACTGCAAGCCGACAATGTTAATGAAGCCAGACGTTTTGTACTTTTTATTGATGAGATTTACGAAAACAAAGTGGCATTAATTGTTGTCGCCAAAACCAAAATTTCCGAAATTTATCAAAATGGTATTGGAGCTGAAGCCTTTAAACGCACAGCCTCACGCCTTAACGAAATTAAATCGGATTTCTATTGGCAAAATAGCAAGATTAACCTTTTGTAAAAATATTTTTAGTGAGTTGATATGACGAAAAAGCTCGATGAATTATTGTTTTCTGAAAATATAAAATGGTTTGAAGAAACTGATAAACTTGCTGAGAAGATTAGAGACATTGTAAATCTTTCAGAAGAATTGCGGGCAGAAGTATCTGCAGGAGATGTAGAAGGTGCAGGGGGAGTGAATAACTTTCTACATGACTTAAAAGCTTTGATTGATGCAATGAGAGCAACGTATGGTGCAGAAGGAGATATGTATGAAGCTACTAGAGAATTTGTAAATCCACCAACTTCAGGAACAACTTCAGGTTTACGTGAAATTATTTTTTCAAAAGTTAGGCAATGTTTCTTAGAATATAAAAATCGTGCTGCTAATCCCCATTTAGATCAATTTAACAGACGTATGGATTCTATGGGTGCTGATCTTAGAGATATGCGTGATTCTCTTACTGGTGGTCGTGCTGGATCAACTCCGGATCCAGATGCTGAAGCTTTAGCCAAAGGTGAAGGTGAGTTTGATGCCAAACAATTTCAGAAATTGGTCAAACAAAAGCGCGTTGTGGATATTTTGGTGCCCAGTGTTTTTGGTGGTAAAGGTAAAGCTGCTGTTTCTGTGTCTGCTTATGGCGTTCCGGTGTTTAACTATGAAGGGCAAGAAACTTGCGATTTGTTTGCTGCAGACGTAAAAACAGCAGTGGCGGCTTGGGAAAGTGATCCAACACATAATTCAAGCTCAACCTACACTTCAGCAACTGGCGGAGAGAAAAAAAATTTGGTGTCAATTGCCAAACTGAGCAATCGTCCTTTGCCAGGTGCAACTAGGGAAGTTTATTGTGTTACAACAGTGACTGCGCGTGGCGTGAGCCAATCTTATATTTCTCCGGAAGAATATAAAGCGCAGATTGATCAGCCTTTAGATGGTTTTTATCAAGCGCAAAAGAAAGCTATTTTAGAGGCTTTCGAAGCTGGTGCAGTTGCAGTTTCAGATAAAGAATTTACTAAAAATGCTTTCGCTGGCGTTTCTATTGCAGAACTCACTGAAAGAACTGCCGTTTTTGAAAAGGCTTTTGGTAAGATGAAACAGCAAAATCGTCGTGATGCTGAGGTTAAGGTTGATCAATATCTAGTAGAAGACTATGAGGAAATCATAAGTCATGTTGCAGATGCAGCTGAGAAGAAACGTATTTTAGATTTGTTAACTAAGGGCGATTACAAAGCTGTTCGCGCCAGTATTTCTGATGAGAATGGAGGGTTGAGGGATGATATTTTTACTGATGTAAATGATGTTCAAGCGGATTGGGAGTCAGTGCAAGAGAGAAGAAATGGTGTTAAGGATGATAAATTGGAGACTGAGTATGGTGAAATACTAAACTTCATGAAGGGCGATAAAAAAGCTGAAGCGCAGATATTCCTTAAAAGTGGTAATGAAAATTATGAAGAATTGCGCGAATATTTATTGGATGAAAAAGGTCAGTTAAAGAAAGAGTTGTTTGATGTAAATGATCTTAAAGATGCACAAGAAAAACTTCAGGAATTGGAAGAACTAAGAAACGGCGCAGTTGGCAGATTAGAACGTCACGCTGAAAATAATTATCCGGCAATTTTAAAAGTTCTTGAGGAAGAAAAACAAAGAATTCAAAGCGAAAATGCTGTAAGAAAAAAGGAGGTTGAAATTCAGGCTAAGAGCGATTTCTTGCTTCCAAAATATCGGGATATTATTGGATTGATGATTGAAGGACAAGGTAAGAAAGACATGTTGGAATTGTTTAAAGATGGCAATTTTGATGATATTCATGAGAAATTATTTCCAACAACAGGCACGGCGGCACAGTTTGATAATTCGGCTGGTGGAATGGGAGGAACTAATAAAGAGGAAGCAGAGAGAATAGCAGCGGTAGCCAAAAACGAGAGCTTGATGCAAAGTTATATCTCAGATCAAGTTGCGACAAGACAGGTGAAGTATGAGGGAAAAATAAAAGAGCTTTCTACGGGAATTAAGCTGATCAAAAATTATCAAGACGCAGTTCTGAAAAATAATGATGTAAGTAATAATTTACCTCCAATGAATAACGTAGAAATTCTTAATATCGTCAAAGGAAATGGATTAACCGATAAATTGGCTGAAGAAATTGCCAAAAACAACGCCGTGCGTTATTCGGAAGCTTTCCTGGAACATAAAACCCAAAGATCAATTGCCAGAACAACTGAAGCTATTGCTCTTTCTCCCAAAGAGAAGAAAGAGCTTAATGATAGCTACAGTATGTTATCAGTTACAAAGAGTGCCCGCAGTAATAATGAGCTAGCTAAAACTCTTGATATGGAGTTGCCTTTATCTTCCTTTGGCGGCATTTCATTTTTAAATAAGAGTCAAACTGAAGTTTCGGTGGTGTTTAATGATATTGGCAAAGGTGGTAATGATATTGCTTACATCCATATTCCAGGAACCAATCAGGCTTATTTGCGAGCGCGGGTGTGTAGGGATGAAAACGATCCTTTTTTCAAAGGTAAGCACAAAGTGGGTGATGTTGTAATAGAATATGACAAGGTTTTGCATCGAGTGCCTAAGCTTAAAGATGATGGTAGTCCTGACTTGGATGCGAATGGTAAGCAAAAAACTGCTTACAAAGAAGTTGATATTAACAGTACATACGAAGGTTCCAAGACTACTGCAACTAAAGCTTATAATGCGACAAGAGATCTCGTTAATTTTGGTACTCTTGGTATTTTTGTAGGCATATCAAACGTAACCGGTCTTCTTCCTAAGCTTGATTCACGTTCTAAAGGAGAGCTGGAATTTGGTTTGGATGATTGGTCTGAGGTGCAAAAACGTCTTAAAAGCTTACGTGTTTTGGCAGTTTCAGTAAATGAAAATGGTGACAGATCAGTTGCCACGATGTGTAACGGTGAGGTGATTAATCATTCGGCTGGCAGAAGAACTTTGGCTTCTGAATTGGGTCTCAAGGATAAGGCAAAAAAGACGCTTGCGAGCAGAGTTGACTTTGATGCTAGCGGTGAGAAGATTGAATTTACTTTTGATAAGGATGGTAATTTGAGTGGTGGTGTAAAAGAAACATTGAAAGTAAACGGAACTACTTATTATGGAAATTCAAGATATGTTGCAGAAAAAGGGTTGAAAATTGAGGATGTTCATCTTTGTGGCAAAGTATTCGTGATAGAAAAAGAGGGAGACACAGAGGCCAGCCAGGAATTTTCTCCGAAATTCGGCGATGTAAAATATGCTGAAACAATGCATTATTACGATAGTCACGAAAGAAAGTACAAAGTAGCATGTGATGAAGAAAATAAAGTGACCCCTGCATTTGTGAAGTATATTCAAGCTAAAAATGTAAGTCTAAGTGAAAAAGAAATCCAAGGTCTGATATCTGACATGAAGGCGAGCAGAACAAATAATTCTGTCTCTGTTTCTATAAAAACAGAAGGGTTTAAACAACTTGCCAAGGCCACATACAATGGTAAGGATAGTTGGGGTATTTCTGGGACTGATACATATGAATGTTCTTCCCGTGAATTATCAGGAAAAGTTGAGTTTGGTAAATTTCTTCCTGCGTGTTCAGCTTTGAAAGAAGATCTTTTGCAGTTTGCTGTGAATAAGAAAATGGAAGAAAGAATAGTAACAGATATTAGTGATGGAAAAACAGTAGCTGTTCTAAACGCGTTACAAGAGGCACAACAAAAAATTCTACAACAAGAAAATAAGGAAGGTAAAAGAAAAGGTTGGTTTAAAGGGGGAGATCCTCACGCGCTAGATGAGCTTAGAACAAAAGTTCCGGGAAACAGTCCTTCGCCTAGCAGTGTTAAGCCTCTTGACAGAGTTCCTGTAGCTCCTGAACATAGGTCATCGACATATCGATAAAAACTATGTCAGATAAATTCGACGTTATCGTAATCGGCGCTGGCCATGCCGGGGTTGAGGCGGCATGTGCTGCGGCGCGTATGGGTGCTAAAACGCTGTTATTGACTAAAAATCCCAAAAATCTTGGTGAGATGTCGTGCAATCCGGCAATTGGCGGAGTTGCCAAAGGCACCATCGTTAAAGAAGTTGATGCGCTTGATGGTGTGATGGGTAAGGCCATTGACATGGCGGGAATTCATTTTCGTATTTTAAATGCTTCCAAAGGTGCTGCAGTTCACTCTCCACGCGCTCAAGCTGATCGCACACTTTATAAAAAAGCCATTAATCACATTTTAAAAGATTACGAAAACCTCGAAATCAGATTTGACAGCGTTGAAGATATTTTAATTACAGATGGCAAAGTAAAGGCGGTTTTACTGGCTAATAATAATTCATCTATCGCTGCTTCTTCAGTAATCTTAACCACCGGTACTTTCTTGCGGGGTGTTATTCACATTGGCGATCAAAAAATTTCTGCCGGACGAGTTGGCGAAGAGCCATCTTACGGATTATCACAAACTCTGGAACGTCATAATTTTGCACTGGCGCGCCTTAAAACCGGAACTCCGCCGCGTATTTTAAAAAGTTCGATAGATTTTTCACAGCTGGAAGCACAACCGGGTGATAATCCGCCGCAGCCTTTTTCCTACTTAAACGATAAAATTTCGGTTGCGCAAACTTGTTGCTACATCACTTACACCAACAGCAAAACCCATGAAGTTATAAAAAATAATTTGCACAAATCGGCAATGTATGGCGGCTATATTTCCGGTGTTGGTCCGCGTTATTGCCCGTCAATTGAAGATAAAGTTCATCGCTTTTTTGACAAAGAACGTCACCAGATTTTTTTGGAGCCAGAAGGATTGGATAGTGATTTGATTTATCCCAACGGCATTTCAACTTCACTGCCTTCAGATGTGCAGCTTGAATTTTTAAAAACCATTCCGGGACTTGAAAATTGTGTGGTAACCCAACCAGGTTATGCTATTGAATATGATTTTGTCGATCCGCGCGAATTAATGCCGACACTGGAAACCAAAAAAATTCGTGGATTATTTTTTGCCGGACAAATTAACGGAACCACTGGATATGAAGAAGCTGCCGGGCAGGGTTTGGTTGCAGGAATTAATGCCGCTTTGAAAGCGCGTGTGGATGTTGATCAGGATTTTATTCTGGATCGTTCCACAAGCTATATTGGCGTGATGATTGATGATCTTACCACGCTGGGCACGTCTGAGCCTTATCGTATGCTTACGTCGCGGGCGGAATATCGTTTGAGTTTGCGTGCTGATAATGCTGACATGCGTTTGACGGAAAGGGGAATTAATATTGGTTGTGTTAAAAAAGAACGCGCCGAATTTTTTGCTGTCAAAAAAAATAAAATTTTGCAGGGCGAAGAATTATTATCTTCGTTAAAAATCTCGCCCAGCAAATTGGCTGAATTTGGCATCAATATTAAACAAGATGGTGTGGTGCGTAGCGCCTTACAACTTTTATCTTTTCAAGAAATTGACTTTGCAGTTTTAGAACGGATTTGGCCTGAACTTACAGAAGAAAAGTCTCGAATTGATCCGCAGATAAAAAATCAAATTGCAATCAATTCACTCTATAGTTCTTACTTGAAGCGTCAGGAACAGGATTTGCAGATTTTCCGCAAGGATGAGAACATGAAAATTCCGCTTGATCTTGATTATAACAACATCCAAAGTCTCTCAAGCGAAGTAAGGGAAAAGCTTCAGAAAGCGCGACCAGTAACAATCAGCGCCGCTTTTAGGATTCAAGGAATCACGCCTGCTTCGATGATGGCGGTGATGATTTATATTAAAAATAATTACAAAAATACTCAGGAAAATTAACCTAAATGTTTTTAAGGCCCTCCATTTTACGTTCTTACTTTTTACCATTTTTCTTGATTCTGGGTTTTGTCCTTTCGGTAAATAATGCTGTTGCCGAGGATTATGTTACAACTACTGATTTGGTTAAAGAGATCGAAAAAACACTATTATTTGATAAGAGTTCCCGCCAACAGCTTGATTTCTACAAGCAAAAAGAGGTGATCAAGAAAAAAGAAAATAATCTGGCAATCAAGCATGATGACAGAGAAAGTGATCGTAGTGCGGAAATTGATATTGTGGTGGTGGATTCAAACAAAACTGTCAATGCCGATGCCAGAATAAAAGAAAAGATGGCTTATAATGCTGCTTTGGTCGGCCAATATGAAGCCTCAGTTGAACTTTATAAACAAGTTATAGCCCTTGAACCAGATAATCTTTACGCCAAGTTTTCTCTGGCGGTGGTGTACCAAAAATTGGGGCAAAATCGTCAGGCTAAAACTAGCTATTATGGATTGCTGAAAAGTGATGTGGATAATAAAGAAGAAATTGTGGGCAACTTACTTACTATCCTCGTTGCAGAATCACCAAAAGATGCTTTTTATTTGCTCTCCAGATTGGTTATTGAAAATCCGCAATCTTCTTACATTCTGTCGCAAGCAGCTTTGGCTTATGACAAAATCAAAAGTTATGACAGAGCAACTGAATTATTAGAAAGGGCGGTCGCCAATGATCCAACTTGTGTGGAATATAAATATAATTTGGCAGTGCTTTATGATAAAAGATCTGACTATGCCAATGCTATTGATGCTTATTCTGAAGTCGTTCGCCTCAGTAACGGCGTTGAACAAAATATCCCGCTTGATCAGATAAAGAATAGGATCGAGTTTATCCGCGGTAAATTATATCCAAGTGAGGTTTAGAGATGATTGAAAAAATTTTGGCCTATGCCATTGAAAAAATTTTGAACTACGCCAAAAAACAAGGTTGTTCAGATGTTCATATCTCCACTGGTTCAGTGCCAATGTTACGCGTTGATGGTGATATGGTTGCGGTGCCAGGAACTTCTCCTCTTCCTGAATCTCAAGTTTATGAGATGGTTTATTCAGTTATGACTGAAGCTCAAAGAAAAATTTATGATGAAAAATCCGAATTAGATTTCTCCATTCAAATTGGTGAAGATTTGCGTTTTAGGGTTAATGCTTTTCGTACCATTAACGGTCCAGCAGCAGCTTTTCGTGAAATTCCCAATGGCATTAAAACATTATCTGATCTACATACTCCAGAAGCAGTGCGCAGTTTGTCAAGCTGTAGTAAAGGTTTGATTTTAGTTGTTGGTCCAACCGGAAGCGGTAAATCTACAACTCTGTCGGCCCTGATTGACCACATTAACAGCACGCGCAAAGTTCATATCATTACCATTGAAGATCCGGTTGAGTTTGTTCATAAAAATAAAAAAGCTTTAGTTAATCAGCGTGAGGTTGGCAGCAGTACTTCCTCTTTTGCTAGCGCCTTAAAAAGTGCTTTACGTGAAGATCCTGATGTCATTTTGGTTGGTGAGTTGCGTGATGTTGAAACAATTCAGTTGGCGCTAACAGCTGCAGAAACAGGCCATTTGGTGTTGGCAACTTTGCACACTAATTCGGCAGCTCAAACCATAAATCGTATTATTGATGTATTCCCCTCAGAAGATAAGACCGTGGTGCGTAATATTCTTTCTTCCTCACTGCGAGCCGTTATTTCGCAAAGATTGCTAAAAAAAGAAGGTGGCGGCAGATGCGCTGCTTATGAAGTTATGCTGGCTAATGTTTCAATCCGCAACTTAATCCGCGAAGATAAAATTCCACAAATTCACTCTATCATGGAACTGGGAAAAAAATCCGGTATGTGCACCATGAAAGATTCAATTAAAGAATTGTTTGATCGAGGCTTCATCTCAAAAGAAACTGCTGAAGAAGCCCAATTAGCAAGCGAATAAACCACATTTCTAAATCTAAAATCTTAAAATACATTCAAATGAAACTATCACTTCGTACAAAAAGTATTGAGAGCATTATTGCTGGAGCTAAGAAAAACTCTTTGAAAAAAACCCTTGGGCCACTTGATCTTATCTTGTTCGGCATTGGTTGTACTATTGGTACTGGAATTTTTGTTTTAACTGGAATCGCCGCAGCAAAATATGCTGGTCCGGCAATTTCTATTTCTTATGTTTTAGCTGGTATTGCCTGTATGTTTGCGGCTTTGGCCTACACTGAGCTTGCAGCTATGGTTCCGGTCGCCGGAAGTGCTTATACATATTCTTATGCAACTATGGGAGAGTTTGTTGCCTGGTTGGTTGCCTGGGGTTTGATTTTAGAATATACTGTTGCTGCTTCTACTGTTTCAGCTGGTTGGTCAGGATATTTAGTGGGTTTGTTAGGTGAGGGTGGAATTCATCTCCCAGAATCTTTAACCAGAGTTCCTTCTGATGGTGGCATTATCAATCTTCCGGCAGTTTGCGTTGCTCTATTTATCGGTTCTTTATTGACGGTTGGAACTAAAGAGAGCGTGATGGTAAACCGTATTTTAGTGGCAATTAAACTGGCGGTGATTTTCCTATTTTTGATTATTGCTGCACCTCATGTGAAAATGGAAAATTATTCTAATTTTATGCCTTTTGGTTGGCAGGGTGTCGGTGCTGGAGCAGCGGCTATTTTCTTCGCTTATCTTGGTTTTGATGCGGTAGCAACCACTGCTGAGGAATGTAAAAATCCAAAAAGAGATTTACCGATTGGAATCATCGGTGGTTTATCTGTATGTGCAGTGCTTTACGTAATTGTTTCTTTGGTTCTAACTGGGATTGTTCATTTTTCAGAATTGGATAGCCCTGAACCTATGGCTTATGCTTTACGTGTTAATGGCAGCAATGTTGGATCGGCATTGGTCGGAACCGGAGCTATTGCTGGTATGTTGGCCGTTTTATTGGTCTTAATGTATGGTCAGTCACGTATTTTTTTCGTGATGGCGCGTGATGGTTTGATTCCTCAATCTTTCGGCAAATTACATAAAAAATATGGTACTCCATATTTGGGATGCATTTTTGTAACTATCGCCGTGATGTTGGTTGCTGGTTTTACACCAATTCATACTATGGGAAATATGAGTAGTTTGGGTATTTTATTTGCTTTCGTGATAGTGTCTTTTGGGGTCTTGATATTGCGCATCAAGAAGCCAGAACTTAACAGATCATTTAGATGTCCGGCAGTTTTCTTTGTTGCTCCAATGGCCATATTAAGCTGTGGTTATTTGATGTATGATTTATTGCTTAAAACCGGTATTCCTTTCGCCATCTGGTTTGCTATCGGCATTTTGGTTTATATTTTTTACGGTTATAGAAAAAGCCCTCTCAAATAAATCAAAAGATCGCACTTTTAGAACCTATCCTAAATCTCTAGTCATTTACTCTGTGTAGCATGCTTTTCCCGCTCTTGGCTCGCCTATTGCTTTATAGGTGGTGCTGAGATGCTTCAAAAATCATGCCATAAACTAGTTATAATGAGATTTAGAACAAGTTCTCACCAACTAATAATTAGTTCTCATGTCCCTTCTGCGCAAAAAAACTATTCAAGAAATTTTAGCTAATGCTGAAAAAAACACGCTTAAGAAAACTCTCGGCGCTTTTGATTTAGTAATGATTGGCGTTGGTTGTACAATTGGTACCGGAATTTTTGTGGTTACCGGAATTGCTGCTGCCAATTATGCTGGTCCAGCTATCGCAATATCATATTTTTTAGCAGCTATGGCCTGTATTTTTGCTGGTCTGGCTTATGCTGAATTGGCATCGATGGTTCCAGTTGCCGGAAGCGCTTATACTTATTCTTATGCCATTCTTGGTGAATTTGTGGCCTGGTTAGTTGGCTGGGGTTTGATTCTTGAATATGCCATTGGTGCGGCAACGGTTTCCTCAGGTTGGTCTGGCTATATGGTGGGTATTTTAAAAACGGGAGGAATTGATCTGCCAACCTATTTAGCCAATTCACCAGCAAATGGTGGCATCATTAATTTGCCGGCAGTTTTGATCGCACTTTTTATCGGATTTTTGCTTTATCGCGGTACTAAAGAAAGCGTCACTTTTAACCGTATTTTAGTTTCGATCAAAATTGGCGTTATTTTTCTATTTTTAATTATTGCTGTTCCCATGGTGAAGGTTGAGAACTGGTCTAATTTTGCTCCTTTTGGTATTTCAGGAATTTTTATTGGTGCGGCCACGGTTTTCTATGCTTACATTGGCTTTGATGCGGTGGCTACTGCTGCAGAAGAATGTAAAAATCCCAAAAGAGATTTGCCGATTGGAATTATTGTTTCGGCAGTGGTTTGTGCTGTTCTTTATGTTGCCGTGTCTTTGGTTCTGACTGGAATCGTCAGCTATGACACATTGAATAACGCTGAGCCTTTAGCTCGTGCTCTTAGAGACAATGGTAGCAATATTGGGTCAGCTTTAGTTGCTACCGGAGCGATCGCCGGCATTACTTCGGTTTTATTAATTTTGATTTATGGGCAGTCGCGCATTTTCTTTGTCATGTCGCGTGATGGTCTGATTCCTGCACCTTTCAGCAAGTTGCACAAGAAATTTAACACCCCTTATATTGCAGTTGTTGCAGTTTCAATTGTAGTCGCTTTAGTTTCGGGATTTTTTCCGCTTAAAACATTAAGTCATTTAACCAGTTTGGGAACTTTGGTTTCTTTCATTGTAGTGGCGATTGGAGTTTTGATTTTGCGATTCAGCCATCCAGAATTACCGCGCTCTTTCAAATGTCCGGCAATTAACATCGTCGCACCTTTGGCAATTATTAGCTGTTCTTATTTGGCTTATGATTTACTAGTTGAAAGTGGTATTTATTTTATGATCTGGTCAATTCTTGGTCTATTGGTTTACTTCGGTTACGGCTATCGCCATAGTCTTCTGGCTAAAAAATAATAAATGTTCTTCCTTCTTTTCTTCATCTTTTTTTTAACCGCCTGAGCAAAAAAAATTTCGAACTCGGTCTACTTTCAACTGCTATTTAACCAATTCACGCTCGTGGAATAGTAAAATCAAGGGTTGGTTAGTTCGAAAAATGAATTGGTAGGTGGCTTGTGTTTAAAACTTTTTTGTCATCGGTTGTTCGTTAGAAATTTACTGGATAAAATTTTGCTGATTTTGCTTAACGAGACTGTCGCAAATCAAACAACATGAATAATAAAGGTGTAATCCATGAAAAGCGTTGGAATTATTGGTGGCATCGGGCCTGAATCAACAATACAATATTACAGAAATATTATTAGCGGTTATAAGAAAAAAATAACCGATGGAAGCTCGCCTTCAATAATCATCAACAGTATTGACATCACAAAAATGCTAAATCTCCTAAGTAGGAATGAAGATGAGTTGGTCAAATATTTAAATGACGAACTTTATAAATTAAAAAACTCTGGCATTGATTTTTGTGTATTAGCCGCAAATACACCGCACGCTGTTTTTGAAAAGCTGCAATCTGTATCTCCCTTAAGACTTATCAGTATCGTAGAAGTGACCAGCGAGAAATCTAGCGAACTTGGTCTAAAAAAAATTCTGTTACTTGGAACAAAGTTTACAATGACGGGAGATTTTTATCCCAAAGTATTTGCGCAAAAAAACATTGAAGTTGTAGTGCCAAATGCAGAGCAACAAAACTATATCCATCAAATATATTTTGATGAGTTGATCAAAGGAATCGTGCGCCAAGAAACAAAACAACAATTATTGCAAATAATTTCCGATATAGAGTCTCAAAATAGCATTGATGGTATTGTGCTTGGCGGAACCGAACTATCTTTGATTTTGAAAGAAGAAAAATACCATAACTTACCAATTCTTGATACGACAAATCTTCACATTCAAAGAATTGTAGAGGAAATTATAGCTTCGTAAAACAGAGAAAAAATATCAAAATTATGAACACTGTTCAAATATTAACCCGCTACAAGGCATGGGCAAATGAAATTATTTTCACAACCGTTACTACATTGCCCGAAGGAGAGGCTTTAAAAAAACGCTTAACCAGATATAGAAATATGGTTCACACTCTAAACCATGTATATGTTATTGATCTGGTTTTTCAGGCACATCTTGAAGGAAAGAAGCACAATTTTAAATCTAGAAATACCGAAACTCATCCACCCCTTGAAGAACTTTGGGAAGCGGTAAAAATAACTGATAAATATTATATTTCTCTGAGTGATAAATTATCTGATGAGCAATTAAAGGAAATTATAAATTTCGATTTTATCGGCGGTGGTAAAGGTTCTATGACTCGTGAAGAAATCATTCTCCATATCGTAAATCATGGAACATATCACCGAGGATTAGTTTCGGATATGATGTATCAAGTTCCATTGGTTCCTCCATCAACTGATCTACCAGTTTTTTTACGAGATGTTTTGAAAAAACATTCCTAACCAAATAAGTCGTAAAATCATGAAAGTTTCAATTCTAACATTTGAAGGTTTTAACGAATTAGATTCGTTTATTGCCCTTGGAATTCTAAATCGTTTACGAAGCAAAGGTTTGCAAGTTCATATCACCGACCCATCTTCCAAAATAACTTCAATGAATGGTGTGACAATAGAAACAACTCAAATGCTAGAGTCTGCTTCCGAGTCAGACGCAGTAATGTTTGGAAGTGGAATATATACCAAAGAAATTGCGCAAGATTCATCAACATTAAATCGCATTAAACTGGATCCGAATCGCCAATTAATTGGCGCGCAAGTTTCATCTATGAAAACTTTTTTAAGACTTACTACAATTCTCGCCTTATTTTCCACTTCGGCCTTAGCTAATCCAGGTTATATTGAACCTAAACATCCGATAACAAAGAAACTCAAAAATCACCCTAATAAGTCGCAACCAATAAGTGGAGATAGTATAAAGCCAAAACCACAGCCAATGGTTGGAGGTAGTGAACCAGGTGGTTTAATAGCCGGAGGATTTATTGCCCAAGAGATAAAAAGCATTCACGAAGCAGAAAAAAAACAATAGGTGGGGAGACAGCAAATAATCAGGACAGGTAATCTGGAGAATAATCTGGGGATTTTACTTACATTGATGATCGAATCGATCTCAAAAATTCAAACATTCCGCCAACAATTAATTATCTTGAAACGCCAATTCCGGATAAGTCCCTCAATAATTTATCTCACAGAACTCCAATAATCTTTCGCAGAAGGATTACTGGCAAGAGTATGAGTTTTTGATTTTTGCTTTGTTGTTTCGAAGTTGGTATGCGACCTGGCAGGATATGGCGTTGACCAAGAAATTAATCGGCGATCGATGCCGTGTATGTTCAATTTCTAAGCTGCCTGTGCGGCAGAGCGCATTGGCGTTTACAGCATTTTGGCCATAAAATAATTGTCGATGAATTGGCCTTCGCGATTGAGCAAATTTTTGCGGATGCCTTCAATTTCAAAGCCCAGTTTTTTGTAAAAAGCCACGGCGCGATCGTTATCCACTTCAACTCCCAATTCGATTTTGGTAATTCCTTCTTGCGCCAAAGAATCAATAATTTGGCTAAAAAAAACTGTGCCCAGCCCTTTGCTGGTTAGATTCTGATTGATGGCCAATTTGTCGATGTAAGCGATGTGTTTTACGCGGTAAGTGCCTTTGCTTATAACAGCAAGTCCGATAATTTCCGTGCCATCTTTCCATAAATGCAGACGCGGCAAAATATCTTCCCAGATATTTCTAAATTCCTCTTTTTCTAAAACCGGATAATTCATGAAAGGGTTTACATTCTGATGCATCAGAATTTCGTAAACATTATCGAAATCCAGAACTGTCGCTTTATTTATAGAAATTTTCATAATTATTTTTGATCGCTAAAAATTTCCGGCAGTTCAATTTGTATAAAACCTTGTTGGATGTTTACTTGCGGGAAAATTTTTCCGCTAAAAGGGAAATTCTCTATTTTATCAAAATTTCCTCCGGCAGTGCTTTGCGTAAATGATTCTTCAAACGCAATTTCCAACATGCCGCCAGCACCAAAATCTTGTACATTGAGCACTTTGCCGATTTTAGTGCCATCTTCAGTTTGCACGGCAAGTCCGATCAAGTCGCTATAATAAAACTCATCAGCAGCAGTTTCTTTTAAATCTTCGCGATTGACAAAAATTTCTAAACCACGAGCCAATTCAGCTTCATTGCGGTCTTTGATGGTGTCGATTTTTACAATTAAAATCGGATCGCCAGAACCACTAGAACCCACCACTGCTTTATTTTTGTTAGTAATCTTGATTTTTAATGCGGCACCTTTGGCATCAAAAAGTGGGTATTTTTCAATTTGCAGAGGATCTTGGCAATAAGCTACAATCTTGACTTCACCTTTGATTCCAAAGGCTGAAATAATTTTGGCAATAACAATTTTTTTAGACATTTTGGCTATTTTCCTTCTGTTCTTTGGCTTTTTGTAATTCATCAGTGCGATATTCGCGAGCAAGGCTTTCCAGCGTTGCATTGACGAAAGTAACTTTTTTATTTTCAAAAAATGAGGCGGCAATATCAACATATTCGCCAAGCACAACTTTCACCGGAATGTCCTGCATAAATTTCAGTTCAAAAGCGCCAAGGCGCAAGATGTAGAGCATCACGTCAGGTAACTTATTTAAATTCCAATCATCTTTTAAAAATCCGGAAATTTCGTGATCAATAGTTTCTGTGCCAAGACTAATGCCGGCTAGCAAACTATCCAAAAGGTTGAAATCAATATGTTTGCGGTAAGAAGAAATATCGGCATCCTGCTCTAAAACATAATTATCGATGATATTATTTTTTATTTCTTCGAGAGGAATTTTCTGTTCGTGAAACTCAAATTGGTAAAAAATTTGGATTGCAACAAGACGGCTTAAAGTGCGGCGCCGATAGTTTGGCTTTGTTTTTTTATGCGGAATATTCATTTAAATTTTGACGGCTGATTGGTTGACTTAATTAAAGGCGGGCTTTTTAATGACGACAAAATTTTTTCGCCAGTTTTCATTTATAATTTCCTTCCAAAGACAATGCCAAAAAGAACAGATATTAAGTCCGTCCTAATTATTGGGGCTGGGCCGATTGTTATCGGTCAAGCCTGCGAATTTGATTATTCTGGAACGCAAGCTTGTAAAGCTCTAAAAGAAGAGGGCTACAGAGTGATTTTGATTAATTCCAATCCGGCAACGATCATGACCGATCCAAACCTGGCCGATCGTACTTATATTGAACCAATCAATCCAGATATTGTTGAAAAGATTATTGCCAAAGAGCGTCCAGATGCAATATTACCAACAGTTGGTGGCCAAACAGCTCTTAATTGTGCAATTGGTTTGGCAAAAAATGGTGTATTAGAAAAATATGGTGTTGAGCTTATCGGTGCTTCAATTGAAGCCATTCACAAGGCAGAAGATCGTGCACTTTTTCAAAAAGCGATGGATAAAATTGGCTTAAAAACACCAAGAAATGCCATTGTGCAAACGTTGGAAGATGGTATGAAAGCCTTAGAAAGCATTGGTCTTCCGGCAATCATTCGTCCGTCATTTACTATGGGCGGAGCTGGTGGTGGTGTGGCATATACCAAAGAAGAATATCGCGATATTGTGGAATATGGATTGGCAATTTCACCAACTAATGAAGTTCTGATTGATGAGTCAATTATTGGCTGGAAAGAATATGAGATGGAAGTGGTGCGCGACAAAAATGACAATACTATCATTATTTGCTCAATTGAAAATGTTGATCCGATGGGTGTTCACACTGGCGATTCTATTACCGTTGCGCCGGCTTTAACTTTGACTGACAAAGAATATCAGCAAATGCGTAACGCTTCAATTGCTGTATTACGCGAGATTGGCGTTGAAACTGGTGGATCGAATGTGCAATTTGCAGTAAATCCACAAAATGGCAATTTGGTAGTGATCGAAATGAATCCACGCGTTTCGCGTTCTTCAGCTTTGGCTTCGAAAGCTACAGGTTTTCCGATCGCTAAAGTGGCAGCGAAACTGGCTGTGGGATATACTTTAGATGAAATTAAAAATGACATCACCGGTGGAGTCACTCCAGCTTCGTTTGAACCAACAATTGATTATGTCATTACTAAAATTCCGCGCTTCACTTTTGAAAAGTTCAAAAGCAGCGAAACAGCTTTATCAAGCTCAATGAAATCAGTTGGTGAAGTGATGGGAATTGGTCGCTCATTTATCGAATCTTTCCAAAAAGCTTTACGCTCAATGGAATCAAATTTGAGCGGTATGGATGATATTGCCATCGCCTCTGAAGATCCAGAACAACGCATTAAAATAATTACGGAAAAGTTAAAAATTGCAGCGCCAAACCGTTTATTATTGATTGCTCAAGCTTTGCGTGAAGGTATGTCTGTTGTGGAAGTGGCGGCAATCACCAAATATGACAAATGGTTTTTGGAACAAATCAAAGCGGCTTTGGATGTTGAGGCAAAAGTTAAGAAAGAAGGTTTGCCAAAAGATGCGGAAAATTTCTTTAATCTAAAACGCATGGGTTTTTCCGATAAACGTTTGAGTAAATTGAGTGGTTTAACTGAGAAAGAAGTGCGCGAGATGCGCTGTGCTCTTGGCGTCAACCCATCTTACAAACGTGTGGATTCTTGTGCTGCTGAGTTTGATTCAGTTACGCCTTATATGTATTCTAGCTACGAAAGTTAGAAGGCGAGCTTAATAACTAAACATCCATCCAATGAAATATCTCGCTTACAAAAACGTCAAAAATCGTGATGAATTGTTTGTTGAAAATGTCGCGATTGCAACAATCTCTAAATCTGTAGGCACGCCATTTTATTGTTATTCCAAAAAAGCTTTAATTGAGAATTTCCAAAATTTTGTTACTGCTTTCAATGCAGCCAAAATTTCTGATTACAAAATTTGTTATGCCATTAAAGCCAATTACAACCTACATTTGGTTAAAATTCTTGCGCAGCTTGGATCTGGAATCGATGCAGTTTCTGCTGGTGAAGTTTTTCGTGCTGTAAAAGCCGGAATTGATGCGCAAAAAATTGTTTTTGCTGGTGTTGGTAAAACCCGCGAAGAAATAAAATTTGCTTTAGAAAAAGGTGTTGAAGAATTTTCTGTTGAGTCAATTGCTGAGATGTTTTTGCTTAATGAAGTAGCTTGTTCAATGCATAAAAAGGCTAAATTCAGTTTACGGGTTAATCCCAACGTTGATGCAAAAACTCACGATAAAATTTCAACCGGTCGTAAAGGCGATAAATTTGGCGTGGATATTGAGATGGCTGAAGAAATTTATGCCCGAGCAGCAAAACTTCCCGGACTTGAAGTTTACGGTATTGCCATGCATATCGGATCGCAAATTACTACAATTGATCCTTTTAAATTGGCATTCAGAAAATTGCGCGAACTATGTTTAACGCTGCGCGGTCAAGGTCACAAAATTTCCGCTCTCGATTTTGGCGGTGGAATTGGTATTTTATACAAAAATGAAAATACGCTGCTGTTTAATGAATATGCGGCTTTGATTAAAGAAATGACCCAAGATCTAAATGTAAAAATTACCATCGCACCTGGTCGATCAATGGTTGGAAATGCCGGATTGTTAGTTACTAAAATCATTTTGCTGAAAGAAAGCGGTGTCAAAAATTTTGCTATCATTGATGCAGCGATGAATGACTTGATGCGTCCGGGGCTTTATGGTTCTTATCATGAAGTTTTTCCGGTGCATAAAAAAATCGGTACAAAAGTTATTTATGACTTAGCCGGACCAGTTTGCGAAAGCACCGATATTTTGGCTCAAAGTCGTGAATTGATCGATCTCAGGTCAGATGATTTATTAGTGTTCTGTTCAGCCGGAGCTTACGGCTCTTCAATGTCCAATGAATATAATTGTCGCCCGATGATTCCGGAAGTTTTGGTTGATGGCGATAAATTTAGCGTCATTAGACGTCGCCCAACTTTTGATGAAATGTTGCGCTTAGAACAAGTTTTAGAGTATTAAATCGCAGTTCCGGCATTCCTTAGCAAAAATCCAGCTGTAAAAATTTTATCCAAAAAATTGCCGTGGAGATTCTTTTGTGAGGATAGATTTTACTTACAAGCTGTTGGTAATTTTGTAGTTGCGCCAGATAATGATGTGGGACGTTTGGTGGTAAAACTTCATCTGATTTATAATCAATAATTAAAACTTCGTTTTCTTTCTCGATCAAAAGGTCAATACGTTTAAGATTGTAATCGCCGGCAATTTCGCATTCGCACTTGATGGTGCCAGAAAAAATTTGTTCAAACTGTGTTGAATCAAGAAAACCAGATATCTCAGAGCTGATTTGATTTTTCTCTTTTATATTTAAAAACTCTTCGCGATTGATGATCTTGTGAGCAATCTGCTGCAGCCATCTCTTATCCGCAGCTGAATTTTTACCAAAAATTTCCAGAATTTTATGAAGCAATTTACCTTTTATTTGTCCGTTATTGGATAGGGAATAATTTGAGATAGGGATTGCTTCAATTTCTTTAGTAATTACCTGAGAAGAAAGAACAAATGATTTAGAAGAATCAGCTTTAGATAATGCTTCCTGAGTTGTATTTAATTGCGAAATTGCCTGAGAAGAATCTGCTGTGGGAAATGTCGTATCAGAAGATTTTACATCAGTAGAAACATCTTGGGCACCAGAAATTATTGAAGAATCTTCAGCCATAGGTAGCCAATTTTTTTCTCCCATTACCAAAATTTCATCGGTGATTTCAAATTTATCAGCAGCAATCGGCGCAGTTGTTTTATTCAAAAACCGGCTTTTGTGACATTTGTCGGCTAATGATTTTTTGATTAAATTATACCAACATTCCTCATCATAGCTATTGCCGCTGCCAGCAATATAAAGCACATCCTCAGCTCGAGTCATTGCCACATAAAGCAGGCGTAAATATTCCTCTTTAGCCTGGTTTCTCTTTAATTCGCGTACTTTGCGTAATAGCTGGTTTTCATCTTCTTTCACAGCACACCATATTGGAAGATCATTAATCCAGGAAATTTTTTCTTTAGTACTGCGCAATTTATTGCTGTCAAAGCAACAATCTGGAAGTATGACAATCGGCGCTTGCAGTCCTTTTGCTGAATGGATTGTAGTAATTAAAACGCGATTATCATTTTCGCCGGCAAGTGATATTTCTGGGTTGAGCTTATTGGTGAAGTCGAGAAATTTTTGTAAATTTGGCGATAATGTTTCGCAAAAATCGAAAAGTTTTAAACTAAATTTATCCAATATTTCCGAGCTATCAGCGCCAAAATGATTGATAATTTTTTGTCTTCTGCCACCGCTCAGCAAAAAATTGAAAAACTCAAAACAGTTAAGAATTTGTGAGTTTTCTTTAAGTTTTTTTAGTAGATCTATCTGTTGTGAAAACTTTTTTAATTGTTGTAAAGCCTCATAAACGGTGAGTTTATGGCTATTTCTAAAAGCCAATATTTCAAAAAGTTCTTCTTCACTTACCGCAAAAATGGGAGATTTTAGAAGTGCCGCCAGATTTAAATCGTCATAATCGGCAAGTGCAAATTTGGCTGCAGCAAGCAGATCTTGGATTACTAAATTATCGGCAAAAGAAATTTTGCTTGGGCTGTTAAAGGGAATATTATGTTTGTGAAAAAATTGTCCCAAAATTTTGTCAAAACCATCAGTGCGGCGACGTAATAAAATCATGAAATCACTGTATTTTACAGGATTTGGACGACCATCTAAATTTTCCCCACCGTCAATAAATTGTTTAATTTTTAAGGCGATATTCTCGGCTAAAAATTCTTTTTCGGAATAGTTTTGCTGCGGCACAAAATCAAATTGCCATGCGTAATTTAAATCTTTGCTCTCTGGTTTTTTGATTTTCTTAGTGGCGATTTGTGGCCATATTTCAACCAATCCGCGACCTTGTCTTATGGCTTTGTGACCTTGGAAGTTACTGATTCTGCTGATTGCATCTTTTTCTTTGGCACCAGCAAAAGTGCTGTCAACTGCCTCTAAAATTATGGGTAATGAGCGAAAGGAATTATCCAGATTAATTCTGTTTAAGTGAATGGGATTACCATTTAATTTTGTGAAAAAATAAGAAAAAATTTCCTCACTAATATTGGCGTCAGCACCTTGAAATGAATAAATTGACTGCTTCTCATCACCAACAATAAAAATTGTACGATTTTTATTGGCGGAGCTAATTCCTGAAAAAAAATCTTCAGTCAAAGCCTTGATAATGTTCCATTGTTGATGGTTGGTGTCTTGTGATTCATCGATCAAAATATGGTCAAATAGTCCGTCCATTTTCATCTTTACCCAATCGGAAAAATTGGGATTAGCCAATAAACGATTGGTCTCAACGATTAGATCGTTATAATCTAGAAAGCCATTTTGTGATTTTAAATGAGCGTAATTTTCTAAAATAGCATCAACAAATTTTAAGAGCAGGGAAGTGGAAGTGCAGATTCTGAGAGAATTTATGTAGTCAGAAAAATCACTAATTAAGGTTAGTTGATCGGCGACAGCTTTAATAAAATCAGTATTAGCGGCAATTTTTTTGTAGAATTTTCTCGGTTCATTTTCGTTGGTAAAGAAAGCCGAGCGGTAAAAATCAAAAGTTTTTGCTGAAGGGTTTTGTAAAAATTTTCTAATTTTATTGGCACTTTCCAGGTTTTTTGATGAATCGCTTTGCTCAAGGTCAGAAGCTAATTGGGATAGTTGTGGAAAGTTAATTTTGGTAAAAAAATTAGCAGCGAATTCTTCTTCATTTTGATTTTTATCAACGACAAATGTTTTGAAAATTTCATCAATAATACCGTTAATTCCGTAAAGATTTTCTTTTAAAATTGCCAATTGCTCTTTTTTATTAAGCAGATCCGCAATCAATTCAGAAAAACTTTCTTCGTGAAGTTTGGCATTAATTTTTGTAACCAGATTTTTTAATTGAGGATTTTGGAAACAATTTTTTAAGACTTCTTTTTGAGATTTCTGCAGCAGTAATTTTTCTTGTGCGGTCTCTAAAATTTCAAAATTAGGGTTAATTTTTGCTTCAAAGGGAAAGATTTTTACCAGCCCTTGGCAAAAAGAATGGATGGTTTGAATTTTGATTTTGCTTTCAAAATCAATGGTTTGACAAAATAAAATACGAGCTTTTTTGAGATCGTTATTTGTTGGTTTAAAGCCGCTTAAGTTGAATAATTTTTGCTCAAGTTCACCGTCACTAAGTATAACCCATTTTGCCAGCTCACTATTTATGCGATTTTGCATTTCAGTGGCGGCAACTTTTGTAAAAGTGAGACAAAGAATTTTATCGGGAGTGACGCCGCTTAAAAGTAATCTTAAAACTCGGTCAGTTAAAACTTTGGTTTTGCCAGAACCGGCAGAGGCGAATACCCAACACGAATTATTGGGATCGGAAGCAAATTGCTGAAGTTTGATGGTTTGCGCAAGATTGTCGGTCACAATAGCGAAACATTATTGTGCAGTTGGAATTGCTGCTGGTTCTGTAGAATTATTTATCGTAACGGCAGGCTTAGGGGCTATTGAATTACGGTAACGTGCTACATATTCATTATGTTCACTAATATTTTTAGAAAAATGATGCGCGTTTCTGCCGCTGGCAACGAAATATAAATAATCAGTTTGCGGTGGATTTAACACAGCTTTGATTGAGGCAATTCCCGGATTGCAAATTGGAGTTGGAGGCAGGCCATAAACATTGTAAGTGTTGTAAATAGAATTGTTGCGAATGTCACTTAATCGAATTGGGCGTTCCAAGCTTTTATTGCCCATGCTGAAAGAATAAATAATGGTGGGATCAGATTGTAGCTTCATGCCTTTTTTTAAGCGGTTAGTAAAAACTGATGCAACTAATGGTCGCTCTGAAGCAATGCCAGTCTCTTTTTCAACAATTGAAGCCAAAATTAAAGCCTGTTCTTTTGTTTTAAGAGGGGTTGATAGATCGCGTTTTTCCCACAATTCATTTAAATGCTTGTCCATAGAGTCCTGCATTCTTTTCACGATGCTGGCTTTGGTGTCATTGTAAGAATAAAAATAAGTTTCCGGTAATAAGGATCCTTCTTTGACTTTTTCTGGAAGTTGTCCGATCAACCCAGGAGAGTTATCTATGATTTTTAAAATGCTGTTAGAAGTTAAACCTTCTGCGGCAGTAACTTTACGGAAGAAAATATTGCCGCGCACCATCTTGTGTAGAATTTTATAGCAAGAAGTATTTCTTTCGAAAAAATATTCGCCATAGCGCACTTTTGGATCAACGCCCTTGATCAGTTGTGATAGATATAAAAAAGCTTCAGGATTTTTAATGATATTTTCTTTATTCAGCTTTTGTACAACTTGACGAAATGTCAGGCCGCTTTCAATAATGAATTTTTTATCTTCACGATGATAGCTATTTGGCGCATTGAAGTACATGATGATGCTAACAATGACCACTAAATATAAAAACACCAAGACTGAAAATCCGGCGCAAATATTAGCGAAAATTTTTTTACGCATTTATTGTTGGGTTTTATATTCTCTTAAGAATGAGACATGCATTGGTTCCACCGAAGCCAAAAGAATTCGACATCACAACATCGATCTTTTTTTGTTTAGCAGTTTTTGCAACCAAATCGATGTCACAACCTTCTGATGGATTGTCGAGATTCAAAGTTGGTGGAGCAATATTATCACGAATTGCTAAAACAGAGAAAATTGCTTCAACTGCACCAGCAGCACCAAGCAAGTGACCAATGGCAGATTTGGTAGAAGACATGGAGAGTTTATAAGCATGATCACCAAAAACTTTTTTCACTGAATTGACTTCAATTTCATCGCCCAAAGGAGTTGAGGTGCCGTGGGCATTGATATAGTCAATTTGATCATTGTTCAGACCAGAATGTTTTAAAGCCAGTTGCATAGCATAAGTTGAGCCACGCCCGGTGCTTTCAGGAGCAGTGATGTGATAAGCATCACCAGAAAGACCGTAACCCACAACTTCGGCATAAATTTTAGCGCCGCGTTTTTTGGCATGCTCATATTCTTCAAGCACAACAACACCAGCACCTTCACCCATAACAAAACCATCGCGATCTTTATCCCAAGGTCTTGAACCGGCAGTTGGATTATCATTGAAGTTTGTAGAAAGAGCACGAAGGGCAGCAAAACCACCAACACCAGTTTCGCAAATTGTTGCTTCAGCACCACCGGCAATCATGACATCAACATCACCATATTCAATCATGCGGGCAGAGTCTCCAATGGCATGTGATCCAGTAGCGCACGCAGTAACAACTGCGTGATTTGGACCCATATAACCATGTTTTATTGAAACTTGACCGGAGGCAAGATTGATTAAGCTTGCCGGAATAAAGAAAGGAGTAACTTTTTTTATTCCTCTTTCTTTAATACCATGAGCAGTTCTTTCAATTGCTGGAAGTCCGCCAATACCAGATCCAATCATAACTCCGGTGCGATATTTTTCTTCTTCAGTTTCAGCCTTCCAGCCAGAATCAGAAATTGCTTCATCAGCAGCAGCAACTGCGAAATGGATAAAACGATCCATTTTTTTTTGTTCTTTTGGCTCAATGAATTTGTCGAGATTTAAAAGATCTCCTTCGGAGCCGCATTTTACTTCAGCAGCAATTTTGCATGGAGATTCAGTAGCGTCGAAAAGTGAAATATTTCCCAGGCCAGATTCGCCATTGATTAATTTTTTCCAGCTATTTTCAACAGTAGCAGCTAATGGCGTAACAGCACCTATGCCGGTTACGACAACTCGTCTTTTTTGTAGCATATATTATATGTATGGAAATTTGAGAGATTGGAATTTTCTGTCAAAGAAAGAGGAATATTTAAAACAGCAAAAAATATTTTGGAAGTTTTTTGATCTTATTTAGGATCTTAACGTGATTTAAACAGCTTAAAGATAAGTATGGCCAGACGATAAAAATTGCGCATTACTCTTAATTTACTGGCGCCAATTTTTTGCCCATAATCATAGGAAATTGCAATTTCATCAATACGGGAGTTGATGCGTGACAGTTTTATTAAAAGCTCACAAGTATAGGTAAATTCAGGCTCCAAGATGAAATTATTTCTCTGTTTGGCAAATAATTCCTGCAATTTTTTAACGCGGTAAATGCGATAACCGCTGGTGAAATCCTGTAATTTCTTCCCTGAAATTGAGCGTATGCAAAATAAATTGCGCAGTAAAATGGAAGTAAATTTGCTGATGAAGCGGCGATACAATGGAAATTGAGCCATGATGCTTTTGTCGCAAAATCTTGAGGCAACTAGCACATCGAGATTATTTTTTTCGAAATGCTCAAGCATATCACCAATTTGTTCTGGCTTGTGAGTGTTGTCAGCATCAAGTGAAATTATTACGTCATTGTCTGCGCAATTTTCGATTACATCCAAAAAAATTCTTTTATAAGCAAGGCCCAAGCCACGACAATTTTGTAGCGGTAAAATTTTAACCGGATGAAATTTGGAAAAAGCCGCAAGAATTTCTGCAGAGTTGTCTGTTGTACCATCAATACAAGTTATGACTTCAAAATCACGTTCCAGATTTTGCATCTCATGACTGATATTCATTAAAAGTTTTTTAAGATTTTTCTCTTCGTTGAAGGCACAGAAAATAATTTTGATCATTGAGCATTGAGCATTTAGTATTTAACAAATGGCAAATTCGTAATTGTTAAATGCTAAATGTTAAATGATAAATTTTTATAAATGGATTTCTCGCTAGAAAAAAAATCCTTCGACATAATTATTATAGGTTCCGGTGGCGCTGGTTTAACAGCGGCAATTTCGGCAATTAATGCTGGTGCAAAAAATATTGCCGTAATTAGCAAAGTGGTTCCAACTAATAGCCACACAGTTGCAGCTAAAGGCGGCATTAATGCTGCATTAGGTAATGTCCAAAATGATGATTGGAAATGGCATGCTTATGACACTCTAAAAGGCTCTGATTATTTAGCTGATGCTGATGCTGTTGAAATTCTTTGTAGTGAAGCTGAGGCGGCGATTATTGCATTGGAAAAAATGGGTGTAGTTTTTTCGCGTAATTTTGACGGTAAAATTGCTCAACGTGCTTATGGTGGACAAAGTACTAATTTTGGGCAAGGTGAGGTTGCTTATCGCGCTTGTTATTCAAAGGATAAAACTGGTCACACAATTCTTCACACTTTACACGAACAGGCGCTCAAAAATGGTGTAAAATTTTTCTCAGAATTTTTTGTTACCGACTTATTAATTGAAGATAAAAATTGTCATGGCTGTCTGGCTGTTGACTTGAACGCTGGCCAATTGGTAGTTTTTGAAAGTAAAATTATAATTTTAGCAACCGGTGGCTACAGTCAGATTTATCAAAACACTACATCTTCTTTAATTTGTAGCGGTGATGGTTCAGCTCTGGTTTTTGAAGCTGGGTTACCATTGCAAGATATGGAATTTATTCAATTTCATCCCACCGGAATTTACGGTCACGGATTTCTAATAACTGAAGCAGCGCGTGGTGAAGGTGGTTATTTGCTTAACTGTGATGGTGAGCGTTTTTTGAAAAAATATGCACCAAAGATGATGGAGTTAGCATCGCGCGATGTTATAGCACAAGCAATGGCGACTGAAATTCATTTGGGTCGCGGTAGTGGAGTAGATAAAAATTTTCTTAATCTGGATTTGCGCCATTTAAGTGATGAAACTTTGAATAATAAACTTCCGGGAGTTGTTGAGTTGGTTAAAAACTTTGCTCGACTGGATGTTAGAAAAGATTTAATTCCGGTAAGTCCGTCAGCCCATTACACTATGGGGGGCATTCCCACTAATCTTGATGGCGTAGTGGTTGATGGTGAGGAAGAAATATCGGGATTGATGGCCGTTGGCGAAACGGCTTGTGTCTCGGTTCATGGAGCTAATCGTTTGGGTTGTAACTCACTACTTGATTTGATTGTTTTTGGCAAAATTGCTGGTCATAAAGCTGCTGAAAAAATCACGCAGCATAGCTTTAAAGCGCTTGATAAAATTGCTGCAAATAAAATTGAAAAACTAAAGTCTCTCTTCAGTTTAGAAGCAAACGATCAATTGGCATCTCTTGATTATTTGAAAAAGAATCTCCAACAAAATAATGAAAAACATTTAAGTGTTTTTCGTGATGAAAAATTATTAAGAGATGGTCTGTCAAAGACTTACCAGCTTTTTGAAATTTTTAAAAATTACCGTATTAAAAATAACAGTCTGTTGTGGAATGAAGAATTGATTGCTTTTTTTGAACTTAAAAATTTGTTCTTAAATTCTCTAGCAGCAAATTTTTCTGCATTAAATCGCTTGGAGAGCAGAGGTGCGCATTATCGCAGTGATTTTAAACAACGTGATGATGTTAATTTTCACGCCCATAGTTTGGTTAGAATTTCCGGCTCACAAGAAAATAGGTTGGAATTTTCGCTTAAAGCTGTAAGAAGCACCTCTCCAATTCCTGAGCTGAATTTATCTTTTCAATCCCGACGATATTAAACAATCAAGCCCATTTCATTACTGGGGTTGGTTTTTACCATTTAACTAAATCTAATTCAAAATGCGCTATAGTGCCAATTTAAACATCATTCTCAAAGCTATTGAAAAAGCCACTGCTCATATGCCGCGAGATTTTATTGAGTTAGAGAACTTACAATCAAATCCACTCTCAGCGCAAAAATTCGCTTCTGCTTGTTACCATCGTGTGAAGCAGATTTTGGAGGATGAATTGTCGAAATTGCGTCCAGAATATAATTTAATTTTTGCCGATGGTCAAAAAATTATTCGCAGTCAAAATGCCGAATATTCTTACATCATTCACCCGATTGATGGTTTTAATAATTTAATTCGTTCCAACCCAGATTTTACTGTGGCTGTGGCACTTGAACATTTAAATTCTTCAGGACAGAAAGAATCAATTTCAGTTGCGGTTAACAAAATCTTTGGTGGTGAAACTTATTACTGCGAAAAGGGCTTTGGTGCTTACGTCAATAATCGTCGTATTCGTGTTTCTAAAAGAACTAGCGGTGAAATTTTGGTTGCGGTGGAAGAGCAAAATTTCTTGGGTGAAAAAAATCAGTCTTTACGTGCTTACGGATGTCGAACTCTTGAGGCCGCTTATGTTGCTTCTTCGCGTTTAGAAAGAGCGGTTTTCAAAAATCAAAATTACGAACTTTTTAAACCTTTTGCGCTGTTGGTTAAGGAGGCTGGTGGCGCGGTGGTTGAGGATGAATTCAAGATTACAATCACAAATTAAGAGTCGCCAAAACTTTGTTTGGGGAACAACTAAAAATTATTTGAAATATGCAATTTATCGACGAAGCGCGAATCCATTTAAAAGCTGGTGATGGAGGCAACGGAGCATCAAGTTTTAGGCGTGAAAAATTTATTCCGCGTGGTGGTCCAGATGGCGGCGACGGTGGTCGCGGCGGCAGCATCATTTTTGAAGCCATTAAAGATTTGAACACTTTGATTGATTATCGTTTTCAACAAAACTTTATTGCCAAAAGCGGTATAAAAGGTCACGGAGCTAATCGTAACGGTCTTTCCGGACCAGATATGATTTTAAAAGTTCCTGTGGGTACAGAAATCATTTGTGAGGAAAATGGTGAAGTTCTGGCCGACTTGATGACTCACGGCGAACGTGTAGTAATTACCAAAGGTGGCCGTGGTGGATTGGGAAACTCTAACTTTAAAAGTTCAATCAATCGCGCTCCAACTCATGCTCAAAAAGGTGAAGAAGGACAGCAAATGTGGGCAGTTCTCAGGTTAAAACTGCTTTCAGATTCTGGTTTGCTTGGTATGCCCAATGCCGGAAAATCGACTTTTTTAGCAGTGACAACTAGAGCAAAACCAAAAATCGCTGATTATCCTTTTACAACTCTTAAGCCGCAACTTGGTGTGGTTTATGTTGATGAGCAGGAGTTTGTTTTGGCTGATATTCCAGGATTAATCAAAGGTGCATCTGATGGTCGCGGTCTTGGTGATCGCTTCCTAAAACACGTTGAACGTTGTGGTGTTTTGCTACATTTAATTGATGCATCGGCAGAAAATGTTGTCGAAAATTATACAATAATTCGTGAAGAGCTTGCTGGTTATAGCCCAGAATTATTGGAAAAAGCGGAAGTTATTGCGCTCAATAAAATTGATCTTTTAGAAAGTCCTGAAGTAAAGAAAAAAGTCACTGCGCTGAAATCTTACTTAAAAAAACAAGGACAAAAATCACCGAAAGTTTTTGCGATTTCTGGGGCAACCACCGAAGGTGTTACAGAAGTTTTGCGTGAGTTGTGTGCTGCTATTAAGAAATATCGCGATTCTGACTCTGCAGATGTTTAGAGAACTAGTGTTTCTGTCATACTGAGTTCTAATACACTCATTATGACAGTAGGGGAAGCTGTTTGGGATGACAACGAAGGAAACTGTTTGGGATGATAAGTGTTAAAAGGTAATTCTTAAATTTTTTCTAAATTATGAAAAATTCTAAAGCGGCATTAATCACCGGAGCATCACAAAGAATTGGGCGAGAGATCGCTATTTTTCTGGCGGCGCAAGGTTATGATATCGCAATTAGTTACAATAAATCGGCGCAGCAGGCGCAGATATTATCCGCAGAAATTGTACAAAAATTTGCCGTAAAGTGTGAAATTTTTGCTGCCGATTTATGTGACGTAAAGGCGACAAAAAAATTAGCAGCTGATGTAATTAAAGAATTTCCACACTTAAGTTTGTTGCTCAATAATGCCTCAATTTTTCGTAAATCGAAATTTCTCACAGAGGCAGAATCTGAACTTTTTGACAATCTTAATATCCATTTTATTGCACCACTAATTTTAACTAAAGAATTTGCTAAAAATGTGATCGCAGCAGAAATCGCAGATGCACAAGTGATCAACATGATTGATAAAAATATTGTGCGTTTTGATACGCAATATTTTCATTATCTTTTAAGTAAGAAAAATCTGGCAGAAGTGACAAAAATGTTGGCATTGGAGTTAGCTCCGCAAATTCGCGTTAATGGAATTGCTCCTGGTTTTATTCTTGATCCAGTTGATGGCGGAATTGAGGCGGAAAAGCTGCAAAACATCATCAAAAAAATTCCGCTACAAAGAAAAGGCCGAGTAGAAAATATTTTGCAGACTGTCGAATTTCTGATCAAAAACGATTTTATTAACGGACAGATAATTTCGGTTGATGGTGGTGCCAGTCTTAATCACGCTGGCTAGTCCTAAGATTTCTAAAGGAGACTGTCTCTAAAGCGGATCAACGTGAATCATCGCATCAATAATGGGCATTGATGCCATTACACGACGTTTAACCGTCACCACAATTTCATAACTTTCCTTCACTGAAATATCGCCCTTAACTTCGATGTGAATATCCATCAAAATCATATCACCCATCTTGCGAGTGCGCAGATCGTGGCAACCTAAAACTCCTGATGTTTCCTTCACCAAAGCAATAATTTTATCATTTTCTTCAACAGAAATAGCGCGATCCATTAAATCATGCAAAGCGTCCCAAGCAAATTTCCAGCCGGTTTTGGAGATAATTAAGCCAACAATTAAAGCTCCGATTAAGTCGAGGATTTTATAACCCATCAAGGCACCGATAATGCCAACCACCACTACCAGCGATGAAGCAGCATCCGATCTGGCATGCCAGGCATTAGCAATCAACATTGAGGACTTTAATTTTTTGGCGATTTGTAACATGTAGCGAAATAACCACTCCTTGGTCACAAAAGTAAGAATGGCCACCCACAGGGCTTCAATCTGAATTGCTGGTGGTGTGACGGGAAAAATAATTTTGCTGCAAGAGCTCCATAAAATTGCCACTCCTACGACGGTTAAAGACGCTCCTAAAAATAGTGAGGCTGCGGTTTCAAAACGACGATGTCCGTAATGGTGATTATCATCAGCATCTTTGCCGCTTAAATGATTGGCGATTAAAACTACAAAATCAGAAAACAGATCGGATAAAGAATGAAAACCATCAGCGATCAAAGACTGTGAATGCCACAAAAATCCGGCGATAATTTGTGCAGCACTTAATGCAATATTTACTACAACACTGACTAAAGTACTGTTGCGTGCAGTTTTGTTTCTCTCTGCATGGTTAATAAAGTTGTCCTTTTCTCTATCCATTATTTTTATCTTTTAAAATTGCGCGTCCCAATTTTTGCAAGGTTTGTGCTAGTTCTTGATCAGTAATATTGGCGAGTTGTTTTTCTAAATTTCTTTCTTCCGGTTCTGAAAGTGTGATTTCTTGATGAAGGTTATGGGTGATGATTTTGGGTTCTTGTTTGATGATGATGCGAAAAATTGCTTTATGCCCATACATTCTGGCGATGCGTTCAATCAACAATTCTGAATTATTTTCTAAAAAAAATCCTACCGCAGAATTATAAACCGCTATGGTAAGTTTGCCGCCTTGCGCTCTGTCTTTGCCGAAATTAACTGATTTGGGATAGCAAAATTGCGCATATTTTTTTCCGGCAATTTCTTCCCAATTTTTGACCAGATTATTGATCAGAATAAATTCTTTCTTGCTGCCTTGGAAAAGTGGTTTGAGAAGGTTGGCAAGCTTTTGTTCAATTGGCTGTGGTCCGTAATATTTCATTTAAGGTAGTGCTATTAGATCTGTGATTGTGGAAAGAATTTTAACTTTTTTAACGAAAAAGTGGGGAAAGTTTTTGTTAAAAAATTGCTCGGCTTGATCAAGAGATTCTTCGTCGCCAAAAATACCAAAACAACTGGCGCCGCTTCCAGACATTTTGGCAATTTGTGCTCCACAATTTTTTAGCTCATGCAAAATTGTGGCAATCAAAGGAATAGTTGAAATTGCTGGCTTCTGCAGGTCATTTGGAAGATCTTTCATTAACTCAAAAACATCTTTTTGTAATAAATTTTCTGTGGTGCTTTTTACAGAAAAATCGCCGTCAAACTTGGCAAAAATTTCTTTGGTGGAAAGTGCAATTTTGGGGTTAATCAACAAGGCCGGTATTGGTGGAAATTGTGGAAAATCAGTAATTTGATCACCACGACCACGAATTATTGCGGCTTTATTTTGTAACAAAAAAGCAATGTCTGATCCAAAGTTCAGCGAGATTCTTTGCAGCTGTGTAATTGATAAATTAAGAGAAAAAATTTGATTTAAAGCGTGAAGAAAATAGGCAGCATTTGATGATCCTCCACCAAGTCCGGCGCTAACTGGAATATTTTTAGTAACTTTAATTTTAAGATTTTTTGTTACGCCAAATTCGGCAACGAAATAATTTAAAATTGTGGTGAATAAATTATTTTCCACATCAATTTCGTCACCAAATTCACCGCCAATTGCAAGTTTAAAAACATCGCTTTTGGTAACGATTAATTCGTCGGATAGATCCAAAAAAGCGAATAAAGATTCTAATTCGTGATAGCCGCTAGGCAGTTTACCGCTAAGTTTAAGAAACAGGTTAATTTTTGCTGGGCAAAGTGCGAGAAACATTAGCGAAGGTAATTAGGAACAATTTCTTCAATTGATTTTGGATTGATGGCGAAGGTACTTTTAAAGCTATTCTCATTCAAAACGCTGTCAATTTTTAACATCTCAACTTGATCTTTGGTTAAAATATTTTTGGTAAAAATTTCTAAAAAAGTGGCAAGAATTTTTGCGACAAAGAAAGGTAAATTGATAAATTTAATTTCGCGGTCGCAATAGCTGGCAACAAGTTCCATTAAGTTTTTGAAACTATAAATTTTATCACCACCAATTTCATAAATTTTATTACGGGCAATTTTGGTTTGAGGAATTTTGGCAATTATTTCGGCTAAATCTTCCACATAAATTGGCTGAAATTTTGTCGCGCCATTATTGATTAAAGGCAGAATTTTTAGGCCTTTGGACATGGCGGCAAATTTATTGAAAAAATTATCCTGCGTTCCAAAAATAATTGATGGGCGAAGAATTGTGGCGTTAGGAAAATTAGTCAAAATGGCTTCTTCAGCGGCTAATTTGGAAGTGGCATATTTGGATGTTGAGGTTTGATTAACATTAAGTGCGGATAAATAAATCAGATTTGAAACATTAAAATCACGGCATTTTTCAGAGATTGCTTGCGATAGTTTGGTATGAAATTTGTTGAAGTTTCCTGGTTTTTCTTCAGCTAAAATTCCGATTAAATTAACTACCACATCAGCGCCTTGAATTATTTCATCAAGTTTGTCGAAGTTTTTGTAATCCCACTGAATTAGTGATAAAAAATCTGGAGCGGCAAAAGTTTTTAAAAATGCCACTTTTTCTTTATCACGGGTGACAATTTTGATGCGAAAATTTTTCTTAAGTAATTTCGCAATAACGCTTTTTCCTACGAATCCAGAACCACCAAAGATAACTGCAATTTTCATTTTTATATGTGTTGTTGTGTTTAAATTTAAGCTGCTCTCAGGATGACAAGTTTTTTAATTAATTATTGAGAACAATGGCATAATTACTGCTTCCTCTTTTGACGAAAAGAAAAAGTTTTTTTGTAGATTTTTTGCTGTCTTCAATAATTTTTCGCAATTCCGCAATTGTTTTTATGGGAGCCTGATTGGCGGACATTACAATGTCGCCAATCATCATGCCTTTTTCACCAGCTTCTGATTTTGGTGAAATTGTTGTCACCAATAATCCTTCAATATCGGATGTAATATTGCGCTCCTGTTTCAGTTTATTGCTCATTTCAACAACTCCCAGACCAAGAATTTGAGCTGTTGGACGTATCGGATGTTTTCTAATTGAAGTCTTATTATCGCTCTTCTTGGTTTCTTCATCTTTCATTTTTTCAACTTTAACTTTGACCAGCTTAATTTTTCCACGTCGCAAAATTATAGCTTCAACAACCTTGTTTATAGGAGTTTTAGCAACGGTTTTTGGTAAAATTTTCATCTCATAAATGTCCTGATCGTCAAATTTAATGATGATGTCAGTTGGTAAAATTCCAGCTATATCAGCTGGGCCTCTAGGAGTGACTTCATTAACAAAAGCGCCTTTAGCTTTATCCATTTTCATTGATTCAGCCATTTCATCGGTAACGTCTTGAACTGAGACACCAAGCCATCCACGAGTAACTTCTCCTTCATCTTTTAACTGTTTGATAATTTGTTGAGCATTGGATGAGGGGGTGGCAAAACCAATGCCAACACTGCCGCCAGATGGTGAAAAAATAGCGGTGCTAACGCCGATAACTTCACCTTTAATGTTAAATAAAGGTCCGCCGCTATTGCCTTTATTGATGGCGGCATCGGTTTGAATAAATTCATCTGATTGTCCATTATTAATTTCACGGCTGCGTGCTGAAACAATACCAACCGAAACTGATCCGCCTAGTCCGTAGGGATTGCCAATAACGATCACCCAATCTCCGATACGTGATTTGCTGGAATCACCAAATTTAACAAATTTTAACTCTTTGTCGACGTTGATCTTAATAAGGGCTAAGTCGGTTTTTTTGTCGATTCCGATAATTTTAGCTTTGTATTTTGAAGAGTCGTTAAGGCTGACATTAATATCGTCAGAATCGTCAATAACATGGCTGTTAGTGACAATGTAGCCATCTTTGGAAATTATAAATCCTGAGCCAATGGAAGAAATTTTTCTTCTGACTTGTTGACCACGAGATTGTTCTTCAAGTTGGTTTTTAAATTCTTCGAAGAAGGGGCTTTTTGGTAAATCAGCCAAAACACTTTGATCGATTGTTGTGTTTCCGGAATTTGAATCTTGCATTGCCGAAATGTTGACTACGGCGGGAAGTAAATCGTCGATTATGTCAGAAAATCCTTCACTGGCAAGTTGCTTTGGTGAAATGGCTATTTCTGCTTTATTAAAATTACGTTCCTTTTTTTGGGCTAAGGCTTGAGTTTCAAAAGAAAAAACAGCAAGTAAAAAGCAGCTCGAAAGTAGAATTTTTTTCATGGCAATTTGCTTAAGTTGTGGTTTGAATTGGAAAAACCTGTTTTTTAAAACTAAAAAACCAATACGAAATATGAAAGAAAAAGCTGCTATTGCCGCGGTTAGTGGTGTTAAAAAAATTATTGCCGTGGCTTCGGCAAAAGGTGGAGTTGGTAAATCAACCATTGCCTGTAATTTAGCGGTGGCACTGCAAAAAGCTGGCAAGCGTGTGGCATTGGTTGATGCCGATATTTACGGTCCGTCAATTCCGCATCTGATGAATTTATCAGGCACACCTAGAATTTCTGAAGGCATGATTTTGCCTACTGTAGCATATGATATTAAATGTGTTTCAATTGGCCTATTGGTTGATGAAAAAGCAGCGGGAGTGTGGCGTGGTCCCATGGTTACTAAAATTCTACATCAATTGATCAGAAGTGTTAATTGGCAAGATGATGGTCAGGAAGTGGATGTGATGATTATTGACATGCCTCCTGGAACTGGAGATGTTTATTTAAGTATGGCGGAAAAATTTCCGGTTGCTGGAGTAGTTGTGGTTTCAACGCCGCAAAGTCTTTCGGTTATTGATGTGGTAAAGTCGATTGATTGTTTTCAAAAGTTGCAGATTCCGATTTTAGGCTTAATTCAGAATATGTCCTATTTCGAAAATAATGGAGAAAAAATTTATTTATTTGGCCAAGACGGTGCCAAAAAATTTGCTGAAAAAAATAAAATAAATTTTTTGGGAGAAATTCCGTTGATGGAAGAATTTTCAAAAGCTGCGGAAAATAAAAAAATTTCAGTTAATAGCGATGAGAAGATTTTTAAAATTTTCTCTAAAATAGCTGATTCGATTGATAGAAATTAATGATAATTAATGAATAAGAGAGTTTCGCTATCACTCATTACACTACTGATATTCGTCCTGTCCTTTGTTGTTGCTGACCAGGCTTTCGCGTCTAATGGCGCATTTCTGTCGGAAATGTGCAATATGTTGAATATTGTTACTGGTAGTGCGGGGAAGGTTATCGCTTCGGTTGCTGTGGTGGCGGTTGGGGTGGGGTTTTTTACCGGTAAAGTTTCTTGGGGTTTGTTAGTTGGTGTTTCTACGGGTGTTGGTTTGATGTTTGGTGCGCCAACAATGGTTTCGGCGATCAGTGGTAAGTCATATTACGAATGTATTCAGGATAAAACTTACGTTACCACTTGTGTGGGCAATGAATGTTATTCTTGTCCGGTGGGTTATGGTAGCGAGAATTGTTCTTCCTGTGGTGTTGGTTTTACTGGTCCATCATGCTCAGATTGTGCTCCTGGTTATGAGGGTGAACAATGTTCGCAGTGTGAAGTTGGATACAGTAAATATGAAGGTGTTTGCTATCTTGATTGTCAGGTTTCATCAGTTCCGGGAATAGTTGATACTATAGTTTCTGGTGGAGTTGGAACCAAAGCTTGTGATGCAGCGAATTTCAGCGGATCGGTGGAATATTCATGTTTAAATAGCAGCTTCACGGTCACGCAAAATAACTGTTATTGTATTGGTAATTACAGCGGAACTAACTGTACAGAATGTGTTACTGGTTATCTAGGAACTACCTGTAGTGAATGTGATGCTAACTACACCAAGATTGGCTCAGTTTGTTATAAAAATTGCACGGCAAATGTTACTGGTGTGGCGGCAAGCTCATCACTGTTACCTCCGGCTGGAACGATTCAGTGTAATGATGCTGGGTATAGCGGTGCTGTTGATTATAATTGTGTTGATGGCTTATTCACGGCAACTGGAGGATCTTGCACTTACAACCATTGTTTAGGTGGTACGACCAGTGTGATTTTCGATGATGGTGTACAATATAAGCTGCATGTTTTTACCAGCGGTGTTGGAACTTTTACCTGTCCGGTACAGAAAAATGTTGAATATTTAGTTGTCGGCGGTGGCGGCGGCGGCGGTGTAAGACATGCTGGTGGAGGTGGTGCTGGCGGTTTGTTGTCCGGTTCAGCCGCTATTAACGCTGGAACTGCCTATTCAGTTACGGTAGGTGCTGGAGGTGGATCACAAAATAGAGGTTCTAACAGTGCTTTTGGATCTATTGTAGCAAATGGTGGTGGTAACGGATCAACCAATGGTGGTGTTATTACGCAAGATGGAGGTTCAGGTGGTGGTGGTTCAAATGGAAGGGCTGGTGGAGCTGCTACGTCAGGACAGGGAAATTCTGGCGGTAACGCTAATTATGGTGGTATTGGAGCTGGTGGTGGAGGTGCTGGTGGTAATGGTTCGGATACTGCAAATTTCATGCCGGGTAGCGGTGGTGCCGGAGTTGAATCTTCAATCACTGGAGTTCCTAAATATTACGCTGGTGGTGGTGGTGGTGGAAGTTGGTTTCAATCCTCCAACTCTGCCCTTTCAACAACTTATAGAGTTTCAAGTTATGGACTTGGTGGATCTGGAGTGGGTGGAAGAGGGGGTGATTCCGATACTCTTACAGGAGCGTCGGCGGCTTCCAATACAGGTTCTGGAGGCGGTGGTGGAGGAGCTGGATATGGCAATAATAGTCCCCATGGTAATGGCGGATCAGGTGGATCGGGAATAGTGGTTATTCGTTATATTTATTAGATCCTGAGTATGAAATTACAGGCTCTAGTGCTAACCATGCTTATGATCATGATGATGCTGATAAACCGCAATCGTACTGCGTTTGCCAAACAGAGATAGATATTCGGGATGCTGATTAATATCTTCCGGTGCGCCGTGACAACAGATGTGGCGATTAACACAAAAGACAAAATCGGTTTTTTGCATCACCATGTGCAAGTCATGCGAGATCAATAAAATAGCACAATTTTGAGCTTTCCTAATTTCATCAATAATCTGATAAAATTCTTCAGTAGCCGCAATATCCATATATTGCGTTGGTTCATCAAGCACTAACAAATCCGGCTTATTTATTATTGAACGCAAAAACAAAACCTTCTGCATTTGTCCACCGGAAAGATCGTGAATTTGTTTGGTTAAAATATTGTCGAGTTTTAGTCTGGTGGCGAGGTTTCTAACATTATCGTCGAAAATAATTTTTTTAGCCGAAAGCGTTAAAAAATCCTTAACTGTAAGAGGAATAGTCTTCTCAATGGTAATTTTTTGCGGCATATAGCCAATTTTAATGGCGGAATTCTTTTTGATAACACCACAAGTTGGTTTTAGAACTCCAAGCAAAATGCGGGCAATTGAGGTTTTACCACCGCCATTGGGACCAATTAAAGTGGTGATTTCGCCTTTATTTAATTTAAGCGAAATTTTATCAATAAGTTGCTGTCCACCTATTTTCAGGCCAATATCTTCTAAGCTGGCGATTAACATTAAATTTTACAAATGAGATTTTTAAAAATTATTCTGGTTTTTTTGTCCAGATAAGCGCCTTTTGTGCAAAATAATAATTCGCAAACTTCATTACAAAAGCCAATTATTATTGCTGCAATAAATTCGATTTTAAAAATTTTCATCAAACTTCTGATTTGATCTACAACGATAATTAATGAGTAAAAAAGTTCTATCATTAGTAATTGCGGCACTAACCTTTGTTTTGTTGGTTATCGTTTCTGATAAGTCATTTGCGGCCAACGGTGCGTTTTTGTCGGAAATGTGTAATGTGCTTAATGTTGTTACTGGCAGCACAGGGAAGATTATTGCTTCAGTTGGTATTGCAGCTGTTGGTGTGGGATTTTTTACCGGAAAAGTTTCGTGGGGTTTACTGATTGGTGCTTCTTCTGGTGTTGGTTTGATGTTTGGTGCACCCACAATGGTTGCGGCACTCAGTGGCACATCATATTACGAATGTATTCAAGATAAAACTTACGTTACCACCTGTGTTGGTAACGAATGCTACGCTTGTCCAATGGGATATGGAGGAGAAAATTGTGCATCTTGTGGTGTTGGTTTTACTGGTCCAACTTGTTCAGAATGTGCTCCTGGTTATACGGGAGAAAACTGTTCACAATGTGATGTTGGTTACAGTAAATATGAAGGTGTCTGTCATATTGATTGTCGCCTAACTTCAGTTCCCGGAATAGTTGATAGTGTGGTTTCAGGTGGAGTTGGTACAAAATCTTGTGATGCAACAAATTTTACCGGATCAGTAGAATATTCCTGTTTGAACAGCACTTTTTCTATTACACAAAACAACTGTCAATGCGTTGGAAATCATAGCGGAACCAATTGTAGCGATTGTGTTGCCGGATATGTTGGAAGCAGTTGTAGCGACTGCGCTGCTAATTACACTATGGTTAATCAAGCTTGTTATAAGGACTGCACGGTTAGCGCGAATGGTTTTAATGCTGGAACTTCAGCGATTCCGCTGACTGGTAGTTTGACTTGTAATGATTCGGGCTACATTGGTGCAGTTGATTATGTATGTGAGGATGGAGTTTTTTCAGTTAGCGGTGGAATGTGCATGGATAGGAATAGTTGTAATGGTGGTGAGGAAAGTAAAAAAACCATTAATGGCACTGTTTATAAAATTCACGTTTTTAAATCTTCAGGATCTTTTTCCTGTATGGTGAACAAAAATCTTGAATATTTAATTATCGGTGGTGGTGGCGGTGGTGGTAATGCAACATCAACAAGTAGTGGTGGTAATGCAACATCAACAAGTAGCGGTGGCGGCGGCGGTGCAGGTGGTTTTTTATCAGGATCAAAGCAAGTTAGTGCTGGTGATGCATGGAGAATCACAGTTGGTTCTGGCGGCTCAGCTGGTTCAAAAGGAAATAACACCTACGTAACTGATAATGATCAAAATGTAATAATAATATCTTATGGTGGCGGTTTAGGTGCTTATCCAGATCAATCAGCTTCTGATAGCAGTGTTTTAAATGGTGGTTCTGGTGGTGGTGGTTCTAATCAAGGATCCGGTGGTAGCGGTGTCGCTGGTCAAGGAAATAATGGCGCTAAAGGAGAGTTTGGTAATTTAAATGGTAATGGTTATGTCAGCCACAGAGGTGGAGGCGGAGGTGGTGCTGGTAATACTGGTGGTGGTGTTGGTGGTGGTGTTGGTGGTAGTGGTGGCAAAGGTAAGGTATCATCTATTTCTGGATCTGATGTCTATTATTCAGGTGGCGGCGGTGGTGGTTCTTCTCAACAGAAAGTTGATTCAAATGGACCATGTTATAATAGCTCGGTCTCTGCTATTAACGGATATGGAGGCAGTAACATTGGTGGCAAAGGTGGTATGGGAGGTAGTTCTAACTTTAATGTTAATGGCGGAAATGGAGTAGAATATACCGGCAGTGGTGGTGGCGGTGGTGGATTTTGCGGTGGCTCTGTAGGCAGTGGAGGAAGTGGTGGTTCTGGGATTTTAATTATTCGTTATGTTTATTGATGTTGATCGCTCGTCAGATTGCCTTATTTGCCAAAGAATAATCAATATTTTGGATGTTAATTAATATCATGGACCAATATCTTCTAAGCTGGCGATTAACATTAAATTTTACAAATGAGATCTTTTTTAAAAATTATTCTGATTCTTTTCTTAGCCATACAGGTGGCTGTTGCTCAAAATAACAATCAGCACATTTCATCACAAAAGCCACTAATTGTTTCTTCAATCAATCCGATTCAACAAATTATTTCAGCTGTTGTGGGTGATAAAACTAATAACGTTTTGATCATTAAATCTGGCCTTTCCGAACATGATTATCATCTAAAGAAAAATGATGTTGAGATGGTTAATAAAGCCAATTTAATTTTTTATGTCAGCGATGATTTGGAAAGAAATTTTGCTAAGTTGTCATCAAGTCAAGATAAGAAATTAGACACTTTTCAACTGATAAAAATTGACGGAATTAAACTGCTGCAAAAAAGAAACGATGCTAAAACAATTGATCCGCACATTTGGTTGAATCCACAAAATGGAGTGAGAATTGCCCAATTTGTGGTGCAAAAAATTTCTGCCATTGATCCAAAAAATTCTCTGCAATATCAGGAAAATTTTGAAAAATTTAGAAAAGAAGTTTTGTCCACAGAGCAAAAAATCAAGCTGCAAATATCTAAAAAACAGGGTTTAAACTACATTTTTTTTCACGATGGTTACCAATATTTTGAAGATTATTTTGGAATTAAATCGCTGAAAGTAGTTTCTGGAGGGCATGATTCAGAATTGTCTCTGGCGGCGGTAAAAGAAATTGATGCTTTAATAAAACAAAGTCTGGTGAATTGTATTGTTGGCGAGCAGTGGGATGAAAAAAACACCGCTCAGAAATTAGCCAACAACTACAAAATCACCTTCAGCGAGTTAGATTTGTCAAAGGCCAAGAGCTACACAGAAATGCTGCAAAAAATTGCCAATTCTTGTTCTTTTTAAGAAAAGAAAACAGTGGATCAGATACAAAGATGAATTTTGGGCCCTGGTTTGGGCCCTGGGTTCAAAATTAAGAATTCAAAAATAAAAATGTCGTCAAGCGACGGCAAAATTAAATCGGCTGCGACCGTGTTTTATTTTTGTAAATTTTGAACAATCAGCTGGCAAACATTGTCGGAAGTGATTCCAAAATGTTTAAACAAATCTTCTGCTTTACCGGAAGCGCCAAAACCATTCATGCCAACAAAAATTCCGTCATTGCCGATGTAGCGGTGCCAGCCTTGAGAAAGGGCGGCTTCAATCGCAACACGAAGAGTTGATTTGTCTCCCAAAACTGAACTTTTGTAAGCTTCATCTTGGGCGTCAAAAATTTCCTGACAAGGCATTGAAACCACGCGGGCATCAATATTTTTTGCGGCTAATTTCGCTTGAGTTTCAACAGCAACAGAAACTTCTGAACCGGTGGCAAGAATTACTACGTCAGGATTTTCACCTTTGCTGGCTGAAATAACGTAAGCACCTTTTTTTGAATTGGTGTTATTTTCTGCACTCAAATAAGGCAAATTTTGTCTGGTCAAAATAATCGCTGATGGTGTTTCTTTGGCTTTTAGTGCAGCTTCGTAAGCATCCAATGTTTCTTTGGTGTCGCATGGTCTGAAAACATTTAAGTTAGGAATAGCACGCAACATTGCCAAATGTTCAATTGGTTGGTGGGTTGGGCCATCTTCGCCAACACCAATTGAGTCGTGAGTGAAGACGTAAATATTACGCAATTTCATCAAGGCAGATAGACGAATTCCTGGTTTTAAATAATCAGAAAAAACCAAGAAAGTTCCGGCGTAAGGTAAAAATCCGCCGTGTAAAGTCATGCCATTCATGATAGCTGACATAGCGTGTTCTCTGATTCCGTAATGGATATAGCGCTGATCAAAACTATTTTTATTCACAGCTTTAGTAACGGCAGTTTTGGTTAAAACCGAGCCAGTTAAATCAGCTGATCCACCGATTAATTCCGGCAATTCGGCAGTTAAAAATTCTAACACCACTTGTGAAGATTTACGGGTGGCTTGAGTGGTTTTTTCAGCGGCAATTTTTTCAGCTACGGCTTTCAATTTGGCGTCAAAATCTGTTGGTAAATCTTGGTTTAAAATACGCTTAATCTCGGCGTTTTTTGTGGCGTCAAGTTGAGCAAACTTCTCTTCCCAATTTTTAGAAATTTCCGCTGATTTTTTGCCAGCTTTTTCCCACTCATTTTTTAAATTTTGCGGAATGACAAAGGCTTCGTGTGGCCAATTTAAAGCTTCACGGGTTTTCGTAACTTCATCAGCGCCAAGCGGTGAGCCGTGAGATTTTTCTGATCCAGCTTTATTGGGCGAGCCAAAAGCAATGGTGGTTTTACAATCAATCATCACCGGACGATCAGAATTTTGTGCTTCTTTTAGAGCTTGGCGAATCTGAGTATAATCGTGGCCATCAATTTGAATGACCTTCCAATTACAAGCTTCAAAACGCAGTTTCATATTTTCGCAAGTGGTCAAAGCAACGTCGCCATCAATTGAAATTGAGTTATTGTCCCACAAAACAATAAGATTCTTTAAAGCCAAATTTCCGGCAAAAGAGATGGCTTCTTGGCTGATACCTTCCATCAAACAACCATCACCAACAATACAGTAAGTTTTGTGATTAATTAAATCGTGACCCAAACGTGCGGCCAGCATTTCTTCGCCCAAAGCCATACCAACTGCATTGGCAATTCCTTGTCCTAAAGGACCGGTTGTGGTTTCAATGCCTTCAATGTGACCATATTCAGGATGTCCGGCGCATTTAGAGCCAAGCTGGCGGAAGTTTTTTAAATCATCTAAAGTGATATCTTGATAGCCAGTGAGATAGAGCAGTGAATAAATCAACATTGAGCCATGTCCGGCTGATAAAACAAAACGATCACGATCCAGCCAATTTGGTTTGGCGGCATCAAATTTAAGGAATTCGTTAAACAAAATTGTTGCCACGTCAGCCATTCCCATTGGCATTCCAGGGTGTCCAGAAGCGGCTTTTTCAACGGCATCAATCGATAGAAAGCGAATACAATTAGCCATTTCATAAGCCAATTGCTGATCAGTTTGTTTCATGTTTTTGAGAGAAATTTAATGGGGGAAATCTGGTTGCTTTTTAGTGATGCCTTGTAGAAATTAATTACACAATTTGTTTAATGCAAATTGAAATTCCCCCTCAAGAAGCGCCGCCAAATTTAAAAATTTTCAATAAATTCATGCCTACAAAAATTATTCAGCAGATGAGAAATCGTGACGGGAGCTATTTTCCGTTGGTTAAACTATTACCAAATATTGTCACTTTAACGGCATTGTGTATCGGCTTGTCGGCAATACGTTTTGCTATTCATGGCGAATTTGTTAAAGCAACTTCCTTTCTTTTATTATCTGGTTTTATGGATGGGATTGATGGCCGTCTAGCACGTTTTTTCAATTCATCTAGTGACTTTGGAGCTCAGCTGGATTCGCTGGTGGACTTTGTCAGCTTTGGTATTGTTCCTGGTTTTATAATTTATGCCTGGGTGGCTGAAGGTAGTGGCTACTCCGGTTTGGCCTGGTCTCTAGTACTTTTCTTTGCTGTATGTAGTGCAATTCGCTTGGCCAGATTCAATGTTGATTTAGGTCGAGAAGTTACAAATCCAATTTTAGAAAAATATTTTTTCAAAGGCATCCCAGCTCCTTGTGGAGCTGCTATGGCAATGTTGCCGATGGTTTTATTTTATGAATTTGGAGAAGGTTTTTATACAAATCCAACTTTGGTAATAAGCTATGTGGCAATTTTAGCAGTATTAATGGCCAGCCGCATTCCGACAATCTCGATTAAAAAAATTCCGATCAAAAACGAATATATTTATCTCACATTACTGATTTTGGGATCGATTATTATTGGTCTTTTGGTTGAGCCTTGGTTTGCATTGGCAGTGATTGGTATTACCTACGGATTATCAATTCCGGTGACAATTTTCATCTTCGTTAAAATTGAGCTGAGCAACAAAAAAAATAAAGACAATGTCTAAAAAAATTCTTATTTTAAACGGTCCCAATCTTAATTTGCTGCATAAGCGAGATAAGGAGATTTACGGCGATTCTTCTTTGCAAAAAATTGAGGCAGAATGTCAGAATTTGGCTAAGGAATTGGGTTTGGTTGTGGAGTTCAAACAATCCAATAATGAAGGTCGTCTGGTTGATTTTATCCAAGACGCTATTGATAATTTTGACGCTATTATCATCAACGCTGCCGGTTATACTCACACATCTGTTGCCATTCGCGACGCTTTGGAAATGTTTTCCAAACCAAAAATTGAATTGCATATTTCCAATATTTTTAAACGCGAAGAGTTTCGTCAGCATTCATTTCTAAGCGAAGTGGTGACGGCAGTGATTTCTGGTCTTGGAGTTGACGGATATCCCATCTCGCTATTTGCCATCAATAATCTTTTAAAAAATTAGCTGATGTTGCCGCTTAAAATTTCTCAAATTTCAAAATCATTTAATGATAAAACTGTGCTCGACAAGGTTAGTTTTGACGTACAGCACAATGAGATTTTTGGATTTATTGGTCTCAACGGCGTTGGTAAAACAACGTTAATTAAAATTATACTCGATCTTTTGGATCAAGAAAATGGCGAAGTGGAGATTTTTGGCGTGTCGCGCTTGTTGCCTGAAAGTCGTAAAAAGTTGTGTTATTTACCGGAAAAATTCCAACCCAGTCAGCATTTAAAAGGTGAAGAATTCGTTAAATTTGTGCTCGATTTTTACGCTAAAAAATATGACCCCATCAAGGCACAAGCAATTTGTGCTAACCTCGATTTGCAATTTGAAGTCTTAAAACAAAAGGTTACCAAATATTCTAAAGGCATGACCCAAAAGTTGGGATTGTTAGCAGTATTTTTATCGGAAGCCGATTTGATTATTTTGGATGAACCAATGTCGGGCCTTGATCCCAAAGCGCGCATTGCTTTAAAAAAAGAATTAATTGCTTACAAAAATTGTGGAAAAACGGTGTTCTTCTCTTCGCATATTTTATCGGATATGGACGAAATTTGTGATTCAATCGCAGTTTTAAATGAAGGAAAAATAGCGTATGAGGGAACGCCACAAGGCTTTAAAACAAGGCATGGTGAAGATAATTTAGACAAAGCTTTTTTAAAAGAAATCAAGGCAATTTAATGGAAAAAAACTCAAAAATTTATGTGGCTGGACATCGTGGAATGGTTGGTTCAGCAATTGTACGTGAATTGCAAAAGCAAGGTTACAATAACATCATCACCAAAACTCGTGCTGAACTTGATTTGATTGATCAAAATGCTGTTGCGGAGTTTTTTACTGAAGAAAAACCACAATTTGTTTTTTTAGCAGCTGCAAAAGTTGGTGGCATTGAGGCTAATCGCAGCAAGATTGCTGACTTCACTTACCAAAACCTGCAAATCCAAAATAATATTATTCACAATGCTTACTTAAATAAGGCCGAGCGCCTGATCTTTTTGGGCAGTTCTTGTATTTATCCGCGTTTAGCACCTCAACCGATCAAGGAAGAATATTTATTAACCGGACATCTTGAACCAACGAATTATGGTTATGCTATTGCCAAAATTGCCGGTGTAAAAATGTGCGAAGCTTACCGTAGTCAATATGGATGTGACTTTGTGCCATTAATGCCAACTAATCTTTACGGAATTAATGATAATTTTGACTTGCAAGGATCGCATGTTTTACCGGCTTTGATGCGTAAATTTCATGAAGCAAAAGTTAATAATTCTGATTTTGTTGAAGTTTGGGGAACCGGAACTGTAAAGCGTGAATTGCTTTATGTTGATGATTTGGCAGAGGCATGCGTTTTTGTGATGAATAATAAAAACGTCACTGATCTTACCAATATTGGAACTGGTGAAGATATTACGATTCGCCAATTGGCTGAATTAGTTCAAAAAGTTACCGGCTTTAATGGTCAATTAAAATTTGATGCAACTAAACCTGATGGCGCTCCACGTAAATGTTTGGACGTTTCAAAAATCAATTCTCTGGGCTGGAAAGCCACAACAAATTTGGAAGAAGGAGTTGCCAAAGTTTATCAATGGTATCTGGAAAATAATATTAGAGGTTAAATCGATTTTATTTCTCTGTTGCCTTTGTAAAGACAAGTTTTTGGATCAAAACTTGTGAGATAAATATTATTTATTTAAAAGTTGTTGTAACTTTTTAAACCTTTTCGCAAATCTACTTACTCATGACTGCACAAATTATTAATGGCAAAGAGATTGCCGCCACTCTTCAACTTGAAATTGCTAAACAAATTACTGACATCAAGCAAAAATTTAAAGTGACACCAAGCCTGGCAGTGATTCTTGTTGGCAATGATCCAGCAAGCGAGGTTTACGTTAGTAACAAAGAAAAAGCGGCGCATGCGGTGGGCATGAATTCTCTGCAATTTAAAATGGTGGCTGACATTTCGCAGGAAGATTTGGTGGCAAAAATTGAAGAGTTAAACGCGGATAACAAAATTCACGGCATTTTAGTTCAATTGCCTTTGCCCAAGCATATCGACGCCAAAAAAATCATTCGCACTATCGATCCTAATAAAGATGTTGACGGTTTTCACATGGTTAACGTTGGCAAGCTTTCAGTTGGAGAAGTTGATTGTGAAGATGGAGCTTTAGTTCCATGCACTCCAAAAGGTTGTGTTCATTTGATTAAATCAGCACTGGGTGACAATCTTGCCGGATTAAAAACCTTGGTTATTGGAACTTCAAATATTGTCGGACGTCCGTTAGCTCGCCTTTTAATGTTGGAAAATTGCACTGTTACAATTGCTAATCGTTCAACTCGTGATTTGAAGGCTGAATGTTTGCAAGCTGATATCATTATCTCTGCTGCTGGCGTGCCTGATTTGATCAAGGCCGATATGGTTAGAAAAGATACAGTTGTGATTGATGTTGGAATTAATCGTCTTACTTTACCTAACAATAAGACAAAATTGGTTGGCGATGTTGATTTTGAGAATGTAAAAAATATTGCCAAAGCAATAACACCGGTTCCTGGTGGTGTGGGACCGATGACTATTGCTTACTTACTTAAAAATACCCTTGATTGTTGTATGAGAGGGATAAAGGCTTAGAGCCTATTTCCTCCAAAAATAGCGTCAGATTTTTTTCTTCATTTAATTAAAATCCCAACTCTGCCATGTCAAAAAACAATGAAATCTTCCAGTTAATCAATCAGGCAAAATCAGAAGCCAGAAGTGAATCAATCAGAAAGTTTTTTGCCAAAAATGGTAAAATTTTGTCAGTGATAGTTTTGGTTGCGGTGGTTGCGGCGATTTCTTGTGGTGTGTTTAATCTTTATCAAAATTCTCAAGAAGCCAAATTTTCTGAAATATTTCACCAAGCTTTAATCGACCAACAGTTGGGCGATGTGGCTAAAGCTAGAGAATCTCTAAAAACAATCTCTGAATCTTCATCAGCGCCAAAAGGCATCAAATCTTTGGCTTCTTTGCGTTATGCAGCCTTGCTTCTTGATGAAAACAAAAAATCTGAGGCCGCTGAAGTTTACCAAAAAATAAGTCAGTGCAGCGGTTGTGATTCTTACGTTAAAGATTTGGCCGGATTATTAGCGGTTAAAGTTTGGCTATCTGATGAAAGTGAAGTTCAGAAGGAAGATTTGAAAAATCGTATTGAAAAAATTGAAGCTGATAGCAAAGAGTTGCGTTATCAAATTTCTGAACAAAAGGCCTTTTTATTCTTACAAAAAAACGATTTGGCTAAGGCTTATGAAGTTCTTGATTCAATTGCCAAAAATCCGGAAGTAACAGTCGATATTAAAAATAAAGTGTCAGAAGGTTTAAAAATTATTATTGCTCGAGGTTATCATCCACAAGAAGAGAAAGCTGCTGTTGCACCGGCTCAATCAGAAACAAAATAATGTTGGATCGCTATCTTCTAAAACATCTCTCGATTTTCGGCCTACTGTTTTTTTCTGCCTGTTCTGATAAAAATAAAGAATATGACAAAACAAAAGCAGTATCGGCATTTGCTATTATTGATCCCATCAAGGTTGATTCCACTCTTGAAAAAATAGCAATTTCTTTGCCAAAACAGCAAAAAAACAACATGTGGAACGGCTCTTCTTCCGAGCAAAATCAGTATCTTGAAAATATTGCCAAAGATTTTTCACAGAAAAAAAAGTTTTTTAGTAACAAAAGTGAAATAGTTTTAAAAGATTCTGATCTATTCTGGAGCAGCTTTGGCGGTACTGCTAATGATGATTTTGTCTTCTCACCAATTATTAAAGACAACAAAATTTTCGTTCTTAACGCTAAAGGAAAGTTAACTTCTTACGATCTGCGCTCCCATAAAAAACTATGGCACAGCCAAGTTTTTCCACGTTTTCTGCTTAAAAATTATCGCAATCCAAAAATTTATTACGCCAAGTCTTTAAGTGGAGATACAATATTTGCCATTGCTGGAGTCAATAAAATCGCGGCTATTGATGCTACAAACGGTAAAGTTTTGTGGCTTAAAGATATTGCCTCAATTCCGCTTTCCACACCGGTTTCTGACGGTGAGATGGTTTATATCACAACCAACGACAATAAAATTTACGCTCTCAGTGCCAAAGATGGTGATTTGCAATGGATTGCTCCGGCAATCTTACGCAATACGGCGATTCTTGGTGCGGCTGATCCAATTCTTTACAAAGATCAGATTATTGCTTCTTTCTCTTCTGGTGAAATTTACGCTCTAAAAAGAAAAACCGGTGAATTTTTATGGTCACAAGATTTTAATTTAAGCAAGGCCAATAGTTCAGATTTTTATTTAAACGATATTGACGCAACTCCTGTAATTAAAGGTGATGTGCTTTATTCAATTGGCAATTCTGGCTTGATGATGGCAGTTGATTTGAAAAATGGCAATTACCTCTGGCGCAAAGAAATTGCCGGAATCATTGATTTCTGGTCTGCTGGCGACTTCTTATTTGTGATCAATAATGACAATAAATTATTGGCCATAAGCAAATCTAATGGAGCTATCAAATGGATTTCACAATTGCCTCATTGGAAGAAAGAAAAAAAACCGGAAACAAAATTTATTTATAATGGCGTGATTATGGCCGGTGATAAATTATTGGTTTCGCGTACTGATGGTGAACTTTTACTGATTTCACCTTTTGATGGCAAAATTGAACAAACTTTTGATGTGGGGAAAAGAATTTATCATGCACCGATTGTCGTTAACGGCAAAATCTATTTCCATAATATGGGAAGCTATGTGGTGGATGTTCTTGAAATTGAATAATTCTATAAAATGTCGGATAAAAAACCTCTTTTAGAGCAAAAATATGATGCCAAAACTCGTGAAAAATTCTGGCAAAATCACTGGAAAGAGCAGGGCATTTTTACTTTTAAAAATGATCAGCCTAAATCACAAACTTTTGTAATTGATACGCCACCACCAACAGTCTCAGGCTTGTTGCATATGGGTCACGTTTTTTCTTATACCCAAGCTGACTTTGTGGCGCGTTTTCAAAGAATGTCAGGCAAAGATGTTTTTTATCCGATGGGTTTTGATGATAACGGCCTGCCAACTGAAAGGTTGGTGGAAAAAATTATCGGCAAAAAAGCTGGAATTTATGAGGCAGAAAATGGTCACGGATCTTTCGTAAAAAAATGTCGCGAAGAAGTTGAAGCTGCGGAATTAGAATTCGAAGCCCTTTTTAACTCAATCGCTCTATCAGTTGATTGGAACGAGAAATATCAAACCATCTCACCAGAATCACAAAAAATTTCTCAAGCTTCTTTCGTTGATCTTTACCGCAAATCTTTAGTTGAGAAAAAATTTGAACCAGTTTTTTGGGATATTTCCGACCGCACAGCCCTAGCTCAAGCTGATTTAATCGACAAGGAAGTCGAAGGCCAAATGAACTACATTTTGTTTGCTATTGAAGGCTCTGACGAAAAACTCGAAATTATGACGACGCGTCCCGAGCTTCTTCCGGCTTGTGTTGCGGTGATGGTTCATCCTGAAGATGAACGTTACAAACATCTTCACGGTAAAAATGCAGTTACACCACTTTTTGGTGTTCAAGTTAAAATCATAGCTGACGATTTAGTCCAACTCGATAAAGGAACTGGTGCGGTAATGTGTTGTACTTTCGGTGATGAAACCGACATCCGCTGGTGGAAGAAGTACAATCTTGAACTGAAAGTTATTGTGGGTAAAGACGGTAAAATTGAAGGTTTACCTCTTAAACAATTCAAAGAAAAAGTTATCGAAGATCTTAAATCTCATGGCATTTTGCAGAAACAAGAAACCATCAAGCGTGCAGTAAAATGTGCTGAACGTTCTGGAGTTCCAATCGAGATTCTTGTTGTTCCACAATGGTTTATCAAAATTTTAGATAAGAAAGAATTACTAAAACAAAAAGCCGCAGAGTGTAATTGGTATCCTGATTATATGAAAGTGCGTATTGATCAATGGATTGATGGTTTGCAGTGGGATTGGTGCATTTCACGCCAACGTTTCTTTGGTGTAAAATTTCCAGTGTGGTATTCCAAAAGAGCAGGCGAAGAAGGAAAAATTTTGGTTGCTGAAGCAAATCAGCTTCCTTGTGATCCGGAAGTTGATTTGCCGAAAGGTTACACTCGCGATGAGGTAACTCCAGAAACTGATATCATGGACACATGGGCAACTTCATCGATTTCTCCACAGCTTTCTTCAAAAGGAATTTCTTCTGACATCAGTTTTGATAAATCACGTCACGAAAAACTTTTTCCAGCTGATTTACGTCCGCAAGCCCATGAAATTATTCGTACTTGGGCGTTTTACACCATCGTAAAAGCAGCACTTCATCAAAACTCAATTCCGTGGAAAAATTTGATGATTTCTGGTTGGTGCCTTGCAGCTGATAAAACCAAAATGAGTAAATCGAAGGGTAACGTGGTGACTCCAACTGCTTTGATTGAAGAAAAAGGTTCGGATATTGTGCGCTATTGGGCTTCAACTTCGCATCTGGGAGCTGATACAGCTTATTCCGAAGAAGTGTTTAAAATTGGCCAGAAATTGGTGACTAAACTTTTTAACGCCGCAAAATTTGCTGCGATGAATTTTGATAAGTTACAAGATAACGCAGTGATTACAGAAGCTTCTGACTTATGGATTCTATCGCGTTTGCAGCAAACTGTTGCAAAGGCTACTACAGAATTTGAACAGTTTGAATATGCCCGCGCCCGTGAGGTCATCGAGCAATTTTTTTGGCATGATTTTTGCGACAACTATTTGGAAATCTGTAAAGTACGCTCCTACGGTCTTGTAGCTGAAAAGCTTGCTGGTGCTGAGTTAAACGCATCACAACAAGCTGAAATTATTGCTAAACAACAAAGTGCAATTGCTACTTTGCGTATTTGCTTAAATACACTTTTAAAGATTTTTGCTCCTTTTATTCCGCATATTTGTGATGAAATTTATTCAACAATTTTTGCTGAAGAATTTGCTCAAACCAAATCAATAAATGCCCGTGGAAATTGGCCAAAATTGTCACCAGAGTTCTTCAATCAAAAATATCTTGAAATTGGCGAAGCTGCTCTGGCTGTGATTTTTGAAGTGCGCAAATTCAAATCGGAAAAAAATATTTCAATGAAAACTACAGTTAAAAAACTGCTGATTAACTGTGAAAAAGATTTGTCCGAGATTGCTGCAGATTTGCAAAATGTTTGTAACGCCGAAGAGTTAGAATTTGTTAAATCTGGTCAATTAGTTGAAGTGGTGCTTTAAAGCCTAAAAAGCTTTTAAAATCTTAATGCGAGAGTAGCAGTTGTCACAAATTATACCATTTCTGTGCCAGTTTGTTTATCTCATCTAAAATATTATCTAACTCTTGGCCGCGGTTGGTCAGGCTGTATGTCACTTTTGGCGGAATGCTTTCTTCTTGGTGACGATTAAGAATTTTTTCTTCTTCTAACATACGCAATCTTTCAGTTAGAACTTTAGCCGAAATTTTCGGCATGGATTTTTTAAGTTGTCCAAAACGCTGTGGTCCTTGTGAGCGAATCAGCCACAAAATATAAGCTGTCCATGGGCCGGTAAGTAGGTTAATCAAACGATGCATGGGACAGCGTACCTGCGAATCACAACCATCTTTTTGTGCAGTGATATTTTTTTTGGTTTTGTGTTTTTTAGTCATTTTCGAAATAAAATTAAACTTTTTTGAAGTTACTTTAAGGTACCTACTTGATTAAAGTAATTACAAGAGCAATTTGCAAAATGATTAATTTTTAATCACTAATACCCAATCTAATCCTTAATTTAAAAAATATGTACACACTCTATTACAGTCCTGGAGCATGTTCTATGGCGGTTCACGTTGCCTTAAATGAAATTGGCGCCGAGTTTAAATTAGAAAATGTTGCAGTTCCAAATGGTCAGCCAAAATCTCCAGAATATTTAAAAATAAACCCGCGTGGAGCAGTTCCAACCCTGACTATTGATGATTTTATTTTTCGTGAAGGTGGGGCAATTTTGATTTATTTGCTGGATACACACAAAAATTCTTTGCTTCCAGCCTCTGGTTTAGAGCGTGCTGCTGCTCTTGAATGGTTGTGTTTTGCTAATTCCACTTTGCATCCGGCCTATTCACGTTGTTTTGCTCAACATAAAATTTTGGGTGATGCTGCTAAAGATAATCCGCTTTACAAACCTTCAATTGAATTGATCCAAAAATATTGGAACGAGATTGAAGAGCGCTTGCAAAGCAGAGAATACTTGTGTGGAGATAATTGTACTATTGCTGATATTTTGATCACCGTGATTGCTAACTGGTCAGTGGCAATGAAAGAACCAATCAATTTTGGCGTTAAAACCAAAGCATTTTTTGCCAGAGTTATTGAGCGTCCATCGTATCAAAAAGCCATGGCAGCAGAGAAAATTACTTACAAAGTTCATTTGTAAAATATTCTGAATCGGAATCTAAAAATTCTTATTTATATACCAAACTACAAACCCAATTAAATTAACCTAAATTTTTTCCAAAATGTACAAATTAAAATTAGTTTCAGCGGCAATAATTGCTTCAGTATTTTTCAGCCAAGCAGCTGTGGCGGAAAGTGAGAAATATCAGATTGAATCAAATCATGCCTTCGTTTCTTGGTCAGCTAGCCATTTTGGCTTTTCAAAACAAATGGGTAAATTTTCTGATTTAAATGGTGAAATTTTATTGGATAGAGAAGCCCCACAAAATTCTTCGGTAAATGTGACAATTAAAACAGAGAGTTTGGCAACTGGTCTTCCAAGGTTTGATAAGCATTTAAAGAGTGCTGATTTTTTGGATGTTGATAAATATCCGACAGCGCAATTCGTTAGTAAAAAAGTCAAGCTTATTGGAAAAAATAAAGCTAAAGTTGAAGGTGACTTAACTTTACATGGCATTACTAAATCAGTGATTTTAGATGTTAAAATTAACAAAATTGGTACCTCAATTGTAACTCAAAAAGAAACTGTTGGCTTTAGTGCAGTTACTTCAATTAATCGCTCTGAATTTGGAATTGACTACGGCGTTCCAGGAGTTTCAGACCAGGTTGATTTTGTGATTGAAGTTGAAGCAAATAAATAATTTAACGGTGAGGGAAGGGTCTGACCTTTCCCTCGCTATTTTTTAAATTTTATGTCATTTGACCCCATCCTTCTTGCCCGCATCCAATTTGCCTTCACCATCTCTTTTCACATTATTTTTCCGGCTTTCACTATCGGATTGGCTGGATATCTCACTTGCATTGAAGCGCTTTATTTAAAAACCAAAGATCAAAGCTATAAAGAAATATACAAATTCTGGGTGAAAATCTTTGCGGTTATTTTTGGCATGGGTGTGGTTTCGGGGGTAGTTTTATCTTACGAAATTGGAACTAACTGGTCAGGATTTTCACTGCAATTTGGCAATGTTTTGGGGCCATTGTTAGGCTTAGAAGTTTTGACGGCATTCTTTCTTGAAGCCTCTTTCCTTGGGATCATGCTTTTTGGATGGGATCGTGTTTCTCCAAAAATGCATTTCATTTCAACCTTAATTGTGGCCATTGGAACTTTGCTCTCGGCATTTTGGGTGATCGCGGCAAATAGCTGGATGCAGACACCGCAAGGTTTTACCATAGAGGATATTATTTTTTATCCCACCAACTGGCTGCAAATAATTTTTAATCCGTCATTTCCTTATCGTTTTATTCACATGGTATTGGCCGCTTATTTGACTTGCGCTTTTGTGGTCAGCGGTGTGTCGGCATGGTTTTTGTGGCACAAAAAATATGTTAAACATGCTCAGCTTATGTTCAAAATGGCTTTGGGTTTCATAATTATTTTCGTGCCATTGCAAATTTTTATCGGTGATGCTCATGGTCTTAATACTCTGAAATATCAGCCCATCAAAATTGCGGCGATGGAGGGAATTTGGGAAGATGAACGTGGTGCTGCGCTTACTCTCTTCGGTATTCCTGATCAGGAAAACGAAACCACTAAATATGCCATTAAGATTCCAAAGCTGGCCAGCCTGATTTTAACACATGATTTAAATGGTGAGATTTCAGGTTTAAAATCAGTCGCAAAAAATGAGCGACCACCAGTAGCAGCGGTTTTTTTCTCATTCCGTGTGATGGTCGCTATGGGAGTTTTAATGCTGATAACGGCTCTAATGGCGTTGTGGCTTTACTTTCGTAAAAAACTTTTTACCAGCAAATGCTTTCAATTATGGTGCATGGCCATGATGCCCAGCGGTTTCGTGGCAATTTTAGCTGGTTGGTTCGTTACTGAAATCGGCCGTCAGCCATATGTTGTTTACGGGTTGGTTAAAACCGCCGATATTGCTTCTGTTGTGCCTTCTCAGCAAATATTATTTTCTCTAATTGCTTTTATTGTGGTCTATTTCCTGATTTTCGGCGCCGCAACTTATTACATTTTACGACTGATCGCCAAAGGAATTAAAGAAGGAATCTGATCAGATGCTTTGTCATAACTTTAAAATAATGTATGTTCGATTTTTCATCATTCCTTAATCTGCCACTGATATTCATCTCTCTTCTGGCTTTTGTCATCTTTCTCTACGTTTTACTCGACGGCTTCGATCTTGGTGTTGGAATAATTTTCCCCTTCGCACCTTCAGATCAATGTCGCAATAAAATGATGAACTCAATCGTTCCTTTTTGGGATGGCAACGAAACCTGGTTGGTTTTTGGAGGAATGGGTTTGTTCGCATCTTTCCCGGCAGCTTATTCCATAATTATGCCGGCATTTTACATGCCAATTATCATCATGTTGCTGGGTTTAATTTTTCGCGGTGTAGCTTTCGAATTTCGCTTCAAAGCAGAATCAGTTTTTGAACAAAAAATCTGGGATTATTCTTTCCATTTCGGTTCTTTAATTGCCGCCTTCGCTCAAGGTTTAATGTTGGGATGTTTTATTGAAGGATTTCACTGCGATGATCAAGGCTGTAGTGTTATTTTTAGTGCTTTTTCCTGCATGGTTGGTGTGGCCGTGGTTTTTGGCTATGCTCTTTTGGGAAGCACTTGGCTGGTTATGAAGACACACGGCGTCACGCAAAAATGGGCGCGTTCTGTTGGTTGTTATTGCACTGTTTTCGTAGCTCTATTTGTTGCTTTGTTTAGTCTGTGGACGCCATTTTTAAACGAAAATATTCGGCAGCGTTGGTTTTTAAATGATAATATTTTTTATCTGATGCCAATTCCGTTGATTACACTTGCTGTCTTTTATTTTCTGATTCGAAGCTTGGTAAATAAAAATGAAAAACGTCCATTTGTGCTAACAATTTTGTTGTTTATTTTAGGTTACGTTGGCATTGCTGTTAGCTTATTTCCTTACATCATTCCTTATTACGGCCCTTTCTTCAGCCTTGCTGCCACGCCGCAATCACTATCTTTCTTGTTAGTCGCAATAGTAATAATTTTGCCGGTAATTTTGGGTTACACCTTTTATTCCTATTACGTTTTCCGCGGTAAATCCTCTCACGAAAAAATGTACTAAATATGCCTTTTGTAAAAAAACTTGCTGCTTTCATTGATGACGCTGCTTTGCAGAATGTGATTGATGAGGAGGCGAGACAGAAATTACAAAATTTCGCCACAAAGTATGATGTAAAAACTGCCAGCTCGTTTTCTGCAATCATGGGAATTTTTGGCGGTGCGCTAATTTTTTTGGGAATGATTCTGATCATTTCTCGCAATTGGTATGAAATACACAATTTTGTTAAAATATTTTCTTACTGTGCAACTTTGGTAATGTTGTATTTAGCAGCTTATGCGTTGCAGGAAAAACAATGCCAAAAAACTGCTAATGCCATTTATTTCGCGGCGGCGGGATATGTGCTTGCTGGGATTGGGCTTATTGCTCAAATCTATAATCTTGGAATCGACATTCAAAATTCATTGTTATTGTGGTCGATTTTGATTTTGCCGCTGGCAATTTTTCTAGAAGATCGGCGCGTTGGTTTATTGGTGGCATTTGGATTTTATGTTTGGGTTTGTCATGCCGTTGTTAAAGATTTTGGTGTTGCCTATTTCCTCGCTAAAAAAGGTAATTTGGTAGCAGATATAACGATTGTTTTTAGCAGCATGATTTTGTTGCCACGGGTTCTTAAATCTCTAAATAGCTGTTTTGAATATTTGAAGTCTTACGGTTTTTTTATGTTGGGATTGTTGGTGTTTATACTAGGTTTTTTTAACACATCCGTATTTGACATATTCTTCTCTGTAGATTTTAAAAAAGTCACTTTACAGCCAATTATCATTATACTTTTAGCCTTCGATATTTTGGCAATATTTTATTACTTATTTAAAAATTTTGCCGCTAATCCAAAATTTTCGGATCTGCTGCGCCAGCCTGAAACTATAGTTGCTGTGCTCTTATTACTTTCATTAATCTATTTCCAAGGAATCTCTTTTATTTATCTTGTGACCTGGTTTGGTGCCAGTGCTGTTATGGTTTACAACGGAACTTTAACCAGAAATAGCAGTCTGATTAACAGTGGCAGCAGATTTATTGCTATTGGCATCATGGTTAAATTTGTTGTTCTTTCTAAAGGATTTGTGGCAACTGGATTTGGCTTTTTATTTATTGGATCTGTTTTGATTGCCATTGCTTTTGTGGGAGAAAAATATCGCAAAAATCTCGTCAATAAAATCTCTTAAAAACCATGCTGCTTAAAAATAAAAAATTGTTGCTGTTATTGATTGTCAGCGTTCAGATCCTGTTTTTTCTTGGTTGGTATTTTATAGAATACTTTAGATTTACCAACACCTCGGCAAAGACAATTACAGTCAGAACTGTGCCAGTTGACCCGCGTGATTTACTCAGCGGTAATTACATTATTTTACACTATAAATTCAGTGATTTATCTGGTTTTAGTACGTTTGGTCTTTCCGAACTCGTGGAGTATAAAAAATGCGTGGCGTCAAAAGGAAAAATCTATGCAGTTCTGAAAGACAATGGCACGGAATATATCCCTGATTATTTAACTTTTACCAAGCCTTCGGTAAAAAATTATCAGGTGGCTTTACAAGGTGAGTGTAACGCATCTGGGCAATTGATTTATGGTGTAGAAAAATATTTTGTTAAAGAAAATATTATTCAATCAGCTTTGCTGGGAGGAGCAGAAGTCACGTTACTTGTAGGAGATAATCTGAAACCTCTAATTAAAAAAGTCATGATTTCCGGTGTTGATCTGCAAAAGATAGATGCAGATAAAATGGTAACAAATTCTAATCAACTCGATTCAGCAGAATAGAACAGATCTTAAATTTCTTGTGATACTAATGCGAAAAAATATCAGCGGTTCCGAAGCCTTGTAAATCAAGCTTAACACGAGTTGGTAAAAATTTTACGCAGGCTGCAAAAATTTCCATACGACCTTCGCGCAGAAGCATTTGATCAAGTTTTGTTTTTAATTTGTGCAGATGCAAAACGTCAGAAGCGGCATAATCAAGTTGCTTGTCAGTGATTTCAGCATTTCCCCAATCAGAAGTTTGTTGTTTCTTGGAAATTTCAACATTGAGCATTTCATCACATAAGGCTTTGAGGCCGTGGGCGTCGGTGTAAGTGCGGATTAATTTTGAAGCAATTTTGGTGCAATAAACATTCTTGACTTCAACCTTTAGGTAAAATTGCAAAGCTGCCAAATCAAAACGGGCGAAGTGGAAAATTTTTAAAACAGCATCGTCGGATAAGAGTTTGCGTAAATTCGGCGCATCATATTTTCCTTGTTCGAATTGTACCAGATGAGCATTACCATCGCCGTTAGAAATTTGTATCAGGCATAGGCGGTCACGAAAAATATTTAGACCCATAGTTTCGCTATCAATGGCAATTGAGTTGCCAAGATCAAGGTCAGCAGGTAAATCGTTTTTATAAAGATGATTCATAAATATTTTTAATTTTTTGAAAAATTTTCCCAAAACTTGTCGGTCAAATTGGGTAGGGCAGAGTCGATTTCAATCATTTCTTTCATGTCACCATTGCAGTGTAGCACAAGGTCGCAACCCGCTTTTAAAATGGCTTGAGATTTTTCAAAAAAGCTGCCTTTAAGTGCTTTCATTGAAATGTCATCGCTCATCAAAATATTTTTAAAACCAATTTCTTCGCGGATTAATTTTATTGCTGTTGGTGAAGTTGTAGCACAATTAATTTTGTCAATTTCACTGTAGAGAATATGCGCCGTCATGGCGAATTTCTGATCATTCAATTTTTGGAATGGGATGAAATCCGATGCGCGCAATTCTTCAAGTGAAGCATCAACTGATGGCAATTCAAGATGGCTGTCACAAGTTCCGCAGCCATGTCCAGGAATGTGTTTTATCACCGGATAAACTTCTTTGCTGAGCAAACCTTCACAAACTTTACGACCTAAATCGGCAACTTGTTCAGCATCACATCCATAAGCACGATCACCGATTACTTGGTGAGTTTTGTCAGTCAAAATGTCTAATACTGGAGCGCAATCAACATTGATTCCAACTTCCTGTAAATCAGTGGCAATTTCTTGAAAATTTTTAAATAATTCTGTGCGAGCTTGATCTTTATTAATTTGGTAAAGATCAGCAAAATATTTTCCTGCTGGATATTTTTTCCAATGTGGTTCTTTTAATCGCGCCACACGTCCACCTTCCTGATCAACCAAAACCAAAACTTCACCGTCCATGAGTTCGCGCATGGAAGATGTAAGTTTTGAAAGTTGTGCTTTGTCTTCAATATTTCTGGCAAAAATAATAAAACCCAAAGGTTTGCTTTTGCTAAAAAAATATTTTTCTTCATCAGTTAATGAGGTGCCGGAAACGCCGTAAATTACTGGTTTAGCGATTTTTTTGTTATGCGCAATTTGAGTAAGAAGAGCCGGCATTTATAAAATTCCTTTGGTAGAATTAATGGCGTCTTTTTTACGATCATCAACTGTAATGGCAACACGAAGAGCGCGAGCCAAAGCTTTGAAACATGATTCAATAATATGGTGATTATTGACGCCGTATAGAGTTTCGATGTGTAAATTACAGCCAATGCTTTGAGCGAAAGCGTGAAACCATTCGCGGAATAATTCGCAATCCATTTCGCCAATTTTGTCACGTTTAAATTCGCAATTAAAAATTGGATAAGCGCGACCGGATAAATCAATGACGCAGCGGCTTAATGTTTCATCCATGGGAACGTAAGAATGACCAAAGCGAGTTATGCCTTTCTTGTCGCCTAAAGCTTGTTTTATGGCTTCTCCAACCGCCAAAGCAGAATCTTCAGTAGTGTGGTGGAAGTCGATATGCAGATCGCCTTCAACTTCTAACTCAATGTCAATCAGAGAATGATGTGAAAGCTGCTCAATCATGTGATTTAAAAAACCGATGCCGGTTGAAATCTTGTATTGACCAGTGCCATCAAGATTGATGGCAACTTTAATTTTAGTTTCTTTGGTATTGCGTTCGATTTTGGAAGTGCGCATAAGAGGAAGGAATAAGGGATAAGTTTTAAAAGAAGTTAATTCTATTTATTACTTACCCCTAAAATTTATTTTAAATTTTGAGCGACAAAATCCCAATTGACCAAATGGTTTAAGAAAGTGTCGATATAAGTTGGACGGGCATTTTGAAAGTCTAAGTAATAAGCATGTTCCCAAACATCCATGGTCATTAAAGGTTTGGCTGATGTGGTAAGCGGAGTTTCAGCATTGCTAGTTTTAGTAACTTTTAATTTGCCATCTTCCAAAACTAACCAGGCCCAACCTGAGCCAAATTGAGTAGCCCCGGCTTGCTTAAATTCAGTAACAAAATTTTCGTAAGAACCAAAAGAGCTTTCAATTTTTTCTAAAACTTCACCGCTTGGTTTTCCACCGCCATTTGGTTTCATTGAATGCCAGTAAAAAGTGTGATTCCAAACCTGGGCAGCATTGTTAAAAATTCCAGCTTTACTCTTATCAGCAGCGGAAATTTTGATAATTTCTTCCAAAGATTTTTCGGCCAGGTCAGTGCTGGTGATCAAGTTGTTAAGGTTAGTAACATAAGCTTGGTGATGCTTGCCGTAATGATAATTTAAAGTATTTTCAGAGATGTGAGGGGCGAGAGCATTTCTTTCGTAAGGAAGTTGTGGAAGTTCAAATGGCATAAATAATCCTTTTTTATTGTTATTAATTTTAGGAAGCGCAGCACCTTGTTCGCCCTTTTTCAACCTAAAAACCGAAGCATTACAGGTTGTAACTAAAAAGGCCGATGAAAGCAGTGCAGTCTTGATGAATTTTCTTTTTGACAATTCCATGATAAAAAAATTATGTTTCTAAAATTGCTAAGTCAATTCTCAAAACCTAATTCATTGCCACAATTAGACGGTCGCAAATCAAACTTTTCGTCGAATTTTTCGCAATTCATCTAGTTCAAAGATCAAATCATGACAAAAATTTCTGCTGTAATCGTTGCCCATAATGAAGAAAAAAAAATCGCCGACTGTTTGAGGAGCATTTCTTTTGTAGATGAAATTGTGGTGGTTCTTGATAAATGCACTGACCAAACCAAAGAAATAGTTTTGCAATTTACTGATAAAATTATCGAAGGAAGTTGGAATCTTGAAGGTGCAAGGCGCAATGTTGCCATTAATGCTGCAAGTAGTGAGTGGATCTTGGAAATTGATGCTGATGAGAGAATTTCAGCAGAATTAGCTGATGAGATTTTGTTGGCGACTAAAAACTCACAACCTTGTGCTTTTGTGATTCCGATTGCCAATTATGTCGGTAAACGTCATGTGCGTTATGGCTGGCTTAGAACTTTGGGCGTTTTAAATCGTCAAACTATGCATTATCGTGGTTTGAAAAAATATCACGAAGATAAAGAAATTCACCCCACTGCCGATTTGTCGGCTGAAATAAAATATCTGCAAAATTCGATCATTCATTTGGTTGATGATAATATCGCCGATTTACTCAATCGTTTTAATCGCTACACCAGCTGGAGAGCCACTGATATGATGCGTAAAGATAAATCTGAAACTTCATTTCTAAAAAATATGTGCGATTTCAAGATGCGTTTCATCAAGTCATTTGTAATTAAGAAAGGTTACAAAGAAGGTGCATTTGGGTTTTTGATAGCAGTTCTTGCCGGTTTATATCCGGTGGTAGCAGCACTGAAAGCCAAAGATAAAAGCTAAAGACAAATTGGGTGACGCAAAATTAATATGAAAATTATAAGCATTATACTTACCTCCGAAAATGGTGGAGCAGAGCAGGTTTTTATTGATTATCTGCAGGTGTTAAAAAATCTGGGACATGAAAATTTGGCGATTGTTAAAGATGATGCTCCTTACGCTGACAAAGTTCTGGGTCTTGGAATAAATCTTAAAAAAATCCCTAATAAATTTGGTGATTATGATTTTGTGGCAATCAATGAGTTGCATAAAATCATTAAAGATTTTGGCGCAGAAGCAGTTATCGCTCATGTTGGCAGGTCGATGATTTTGATGAAGAAAGCGATTAAAAAAATCAAAAAACACAAAGTTTTCCTAGTCGCTGTCAATCATAGCATGAATGTTAAACGTTCAATTGGCGCGGATTTGGTCTTTTCAGTTAATAGTGAAATTTTTCATCGTACTATTGATGCTGGACAAGCTCTTGATACCAGTTTTGTGATTCACAATGCCGTTGATGTAAGTGACGCCATTATTTCAGCGCCACGAGTTAATCTGCAAAAACAAAGCGTGATTACGCTTGGAGCAATGGCCCGCATTGACGATAAAAAGGGTTTTGATCATCTAATTAAAGCCATGATCCAATTGAAAAAAACTGCGGCGGAGAAAAAACTCAAACAAAAATTTATTCTAAAAATTGCCGGAACTGGGCCTTTTGAAGAGGAATTGCAGATTTTGAGAAAACATCTGAAGTTAGAAAATGAAGTTGAATTTTGTGGTTGGATTAGTGACAAAAAATCATTTTTTGAGTCGATCGATATTTTTTGTAGCGCTTCGGATAATGAAACTTTCGGACTAGTTTTGTTGGAGGCGATAAAATATCGCAAACCGGTGATTGCAACCGATACTTTTGGATCGAAAGAAATTTTGCGCGATAAAATTGATGGTGTGATTGTGGCACTTAAGCCAATTGAAAGTTTGGATCAACGCATTGCAAATAATGTTATTGAATTAATTGAAAGGCCGGAATTATTTGATGCTCTTATTGAAAATTCTTTTATTCGTTTGAATCAGAGATTTTCGCTAACAGCTTTGCAAAGACAAATTAAAGAAATTGTTGGATAGAAATTTGGTGTCAGATCCAGACAGCTCTCACAACATTTCCAACAAAAATGTTGTGAGAAGTATTATATGATTTGCTGCCATTTGCTAAAATATTGTTGCTAATTTCTTCACCCTCTTAAAAAATCACCGACAAGGAAATAGTGTGGGCAGTTTATTAAGTAAAACGGGTCAGATTCGAAAGAAAGCAGCTCAGATTTTTTAGATTGGGTCATGCTATTTCCGCATTCATTTTACTTCTGCCAAATCCCTCTCTTTCCAAGTACGAATGACCCAAAATTCCTACCTTGTCCTTGCTCGTAAATATCGTCCACAAAATTTTGATGAGCTGGTCGGTCAGGAAGTTTTAGTTACGACCATCGGCAATGCTATTAAAAACAATAAGTTGCATCACGCCTACATTTTGACTGGCATTCGTGGCGTGGGAAAAACCACAACAGCGCGTATTATTGCTAAAACCCTAAATTGTTTAAATCGTGATTCATCAGCTCAAATAAAAGCTTGCGGAACCTGTGACAATTGTATCGCCATCAGCTCTTCCAAACATCAAGACGTTATTGAAATTGATGCTGCCAGCAGAACTGGCGTGGATGATATTCGCGAAATCATCGATTCAATCGCCTACGCGCCGGTGATGGCGCAGTATAAAATTTATATCATTGATGAAGTGCACATGCTTTCTAACAGTGCCTTCAACGCTTTGCTAAAAACTTTGGAAGAACCGCCGGCTCATGTAAAATTTATTTTTGCCACTACTGAAATCAGAAAAGTTCCAATCACCATTTTGTCGCGTTGTCAGCGCTTTGACTTACGACGTCTTGATGAGGTGGAAATAGTTGGGCATTTGCAAAATATTTTAGGTAAAGAAAATCTGGAAGCTGATGAACAGGCTTTAGAGTTAATTGCTAAAATGTCGGAAGGTTCGGTGCGTGATTCTTTGTCGCTGCTTGATCAGGCTTTATCGAGCAACAATCACCAAAAATTCTTGTCTGGCGATATTGTTGAAAAAATGTTGGGGTTAAACGACAAGGCCCAAGTAATAGAACTTTTTGAAGCAATTTTGTTCGGTGATTTTTCTGCCTCTTTAAGAAAATTTTCACAATTCTATTCTTATTCTTCTGACATAGCACAACTTATTGCCGATTTAATGGAAATTGTCAGTAAAACCACTTCTGCGAAGTTAGTTAAAAATTACAAGCTTGATGGATATTCCAAATTTCAGCAGGAAAAAATTTGGGCAATTTCTGAGAAAATTGCCCTAGCTTCTTTAACGCGAATTTGGCAAATGTTGCTCAAAGGTAATGCTGAAATTAATTTTTCTTCTTCACCAAAAATGGCCTTTGAGATGCTCTTAGTGCGTCTTTGTCATTTGGTTGCTTTGCCACATTTAAAAGAAGTTTTGCTTGATTTGAGTCAGTTAAAAAATTCTGCAGAGGATGTGGCGGAAAAAATTGCACCAGTCACAAATAATTTTGATCTTGCTCCTAAGATCAAAGAAAATGTTTCGGAAGTTAATGATGAAGTTGTAAACGAAATTCTACGTAACTTTGAAGGCGCAAAAATAGTCTAAATGTTAAATCCTAATTTTTTTAAATATGTCTGAGCAAAGAAAAATCAGAATTCTCTGTGTTGAAGATGAAATTGAAATCCGTGAAAATGTTGCCGATATTCTGCGTGATGAAGGTTTTGAAGTTTTTGAAGCCGAAAATGGCAGAAAAGGTTTTGATATGTTCATTCAAGAAAGACCTGACTTGGTCATTTCAGATATCATGATGCCAGAAGTTGATGGTTATAGCTTACTTAAGATGATTCGCGAAGGAAAAAATGCCAAAAACCACACGGTTCCTTTTATTTTTCTTACTGCTTTGGGTCAAAAAGATAATGTGATTAAAGGTGTTGGATTGTCGGCTAATGACTATTTGGTGAAGCCAATTGATTTCGATTTGATGTTGGCCAAGGTTAAAGAAAAAACGGCCAATGCTTTGAAGGTTCGCGAAGTTCATGATCGCAGCATTAAGAACATTAAAAATCAGGTGGGTTTGGTTTTGCCAAATGAGCTTTTTTCTTATCTGGATGTGATTTTGCAAACTTCTTTGATTTTGAAAGATAGTCCTTACGGCGATTTTTTAAGCAATCGTACTATTGATGATATTAACCGCATTTACCTTCATGCTTTAAAACTGAAAAGTTCGATTACTAACTCTCTGGATGCTAATATTATTGACTCGAAACTTAACTCTGACGAAGAAATTTTTGTGCTAATCGATTTTGTTAATCAATTTAATCAAAATCTTAGTCAAAAAATTCGTGATCGTTTAACAATCGAAACTCCTTTTAACGTTGAAAAAATGCCGCAAATTAAAGCTGATAAAGCAGTTTTGACTGATGCGCTGCGTCGTATTTTATCAAGTATGTTAAAGATTAATGCTGATGCCAAGGTTGTTATCAGCATGATGTTAGATCATTTTGATCAGATAGTGGTAATTTTTTATTTAAAAACTGCCAATGAGGTGAAGAATTTTGCTTCGCGAATTGATGAAGGGCAAATTAGTTCAGTTTTAGAGAGACAAAGTTGCCGTTTTAAAGTTATTGACGGCAAAGAAAAAAGCGTGGTTTTAACTATTCCGAAACATCGTTTGATCAAATTTTAACAGCAGGGTTGCTCCATTTTTAATCCTTAACCAAAATAATGTTTAGAAAAAAAACTCCCCGCCACTCTAGTAAAAAAGGTCACCACAAAGATGATAACTTATTGCAGCATTTGGGCCATGAGATTGAAGAAGGTATCAAAAATTTCGAGCATAAGGTTGAAAAGAAAATAGAGCATATCAGCCATGAAATCAGTCATGACATCAAAATTGCTACAAAAAAAATAAAGAAAAAAATCGATCTATTTTACAAGGTAAGTTTCTTCATATTGCTTACTCTATCAATAGTATTGGCCTATTTTGTAATATTGGTTTCCACAACGCCAAAATCCTTTTCTTTTGTTAATAATGAGATTCGCGAGAAGCTTTATAAAAACTATGGCGATGCGGTTGTTTTTGATGATGCTTATCTTAGCTTTACCCGTTACGGAACTCTAAAAATTAGTTTTAAAAATTTAAAAATTTCTAAAAGTGCCTTTGATTCTAAAGATGTTAACGCACATCAATTTCTAATTCCGCATATTGAGGGCGAATTTTCTTTACTTAACCTTATTAACTCCAGCTTTGTACCCCGGAAAATAAAAATTTCCGATCCTGAGATAGTGCTCAATGATTTATGGGAAAAATCTTCTGACGTTAATAATGCTGATCCTACCGTTAATCCACTTGAAGTCATAGTTGCTGCTTTGTCAGCTTTAAAAGCAGAAAGACTCTTAACCAAAAATTTTGAGATTGAAAATGCTAAGTTGGTCTTTAACAGCGCCGATAATAGTAAAAGAATTTTAATTAAAAAATCTCAGATCCGCACCTTTTCTAAAAATGATGTTTTGTATATTTCGGCGACTAACCGCTTAAGTTTTTCTGATGCAAAAAATGATGTTGAACTCAACAGTTCTTGCCAACTAGCACAATATAATATTCTTAAATGCGATGTTTTCTTGGTAAATTTTGTCGCCAATTCCGTTTCTGATTTTTATCCCAAGTTAAAGCCATTAGAGCAAATTAATGCTATGCTGAATTCTGGCATTTCTTTTACTATCGATAGCGGAAAACTACACAATATTTCCTTTAAAGCTGAGGCTAAAAAGGGTAATTTTTCTTTTCCTGAATTTTTTGGTGAAAGACTTTTTTTCTCAGACTTTGCCGTAAAAGGTGACTATGATGACGGTTTGGCAATCATGAATTTGTCTGAAATTAAGGGTGACTTTATGATGCATGATGATGCTGATAACACCAATCCAAAATCTTTGACGCTAAAGACTCATCTCGACATGTCTTTGCTGATTTCAAATGTCAAAGATCCGCAAAATAATCACAGCGATTTTTATATTAAATTGCGTAACGCCCCAACTAATGAATTGGAAAAATTATGGCCGGTTTTTTTGCAGGATAATGGCATTAGGCAGTGGGTGATTGAACATATTACCAATGGAGTGATCAGTGATGCCTACACACGATTCTCTTTAGATCAAAAAGAGGGTGTAAATTCTTTAGAGAAAATTGATGCTGAGCTCAATTTTAAAGGGCTTGATTTAAAATATGGCGAAGATTTTCCACAAATTACAGCGGTTAATGGTGCGGCAAAATTCACTGCAAAAGATATGAAAATAAATATTTCTGCTGGCAATGTTTTGAACAGTACAATTTACGACTCAAAAGTTGAAATTGACGACTTTCAGGCCCCAATCACTATGTTAAAGATTTTGGGAAAATCCAAGGGCGATGCCTCTGACTCGCTAAAACATGTGGATAATAGTTCGAAATTTGCTGCCGGAGTTAAAAAATATTTAAATGGTAATTCGCAGAATAATTTTAATATTCAGATTCCGCTGGATAGTTTGAGTTTGAAACATTCCTACATTGAGGTGAATTCAGCGATTAGCGGTCTTAAAAATGATTATGTTAAGGGTGCGGTTTCAGTGGCTTTGAAAAAAGATTTTGCCAGCGAAAAATTTGTTACTGCAATAAACCTGACCGATGCTGAGCTCAATTTAAAAGAGTTTGATATTGCCAAAAACATTGGTGATGAAGGCGCTCTGAGCTTAAATATAATTTTCCCGACAGCAAAAAAAATTGAGTTAAGTGATGTATTGTTAAGTAAGAAACAGCGGATTGTAACGGCAAAAAGGGCAAGAATTCTCAACGCTAAAATAACAGGCAATATCAAAGCCAATACCGCTCCATTCGCGATTACTGATGTAAACCTAAAAAATCAAAATTTTGGCCGCAACAGCTATAAACTTTCTTACAAATCTGATAAAAAAACTCTCGCTCCAAAAGTTACGATACGCGGTCAGGTTCTTGATTTGGCACCTTTTATTCAGAATAAATTCTCTGCTTTTTCTGGCGGCAATAATAGTGGTGGTGATATCAATGCTTTGATTGCAGTTGATAACTTGTTATTGGCTAACTCGAAATCAATCAGGAATTTTTATTTTGCTTTAAAATGTGGTAATAAATTTTGTTACAGCGGTGCTCTTAAAGGAAGTTACAACAAAAAACATGAATCGTTATCGCTGCGATTATCCAAACAAGCGCAAGAAAATTTTTCTAAAATTGAAGGACAAATTACCGATATTGGTTATTTGGCGGAAGCTTTGGGAATTTCTAACGTAGTGTCCGGTGGCAATGCTAATCTGGATTTGCAACATAAACTTGTTGCTAAGAAACCTCTTTTGGAAGGTAAAATTAATTTTAGTGACAGTATCACAATCTACGAAAACCACACTGTGAAGCGCCTTGCCAGCAATAGTCTTTTTTCAAAAGTGCGCGACAAGATTTTTTCCGAAGATAAGACGATTTTTGATTCAATGAAAATGGATCTGTCTTTGTATGGTCATGTTTTAACCATTAATTCGCTGATCGCTAATAACTACAAAATCGGCATTACGGCTAAGGGAGCGGTTGATTTGAAGAATGACACTTACCAAATCAAAGGCATGATTGTGCCGGGCTTTATGATTAATAACCTTTTTGGAATCGGAAAAATTCCAATTTTGGGTAATGTGGTTGGCTTATTAACAGGCGGTGAGGGCGGTGGTTTGTTTGGAATTCGTTATGAATATGTTAAGCAGAAAGGTGATAAAGAAGCAAAATTCGAAACCAACAAAATTTCATCTTTCGTTCCCACCACGATTAAGAATTTGTTTGATTTGATTTAGTGATACAAACATGTTCCGTGACTAAGAACCAGCAAGAGAAGTAGAGAGTTTCCGCTGTCACTTCTTTTTCAGAATTATATTTCCTGTAACTTACCTAAATCCTCCGTCACGCAGGGCGTGACACCTCCTTTTTCAAAGGAGGTTACCGTTCCCCTCCTTTGAAAAAGGAGGTGGCGCAAAGCGCCGGAGGATTTAGGTAAGTTACAGGAAATTTTTTGTTTTTCATAAACCTCCTTCGTTGTTAAGAACAAAGGAGTGGTTGATTATTTTTAATAAATCAAAGACTTAGGACGGGTTCTAAGGATATTAAGAGGAAATGAATCTTGCAAAAAACCGGCGGTTCTAAAAAATAGAGCCGTCGGTTTTTTTATGTCTGAAATTTACTAAAATTAATGAAAAAAGTTAATATTATTGGTGCTGGTCTTGCCGGATCTGAAGCGGCGTGGCAGTTATCATCACGCGGAATTGAGGTGGAAATTTTTGAGATGCGTGATGCTAGTAGAAAAACTTTTGCCCATCGCACCGATCATTTTGCTGAGTTAGTTTGTTCAAATTCTTTGCGCAGTGATGACGTGAAAACCGCAATTGGTTTGTTACATGAAGAAATGCGTTTGCTAGATTCTTTGATTATGCGTGCAGCTGAAGCCAGTAAAGTTCCAGCTGGATCAGCTCTAGCAGTAGATCGTGAGGGATTTTCAAAATTTATTGAAAATGAATTATTGGCAACAAAAAAAGTAAAAATCACCCGTCGTGAAATTTCAAAATTGCCACTTAACTCTGATGAAAGTTGGATTGTTGCTACTGGTCCGCTTACTTCAGATTTGCTTAGCCAATCAATTTTACAAAATTCCGGTGAAGAAAATCTGGCTTTTTTTGATGCTATTGCGCCGATTATTTACAAAGACTCGATTGATTTTTCCACAGCCTGGTTCCAGTCGCGCTACGACAAAGGTAGCGGTACGGATTACGTCAATTGTCCACTTGATCGCCAACAATATTACCAATTTGTTGAAGATCTTTTAGCGGCGGAAAAAACTGAATTTAAAGAGTGGGAAAAAGATACACCTTATTTTGACGGCTGCTTGCCAATTGAAGTGATGGCACAGCGCGGTGCGGAGACTTTACGTTATGGTCCGATGAAGCCGATTGGCTTGACTAACCCACATTTTCCAAAATCACCGGAAGGCACTAAAAATAAAGATCGTCCGGAGAAGGCTTACGCCGTGGTTCAGCTGCGCCAAGACAATAAAATTGGTACGCTTTACAACATTGTCGGCTTTCAAACCAAAATGAAATATGGTGAGCAGCAAAGAATCTTTAGAAAAATTCCCGGTCTTGAAAACGCTGAATTTGCACGTTTTGGCGGCATCCATCGTAATTGTTTTATTAATTCTCCGAAATTGCTCGACGCGTTTTTGCGCTACAAAAAATCGCCCAATATTTTATTTGCTGGCCAGGTAACCGGCGTTGAAGGTTATGTTGAATCAGCAGCCATGGGTTTGCTTGCCGGAATTTTTATTGCCAAAGATTTTGCATTAACCACACCAACAGCAACGACTGCGATTGGCGCTCTTTTAAATCACATCACTTTGGGACATCAGGGTCTTGACTTTCAGCCGATGAATGTGAATTTCGGGTTATTTGAAAATCTGGCGGAAAAAACTAAAAAATCCGATCGCAAAGATGCCTACAGCCAAAGGGCTTTGGATCAATTAAAAATCTGGAAAAATTCTTTATGAAAATAATCTCGATATTTTGTGTTTTGTTGTTTCTGTCATCATGTGCCTTCAATTGGAGCTATGAGGGAAAAGCTGGGCCGCAATATTGGGGCGATTTAAAAGAAGATTATAAATTTTGCAAAATTGGCTACAACCAATCACCAATTGATATTGATGAAGAATTTTTGGCTAATAACTTAAAATTTTCTTACAGTGACTCTGCTGTTGAGAAGCAGAAGGCCAGTCATAATTTGCAAATCGAATTTGACAGTCGCGATTTTGTAATGCGTGGCAATAAAAAATACTTGGTCAGACATTTTGAGTTTCACCATCCAAGTGAGCATTTAGTTAAGGGCGAACAACATTCTCTTGAGTTGCAGATTTTCCACAAAAGCAATGATGAGCAATGGTTAGTGGTGGCATTATTTTTGGAAGTCGGAAAAGATAATCCATCTTTTGAACAAATGCTTGAAGTACTACAAAATAAGTCTGACTTCGGTAAAATCGACTTCGCAAAAATTATTAAAGAAGATGATAAAATGTTTTTTTATGACGGATCTTTCACAACTCCGCCATGTCTAGAAGGTGTAAAATGGTATGTTATGAAAACGCCGCTACAAATTTCAAAGGAGCAAATGAATCAGATTATCAAATCGACGATTTTTACCAAAAGCAATGCACGGCCACCGCAACAATTTCATCCCGAAAAATATTAGCACTATACTGTCTCTAAATTCATCTCAGTAAAATCAAGTTCCGGCGCAAAATTTCTATTAGACGCACGGCAAATCTATGACTAAGAATTCTAAAAATACGATCCATTTTAAGAATGTCAGAAATGATCTAGCGCCAAATACTTTGCTAGCAATGGGGCGGTTCCTGAATGTTTTGAGATATATCGGAAAAGATGCGGCCACTAAAAATCTTCTATATAAAGGGGAGGGTATAAGTATTGACTTTTAATTAAAAATGTCACTAAATTACAAATGACATTATTTTATTAATGTAACAAAACTCGACCATTATATGAAAGAACAAAATGTAACTGTTAGTGATAATGGCAGAATTGTACTGCCTGTCATATTCAGAAAACAGTTAAATATAAAAGCAGGTGACGAACTTATTTTAAGCGTGTCACCTGATAATGACATAATAGTACATAGTCCAAAACAGTCTCTGCAAAAACTTCAGGATCTTGTGGCCAAAAAACATAAGACAAATTTAGTTGAAACATTGATTGAGATGAGACGCAAAGAAGAAATTTAATATGCACAATAAAATTGTAATTGATACTTCAGCCGTAATAGCTCTGATTAACAGAGAAGAAGGCTTCGAAGTTGTAGAGAAATACATCGGTAACGCAGTTATTTCGAGCGTGAATTTTTCTGAGGTAATAACCGTGATGAATCGCGAATTATTCAAGACAGAAAAGGAAAGGGCGGATGGGTTAAAGCTAATAAGAAATACCTTTTCTAATATAGTCGAATTCGATACCGAACAGGCTATTCTCGCTGCTTCATTTGACTCTACTACTAAAAAGTACGGACTTTCCCTTGGTGATAGAGCTTGCCTCGCATTAGCAAAACATCAGAATCTTCCAGCATTAACGGCGGATAAAGTTTGGAAAGATTTAGACATAAATATTAAAGTTAAATTAATTCGCTAGTATGGCTGATATTTCCTACTCGGATAATATTCTAATTTCGAAATGCTTCATAAATTCAGGTTGTGTGCTGGATTTTAGCAACAGCAGCTTCGAAATGTTTGTTTTCGATAGTGTTGGAATCAATATTTACGATCAGAAATATAACACCGGTGGCGATTCCAAAGGTAAGAAGTTGATATACTTCCTAAAGGTAGAACCCAATTATATCGCGGCTAAATTGATAGAAGATTTATACAAACATAAAAAGGATCATTGTCGTCAATGGTTTCAAGATGTAGAGAAGGATTCCATTCAGGAAGAAAAAATACAAAATCTTTGTAAGCAGTTAAAAAATACCAGTGGTATTGGAGAGGTGGCTATATTCAGGGAAGCTCTAATTGAAGACTATGAAAAGAAGGAAACAATTATCATTCTGTTAAAAGAAATCGAAGAAGCATTAAGACAAAAAAAATTTCAAGCCGGCTTGGATAGATTGCACACTTTTGTGGTCAAATATGTTCGTTATCTGTGCGCAAAATACAAGATTGACGCTAATCAGGACAAGGCTCTACACAGTATCTTTGGAGAGTATGTTAAGCATTTAGAATTACATAAGTTAATCGAGTCAGAAATGACGCTGAGAATTTTAAAATCATCAATTTCAGTGTTGGAATCGTTCAATCATGTACGCAACAACAAGAGCCTAGCTCACGACAACCAAATTCTCAATTACCCAGAAAGTCATCTAATATTTAAAAATATTCTTAACTGCATTGAATTTCTACATGAGCTAGAGTTTTCAAGGAAGGTAAATACTGAAGAAGAAATAATTTTCTAATAAGAAGATTTAGGTGGAATCTTACCTTGAAAAAAGCCTAGGTAATTCATAGATGATTACTTTTGCAATCAATCTTAAAAGATCATGAACCACGAAAAGCCATTTGTTGCTCTCTCCCTAGATGGCGGCGGATTTAGAGGCTTATATACAGCCGCTTTACTACAAAGATTATCTACACTTTTCACGGAAAAAGAAATAGATATTGGATCCAAATTTTCTCTGATCGCTGGCACTAGTACTGGCGGGATATTGGCTTGCAGCCTAGCTAAAAGCGTTCCTTTGTCACAAATAGTAGATTTCTATAAACAAAAGGGAGAATCAATATTCTCGCGCCCTAAGCCCACTTCAAAGCTAGGAACATTATTTTGGGCTTTACGCAGAACTCCTAGCTGCAATCAAGATAAATTAGCTGATGCTTTGAAGGAAGTTTTTGGTGATACAACTATCGCTGAAGTTTACGAGAAGGAAAAAATCGCTCTATGCCTTCCAACCGTTAATCTAGCAAACAACCATCCTGTAGTCCTTAAAACTCCTCACAATCCAGGAAAAACCAGAGATAACAATGTATCGTTAGTGGATGCTTGCCTGGCAACTTCGGCGGCACCAATTTTTTTTCCAGCAGCAAAAATAAAGAATTGGTCTGGTTCAACATCCGATAGATTATTTGTTGATGGTGGATTGTGGGCCAATAACCCAGTGTTAATTGCCTTGACTGAAGCTCTTATCTTAGCAAAACCAAATCAAAATATAGTAATTTTATCGATTGGAACTGCATCGACTCCGAGTGGAAATTTAGGTGATAAACAAAATTTATCCGCCGCAGATTGGGGATTTGGATCAACTATTGTTGAAAGTGCCATCGATTCACAATCCATCGGATTCAATTTTACCGCTAATCTTCTTAAAAAAGCTTTATCCTCCCCTGAAAGAACCATTGATATTATCCGATTGCCAGAGATTCACAAAAGCGTTGAATACCATGAGGCAGTGAAGTTGGACAGGGCTAATCCAAGAGCAATAAGAATTCTTTTAGAAGCAGCAAATGCTGATGCAGAAAATATTCATAGTCTTTTTTATCAGTGTGATAGCGACTTACAGCACTTAAAACTAATATTCTCAAAACAATAATTAATCGGAGAAACCATGCACAATTGCAATACAGCAGTACAAGACTACCATAAAAATGAAGCAAAACTCCCAGAGAAACCTGATAGAGAAAGATTAGGAGGAATGAAATCTCGAATGGAAGAAAAAGTTCAATATCATTTAGGACATAAATCACCACAATTTCTGGAGCAGGGGTCTTACGCTATGAGAACCTTAATCAGAACGGACGATAACAGCTATGATGTTGATGTGGGAGTAGCTTTCACCGAAGCCAATTTATTAAATGATAATGGCACAATAATGACTCCTAGCGAAGCACAAAATATGATGCTGAAAGTGGCTATTAAAATTCCGAATCTAAAAAAAGTTCCAGAAATTCACAATGGTAAGTGCGTTAGAATTTACTACGCAGATGGCCCTCATATTGATGTGCCGGTTTATAGAATCTTAAAAGATGGAAGTTACGAAATTGCTGCAAATTACACTTGGAAACCTTCAGATCCGCAGGCTGTCACTAAATGGTTCAAGTCAGAAGTCTCAAGTTATGATGATGGAGCACAAGTTAGACATACGGTAAGATTAATGAAGAAATGGGCAAAAACTTGCGAAGATCGTTCGGGAGGAGCTTTTAAGATGCCTAGTGGCTTTGTGATAACAAAGCTAGTATGTGACGCGTTCCGAGAAAATGGCGGAACCTTTGAGCGGCTAGATGAAGCCTTCTATGAAATAATGGGTTTGATCCACAATAAATTAAGCGCAGATGATGGTTTTAAGGTCTACAGTCCCGTTATAAAAGATCAGATTATTTCTAATCAGATCGAGCTAATAAACATGAAATCTAGATTGGCAGGTGATCTTGCTACACTAAAAATCCTTTTTGATAATGGATGTAATGAAGAAATGGCAATGAAGGCATGGGGTAATTGCTTCAACAACAGTGAGTTTTTTGATGTAGAATTAGAAAAATCTCTAACTGCTTCTTTGAGTTCATCATTAATTGCAGCTACTCCACCAAGAAGGGCAGTAATACTCGGAGGAGATGATCGTAAAGGTTAATTACCATGAAAATAAGCCTGACAAACCCAAGTGTCATAGTCGCTGCATACGATAAGCTTCTAAAAGAACGTGATGTTAGTGCCACAAGGCTAAAACAAAATGAATTGTCACAATATCCTAAAATTTTTGCAGCTTGGAGAACCGTTCTGCATGACTCGCGAGTTGAAACAATTATTTGTCTTAGTAAAGAAGCGCCATTCGTAGCTCCCGCTTTTTTTCTGGACGATAAAAGTAAATTTCGTGAATGGCCTCATGTAGAGGAAAACGGCAAACTCTGCTTGATGCAAGATGACGCGAGAATTTTTCACACTCCTTCAGATCAAATTGATCTGCTTCAAGCGCTAATAACCCGCGCCGAAGAATTAATCGAAGAAGGAACTAGCGGCAAAACTAAACATGAGTTTGTAGAAGAGATCAGATCGTACTGGCCAAACTCTCCTGTTTTCACATCTCTATGTGATGTCGAACCCAAGGAAACAAAAACAATTTATTATTTTTCTGGCCGTACAAATTCGAATCAGATCCGCATTTTTTTTGAAAGTGAAAAGAAAGGCCGGAATTGGTTTAATAATTCCGGTCTTTCTTTATCTGATTTATCGAAGCCCAGCAAAACAGTAATGTTCGTTCTAGAAAAAACACCTTTGCCAGCTGACTATCCAGTGAGTGGCGCTGGATTAATTGATTTCATCAATAACCACTCTTCATTCAGCCGACCAGAAATATTAAATTGGTTGATTGACTGTGTTCCGGAACAAGATCCTAAGAAATTTCCAATTTTATTTTTGGTTGATACCGGCGCTACCGGAATAGCGATTCTAGAAATTATGGTAGAGCGCCGACCTACTATAACAAATCGCAGACTTCAAATAAAAGAGAACCCTTATCACACCTTGAAAAAAGAGGATCAACTGAAATGGTATCTAACCACAGATTCAAAAATTGAGAGACGGAATTCTTCACGCATCAATTCAGAATGGCTTTACAAAAGAGGAGGAACAGAAGCATCAATTGTTCTAAAGGATAAAAAAATTTGCATTATAGGCTGCGGATCTCTTGGTTCAGGTATAGCTGAACTCCTCACAAAAGCAGGAATCAGCAAATTGATTCTCATCGATCACGATACTTTAGGATGGGAAAATATTGCGAGACATAGTCTTGGAGCCTTACAAACCAAGGAAAATAAAGCCTTGAGCCTTGCCAATAAACTTAGAAACCATTTTCCCTTCAGCGAAATAAGTGCCTATAAAACAAGATGGCAGGATTTGTCAGATCAAGAGTTTCGAGATATAGCAACTTGCGACCTAATAATTTCTGCTACCGCTGAATGGTCTTCAGACGATCACTTAAATAAACTATTTAAGCTCAACTTCAGATCATTCCCATCAGTGTTATTTACCTGGTTAGAACCTTATGCTCTTGCCGGTCAGGCGATATTAATAAATCGTCTTGGGTCCTGTTTTCAGTGCGTAATCGATGAAGATCTTAAATTCATAAACCGCGTAATTGAACCAAATCCAAATCAACCTATTAAAACCACGGATACAGCTTGCGGAGGAGCTTCTAGCCCATACGGAGCAATTGAAATGTCATTTACACAAACGATGGCTACAGAATTGGCCATAGATTATTTATCCGGTAAAGTTGATGTAAGTACAAATAAAACTTGGGTTGGAGATCTTAATAAAATCAAGGAGCGAGACCTTGCTCTAAACAAAGCTTGGAATGAAAAAATTGAAATCCAGAACTGCGCCGGCAGCAGGATTTTTTGTGAAGAAATGCCAGTAAATAAAAATTGCCCTTTATGCAAACCACAACACTGACCTACAGCATCGGGCAACATTTTCAGAAGTTAACTTTTGAAGCTCCAGTACTAGAACATTTTCAGAAGTTTAAACAATTATCACCGGAAGATCTTGAAGGAGGAGGTCAATTATTTGCTACTTTTACAGCAGAAGAAATATTGGTTAAAATGGCCACCGGACCATATAAAGAAGATCATCGAAAGAAATTTTTTTTCTGGCCGCTAAGAAAAAAATCTCAGCAAGATATCGATCAGTTTTTTAGCCAAGGATTACATTACATTGGAGATTGGCACACTCACCCTCAAGAAATTCCTTCTCCATCAGATCAAGATAATTTTAGCATGAAAGATAAGTACATAAAATCTCAGCATGAATTAAAAGCTTTCATAATGGTGATAGTTGGATGTGCTCCTTTCCCGCAAGGATTATGGGTGAGTATTCATGGTAATAAAGGTAAGAAAAAATTAGAAATTATTTAGTAGTAAACTGCCTAAAAAAAAGTCGAGATACCGGAAATAATATTTACGATGCTTTCCACATTTGGTAAAGATTATATTCATCTGATCCGATTTTCGATTTTATTTTTTCTCAAGATAGATTGGGTTCGATCATTGGTAAGCCATGCGATATTTTTGGATTAGTAGACTATGATATATTTGATAAATCCTGCTACCATGCATTCTGTTGTGGACCAATTATAGTATATCTGTTTTACTTATTTTTACTTGGCCCAATCTCATTCTTTCTTTTTTACAAAAAACAAAAGCTACCTGCTATTTTATTTACAGCTTTTGGTGTTGGTGTAATTCTAGGAACATTCGTTTTTTTTCTTATAATGCCATGAGATACTAGCAGTTAACAAACTAATTTAGATACTAACAAAAATGATTATGGGCAAAATAATTAGGAAAATGGGGTCAAATCCAAATGCAAATTGAATTTTGGATTTTACGAAAGTGTTGATAATTTCATCTCTTCAATAAAAAAACTCACGAATTCAAATACTCCGATCTTTCCTCACTAGAATACACCAAGGACATCTACAAAATATTCCTCTTCACTTTCAAAGATGGCAGAAAGCAAAAAATCAGCAATTCAGTAAAAAATTCAGAATTATCTTTTGAAATGATCCGGCAAAAGATTCAGGAATCTAACAAGTGAATTGATGGTTATGTTAAGGATATCAACCACTGTCCGAAAAGAGTTGGACATTCCAGTACTGTTTTAAACAGATAATTTTGATAAGAAAAAGACCTAAAAATTATAACCAATAATCACTTTATAAAGATTTTGCGGCACAAGTTGGTTGCCGTTAACGTTACGATAAACTGGAAATTGAATATCGGCGTAAAGTTTGAAATCATTTATTGTCACCTCAATTCCGGGCGCAAAATAAACAAAATTATAACCGCTATTTGGATTATGTGAAGGGTCAGCCCAACCACTATCTTGGCCTTTTTTGGCGTTGGTAAATTGTATAATCGGTGTCACTTTTTTGGCGATTCCAAATTCTCCTGCGTTATAGTAAGTCCCGATCGCTGAGGCAACTTCATAGCCCGGAGTATAGCCTTGATGCGTTATAAAAGGTCGATCCCATGAGCTTTGTAAAAAATAGCCGAACTTGCTTTCAAGGCCAAAACTTCCCATGTGATAAAATCCCAAAATGCTGTTGGTGCTGCCAGTGCCAATCTGTGTATTACGCTCAAAAGTTTTGGCGTTAGTTGGGCCGGTAGGAAGTTTTAAACCAAAAGTTATGCCGGTGGACATATCAGAAAAAAATCCCGAATAAATTCCATTAACTATAATGTCGCCAATGGCGCTGTGTCTTGTATAGCTCATGCCGCTGTGATGAGGTTGGGTTTTGACGTAACGTGTCATGTAGGGAACTCGGATGGCAGCGCCCCAGTCGCGGTTAAACATATATTGCATACCGGCGGTGGTGGTTTGAGTATTAATGCGTTTATCGTGATTATGGCCGTTGGAATCTTTGGTTTTGCTCCAATTTTGCGACTGATCCATGTAGTCATATTGCAAAAATGCTATGCCACCTTGGCAATTGGGAATTAGTGCACTGGTGGCAACATTAAATACACCACAACCACAGGCACAAGCTTTGGCATCTTTGTTTGTTGAGGCGGAAAATAAAAATAGCGCAACTAAAAGTAGAGAAAGTTTTTTCATTTAGCTCTTGAGAAAAACAGTTAATAAATTTCTGGCGCTTTCTAAAAATCCTTATTTGTTGTCGCAAAATTTTTTTTAAGATTGGGACAATTTGTCCAAGTGTCATTTTTTGCTGAGTGGCGTTTAATTATAAAAATATGAAAAACTTTACTTCTTACGACGCTAACCGTCAAAACCTGCTACAGCTAATATTATTGCGTCTTTTTGCTATATTCGGACAGATTGCGACGATTATTTGTGCAGAAAAATTTTTGGCACTGCAATTGCCAAAACAGCAGATGTTTGATGTGGTTTCGCTATTGGCATTTTTCAATTTGCTTAGTTTTTACCGCTATCAATACCAAAAAAATATCACTAATAAATCACTATTTTTTGAACTGATTTTAGATGTGTCAGCATTGACTTTGCAGCTTTATTTTAGCGGCGGAATTTTTAATCCATTTATTTCTCTTTTCTTGTTGCAGGTGATTATTGCGGCAATTTTATTGCGTGCTTTTTATGCCTGGGCGATCGCTTGTTTGACAACAGCTTGTTATGTTTGGCTTAGTTTTAATTTTATAGATCTGAATTTTTCTGAAGAAAATTTCTTCGATTTACATCTGCATGGCATGTTGATCAGCTATGTTATCGCGGCATTTTTACTGCTGATTTTTATTACCCGTATGGCCAGAAATTTGCGTCGCCAGCAAGAATTTATGCGCTCAGCAATGTTAGCAACTGCTGCGGCACATGATTTGGGAACGCCACTAAATACTATTTCGGTAGTGCTTGCGGATTGGAGAAAATTTAATTTGAAAAATATGCCTGCTGATTTGCAGCAGGATTTGGAGTTAATTGAATCGCAGCTTGAGCGCTGCAAAGAAGCGGTTTCAAGCATATTGTCACTTTCTGGAAGTGAGCGTTTAGAGAAGGCCAATAAAAATGATTTAAAATGAAAACAGTTTTGATAGTTGACGATGACAGAGATTTTGCCAGCAGTTTAGAACGCGCTTTTTTGCGCCGTGAATTTGAGACGAGAGCAGTTAATAATGTGCAAGAAGCAATAGAATCTTTGAAAAAATTTCATCCGCATTTCGCGGTAATAGATTTAAAAATGTCAGGAGAGTCTGGATTGTCTTGTATCAAGGCTTTGCATCAGTTTGATAAAAATATAAAAATCGTTATGCTTACCGGCTATGCCAGCATTACCACAACTATTGAAGCGATAAAACTTGGCGCTTGTTACTACTTGGCCAAGCCGGCAAATATTGATACCATCATTGCTGCTTTTAACGATCAGGTGGAAGAAAAAATAGTCACTAAAAAAACTTCGTTAAAAAATATCGAGTGGGAATATATCCACAAAGCCTTGATGGAATGTGGTTTTAACATTTCAAAAGCAGCACGTTTTTTAGGAATTCACCGTCGTACTTTGGCACGTAAGTTAGAAAAAAAACATTTAACGTAAAGTTATGCGACAGTCTCATTATAACTTTCTAAATGGTTGAAATGAGGCAATTTGTCATTTAACATTTGTGGTTCTGATAATTTCTACAGCAATGCAGCCAAACTAAATTTTAAAAAGTAAAACAATGACAGAAAGTGAAGCTCGCAAGGAGCTATTTAACATCGAAGCAGAACAAGCTGTGCTTGGCACGATTATTTTGAATAATGAATATTTAAACCGGGTATCGGAATTTTTACGTGAGGAGCATTTTTACGAACCGGCTCATTCTCGCATTTATGCTCAAGTTTTGCACAATGTTGAGAAGGTTAATATCATCGCCAATCAAGTTACGCTTAAACAGTTTTTTGAATCAGATAGTGCGGTTAAAGCAGCCGGCGGCGCACTTTATCTCTCAACTCTTTTAGCTTCCGCTTCGGCAATTATCGATATTGCTGATTATGGACGTTTAATTCACGATTTAGCTTTAAAGCGCGCTCTTTCAATGGTCGGCGAAGATATTGTTAATCGTGTTTACAAAGCTGAGGAAAAAACTTCGGCAGTTGAGCAAATTGAAAAGGCTGAAGCTGAGCTATTTAAGCTTTCCGAACATGGCAGCGGCAAAAGTGATTTCCGCAATATTTCGGCATCGCTTAAAGAAACTCTTGATAAAACATTAATCGCCAGACAGCGCGACAGTCATATTAGTGGTGTTTCAACCGGACTTGCAGATCTTGATAAAATTCTCTCCGGCATGCAGCAATCAGATCTGATAATTCTCGCTGGACGTCCGTCAATGGGTAAAACAGCACTTGCAATTAACGTTGCAGTCAATGCCTGCAAATTTTTAAACCAAAATATTTCTGATCCTAAAGACAAAAAAGCAGTAGGATTTTTTTCGCTGGAAATGTCGGCTGATCAGCTCTCAGCCCGTATTCTCTCCATGGAAAGCAGTATTAACGCAACGAAATTCCGTACCGGTCAACTCAATGATATGGAATGGGAAGCAATCGCCACACGTTCGGCTGAGATTTCTAAATTACCTTTTTTTATTGATGACACTCCGGCTCTTTCAATCTCGGCCATTCGCACTCGTGCGCGTCGTTTGGTGCGTAAACATAATCTAGCTTTTTTGCTGATTGATTATTTACAACTTATTCGCGGATCTTCCACGCGCTCAAATGAAGGACGTGTTCAGGAAGTTTCTGAAATCACTCAAGGTTTAAAAGCTATCGCCAAAGAATTTAATATTCCGGTAATCGCCTTGTCGCAATTGTCGCGTGCGGTTGAAAGCCGTGATGATAAACGTCCGCAACTTTCTGATTTGCGTGAATCAGGTTCAATTGAGCAAGATGCCGATGTGGTTACATTCATCTATCGCGAGAGTTATTACCACGAAAGAAAAAAACCACCGGAATCTGAGCGTGAAAAATTCGAACAATGGCAACATAAAATGAACGAGTTGCGTCATGTTTCAGAAGTGATCATCGCCAAACAGCGTAATGGCCCGGTTGGTAACGTGCACTTATATTTTGATGCCGAGTTTACGCGTTTTGGTAATTTGGATGTAAATCATCAATATTAAAATTTGGGTGATCGGTATAATTCATGAAAATTCTTGGAATTGAAACATCTTGTGATGAGACAGCTGTTGCTATTGTTGATGATGGCAAAAATATTTTAGCTCAGGTTTTAAATTCACAAATTGCCATTCATCAAAAATATGGTGGAGTTGTGCCGGAAGTGGCAGCGCGTGGTCATGTTGAAATTTTAGATCAGTTAATTCTGCAAGCGTTAGAAAAAGCCAAACTAGATTTTAAAGATATTGATGCCTTTGCAGCCACTGCCGGACCTGGTTTAATCGGTGGTGTGATTGTTGGTTTGATGGCGGCAAAAACTTTAGCTGCAGTTTACCAAAAGCCTTTAATCGCAGTAAATCATTTGGAAGGTCATGCTTTAACAGCTCGTCTTACCAATGATATTGAATTTCCGTTTTTGCTACTTTTACTGTCGGGGGGACATTGCCAAATTTTGTTGGCTGGCGGTGTTGCTGATTATAAGAAGCTGGGCGAGACAATTGATGATGCACTTGGAGAGGCTTTTGATAAAGTGGCGCAAATGTTGGGATTACCTTACCCCGGCGGACCAGAAGTTGAAAAATTGGCAGTGCTGGGAGATGAAAAACGTTTTAAATTTTCGCGTCCGTTACTAGGCAATAAAGATCAACTGCACAATTTTTCTTTTTCCGGTTTGAAAACAGCAGTGCGCCGTGAGATTGAAAAACTCACTGCAGAAGAGTTTTCACATTTTACAACTCCGCAAAAAATTTCTAATCAGGATCGGATGGATATTTGCGCATCTTTTCAGCATGTGGTTGCAGAGATTATAATTGATCGTTTGGAAAATTTAAAAAAGGATGCAGTTTTTGCTTTTGAGCTGAGCAAAGTCAGCAACATAGTTATTGCCGGTGGTGTTGCAGCTAATCGTTATATTTTTTCTAAATTACAAAGTTGGGCACAAAAGCATGGTTTAGAAGTGGTAACTCCACCGCTAAAACTATGTACTGATAACGCGGTGATGATTGCCTGGGCTGGAGTTGAAAGGATGAAGCTAGGCTTAACTGATAAGATGGACTTTAAACCAAAGGCGCGTTGGCCTTTAGATTCTCTGACTTAACAGATATAACAAAGCTACGTGAAACTTGAATAAGGTTTGCTTTGGTATTGTTAATAGCGCAAAAACTTCTCTACTGGCTTATCGATTGTTTCGAAGCGGTTTGGATTAACTTGCAACATTGCCAGATTTCTTTGTACCAAACCATTTGGTAAAAATCTGAATAAGCCATCAATTCCTTGAAAGCCATTCTTTGGCCACACGCTGTAGGTTGTAAAGTCAGACATCTCAAGGCTGGAATCTTTCTTTTTTTCTGCCAAATCAGCAACTACAGCAACTGAATCATAAATTATTGCAGAAATTCTTGGTGGAAATCGATCGAAATTTTGATAGTAAGATTTTTCAAAAGTGCGGAATTTGTCATTTTCCGGCGCTACGAACCAAGACCCAATTAAATTGCGATCTGCTAAAGTTGTAATGTCATCCCATTGGCTGCTGCCAACCAATTGAAAGTCGCGTTCATCTTCATTTTGAACATTAATTTCTTCAACAATTCGAGATAAGGTTTTTCCAGATTCTGGAATAAAAATTATTTTTGCGTAAATACGATCTGAATCTTTAACCACAGAGTTTTTTTGCAGTTTATTACCACCGCCTTCAGCTAAACGTGCTGGCACTTTGAATGCTTTAGTAACACGTTTGGCAATGTCGCTAAAATCTTTGCTGTTAGAATTGTAAAATTCAGAAGTAATGAAAGTGCCATCTTTGGCTTTGGCAAATTTTTTGATCAAATCAGTCATAATCAAACCATATTGATTGTTAGGTGCGATTATGGAGAAGCTCTTTTTATTTTGACTGATGGCATAGCTAACAAGCTTCTCAACTTGCGCTTCTGGCATAAGACCGGCCAAGAAAACTCCACCTTTATCGCTGGTTTTGCCGACAAGTTTTGGATTATTAGAAAGTGAAATTGCTACGATATTATTATTTTTGACGTCGTTCTCAATGGCTTCAACTGACTGACTGAAAACTGGACCAATAACAATTTTGATATTTTGTTTAACAATTTCTTTAAAAGATTTGGCTGCTTCTTGCGGAGTGTCTTTGCTGTCAATCAAGACCAGTTCAATATTGTTATTTAAATCATTATCGAACAACGACAAAATAGCGGAGTTATATAGATGCCAACCCAATTCTTTATTTTTGCCGGAAAATGGTAAAAATAAAGCAACCTTGGTTTTTTCTTTACGCGATTTGGGAGTTGATAAATCACGTGATTCTAAAAAATCATAACTAGCTTTAGGTTCAGAGATTTCCTGATCGCTAACTATTTCAGAAGGATGTTTTTGATCATAGGGGGAGGGGGATTTTTCAGGAAGTTTACAGGAGAAAACGGCTAGAACTAAAAACAGTACTGATTTCTTAAAATTATGCATGATGCTTAATCATTGATTATGAAGGCTTTGAAAGCTGAATCTAAACTTTTTTTAAAAACCAAAAATATGCAAGATTTTTTCCAAGAATTACCTATAAAAAAAATTGAAAATGCACTTTATGTGGTGGCGACACCGATTGGTAATTTGCGTGACATCACTTTGCGGGCACTTGAGACTTTGCGTGATGTTGATTACATTATTTGTGAAGATAGCAGAGTAACTTCCAAATTATTAAAGCATTATCAAATCGCTGAAAAAAAATTTATTATTTACAACGATCATTCTGGTTTAGAAGTGCGTGAAAAAATTTTGAATTTTTTAATTCAGGGTAAAAGTTTAGCTCTGGTCTCTGATGCTGGAACTCCTTTAATTTCTGATCCAGGATATAAATTAATCCAATATTTACGCCAATATACTCAAAAAATAATTCCCCTTCCTGGTCCTTCAGCTGTTACTTCTGCTCTCTGTGCTTCTGGTTTAGCCTGTGACAATTTCTTGTTTTTAGGATTCTTACCGACAACGAAAATTCAGCGGACAAATTTATTAAAATCACTGCCCAAAAATTTTACTGCGGTGTTTTTTGAAGCTGCAAATCGCGTGATGGATAGTTTGGCAGCAATTGAAGAAAATCTGGGAAATCGACAAATAGCCCTTGCTCGTGAACTTACAAAAATTCACGAGGAAATATTGTCTGATGATGCAAAAAATTTGCAGGAATTTTTTAAAAGTAATCCGCAAAAATTACGCGGTGAATTTGTTGTGATTATTGAAAAACAAGCGCGCGATCAAAAAAGTTTAACTGAAGAGGAGTTGCGAGATGAGATCAAAAAGGCTTTGCAAGCTGGATTTAGCATTAAGGAATTATCACAAAATTTAGCAGAAATTTACGATTTAAACAAAAAGGATATCTATAATTTAGCGCTTAAAATTTAAGGTAATTATTCCTTCACAACCAACACCAAAATATGCCCAAAAAACGAACCTATCAATTCGGACTTTTCCTGACTTGAGCAACTCCCGCACTAATTTTTTCTAGATTCTCTAAAACAG
>CAZICL010000002.1:0-203451 GCA_964537735.1 uncultured Rhizobium sp. | reverse complement strand
TAAGTAAAAAGTATGAATAATTTAGAAAAAAAGATGGTCTTGATCTTGCAAGATCTTAGAGAAAATCATCACGTTGTTGGTGTTAAGGCAGAATTTGAAGCCGAAGGAACTAGGTTAGAAGAAGCGATGAGATTGAAAGAAGTTGTTTCAAAAGCTGGCCTTGATTTAACTATTAAAATCGGCGGCTGTGAAGCGATAAAAGATATGTATGAAGCAAGAGTTATTGGTGTGAATAAAATCGTAGCACCAATGGTTGAAACGCCATATGCTTTGAAAAAATATTTAGCTGCAACCAAATTAGTTTTTTCTCCGGAAGAACGTGAAGAAGTTTCATTCTTTGTGAATATCGAAACTATCACTGGTTACAATAATTTAGACGCAATGTTGGAATTGCCTGAAATTGGCGATCTTGATGGAATAGTTTTGGGAAGAGTTGATATGACTGGTTCTATGGGATTATCAAGAGAAAGTGTAACTTCTCCCGAGCTTTTTGAAATTGCAAAAAACATCGGTATCAAAGCTAAAAAACTTGGTCTTGAACATCTTATTGGCGGCGCTGTTTCTGCTGAATCTCTACCATTTTTTAGAAATTTACCAGAAGGTACAATTGATCGTTATGAAACCAGAAAAGTAATTTTTCAATGCCCTGGTGCTCTAGAAGAAGGTGCAGATAAAGCAATTTTGAAAGCAGTTGGTTTTGAATTAATGTGGTTAAAAAACAAAAGAGATTTCTACGGCGCAATTCACAAAGAAGACGAGCAAAGACTAACCATGCTTGAAGCTCGTTACAAAAAATTGATTGCTGATGCCGGAGGCATCGTTGAATGATAAAAAGAACGGCTCTTATAACTGGTGGTTCGCGCGGTATCGGTAAAGTTATTGCGGAACTATTGCAAAAAAATGGTTTGGAAGTTTTAACACCTTCCAGACTAGAGCTTGATCTTTCATCTGAAGAATCAATCAAGAAATTTTTAGAAAAAAATTCCCATCTTGAAATTGATATTCTGGTTAATAATGCCGGAATTAATATCATCGAAAATATCTCGCAAATTGTCGATTCTAGCCTTAAAGATGCGCTGCAAATCAATTTAGTTGCGCCGACAATGCTGATTCAAAAATTGTCTCAGGGTATGATTAAACGTGGTTACGGAAAAATCGTTAATATCAGCTCAATTTGGAGCCAAGTTTCAAAGCCAGGAAGAAGTGTTTACGCATCTACAAAATCTGCCATTAATGGTTTGACCAGATCAGCTGCGGTTGAATTAGCAGCTCATAATATTTTGGTAAATGCAGTTGCACCTGGTTTTGTTGATACCGATTTGACTAGAAAAAATAACACTCCTGACCAGCTAAAAATTATCGAATCAAATATACCGGCCAAAAGATTGGCACAAGCTTCAGAAATAGCTGAGCTGGTTTATTTCTTGGTTTCAGAAAAAAATACTTACATTACAGGACAAACAATTTTCATCGATGGGGGTTTTACGTGCCAATAAAAAAATCACTTAGCGGTGAATTGGAAATCAAATCTAAATTAAAAAATTATAAAGCACATTTTGTGTCTGATACGGAATTTTTAGCTGATTTGCTTCAGATAAAAAATTCACTTTTTGTGATTGATAAAAATTTATGGGATCTTCACAAAGATACGTCTTTAGCTGCTTTGAAAGATGTTGAAAAAATAATATTGGAAGTTGATGAAGATAGAAAAAATCTTGAAACTGTACAAATTCTTTATGATGAAATTATAAAACTTTCTCCTAAAAAAAATCTGGTTTTGATTTCAATTGGTGGTGGAATTTTACAAGATGTTAGTGGTTTTGTTGCTTCAACTTTATATCGCGGTGTGAAATGGATTTTTATTCCATCAACTTTATTAGCCCAAGATGACAGCTGTATTGGAGCTAAAACTTCACTAAATTATAAAAAATATAAAAATTTGGTTGGCACATTTTTTCCGCCGTCAGAAGTCTATATTTACCCAGGGTTTTTAGAAACTCAGAAAATCGAAGATTTTGCTAGTGGAGTTGGTGAGATGGCGAAGCTTCATTTGATTGGCGGAGAATCTGATTCTAAAAATTTCCAAAATGATATTACGGCAATTTTTAAACTCGAAAAGGAAGTTTTGCTGCGCAGCATAAAAAGATGTTTAGAGATTAAAAAATCTTTTATTGAAGAAGATGAATTTGATGAAGGCAGAAGAAATATTTTGAATTACGGACATTGTTTTGGACACGCCATTGAATCATCAACAAACTTTGTAGTGCCTCACGGGCAGGCTGTTTTGCTTGGTATGATTATCGCAAATTTAGTGGCAAAATCTAAATCATTATTATCAGAAGAAGTTGAGAAATTCTTACGAGAAAAAGTTCTAAATCCTATTCTTAAAGTTGATTTATCGAAAATTAATTTTGATCACCAAAAAATTGCTGAAGCTATGAGCCATGATAAAAAAAATACTGGTTCAGGTTTGGCTTTGATTATGATGAATAGCAATTATAAATTTTTAAGAATCGCTGACCTATCTAAAGACGAGGCCTTGCAAGCTTTGCAAAATTTCAAAAATTTATATTAAGATGATAAAGGTTTCTGAATATATAGCTAAAGAGCTTGTGAAATTTGGCGTGCGCCATGTTTTTATGATTTCTGGTGGTGGTGCAATGCATTTGAATGATTCTTTGGGAAAACATGAAAAATTAGAATATATTTGCAACCATCACGAACAAGCTTGCGCTATTGCTGCTGAAGGTTATGCCAGATTAAATCAGAAATTAGCAGTCATCAATGTTACTACTGGCCCTGGTGGCGTGAATGCGCTGAACGGCGTTTTTGGGCAATGGACTGATTCAGTTCCGGCGCTTTATATTTCTGGTCAGGTGAAATACGAAACCACTTTGGATGCTTATGCAGGAACAAAATTGCGCCAGCTTGGCGATCAAGAAGTTGATATAATAGCTATGGTAAAACCAATTACCAAATATGCTGAAATGGTGAAAGATGCCAAAGACATTAAAAAAATTCTTCAAAAAGCAATTCGCCTTGCAACCACAGGCAGAGCAGGGCCAACTTGGATTGATATTCCGATAAATATTCAAGGTGCGATGATTGATGAAGGTCAACTTCTTGGTGATGAATTTGTTGAAGAAGAGTTGGATGTAAAATTATTAGAAGAAAAAATTACCGAAATAATCGCGGCTGTAAATTACGCTAAAAGACCAGTAATCGTGTCTGGGCACGGCATTAGAATTTCAAAAACTGAAAAGATTTTTTATCAAATAATTGCGAAACTTAATATTCCTGTTCTTACCACATTTAACGGTTTTGACGTGATTGCTTCAGATCACCCGCTTTACATGGGAAGAATTGGCAGCATTGGCCAAAGAGCCGGAAATTTTGTTTTACAAAATGCCGATTTGGTTTTGTTTTTGGGAACCAGAAACAACATCAGACAAGTTAGTTATAACTGGGAATCTTTCGCCAGAAAAGCCAAAAAAATTGTTGTTGATATTGACGAAGCAGAATTAAGAAAACCAACTTTGAAGGCTGATATTGCTGTTTGCGCAGATCTAAAAGATTTTTTGCCAATGTTAAATGACAAAATAAATTCTTCTAAAATTTCAGATAAATCTGAATGGTTGAATTGGGGAAGAGTGAGAAAAAATAAATATGAGCCGCAAGAAAACTCTGAATATAAAAAATATTGCGGTGCCATAAATCCGTATAATTTCATTTTGATTTTAACCAAACTACTTAAGGAAAAATCAATTATGGTGGCCGCTAATGGAACGGCTTGTGTGGCTTTATTTCAAGCTGGAATGGTAAAAAAAGATCAAAGAATTTTCTGGAATTCAGGAGATGCTTCAATGGGTTATGATTTACCGGCTGCAATTGGTGCTTCTATAGCATCTGATAAAAAAGAAGTAATTTGTTTGGCCGGAGATGGCAGCATCATGATGAATTTGCAAGAATTTCAAACCATCAAACATTATAATTTGCCGATCAAAACTTTTGTTTTGAACAATAATGGATATTCATCGATTAGACAAACTCAGAGAAATTTTTTCGGTGAAAAATTGGTGGCTTGTAGTGGAAATTCTGGGGTTTCAACACCTGACTTTGCGAAGATCGCCGCTGCTTTTGAAATAGCTTCGGCAAGAATAGAAAATAGCGATAATCTAGAAAATGACATCGCCGCTATTTTGGAAAAAGATGGCGCAATTATTTGCGAAGTGATGCTGGATCATGACTATATTTTTCAGCCGAAACTTTCTTCAGAAAAACTTCCAGATGGTAGAATTATTTCAAAACCTTTGGAAGACATGTACCCATTTTTAGATAGGGCAGAATTTGAGGACAATATTATTGTTGATTGATGGGGTATTTTAACAATAATACCTTTAAAAAAGGATTGTTGCTTCCAAAACCTTCCGAATCTTCTCTTTTGCCTCTTGCACATGCTCTGTTGTGATAATCAGCGGTGGCATAATTCTGATGACGTTTTCTCCGGCTGGTATCACTAACAATCCATTTGCAAGCAACTGTTTGACTAATTCAGTATTTTCGATTTGGTCATTAATTTTAATTCCAAGCATCAAGCCAACTCCGCGCACTTCTGAAATTATATGCGGGAATTTTTGGGCTAAATCTTGTAGCTCATTTTTCAGCTCAGCACCAACTTTTCTGGTATTTTCTAAAAATCCGTCGGACAACATAATATCAATAACAGATTCAGCAACTGCCATGGCCAATGGATTGCCGCCATATGTGGTGCCGTGAACTCCTAAAGTCATGCCACTTGCTGCTTCTTTTGTGGCCAAACAAGCGCCCAAAGGAAAGCCACCAGCAATTGCTTTGGCGGTGGCAATAATGTCGGGTTTTACGCCATAATAGTCGTAAGCAAAAAGATGTCCTAATCTTCCCATGCCGCATTGCACCTCGTCAAAAGCTAATAATAGATTTTTTTCGTCGGCTAATTGTCTTAATTCAGCGATAAATTTTTTATCAGAAACTCGAATACCTTCTTCGCCTTGAATTGGCTCAATCAAAATAGCGGCGGTATTATCATCAATGGCTTTTCTGACAGCTTCAATATTTCCAAACTCCACATTATCAAAGCCGGGCAGGGCTGGTTCAAATCCTTCTAGATATTTTTTCTTGGCTGCAGCTGAAATTGTAGCAATGGTGCGTCCATGAAAAGCACCGGTAAAAGTTATGATACGATATTTTTGCGGTTGTCCTTGAGTATAAAAATAACGACGGATCATTTTGATTGTGCATTCCAAACTTTCAGCGCCGGAATTGCAGAAAAAAACATAATCGGCAAAGGTTGCGTTAACCAATTTATCGGCGTAACGATTTAACTCGGCAACGTTGTAAATGTTAGATACATGCCACAATTTCTTAGCTTGATTGCTAATGGCGGCAACCATGTTGGGATGGCAATGACCAAGCGCATTAACGGCAATACCAGCGCCAAAATCGAGATATTTTTTGCCGTCATTATCAAATAAATAAACTCCTTCACCGTGAGAGAATGTAACGTCAAATCTTTTATGTACGGGAAGAAGTTTTGAAGAGGTGGTCATTTTTGAATTTATGATTTACGATTTATGATTTAAGGTTTAATAAATCTGGTTAAGATGATTTTTCGAATTGTTAAATCCTAAAACTTAAATCTAAAATCTTTTTTTGTGCTTATTGATTCCAGCGAAACTAAAGAAAAAATCCTCACTGAATTTTTAAAAATCTGCACTTTTGACGGGTGGAATAAAACCACGCTTGAGAATGCTGTTACGAATTATGGCATTCAGAAAAATTTTACCGACATAATTTTTGAAAAAGGTTGTTTGGAAGTGGCTGAATTTTACATTGATTCTGGCAACAAAAAAGCAGCGGAGATAATTGCGGCAATAGCAGATTTTCATTCGCAAAAAATTCGCCATAAAATTCGTTTGATGCTTTATGCCCGTTTTGAAGTTGAAAAAGGCAACCAAATTGCTGTGCAAAGATTGATTAATTTTTATCTCGATCCCAAGAATTTTATCACAACAGAATTGGGCATTAGACCAGCACTACAAAGCCTGCGCAATTGCTATAAAATTTCCGATTTTATCTGGAAAGAAATCAACGACCAATCAACTGATTTTAATTTTTACACTAAGAGACTTACTTTAAGTAAAATAGTTTTACGCAGTCTCAAAGTTTTCACCCAAGATGATTCTGAAAATCTTGCAAAAACAAAAAACTTTATTGATTCTGAAATCGAAAAAGTGATGAAATTTGAACAACGTAAAGTGCAAATAAAAAAGATTGTCAGCCACACTTTTATAAATGAAAAAGGCACTCTGAAAACTCCTCAGGAATTTATCAAAGATTTGCCATTTTTCCGTTTAATAAAATTCCGTTAATATGTCACAAACCTACAATACCTTCGATTTAATCTTCATTTCCTTTTCATTTCTTTTTATTGCGGTGGCCTTTTTTCGTGGCTTTGTAAAAGAAATTTTTTCGTTGTTAACTTGGTTAATTGCACTTTGCATTTCTTACTTTGGTACACCATTTTTAGCTCAGGCGCTTTCATCTTATTCTCACAATAAACTGGTGATCGACATTTCTGCACGCATCATTTTATTTATTGTCTCTTTCTTTGCTTTGCTGTTTGCAACTTCATCAATTTCCAATGACTTTAAAGATAAAATGCCTGTGGTTTTGGATCGGTCAATGGGCGTTTTATACGGTATTTTAAAAACTCTATTGATCTTTGGAGTTTTCTACTCCGTGACCGCGAACCTTTATTTATTTATGTTGGGCAAGGATCATGATGTGGAAGGTAGAAAAGTTCCGTCTTGGCTTGCTGAATCAAAGTGTGGCAATATTTTGAGAATTGCCGGAGAAGTTGTTGATCCAGCTGTTGAATCATTTATTACGGCAATCACAAAAAATTTAAACAAATCTGGATATATTCCAAAATCTATCGATCCCCAAAGTCTTGATTACAAAATCGATGAGGTAATTGAGGGGGATAAAAAAGATGAATCTAAAACAACCACAACTAAACAGAAAAATCAGGAAAATGAATCGCCAGATACAATCGAACAAGACACCGGTTACGATAAAAGAAATATCGATAAACTTGGTCGTCTTATCGACGTTATTAACAAATCTAATAATTAAATAATATGTTCAGACTTACAGGTAAAAATGCTTTGGTAACCGGAGCTACAGGCGGCATTGGTGCTGCAATTTCTAAAGCTTTGGCGAAGCAAGGGGCCAAGCTGGTTTTGTCTTCAACTAAAGAAGATAAACTTAAAGAACTGGCTGCCGAAATTGGCGGTGATGTTAAATATCTCACCTGCAATTTATCTAATTTTGCTGAAGTTGAAGCCTTGTTTGATAAAGCTGAAGAGCTTGCTGGTGGTCAAATTGATATTTTGGTTTGCAATGCCGGAATCACTAAAGACGGTTTAGTTTTGCGCATGAAAGACGAGGATTTTGGACAGGTTCTTGATGTGAATTTGAAATCAACTTTCATTTTAAATCGCAATGCCATCAAAAAAATGATGCGTCGTAAATATGGCCGCATCATTAACATTGCTTCAGTTGTTGCAGTTACCGGTAACCCTGGACAATGCAACTATGTTGCCTCTAAAGCCGGTATGATTGGCATGTCAAAATCACTAGCGCAAGAAGTTGGATCACGTGGAATTACTATCAACTGCGTTGCGCCAGGTTTTATTTCAAGCCCGATGACTGACGTTTTGAATGATCAGCAAAGAGAAAATATTTTGGCAAAAATTCCTGCCGGAAAAATGGGTGAGGCTGATGATATCGCAAAAGGCGTTTCTTTCTTGGCCAGCGAAGATGCATCTTACATTACCGGACATACTTTACACATTAATGGCGGGATGTTTATGAATTAAATTTCGTATAGCGAAATTTAGGAGATTTGAGTTACTACGCACAGGCAAAGCCCGTGTGTTGGTAACAAGTTTTATTTTTTGGAGTTTTAAATGTCTGTAACACACAAAACAAAAGTAGCAATTATTGGTTCTGGTCCAGCTGGTTATACAGCAGCAATTTACGCGGCGCGGGCTAATTTGGAGCCAATCATTATTAATGGAAATACTCCTGGTGGGCAGTTGACGATTACAACTGACGTTGAGAATTATCCGGGATTTGCTGAAGCCATTCAAGGTCCATGGTTGGTTGAACAAATGGAAAAACAGGCAGTTCATGTTGGAACAAAAGTTTTTCATGATCATGTTGTAGAAGTTGATTTTTCTAAACGTCCTTTTGTTTTGAAAGGTGAGTCCGGCGATGTTTATGAAGCTGATGCGATAGTGATCGCAACTGGTGCACAAGCTAAATGGTTGGGTTTGGAATCTGAAAAAAAATTCCAAGGTTTTGGAGTGTCAGGATGTGCAACTTGCGACGGATTTTTCTTTAAGAATAAAGAAGTGATTGTTGTTGGCGGGGGCAATAGCGCGGTTGAAGAGGCTCTGTATTTAACTAATCACGTCAAAAAAGTTTACGTGGTGCATCGTCGCGATAAATTTAAGTCAGAAAAAATCCTACAGGATCGTTTGTTTAAAAATCCTAAGATTGAAGTGATTTGGAACCACGCTTTAGATGAAGTTTTAGGATCTGAAAATCCCAAAACCGTTACTGGCGCGCGCTTGAAAAATACTGTTAGTGGCGAGATTCAGGAAATGCCAATTGACGGTATTTTTGTTGCCATTGGTCATAAACCAAATTCTGATTTATTTAAAAATACCGGCCTAGAAATTGATGCTGAAGGTTATGTTTTAACCAAGCCAAACTCAACAGCTACAAACATTCCTGGCGTTTATGCTGCTGGTGATATTCAAGATAAAATTTATCGCCAAGCTGTCACAGCTGCTGGAACTGGCTGTATGGCCGCTCTTGAGATTGAAAAATTTCTTGCTCATTGAGAGAAAAACAACCTTAGACCAATCTTTAACAACCAAGGCTCAACATGACCTCAGCTCTTACTCTTAAAATCGAAAAAAACGGTGTAGCAAATCTGATTTTTGATTTACCAAATGAAAAGGTGAACAAGCTTTCAGCGCCGGTGTTAATGGAGTTAGAGAAGGCTATAAATGTCATTGATGGTAATAAGGCAATTCGGGTTTTACTGATCACCTCTTTAAAAAAAGATATTTTTATTGCTGGAGCTGATATCAATGAAATCAAAGGGATCAGTGATGCTAAAGATGCGTTGGAAAAAGTTTCGCGCGGACAAAATATTTTAACTAAGATTGCTAAATTAAAAATTCCGACAATCTCCGTTATTGATGGCGCTTGTCTTGGCGGCGGTTTAGAATTAGCTTTGGCTTGCAAATATCGAGTAGCTATTGTTAGTGCAAAAACTTCACTGGGCTTACCGGAAGTGAATTTAGGCATTATTCCAGGATTTGGTGGAACTCAACGCCTGCCCAAACTTGTTGGTTTGCCGGAATCACTAAAAATTATTTTACCCGGCAAAGCAGTTGACGCCAGAAAAGCTCATAAAATTGGTTTGGTTGATGATTTAGCACATGAAGAATTTCTTGAAGAAACTTTGAGCAAATTTGTCACCGAAATTTTGCAAAATGGTGACAATAACCAATATTTAAAAGCACGTAAAGCAGCAGCTAAGAAGCGTTGTTTAAGAGAAAAATTGAGCAAAGTTATAATTTTTTATTTTGCCAAAAAAGATTTGCTTGAAAAAAGCAAAGGCAATTATCCAGCACCTTTAGCAGCTTTAGAAGTTATCAGAAAAACCTACGGTAAATGCCCGTCAAAAGAACAAAGAGGTTTGCAAGTTGAGTTAGAAACATTTTGCAAATTGGCTGTTGGTGAAATTTCAAAAAATCTTATTGAGATTTTCTTTACTTCAGAAGCCTTAAAAAAAGATTCTGGCGTTTCTGGCGATATTGCCGCCTTAAAAATAAACAATGCTGCTTTGGTTGGAGCTGGCGTTATGGGTGGTGGAATTGCTTGGCTTTTCAGTAATTATAATATTGAGGTGCGTGTTAAAGATATTACGCAAAAAGCGGTGGCACTTGGCTATAACCAAGTGATTAAAATTTATAACCAGCTGCAAAAAATTAGAAAATACAACAAAGCTCAAGCTGAGCTTAAGATTCAAAAAATCACCTCAACACTTGATTATAGTGGCTTTGATCAGGCAGATATTGCCTTAGAAGCAGTTGTTGAAAATATGGAAGTGAAGAAAAAAATTCTCGCAGAAACTGAAAAATACTTAAAAAAAGAAGCAATTATTGCTTCCAATACTTCGTCACTGTCAATTTCTGAAATGGCTAATGCCCTAGAAAATCCTGATCGTTTTGCTGGTATGCACTTTTTCAATCCGGTAAATCGTATGCCTTTGGTGGAAGTTATTCGCGGTGAGAAAACTTCTGACCAAACTATTGCCACTATTGTCGCTCTTTCTAAGAAACTGGGAAAAACTCCAATAGTTGTGAAAGATTGCGCCGGCTTTTTGGTAAATCGCATTTTACTTCCCTACATGAATGAAGCTGCATATTTGTTGCAAGAAGGCGCTGAAATTCAACGCATTGATCAAGTGATAGAACAGTTTGGTATGCCAATGGGACCTTTTGTTTTAGCGGATGTAGTGGGAATTGATGTTGGCGTTAAAGTTGCGCACTCACTTCTGGAGTCCTTTGGCGAGCGTATGAAAGTGGCTGAAATTTTGGATGAAATTTACAATAATCACAAAAATCTGCTCGGAAAAAAATCAGGGCAGGGCTTTTATTTATACAGCAAAAAAGCTAAGTCTCCAAGTCAGGTTAATCCTAAAATTTCTGAACTTTTACAAAAATTAAGAAAAGAAAAAACAATTTCCCAAGTGGTATTTTCTGACGATGACATTGCCGATCGTTGTATTTTGATGATGATTAATGAAGCAGCAAAATGTTTGGAGGAAGGCGTTGTCAAAAATGCTCGTTATCTGGATATGGCAATGATTATGGGTGCTGGATTTCCACCATTCCAAGGTGGTGTGTTACGTTGCGCTGACTCTTACGGCATTAAAAATATTGTTACTAAACTTACCGATCTTAACACCAAACACGGTGCACGATTTGCAGTAAGTAAATTGCTTGTTGAAATGGCAGCAAAGAATCAAAAATTTTACGATTAATGAAAATTCTTGGCGTTGATCCCGGCCTCACCAAAACCGGTTTAGGAATTATTGAAGTAAAAAATAATTCTCTCTATTTCATCGCCTCCACCACAATTCACACTTCCGCTTCCGACCTTCTGGCCACACGCCTAAAACAGTTTCATGATTCTGTAACTGACTTCATAAATCTGCACCAACCACATGAAGCCGCCATCGAAGAAACTTTTATAAATAGCAATCCCACATCATCGCTTAAACTTGGTCATGCCAGAGGTGCTTTGATTTTAAGCCTGGCTTTGTGTGGTTTAAGAGTTCACGAATATTCAACAACTGCTGTAAAAAAAGCGGTAGTTGGAATTGGCCGCGCCGACAAAAATCAGATTCAAACGATGGTTAAAATTTTGTTACCCAAAGCAAATTTTAAAAGTGAAGACGAAGCTGACGCTCTGGCAGTTGCGATTTGCCACAACAATAACCGCAGAATGTTCTAAGCGTGAGTTCGGGATAAACTCACTTTAGAGGGCATATATTAAGAATAGCTCATTAATCAAAAAATTGAGCTATTTCCCCCCAAATTCTTCGATTGGTTCGCAATCGACTTCTTTAGTTATTATATTAATTTTAGTTTATTGACATTTACTTTAGTTGAAGTCATTTTATATTTTGGACTTTATCTCAAAAAATCAATTATTCAAAATGAAAGACTTAATAAATCTAGAACGGAAACTATTGGCAGATTTACAATCTGTCAGAAATACAATAACTCTAATGGGAGGCAAAACATCCCAATTTAATGATACTTCTGTTGTATCAATATCAAGATCGCAAAAAGAGTCATATCAAGAATTTAGAAATGATCCTCGTAAATTAGCTAATATTGCTGAAGATTATTTTAGATCGAATGATAATAAACCAGCTTCGACTAAAGATATTGTCAAATTTGCCAAAATCAAAGAGGTTATTATTGAAGGGAAAAATCCTGGCTCATCAGTAGGGGCTGCCATGAGAGGAGATGGGCGATTTGTTTTAATCAGCAAAGAAGACAGATTGTGGGCTTTAAAATCCTAAAATAAGATAACCTATTGATATTATCTGATGCCAATTTAAATTTGGCAATCAAACAAATTATAATGCGTAAATTCTAAGAATACTTATTCTCTTTCAATCATCTGGGAAAGATTATACTTTATCACTTCAAGAAAGAGATCTAATAATTAGTGATACAACCAATTTTAATAATCAAATTACTGTAAAAAACTTTCAAAATGGTAGTTTTAACATTACTTTGGAAGCTGATACTAATTCTGAAGAAATCCCCAACTTCCTCCAATCTGCCTATCAATCCTTCGCTGATGCTGTAGCTAATTCTATTCCTCCTAAGGATCCATTAATAATAGATTTAAATAATGACGGAATAAACTTAACTTCCTGGCAAGAATCAGCTGTGAGATTTGATCTTGATGGCGATGGAACAACAGAATCAACTGGCTGGACTCAAGCTTCTGCCAATATTATTAATTATCAAAAAGGCGATGGTGCGATTATAATTGATAAAGATACCGCTAATTTAGCTGATCAAATAGTTTTTGGCTCGGGGATTTTAAAAGATGATTTAACATTTTCAAAAGTAGAATTTGCGGGCAGTAATATTGATTCAGACCTTGTTATTAGTTTTAATGATTCAAATAACCCAAATGACAAAATCACCATTATTAACTATTTCAGAAATCCTGAAAATGGTTATGAAAATTGTGTGGGAACGCCAGTTCAGTTAGATCCATTTAAAAATGAGTTATTTTTGTAAAAAAAATTAAGGGAAGTTGATTTTAGTTATCAGGCTTCCCGATTTAAAAAAGTACTATAAATAAAACACCAAAAAAACCAAAACCTTATGATTCAAGTATCCTTCAAAACAAAAGAATTAACCATCAACTTTTTGGATGTAGAGGTTCTAAATTTTCGTATAATTAATATTAAATCCCAATGTCAGTTTTAAAGTTTCTAACAATTTTTTTATCTCTTATAATGTTCTCATTCGGTAATAATGAAGCTAAAGCTAATATTTTTAATAAATTCAAAAAAGGGTTTTATTTTGAAAAATATAAAACTTCTGAAGAAGCAACAACGGAATTATTAAAACTTCATCCAATTGGAAGTGATGTTGATACTTTGATTAAAACTCTTGAGGGGGCTGGAGTAATTATTTCTAAGAGAGATATGTCGAATTATAAAAAATTTTATCCTACCGAATATGAAAAATGGAAAAAACAGGGAAATGTTGTTGATTATAGTCTTAAATACGATAAGGCTAGTCCATTTTTTGTTATTTTAAACTGGATAGAATGGAGAGGAAGTGTATGGATTGATATAAACAATAAAATTACTTTTATCTCGTTAAATAAGGGTCGAGCCTACTAATATAAACTGAATACTAACAGCAAACCAAGGTAAAAACATATGGCAGAAATTCAAATTTGGACAAGAGATGTAGAATGGACTTCTCTTCTAGGTGGTGAAGCCCCGCAACATACATTTTTAATTAAAGTTAACGACGATGGAACAAGGGAAATTTTAAGAGGTGGACCAATTCAAGATAATATGATTACTGATGATATTGCATTAGTTAAGCAGGAATATAATGATATTAAGCAAAGCGATAATGTAACTCAAACCTATGATTTCTTCGATCCACTTCTCCCAAACACCCAAAACTACCAAGGAACAACAATAAAAACCGCATCTCAAGAAGAGATAGACGATTTGTGGAATAATGCTTGGAATAAAGCTCAAGAAATTAATGCGCAAAGCTATGATTATGAGCCATTAACTCAAAACTGCAACACGACAACCTCAGTTCTTGCTGATGTCATGGGTTTAAAAAATGAGGTTCAAGATTTCTTGCTTCAAGTAGATGTTTGGACTCCGGGCTTTAGTAAAATTGAGTTTGAACATAGTCTAATTGATAGCACTTACGATTTTATTTCTGAACTTCCCCAAAACTTAAAAAGTGATTTAAATACTGTAAATAACTGGTTACAAGACTTTATTGATACAAGGCAATATGAGTTTGAAGAGTTAAAATTATCTATGGAAAATAGATATGATAATTTGATAAGTTTCCTAGATGATTTCTATGGAACCAGTACTAATCAAGTTTCACAATCCCTCCAATCTGCCTATCAATCCTTCGCTGATGCTGTAGCTAATTCTATTCCTCCTAAGGATCCATTAATAATAGATTTAAATAATGACGGAATAAACTTAACTTCCTGGCAAGAATCAGCTGTGAGATTTGATCTTGATGGCGATGGAACAACAGAATCAACTGGCTGGACTCAAGCTTCTGCCAATATTATTAATTATCAAAAAGGCGATGGTGCGATTATAATTGATAAAGATACCGCTAATTTAGCTGATCAAATAGTTTTTGGCTCGGGGATTTTAAAAGATGATTTAACATTTTCAAAAGTAGAATTTGCGGGCAGTAATATTGATTCAGACCTTGTTATTAGTTTTAATGATTCAAATAACCCAAATGACAAAATCACCATTATTAACTATTTCAGAAATCCTGAAAATGGTTATGAAAATGGAATTGAAACACAAGTTCAAATTGATCCTTTTAAAATTGATGGTTTAAAATTTTCAGATGGTAGTAGTTTTAGTCTTTCAGACTTAAAATATCAGATTAACGGAACTTCAGGAAGTGATAGTTTATTTGGTATTGATAATGGATTAACTAGTAATCAACCAGCAACATTTATTGAAGCAGGAGATGGTGATGATTATATAAGTAATTTAAATACAGATTTAATAGCTAATGGTGGTTCAGGAAGTGATTATTTTAATCTTGGTAATGGTAATAATAAAATAAGTGGTGGTGATGGTAATGATCAAATTTATATGTATGGAGATGGCAGTAGTATAGTTTATGGTGGAAATGGCAGAGATACTATTACTACAGATGCGGGAAGTAATATAATTAATGCTGGATCAGGCGATGATACAATTTATTTAGGATATGGAAACCAAACAATATATGGTGGTTCAGGAAGTGATTATTTTTATTATTTTAATTATTACGATGGTCAAACAGTTGAAAATTCAACTGATATTATAAAAGATTTTAAAGTTGATGGGGAAGATAAAATTGTTTTTGACTCTTGGAGTGGAATTTCTTTGGAAGATTTAAACATTCGTCAAGAGGGTGATAATACGGTAATCGAAATTTATAATAAAAAAGTAATTCTAGAAAATGTTAATTATTTAGATATTAATGAAAGTCACTTTATTGGCTTAAGAAATGAAAATAGTGAAGCTCATGGTGGCGCTTTTGATGATTATTTCAGTGATTATGCGGGGGAAATAAAGAATTTTTATGGCGGTGCCGGAAATGATTCAATTTCTGTTTACGACAATATAAATGCTTTTGGTGAGGATGGAGATGACAATTTAACAGCTAATGGAACAGGAAATGTTTTATCTGGCGGCTCTGGATCAGACAGATTTTATTTTGAAGAATCGGGCAAGACTGACAATTTAATTACCGATTTTGATGTTAATGATTTGAATGAAAAAATCATTTTATCAACTTCTTCTAATCTTACTTTTGCAGATTTATTAATTACAGATAGTGCTGAAGGTGCTGTTGTTAGTTATGATATTGCTGATCAATTTGGTGGATCATATACAAAAACAATTACTCTTGCAGGAGTTTTGGCAAGTCAACTTAGTGCTGATAATTTTGAAACTAGAAACCATATTCAAGGTTCTTCTGGGAATGATACCATTACCTTTAGTGATAATAATGGCAAAGTTATTAATGCTAATGGCGGAGATGATGTAATTACTCTTGGTGGTGGTGATGATATTATTTATGCGAGTCAGCAAGGAGATAAGATTATTAATACAGGTGCTGGAAATGATTCAATTAATGGTCAAGGTTCCAGCTATATTAATGGTGAAGATGGTAATGATAGAATTTATTATTCTGATAACAATCTGGGACAAGGTAAAGGTTTTGAACTGCGTGGCGGCAATGGTGATGACGAAATTGATAGTTATTCTTCTTCAAGTTTTTCGGCCAATAATGATAGAAAAATTCTTGGTGAAGCAGGAAATGATTCAATAAATATTCAATGGGGAAGTGAGTTAGAAATTTCTGGGGGTCAAGGTGATGATGTGATTTCTGGTGGTGCGAAAAATTCTCAAATTCATGGAGATGATGATAATGATCATATTATTTTAGGATCATCAAACAGTGGAAATGAAATATTTGGTGATGATGGAAATGATGCGGTAACTATTCGATATGGTGCTAATAACAATCAAATTAGTGGAGGTCAGGGTGATGACCTATTTATAGTTCGAGAAGCTAGCAGTAGTTATGTTCAGGGTTTTGCAAATGTGATTACTGATTTTGAGGTTAATAATTTAAACGAGAAAATAGATTTTCAATTTAGAGATATTGAAAAATTTGAAGATTTGCAAATTTCTCAAAATGGTAGTGACGCAGTGGTCACTTTTGGAGAAGGGCCACAAATATTAACTTTAAAAAATGTTGATGCCTCGCAATTAAGTGCCGATAACTTTATTTTTAAAAGCAATAGCACAAGCGGCAACGATGTAATTAATGCCAATAATTTTGTTAATAATGTTGAAGGTGGTTTAGGCAATGATATTATTTCGGTTTCTGGATCGGAAAATAGTGTTTCTGGTGGAGCGGGAAATGATATTTTTATTATTGAAAAAAATCCAAATTCTAAAACTACTATCAATGATTTTTCTACAACAAGTTCTTTTGAGAAAATACAACTAAAAGGTTTTGGTAATATTACTTTTGATGATCTAGAGATAAGTTATTATGAAGGTGAGTATCAAACCAAAGATTTTAGAACCTATGAAGTTTACATTAATTTAGGTGATGGTCAGAAATTAACAATTTTAGATGTTCCCCTTAATTCTTTAACAACTGATAAATTCTTATTTGCCGATTTGAGTGGAAGTGAGTTGGACGAATTTAATAATTCAGTTGATGTAGTTAATGGAAATGTAGTTGATCCGGCAGAAAAAATTATTGATAACGAAAGTAATAAAACTTTTGAAACTTCAAGTAGTGATAATTTTATCAATATTGCTAGTAATAGTTTAAATTCTAGAGAAGGAGAGCTTGTTAGTGTTGATGGTTCTGATGTAAATGACGACGTATTTTTAGTAGTTGATAAAAACCAAAATGGTAATGTTGATGATATTACCGAGTTATTTGGAAATAGTTCTCAAAATGGCTTTGAAGAGTTAAGAAAATATGATTCTAATGCTGATAATAAAATAAACTCATCTGATTCGCAATTTGACCTGCTTAAAATTTGGAATGATCAAAATGCCAATGGTGGTGTTGATGGCGCAGAATTAACAACTTTGGCTGAAAATAATATTTCTGAAATTGATTTGAATTCGGTTAGAAGTTCAAAGTTAATTTCTGGTAATTTAGTTAATCAAACTTCAACCGTCACTTTCAGTGATGGAAGTGTGGGAACTGCCAATGAAGTGTTTTTTGCAACTGACAAATTTAATAGTTCAGTTAGCAACGCTGACGAAGCTTTGGGCCCAGATTTTATAATTAATACTGACGCTCTTACTTTGCCTTATTCAAGAGGTTATGGTGAATTGAATTCGTGGCAGGTTGCCATGACTTTAGACCTTGATTTGCTTGATATTGCACAAAATATTGCCTCTTTGCAGGCCAATGAATTTTACAATATTAATTCACTTTTTGAGGAATTTTTATATAAATGGGCCGGTGTTGAAGGAGTTGAAAATGATGGTATTTATCAAGCATCTGGAGCTGAAATTGAAAAAAGGAAAGTTGCCTTTTTAGAAAAAATCACAGGATTAGATTTTCAGACAGCAAATCAGTCGGCTATTTTACAGGCTCAAACTGCTTGGAGCTTGTTTTACAACAGTTTTTCTTCAAGATTTTTAGTACAAAGTATTTTCAAAGATGTCTTTCCAGATGCTACATATAGTTTTGAAACTGACACTATTGAGTTAAATATCACTTTAGATGAAGCGATTAATAATATAAATGCAGTATCTGAAACAGTTGATAAGAGTGGTTTTATCAATTTTGTTAATTATGCCAAAGTCATTTTACAGTTAAATAAAGACCAATTTTATGATGCTGATTTTGATATAAAACTTGATTCAATGATTAGCGATGTTGTGACGTCAGTTGCGGTAAATGGTTTTAATTTTGACGGTGCATTTAATATTGGTGATGCTTCTGATGAAGATTTATACGGTTCTGAAAAGTCAGATATCATTGACGGGCAAGATGGAAGCGATTCTATTTATGCTGGCGGTGGTAATGATTATATTGAAGGCGGAAAAGGAAATGACTATCTAAAAGGCGAAGCCGGAAATGATATTTATAAATTTAGTTTAGGTGACGGGCAAGATATTATCGAAGAAACTGCCGGAAGTGACAAAATTTTATTTGGCTCTGGAATTACTAGAGCTTCGTTAGTTTTTGCTAAAAATGGTAATGACTTAATCATTAACGTTGGAAGTAATGGAGATCAAATTGGGATTAAGAATTTTTATTTATCCACGCAAAATAAGGTTGAAACAATTGAATTTGACGATGGTAGCCAATTTAATTTAAGTACAGTTGGCAATATTGTTAGCGGTACTAGCGAAAATGATGTTATAAATGGGAGTTCTGCCAACGATATTATTAGTGGCAATGAAGGTGATGATACTATTTATGGATTTAATGGCGACGATACTTTGCAAGGTGGTCAGGGAAATGATTATTTCGAAGAAAATCACAATTACTCTGGTAATGACACATATATTTTCAATTTAGGAGATGGAGCAGACACGATTTATGATTTTTATGGTAATGATAAAATCTTATTTGGTGAAGGAATTACCAAAGATGACATTACTTTGATTCAAGATTATGCTACTGATAGGTCTTTAATAATTAAGGTTGGTGATAATGGCGATCAGATTAAGATTAATATGTTCTTTAATTATTTTGACTCAAATAATTATCAAAAAATTGAATCTTTAGAGTTTGCTGATGGCTCTACTATGTCCCTAGTTAATGGAATGGAAATTATTGGTACAAAAGCTGAAGGTGAGACTATAGTTGGAACGGCTGGGGCAGATATTATAGTTGGTAATGTTGGTAATGACGTTTTATATGGTGCTTACGGAAATGACGTTATCGAAGGTGGTAAGGGTGATGATTATATGGAAACAGATCATAGGTTTAATGCTGATGATACTTATGTATTTAATATGGGGGATGGTAAAGACACGATTTATGATTTTTATGGTAATGATAAAATTTTGTTTGGTGAAGGAATCACTAAAGATGACATTACTTTGATTCAAGATTATGCAACTGATAGGTCTTTGATTATCAAGATTGGTGATGGTGGTGATCAGATTAAGATTAATATGTTCTTTAATGATTTTGGTACAAATAATCAAAAAATAGAGTCTTTGGAGTTTGCCGATGGATCAACTATGTCTTTGGTTAATGGATTAGAAATTATTGGCACAAAAACTGAAGGTGAGACTATAGTTGGAACAGCTGGGGCAGATATTATAGTTGGTAATGTTGGTAATGACGTTTTATATGGTGCTTACGGAAATGACGTTATCGAAGGTGGTAAGGGTGATGATTATATGGAAACAGATCATAGGTTTAATGCTGATGATACTTATGTGTTTAATATGGGAGATGGTCAGGACACAATTTATGATTATTATGGAAATGATAAGATAATTTTTGGTGAAGGAATTGCCAAAGATGACATTACTCTGGTTCCAGATTATGCTACCAATAAGTCTTTGATTGTTAAAGTTGGAGATAACGGTGATCAGATTAGAATTAACAATTTCTTTAATCGTGATGATGAAAGAGAAAAAATAGAATCGATAGAGTTTGCTGATGGTTCAACTATAAACTTAACTCAGAATTTAGAAATCGTTGGAACAAATACAAATGGTGAAACTTTAGTTGGAACATACGCTTCCGATATAATTAAAGGAAATGATGGCAATGATGCTATTTTTGGGTATGGTGGGAATGATATTTTAGAAGGCGGTAAAGGTGATGATTATTCTGAGAAGAGCAGTTCTTATAACACTAATGATACTTACATTTTTAACTTAGGAGATGGCTCCGATACAATTTATGATTATAGTGGAAATGATAAAATCTTGTTTGGTGATGGAATCACTAAAGATGACATTACTCTAGTTTCAGATTATGCTACCAATAAGTCTTTGATTGTTAAAGTTGGAGATAACGGCGATCAGATTAGAATTAACAATTTCTTTAATCGTGATGATGAAAGAGAAAAAATAGAATCGATAGAGTTTGCTGATGGTTCAACTATAAACTTAACTCAGAATTTAGAAATCGTTGGAACAAATACAAATGGTGAAACTTTGGTTGGAACATATGCCTCGGATATCATTAAAGGAAATGATGGTAATGATTCTATTTATGGAATTGGCGGCGATGATACTTTGCAAGGCGGTAAAGGGGATGATTATTTTGAGAAGAGCAGTTCTTACAACACCAACGATACTTACATTTTTAACTTAGGAGATGGCTCAGATACAATTTATGACTACCGTGGAAATGATAAAATCTTGTTTGGTGATGGAATTACTAAAGATGACATTACTCTAGTTTCAGATTATGCTACCAATAAGTCTTTGATTGTTAAAGTTGGAGATAACGGCGATCAAATTAGAATTAACAATTTCTTTAATCGTGATGATGAAAGAGAAAAAATAAAATCGATAGAGTTTGCTGATGGTTCTGCGCTTGATTTGACAAATGGAATAGAAATTGATGGAGCCAATCTAAATGGTGAAACTTTAGTTGGAACATATGCCTCGGATATCATTAAAGGAAATGATGGCAATGATTCTATTTATGGAATTGGCGGCGATGATACTTTGCAAGGCGGTAAAGGGGATGATTATTTTGAGAAGAGCAGTTCTTACAACACCAACGATACTTACATTTTTAACTTAGGAGATGGCTCAGATACAATTTATGACTACCGTGGAAATGATAAAATCTTGTTTGGTGATGGAATTACTAAAGATGACATTACTCTAGTTTCAGATTATGCTACCAATAAGTCTTTGATTGTTAAAGTTGGAGATAATGGCGATCAGATTAGAATTAACAATTTCTTTGATCGTGATGATGAAAGAGAAAAAATAGAATCAATAGAGTTTGCTGATGGTTCTGTGCTTGATTTGACAAATGGAATAGAAATTATTGGAACCAATCAAGATGGTGAAGTTTTAAGAGGAACTTATTCAAATGATTCTGTTATTGGCGCTGATGGCAATGATTCTATTTATGGAATTGGTGGCGATGATATTTTAGAAGGCGGAAAAGGAGATGATTATTTTGAGAAGAGCAGTTCTTACAACACCAATGATACTTACATTTTTAACTTAGGAGACGGAGCAGATACAATTTATGATCACTATGGAAGTGATAAAATAATTTTCGGCAACAATATTAAGCAAGAAGATATAGAAATGTCTTCGAGTGGAAGTGACTTAATTCTAAAAATCTCTGGTACTTCTGATCAAATTCAGATTAGAAATTTCTTTAATGGTCAACAAATTGAATATTTAGAATTTGTTGATGGCACTTCTTTTAAAATTACTGACGGTATAACTATCAGCGGTTCAGAATTAAATGATAAAATTATTGCCACTCCATTTACTGACAATTTAAGTGGTAATGGCGGAGATGATTATATTTATGCTGGAGATGGCAATAATATTATAAATGGCGGAAGTGGTAATGATAATTTAAGGGGTGGAATTAATTCTGACGTCTATAAATTTGCTCAAAATCATGGTTCGGATGTGGTTTTTGATTATGGTGGAGTTGATACTATTTCTTTTGATTCTTCTGTAACTTATCAAGATTTGATGGCGACTCGTGAAGGAAATAATTTAAAACTTTCTCATCAAAGCAATTCAGATATTATCAATATTCAAAACTTTTTTGCTGCGCAAAATAACCGGGTTGAATATTTAGAATTTTCTGACGGCACTAAGTTTGATTTATCAACTATCTTAGGAGAAACGGATTATTCTTATTCATTTGGCAATTACACTGTTGCCAAAGAAGATGTTTCAACTGTCATTAAAATATTTGATTCTACTAGTTTGGTTGGAGAGTTTTTAAATATTTCTTCAATTGTTCAGCCCGCCAACGGAAATGTTGTTTTAGATGAAAATGGTCATTTAGTTTATACATCTAATCAAAACTTTAATGGGCAAGATTCTTTTGAGGTTTCTTATGTTGAACAAGGTGGAAATATTACAACCAGAACAATTAATCTTGATGTTATTCCAACTAATGATGCCCCAACTGCGACCGATGGTAGTTTTGTTTTAAATGAAGATAATCCAATTGAAATAGATAGTGCTAATCTTTCGGCGGATATTGACGGCAATACATTGTCAGTTCAGATAAGAAGCAATCCAAGTCATGGTTTTATTAGAGTTGAAAATGGCAAAATCATTTATACTCCACATAATAACTTCAATGGAGAAGATTCTTTTGAATATAGAGTTTCTGATGGAAGTTTATTCTCAGAAACCAAAACAATTTCACTAGATGTTTTAGCCGTAAATGACGCGCCAGTTGCTGGAAATGATTTTGCTGAAACTGATGAAAATAAAGCAGTTTCTATTTCTATAACTAACAATGACGCTGATGTTGAAACAGGATTTTTTGATGGCGATTCGATCAGAATAGTTCAAGAAGCGGCAAATGGTTCTATTGAAATTCAGACAAATGGTAAAATTTATTATACTCCAAACGCTGATTATTATGGTCTAGATAATTTTAAATATGTCGTAATTGACAGTGAAGGTTTAGAATCAAATGTTGCTGACGTTGCAATAGCTATAAATATTGTAAATTCTGCGCCACGAGTTCTTGCGGGAAATATTCTGTCCTTTAATGAAGATGAAGCGAAGAGTTTTGATATTTCTGATTATTTCTATGATCGTGAAGGTGATGAAATGACTCTGATTTCGGCTTCTGCCAATAATGGTTCAATTCAAATTTCTGGAAGTCAGATTTCTTATATTTCTAATCAGAATTTTAATGGTAATGAAAAAATTACTGTGACAATAAAAGATGCTAATGGTTTGACGGCAACTCACATTTTGAATACAATTGTTAATAATGTGAATGATGCGCCGGTGGCAAATGATGATTCTTTCACAGTGAATGAAGATGCGCCAACTAAATTATTTATTTTAAATAATGACCAGGACATTGAAGATGTGTTATTTGCAACCAATCTTTCTGATATTACTCAACCAGTGCATGGTACATTATCTTTAAATTCATCTGATGGCAGTCTGACTTACACGCCGAATCAAAATTATAATGGCTTAGATTCTTTTTCTTATACTATAACTGATTCTAAAGGTCTATCAAGCAGTGCTACTGTGTCGATTAATGTTAAATCAATCAATGATGCGCCGATAGTTTCAAACGTAATAGAAAGCCAAGAAACCAAGGCAAACAGCTTATTTTCTTACCTATTAAGTCACGATAGTTTTGTTGATGTTGATGGTGATAATTTGACTTATAGCGCAACTTTGGCTGATGGCTCTAATTTACCTTCCTGGTTAAGTTTTGATTCTGTGGAGAGAAAGTTCACTGGAACTCCTCCATCAAATTCAAACAATGTAACTTTGTCGATCATTGTTAAGGCAAGTGATGGTTTAGCAACTGCAAGTCAAGTTTTTGCGCTAACTGTTATTAAAGATCTTAGCACTATAAATGGTAGTCAAGGTAACGATATGATATATGGCACCCAAGATGATGACGAGATTTATGGTAAAGGAGGTAATGATGTGATTTATGGACAAGATGGTAATGATAAAATATATGGAAATAGCAACAAAGACACAATATATGCTGGAAATGGCAATGATCTAATTCATGGCGGCAATGGTAATGACACTTTATATGGTCAATCTGGCAATGACACTATTTATGGTGGCGATGGTCATGATGATATTTACGGCCAATCTGGCAATGATATAATTTATGCTGGAAATGGTCAAGATAAGGTTAGAGGGGGTGATGGTGAAGATATCGTTTATGGTGGTAACCATAGTGATATTATTTATAGCGGTGACGGCGCTGATAAAATTTATGGTGAAGATGACAATGACATGATGGATGGTGGCAGAGGAAATGATATTATGTCTGGTGGAAATGGTGCTGATAGAATGTATGGTGACAACGGTCATGATATTATGTATGGTGATAATGGCAACGACATGATGCATGGTGGAAATGGCAGAGATTTAATGTTTGGTGGCAATGGCGATGATAAAATACGTGGCAATGATGGTGACGATAGAATTTATGGTAATAATGGAAGAGATTCACTATTTGGACAAGAAGGCGATGATATTCTGGCAGGAGGATTGCATTCTGACAGGCTTACCGGAGGAGGAGGAAAAGATATTTTTGTTTTTGAAACTCCAAAAGATTCAACAATAAATTATGCTGATTTGATCACAGATTTTGAGTTTAGAGATGATAAGATAGATTTATCAGACTTAGATTTATTTGAATCAATAGTTAGCATTTCAGAATTCCAAACAAATCAGAATGATACTTCTTCAACATTAGTTTATAGATTCGAAAATAATGAAACTATCATTGAAAACCAGGAACATGACTTTCAAATTAAATTATCAGGAAATATCGGATTAACTAATGAAGACTTTATCTTTTAACGTTAATTCCGGATAAGACGAAATCGATTATAAGAAATACAACGAAATGCAATGGCTCAGCCACAAAGAGAAACGCAGCATTTTTGGTGGTTATTACACGGTTTGGACAAAATATTATGAGAGAATCTTTGGAGATCTTGGCAATGACACCATAATTTTTAGAAGTGGTGACTTCAGTGAAAAACAAATCGAAAAAATTATTGCCAATGAAAACTTCGAAAATATTTTGTGCACTCCTCGTTTAAAATTGATGAATCACCACTGAAATTTATGAAAAAAATCTTCTCAAAAATAACAGAATCAACCTCTCACGTTCGTGCCAAAACAGCTTTGGTCAATATTCTAGTTATAATCGCTTTGCCATTTTTTATATATTTGGGCTATAAAGACGGAATTTGGTCTATGCTGATTGTTTGCCTCATCATTTTTCCATTCGCCCTTAGAAATGCTTATAGATATTTTTTTAATGCCGAGTTTCGTAAAGAAGTTAATAAAGGTCATGATGATGAAAGAGCTTTGCCGAAGGAGGAGAGGTATTTAACTCAGTGCTATGAAACATTCATGATAGGTCTAAAAATAATAGGAATAGCACTTCTGCTATACGCAATATTTGGACTCTGTGTATTTTTTAATTTAATTTAAACCACAAACCATATGACCAGCCAAAACATCCAACTTCTCTGCCAATACAATCCAGAAAATGATCAGTTACAAATAGTTAAATCACAGAATTTTAATTCGATTACTTCAAGCTGGCAATATACCATTACTGACGCTGTAGGTGATATAATTGGTTCAATGAATACCGCCTTAACAGAGGCTATAAAGAATGCCGGTGGCTCAAAACTTTTTGCCGAAGGTCGTGTCTTTATAATTGAGGTTGGCTACAATTATGCCCTAAATCTTCAAGAAGCCCGCGCAAAATATGGTGAACAAGGTTACCGTGATGAATTAACAGCAATTGGCAAATCTGTAGTTTCCTATGGGGTGGGTCTTGCTGGTTCTGAAATTGGGGGTGCTATAGGATTTGCTTTAAAATCAACCATTCCAGGAAAAATCGCAGGAGCAATAGGTGGTGGAATAATTTCGTCTGGTCTTTATGAAAATTACTTAGAGCAACCACTAGAAAACTTAGCCAACGAAGTCTTTGGTACAAATTTTCAAGAAAATGCACTTACTTCAAAAACTCTAATCGAAAATAATAACCAAACCACCTCCATCACCGCCACAAAAACCACTACTTCATCTGGCAAATCTTCAGTCTCAGTTTCTTCAAACAACTATACTAAGGAGCAATTAACCGAATCTTCCAAATCCCTAATCCAAAACGAGGGATCAAACTTAATTGGATCAAGTATTAAAATCGAAGGTTCTGATGGAGTGGTAAATGCAACACTTCTTAATAATTCCTTAAAATCCGAAGCTGAGAAGTTTTTTGATAAAAATACCAAGCTTGATGCTCCAATTCTCAGTGAGAAAGATAGTAGCGGCAATTCTCTTTATCTTTTTGAGAGAGATGAAGATTTAACTTTGTCAGATGGTTCTACTTCAACTTTAGGAACTGTTCTTAATGCTATCGACTCTGCCAAAGCCACTGCTGAAACCTTCATAAATGGCTATATGGGTCAGATTAAGGAGATGCTAACTAGTCAAGATGGAATTGCTGGATTAATCTCTGATGTTGCTGCAGGAATTCAAAGAGGTGATTCACCGGAAGAGATTGCAAAGTTTGTGGCGACTAAGCTTGCGGTTAAGCAGTTTTTAGAGCAAGGAAGTGCTGCTATTAAGAGTCAGATACAGCAGTTTTTGGTGAATCATCCTGCGGATGTTGCTGCGATTGAAGCTGGAGATTACTTAAGCTTATCATATGAAGGTGCTGAATCTTTGAGAGAGTTGGATGCCATAACCAATTCATCAGCTTTTAACTTTGGCTATAGGGTTGCGATAGTTTATGCGACAACTATGCTTTTGAATGCTGATGAAGGTTGGGATTCTCAGGAATATACTGAAGCTGCGGTTCATGCGGTTGCTCAGGTAACGACTCAGGTTGCGGTTTCTATAGCTGTTAAAGAAGGCTGGTTAGGAGCTTCATCTTCAGCAGGACCAGCTGGTGCTGGAGTTGGAGCTTTTGCGGCTTATATGGCGAGTGCTGCGATAAATGATCTATTTGCCGATGATCATATGAATTCGCATCAGTGGAAAAGTGCCACTGTAAGTGCTGCGGTGATTGGTGTTGCTTCTGCAATTGGTTTTGCTTTGGGTGGACCAATTGGTGCTGTTGTTGCTAGTGTTATAGTTTCTCAATTCATGGGCGGCAAAGAATACGGCGCTGGTGAATATCCTGATCCATATTCTTATTTAAGAATCGAAGCTAAGGAAGATGGAACTGGCAATAAGATTATAGCTATTGAACCCGAAGGTGTAGTGGCGATTGCCAGAGAATATTATCACGATGATCTTTATGGTAATTCGGGAAGTGATAATTTAGTTGGCAAGTCTGGCACTAACTCAATTTACGGTTATGGCGGCAATGATCACCTTGAAGGCCGCGGTGACATTGATCTTTTAGTTGGTGGCGATGGCGATGACGAAGCCTTTGGTGGCAATGGTGACGATCAGATTTATGGTGGTAACGGTAATGACAACCTCTTCGGCGGCAATGGCAACGATCAAATAGTTGGTGGAGAAGGATCTGACTTCATCCAAGGCGGCAATGGTGATGATCAGATTATGGCTGAAGCTGGTGATGATACAATTCAAGGCAATGCCGGAAATGACACGATTCTTGGTGGAACTGGAAATGACAAAATCGAAGGCAATGAAGGTGACGACAGCATTCTTGGTGAAGACGGCGACGACTTAATAATCGCCGGATCTGGCAGTGATATTATTGATGGTGGCGCAGGAGTTGATTACATTGAAGGCAATGACGGCAATGACAATATCCGCGGTGGCGAAGGCGATGATGAAATTTCCGGAAATTCTGGAGTTGATATAATCTACGGCGATGCCGGCAACGATCTGATAAACTCAGGCAGCGAAAACGATTTAGCCTTCGGCGGTCTTGGTAATGACATCATTTACGGTGCTGATGGCGATGACACCATAAGTGGAGAACTGGGAAACGACTATGTAATTGGTGCAACCGGCAGCGACATAATCGACGGCGGAGCAGGCGACGACGTTCTTTTTGGTGGCGAAGATAACGACACTATCACCACCGGAATTGGCAACGACACCATAATTTTTAGAAGTGGTGACGGCCAAGACATTGTTGATGAAACCGACACCATCACCAACTATTCAATTGAAGAAGTTGGCGATGACACAATTTATCTCTCCGACCTAACTTCCGAACTCAGCGACAATACCACCAACCGAGTGGTTTTGACCAAATCCGGCAACGACTTACTCATCAATTTCAAAGACGATAGCAGCACTTTAACAACCGACCAAATCACCGTCAAAAATCAACTCTCTGGCACTGGTGAAATTGTTAAAACAATTGAATTTGATTCATTGAATAAAAAACCAATTGCCAATGAAAACTTCGAAAATATTTTGTGCACTCCTCGTTTAAAATTGATGAATCACCACTGAAATTTATGAAAAAAATCTTCTCAAAAATAATAAAATCAAATTTTTTAAAAGCTGCGCTCGTTGGGTTGTTTGCACTATTATCTTTTGAGGCAAGGGCGGACTTGGTGGAAGATTTGATTAAGAAACACCATCTTGATCCGAAGAATAATCCGAAGGATCAGTGTGAGTTGATGTATCAAATAAAGGATTGGGTTATAGCTTTTGGAGGTATAAACAAAGGTATGTCATTGTGTGAGGATGGCGGTATTTGTTTTCGTCGGTTAAATATCTACAATTATAATCAGAATAAAAAAATTTGGAAGGAAGACGATTATAATCACCTTCTAATTTATGAAGAAAAGCCATACAAAATAATTGGATTATTTGGCTATATTTTACAGGGATTTGATGAGGAAAATCATGATTTTGAGTTGTATAAAAAGAACCACAGAGGATTTCCAAATAAAGAATATTTTTTAGCAGATATTCGTGCTAATAAAGAATTTAAGAAAGCGAAAGCACGCAAAGAAAATATCTCGTCGGATTTTAATGATGAGGAATTGAAATTAACTAGGTTTGATAACCAGCCGACAAACACCTCCTATATCAAAGTTCGCGGGTGTTATGTAAAAGATTTTAAAATCATTAAATCAGACAAAAAACTTTACCAACCACAAAGACATAATTAACCATGACAAGCCAAATTGTTTTCCCAGTTATTGGAATTTCCGAAATCTCAAGTAAATATGGACTTAGAAATGCACCAATCCCAGGAGTCAGCTCATCAAACCATGCTGGTATTGATATTGCCGCTGCAAGAGGAGCTGATATTCAATCAATTCAATCTGGAACTGTAATTTATGCAGGAACTTCTGGTATAGTAGGAAATGGACTTCCAAGAAAAGGGGAGGGATACGGAAACATTTTAGTAATTAAGAATTCCGACGGAACTTCTTGGCTGTACGCCCATCTTGATAATGATTCAGTTAATTTTTCAAAAGGAGCCACCGTTAACGTTGGAGATATAGTTGCGGGAGTCGGGGCGACTGGCAGTGCAACAGGATATCATCTTCACCTTCAAAAACTTAACCCCGAAGCAACAGCATTAATTGAATCAAATACATTAATTAACAAGTTGGGCGTGAGTAGCTCATATCTTCGAAAAAACTCAATAAACCCCACCCAAGAACTTTTAGACGCAAAAAATAATCTCAGCCCAGCAAACTCTTTACCATCTACCTTCACCACCGTAATCGACTTTTTCTCTTCAACCGCCACCTCCATCTCTGATTTCTTCAAAAACTTTAATTCCGAAGTAGAGGGAATTATAAATTTAAATCCTTTTGTCACAGCCAAAGTTGGTAATCCAAATTTTCTAATCGGTTTCAATCAAGAATCATCTTACACTGTTAGAAGTGGCGACAACCTTTCTAAAATCGCTACTGATAACAACACAACGGTTGATAAAATTCTCGAAGCCAACCCAAACATCGAAAATCCTGATTTGATTAGCATTGGCGATTCAATTGTTATTCCCAAAATTGTTGAACAGCACAGTTTTAATTTATTTGGCGGAAACAGCGATGTTCAGGTTGCCGACTCTGGCATGATTGGTCGTGATTTTTCTTTTGTTGACGGTGATGGCAATCCAACCTCAGTTGAAGCTGCTTTCTTTAAAACAAAAGATGCTAATGGTAAGGATATGACTTTTGTTCGCGAAGGAACCAAAGTTCAAACTAAAGATGGTGAGTTTACTCCGGTTTCTAGCATCCTCAAAGCTATAGATTCCTCCATTGAAACCACTGCCAACTTTCTAACCTTTGAAGCTCAGAAAACCGCAGAAATAATTATCGAAAGAATTAAGTCTGATACTTATTTGGAATCGTTGATGGGAAGTATTCTTGCTGATATTATTCTGGGAGAGAATGATCCAAAGCAAATTGCTAAGAATTTAGCTGAAGGACAGCTCAAGTCGTTAGCCTCATCTCTTCTTGATGAGAATATTCGTAAAGTCCTAATTGATTCTGGAATGACCCAGAGTTCTATAGATAATCTGGTTGGTCCAAAGGTGGTAAATTATGTTATAACAACTGATAGTGCAGGAAATCAGATTGTTACTGCCCTTGATGCGAGTGGAAGTCCTGTGGGTGCAACACTGCAAGGAACTATTTACAAAGCGATTATTAATTTTGCTATTTCCGTTGCTGATTCAAGTGGCTGGAGTAGTGAAGAATATGCACAAGCTGCAAAGGTGGCAATTGCTTCTGCTATTGTAAGTGCAGTTGTAACAACTGTTTTAACTGCACTTGCTCCAGGAATTGGAACTGTTGCTGGTATTGTAATAAGTGCTGTAATCAGCGCTTTGGTGGTTGGTCCTTTAGTTACTTATACTGATGATCAATATAAAATTACCGAAGATGTTTTTATAATGGCTCGTGATCTTGTGAAAGATTTAGCCAAAGACCCAGTTAATACCATTAAAGATTTTGATCCGATTGATAACACAAAGCAGCTTGTAGAATATGCTAAGGATTATGTGGAGAATGTTGGTAAGTTTGGAAGAAATATTTTGATCGGAGGATATAACCTTTTTGGTGGTAATTACGGACAAACTTACAAACCTGGACAATATCCAACTCCTTACGCCTCAATAAACGTCTCTCCCAAAGCTGATGGCACCGGCAATATAATTCAGGGTCTTGATCCGCAAGGAGTAACCGCGATTGCTCGTGAATATTACCACGACGACATCTACGGCACCAATGGCAGTGACAATCTGGTTGGTAAGTCTGGAACTAATACAATTATGGGTTATGGCGGCAATGATCATCTTGAAGGCAGAGGTGACATTGATCTTTTGGTTGGTGGAGATGGCGATGACGAAGCCTTTGGTGGCAATGGTGACGATCAGATTTATGGTGGTAACGGTAATGACAACCTCTTCGGCGGCAATGGCAACGATCAAATAGTTGGTGGAGAAGGATCTGACTTCATCCAAGGCGGCAATGGTGATGATCAGATTATGGCTGAAGCTGGTGATGATACAATTCAAGGCAATGCCGGAAATGACACGATTCTTGGTGGAACTGGAAATGACAAAATCGAAGGCAATGAAGGTGACGACAGCATTCTTGGTGAAGACGGCGACGACTTAATAATCGCCGGATCTGGCAGTGATATTATTGATGGTGGCGCAGGAGTTGATTACATTGAAGGCAATGACGGCAATGACAATATCCGCGGTGGCGAAGGCGATGATGAAATTTCCGGAAATTCTGGAGTTGATATAATCTACGGCGATGCCGGCAACGATCTGATAAACTCAGGCAGCGAAAACGATTTAGCCTTCGGCGGTCTTGGTAATGACATCATTTACGGTGCTGATGGCGATGACACCATAAGTGGAGAACTGGGAAACGACTATGTAATTGGTGCAACCGGCAGCGACATAATCGACGGCGGAGCAGGCGACGACGTTCTTTTTGGTGGCGAAGATAACGACACTATCACCACCGGAATTGGCAACGACACCATAATTTTTAGAAGTGGTGACGGCCAAGACATTGTTGATGAAACCGACACCATCACCAACTATTCAATTGAAGAAGTTGGCGATGACACAATTTATCTCTCCGACCTAACTTCCGAACTCAGCGACAATACCACCAACCGAGTGGTTTTGACCAAATCCGGCAACGACTTACTCATCAATTTCAAAGACGATAGCAGCACTTTAACAACCGACCAAATCACCGTCAAAAACCAACTCTCTGGCGCTGGTGAAATTGTTAAAACAATTGAATTTTCTGATGGTTACAAAATCGATTTAACCACAATCACCATCAACGGTGACAACAGCATTTCTTACAATTTAGAAACTTATTCTAACATCGACACCACAATTCAAAACGAGCTGGCTCTTGGCTATAACGACCTGATGCAATATCAAGATGAACAGGCAAATCCAGATTCAAGCTACAATGCCAGCAACTATAACAGTTCCGGCGAACAAGAAGAGATCGATTATGAAAAATACAACGAAATACAATGGCGCAGCCACAAAGAGAAACGCAGCATTTTTGGTGGTTATTACACAGTTTGGACAAAATATTATGAAGGCAATTTAAGCGGCACCAGCGGCAATGATCGCGTTGTTGGTCATTGGTGGAGTGAGAGTGTTTATGGTGGCAATGGTTCGGACCAGCTTCACGGTGGCGATGGCAATGATAGTCTCTTTGGCGGCGAAGGCGCAGATATTTTGCATGGCGGTGCCGGAGTTGATAATATTTACGGGCAGGGTGGAGAAGATTTAATCTACGGCGGATCTGAAAATGATAATCTTGATGGCGGTTCTGGCAATGACACAATTTATGCCAATGAAGGAAACGATACGGTTGTTGGCGGAAGCGGAGATGATTATCTTGAAGGCAATGGCGGTGACGATTCGATTACTGATAATGAAGGAAATAATATCATTATTGCCGGTGTTGGTATTGACGTTATCAGCGCTGGTGCCGGCAATGACAAAATAGAAGGCAATGATGATTCTGACATTATTAATGCCGGCGATGGCAATAATCTGGTTTATGGCAATGGCGGCAACGATGCTATCACTTCAGGAAGTGGTAACGACACAATCTATGGTCAGGAAGGTTTCGATTTGATCAATGCCGGTGGCGGTGACGATTACATTTCTGGTGGCGCTAATAACGACGTGATTAACGGACAAGATGGCAATGACACAATTTACGGCGATATTGGAATTGACCAAATTTCCGGTGGCGATGGCAACGACTACATCTACGGCGGCAGTGGTACGGATATTTTAAACGGCGATGGCGGCAACGATCAAATTAAAGGCGGCGATTCTGACGACTTAATCAGCGGCGGCGCTGACAATGATAAGCTTTACGGAGAATCAGGCTCTGATAAAATTTATGGTGATGCCGGTAATGACGAAATTTCTGGCGGTATTGGCGGTGACGTTATTGATGGTGGCGACGGTGATGACATTCTTCTTGGCGGCCAAGGTAATGATATTCTAATTGATGGAATTGGTAGCGACATTCTTGATGGCGGACTTGATTCTGACATTATCATTCTAACCAAACAAAGTGGCTTAAATAACAGCGTTGATACAGTAAGAAACTTCAACAAAGACGAAGACAAAATCATCCTCAAGGTTAATTACCAAGACCCGATGACTTTTGGATATATTCAATCAGCCATGATTCAAAATGGCTCTAATGTTGAATTTGTGCTCAATAATGGCCAAAAAATTATTATCGAAAACACCAACGTTTCTGACATCACAAACGCTAATTTCCAAATTGGATTAAGCGGTGGCGAAGATAACGACATCCTTTTTGGCACTGACGGTGACGACATTTTATTTGGCGATGGCGGTGATGACCAAATTTATGGCGGTGAAGGCAATGACGAGCTTTGGGGCGGTAAAGGCAGTGATGAGCTTTACGGTGAGGGTGGCGATGACATTTTAAGATATGAGGCGGATAGCAAATATCAGGAAAGTAAAAACCTGATTTATTCTGATGAGATTGTTACTCGCTTTGAAGACACCTGTTCTTGCGGTATAGGTGGTGATTACGTTTACTCTACATCTTACGATACATACAAACCGAATAACAGCTTTACTGCAGTTGTCGGACAAGAGACGGACGACGTTTTTGTCAGCGGCTATGACGTTATAAATCATGGCGAAAAAGCCCGTTATCAAATTTCAAAGGATCAGTCCAAAACCACTGGCACAAAATGGAATATCGACAAAGTAGTTAAAGTTGATTTTAACTATTCACAAACCAATCACTTCGCTACCAAAAATTCTCACAATTCTGCTCTCACCGACATCACTGGCTATAACCGCAGTTTCGATAAATTTGTTGGTGGTGATGGCGTCAATACAATTTTGATGACGGAAGGAAATGATGTTTTGGCATTAGACGACCCAACTTCAGCTTCAGGAAATAACGCCGCCGGCACTTCAACTTCAGCACGGGTGCAAGATATTTCAGTGATCCATGCCGGAGCAGGGGACGATGTTATTAATTTCTCAACCCAAAAATATTCTTATTCCGACACCGTAATTTATGGTGGCACCGGCAATGACAAGATTTGGATGTCTTCCGGCGACGACCAAATTTTTGGTCAAGAAGGCAATGACGAAATCTATTCCGGCGCTGGAGATGATGAATTAAGTGGCGGTTCTGGCGATGATGTTATTTATGCCGGAACTGGCAACGACATTTTGGAAGGAGGCAGCGGCACCAACCAACTTTTCGGTGAAGATGGTGATGACACTTTTATTGCTGGCTCTGGAACTGATACAATTTCGGGCGGCAATGGTTTAGATACAATTTCTTACGTTAACTCAACTTCAGCAATAACGGTTAATCTTGCAACCAACACTCTTTCTGGCGGTGATGCCGCTAATGACACAATTTCTTCAATTGAAAATGTCACCGGCTCAGCTTTTGCCGACAATTTAACCGGCAATAATTCTGACAATATTCTTAATGGCGGATCCGGCAATGATGCGCTGTCAGGCGGTCTTGGTTCGGATACTTACATTTACAACTTTAATGATGGAACTGACACCATTCAAGAAAGCGGCAGCAGCACACAAGGAACTGATATTGTGCAATTTGGCGCCGGAATCTCTGCTTCAAATTTAACTTTTACTCTCAATGGCAGCGATTTGGAGATTCAGATTGGTAGTGATTCAAACAACAAACTGATTCTTAAAAACCAATATGATTCTGATGCCCGGGTGGAAGTTTTAAAATTTGACAATGGCGAAGAATTTTCAACTGCCGAATTTGTGCCTGGTGAGATTTCTAAAAAATTCTTCATCACCAATGAAGATGAAGAACTTACACTCACAGCCAACACCTTAAATCTGGATCCCAACAAAAGATTTAATTCTCTCAGTGCTCTTTATGGTAATTTAGTTTTTGACGAGGCACTTAATCAATTCACCTATCAGGGAAATTCTAACTTTCACGGTATTGATGAAATTACACTAAGTGACGAAGATGGCACAAAAACCAAATTTACCATTTTTGTAAATGGCGTCAATGATGCACCAACATTTAGCAATTTAGGTGATGTGCCCAATAAAGAAGTGAAAGTTGAAGAATCATGGAGCGTAAATCTGCGCGATTATTTCATTGACGTTGATGGTGATGCTTTGGCACTTTCACTTAAACTTCAGGGTTTTGATACTTTGCCGGATTGGGTCAATTTTAACTCTACAACCGGTGTGCTTTCTGGCACGGTTGGTCGTGACGGCAAACTTAATTTTACCGTCACTGCAACTGATTTATATGGTGCAACCGTGTCGGATAATTTCCGCATTAACATTACCCGCAGTATTGCCGATGACATGCGCCCAACAGCCGCAATCGCAGAAATTATTGGCACTGATGCTGCCGACACTATAACCGCAACCACTGATTCTTCCGACATTATTTCCGGTGGTTTGGGTGACGACATCTTCAATTATACCAAAGACAATGATTGGATTAAATCGAGCGACGGCACTTATTACACAGCCTGGAACGTTTATTCCGGCGATGAAATTTCTGTTACCGGCAAACAAAGATCATTCGATGCTTTTGATGGCGGTGATGGATATGACGTACTTAATCTTACTGATCAAAATGATGTAATGTTCTTGGATGATGCCAATGTCAGCAATCTTGGCGACATTGCCAAATTGGCTTCAATTGAAGAAATCAACGCTGGCGATGGTAACGATGTTATTGATTTAACTTCGCTAACTTTCACTTACGAAAACGTAATTCTAAACGGTGGCAATGGTGATGATGCAATATGGAGCAATGATGGCGATGACACTCTAAATGGTGATGCCGGCAACGACAATCTGCAAGGTGGCAAAGGTGACGACAGCTTGAACGGCGGCACTGGTGACGATACTTTAAAAGGTTATGACGGCGATGATAATTTGAATGGAGGCGAAGGAGCCGACATGCTGCTGGGTGGAAATGGCAATGACCAGTTTATTTTTAACAGCAAACTTGACTCAACAAGCAGCCAACCAACCTTGGAAAACAGCACATTAGATCTAATTTTAGACTTCATTCAAAACGAAGATAAAATTGATTTATCAGCTCTTGATTTTGGCTCAATCACTCAGGGCCAAGGCTCTAACCTTGCAGCTAATGGTTTGGAATTTTACTTCCAAAACGGCAACACTATCATTGATGATCCCAACTCCAACTTCGCCATCAAGCTAGCCGGCGAAATCCAACTTGGAGCAAGTGATTTCAACTTTTAAAACAATTCCAACCAAAGCCAAAAAAACCTGATTTATGAAATCATTGAAAATTTTACTCGTTCTAAGTTTTGTTTATGCCACTTCACTTGCATCAGCATTTGCCGCCTCTTCTTCAGTTAACGGTGGAAGTTCTATCGTTCCCGAGGGCGAATCTCCTTACAAAAGTTTTTCACAAACTGCACTTGGTGCCGGAATTTCTTTGGGATTCAGATTGAACCTGACCGAGGATATTTTTACTGACTCAGAAGATAAAGATTCTAAAGCTCAAGATCACACTTTTACTGAAATTGAGGCCTTTGGAAACCAATTTTTTTCCGGTGAGCTAAATCAAAATTTTGGTGGTCGATTTAACCTCGGTTACGAAATTAATGGCTTTAGAATTTATGGATCTGGCGGTTATGTTGTTTCAACTATGGATTATCAGGAAACCGGCAACCCCGTGCAATCAGTGAATGCTGGCGCGCCATTTTTTGGTGTGGGAATTGGTTATGACATTACAAAAAACATTGGTGTGCGGCTAAATTCGATGTTTTACAATTTCGATTTTACGCCAAAAAACTCGGAATATCAAAGTGTCGAGATTGACGTTTCAGCAATAACTTTGGGATTGGCGTTACATTTTTAATATAAGAAAATAAGAAATAGAGATCACAACCTCATATGATTTTTCAAACCAAACTCAAACCCAGAATTATCATCCTAATCATTGCCGGTTTCTTATTTCCAAACCTCTCTGGCGCAGCTAACCTACAAGACGCAATCGACACTGCGCAAGCCAATAACCGCAATATTAAACTTGAGCAAATCAGACTTAATTCGATCAAAACAGAAAAAACCAAAGCGATTGCTGAATTTTTACCAAGCGTTAGCGCCACTGCCGGATATGGACAAAGAAACAGCTATTATCAGGGGCAAACTTATGACCGCTCAACTAAACAAAAAACTGAAGAAATAAAATTAGAACAGCCAATTTTTGATGGCATGCATTCAGTTTCAAAATATCGCGAAGCCAACTACAAAATAAAATCCGGCAAAGCTAAAACCGCAGATAAAATTCAGGAAATTTCTTTCGCTGCCATCGAGAAATATTGCGACCTGTTTCGTTATCAGAAATTGGCCGAACTTCATGAGGAAAATAAAAACCTCGGCAAAAAATTTATTGATTTGGTTAACCGTCGTAAAGAAGTCAGAATTATCGATAAAGCCGACATCATTAAATTTACTTACGAAGCTTCTGTCACCGAGGAAAAATATTTTGATTCCTTAAACAAACTCAACAAAGCCAAATTTGATTATCAAAATGTTGTAGGTGAGCTGCACGAAAATCTTGTCAGCCCAGAAATTATAACGGAAAAATTTGATAAAGATAAAATTCTCGAATCGGCTTTAAGCAACAATCACAATATCAAATCTTATCACTTTAATTACCTGGCGTCGAAGGCAGCTTACAATGCAGAAAAATCTAACTTTTTGCCCAAAGTTTCAGTTGTAGCCTCGGCCAGCAAACAAGACAAGGTGGTCTATCTAAATAACCAGGACCTCAATTCGCAGTCGGTTTTTTTAAACTTGTCAGTGCCGATTTTTCAAAAAGGTATAGAATACGCCAATGTCAGTAAAGCTGGCTATGATCGTGATGCCGCCAGAGAAGAATATGAGATCACTAAAGACAACGTCATAAAAGCCGTAAATCAAACGCTGGAAGAATATCGTTATTTTTCCGAGATGCACCAAACCAACGAAAAACTTTTTAATTTAGCCAAAAATCGCTCAGAAATTTTTAGCAAAAGATTTGATGCCAAAGTTGAAGATCCCATCGAAGTAATTCGCGCCAAAATTGAAACCAATGATCGCCATATAAATTACATCAATTCACAAATCGATTTAGTGATCACTTACTATCGGATTAAATATTTCCTGGGAGAAATTTAAAAATATGGCCAATCCCAATTGTTCTTCCTTATCGGTTAATTCTTGTCTGGAGTCTTGCAAAAAAGCTTTCTGGTTCTGTTTATTATTCAGCTTCTTTATCAGTATTTTTACGCTGGCTTCTTCGATATATTCAATGCAGGTGCTGGATCGGGTGCTTTCAAGCAACAGCATCGAAACGCTAATCTATTTGACACTCATCGTTTTAGCTTTTCTGACTTTCCTCGGCATATTAACCCAGGTGCGGTCAATGGTGTTTTTGCATGTGGCAAATTGGCTTGATGAAAAGCTGTCTCCAGCTTTATTTAACAGCACAATTGAAGCGGGAGCAGCTAATAAAAATGTTAGTAGTCAAAATCTGCGTGATTTACAAACCGTAAAATCCTTCATTTCAGGACCAAACTTGGCGGTTTTGTTTGATGCACCTTTCGCCATTTTTTATTTGCTGATGATTTTTATCATTCATTGGGTCAATGGCCTTATCACATTGGTTGGCGGGCTGATCATGCTGAAGATGGCATATATTAATGAACGCTCAACTAAAGATTTGATCAGCAAAACCAATAAATCACAATCAGAGGTGATGCGCGATTTTGAAATAATCTCTTCTAATTCTGAGGTGATTAACGCCATGGGAATGAAGGCCAATGTTCGTGGCAATTGGCAAGCTGGCAATGATCAACTGCGTAAAACTTCAGCAGATTTAGCCAGCGTTTCAAACCGCATTTCGGCAATCTCAAAAACTATCAGAATGGTATTGCAGACTCTCAGCATGGCTTCCAGCGCGGTTTTGGTGATGTACAATAAAATGTCTTCCGGCGGAATAATTGCTACTTCGATTCTTGCCGGTAAAGCATTGGCGCCGTTTGATAATGCTATTGGTTTGTGGAAAGCTCTTAAAACAGCTAAAGACGCTTATTCGCGTTTGAATGAATCGCTGAAAACTTACGTAGAAAATAAAGATAAAATCGAACTGCCGGCACCAAGAGGAGAAATTGTTGTTGATAGGTTGATTTACAAAATTCCCAACACAGACCGTTTTGTTATCAAAGGCGCTTCTTTTGCCATTAATCCTGGCGAAGTGATCGCCATAGTTGGCCCTTCAGCCAGCGGCAAAACAACTTTGGCTCGTCTTTTGGTTGGAGTTTTAAAGCCGGCTTCTGGAATTGTAAAAATCGACAGTGCCAATCTTTTTGATCAGGATTTAGAAAAAACCGGCAAATATATCGGATATCTGCCGCAGGATGTTGAGTTGTTTAAAGGGTTGGTGAAACACAATATCGCCAGAATGAATAAGGAAGCTCAAGATGAAGACATCATTAAAGCGGCAAAATTTTGTAATGTTCATGAAATAATTTTGTCACTGCCGCAGGGTTATGAAACTTCAATTGAAAAAGATGCTAATAATTTATCATCCGGGCAAAAACAAAGAATTGCTTTAGCCAGAGCCTATTTTGGTGACGTCAAATTTGTGGTTCTTGATGAACCAAATTCTAATCTGGATGCTGAAGGAGAAAGCTCTCTGAACAAAACTATTCTTCGTGCCAAAGCGAATAACATCACCACCATCATCATCACTCACCGCACTTCGGTGATCTCAATTTGTGATCGAGTTTTTATGTTGAAGGATGGAGAAATTAAAATAGCCGATCGCAAAAAAGAGACCGCAACTAACGGAGGTGAGGCATGAAAAAATTATTGCCAATTTTCCGCTCTAAACAATCTCAACCTTCCAACATCGATTCGGCAATTCGTTACGGATTGAAAGCTTTAATCATTTTTGTCTTAATTTTTCTGGGCTGGGCGTCGTTCTTGCCCATAAAATCAGCGTCAATTGCTGACGGTGTTGTTGTGCTCGATTTTAACCGCAAAAATATCCAACATCTTGAGGGTGGAATAATTAATCAGATTCTGGTTAGAGAAGGGCAGATGGTTGATGAAGGCGATATTTTGCTTTACCTTCACGACATCAAAGCCAAAAGCGAACAGCAGATTTTGAAAGAAAGACTGTGGACGACACAACTACAAAAAGAACGCCTAGTTGCCGAAAAAGATGATAAATCAAATTTTTATTTGGCCGAAAAACACAAATATAGAATTTTCGGTGAAAGCGAAGAAGATCAAGCCAAAATCGCAGAAATTGCTGCCAATCAGTTGCGACTCTTCCAATCCAGACAGGCTAAAAGAAGAGGTGAGGCTAAAGTTTTAGAGACAAAATTAAAATCAGCAGAAACTAGACTTCGTCTTTTTCAACAAGAATTGAGTTTAATAAAACCTTTAGTTGAGGAAGATAATTTACCGGTTTTACGTGAATTAGATTTACAAAAATCAATCGCCCAGGCTGAGGAAGAAGCCGAAACCGCAAAGCTACAAATTGCTAATTACAGAAATAACGAACTGTCCCAAACACTGCAGGAAATCAAAGAAAGTGACATGGAAATTGTCGCTCTTTATAACCAACTTTCAGCTTCAAAGGATGTTTTAAAAAGATCAGCGATCAAATCTCCGGTTTCAGGGAAGGTGATGAATATCAAATATCACACTATTGGCGCAGTTGTTCCTCCGGGTGGCGAAATTATGAATATCGTGCCACAGCATGAAGAGCTGATTATTGAAGCTAAAGTGAAGCCACAAGATATTGATAATGTGGTAATTGGAATGAAATCCAAAATCCAGCTTACAGCTTATAAAGGCAAAAAAGTTCCAAAACTTAATGGCGAAGTGATTAACATTTCTGCGGATATTATAACCAATGAACAAACTAGAGAATCATATTTCTTAGCCAGAATTTCTATCAGCAAAAAAGACATCGAAAATCTTAAAGATAAAATCGAACTTTATCCAGGAATGCCAGCACAAGTCTTTATCATCACAGGTTCAAGATCTTTAGTTTCTTATCTCTTCATGCCAATTTCCGATTCGGCTTATAAAGCCTTTAGAGAGGAGTAGAATTTCAAAAACCCAAAAAGCTTAAAAACCAAATACGAGGTTTAATTCTACAATTTTGTAATAATCCCATAATGACTATTATGTAAAATTAACTTAAAGACAGGGATAATAGTGCTAAATCTTTTATTCGTAAGCCTTCAAAATATTTTATTAAAAAAATCGCAAAAGGATTTTGACTTCTAAGTCATCAGTTTTTACATTTCGCGTCCCCAAATTTTTTACTTTTTAGATTTTTTTCTTTTGGGCGGCTTGGTCAAAGTAAAGCCACAAAATCTTCGGATTTATCTTTAAATTTGACCAAGCCTTTTTAATAGCCTTAAGAAAATTACTACCAGAATCTAAAAACATCTCTTTGCCTCTGTGGCGGAACTGGTAGACGCGATAGACTCAAAATCTATTGTCCCTTGGGACGTGTCCGTTCGATTCGGATCGGAGGTACCATCTCTTCTTGAAACATGTTTAATTTGGTTGATCTGTTAAAAGCTGTGTTTCTTGGAGTTGTTGAAGGATTGACTGAGTTTCTGCCAGTCTCTTCAACAGCTCATTTGTTGATTTCTTCTTATCTTATCGACTTTCAGTCGATCCAAAACAATCTCTTCGAAATTGTCATCCAATTCGGCGCTATTCTTGCCGTCTGTATCATATATCGCCGTAAAATTTGCGATGTGATTTTTAACTTACATCGCAAAGATAATCAGAAATTTTCCTTTAATTTGGCCCTTGCTTTCTTACCTGCGATGGTGATTGGCGGCTTATTTCACGATTTAATCAAAGAAATATTTTTCTCAAATTTAGTCATCGCCATCGCTTTGATTGTTGGTGGCATAATCATGATTATTGTGGAATCCAAGCCAAGAACAGCCGAAATTTCCGACATTAGTCAAATAACTCCGAGGCAAGCCTTTTACATCGGACTATTTCAATGCTTGGCTATGATTCCTGGAACTTCGCGTTCTGGCGCTACAATCATTGGTGGTCTGTTATTAAAATTTAATCGTAAGCTGGCCACTGACTTTTCATTCTTTTTGGCAATTCCAACCATTTTTGCTGCCAGTGCTTTCGATCTGATTAAAAACTTTCACAGCCTTACCAACTCAGGATTGGAGTTGATTTTAGTTGGCACCCTAGCCTCATTCATTTCAGCAATTTTAGTTATTAAATGGTTCTTAAATTTTGTCGGAAAACATAATTTTATACCTTTCGGAATTTATAGAATTGTAGTTGGAATTCTGATTTTGGTTTTCATTATTTAAAATATGGAACAAGAAAAATTCGCCATCAGATTTGGACTTGGAGCAATCAAAGCCGTTGGTTTTGGCATGATGGAAAACGCCATTAAAGAACGTAAAGAAAACGATAAATTTAAAGATATTTACGATTTTTCAGAACGCCTTGATCCACGTTCAATAAATAAAAAATCGATCGAAGCTTTGGCCAAAGCTGGTGCCTTCGATTCGCTAAATAAAAATCGCCGCCAAATTTCTGAATCTTTCGACACCCTCTCCTCCTACGCCGCACAACAAAGTGAAGCCGCTTCTTCAAATCAAATGAGCTTATTTGGTGGATTGCCGGAAGAAAACAAAAAACCGGAATTAAAAAAAGTTGAACAATGGAGTCGAGTTGAGCGGCTGCAAAAGGAATTTGACGCCTTCGGATTTTTCTTAAACGAACATCCGGTTGATGAATTTATGTCGGATTTAAAAAAGCGCGGCGCAGTTTTTTCTGATAAATTGGAACGCGATGAATTTGAGGACAATAATCTGGTCAAAATGGCTGGTGTTGTGGCATCAAGTAAACACCGATCCAGCGCTCGTGGTCGCTTCGCTTATTTAACAATTTCGGATCCTTTGGGAATTTTTGAAGCGATGATTTTTGACGAAGCCTTGATTACTAATGCTCGCGATTTGCTAAATAATGGCAGTATGGTGGTTCTTGAATGCCTAATCAAAAAAGATGATGGCGGCGTTCGAATTTTAGTGCGAGACGTTAAAAGTTTAGAAGACTTTATTCGTATAACTCAGCCACGGAATGAAGATTTTGAAGATATAAAACAACAACCAGCGCGACGCGAATATAACCGCGATCGTGGTGATTCATCACAGTGGAAAAATAATTCTGAGAAAAAAACTTTTGAAAAGAAACCAGGCACCACTGCCGATACTTCATATCAAGATCGCATCGAAACTTTAAAGGCCAAAAAAATTGTTGCGGCAGTGCAGATTATTCTAAAAGAACGTGATGCAGTGATTGCAGTTAAATCCTTACTCTCCCAAAGAATTGCTCCAAAAGATTTCGATAAATTCACCCAAGTTTTTTTCGTAGTGATGCGCGGTGGTAAAATTGTAAAAGTGAAATTGCCGGAAAAATACCTACTCGACAATGCTGATATTATGCGCTTACGAAGCATCGACAAAATTATTGATGTTGAGTCTTAGACGCGGTTAGCTGATTAATTTAAGAAGGGGTTTTATTATGCCAGACTGGCTTCTAATTTATGAAATCAATAAGGCAGAAGAAAGGAAGAAATAAGCTGACACAAGTTAGCCCTTGTTTGTATCAGGCAGTTCAGGTGCGGGTACTAAACAACTGTAAGAGCCTGTCCTAACTCTTTGACTTATTAGAAATAATCATTCAATCCTTTGTTATTAACAACAAAGGAGGCTTATGAATAAGAAAAAATATCCAAGAGCATTACTCGTGAGCAATTTGCTAAAATAGCGCCATTACTTGAGGCGGCCAAAAATAAAACGAGTCTTCGAACTTTGGATTTGTATGAAGTGTTCAATGCGGTTCTTTATCTTTTGAAGACTGGCTGTCAATGGCGAGCGCTACCTCATGAATTCCCTGATTATCGAAGGGTTCATTACTATTTTACGATATGGAAAGAGTTAATAAGAGGTAAATCAGGATCTATTTTTTTTGTGACTCAGATTCTGTGCGGTGCGCTTTAGCTGTCGAGTCCTAAAAATCTACGAATACGCTGCATGACAGTAGCGCTAGTGGGTTCAGGAGTAGTATTTGGAGTATTAGTTGCGATTTGCTGCTTTGTCATAGTCTTATTAGTTTCATTAATTTTCTGCGCGCTTGCTCTTTTGCCTGTTTGCCTCCGGAGTAGCTAAGTTTTTTTTCATCTTCGAGATAATCGGCGAAAATAATTATGCGGTTTTCTTTCTGAATCCATCCCACAAACCAGCCAGTTTGTGCGTCACTATCCTTAGAATCACAAGAGCCAGTCTTGCCATAAAGCTTCCAGCCATCGGATAAATCTTCGACAAAAAGAATATTTTTTGTCATTTCTTGGGCCTTTAGGGGTAGCTACAGGAAACGGAAATTATTGTACGTTAAGACTTTAAAAATCCCGCCAAGCCTTGATTTTGCTATATCTGCCCTTTGTTTATCTCTTAATTACGGAGTCATCCCGCGATTGATTTGAATTTAAAATCCTATCAACCCAAGATTTTTTAGAATTACTCCCAATATCCTCAAATTCTTTTGCCTTTTTATCGCCAGAAAATCTTTTGACTTCATCAGCTGCGCCCTCATCTCCAGAAGTTATGATGCCAGTTTGCTCCATTGCAGATACAACACTTTTAAGTTCCGATTTACTTTCTATTGCCGCCGCTATTGCTGGCGGAACAGTTACGCGATTATTGTTTTGCGGATCTATTTCGAATTTAGTCAAAGTTCCAATTCTACCGAGAGCTTCTGGTGTAGCATCGAAATGAATTCTTTCTGCTTCACTTGGAACTCTCGTGTTTGGGTTACTTACAACAATTTTCTGACAATCTTTAAAATCATCTTCTAATTGCTGCGACAACCCCGGCAAATGTGGGCTTCCAGCAACTACAATAATTAGGTCGGCACTTTCTTGCGCCAAGCCACTTCTCACATCTTGAGCCATGTCGCCATGAATTTTTTCAGAATGAAAAACTGCTGGGCCAAACCAATAAAAATTACCCCAAGTGGCTCCATTTTTAAATCCACTTTCATCATCTCTAACACCCAAAATTTGCTGAGGATCTCTTTCTCTAGCCTGCTTATCAAAAAGCTCTCGAGCCTCTAAAAAATCAATTTTATCAACAAATTTTTCTCTAAACTGCTCTTGAGTCAGATCACCATTATCTTCCATTGTTTGCTCATAGAGCGCCATTCTTCCGGCTAAATCACCCATTTTACTAAACTTCTCATCCAGCAGTCTTTTATTATCTTCGAAATTTTCTGGAATATTTATTAATTTTTCTTCTTTTTTCCCGCCTTGCTCTTGGGCTTTATTTGATTGAGTTGGAAATTCAGAAAAAACTTTTGTGCTCAAACCTTTTACTTCTGCATCAATTAATATTTTCTCAACTAAAGAGCCGTAAGACATATCGCCATGGTCACTTTCGCCAACAAATATTACGAGAGGTCGTGAAAGCGGATTTCTTGCAGGTTTAAGATTTTCTTGAGGGTTATCAATTCTAGAAAATTTCTGCCTTTGAATTGAATCAAACCTTTCTCTAAAATCTTCGTAAGATTTTTCTAAGCTATTTCTCATTTCAAGCAGCTGAGATTCAGAGTAATTTTCAGAAAGCTCTAAAGTTTTTTGATGTAATATTGGATCAAGATTGATTGCTGACGTTGGTTTTTCTTTGTTGGTCAAAGCGTAGGCAAGTGGCAGTGTTAAGTCTTCAAAAGCAACCATTGTGGTGGCGGCTTTGTTTTCCTTAGTATCAACCATTACATTACTGTTTGAACCGTAGCCCAATCCTCCGTGATCTCTATATCTCTCATAGCCAGGAATTGAAAATGATTCATAACCAAATCCATAAACTCTAAAACCCGGTCCTTTATATTTTCCATCTGGTGTCAGCCTGGGAATCGGAACTTGTCTTGAATTAAAAACATCGCGTGTTTCTTGTTCCTTAAATATACTAAACTCTTGCTCGCCACTTAAAATATGAAGAGCAATTATGCTCATTGACTCTGCAGTAGTGTAGCTTCCACCGCATGATAAATCGTAAGTATGAGAAGGAACTTCTGAAAACTTTTGATCATGGTAATGTTTGCCGAATTCCACTCTTAATTCTGGATGTCCTTTAACTTGAGTTTTTCCATTTTCGTTAATCTCCATTTGATCAGAAGTAAAAAACTTCAATGTTGCAGATTCTTCTGGTCCAACTTTTTTTCTTACCTCATCTATCACTAACTCATTTACTACATCGCCAAATTTTTGTGGACTTTGAGCAGTCTCACTAGCTATTGCGGTTACAATCCTACCAAGCAATTCATAGCCCAAATCATTGTAAGAATATTCACCAATATTTTCGCCATATTTTCCACTTTTTGGAAGTTTGTCAGCATCAATCATTGCATCAAGCGTAAGCTTTCCCCCAGCAGCTTCCTGCAGTTTTTTATTTGAAGCGTCTCTTGAAACACGAGCAAGCCCAGAGGTATGCTGAGCCAGATGTTGTAAAGTAATTTGGTCAAAATTTGGTTGTGTTTCTAGTTCTCTTTGCAGGTAGTTGGAATGCGGATAATGCTCTTTGAGAATTGGTAAAATGTCAGATAATTTTGTTTCAATTCCGTTTGGTAAAAGTATTTGATATTTTTCTTCTTCACTCATTCTTAGCATTGCTGCAGCGGTGATCATTTTAGTCATGCTATCAGCGCTAAAAAGAGTATCACTCGAAGCGACTCCAGCAGTAAAATTTTCTTTCGAATCAATCTCGGTTTTTTTAACTTCACTTCCATCTTCGCCAACAGTACTTCTGCTACTAAATGTCATAACCGATATGGAGGAACTGCTCGGGTTTGAGTTTGCGTAATAACTAACTGGTTTAGCTGCTACTCTTCCATCTCTAAAATCATCAATTCTCAGCGCACCTACTTCATTATTGGTTGCTTGTCTTAACAACTCTTCACCAACAACAAGTCTTTGCGATGTTAGTGAAGAGTCCTGAAATTCAGACGGAATTTGCTGCTTTGTCATAGTCTTATTAGTGTCATTAATTTTCTGCGCGCTTGCTCTTTTGCCTGTTTGCCTCCGGAGTAGCTAAGTTTTTTTTCATCTTCGAGATAATCGGCGAAAATAATTATGCGGTTTTCTTTCTGAATCCATCCCACAAACCAGCCAGTTTGTGCGTCACTATCCTTAGAATCACAAGAGCCAGTCTTGCCATAAAGCTTCCAGCCATCGGATAAATCTTCGACAAAAAGAATATTTTTTGTCATTTCTTGGGCCTTTACGCTGACGGGTAATTTATTATCGAGAAGTTTTTGTAGAAAGGTGACCTGTTCTTGCGGAGAAATTTGTAAAGAGCTTCCAAGCCATGATTCTGTCAGGCCATTATTTCCCCCTACATCTCCGGAAGTGTCGTGATTTCCGTAATTAAATTTTTGTAAAAAATCACTGAATTTTTTTATACCCAGTTTTTGGGTGGTAATTTGTGAATACCAAACGCAGCTATTTTTCATCCAACTTGTTGGAGTTTGTGGGTGTTTCCAACTTTCAACATAGTCGACGTATCCTTCTTTAAATGGTAACTCGGGATGAGTTTCATCAATAAGAATTCCTTCGTTGTAACCCATCAAACTAATAGCAATTTTAAAAGTAGAGCATGGCGTATGACGCGATTTACAATCACCACTTTGTTTAATTATTTTGTTGCTTTCTGTCGCCAAAAAGCAGTCGGCAATAGCTAGATTTGGCTTAGCCAGTAATAGCGCTAAACTCATAAACAGAATTTTTTTCATGCCAGTTTTAAATAAATTTATTGAATCAAAATTGATTTCAAAAACCGCCGTAAACCTTACTCCTATGTCGTGGTAACTTTAGGAAATGGATTATAAAGTACGTTAAGGATTTAAAATATTTCTAACGACCGATACTTTGTGGGGGTCGTTTGACGAAAGGGAATTTAAAGTACGTTAAGGTTTTAAATATCTCGCAAACATTGATTTTACTATCTCTATCTTTTCATTACAGAGTCATCCCTTGATTGATTTGAATTTGAAATCCTATCAACCCAAGATTTTTTAGAATCACTCCCAATATCCTCGAATTCTTTTGCCTTTTTATCGCCAGAAAATTTTTTGGCAAATCTCTCATCAGTTTCTTTTTCCGACTTATTTTGTAGCACCTCCAATCTTTCCGCTGAGAATAATGGGCCGCGCATTACTTCTGGAAGGTTACTTCTGTCAGTTAAGAAAACTGGAATTTCTGGATGTTGCTTAGCAAAATACTCTGCGCGCCCCGCAGATTGTCTGACAAAGCCAATACTTTTTTCATTGGTCACTTGCGCAATTATTTCTGAATTTCTTTCAATAGGAATTGGAAAAGTAATTCCCTCGCCATCAACTAAAATATCTTTGGCCTCAAGTTCAATCCCGCGACTTTTAAGCCATGGAATAAATGATATTTCTGCGCGTTCCTTTGTAGCATTGTCACAGCGGTAAGTGTTTTCTGAATTGTGAGAAAATTTAAAATCAGGATGCGTAACAAAAGACAGGCCAACAGCAACTTTTTCTTGTTCGCTTGTAGCCGAATCAAATCGTGATTTTAACTCTGGGTAATGGTTGTCGACAGAGAAAATAATTGCCTTCACGCTTTCTAATTCTCCTCTATTTGCAATATCAGTCATTTGTCGACCTAGCTCAACCCAATTGCTGTAATCAACGAGCAAAGTTTTCCCAGCTAAATTTGAGTGCATTGGAAGTGATCTACCTTTTCCTCCAACCACATCGGTTAATTCAGTTGGAATAGGATGTTGATTAATTGAAGTTAGTTCTAGTGCTAGAGGATTTATTCCTAGTTGTTGTGCCTCAAATTCAACTCTTGGTGCAGCAACCTTTTCGGCGTGAAATTGCAAAATATTTTCTCGCACAGATCCTTGCTCAATTCTTGCCGTTCCTAATCTTGTATCAATTTCAATATTTCCAAAATTTGCTATCGAAGTTGGTTCTTTGCCAGCGAGATGACCAAATTGATTTCCACCGACAGAGAAAATTGGCAGATCGAATTCACCTGCAAATTTAGTAAATCTTTCTCTGCTTTCGGGATTTATTCCCTGTCCAGGATCAACAGGATTTCCAACTAAAATTGCTGAAACATTTGCGAGTGCTCCAGCTTGTTTGGCCTTATTAAGTGTGCTTGCGATCGCGTCGTAACCACTCACGCCCTCAATCATTAAAACTGTGTTTGGCGGAAATTTTGGTTGCCAATCAGTGTGAAGAGAGGATTCCAAACCGCCGTTAACTGTAGCATAAACTGTGCCGCTCATTTTTTCTGGTGCATCTTGTCGTGAGATTTGAGTAATTTGTTCTAACTCACTCGCAGTGCCTTTTTGTACTGCTTCAGACATTCGTTGCAAATGTTCCACATTCGCCAAAGACACACTACCATAGTGCGAAGGAAAACCAAATTGTGCTAAAGATAGTTGAATACTAGAAACGTCGCTCATCCCAACAATAGTTGGTAGTAAACGGTCTTTTGGAAAACCATTTTCTGCGCCAGCAGCATATCCAAGAATCTCGCCACTCACACAATCAACTTGATGTTTTTCCAAATATTTTTGCGGATCTTTCCCGTACTCAACAAGTAGTTTTGCAACCTCTGGACAAGATTCACCGCCATTAACTGCCCACATCGCAACTACTTCTGGATCTTGCGCAAAATTAATAACTTGCCGCGCGCGTTGCTCGGCAGTGTTGGCAATTTTTGCACCGACAAAAGGGTGGGAATTACTTACACTACCTGGCAGAAATTCTACACGGAATCCAAGTGACTTTAGTTTTTCTGCATCTTGTTCTATTGTTGATCCATCTGTATCTCCGCTGAGTCCAGGAGTAATCAGCGCTATTTTTGGTTTGTGCAATTCGCTAATTTCTTCAACTGAAAATCCCGTGAGTTTTGCTGCTTCGCTTAATTTTGAAGCTTCACTTTTAACTTGAGATCTTGCATCAATCTCTAATTTTACAACCTCAGGAATTACCGCTTCTTTGCTGACTGGATTAACGTCAAATTCCAACAAACCTCCAGTACCAATTTTTGCAGATTCTTCATTATTTCTAATTGCAGTTCTTTGTTCTAAAGGCAGAAAATCTAGGAAGTTGGTAACAACAAATTTCTTACAACCTTCAAGCTCAGACAATTCCTGATTCAAGCCATATGTATGTCCTAAACCAGATATTAGCACTATTACATCCGTCTCAGGCTTTCTTGCTGACCTAAAATCTTCAAGCATCGCACCGTGAATTGCCTCATGATTAAATTGCGCTCGATAACCATGGTAAAAACTTTCTAAACTAAATGGCTTTCCATTTACAGAGCCAGTTTTTTCTCCTTCCTTCAGATCACCTTCCATCAAACCATATACTTCTGGAGCAACAACCATTTGGGATTTTGTTTGCTCGTACATTTGACGAGGTGTGAGCCCTAGTTCTTGGTATTTTTGCAAAGATTCTGCCATGATTTTTTCTCTCTCATTCAAATCTCCCATTTTAATAAAATGGTCATCCAAGAATTTTGTGGTTTTTGTAAATTCCGCCAAATCGTCCGGTTTGTTTCTTAATGGCTCTCCAAGTTTTTCTTCTAAATTTATTTTTTGTGTTTGAGTTTCAAATTCAGAAAAAACTTGAACTTTTAAACCTTTTTTTTCGCAATCTTCCACAATTTGCTCTATTAATGAGCCATATGCCATATTGTCATGCTGCTCTCCGACATATATTACTAGAGGCTTGTTTGAATTCTTCTTTTTTGATTCAGAATTTTTCATACTCTTAAATTTTTTTTAAAAAACGTCACAGACTTTTCTACTCAGCTTTAACGCTGTAATTTAACGACCACTATTTTGTGGAGAGGGTGGCTTTATGATTTGTTTAGAATCGGTTGTTAATTTTTTGCGCTTTTCACTGCCTACTTGATCTAAAATTTTTTTAGCCTCTGGCGCATGTCCATCGGCTTCAGCGAGGGCAGCTACTGCTAAGGCTTTAAGTTTAAGTCCTTCTGGATCATTTCTAAGTTCCACTAGATCATCTGCTGTGCCTTGCCATATATCACTTGTGCCATCCTTTTTTACCTGAATCGCCATATCTTTAATATGCTTCATTATATCTTTTAATGAATCTGCCATATCTGTGTTGCTGTTAAGATCTATTTGCATGCCTTCTTTGTACCATAACTTACTAATGGCACTTTGATTTTGGCCTTGATCTTGAAGCTTTTCTTTACCAACTACTTCTGCCCATGTTAAATCAGATGAATTTTCAGAATCGCGACTATAAGCCTCACTGACGGCCCTCCAAAACATAACTTTATTTCTCCAATAGTACGGATCTTCCATTCTAATATATGTCATTTGCACCCAAGATTCATGTTGTTTTTTGGCAAGATTTTCAACTTTCTCAGAACTTAATAAATCTTCTGATTTTGCTAAAACTTTTTCAGCAGCTCGCCTTCCTGTTGAGGATATTTCTGTAGAGTCTTGCTGTAGATTTTGAAAATCATTTTTCACCCTTACTCCATCAATTACGCCGTCTTCATTGAGATATCCCGCACTAATCAGATGATCTGACATTTCTTGCCTAAATCCTCCGAAGCCTGCAAAGATTTGATCGCGAAGAGATGGTTGATCGGCTGAAGCGTCAATAAATTCGATTGGCAGCCTCCTTTCCTGAATTAAAAAATTTTCTTTTGCTGCAATGGTAGAAAATTGTTTTTGTTCTTCTGCGTTAAGCTTCGAATTAAAATATTCTAAAACAATGGCAGCAGTTTGTGAGTTCTCATTAACCAAGATTTGAGTCAAATAATCCGATTTATTCATTGAAATTGTTGGAGAGAATTCCCTTCGATCGACAGAGGCTGTTACTGACATCATTCCTGCATTAGCGGCAAAATTACCTCCATGCTGCACAACAAATGTACCATCTTTTTGCACATGTATTTCGACGCCAAAAGAATAAGAATCACTCTCTTTGGCAGTTTCGCCAATTTTCTTGTCAGCGCTTGAGATGTAAATTTCCTTTATTTTTTGAGCCTTCTCTTCTTCTAAACCAGCAGTCAAAGCGCTAGGTTGCCCAACTATCATTTTTGTTAATTCGACAGAATATTTTTCCATGTCGTTTACTGTGGAAGACAATCCTCCGGCAGATAAGGAGACTCTTCCCAACGGTTCATTTTTTTCAAAGTCATATTCTTGAAAAACTTGTGATACTTCATCTTTCATTGGAATGTTCATTCCAGGCGCAAGAACTACTTGACCGACTCTTGCAAGAGCCTCTTCTGATTTATGCAAATCGCCAGTTTTGCTTAACTCACATTTGTCAAAAATTCTGACTTTTAGTTCGTTTTCGTAACCAGAATCCGAGGTAAGATTTATGATTTCTTCCATCAAGGTAAAGCCGCTGTTGAAGTAAGCATATTTGCCACGACCAGTTCCCATTGATAATTTTTCAGAAATAAATTCCGAAACCGGTCGATCTTTGTAAGCTGCTGGCTCGCTTTTTGTTTCGATAATTCCGCTTCTGTGAGTCAAAAGTTCTGAAAGTCTAATGTCGCCTAATCCTTTATCCTCAAGCATCTGAAGATATTGCTCAATTCTTTCTTGGCGTTCTGGGTAATTGCTTATGGCTGCTGTAAGCGCTTCAGAAATTGTTGCGTCAATTCCATTCGAACCAAATTTTCCATCCACTGCCATTAAAGCTGAAACTGCTCCGCAAAAACTTTTTGAAATACTCATGATCGGAAATTCTCGGTCGCGATCTTCGCCAGTACTAGAACTATCAACCTGATCAATAACAGAGATATTGTGAGGAAATTTTGGAGCTACTCTTTCTAAAGATTGCTGTGGTCTGGTCATGCTCTTAAATTTTGTTAATTTAAATTTACTTTAAAAACCGTCGTAAACTTTACTCCTGTATCCAACTTTAACAACCAACACTACGAGCTCATTTTCCCTGAGATCGCACACCACTCTATAATACCCAATTCTATATCTCCAAAATCCTTTCAGATTAACAGATAAGGCCTTGCCAAATGTCATTGGGTTTGGAGTTACTCTTTCTTTAAGATATTTCTGAATTTTTAAAGAGGCGCTGCGATCAATTGTGCGCAGTTGTTTTTCCGCTTCGATACTAAACTTAATCTGCCACATTTTAATCTAGATTAGTTTTATCTAGCTCTTCTTTTGATACATTCATGCTACTCATTAACTCATCAAGAGAGGTGGCAGAATTTGGATTTTTTTCATAAGAAGCGCGTGCTTTCATTGCGTCTTTGACGTCTTCATAATCTTCTATGTAGTTAACGATAAGCTTTCTGATCAAAGAGCTTCTGCTTCTATCTTCTTTTTCAGCAATATTATCGAGCCTCTCAACAAGGTAATGAGGCATTTTTAAAGAAACGGTATCGTCTTGTTTTATAGTAACTGTAGTCATGGGTAAAAAAGTTTTTTGTTAATACGATTAATTATTAAGTAATACTTATTATTAATTAGTATTCAACTAGCTGAATAACCCTTTTTTCAATATAGTCTAGTTAGGGTATACTCTAACTAGGTTTCTTACTCATGAACCTCCATCTGCTGTTAAAGCGGATAAGTGTTGAGTTTAGGAGATGTTTTAGAGATTAAAAGATTTTAGACAGGTTCTTAGAACCTGTCCTAAGTCTTTGATTTATTAAAAATAATCCAACGGATCCTTTGTTCTTAACAACGAAGGAGGTTTGTGGAAAACAAAAAATTTCCTGTAACTCGCTTAAATCCTCCGTCACGCAAGGCGTGACACCTCCTTTTTCAAAGGAGGTTTTACACCCGACTCCCCTCCTTTGAAAAAGGAGGTGGCGCAAAGCGCCGGAGGATTTACGCGAGTTACAGGAAATCTAATTTTGAAAAAGAAGTAACGGCAAAATCCTGAAAGAAAGAGAAGTGTAGAAGACTCCGGAAGAATTGTGAGGTTATTGCTTGTTCGATGAAAAAGACTTAGGACAGGTTCTTAGGAGGTATATTGCAATTTTTTAATTAGCTAAAATTCGGAGCGGGTTTTGAAGGCGATGCTAATGGTGCCTTCATCAAGATAATCAAGTTCGCTGCCAACAGGAATTCCATAGGCTAAGCGCGTTACCTTAACATTAAAATCTTTCAAATTTTCAGCAATAAAATGTGCCGTGGTTTGTCCATCAATTGTGGCGCTGGTGGCTATAATTATTTCCTTCACGGCAGAATTTTTTAAGCGCGAAAATAATGGTTCTAACTTCAAATCCTCAATATTGACGCCGGAAATTGCTGATAATTTTCCACCTAAAATATGGTAATGTCCTTTGTAATTTTCAGCACGTTCAATGGCCCATAAATCTGCAACTTCTTCAATCACGCAAATGATACTTTGATCACGACTGGGATTAAGACAAATGCCGCACAACCTGCCCTCATCAAGATTTCCACAATTCTCACAATTGTGAATTTTATCATTCAATGCTTGAAGATTTTCAATTAAAGGTAGCAAAATTTTTTCTTTATTCGCAGCCAGGTGAAGGACAACACGCTTTGCTACTCTAGGTCCCATACCGGGAAGACGAGCAATAATTTTACTGAGATTTTCGATAATATTTATCTGCATTTCCTACTTTAAAAAGGGATGAGAGCCCGATATTATTGACTTCATCGTTTTTACAACAAGTTACCAAAATCGCGGATCAAAAAAATTAATTGTCTCCTCAACTTTCTAAAATTAATACTATTTTTTAAGACTGTCGCAAAACTTCTTCACTTACCTCTTGCTGAAGTGCGCGAACATCTTTCTCTCTTCACACAAATCGATCCTTTGATCAGAAATTGCTTGTATTATTTAGCACAGATCGAAGATGATGAACTCAAAACCAGCGCTGCTCTGGGCATCGAATTTCTGGTAAAATTCAAGCAACATCCATTCAATTAAATTAACATGACAGATAAGAAAAAAGCGCTGCTTTTGGGACAGAATACCCAATATAAGCTTGATAAAATTGATGCTAAAATTCTTCAAAATGTTGATAATCCACACACCGATACGCTTTATTCGATAAGGTTTTCTTGTCCGGAATTTACTTCAATTTGTCCAATTACCGGCCAACCAGATTTTGCCCATTTGGTTATTGACTATGTTCCAAACAAAAAAATTGTCGAAAGCAAAGCTTTAAAACTTTATTTATTTTCTTACCGCAATCACGGCGCTTTCCACGAAGATTGCACCGTGCAAATTGCTAAGGACATTATTTCCTGCATTAAACCAAAATGGCTGCGTATAGGTGGTTATTGGTATCCGCGCGGCGGCATTCCGATTGATATTTTTTTCCAAACTTCAGCTCCACCAAAAGACTTGTGGATTGCTGATCAAGGCATCCCAACATATCGCGCTAGATAATGATAAATTTTCCCATTGTTCTTCCACTAATTGACCCGATTGCTTTTCAACTTGGTCCAATTGTTATTCGCTGGTATTCCCTGGCCTACATTGCTGGCATTTTGTTCACACTATTTTTACTTAAAAAAACCAATGATAAAGATAAGTTTTTAACACAAAAAGCCTATGATGATTGGTTGCTGTGGGCAGTGCTTTCTATATTGATTGGTGGCCGTGTTGGCTATGTATTATTTTATAATTTCAGCTATTTTTGCGATCATTTTTTTGAAATTTTCGCTATTTGGAATGGCGGCATGTCTTTTCATGGTGGACTTATAGGTGCCATTATTGGCATGTGGTTCTTTTCCAAGAAATATAAAATCAATTTTTTGCAACTAACTGATGTATTAGCAATAGCAGTACCGGTGGGATTGTTTTTTGGTCGCTTGGCCAATTTTGCAAATATGGAACTTTATGGTCGAGTTTCTGATTCAAACTTCGGAATCATTTTTCCCAATGCTGGCGATTTACCACGCCATCCCAGCCAACTTTACGAAGCAGCTTTGGAAGGTATTTTATTATTTGTGATTTTATTTTCACTGAACCACTTCACTAAAATCAGACAATTTCACGGACGTTTAAGCGGATTATTTCTGAGCTTTTATGGCTGCTTCAGAATTATAATTGAGAATTTTCGTGAACCAGATTCACAAATTGGTTTTCTGTTTTCTGGAATAACTATGGGACAATTATTGTCCGTACCGTTTATTTTATTGGGAATATTTTTATTTTTTTCGGCAAAAAACTCTTTGTCCCAAAAAATAAAAAAATGAAAAAAAATCTTGTCAAAAAATCACCCCCTTCTCTTCTAAAGCTCAAAGGTGGCAATGCGCTGTGAGGCCTTTGTTTGAGCTGTTCCAAAAAGATTGCCTCTAGTGCTTTTTAGCCTCATAGCCTGTCAAGGTTATTATTTCACAAAATCAAAAATAATCTTCTTTACTTGCAGGTAATCCTCAAAAAAATCACCGATCTATTAATTAAAAAAGTTTAGTAATTTATGAGGAGTTTTGACGTTTTCGTTTTAACTCCTTTCGACCAATTAATGACATAATCCTTAAATTTTAATTAAGTTTTAAGCAAATTGGTTTTTCACAGATAGCACAAATGTCCTCAGTATTACAAATCACTCCAGCTCAAGCTTTTGACCTGTTAAAACAAGATCCACAATCAGTATTGGTTGATGTTCGTACCTTCGAAGAATTTAATTTGGTGGGCACGGCAAATCCCGCTGAATTTGGCAGTCGCATGATTTTGTTGCCTTGGCAGCTATCTCCAACTATGGAAGTTAATGATTCTTTTGAAGATCAGTTGGCATCCGAAACCAAAAAACTTTTTGGCGACAAAGCTGAAGATGCCAAAATTATTTTTATGTGCCGCACTGGTGCCCGTTCATATCAGGCAGCAAATCAAGCTCTAATTCTTGGCTATCAAAATTGCTACAATCTTACCAATGGTTTTGAAGGCGACTTCAATGATGATGGTCAAAGAGGAAAAGTTAATGGCTGGAAAGCTCAAACATTACCTTGGAGACAGAGATAAATGCTATCAGAAGTGCTTTTACAGCAAACTTCACAAGACGATTCTTCAAACTTTTTAAACAATTTTTTTGTTGCCTGTCGTAAAGAATTTGGTGAAGAAAATTTTCTTAAATGGTTCTCTGGGCTTGAACTTGTATCACAATCAAGCGGTGAAATTATTTTAAATGCCCCGTCAAAATTCATCCGCGACTGGATTATTCGCGAATTTTTGGAAACAAAATCTGGACAAAAAAATATAAAATCTGTGGCGCAAAAATTACTGCCACAACTTAAAAAACTTTCCATAATCCACCTTGCTAAGCAAGTGGTAGCAACGTCGGTTACATCAACATATTCCGAACAAAAAGTTATTAACCTTTCCCAGCATGATAATGTTTTTGCCTTTGGAACTGAGTTAAATCCACGTTATACTTTCCAAAATTTTGTCAGTGCTAAATATAATAAATTAGCTCTTTCAATGGCTAAAATCGCCGCTGGTCTTGATGCTCAAACCAGTTTGTTTGACGATAAAATTCCACTTTTTATTCACGGCAATGTTGGTATTGGCAAAAGCCATTTAGCACAAGCAATTGCCTGGCAAATCAAAGAAACAGATAGAACCAAGAAAGTAGTTTACTTGTCAGCTGAAAAATTCATGTATCACTTTGTGCAGTCAATTCGCAGTAACGGTATGATGGATTTCAAAGAAAAAATGCGCTCAATTGATGTTTTGATTGTTGATGATGTGCAGTTTATTGCCGGCAAAGAAAGCACTCAGCAAGAATTTATGAATAGTTTCAATCATCTGGTTGAAGAAAATAAACAGGTGGTTTTGGTTTGCGATCGTCGCCCATTGGATCTTGAAAATATTGACGAAAAGCTAAAGTCAAGAATTGCTGGCGGTATGGTGATTAATTTCAAAAATCTTGATTACCAAGATCGTCTGGAGATCTTGAAAACAAAAACAACTCAGATGGAACAAGAAATTTGTCCGAAAATTTTGAGTTTCTTAGCCGAAAAAATTACCACTAATGTGCGTGATCTTGAAGGTGCTTTACGCAAACTGGTGTGCAATAAACTTTTAGATGATGCTGAAATCACTTTAGAAACTGCTAGAGAAGTTTTAGCAGATTATATTCGCGCCTCAAATGCTACAGCTCCAACAATTCACAAGATTCAAAAAGCGGTAGCCAATTTCTACGATATTAAGCTTAGCGAACTTTTATCAAGCAATCGCGCTAGACAAATTGCCCGTCCCCGCCAAATCGCCATGTATTTATCAAAAATACTTACTTCAGAAAGTTTGCCAAAAATTGGCGCTGAATTTGGTGGTAAAAATCACGCTACAGTAATTCACTCGGTAAAGTTAGTGAAAGAGTTGCTGAACTCAGATCAAAATATCCTGCAAGAAGTAAAGTCACTGGAAGAAAAAATTAGAGGCTAGTTCTATTTTCAAAGTGCGGAAGAAGATCTATTGTCATCTGGAAGGGATGTTTGGACACATCAAAGAGAGGTTAAAAATTCACCGAGGATTGGATAAAAATCTGAAGAAAAAAGCGGTGAGATTTCTGCTGAAAAACTGGGGGCGAAAATTGGGTTTTTAGCACCACACTTTTTTAATTATGCCTGTATATCAGTGTTTCTTATTAACTTTTTGGACCAGTCAAAAGTTTGAAACTATTAAATTCTGGGATTGGTTCGATTAAATCGTTTGATTGTGAAGATGATGGAGTTGTAGTTATATTTGGTGTGGAAACAGATTCTGTTGGTGATTTTTCTGGGCTACTAACATTATCGGTATTAGCAGGTTGATTTTGAATTACATATTTCACATCTTTATCCTCCATCTTAGATTCGCCAATTGGTCCTCTAGAAAATCTGAATTTTTTGCTTTTTAATACTTCAACCACTGGCTTGTCACCAACTTTAGAGTTTTTCAGAAAGACATCATTGCTATCATTAGGACGGAATTTTTTCACTGGCTGGTTTTCTTCTTCAGCTATAGTATTATTTTTCTTGGCAGCAGCGCCAGTTATAAAAATAAATTTTTTCTTTGCGGCTTCCGGCGTAATTACGCTGATTTTTTCTTTTTTCTTAACAAGATTATATTTAACGCCATCTTCAGATTGCATAGTTGCGCTCGATTCTTCTTCTCCTTCCTCCTCTACCCCCATTTTTCCTGTAATAAATTTGAAGTGGTTTTTAATCTTTCTGTGCAACCTATCATTATTCAGTGGTAAAACTTTATCGCCTTTATTTTGCGTGACCAATTCAAAGCGGCTTCCTTGCGAAATTGAAATATCAACCAAATCTTCGCTAACAATCTCGCTAGTATCTGGTAGCAATTTTTCCATTTTTACAACTTGGTCGAGATATTTTTCCAAGACTCCTCGCATTATCGAATTTTCATGATGCTCGGCGATAACGTATGCGTCATTTAGCTGTGACTTTAAAGCATCGCCATCCATTAATTTGATGAAGTTGAATTTATCAAACATCAAGTTCAAACATTGTGTACAATCAGAATTAGCAGCTTGAATTATTGCAGATTCATTGACGGAATTAAGTTTGGTGGCATCAGCATTTTTTGCTAACAACAGTTCAACAATATCATCAGCGCCAAAAAGTGCGGCGCGCATTAATGGAGTCCAACCTTCACTGTCAGAAAGATTCACATCAGCACCATTGGCAATCAAAATCTCAACAATTTCATAATTCCCTTCTCGGCTAGCAATATGCAGAGCTGTGGCTCCACCAATATTTTGTTGATTGACTAAAGCTGGCCCACCTTTGGCAAAAAAACGCACTCCACCAACATCATTATTAGCAACTGCAGACATCAAAGAATTCAGACCCATTATCTGATCAGAATTATTGCCGTAAATATTGCGGATCTGAGCAATGATGGCTTTATTCCCAGCTAAAATTCCCAAAAGAGAAACAGCCACAAAAATAACCGACAATAAAAAATATTTTCTGTGTTTGATTTTACTGGTTTTGAACAAGGAGAGATGAATTTTGTATTTCTATTTTTGAAGATGAAATTTTAAGTGATGCAGGATGAATTTTAAAATGATTTTTTCCATAGAAAATCTTTACCTTTTCCACTTATTTTCCAACTGCTTCATGATTGACTCTGACTCAGGATCATAAGGTTTTTCTACCCATGGTTTTGCCCCATATTTTAACAATAAAGCTACCGCCAAATCCTGTTTGTGACGATTGGCAATCGCCAAAGCGGTAAGACCATCATAATCCATAGCATTAATATCAATACCTTTTTTTATTAAAGTTTCCATTGCCGGCAAAAATCCAACACGCGCCGCATGCATTAGGTAAGTTCGGCCAAAACCATCAATAATATTAATATCGGCATTGCGGCTGAGCAGTAAGTTAAACGAAGCTAAATCAAGAGTTTCAATGGTAATTTGTAAAGGAGTATAGCCCAGCCCGTTTTGCAGGTCTGGATTAGCACCTTTTGCCAAAATCGATGCAGAAACCTCACGTTTTTGCAAAAGTAATGAGTAAGTTAAAATTGTGTCACCAGCCAAATTATGCAAATTAGGATCCTCAAGATCAACATAAGCACTGTTGAAATAAGAAATATCTTCCAAGCCAATTGCTCTAAATAAAATATCGGCTTTTTCACGATCAGTTATTACCAACGGAATATTTTCATTATCCAGGCTGCGATAACGATTTAGAATTGGTGGAGCTGGAGTTTCGTAGGTTATAAATTTGTTAATATTTTTTCTCTGCGGTCTAATTTTTTCATCAACCTCTTGCAAGTCTTCATCAAGATTTTTATCAGCAAATCCTTTGTCGAATTTCAGTTTAATTAAATATTGATCGCGCAATTCATTAAGCTTAGCCAAATTAGCTTTTCTTTTTCTCTCATTTTCTGCGGCCTTTTTTTGAGCAGCTTTTTTTGCCGCCGCGTGTTTTTTTAGATTACGTTTCTTGACATCGTTAATATAAGACTTTTTTTGCGGCGGAGGTGCAACAACAGTTTCTGCAACTGGAGTTTGTATATTTTCATCTTCTGTGGTTTGATGTAAAATATTTTGCATTTTGGCAACTGAATTTTTAACGATCGGACTATTTACCACTTTATTTTGCATGGCTTTGATCTTGTCTTGCAGAGTAACCGGAGCGATTAATTTTGATTTTTCGAGATCGGATTTTTTAATTTCATCAATCTGGATTGTTTGAGGAGTGGGATTAATCGGAGAATCAACGGATACCTCGGAATCAGTTTTTGTCGAACTTGGTGACTCAGAACTAACTGCAGCCGTTGGAGTTGTGGCAGCTACAGTATTTTTATTATTTTTGGCATCAATATCGTCAAGCCCAAGCGATTCTAAATCAACTTTTACATCCTTATCTTTAAAAGGCTCATTTTTTGCTTTTTTTGCAAGTAGATCGGCATTTATCTGTTCAAGCGTTTGCGGCACTGCAGCTTTCAGCTGCATCGAGACAAAACAAATAATAATGGCCAAAAGAATTCGCAGCATTTTCGTAAAATTTATCTAAACTGGATCATATCCGCTTTTTTTAGAAAAAGGATGACATCTTAAAAGACGTTTCAGCCCAAGAAAAAAACCCTTGACCAAACCTTTCTTCGCAACGGCTTCCAGCATATAGTTGGAGCATGTGGGCTCAAATCTACAATTGCAACCGCCAAGTAAACGGGCGATGAAAAATTGGTAAAATTTAACTATAATAACCAATATTGCCTTTAACAGACTCTCACCTTTTTCTAAGAAATTAACTCTAGCCATTGTGCTTCATTTAAAATATTGAGTGACAATTCTTGAGCTTTTTTAAGTTTGGATCCGGCTTCACTTCCTACAACCACAAAATCAGTTTTAGCCGAAACCGATCCTACAACTTTCATTCCTAAATCTTCAGCTTTTTTCTTAGCTTCAGCGCGAGTCATTTTTTCCAAACTACCGGTAAAAATAACCGACTTACCGGAAAACTTCGAAGCCGCGTTTTTTGCCAACGAATCTTGAATCTCAAGCTCATTTTCCAAATCTAAAACCATTTTAAGATTTCTTTGGTCACAAAAATAATCCAATATGGCCTGCGCCATTTTTTCTCCGATACCGTCAATGGCGACGAAATCTTGATAATCATGGTCTTGAGAAATTATTTGGCGATCAATATTAGACAAAGCTAAAATCTTTTCTCTGAAGTTTTGATAAGAAATAAAATGCTGCGCCAACATTTTAGCAGTAGTTTCACCAACATGGCGAATACCGATGGCATAAATAAATTTTTCCAAAGCAATGCGCCGTTTGGCATTTATTGCAGCAAAGAGATTTTCAATTGATTTCTCGCCCCAACCTGCTTTTTCTCGCAAAGGATTAGCTGCGGTTTTTTCATTTTCTTCCAAACGAAAAATGTCAGCAAAGCTGGTAATACGCTTTTCAGCAAAGAAGTTCTCAATCTGTTTTTTTCCCAAACCAGTAATATCAAAAGCGTCTTTTGAGACAAAATGTTTGAGCGTTTCTTTTAGCTGTGCCTCACAGGAAAGGCCGCCAGCACAACGTAAAACCACATCATCTTCAGCTTTAATAATTTCTGATTTGCAAACTGGACAATTTTTCGGAAAAGAAAATTTTTCAGAATTTTGCGCTCTTTTGCTAAGGTCAACTTCCAAAACTTGTGGAATAACATCTCCAGCGCGCTGAATTAACACCACATCATTAATACGAATGTCCTTACGAGCGATTTCATCTTGATTATGCAAAGTGGCACGCGACACCACAACACCACCAATATTTACCGGCTTTAAAATGGCAACCGGAGTAAGTGCGCCAGTACGACCAATCTGAATAATAATATTTTCGATCTCAGTCTTAGCTTTTTCGGCAGCAAATTTATGAGCAATAGCCCAGCGCGGACTACGAGCAACAAATCCCAAACGCTGTTGCAAGGCAAAGCTGTTAACTTTGTAAACCATGCCGTCAATGTCATAATCAAGTTGATAGCGTGAATCGGCAATTTTTTGGTAAATTTCTAAAACTTCTGAAATGTTGCGGCACAACTTGGAATGACTCTCAATGTTAAAGCCAAAAGCACGCAATTTTTGGTGTAATTCAATTTGTGAATGGCATTGAAAATCAGCTGAAACTTCACCCAAAGAATAAGCAAAATAATTTAATTTTCGTGAAGCAGTGATATTAGGATCAAGCTGTCGCAAAGATCCGGCAGCGGCATTGCGTGGATTAGCAAAAATCTTACCACCCTGCTCTTCTTGCCTTAAATTAAGATCGGAAAAATCTTTTTTACTCATGTAAATCTCGCCACGAATTTCAAGAATTTGCGGCACTTCTCCACATAATTGATGGGGGAAATTTTGCAGAGTTTTGACATTTTTCGTCACATCTTCACCTTCTTCACCATCACCTCTGGTTGCGGCTTGAATCAATTTGCCATTTTCATAGCGCGCGGAAAAAGATAGTCCGTCAATTTTAACCTCGCAAAAAAGATCAAGCTGAGCAGGAACAGCAACAGTGAATAAATCGAGCATTTCTTCTTTTTTATCTAAACCCAGAAAACGATTTATTCGATCAATAAAATCCTGAATATCCTCAGAGCTAAAAGCATTTGCCAAGGATAACATTGGTTTGCTATGGCGTATTTTTGAGAAATTGTCCAAGGTTTTTCCGCCCACCTGTTCTTTTTTTTCACCAAAAAAATGCGGAAATTGGCTACGATATTTTTCTAGTTTTTTTCTTAATTCATCGTAAATGGCATCAGAAATTAAAGGAGCATCCAAAGTGTGGTAAGCTTCATCATGTTTGGCGATTTCGTTTTTTAATTTTTCAATTTCTAGTAGAGTCTGTTCCATATTCTACACCAAATTATCGTCATTAATATGCGGCAAAATATTGAGCAATTTTCTGACATTGAATTTAGCAAAATATTGTTCCTCAACTGCATGAATGAAAGCTTCGTTATCACGCATTCCAATGCAAAATAAGCCAGTATTCATGTTGATGCTGGTAGCAAATAAAGCCAGATTTATGCGATTCTTATTAGTGATTTTAACCACGTGAATTACTGGCTTGAATGGCTCTCTTCTGAATGCCATTTCAACAATAAGATTGAGAGAACTAAAAAAACTACCGCAGTAAATTTTAAAAAAATGGCGATAGAATCCAAAACTTAAGTAAAGCAATTCACTTTTTTCTTCGACCAATTTGAGCTTGGAAGAAGAAAAGGCCACAAAGGCTGCAGATACAATTCCAAATCCCAAATAAAGCCAAGAGATGTTGCCGGCCACGACCATGAAAGTAATCCACAGCGCCAAAAGAAATAAAAAAAGATTAAAAATATTTAACATTTAGCATTTAACATTTAACAAATTGCACAGAGTCTCTGAAAGACTGAATCTGATTCAAGATAACGAACTTTCTAAAAAAGTTAAATTATTGCGGATGCAGCAATTCAGGATGAATACTTAAAATAAACCATTCAAAAACAATGAGAAAAGTCCTTATCGTTCAATCAGTTTTTTACGAAAAAATTTCCCTGATGATGCTTGAAGGTGCTAAAAAAGAACTAGCACAAGCCGGATTTGACTATGATATTATCACAGTGCCCGGAGCTTTTGAGATTCCGGCAGTAATTTCAATGTGTAAAGAAAAGAAACATAAAATTTTCCAACATTATGATGAATACTACGGTTACGTAGCTTTGGGATGTGTGATCCGTGGAGATACTAGTCACTACGATTACGTTTGTCAGGAAAGTGCTCGTGGCTTGATGGAGTTGTCGATTAACGAAAAACTGGCCATTGGTTATGGAATATTAACCGTGGAGAATGAAGCACAAGCCTTGGAAAGAGCTGATCCAACTAAGCAAGACAAAGGAGGATTTGCTGCCTTTACCTGTGTTGAAATGATAAAGTTGAGAGAGAAAATTTTGTTTAACAGAGCTCTTAAATAGAAATTAGTTTAGGATAACCAAACTAAGTATTTAGACTCTAAATCTTCTTCGAAACCGCAATTGCAAATTTAGTAGTTGCTTTGATAAAAGAGGAAAGCGGTGTAAAACAATTCAATTCTGAGGCTTTATTTTCATAAGCAATATCACGATGTTCTAGCTCTTCCTGACGAAATTTTTCGATGTTATTTTTCAGATCACTCAATGGTTTCTTTTCGCTCTCAGCAAGATTTTCTAACACTTCTAACTGCTCTTGATAATGCTGGTCAATCACCTCTTCAACTGCTGTAGTGCAAGTCATTGCTGCTTTTTTATCGATTAAAGCAGTAAAAAATCCCAAAGCAAATCCGCCAACACGCCACACAGGCTGCATGATAGTTGGACGAATTTTGTGTTTTTTGATCTCGGCATCAAAATATTCAAAGTGCACATCTTCTTGTTCTTTCATGTGCTCAACCAACTTCAAAGTTTCGTGATCTTTCTTCAATTTCAACGCAGCAATTTGGCCTGAGTAAATGACTTTAGCACCAAATTCTCCGGCATGATCAACACGTATTATTTCTTCGATTTTTTTCATTTCTTTATTGGTTGTAATAAAAGAAATCCTTTAACGCGACACGAGTCGTGGGGATCCCCAACGCGTATGTCAAGGGACATACGCGAAGTTTTCTTAAACATTAAATCTGAAGTGAAAAACATCACCGTCTTGAGTGATATAATCTTTACCTTCAAGCCTCAGTTTTCCGGCAGATTTTGCGCCTTCTTCACCATTCAAATTTATGTAATCGGTGTAAGAAATTGTCTCGGCACGAATAAAACCTTTTTCAAAATCAGTATGAATTACTCCGGCTGCTTTTGGCGCTGAGCTGCCTTTTTTCAACATCCAAGCGTGACATTCTTTTGGTCCAACCGTAAAGAAAGTGATTAGTTCTAAAAGGTCGTAAGAATTGCTAATAATCTGTGAAAGGCCTGTTTCCTTAAGTCCAACTGATTCCAAAAATTCTATTTTTTCTGCCTCCGATTCCAGTCCAGCAATTTCAGCTTCAATTTGAGCGCAAATTTTTAGCACTTTATAACCATTTTCTTGTCCGAATTTTTCGACCATTTCCGAATATTTATTTCCTGCCAACTCATGCTCTTTTAGGTTACAAACAAAAAGCTGCTGCTTAGAGGTGATAAGTTGTAAGCCTTTTAAAATTTTTTCTTCTTCGGCAGAATTTACTGTAACTAAACGTGCAGCTTTACCTTCTTTTAAAAGTTCTAAAACACGTTTTGCAATTTCAATTTGGGCAGCAATTTCTTTTTCAGTTTTAGCTTTTTTTTCCATTGCCGGGATTCTTTTTTCCAAACTTTCCATATCAGCAATAATCAACTCCAACTGAATCAAATCAATATCGCGCAACGGATCAACGTCACCTTCAACGTGAGTAATATTTTCATCTTCAAAACAGCGCACCACATTAATAATGGCATCAACTTCGCGAATATGTGATAAAAACTGATTTCCCAAACCTTCTCCTTTGCTGGCTCCACGCACTAATCCAGCAATATCAACAAACTCAATTTGCACCGGAATGATTTGCGCTGAACCAGCAATTTTAGCCAGTTTTTCACAACGCTGATCTGGAACATTGACCTTTCCAATATTTGGTTCAATCGTGCAAAAAGGATAGTTAGCGGCTTGTGCGGCAGCTGTTTGAGTGAGAGCATTAAACAAGGTTGACTTACCAACATTAGGCAAACCGACAATTCCACATTGAAGAGACATTATAAGAAAATTTTGATTTAAGATTTAGGATTTGTGATTTAAAAATCGTACTCATATTAAGTCCTAAATTGTAAATCTTAAATCATAAATTTTCATGCTCCGGCTTTTAGTTATTTTATCGCTTCTTTCCCTTTCCTCTTGCTTGGTTTACAAAAAAATTACGATTCGAGGCAAAGGCAATGTAAAGCTTGAGCAAGTTGATTTCGAAGAGCTTAACGGCTGGGAAAGTGATGATCATAAAAAAGCTCTTCAGGCCTTCATTCACTCTTGCAACAAATTTTCCAGAATGGCGCAAAACCGAGTTGTTGGCGGACAAATTGCTGATATTACTGCCGGCGATTTTCGCGATGTTTGTGAAATCGCCCAAGTGGTTAAGACCATGAGCTCTAAACAAGCACAGAATTTCTTTGAAAATTGGTTTAAAGCCTTTTTGGTTTCCGACCGTTCTAGTAGTAGCAAAGGATTATTTACTGGATATTACGAAGCCGATTTACGTGGCAGCCGAGTTAAAACTGAAAAGTATCGCTATCCAATTTATTCCAAACCAAAAGATCTGACCTCAGAACCTTATTTAACTAGAGAAGAAATTGAAGAAGGAGCCCTAGAAAATAAAGGCTTAGAACTTCTTTATGTTGATGACGCTGCTGAATTATTTTTTATGCAGGTTCAAGGTTCTGGTCGTATAACTTTACCGGATAACACTGTTTTACGCGTTACTTTTGCAGCAAGAAATAACCAACCATTTGTTGGTGTTACTAACTATATGTTGGAAAAAGGTTACATCAATCGCAGCGAAACCAATGCTGAAAGCATCAAAAAATGGTTACAAAACAATCCTGACTTAGCTCAAGAAGTGATGAATGTTAACCCATCTTATGTTTTCTTCAGATTTTCTGATGGCGAATATATCGTTGGAGCACAAGGTGTTCCTCTTACTGCAGAACGTTCTTTGGCAATTGATAATGACGTTTTATCTTACGGATTTCCAATTTGGCTCGACACAGTTTTAAGAAAAAAAGGTGGAGCTAGAGAACAATATTCTCATCTTTTTGTCACACAAGATACCGGCACGGCAATCAAAGGTGTAGTGCGTGGTGATATTTTCTTTGGTCATGGCCAAGAAGCTGAAGAACGCGCATCTTACACAGCAGTACAGGGCCAATATTATATTTTATTGCCGATTAATGTAGTTGATAAAATACGAAAAAGATAATCACCGCTGAAGAACTTTTCTTTTGCTTGATCAAAATTTCTGCAGAAATCTGATATTTGATATTGCTCATCAAAAGCGTTGCCGTGTATTTGTTTCAGAGGTTCTAACTCATTTTGCAGACCAAATAAAATTGCCGCCAGAAGTGCCGCACAACATAAAAAAGCATCAGCATTTGATGCGGCAATACGATATTCTAAACGCTTTTCTTTGGCAGTTGGAATACGAATTGCACAAGTCCGGTTATCAGCACCAAAGCTTAAATTTATTGGTGCGCTATATTTGCCTTTTTTGAATAAATTGTAGTTAAGCTCTTTAGAGAATCTGGTATAATCTTGTGGTTCTGGAGCCAAAAAAACCATCATTTCATCGGATTTTTGCAAAAGTCCGCCCACACTTTTGTGCAAAGTTTTTTCATCAAAATTAAAGATATTTTCTCCCGACTGATCATGCAGCGAAATATTAAATTGCAGGGCGCTGCCACAATCATCATTAAAAGGCTGTGCTGCAAAAGTGACTTTTAGTTGTTTTGTGAATGCTAATTTTTTAGCCGCCAATTTTATTTGCTCAATTTCATAACAAACTTTCATCAAGTCAGAATCAAAAGATGTTTTGATTTCGATTTGTCCGTTTCCCTGCTCTTTTTCAATTTGGTAAATCAAAAAATTAGACGGAAATTTTTTACTTAAATCAGCGATAAACTTATCAATAATCGCTGCATCAAAAATTTGCGATCCATCTTGAGCGGTCAAATAGAATTCAAGTTCAAGACCGATTTTAGGAGTCAACGAGGAAGAGAGAGAAAAATCGCCGGAGATTTTTTTTAAGAGATCAATTTTGTGGTCGTAGAAATATTGTAAATGGTGTTTTGCAGGCGAGTTTGGAACATCGCCTACAAATTCTTGTGGCATGATTTTATAAATTATTTTTTACCCATTCCAAGAGCATTGGCTTGGAAAGAGCGCCAACTTTAGTATCAACCAATTTTCCTTCTTTAAAAATCATCAAAGTTGGAATGCCACGCACTGCATATTTTGAAGGAGTTTCAGGATTTTCATCAATGTTACATTTATAAACTTCCATTTTACCGCTCATTTCTTGCGCCAAATCTTCAATAATTGGAGAAAGTTGGCGACAAGGTCCACACCAAGGAGCCCAAAAATCAACCAAAGTAACACCTTTGGATTCCAAAATATTTTTTGCGAAGTTGTTGTCTGTAAGTTCAAGTGCCATATTTGAGAGAGTTATTATTTAATAATTCATGATTCGAAACCATCGATTCAAGGAAAAACTAAACCATCAATCATAAATCTGAAATCTTAAATTTTATAAATTTTTGAAAGACAGGCTGAAGCTAAATGAATTTGAAGGCTTGGTTAGATTACTTTGGTTACTTTGCGTCATAATAAAGCTGAATATCGTACAGCATCCGTCATAATTAAAAGCAACGCTACGGTTCAAAACACGTCCTGTAACCATATCTTTGCTTGCAGTTACTGTGGTTGAAGTTCTTTGGGTAAATTTTACTTTTGATGAGAATGATACTTGATCTTTCTTATCCGTGTTTTGTGAATTTCTAAGCAAGAGCAAATAGTTAGCCGAGAAAGAAAAGCGTTCATAATCGAGTGTAGCGATTACTTCATTAACTTCATTTTGATAGTTTGATTCGTTAAGCTGAAAAGCGTATGATAGGTAAAGATGTTTTGGCGCCCGATAAGACATTAAACCAACAAAGTTAGATTTATCATTATCGTTAAAACCACGAATTGTAACATCCTGAGATTCGTTTTGGAATCTGAAACTCTGACCCAAAGTTAAACCATATTCACCATATTTATTAAATAATGAAGTTCTGGCACCATAGCTGGTTCTTGTTCCGGCTTCATTACGATCAAAACCGGCAATACGATCACTAACAAACAAGTTACTAACCGTCAATTCTGAATCATTACTATCTTCATCTGGCAAGGCGTACGGACTTTTCTTAAAAGAGCTAACCACAATATTGGCCATTGGTTCAATCATCAGAATATTTTCCCTAAACCTTTTAATTAAGGGCAACGACCAGTTAATGGAGGCTTCTGGGCGATAATTAATAATGGCAGAATTATAGGTTGTGGTTGGGGCTGTTCCCTTAAAATTATTTTCTAAAGAATAAAAATCGCTCTGCACCTTAGCGTTAAAATTAAACAAATTACCGTTAACATTAACTGGTAAATTGACCTCCGGAGTTGCAGTGGCACGACGATATTGCAAGCCATCTTCTCTGCTAATGATATTGGTATTAGAAGTTAGAATATATTTCTCTTTCCACGCACCTGGACGACTTTCAATGTGCGCATCAACCATTGGGAAAATTGTTGGGGCTGATTTCTCATCTGCAGCATTTTCTAACTCTTGAAATTTGATGGTTTTAAGTGAGTAATAATCGCGACGGTAAATATAATCGAGATTGGCTTTCGACATTGTGTAGCCCACATAATTATTATGATAATCACGCAGATAGTTGCGATCGTAAACATCGTTTAAGACAAAATCAAAACCGGTATTTTTAGTAAAATCGAATATACCCTGACCTTGTAGATTCCAACGATATTTACTCTGAGAGCGGCTGATAGTAGTGGTGTCATTGGCATAAGTAATATTGTTATTAGCAATTTCGGGAATAATTTTATATTCACCGTAAGAAGTTAAATGACGAAACTCATTATTAACGATGTAAATGCCTTGCCCCGGATTCATATAGGTTGAAATCGTCAAATCCTTATTAGGCGCGATGTTAACATAAAAAGGAACCTGCACACCAAAACCATATTTATTTCTGATATAAGATGGAGGCAAAAAACCGGTCTGCCTTTCTTTTGATGGAAATGCTGATTTTAAGTAAGGAGTGTAAAGCACGGGAATATTGTAAAGTCTTACCACGCCGTGCTTAACTTTAAAATTTTGTTGGCCACGATCAATTGTAGTAGTTTTAGACTTAATCGAAATCATGTCTCGTTTCTTTCCGGCCAGAGAATTATCTTCGCTAATTTCAGGGTTGGGACAAATCGAATAAATTGCCGAATGTAACACTGTAACTTCCGGACTTTCACGATCAATCTGGGGAGAAACTAAATAAGAGCCATCATTCATCACCATCGTGCTATTGGAAAAAACACCAGTTGAAAAATCATCCTTAATTTTGGCATCTGAAGCCACCACATTTCCAATCTCAATATTTTTGATCTTAATATTGCCAATTGCCCTTACCCAGCCGCTATTTTTGTCATAAGTCATTTGATCAGCAAAAACTACGCTATTATCACGACGTAATTCCACGTGACCGGTTGCACTCATCAAGCCTTTTATTTGATCGCCCTCAACATCGTCAGCTTTTAAAACTGAAGGCAATGATTCTTGATTATTTGAACTTGGTTTAACAAATCCGGCGTAGGAACTAACACTTGCAAAAACCGAGCTTAAAAATATAGCAATGAATGAAAGTCGGCTTTTGCAAAGCATTCTAAACCAAATTTAATTTTTTTGGTCTTTTAGCTTTCAACCACAAAGCAATCATCATTCTTGTCAAAAGAATTGCGGCAAACATTGAAGAAAGAATACCAATTGAAAGCGTCACAGCAAAACCCTTAACCGATCCGTTACCAAAAACATAAAGGAAAAAAGCCACGATTAAGGTGGTAATATTAGCATCAACAATGGTGCGAAATGCCTGTGAGAATCCTTGATCAACAGCGGTAAGAACACTTTTTTTGGCCCGCAGCTCTTCTTTAATGCGTTCAAAAATTAACACATTTGAGTCAACAGACATGCCCATAGTAAGCACAATACCAGCAATTCCAGGCAAAGTTAAAGTGGCATCAAGCAAGGACAGAACTGCAATTATTAACACAATGTTTACGAACATGGCAACATCTGCCAAAAGGCCGAAGAAGCCGTAAAAAAATATCATAAAGATTGCCACAAAGATAAGTCCGGCAATAGCTGCAATTGCACCACTTTTAACCGAATCTGATCCCAGCGATGGCCCAACTGTTCTTTCTTCAATAATTTTAAGAGGGGCTGGAAGTGCGCCAGCTCTTAATAACAAAGCCACTTCATTAGCTTCTTGTACGGTAAAATTTCCCGAAATTACACCAGAGCCTTGATTGATAACGCTATTAATTCTTGGTGCAGTAACAACTTTACCATCCAAAACAATGGCAAAAAATCTGCCGATATTTTCTTTGGTAATTTCAGCAAATTTTCTTGAACCAATATCATTAAAGCGAAAGGCAACAGCTGGCTCACCCTCGTGATAAGTTGCTGAAGCATCAACCAACAAATCACCGCTAAGCACCACTTCTTTTTTAATCAAATAAGGCCGCCCCTGATAATCATAAACTCTTTCCAGATCAGGATCAGCAATAGCAGAAGCACCACTAAAAGTTTCATCAGCAACATGATGAAAAGTCATTTTGGCAGTTTTTCCCAAAATTGACTTAATCTCCTGAGAGTTTTCTACACCAGGAACTTGTAATAAAATGCGATCATCACCCTGAGCCTGAATGACTGGCTCTTTAGTGCCACCTTCATCAATTCTTTTCCTAACAATTTCAATTGATTGCTTGATCAAGTTTTGCTTGGTTAAAGCAATTTCTGCTGCAGAAAAATAAATTTCAAACTGATCAGAATTTTCATCAACATCTATGCGATTACTTAATTTTTTAATAATTGTTCTAGCAACTTTTTGCTGCTCTTCATCACTTAAAGAAAATACAATTTTATCACCACGAATCTCTGGGATTGCTCGCACAGAATCATCGCGAAAATTTGATTTTAACTCATCTTTTAAATTACTGAGCTGTTCTCTGATATAATATTCTGAATCAACTTCTAACATCAATTGCGACCCACCACGCAAATCAAGACCAAGATTAACTTTCTGGCTTGGCAATATATTTTCAAAGCCCGATTTCTTTTGTTCTGGAATAAAGGTTGGAGCGGCGTAAATAAAAGCCAAAATACAAACAGCTAAAATAGAAAATATTTTTAACTTTGAAAAATTAAGCATGGAAATTGATGTTTTTTATTAAGCGGAAATGGGGTCAGATCACTATGGATTCTGACCCCACTAGACTTTTTTAGGCGATAGGTTTAAGGACTATTTTTTCTTTTCTTCTTTTTTCTTTTCTTCTTTTTTCTTTTCTTCTTTTTTCTTTTCTTCTTTTTGCACCAAATCAGTAACGTAGCTCTTCAACAATTTAATCACAACACCATCAGCAATTTCAATTTCAACCTGATTTTCTTTTTCGTTAATTTCTTTGATTACACCAACAATTCCACCAGAAGTAACGACTTTATTGCCAATTTTAAGGCCATTAACCATTGCTTGGTGATCCTTATACTTCTTGGTTTGCGGACGAATAATCAAGAAATAAAAAACCGCAAAAATTAAAATTAACGGCACAAAGCTGGTAAGTGAAAAATCTTGGTTAGCAGAAGCAGCAGTTTCAGCTTCTTGAGCAAAAGAGTCAGAGATTAAAATTTGATTAAGCATTTTTTAAAAAAATTAGGGTTAGTAAAACTATAAGGTCAGATTCAAAGACGAGTCTAACCCCTTTAAAACACTCGAGTTTTTAGACACTGTTGGCTAATCACTTTGCAACAACAACTCTTTCAAGCGTGCAACATTTCGATCTTTTTGTTCGGGATTTTCTTTTTCCGGATTTTTTAAATCCGGCATCTCAGCAAAATTTGGTGGCACGATCAAAGGATCATCCACCTTATTTGACAAGCATGAGCAAAGAAAAAAAGTTAGAATTAAAGCAAAAATCTTTTTCATTTCTTTGTAAAAATAAGGTCATCAAGAAGCAAAATCATCACCCCGATAAAAACCGATGAGTCTGCTAAATTAAAGGCTGGCCAATGATAGGATGCAATATGAAAATCAAGAAAATCTGCAACTGCTCCATTTTTAATGCGATCAGTAAGATTTCCTAAGGCACCTCCAGCAATCAAGCCTAAAGCCCAAGTAAAATGTGGCTTCTCATTGCGATAAAGCCAAAATAATACAATGATCATTATTGCAAATTGTAATAATGACAAAAGAAACGGCGCTGCATCCAATTGGTTAAACATGCCAAAACTGACGCCACGATTCCAAACTTTTACCAAGCTAAAAAAATTAAAAACGACAATTTCGGGATGACTAATGCCAAGCTCTAAAGCTTTATTATCCAGTATAACAAAAATTAGTTTTTTGGTAAATAAGTCGCAGAAAGCAATGGTAACCGCAATAAAAAGTCCAAGGAAAAAAGATTTTTTCCATTTAGCATTTAACATTTAGTATTTAAGATTTGAGATGGCTCACAATTCAGCTTTTGCCCTTTGTTAGAGCTAAAAAAATGCTAAATGCTAAATGCTAAATGTTAAATCATAAATTGATGAAAATTATCTTCATGGGAACTCCGCAATTTTCCTGCCCTACTTTAGAAAAATTAATTGCCGATCCCACTTTTGAAATTGTAGCAGTTTATACCAGAGAACCACAAATTGCTGGACGTGGTCATAAGTTGCAAAATTCTCCGATTCACAATTTGGCGCTACAAAATGGCTTAAAAGTTATTACGCCAAAAAGTTTAAAAACCATAGAAGCTCAAAAAGAGTTTTCTGATTTCAATGCTGACGTCGCGGTAGTAGTGGCTTACGGCTTAATCTTGCCGCAACCCATTTTAGATGGCACCAAAATGGGTTGCATAAATATTCACCCCTCCCTTTTACCAAGATGGCGTGGAGCATCTCCAATTCAGCGCCCAATTTTAGAAGGTGACGCCGAAAGCGGAATCACCATTATTAAAATGGATCGTGGTTTAGATAGTGGTGACATGATTTGTCAGGAGAAATTTATACTTGATGGTAGTGAGACTTACAAAAACTTAGCAGAAAAATTGTCTTTAATGGGTGGTGAAATTTTGATTTCAACTTTGAAGAATTTACATGATAATAAAGTGACTTATACCAAGCAAGACGAGTCTATAATGACTTACGCTAAAAAAATTGAAAAAAGCGAATGTGCAATTGATTGGAATAAATCTGCTGTTGAAATCGAGCGCCAAATTCGTGGACTTAATGGATCACTTGAAGCGCATTTTATGCATAATGGTGAAAAAATAAAAATTTTTGCTGCTGAAGTTTTAGATCATGATTCAACAGAGAATCCAGCTGGAAAAATATTGGACAATCAGCTGGCAATTCAATGTGGACAAGGAATTATACGACCTTCGATACTACAACGCCCAGGCAAAAAACCAATGTCCTTAAAAGAATTTTTATTAGGATTTACAATTTAAGGTTGGACCGTTTTTTATTTAAGAATCTCTCCTAAGTCTTTGACTTATTAAAGATAATCCAACCGATCCTTTGTTGTTAGTAACGAAGGAGGTTTATGGAAAACAAAAAATTTCCTGTAACTCACTTAAATCCTCCGGCGCTTTGCGCCACCTCCTTTTTCAAAGGAGGTTATACACCATGCATTTAAACGAGTTAAAAGAAGTGACGGGTTCTTAGACGATTATTTCTTGGCTAGACCCATCAACTTGGCATTCATTCTATGCCAATCACGAATTGCTTGTGCTGGAGCACCGGCGATTACCTGCATTGGCGCAACATCGCGCATCACGCCACTCATGCCGGCGATTCTAACGCCATCGCCAATTGAGATATGTCCATTAATACTGCAATTGCCTCCAATTTGAACATAATTTCCAATATGAGTACTGCCTGCAACACCAGTTCCTCCAGCCATTACCGTGCCTTTTCCAATCACAACATTGTGGGCAATCTGCACCAGATTATCGATTTTAACACCATCAGAAATTATAGTATTTTCAATAGCACCGCGATCAACACAGCTATTTGCTCCAATCTCAACATCATTACCGATCTGCACGATTCCCAGTTGCAAAATTTTATGATTAACTCCGGCATTATGAGCAAAACCAAAGCCATCTTGGCCAATTTTAGCGCCATTTAAAAATGTACAACGATCACCAATCACTACAAAAGATAGGACAACATTGGCATTAATCGAACAATCATCACCGATGACACAATTATCCATGATCGTAGCATTAGGGGCGATAAAACAATTTTTACCGATTTTAACATTGTTACCAACATAGGCATTAGGAGCTATTTTAGTGCCCTCACCGATTTGCGCCGTTGGATGAATCAAATTTTTATCATCAAATTCAACATCTTTGGTTTTGTAAAAAGCACTGACAACTTTTGAATAAGCAAAATAAGGGTTTTTATGAATCAACACTATCATGCCTTGTGGAGCTTTGCTTGCTGACTTTTCATCAACCAAACAAAATCCAGCTTTTGAATTTTGATATTTATCAAAATATTGCCCGGAACTAAAAAAAGAAATTTGCTGCTCTTGAGCTTTTTCCAAAGTTGCTAAGTCAAAAACTTTGCTACTCAAATCAGCATTTTGCGAAACTGTTGCTCCAGTAATTTCAATAATCTGTGCTAAAGTTAAAAACTCAGATTTTTTATCAAAAAAAAGATTACGGCTCATTTTAATTATTATAATTTGTTATTAAATTTGTTATTCAGACTTTTGCTGGTTGTGAATTTCTTTGAAATAAATCTCAGAAATATAACGTTTACCCTTGGCACCACGCTTAAGCTGCACGATGACATCAATAACATTACTAATATAAGAAGTTATTTCACTTGGCGCCAAACCAAGACCAGCTTGCATTACCATCATTTTAAGTTGTTCCATCGCCATTTTAGGAGTATCGGCGTGCAAAGTTGAAATTGATCCTGGGTGACCAGTATTAATTGCACGCAGGAAGCTAAATGCCTCAGAACCACGCAACTCACCAACAATAATTCTTTCCGGACGCAAACGCAAACAAGCCTCAATCAAATCTTGAGTTGTAACTTTAGCTCTACCTTGTCCGCCCTTAGAGGCAATCAAATGCACACGATTTTTATGATAAGTTAAGTCAATTTCTCGAGCATCTTCAACTGTAATCAATCTTTCTTCGTGAGGAATTGACTGAATCATAGCATTGGTAAAAGTGGTTTTACCAGTTGATGTACCACCAGAAATGATGACATTTTTTTTGTAAAGTACGGACCGAATTAAAAAATCTTTAATACGATTTAATTTTAAAAGCTTGGCCAATATAAGATTATTTTTATCCTCAACTTCGCCAACTGAAGCATTGGAAAACATGCCCATACGATCATAATCCTCAAGACTCCATTTGATGGCTGATGGTTTGCGAATTGAAATAACCACCGAACCAACTTCACAAGCTGGCGGGAAAACAATTTGAATACGATAACCATTTGGCAATGTTGCAGAAAGCAAAGGTTCTTCTTCGCTCAATCTTTGTTCGGTCGATTGTGCAACAAGACGAGCAAGAGACTTTAAATGGTTAAGATCGAAAGTTGGCAACTCTTCTCTGGTTATATCGCCCTTACACTCAATCCAAACTTCACGTGGACGATTAATCGAAACTTCATTCACGCCGTCTCTGTCTAGTATCTCTTTTAATGGCAACAAATAGGAATCGAGAGCGGCAATACTCATTTTAAAATGTGCAAAATTTGATTGATTAGAATGAAACCAAAAAACCGGCTAAAGCCACATATCCCTTATTTTCAGAGCTACTTTGCGGTTTGAATGAAAATTGTGTGATTTCAAAATATGGCATCAAAGCTCGGCTAAGCTTATAGTCAAGACCAAGAGACGTGGCATCATAATCATTTTGCTGAAAGCTGCTCTTAAGATTTGCCAAGCTCACAGAAAGATGACCAAATTGATAGGAAATACCCAAAGTTTTATAAATAGCGTCCTTGGAATTTTGCCCAGAATATTGAGTTGATTTTTTCCAATTTCCATAAGAAGCACCGAAGGTAAAACCAAAATAAGCCATTGTGGTCGCGATATCGTAAGAAGATAAGTTATTTTGCGTATTTGAATTTGATTTACCATTTTCCGAAGTGATGGAAAAAGCATAGTCGAAATTCTCAAAATTATTGGTATAATTAGCTCCAGCACTAATGACGTTATTTATGGAATTATCCTCACCATTGAACACTGTTGAAGAAACCAAACTGCGTGCAGTGCTTGGAGTATAGCTCAAACCAACCTGAAACCCTTCAATTCTGGGACTATAATAATTTAATTTAGTAGCATCTTCAGAGCCATTAAAACTGCCATTGCGCAGAATTTTAATTGAGTTCTGATTTAACTCCGAACCACTGAAAGCTTGTCCTCCATGACTTATCGGCGCAGCAGCAATTAAAATAAATTTTGATGATGTTGGCAAATTTATATATTTTAAATAATTACCATTAATTCCTCCAGCACCACGAGCAAAACTGGCTGGCCCCACTTTCATCTTTTGATTTACTGGCAGATTATCGCCAATTTCAATTTTTCCGTAATCTTTAGAATCACCATAAATAAATCCCTGATCAACATTGATGATGCCTTTATTTTGCGCTGAGGAAACTTCCGACTCAACTTTTATAACCGAACCAAATTTCCCCACTTCTTGAGAAAAACTTTTATTCTCGAACTTCAAATATAGCTGAGAATTATTTTCCAGCGCTGGAGTTTTATCTTGGCGATTATTAGTGCCATCTGGCAACTGATTTTGTTGGTAAGCGGCGCTTTGGTTTCTACTGGCAGCGGAAAAGTTTGAAGATCCTTGCACAATAATTTCGCTATTTTTAGTCAGCGCAATTTTTGTAGAATTGGTTGTAGCTCCGGCAAAGTGCGGAAATACAAGCAGCAAAGAGGTAAGACTCAGAAATTTAGAATTTAACATTGAGCATTTTATTTGATGAATATCTGATCTGCTGCGAAAAGCTAAATACCTAAAAGCTAAATGTCTAAATGCTAAACGTTAAATTATGGTTTATCTGCCTCATTGGCCCATTCCTGCAACTTTTGGAAAAAGACAAATCGATTACGAAACCGTCTTTGAAAGAATGTCATTAGTCTTAGAAAGACTTGGCAATCCGCACCAAAAATTATCACCCGTAATTCACATTACTGGCACTAACGGCAAGGGTTCTGCCACCGCTTTGCTGGGCGAAATTTTTAAGCAATCCAACTATAAAACCCACATTTACACCTCACCGCATTTGCATGAATGTAATGAGCGTATCGTATTAAATGGTGAAAAAATTTCCGATGCTTTTCTGTTTGAAATAATGGAAGAAACTAGAATTGCTGCTGCTGAAACTCCTCTTACTTTTATGGAGAGTTTTACTATTGGTGCCTTTTTAGCTTTCTCTAAAGTGCCAGCAGATATTACCATTATTGAGTGTGGAATGGGTGGGCGCATTGACGCCACTAATATTATTGAAGAAAAACTGCTCAGCCTGATCATGCCAATTTCTTTTGATCACACCGAATATTTGGGTAATTCCATTGAAAAAATAGCTTTGGAAAAGGCCATGATTATGCGTCCAAAGACACCTTTGGTTGTTGCATCACAACCACAAAAAGCTGCTGAAATTATTAAGATCTTAGCCCATGACCAAAATATTGATGCGTATTTTTACGATGAAGATTTTGCCATTTTGCTTGATGAAGAAAGCGGTGAGTTTGATTTGAGAATTGGAGATCAAATTTTTGAAAATCTGCCAAAACCTTCCCTGCCCGGCTCTCACCAATATATTAATTTTTCCACCGCCATTACCGCAGCTCTGCTTACACCTTATAATATAGAAATTGAGGCCATTAAAAGAGCCATTCACAATGTTTATTGGCCCAGCCGTTTGGAGAAAGTTAATAATAATTTGAATAAAATTTTAAAAGATTCACAAAGCGAGATCTGGATTGACGGCGCCCACAATGAAGCCGGAGCCTTTGCTTTGGCACGCTGGATTTGCGATCAAAAAGATAGAAAAGAAAATTTTGTTATTTGCGGATTCAGTAAAAATAAATGCAAAAAAGAATTTTTAGAAAAATTCAAAAACGTGGCTCAACTTATAGCCGTAAGAGTTGATGGCGAACCATATCCCGAAGAATCAGAGAAAATCTCACAAATTGGCAACGATATCGGAATAAATATTTTCGCCACTAGCGATTTATTAGAAGCTATTTCACAGATTGCCAAAGCTGAAAAACCTTGCCGCATCATAATCTGTGGCTCTCTGCACTTAGCTCGTGATGTCAGAAAATTTTCTCAGATGCTGGAGATAAATCAGAAATAAAACTTCACCGCCTTAATAATGGTATCAGTGATTTCTCTGATATGAGATCGATATGCTCTGGATTTAACATTTAACAGGTAGCGATATGTTTTATCGGTTGATTATTTACTGTTCAAATTCTGCTCTCATGCACTTCACAATTCTTCCGGAGTCTTCTACAATTTATATTTCTTTCAGGATTTTGTGTTACTTCTTTTTCAAAATTAGATTTCTTGTAACTCGCTTAAATCCTCCGTCACGCGGGGCGTGACACCTCCTTTTTCAAAGGAGGTTTTACACCAGATTCCCCTCCTTTGAAAAAGGAGGTGGCGCAAAGCGCCGGAGGATTTAGGTAAGTTACAGGAAATTTTTTGTTTTCCATAAACCTCCTTTGTTTTTAAAAACAAAGAATCGGTTGGATTATTTTCAATAAGTCAAAGACTTAGGACGGGTTCTTAGATTTTATGCTAAAGAAATCTGATTTACCCAACAAACTTTTGCGCCATTTGCAGAAGCTCTGGATTTGGTTTTGGCACTTTGCTGTTGGCAAGATCTTCTTTAACGCGAATGATAAGTTTATCGTAAAGAACGTGAGCAATGCGGATGAGATTATCAGAGGTATTTTGATTTCCAAAATATCGGCCGCAAATCATGCGATATAAGAATGCCGCGCATAAAATTGAGTTGCCGTGCAAATTATTTCCCGACCATTGGTATTGTTCGGCTCGAGTCAAAAAAGATTTTTGAATAATAGCATCTGTACTTTTGTTTTCTGACTCTGCCTCTTCATATTCTTCACAATGTGCCAGAATTTTTCGGGCCACAACATTGGCCGTTGTTACCGGCAATGATGCGTTATATTTCAAATGCTGAGCAAAAGATTTAACAATCTCTTCGTCATTAACACCATTATGTTCGAACACTATACTTTGCAAAGTGGTGTTACTGTTAAGCAAATTAAGCAAGGCGCGACAGCCACTTTCTGTCAACTCAGCATTGGCTACATTCAAAACCCGTAAAGAAAAATTTTTGACCAGACATTCTGCCAAGGCTTCTGCACCTTCATCGGTGACTTGGTTGTTACGCAAATAGATTGCCTGCAAAGTAGAATTTTTAGTAAAAGCCTCAGCAAAGGCGATAATTCCTTCAAGCGCGATCTGATTGCCTCCAAGATAAAGATGTTCGAGGCAATTATTCATTTTCAGAGCTTCCGACAAAGCAATCGCTCCGGCATCACCAATTTTATTGCCACGTAAATAAAGGGTTTTTAGCGAATTTGTTTTTGCCAAAGCCTTAGACAAAGCGACCACCCCATCACTGCCAATATTGTTATTTCCAAGCTCCAAACTCTGTAGCACGGTATTTCCTTCCAAAGCTTTGGCCAAAACTTTAGCGCCCTCATCCCCAATACCGTTACCACTGAAGCTAAGTTCAACCATGCTCGCATCATTAGATCTGAGCTTTCCAAGAATATGTTCTGAAACTGCCATTTAACTGACTTATTTATTGATATAAATTCCGTTTTCTTCCTGCTCTAAAAAGCTAAATCGCTCATGTTTTTTATTAACCACAAGATCAGAAGAAATTTTTGCCGAGGCCGCTGACATAGTCCAGCCAAGTGACCCATGTCCGGTATTAAGGATAAGATTGCCATATTTTTTTATTTGGCAAATAAGCGGAATAGAATTAGCACGAAAAGGTCGAAAACCGCACCAATCCGAGACGGCATTTAAATTGCCAAAATCAGAAAAAGTTGAACGGATGACCATCTGTAAAAAATCAATATTTTTTTTGTTTTTATTTAATTTTCCGCCGCTGATTTCAACGGTTCCGGCCGCACGAAAAATGTCGCCAATACGGCTATAAACAACCTTATTTTCACAATCAGTTAAGGGAATTTTTGGAGCAATAAATTCAGAATCGGCGGGAATTGACAAGCTATAGCCTTTAAGAGGATAAATTTTACTACTGATTCCGATGCCTTTTAATAGTTTATTGCCGAAAGCTCCCAAGGCATAAACGTATTTATCGGCCACAAGCACACCCAAATTAGTGTGAATTCCGGTGATTTTTTGATAGTTGGTAAAAATATTTTTGACCTCACAATCATATTTAAAAACAACACCATATTTCTCACGACAGATCGTCTCCAAAGATTTGGTGAATAGCATACTATTACCGCTAGCATCCGATGGATAAAAAATTCCACCAACTAGTTTTTTATTGTCAAAAACTTTAACTAAAGTGGGCTCCTTTTTTACACATTCTTCTGCGTTCAACACTTCCAATTTACAACCAAGAGCAACGGCAAATCCAGATTCTTTAATTGCTGCATCGAAAGATTTTTGATTGCAAAAAAAATGCAAAATTCCGTCATTCTTATAATCAAATTTCAACTCTGATTCATTGGCGATAATTTCTTCCATAACCTTCTTACTATAGCTGGATAGCGTAAAAAGTTTTTTGCTGGTTTCATGAGTTTTTGCCAATGCCGAATTTTTAACAAATTCTAAAGCCCATTTTAAGAATTCACGGTTAAAAAAATCTTTAGGAGAAAGGAATTTGAGCAGTGAGATCAGAGATACTTTGGAAGACCATGGTTCAATGTGAGAATAGCTTAATTGCCCACCGTTAGCGTAAGAACAACCCAAAGCCGCAGCGGAGTTTTTCTCCAATACAATAACTTCATGACCGTTGCGCGCTAAAAAGTAAGCAGTTGTAACACCAATAACCCCAGCACCTAAAACTATTACTTTCATCAAGAAAATTTATTTTTAAGTTGTAGAAAGCAGCGCAAAATATTGGCGCAGCGGCAAATTACAAGAATTTATAATGAACAATATTTTTAACGTCCCAGCCAATTATCACTTCTTCGAATCACTGTTCTTTTTCTTGCACGAAACTTTTTTGGAAAACCTTTCTCAAGCAAAAATATTTTTACCCAACCAACGAAGCTGCCGCGAATTACGCCAATTATTTCTAACAAAAACCCCACCTAATTGCGCAGTAATTTTGCCAAAAATTAAGTCACTTTCCGATATTTCTTTTGAAGATTTTTTCGATTTTTTACCGCATCAAGAAGTGCAAGAAACCATCGATGAACTTCTGAAAATCAAAGTTATTTCAGGAATTAATCACTTATTTTTTCTGAGTGAAGAAGTTAAAAAACTAACGATTTTTTCGAAAAATCTTAGCGCCTCACAGAATCTGGCCATTGCGCTACGTTTAAAAAATCTTTTCGACGAAATTGAAAATGAAGAAATCGATTTAAAAAAGCTCAGCGAGATTGATGATTCCAACCTTTCAAAACATCGCCAGGTCACTTTAGAATTTTTGCAGGATTTTCACATTCATCTCAAAAATTCATTAATCAAAAATGATATCTTTTTTAGCGCTTCCTACCGCAATTTGGTGTTAAAAAAATTTTGCGAAGCATTAGAAAAATGCGGCACAAAATCACCATTAATTATCGCTGGATCAACTGGCAGCATGGCTTCAAGCCGGAAATTAATTAAAGAAATTAGTCGACAAGAAAATGGTTATGTCATTTTGCACGCTGCAGATTTGGAACAAAATTTTAACCATGACAATCACCCACAATTTTTCTTAAATCAGCTTATCAACTTTCTTGAAATTGACAAAAAGAACATCACTCAAATTACTAATGACAAATTTTGCTTAAGCTCTCAAAGCAGAATTGAACTACTTTCCAGCTTAATGCTTCCTGCTGATCAAACTCAAAAATGGCAATCACCAACCATTCCACAAATAGATAAAATAAGTCTGATTAGCGCCAAAGACGAGTTGGAGGAAGCGCGAATAATTGCCACAATTTTAGCCGAAAAACTTTCTCAAGGCAAAACATCTGCCGTAATCACCAATAATCATAAACTCGCAAAACTTCTTAAATACACTATCAAAGACCTGTCATTGTCTTTTAACGATAGCCGTGACATCGGAATTTTTGGATCACCTTTAGTTAACTTTATTTTGTTAGTTCTTGATTTGCTGGAAAACGATTTTAGCTCTTCAGATCTTCTAGCCGTTCTTAAAAACCCTCTTTGTTCTTTTGCAGATAAAGATAGTATTTTACCTGAATTTGAGAATAATATTTTACGCCAAGACCGCACCAGAGCTGGTTTGTCCGGCATTACTGACAAGCTAGAATCGTTAAATAATCAAAAATTAAAAATATTTTTTGACGATTTTTACCAAAAATTGTCACCAGTTTTAAAGCAAAAAAATCACTGCAATATTGCCAATTACAGCCTGTCTTTGATTAGTGTTATAGAAAATCTCAGCTCTAAAAAATTTGATCAGTTATTAGATAGCGAAGAATTAGCTGAATTTTTTAATCAGATAAAAAATAACCAGGATTTTTTTCTTGAACCTCAAAATGCTTTGACAGTTTTTCAGATCTTATTTTCACAAATCAGCTTTTTTGAAAAATCCAACGCCATGGCACCAATCCAGATTTTATCAACTGTGGAAGCTCGTTTGTTAAATCATGATGTGGTCATTGTTGCCTCATTAAATGAAGGCGATTTTCCAAGCATCGAAGCCCAAGATTGGCTGGGCAAAAAAATTAAAAAAGATCTCAGAATTGACAAAACTCTAAAAAAAATCGGTCAAAATGCTTATGATTTTTGCAATTATTTGTGTAATAGCGAAGTAATTTTAAGCCGCTCTTTAAGCAGCAACGGCAATGCCTCATCGCCCTCACCTTTTTTACTTAAATTAGAAACTCTGGCAACAAAACAGAAAATAACTTTGGGAAATAATGCCAAATATTTTGCAGCTATAAAAAGCCAAGATGCTATTCCAACCTCTCAAATAAAACGCCCACAACCCAAACCAGAGGTTGAATTTCGCCCAACAAAACTGGCAATAACTGATATTTCAAAACTAATTTCTGATCCTTATAGCATTTACGCCAAAAGAATTCTGCAACTGCGTGATCTGCCAGAAATTGATTTTACCCCTACTCACGCCGAATTTGGCAGTTTCGTACACAAGGCTTTGGAAGAATTTATAAAAAACCCACAACCTATAGAACAATCACTTGCCACATCTAAAAAAATTTTTGAGCAATATTTTTTAGCGGAAGAATCACAATTATTATGGTGGCCAAAATTTGAAAATATTTTCACTAATTTTATTGCCGTTGAGCAAGAAATTACAGCGGTCAAAAATCTGACCGAATTTGAGGTAAAAATGGTTTTAGAAGAAATTTGCATTAATGGTAAAATTGATCGCATCACTTTTGATGAGAATGATCAGGCCCATATTTTTGATTATAAAACTGGCGGCATGCCAACTAAAACTGAAGTATTATCCGGTCATGAACCGCAATTAACCATAGCTGCTTTGATGCTTCTTGAAAGCGGTTTTAAAAATGAAATTGCCTCATTAAATTATCGCAAAGTTTCTTTTTCTGCGGCAGAAAAAATAACTAAAATTTCACAAGATTGTCATGAAATACAAATTTTAGCCTGTGCTGCCAAAGCCAGCTTAAGCAAACTTTTTCAATATTTTTCTGATAAAAATAATGGCTATATTGCCGCACCTAATCCACAAAATTACCGTGAAAATGAATATTCTCACTTATCGCGCATCAAGGAATGGCAATGATGCGCTATAAAATCACTTTTGAATATGACGGCACAAATTATTGCGGCTTTCAAAAACAACCAGATTTGCCCAACAAATCAGTAGAAGAAATTATTGAAAATGCCGTTTTTAATTTTGCGCAACAACGCGTTAAAATTATAGCTTCTGGACGTACTGATGCTGGTGTTCACGCCCTTGCTCAAGTTGCACATTTTGATTTAAACAAACAATTTCCGGCAGAAAAAATTGTTTCTGGACTCAATAATTATCTGCGCGGTGAAGATATTGCTGTTCTTGATTGCACAGTGGTTGACGATGATTTTCATGCGCGTTTTAACGCCAAAATGCGCCATTACCGCTATCTTATCATCAATCGTCGTGCACCGCTAACTTTACAAAAAAACCGCGCCTGGCATCTGGCACAGAATCTTGACACATCAGCAATGGAAAAGGCTGCACAATTTCTAGTCGGCCAACATGATTTTTCAGCTTTTCGTGACGCCGACTGCCAAGCCCAATCAGCAATCAAAACCATCGACAAAATAATTTTACAAAAAAATGACACTGAAATTTTAATTGAAATCAGTGCCACATCCTTTTTGCATCACATGGTACGTAACATTGTCGGAACATTGATGTGGGTTGGAATTGATAAGATTAAAGCTGAGGAAATAAAAACAATTTTAGCGGCTAAACAACGTTCCAAATCTGGCCCCAATGCTCCTTCCTGCGGTTTATATTTTTTACGGGTCGATTATTGAAAAAATATATTCTGCTCTCATGGTTAATTTTGCTACCACAAACCTTGTTTGCTGCCGGAGCTTATCTAGTAGATGATGGTGGCATTACTGCTGCCAAAAAAGTTCAAGTTGAAAATTGGTATAGCCGCAGCAATGACGGCACTGATATTTATGTTGTAAATCCAACTTACCAACTTCTTCCCAACACTGAATTTGCGGTTCAGGAAACTTACAACGCCACTTCAGAAAATGTTAATTCCTTGTGGCCACAGGTGAAATATTTGTGGGGTAAAAGTGACAAAATTTCATCATCAATCGCCGCTGGCGTAAATTATTCTTCGGTAAATCAGAAGGTTTATGGCGCTTATGCTTACAGCTCCAATACCTTGAATGTAGCAAATAATTTTGATCTTAATTTTTATTTAGGATGGCAAAATTGGCGTCATGCTTTGCGTAAAGATAAAAGCATCGATTTCTTAAATTACGGAATTGGCGCTGAGTGGAAATTGAGCAACAAACTTTTTTTTGTACCGGAAATTTTTTATCCCAACGGAACTTTTAGAAGTGGCGAAAATCGTCCGGCAACCCAGTTTGGACTGCGGCATTTAACCAATGATCATGTGATCATCGATTTAATTTACGGTCATAATATCAATGAAAATCATCAAAATTGGCTAACTTTTGGTGCTACGCTGATGTTTTGAATTATGAGACTGTCGCAAATCAAAATTTTCTAAGAAGTTTTTGTGATTCAAATTTTTTTGAAAGGTAAGCGTACCCAGATGTACGTGCGTTTCAAAAAAATTTGAATTGCGAAAAATTCGACGAAAAGTTTGATTTGCGACAGTCTCATTATCTAAATCAGCAACCGATCACCATCAGCTTTGATCCTCATCTCTTTGCCTTCCAGCACTTCCCCACGCAAAATTTTCTCAGCAAAAATATTTTCAATTTCATTTTGAATTAAACGTTTCAAAGGTCGCGCACCATAAATTGGATCATAACCCTTTTGTGCTAAATAGCTTGTTGCCGAAGGCTCTAAAATAGCGCTGATATTATGTGCAGCTAATCTTTTGGCAAATTTATTAAAATGAATTTCAACGATATTTTCCATATCGTGACGACCCAATTTATTGAATAAAATAATTTCATCCAAACGATTCAAAAATTCTGGACGAAAATGTTGACGCACAACTTCCATCACATGGTCAAAGTCCAAAGATTTTTTGGCATCAATAGCTGTCTGATCTTGCAGTTCTTCTTCTGCCTGATTTAAAATATGCGAACCAAGGTTTGAGGTTAGAATAATAATGGTGTTAGTAAAATTAACCACATGACCCTGATTATCGCTCAAGCGGCCATCATCCAGAACTTGTAGCAAAATATTAAAAACATCGTGATGGGCTTTTTCCACCTCATCAAATAAAATCACCTGATAAGGACGACGACGCACTGCCTCAGTTAAAATTCCACCTTGTTCAAAACCAACATAGCCCGGAGGAGCACCAATTAAACGCGCAACTGCATGCTTCTCCATAAATTCACTCATGTCGATACGCAACATTGCTGAGTCATCGTCAAAAATAAATTCCGCCAAAGCTTTACAAAGTTGAGTTTTACCAACTCCAGTTGGTCCTAAAAACAGAAATGATCCAATCGGACGATTGGCATCTTGTAAGCCAGCTCGCGATCTGCGCACAGCGTTACTCACTGCTTTTAAAGCATGTTCTTGTCCAACCACATGAGAACGCAAAAAATCTTCGATTTTGAGTAATTTTTCTTTTTCACCAGACATAATTTTATCCAACGGAATACCAGTTGATTTGGCGATAATAGCAGCAATATCATCTTCGGTGACAGTTTCGCGCATCATTTTTTGTACCGCAGATTTTTCAAAAGCAGCCAATTCTTTTTGCAAAGATGGAATCATGCCATAGCTGATTTCTCCAGCTTTAGCTAGATCTCCTTTACGTTGCGCCACTTCCAACTCATAACGCGCTTGTTCGATTTTTCCCTTTAACTCATTAACTTTTTTGAGCTTATTTTTTTCAGCTTGCCATAAGGAAGTAAGATCAGCGGATTTTTTCTCATTGATTTCCAAATCTTTACTCAAAACTTCTAAACGCTTTTTGGATGCAGCATCATCTTCTTTTTTTAACGCTTCAGCTTCAATTTTTAACTGGATGATTTTGCGATCTAATTCATCCAAATCATTGGGCTTACTTTCAACCTCAATCTTCAAACTGCTGGCTGCCTCATCAATTAAATCAATAGCTTTATCGGGCAGGAAACGATCAGAAATATAACGATTAGATAAAGTAGCTGCCGCCACCAAGGCAGAATCTTTAATCTTAACGCCATGATGCACTTCATATTTTTCTTTAATGCCACGCAAAATTGAAATTGTGTCTTCAACCGTTGGTTCTTCAGCGAAGATCGGCTGAAAACGTCTGGCCAAAGCAGCATCTTTTTCAACATATTGGCGATATTCGTTAAGTGTTGTGGCTCCAATACAATGCAAGGTTCCACGCGCCAAAGCCGGCTTTAATAGATTGGAAGCGTCCATAGCGCCTTCGGTTTTTCCCGCACCAACCAAAAGATGTAGCTCATCAATGAAAAGGATAATATTGTCATTGCCCTCAACCTCAGAGAGCACAGCTTTTAAACGCTCTTCAAACTCACCACGAAATTTGGCACCGGCAATTAAAGCACCCATATCAAGTGCCATCAGTTTTCTATTTTTTAAGCTGTCCGGCACATCACCATTAATTATTCTTTGCGCTAAACCTTCAACAATTGCAGTTTTACCAACACCTGGCTCACCAATTAAAACCGGATTGTTTTTAACGCGACGCGCCAAAACCTGCATGGCTCGGCGAATTTCTTCATCACGCCCAATAACCGGATCAATTTTGCCCTGTTGAGCTTTTTTGGTTAAATCCTGAGCATATTTTTCCAGTGCCTGGTAAGTATTTTCCGACTCGGCAGAATTGGCTTTTTTACCACCGCGAATTTTATCGATTGAACTACGAAGTGCTGTAGAAGTTAGACCGCCAATTTTTAAAGCTTTTGCCGCTTCATTTTTGTCATCTTCCAAAATGGCCTGCAAAATTCGTTCAGCCGTAACAAATTGATCATTATTTTGATCAGCAATTTTCTCCGCCAATAACAACACTCTGGCCATTTCTTGTGAAATTGAAATGCCGGACACACCGCTTCCCTCAACAACTGATAGCTTTCTTAAACTTATTTGAGTTTCAGCCTTTATCAGCTCAAAATTAGCACCGCAGTTAATGATTAATTTTTCAGCAAAATTATCGGAATCATTTAATAGGCAGCTTAAAATATGTTCAGGAAGAAGTTTCTGATGACCAGAACCCAAAGCAAGAGTTTGGGCATTTTGCAAGAGCTGACGGGATTTTTCAGTATAACGTTCAATATTCATAATTTTTGCAGAAAGTTGTTAATGGATTAACTTTTCAAATAATAGAACGTTGGGAAATTTCAAGCCGCAGTCAAAACTATTTATGTTCGCAAAGCACAATCGGCTTCAACAATATATTTGTAAGTAACTAGCTGCTCTAATCCAACCGGTCCGCGAGCGTGAAGTTTTCCAGTGGCAATTCCAACCTCTGCCCCAAGACCAAATTCTCCGCCATCAGCAAATTGAGTTGAGGCATTATGCATTACAATTGCTGAATTTACTTTGGCCAAAAACTTCTCAGCAGATTTTTCATCTTCTGTAATAATACTTTCAGTGTGTGAAGATCCATAATGAGCGATATGTTTAATAGCGTCATCAATATCACGAACAATTTTAACTGAGATAATTTTATCGAGATATTCCGTGTAATAATCTTTGTCTTCGGCTTTTGTAATTCTTGCATCAATTTCAATACACGATTCATCACCACGCACTTCACAGTCAACAGCGCGTAAGTCATCTAAAATCAAAGGCAGAATTTTTTTAGCGATTTTTTTATCAATTAATAAAGATTCAGTAGCACCACAAATTCCAACTCTTCTCATCTTAGCATTTAACAAAATACGACGTGCTTTTTCAAAGTCGGCTTTTTCGTGAATGTAAGTGTGACAATTGCCATCAAGATGACGGAAAACCGCAATTTTAGTATGTTCTGTTACCGCTTTGATCAAAGATTTTCCGCCACGTGGAATCACCACATCAATGTGATTTTCCATTTTTAACAATTCTGTGACATACTCTCTTGAAGTATCTGTAACCAATATTACCGCGTCCTTATCAATGCTAAAGCGGTCAAAAGCTTCACGATAAATATCAGCCAAGACTTTTGCCGAATGAATACAATCCGAACCGCAACGTAAAATAACCGAGTTTCCTGACTTAAAAGATAAAGCAGCAATATCAGAAGTGACATTAGGACGCGATTCAAAAATCGCCAACATCACACCAATTGGAGTAGTAATTCTTTTAACATTAATGCCACTTTCTCTTGTAGTTTCATAAAGAATTTTCCCGACTGGATCTTGTAATTTAGTGATTTCCTTCACCGCAGCTGCCAAAGCAGCAACTCGTTTTTCATCCAATGATAATCGATCAATTTTAGCGGCATCAAGGCCATTTTCCTTAGCAGCTTTAACATCGCGCTGATTGGCTTTGATAATTTTTTCAGCATTTTTTTTGATTAATTTTACCACTTCCAACAACACTTGATCTTTGGTAACACTATCCAGATTGGCAATGGACGAGCTCGCTTTTTTGGAATCAAGGCAGATTTTTTCAACTTTGCTTTTTATTTCACTCATACACTAAAGAAATTGGTTAGCAGCGGTAATACTATTATCGCCAGAAATACAATAATTGCCGTGGTTAATGTAGTCAAAATCAGACCGGAATCAAAATCAATATCTTTAGCCAATAGTAAATCCGCTTCTGATCTTTTAAAATCAGCTTTGGTGAACATTTGATAGAATAGACGGCAGGTAAATAAAGCCACAATTGCACTATTGATGATGAAGATGGCCGAAGCCAAGAATAACTTCTTTTTCAATAAGATTTTAATCAGAAATAATTTTTCTAAAGCGCCGATTGAAGGAGCAAAACCGATTAAATTTAAACAGGCGAAAGCCAATAGAATTGAGGTAACTCTTAAATCATAAAACACACCCTTCAGGGTTTTTCCATCTGACTTTTCAATAAATAAAATCAGGTTGGACAAACATAAAAATATCAAAGTTATTGAAAGCAGAAATGAAAATAATGGCAGGTAAATTCTGTTTTCTTGGAAAATGGCAAAGGTAAAAATTGAAAATAAAGCAAAAACAAATTGGTTAAAAAACAAATAAAATAATGATGATTTCAGATTTTTACTAAGTAATGCTAGAACGCCCGAAGCTAGCAAATTAAACAAGAAGATCACTTCAAAACAGCTCAAGGTAACTTTTGACATCACTGATGAAAATTCTTCCAAACCAATAATCGCTACTAAAATTTTAATGAATATGTAAAGGCTGCTAAATGCGTAAGAAAGAAAGAATAACCCATAAATTATCATCGGGTTGAAAGTGATGTTGCGGTTAATCAAAGATGATGGCAGCAGTACAGTCGAAAAAAACAAACCACCAAAATATAAAATCAGCAGCATAAAAATTTGTAGCTGGGTGATTTTTTCCGGCAAAATTCCATTCGACATAAAGTCGATACGACCGGCATATTTGTAGGTTGCGACAGTGGCGAGAAAGAAAAACAATGACTCCAAATAGAGCAAAAAGGTGAAAATTGCAGAGAAGCGAGTTTCCTTTTTATGTAAAAATTTTGTCGCAAAAAAATGACAAAACAAAATCAGAAAATTATAGCAAAACAGCGTGGTCAGAAGGTTTTGCGAGATAATAATCAAATTGACTAAGGCGATAGAAACGGCAAAAAATAATTTGATTTTATTGATGTTGTTATTTTCTTCTACACGCAAAAAACGATGCGAATAAAACACCAAAACTATCCAGATAAAATTGAGCAGGAAAAGAAATTTCAGTGTCATGTCATCAGCCATTATTCCAAGAGACATGCCGCGTGACGTCTCAATAATTTTAATGTAAACATCATTGTGACCTAGATTGTTCCACAACCCGACTAGATGCAAAAAGAACAATAAAGGTAACAATTTGCTTAAAATATTAACCAGCTTTTGTGAATCTTGGCACAAGTTCAAAACCAGGCAATTAGCGATTGGAATGATGCTGATTAGAAACAATAAAAACTGCGCTTGAGACATGTTTTTAAATTGAGTTTGAAAGTAAGAATGATGCAAACCTCAAAGCAATGCTATTGGTGAGGTTTGATGCCAGAGATGATAAATAGATTGTTGCTATCAAAAACCAAAATGACATGAGATAGAAGCCATATTTTCCAAGGCTGAGAGTTATTTCTCCCTCATCTGTAGCAGAGTTTTTATATAAAAATGCCGCAATCAATTTTATTGCTAAAGTCACATGAACAAAATTTGAAACAATTAAACCCAGTAAAAGAAAAGCGTTAAAACCAAAAGTGAAGCTGGCATAGGCAAAATACCAGTTGGCAAAAAAGAGTGTTGAAAGCGGAAAAGCAGCGATAAAAAATACCAATAATTTTACCGGCAATACCAACATAAAATGGTTGTTCCGTATCAGCCAAATCTTGTTGATGGATGAAGTTTTAAAATTGCGCTTCAAGAAAGTAGCAAAAATAAAAATCAGCAAATTGACTAAACTGAAATTAAGCAAATAAAAGAACAAAGCTTGCAAAGACTCGATACTTTGCATGGCCACACAGGCCAAAATAAAACCGATATTATTGAGACAAAGATATGCGGCGATGATCTTAAGATGCTTTTGCTGATAGAGTTTTACTGAGCTGTAAAAAATCAGTGCTAACGCTGCTAGAATAAAGATCGGTGCAAAATCAAAACGGCTGAAAACAAAGTTATTACCGAAGAAAAAATACAGAAATTTTAAAATAATAAAAATCCCAACATTACTTTTAATAAAAAGCGCATCGATGGAGATAAAATTTGCTATCAGATTGGTGCTTTTGAGGTTTTCGAAATAAAGCCAGAAAGGAAAAAATTTAATGACAAAAGAAACTGCCAGAAGCAGAAAAATAGAGACTAAAAACCATTGACTAACTTCAGAAGTCATGGCGAAACTTTCACCAATGCGATTAAAATTTATTTCACCAAAAGATAGATAAATTGCCAAAAAACAGAATAAAATTATCAGCGAAGATGTAGCGTTTAGGCAGAAATAACGGAAAGATAATTGAGAAATTTTTAAACTTTTTGAAACCGAAGAAGTGGCAAAAAAGGCAAAGCTGTATATTTCAAAGAATAAAAACAAATTGAGCAGATTGTTGGTAGTAAAAATTCCCACCAAAGCAAAAAGATGCAGCAAATAAACTGAATAAAAAGTCTTGCGGCCTTTTTCATCTAAAAATTTTTCAATGTCGCAACGATAATAAAATAAGATGACAATTTTTAGAAAAGTCAGCAGCAGCAAAAAAACTATACCAAGAACGTCAAGCCTGAATTCAAGAGCAATCGATAAGGGAGACAATTGAAAATCATTAGCAATTTTTTCATAAATCAAGACATCTGGAAGAACCTTGAGAGTGAAAAAAAACAACAATACTAACGAAGATAAAGCAATCCAGAAAGGTAGGGATTTTTTCCCTAAAAGTTGACAAAGCAGCGAAGAAATAAGAGGTAGAAAAACAATCAGATAAATATTGGCAATTGCGCTCATTTTCTGTTGTTCATTAAGGCAACAAATTCTTCAAAAAGGTAAAAGCTGTCATCCGGTCCTGGCGAACTTTCCGGGTGATATTGCACCGAGAATGCCGAACCATCTTTTAAACGCAAACCTTCAACTGTGCCGTCAAACAATGAAATGTGAGTAACTTCAGCATTAGTTGGAATTGACTTCTCCTCAACTGTAAAGCCATGATTTTGACTGGTAATTTCAACCTTTTTATTTCGTAAATTTTGCACCGGATGGTTAGCGCCACGATGCCCCTGCTCCATTTTAATGGTTTTAGCACCAATCGATAAAGCTAATAATTGATGACCCAAACAGATTCCGAAAAGTGGAGTTTTATTTTTTAAAATTTCTTGAATTACCGCAATGGCATATTGTCCAGTTGCGGCAGGATCTCCAGGACCATTTGACAAAAACACCCCGTCAGGATTATGCGCCATGATTTCCTCATAAGTAGCTTTCGCACCAACGATTGTAACATCGCAACCCGCTTCAGTTAAGCAGCGCAGAATATTTAATTTGGCACCGTAATCAACAGCGACAACTTTCAGTTTTTTGTCACTAACTTGATGGTAAGAGTTTTCTGGCTGCTGCCATTTTCCTTCTTCTTGCCATTGATATTGCTGATTTAAACTTGCAGCAGCGGCAAGCTCAACACCATTTAAATCACCAGCATTTTTTAACTCATCAGCAATTTTTTTAATGTAATTCTCATCAAGATTGTCCTGATAAATAATCGCCACTGTTTTGGCACCTTTACTTTTAATCAGCTTGGTTATTTGTCTGGTATCAACTCCACAAATGCCGGTTATTTCATTTTTTTCCAACCAGTCATTTAAGTGAGATTGAGAGCGATAATTTGAAGGTGCGGTGATTGGTTCACGAATTATAAGGCCGCAGGCTTTTGGTTTTTTTGACTCAATATCGCAATCATTAGTGCCGACATTGCCAATGTGAGGAAAAGTGAAAGTAATAATTTGTCCTGAATAAGAAGGATCGGTAAGAATTTCTTGATAGCCAGTGATTGCAGTATTAAAGCAGATTTCACCTTGCGTAAGGGCTTTTTTACCGATTCCGTAACCGTAAAAAAATGAGCCATCGGGGAAAATTAAGGCAGCATTTTTGGCCGACTGATAGAAATTATTTGTGTCTTTCATGGGAAAATTTTTCGAGAATTGGATGCTGTTGATTTACTTCACAAATTAAATTTTCATTAATAAATCTTCAACAGGCAAGCTGAGGAAATTTAGATTTTTTTTGCCATCTTGTTTGTTTTACAGCAATAAAAGCTAATAAGGAGACTGTCGCAAATCAAAATTTTCTAAGAAGTTTGATTTGCGACAGTCTCATAAGCTCTAACTGATAAATATAATTTTTCTTACCCAATGATTGATTTAAGCAATATCGCGCACAAAAATCCCGAAGTCGTCTTACGTGGCGAGTATGGCCTGGCAGTTGGAGATGGGCTAATTATTGCACCAAATGCCAAAAATGGTAAAATCTTAATCTTACTAGATACTAGCAAACAAATTGCTGCCATTGCGCATTTTGACAATGCCGACAAGCTGGAACAAAATATGAATAATATTTTCAACGAAATGCGCTTGCTGGGGTCAGATATTAAAGATGTTAGTTGCTCTGTGATGGAAAAAGAATCTGGTCATAGTTTCACTGAAAAACTACACAAAACTTTTAAGGAAAAGGTTGAGAAAGAATTGAAAGAGAACTCCAATCATAAGGAAGTAAACCACACCTCTTGGAGCGGCAATGATTTTTGCAATGTGGTCTTGAAAGGCAGCGGCGATATTTTGATTGATAATAGTCCAGAATTAATGCGTGCCGCACTTAATTTGCTGATTTTTAGTATTAAAGGCGATGAGAGATTGAATAACGCCATGAATCCAGCGTTGGTCAGTGAATTGCAAAAAATCAAAGGTTCAGCTTCAGAGCAGCAGGCTTTGGAAAATATGCAGCTTCTAAAACAAACCCCTTCAACAATTTTTGTAAAGCTGGGCAGCGAAGCGTTGAGCACAGAAAAATCGCAACATAATGCATTACGAAGATAAAAAGACCCCCCAAAGCAGGTGTTTCGAACTCTAAACTACGATATTTACTAATTTGTCCGGCACGATAATGATTTTTCTGACTTCCTTGCCTTCGATGAATTTTTGTACATTTTCATTTTCAAAAGCAGCTTTTTCTAACAGCTCTTTGCTTGATCCTTTGGGCATTTGAATTACAGCGCGTAACTTACCAGCCACCTGCACTGCAACACCAACTTCATCTTCAGAAATTAAAGCCGGATCAAACTCGGGGAATTTTTGTTCAACAACTAAACCTTCAAATCCAAGCTGAGCCCACATTTCTTCTGCCAAATGCGGCATAATCGGCGCAATCAAAATCACTAGATTTTTCAACGCCACCTGGGGAATAGTTTCAACTTTCTCTAAAGCATTGGAAAATTCACGAATCTTGGCAATGGCGCGGTTAAAGCCCATCTTTTCATATTCTTCTGCAACAGCCGCAATGGTTTTGTGAGTAAGTTTAATGATTGATTCATCGCCACCATTGACCACATTCTTGCTCACCACCAAGCGCCACAAACGATTAACATATTTCCAACAACCATCAATACCGCTTTCAGACCATTCCAAATCACGCGAAGCCGGTGAATCAGAAAGCATAAACAGACGTGCCACATCAGCGCCATAACTTTCGACAATTCTTGCCGGCTCAACAGTATTTTTCTTTGACTTACTCATTTTTTCACTTCTGCCGATAATCACATCTTGCGGTGCTTTTTCCAAAGCTTGTGCCGGGAAAAGCCATTTGCCGGTTGCTTTATCTTTATAAGTTGCATGACAAACCATACCTTGTGTAAGCAGGTTTTTAAACGGCTCAGAGACATCAAGATAACCGCATTTTTTCAAAGCTTTAGTAAAAAACCTAGCGTAAAGCAAATGTAAAACCGCATGTTCAACACCGCCAACATATTGATCAACCGGCATAAATTTATTAGCCAACTCACGATCAAAAGCCTTATCTTCTCTCAAGGAAATATAACGTAGGAAGTACCACGAGCTTTCAAAAAAAGTGTCAAAAGTATCGGTTTCACGAATTGCTTTCTGACCTTTATAAGTTGTGTATTTCCAAGTTGGATGCAGTGCCAAAGGATTTCCAGCACCGGTAAATTCAACATCTTTAGGCAACTCAACCGGCAATTGATCTTCCGGCACTGGCACAACAGATCCATCTTCTAAATAAAGTATCGGAATTGGACAACCCCAATAGCGTTGACGACTCACTCCCCAGTCACGCAAGCGATAATTAATTTTTTTCTCAGACTTATTTTTTGCTGATAAAATTTCAAAAACTTTTTCTTTAGCTTGCGCACAAGTAAGCCCATCAAGCAATTGCGAATTGATCATTTTGCCATCGTCGCTATTTGCTGCTTCAACTTGATTGATTTCGGCAAAAAGATTGTCGATTAACTCGGCGTTAGTCTTGCTGATTTTGTGCAAGTGCAGCGTGTTTTTAGAAATTTCGGCATAGATACCAAGATTGTCGATTTCATTGAATTCAGCACGTGCCGGATAAGCTAATTTTTCTTCAGCCAAACTAAATTGCGCATCAACATCTTCTGGCTTGTTGCCTCTTGCATCAAGGCGTAGCCATTTTTGGTTTAAATAAACTGCGTTGACGGTGTGAATAATTTTGCGCTCAGAGATGTTTTCATCAAACATCAAAAGTTGATCGGAAAATCCACAGCGAATTTTTAATCCGCGTAAAAGCGCGCACAATAAAATCGCTTTACCAAAACAGAATCCAACTCTTGCTGACAGAACTTCGCTAGCCTTTAAAAATGGTGTTTCGTTTAAATATTTTTTGTCATCCATAGCGTGGTTAATTGCGTCACGCACAAATTCGAAAGCTAACTTAGTCAATTCAACTTCATCTTTTGCTTTGGCTTTAAGAGCTAAAATTACTGATTGGATTGCTGGATTTGAATAATCGATCAAATCAGTTTCCGCTAAAAATTTATCGTAATTTTCTACAACTTGTTTGATTGGCAGATTATATTTTTTAGCAAATTCAAAATCGCGCTCATCATGTGCCGGACAGCCAAATACAGCTCCTGTGCCATATTCCATTAAAACAAAATTGGCGATAAAAACATCAAGTTTCCAATTTGGATCGAGCGGATGTTCAACCTGCAAACCAGTTTTAAAACCACGCTTTTCTTGCTTTTCGATAGTTTGTTCATCCACAGCCGAGACGTTACATTCTTCAATGAATTGCTTTGCTTCCGCATTGGTTTTAGCTAGTTCCAGCGCAATTGGATGATGTGCAGAAATCGCTACAAAAGATGCACCAAAGAGAGTGTCTGGGCGAGTTGTGTAAACCGCAATGGTGCTAGAAGAATTGTCCACCAAAGAAAAATTTATTATCTGCCCTTCACTTTTGCCGATCCATTTTTCTTGCATGGTTAAAACACGCTCATCCCAACCGGGAAGATTTTTTAATTCAGCCAAAAGTTCTTCCGAAAAATCGGAAACTTTTAAAAACCATTGCTTAAGCTTTTTCTTCTCAATCAATGCTCCAGAACGCCAACCACGGCCGTCAATGACTTGTTCATTAGCCAATACAGTTTGATCAATTGGATCCCAATTGACGTAAGATTCTTTTTGGTAAGCCAAGCCATTTTTAACAAAATCGAGGAAAATTTTTTGCTCATGTTTGTAATAATTTGGCAAACAGGTTGCAACTTCACGACTCCAATCAATTGACAATCCAATCGATTTTAATTCGGCACGCATTTGTTCGATATTTTTTAGCGTCCAATTTTCAGGATGAATTTTGTGCTCAAGCGCTGCATTTTCGGCAGGCAAACCAAAAGCATCAAAACCCATCGGATGCAAAACATTAAAACCTTGCAACTTTTTTACGCGAGCAATGGCATCACCAATTGTGTAGTTGCGCAGATGCCCCATGTGAATTTTCCCCGAAGGATACGGAAACATCTCCAAGACATAGTATTTTTCTTTGGTCGAATTTTCGTCAAATTTGAAAATGCTTTTTTCTTCCCAGATTCTTTGCCATTTTTTTTCGGCAAGCTGATGGTTGTAATTTGAAATATCGCTCATGTTTTCTAATAAATTTTTTCTGGCCGTGATTGTGAGTTGTGTAACCTAATAATTCCTTCTAGGAATCATTTGCTGCGGGATTGCCCCAGACGGAGGAGGGTTAACAAAACTATTTGGCATCACCGGCGCGTTGGCAGAACGTGGAGCCGAAATGGATCTGCCGTCACTAAACATAGTTGTGTTGTAAACGCAGACAATTTCAGCTCCATTGCGCAAGGTGAATTGCGGCGAGACTCTTTCAACAATAATATATTGACCAGCTGATCTAAAGTTAACCAGCGATTCAAAACCAGCAGAATCGACGGTAAAAATTGCTGGAATTTCGGCATTCTTTTTCGGAAATTGGAAATAAGTAAATTCACCATTATCAAAGACTTTAAGCGGTGCAATTGAAGGCTCACCGGTATATTGGTAATTAAAGTTATAAATGGAGATATCGTGCATATCAGGCTCATCAGATTTTTCCGACCTAGCAAATTCAACAATATTTTTATCTTTTTCATCAGGATAAACAAACTTGGCAACGAAGATCAAATCTTTGTCATTAATGCTTTTAGCCTCTTTGGCCATCAATTCAAAATGATAGATTCTTTTGTTGGTGATTACGGTCATGTTGGTTTCAGAATTATCTTCGCCAACTGGTTTTAAAAAAAGACGATTTTGCAAATGCTCAAACATCCACAAAGATGGATCACCCATAGAAATGGTGCTGATAGTTTCGCCAGCTTCAAACTCGATAAAGCCTTGATAGGTGTAGTGTCCTAAATAAAGGTAAACATCATTGGGATTATAAACATAACTTCTAAATTTTTTCTCCGTACCAAGAAAACGTGGTTGTTGGGCAGCTTTAAGAGAGCAAGGCGCAACGATTAAAAAAACCAAAAGAAAAAATTTAAAAAACTTCATTATTATTCCACCTTGTACAATTTGTAATTTTTGACTATAAAATCTAACGGCTTTTTACCCTGCTCTCTGACGCGATCTCTTTTACTAACCTTGATTGCGCCGGAAAAAGAAAAATTAATTTTTGCCAAATAATTCTGGCTTTGAGTTTTGATTGTTCCCTCATCATCAACCGAACTTGTAGTTGCAATAAAACGCACTTCAGCATCGGTGGGAATTTGCACAGAAATAAAATCCTTAGCTTTACTAGCAAAATCCTTGGCGTCTTTCTTAACAAACTTAACCGATGTTATATCAATGGTTTTAACGACATTACGACCAAAATTTAAAATCGGACTGTCTGGATTATCTTTACTCATATAAAGCTGAAACTCACGGTATTCCTTATCTACGGAAGTATTCCTGATACGATTAAATTTATTATTCACATCTTCAACCTCGGCTTTGCTGAAATCATAAGCTTCACGATTAGTGACATAAACTGAAACCAAATATTTTGCAATCGCCTCATCCACTGTGACAATTTTAGGATCATATTCTTCAAATCCTGGACCAGTAGAGTGAGGTTTGAGCGGAATCAAATTTGGAAAATAGCGCGACTCGTCAATGGAGCGAATAATAATCGGATCTTTTTGCACCAAAGGAAAAGCACCCTGGATCATAACAAACAAACAATAACAGATGATGCAGGCTACAATGCTGGCAAAAGAAAGAACGGTTCTTTCACAAAAAGGATTTACATAACGAAAAAAATACCAATTCACACCATCTTTAAAATAGCTGCCATCTTTAACGGAAGTCTTGACGAAATCAAAATATTCCGCCAATTGCTCGGGATTTTCTTTTTTAAGTGACTCGAATTTTTGTTCCATTTTTTAGCGGATGAAGTGCAATAGAATTAGCTGACGGAGATTATTGAAGCGCTTTTTATTCTTTCAAGAATTTCGATCATTTGCACTGATGATTTCTCCAAAGATTCATAATCATTACTACGAAAAACCAAAGATGTTCCACCTTCAAAAGGATAACTTCCCATTGCCACTTGCGGATATTGTGTTTGCAGGGTTTTTAAATCCTGAGCAATGATACTTTCGGTTAACGAAATTTTTATTTCTTTTGCGCGCACTTTCGTGCCACCAACTAGTTCTTTTGCTGCCGCTGCAAACATAGCTTGAAATATTTTTGGCACACCAGCCATTACAAAAACATTGTCAATTCTAAAACCCGGAGCAGAAGAAACTGGATTGTCTAAAAGCTTGGCCTGACTTGGTACAAAAGCCATTTTTAAACGCGCTTCATTTAAATTTCCCTTACCGTAAAAAACTTCCATGATTGCAGTAGCCTCAGCATTTTGAACCAATTCATCGTCAAAGGCTTTGGCGATTGCTAAGGAAGTTATATCATCGTGAGTTGGGCCAATTCCACCACTGGTAAAAACATAATCGAATTTTTCTCTCATCAAATTTACTGCCGAAATAATTTCTTCTTCATTATCAGGAACAACTCGTACTTCGCGTAAATTAATTCCTAATTCCGTCAAACTTTTTGCTAGGAAATTAAGGTTTTTATCTTCGGTGCGACCGGAAAGTATTTCATCTCCAATCATTACGAAAGCTGCTGTGACAATGCTTTTCATGTTTTTAATTTTTAATTTTTCCCTAAAAATAAGGATGCGCAAAACTCACTTATCAAATCAATTGCGCTGTAGCAAAGCGTAAGCGAATGGTGCGCTCGAGAGGATTTGAACCTCCAACCTTTGCCTTCGGAGGGCAATACTCTATCCAGTTGAGCTACGAACGCTAAAATTTGTAACACTCTTAATCGCTTTTCTCGCTTACGCTCGAAGACAATTAAGAGCCGGGGCGAGCGGCATAGCCTTCGCCCGTTATTCTTTTAAAACTCTTACACGCCAAAAAATCAACTAATCGTCTTGCACCTGCTCAACCGCTTCCACTTCTGGAATGTAATGTTTAAGCATATTCTCAATACCATTTTTCAAAGTGATAGTGGAGCTAGGGCATCCCGAACATGAACCTTTCAAAACCAATCTGACAATTCCCTCTTCAAAAGAATGAAAAATAATATCACCGCCATCCATTGCCACTGCCGGACGAACTTTAATTTCTATTAGTTCTTTTATCTGCTTTACAATTTCACTATCATCATCATTTACACCATCATCTTGTGCCGCAGCATCATATAACACCGGCTTTCCTGAAACAAAGAAATCCATGATTGTGGCTAAAATATCAGCTTTGATTTTTGACCATTCCACTTTTTCCGTTTTGGTCACTGTAATAAAATCACGACCCAAAAATATCGCTTCAACTCCGCTGATTTCAAAAAGCTGTAACGCCAAAGGAGACTTGGTTGCGGCTGATTTTTGATTTTTAAATTCTGCCGTACCGCTAGCTAAAACTGAGTGACCGTCAGGAATAAATTTTAAAGTTGCTGGATTTGGCGTTTCTTCAGTTTGGATAAACATAATTAATTTAAGTTTGATTTTCGACAGTCTCTTAATTCATGAATTTTTACTCTTTTTAAAGCATCAATCATAAATCGTAAATCACAAATTATATGTTATTTTATCCACCAGCTATCAAGCCCCAAAGAATATTTTGGGGTGATTTTTGGCATGGCAAAAATATTACGATATAAAATTCTATAGCTGCTATTGTACCACTGCGGGATAGTATAATAATTTTCCAACATGTAGCGATCAAATTCGCTGCATAATTTTATCAACTTTTGTTTGTCCTTGGTTGCGGCAATTTTTTCGACCAACTCATCAACTGTTTTATCGTTGAGTCCGGACAAATTTTGCGAGCCTTTAATATCTTTTTGTGACGAATGCCAATAGGCGAATAACTCATTTCCTGGAATTAAACTCTGTCCAAATACCGCAACAATAATATCATAATCAAAATTATTAACCCGTGTTTGATATTGATTTTCCTCAACAAAACGTAGTTTTGCTGCAATACCAAGCTTCTCAAGGTTCTTTACAAAGGGCGCCGTAATCATCTGAAAAGATGGCGTATCAATCAAAAATTCGATAGTTAATTGTTCACCATTTGCTTGGTCAATCAACTTGCCATCAATCATTCTATAACCGGCAACTTCAAGGATTTGCTTGGCTTGAAGTAAATTGTTGCGGTTAAAACCATCGCCTTGCGATTGCGGCATATGAAACCCTTTATAGCCAAAAACAGAATTAGGAAAATAACTCTCACTACGTTTGTAAGCACCATAAAAAATATGGTTTTTAAGCCATTCAAAATCAAAGGCGTAAGTTAATGCTTTGCGCAATGCTGGATTTTTAAACTTATCGCGGCGCAGGTTGAAAACAAAGGTTTGTAGAGGTGCTGGTAAGTTATTGGCGATTTCTTTTTTAATTATTTTTCCACTAGCAACAGCTTCAATATTATAAGCGTTAGCCCAATTGCGCGCTACATTTTCTTGACGCAAATCATATTGCTCGGCTTTAAAAGCTTCGATCAGAACGTTATTATCGCGGTAATAATCATAGCTAATTAGATCAAAATTATAGCGCCCGCGATTGACCGCTAAATTTTTAGCCCAGTAGTTTTTGTCACGTTCATAAGTGATCGATTTTCCCGGGTTAACTTCTTTAATTTTATATGGCCCAGAACCAATGGGAGCTTGCAGTGTGGTTGTAGAAAAATTTACCTTCTCAAAATAATGTTTCGGCAAAACTTTCATTGAAGCGATCATGACCAATAAATCACGATTCTGATTATTTTTAAGAATAAACTTTACCTGCCGATCCGACAACTTTACTACATCCTTCACGTCACGATAAATCATTTTGTAAGAAGGATGTCCGTCAGTGATTAATTTATTAAAAGTAAAAACCACGTCATCGGCTGTGATTGGCTCACCATCCTGCCAACGCGCTGATTTTCTTAGCTTGAAAATTAACTCAAATTTATCGGCAGAATAATGCACACCTTCAGCAATAAGACCATAACATGCAGATATTTCGTCTTCTGAAGCTTCCATCAAACTATCATAAAGATAGGAAAGACCGGCGGCATTAATGCCTTTGAGAATGAATGGATTTAAATTATTGAAAGTTCCCTCAACCCCAAAACGAACAGCACCACCCTTTGGTGCTTGCGGATTTACGTAATAAAAATGATCAAAATTTTGGCTATATTTGGAATCATCAAAGGTGGCTATTTTTCCACTAAATTCATCATCAGCCAAGGCGTTGGAAGAAAATAGCAACAGAAAGAAAATAAAAAATTGCATGCAACTTGATTTAACATTTATCATTTATCATTTTACCTTTGAAAAAGGTTGAAATTTTGTTGTCACCGCAAAATTTTGAACAGGTTCTAAAAAATTAAATCTATTGTGGATGCAGCAATTTATTTGCCGAGCAGCAATACAACTAAACCCAAATTCAAATAAAGTTTGAATTTGATTGAGTATATAAATGTTAAATGAAACTAATCCGCAGTTTAAATAAAACCACCTCTACTCCATTAGCACTTAGCATTGGCAATTTTGACGGTGTCCATTTGGGACATCAAAAAATAATTTCGGAAGTAAAAAAGATTGCTGTGACCAAAAATTTAGCCTCAGCAATTTTAACTTTTGAACCTCATCCAATCACTTTCTTTAAGGGTAATTTAGCCAAGGATTTTAGAATCAATAATTTGGCGCAGAAATTAAAAAATTTTGCTGAGCAGAACATTGATTATGCCATTTTTCTACATTTTAATCAACAAACCGCTCAGATGAAAGCTGAGGATTTTGTTAAAGAGATTCTTGTTAAAACCTTAAATGTCAGGCATTTATCAGTTGGTTATGATTTTATTTTTGGGAAAAATCGTGAAGGAAATTTTGTGCTACTTGAAAAAATGGCGCCACAATTCGGTTTTGAATTAAACGAAATCCCAGCCTTTTACAATTCAGGAAAAATTTGTTCTTCCAGCCTGATTCGCCAGTTAATTTCTGATGGAAATATAAATATGGCCAATCAATTTTTAGGCAAAAATTTTACTGTTTGCGGAGTTGTTAATGAAGGCAGAAAACTGGCTTCTCAACTAGGATTCCCAACAGCCAACTTAAATGCCAAGCCTCATATTATTAAACCTAAGTTTGGAGTTTATAAGACACGGGTTTTTGTGCCATCTTTAGGAAAAAAATTTCTCGCAGTTACGAATTTCGGAATCAAGCCAACAATAGCAGGAAATAATTCTCCTTTGTTTGAAAGTCATATTTTTAATTTTAGCGAAAATCTTTACGGCAAGAAAATTGCAGTTGAGTTTGTCGATTTTATTCGCGATGAGAAAAAATTTAACTCGCTTGAAGAGTTAAAAGAACAGATTCAGAAGGATTGTTTAGACACTGTTAGCTATGCCGGGTCGGTTTTTTAGTTACATGTTTTTTAAACCGACACGGAAATAGGCGTATCCGGTCATGACAGTCAAAACAGCAGCAAAGCAGAATAATAATTTTGCCAATAACACAATGAGCACCACCAAAGAAAATTTGATCCCCATTTCAATCCAATTGCCGATCAGATAATAAAAAGTATAGTCTGTGCCATTTTCACCAAGCAAAAGTCCGGTAATTGCCACCATTTGTACCATAGTTTTATACTTTGCTAGTTTGCTGACTGGAACACTGACACGCAGTTCAGCCAAAAACTCTCGCAAACCGGAAACCAAAACCTCACGACAAATTATTATCAATCCCGGAATCAATATCCACAAACTGCGATCACTGAAATTAATCAGCATCACAATCGCCACAATTACCAATAATTTATCGGCAATCGGGTCAAGACAACGACCGAAATTTGACTGAACCTTCAAAACACGAGCAAAATATCCGTCAAAATAATCAGTAATAGCAGCAATAGCGAAAAGCATTGCTGCAATAACATTTGAAACCATTCCTGGAATATAAAATGACAAAACCAGAACCGGAATAATAGCAATGCGGAAGGTGGTCAAAAAGTTTGGGATTTGTTTCATTTGGAACATTGGAGAGAAGCTTTTTTGGGTTTAGTGTTAGGATTATGAGACTGCGACAGTCTCATTATATTCTAGTTCTTAAGAGACTGTGGCAAATCAAAATTTTCTAAGAAGTTTTTGTGATTCAAATTTTTTTGAAAGGTAAGCGTACCCAGATGTACGTGCGTTTCAAAAAAATTTGAATTGCGAAAAATTCGACGAAAAGTTTGATTTGCCACAGTCTCCTTAAACATTAATTTCAGATTTTGAAGCACAGCTTTAAATCTGAAACCTATTTATTAGCAATCGTTTCAATTTTCATTTTCGCCTCTTCCAACCTTTTATTACAATGATCTTTCAGAGCAATTCCCTCCTCGTACAAATCAACCATCGAATCCAGGTTGATTTTTTCTGATGACATAATTTCAACAATTTCCTCAAGACGCGAGGTTGCAGATTCAAAATCCATTTTGGCAATTTTTTCAGCAAAATTTTTCGGAGATTTTTTAGTCATTTTAATTATTTCATAAAATCAAAAAGCGGAATAGCACCACCTTCTTTGTCGGAAAGACGGATAGGATATTGGTCAGTAAAACAAGCATCACAATATTGTGGATTTTCGTCATTACGTTTGCTGCCTTCAATAGCACGATACAGACCATTAATTGAAATATAGCCAAGCTTATCCACACCAATCATTTTTCCGATTTCTTCAACTGAGTAATTAGCAGCAACCAAATCTTTTTTATCAGGTGTATCCACGCCATAGAAACATGGTGCAATTGTTGGTGGGCTGGCAATTAACATGTGAACTTCTTTAGCTCCGGCATCACGCATCATTTGCACGATCTTTTTTGAAGTTGTTCCACGAACAATACTATCATCAATCAAAATCACTCTCTTATCCTTAATCACTTCCAGATTAGCATTATGTTTTAACTTCACGCCAAAGTGACGAATTTTATCAGTTGGTTCAATAAAAGTTCTGCCCACATAGTGATTGCGGATGATGCCAAGCTCGAAGGGAATTTTTGACTGCATAGAATATCCAATCGCTGCCGGCACTCCAGAGTCAGGAATTGGAACCACAACATCGGCATCAATGGCAATTTCTTTTGCTAGTTCAATACCGATATTTTTACGCATGGCATAAACATTTTTACCTTCAATGACGCTGTCTGGCCTTGCGAAATAAACATATTCAAAAATACAAAATTTTGACGGTTTCACTTCAAAAGGTTGCAGCGACTTAATGCCATCTTTGCCGATGATCACCATCTCACCATGTTCAACATCACGCACAACTTTAGCGCCGATAATGTCAAAGGCACAAGTTTCAGAAGCAACCACGAACGCATCTCCCAGCGTGGCAATTGAAAGAGGACGCACACCATTTGGATCACGAATGGCAATAATTTCGTCTTTGTGAATTATCACCAAAGAAAATGCTCCTTCAATCTGCGAAACCGCATCAATAATTTTATCGTGAAGACCAGCCTTTTGGCTTAGAGCAATTAAATGAATTATAACTTCTGTATCCATAGTGGATTGGAAAATGGCTCCACGTTCAATCAAGCGGTTGCGCAAAGTATTGGCATTAGTCAAATTGCCGTTATGAGCAACAGCCAAAAAGCCAAAGCTTAATTGAGCATAAATCGGCTGACAGTTACGAGCTGTTTTTTTGCCAGCAGTGGAATAACGCACATGACCAATGGCAGAAGTGCCTTCAAGTTTGTTGGCAATCTCCGCCGAATTGAAATTATCAGAAACTAGACCTTCAGCATAGTGAGCGGAGAAAGATCCTCCAGACATAGTAACAATCCCCGCCGATTCTTGCCCACGATGTTGCAATGCATGAAGACCAAGCGCAGTATTTACGGCCGCATCATTGCTGTTATAGATGGCGAAAATGCCGCATTCTTCGTGTAATTCGTCAAACATTTTAATTGTTGGTTGTTGCTTGGAAAGAAGTTAAGCCTCTTTGAACACTATTTTACTGCACCGCGTCATAGTTAGAACGCGACATCAGATATTTGTAAACGATCAAGTTTTCCGTAATACGTTGCACGTAATTTCTGGTTTCAGAATAGGTGATGAGTTCTATCCAATCGACCACCTTATCCAAATCTTTTTCTTTGCGTGGATCATAAAATTCATTGATCCAGCGTTGAGCCGCATTTGGCCCAGCATTGTAAGAAGCGATCGCCAACATTTCCGAACCATTAAAACGATCGATCATTTTCTTAATATAAAAGGTGCCAAGGCTGACATTATATTTGATGTCGGTTGATAATTTATCTTTATCATAACGCACGCCCATGTCTCTGGCCACTAATTTAGCAGTTGCCGGCATTAGCTGCATAAATCCGATAGCACCAACATTACTCACCGCCAGAGGCGCAAAACCACTCTCTTGCTTAACAATAGCATGCACCAAAGGCGCGTATTCATCATTTGGCACTTCTTTTACAATCTGAAATTTATCTTTGATGAAAAAGACATTTTTCTTAGCGGCAGTACGCGACACTCTCACATCCATCTGGCGATCATCCAATTCATTTACAATTTTCATAATCACAGCAATCTGACCATCAGTTGCAGCATTTTCAATTGAGTAATCAAAAATTTTAGTGGCATTTTTTTTATCACCAGTAAGCGCGAGGAGATAAGCAATCTGCACCATTTTTGAGGCAGAAATTGTTTTCATATCACTGACCATAATGTCGGGATCTTTTGGCAGGATAATATCATATTGAGCGTTAATACTATCCAAAGCGCGATGTTTGTTAATACCGAGTTGGCCATAGAAAAACAGCGGATATTTTGCCGCCACTTTATACCATTCGATTGCTTTATTTCTATCGCCCATAGCTTGAGAAGCCATGCCAAGCCAGTAAGCTGCGCGGGCTAAAGTGACAGGCTGAGAAACATTTTTGTAAAGATTGTCAAAATGCTCGTAGGCTTCTTTTGGCTTATCGAGAAAACGTAGTGCAATCCATCCAGATATCCATTCCGCTTCCCAAAAATCAGAATCAGTAGTTGCCAAACCATTCTTGGCAACCAATAAATATGCCACCTTATAGTTCTTTTTCTTGAGCATCTCACGACCATAAAGATGACGCAAACCCCACCATTTTTCTGGATGTTCTGTTTTTGATGGCAAATCCATAATCAAATCCAGCAACTCATCTTTCTTATCTTTGCCCTTATACCAAATAGCGCGGCGATAAGATAAACCTTCATTAGCTCTTAATCGACGCGGAACTGAAAGAATAATATTATCTATATATCTTGGAGCATCTTGTATTTCTATCACCGCTGTAAACAACCTTTGATGATCTTCATCAACAAAGTTCATGATTCTTTTGGCCTCAGAAATACGGCCGTCCCACAATAAACGGTCAATACGATTAACGTGATCAACCGAGTTCAATTGATTTTGATATTTACTTAAAAAAGCGCTCTCTTCCTCAGCACTAAAATTTTCCTTCACCCAAATGTTAGAAATAAGTGCGGTAACTTCCTTTTGCAGCGCCATCTTTTTTTCTTCCGAACCTTTAAATCTATGCAAAAAGGCAATTTTGGATTGTAGCAAATAAAGTTTTGATTCTGTGCTTCTGGCCGGGTTAGATTTAAAATATTGTTCACCAGATTGGTAAGAAATTTTGTTGGCAACTGCCACTTTCTCAGCATTGCGTCTGATGTCGGAAATATTTGGATAAAATGGATTATCATTAACGAAACGCGAAATATCGCTGAAAGAAATTTTCTTCACATCCGAAATCGAGCTAAATTTGTTCCACAAAATAATGTCAACAACTGCGTCAGCAAATCCTGGCTTAACTTTGATCACATCAGTTTCAATTTTAACCGTTTCGGACTCCTCTTTTGCTTTAAGTTCAGCAGCATACTTCAAGGCTTCAGAATAATTATTGTGTTGTAGGGCAACGCTGATTTTTTTCAAAAATTCTAAATCATTGTCGCTGATTCCTTGCCATAATTTTTGCGTGATCGGTCTTGTTGCTGATTTATGCCTCAACATCGCAGCATTAATAGAAACCGATTTTTCTGGTTGCGATAGCACTTCTGGCTTGGCTTCAACCACTTCTTTTATTGGCTGTTTTTTGCTATTCTTTTTTGTTTTAGCCAACGATCTTTGCGAAACTTTGGCCAATATTTTTGGATGAGAAGAAGATTTATGTGAGCTTTTTTTGATAGTTTTTTTGCTATCCTTAGCGAATGAATCAAACGGCAGAGAGAGCGCCAACAAGGCGACAAAAAGCAGTTTTGCAATACAATGAAAGACCGAGTCGAATCTTGGCACTTTTTGATATTTGATTTAATTTTTGAAGGATTTTTCTAAATAAGAAGGATTCCCAATTTTTTAGCCAAGTTGGTTTAAAAAACCAACCAAAAACTCTACTTAACTTACATCAAAATATTAAATACTACTTCCGTCCCAAATTCTTAAGATAAAGCATAAGCTTATCCCTTCCATTTTTAAAATCAGTGCCATAGTTTTTATAAGAAAATTACCTCCATTTTTTATAAATCAGACAAATTAAAATGCGTTTTTTTACGGAACTTAAGATCAAATTATCCTGTACCACAGTTGGCAATGACGAATTTGGCAATGAATATTTTCAACATAAAAATGGTAAAAGATTCGTCATTTACAAAGGCATTGCCGAGCCTTCAAAAATTCCTGCCGAATGGCATGGATGGATGCACTATAGCACTAATCAATTGCCAATAAATGTTAAAACTAACAAATATCACTGGCAAAAAATTCATCTTCCCAATTTAACCGGAACTAAAAATTCTTACGCTCCAAAAGGTCATTTGGCCACCGGGGGAATTAGAGAGAAAGTCAGCGCTGATTATCAGCCTTGGGATCCTAACGAACAAAATTCAAACTAACTGAACATGAATAAAAATAATAATTACTTCGAGATTATTGTCGGAACTTTTGTTCTGATGTCGGCATTATTTTTCTTTTTTAGCTCTTTTCAAAACTCAAAAGTCAACTCCTCCAAAGGTTATCACCTTATTGCCAAGTTCGATAATATTGACGGTTTAGCGCCAGGTGGAGATGTTAAAATTTCCGGCGTTAAAGTTGGCAGTGTTGAAAACCAATTTCTTGATGAAGAAAGCTATCGCGCTACTTTAAGATTGATAATTGATGACAAGATTAAACTCTCTTCCGACTCTTCAGCAAAAGTTTCTTCTGAAGGCTTGCTTGGTTCAAAATATTTAGCCATTGAACCAGGAGCAGATGATGAATTTTTAAAAGATGGTGACGAAATAAATTTCACTCAATCTTCGGTAAATTTTGAAGACCTTTTGGGTAAATTTATTTTCAGCTCCAGCTCTGATAAAAAAGAAGACAAAAAAGAAGATGACAAAAAATAAGAGCCAATTTTTAACAACCCTGCTTGGTGTAATTTTTCTGTTGGCGAATGCCCAGAATCTTGCAGCACAAGATAGTCAAACCGCAACGAAGTTTGTGCTTAGCAGCGCTGAAGAATCACCACAAACAGATTCAAAAAATAATGAAGCAGAAGAAGAAATCACCATCGATAAAACAGATCCCTCTAGATTTAGTACTGTCGCAATTATTCAAGGTTTAAACAAAATCACCGCTAAAACTTCCTTACTTGAAATTAAAATTGGCAATACCATCAGATTCGGAAAATTAACTATCACCGCCCACAAATGCTGGCAATCGTCTTTAGATCAAAAACCAGAAAGCAAAATTCTTTTAGAAATTTTCGACGATAACAGCATAGAAAAGAATGGCGAAAAAGGTAAAAATCGTATTTTTTATGGCTGGATGTTTTCTTCCAGCCCTTCGGTTTCAGCTTTAGAGCATCCAATTTACGACATCACTGCTGTTGGCTGTAAAAATAAGTGGTAAAAAAATCAGGCATCTAACACACCAGACTAAATTTCCTGCCCAAGGAGACTGTCGCAAATCAAATCATTAAACTCTCATTAAACGCATGCTCAAAATATCTCCTTCAATTCTTTCGGCAGATTTTTCTAAACTTGGAGAAGAAATCCAAAATATCGAAAAAGCTGGCGCCGATTATATTCATATTGACGTTATGGATGGTAGTTTTGTTCCCAACATCACTTTGGGCAATGAAGTTGTAAAATCTTTGCGACCAGTCTCAGCCTTACCTTTTGACGTTCATTTGATGATTAACAATCCCGACAATCATATTGAAGCCTTTGCCAAAGCCGGTTCTGACATTATCACCATTCACGCTGAAGCATCTATTCACCTCGATCGCAGCCTATCTCTAATTCAATCATTTGGTAAAAAAGCTGGAGTTTCAATTGTTCCGTCAACCCATGAGGATGCTTTGGATTATGTTTTAGAAAAACTCGATTTGATTTTAGTAATGACAGTTAATCCTGGATTTGGCGGTCAAAAGTTTTTGCACTCACAACTTAAAAAAATCGAAAATATCCGCAAAAAAATTGACCGTTTGGGCAAAAAAATTGAGTTAGAAGTTGATGGCGGAATAAATCACGACACAGCTAAATTAGTTACTTCTGCCGGTGCCGATGTTTTGGTTTCTGGTTCTTATATTTTTGGTTCAGAAAATTATTCTGACGCAATTTTAAAACTGCGCTCCTAAATGAAATATGTCGTTTACGGCCTTGGATTATCTGGCCTTTCCACTGCTAAATCCTTAGCAAAAAATGGTGCTACAGTTATTGCCACTGATGATAATGAGCAAACAATCGCTTCTGCTCAAAATAAAAAATATGATCACATTTTATTTAGCAAAGCTGACGACATTGCCTATGATGCCAACACCATAATCAGCTTCGCCCCCGGCATTCCACTCCATTTTCCCAAACCCCATAAAATTTTAGAAATCTGCCAAAAAACCGGAGCTGATCTGGCTTGCGATATAGAAATTTTTTATCGCCAAAACCGCCAAAATAATTTCATCGCCATCACCGGAACTAACGGCAAGTCAACTACTACTGCCCTCACCGGCTTTATTTTTAAAGAGTTAAATATTATTGCGGAAGTTGGTGGCAATATCGGTGTTCCTTGCTTTGATCTTCCAACTAACGACCAAAAAGCAACGGCTTACATTTTTGAAACTTCTTCTTATCAACTTGATCTGCTTAACCAGACTCATTTCACAATTGCCGCTCTTTTAAATATCACTCCAGATCACATTGATCGTCACGGTTCAATGGCTGGCTATATTGCCGCTAAAAAAAGAATTTTTCGTAATCAAAGCGAAAATGATTTTGCGCTGATTGATGTTGATAATGAAAACTCACGTCAGATTTTTGCAGAATTAAGCAATGACAAAAACTTTCGCGCTAAGCTAGTTCCGATTTCAACCAAGAAAATCCAAGAAAATGGTATCGCCCTTTTTGGTGGAAAATTAATTAACAAAATCAACGGATCGAATACAGAGTTTGAGTTAAAATCAGATTTTCTACGCGGTGAACATAATGATCAGAACATGGCTTTTGCCTTTGCCATCAGTTTTTGCCACAACTTACAACATTCACTAAAAATCAACGAAGAAAAAATAATTACTGCCATCAAAAAATTTAGCGGTTTGCGCCATCGTATGCAGCTTCTTGGCGAAGTTGATGCTATCAAATTTATCAATGACAGCAAAGCAACCAATGCTGAATCAACAGAAAATGCCCTTAAATCTTACGATAATATTTTTTGGATTTTAGGCGGAAAACCTAAAGAAGGCGCTATTTCAATTTTAACACCTTACTTTAATAAAGTTGTGAAAGCCTATTTAATCGGCGAAGCTACTGAAGAATTTGCCGTTATTTTAGAAAATAATGGAGTTAACTTCACCAAATGTGGCGATTTAAAGAACGCTATAACACAGTCATTTACCGATGCCAAAGCTTATGGCGGAACAGAAAAAAATATTCTGCTTTCACCAGCCTGTGCATCTTTTGATCAATGGAAAAACTTCGAAGAAAGAGGCGACTTTTTCTGTAAAACTTTTGATGAATTACAAAATTCCTAAAATCCCTAACAAAAAAATCATCAGAAGCTTACTATTCTCAACCGTTGTTGTCGTTTTATTTTTTGTATTTTTCAAAACTATCTCACCACAAGAATCAATTAGCTCTCTACCAAGCTGTGTCGGATTTAGCGGCACTAAAAATCCGGGAGTAAATTGCACATTTCCTTCCTGCGCAGTTATTGCATCTCCTAACCCTTCAGTGAATTGCTTGCCCAATTGTGGTTCATCAAATTTATATTCCGGACCTGCAAATCCGGGAGTAAATTGCTATTACATTGATTTACCTTTATGCACAGCAACATCAGCTTCTGTTTCAATTGCTGACAGCGGAGCCATCCCATCCTCGAGAAAAAACTGTGCTGATTTGATTGATTTGCCACTTTGTTCACAACTTCCCAATCCGTCAAATTTACGCAACTGCGTCAATGAATGCAGTCAAACCAACGATGCGACGGATACAGCAACTGGCGGACATAATAAAAGCTGCGTCAGATTTTGTGACCGCTTGCCCAACAACATGACAGCAATCCCACGAACTACAACCTCAGTTGGAAATTGTGTTTATCGCGCTTGTCATCAGCTTGACAATAATGTTTTACCTTCAGCAACAAATTGCAAAAAAACTGTCTGTAATATGTTGACTCCTGATGAGCTAAATCAATCAAGGATTCAAAATGAAGATGATCCGAAATTCGCTGAATATTGCGATGGCAGCAATGTTAAATGTTATGAATTTACCGCCGCTCAATTGCCCTATACCCGATATCGCTATAACAAAACCATGTGTCAGATCCACAGCTGCAAACCAACAGCAATTTCTTGTGGTCGTAAAGATACTTGCACCGGTTTTACTCCTGGCAATATTACTACTGACGATACTCAAAATATCGCCTGTAATAATAGTTCCCTTAGAATGTCTGATGGCAGCACCAGATATTTTGCTGACACCGTAGCCGCAAACGGTGTCAATGTTCTTGGTCTTTACTCACAATATGTAAATATCGGATTACCACTAACTGACAACGCTTTGTGCACACCAGTTGTGTGCCGACCAATAATTTATACCCCGTATCCTTGCAATAAGGACAATAACAATAACCCGACTATCCGAAATACTGATTGTGACAGTAGCGGCGATGGTGCAGTTTGTGCCACAACAGCTTGCGTTGCTGGAGCTCAGTGCCGTAAAGATTTGGGATATTGTTACAAAACCGTCGATTGCAATAATTCCAACAATACCAATCGCCCAGAATGTGCGGTGAGCTCACCAGAAGATTCAGTCGATACTGATCCAATTGATGACACTCTATCCTGGTTTCACCGCCCCAAACCTTTAGCAAAAGCTTATAAAAGCGACGATCCCAATCAGGATTATCGCATCGACGGCACCTGTTATTCAAAGAGCGACCTCGAAGATCAAACCGACAGTAGTGGTAGTACTGGATGCGCCCAAGGTGGTAGATGGGGATGTAAGCCTAGAATTGATTTAGGATTATTCACAATCACTCTGCCTTATTTTCACATGCAGCTTGGCCCTGATGATCGCACCAGATCACCGAGAATGTGCGATGTAATCAGAAATGGCAATCGTGGTACGGGATATGGCTATTTGTGCGGCAATGAAGGCAATATTTACGCCAAGGTAGATAGTTCCACGGCCTATCACGAAGGTTATATAAAAACACGTTATCTTGATAATGGCGACTCAATTTCAACCACCAGAGTGTGTTTAAGATTTAAAAATACCATGCGCCCAAATGATGCAACTATGCCCAATTCAGAAACTTGCGGCAGCAGAGAATGCGCTATTTCCTGCGCTTTTGGATTTTGCAAAGGACAGATATGCGGCTACGATGTTTGTCGTGATCTGACGGTGCAATATTCTGATTCTAAGGAATGTGCCATGAGCAATGACATGTTCAACTCCAACAATGACAATAGATGCTCTGCTGTTATTGATGATTTCTTGCGTCTGCGCGCTGTTCAATACGGTCACAGAGTGTGCACCTTCCTCGATTCCAAAGGACAATTTGCCTATAACAACATGTTCTTTGGTAGCAATGAAAAGCTTGATAATGGCGTGACCTGCGTTTCTGGTTCATATAATTCTCAAAGTGGTAATTGTGAAGGCGGTAAAAATACTAATGACATTCCAGGCTTGGCCGATAAATGGCGCACTATTTTGCGCATCCGCTATACTGAAGGAAATACCACTCAAAATGGTATTGAAGGCTTTTATGACAAAAGTGGCAAATTTATTAAAGCTCAAGAATGTGCCAAATTACCACTGAAAGAATCACCGCCTGATACTTATAATCTGGCCAGCCGCAATAATACCATTAAACTTTTTACTCCACCTTTATCCATCATTGCCGTACATGATAAAAGAGGTGGATCAAATGCTTCCGACTCAACAGCTTATTCTCTTGGTACTACTGATTTTCTTTACCCTGAAATTGTAGTACGTTTTGGCATTACCAGCAAAACATTAAGCATGGGAACAGGCTATAGCGGCTATGAAGTCACAAAAGATCCGGCAAGCTATGCCCTTGGTGCAACTGCCTTATCCACCACTTTAAACGGCATCACCTATTCAGCAGAAGTTCTGATTAAAAAAGATGTCGATCCTGATAATAACCAACCTTTATTGTGCCTATATCGCCGTATTTCCAACTCTTCCGGCTATACCGATATTAAACATTCCTGCGTTAATCGCAGTCTGCCTGAGATAAATAACTCTGCCTCCTCTTCTGCAAGCACCATCGGAGTTCGAAAAGTTCACATTTCTGCCATCACTACCAATGCTAACGTTTTAACTAATGGAACTTACCAACCAGCTACAATTAATCTGAAATATTGCTACGACACCAACTGCACTAATAGCAATGTTATGTCGATTATTAATACCAATCCTGACATTGCTGATTGCGACGGCGTCAATCCCAACAATCTCGAAAAATATAAAATCTGCGCCAAGCGCGAGAAATGCAGCCAGCTGTGGAAAGAATGTATGGAAAATGAAGTTGCCATTCAAAATAACGGTATAACAAGTTCGACCAATGAAGTGCGCACTTCTTGTCTGGCTTTAGCTTCGCAATGCAACGCTAAAAAAGGTATCGCCTCATCTTCTGACTCTTTGATCGAACAAACCAACGCCACAGCCGCTGATCCAGCAGCTTATGGCTGGCATAATGAATTATGCATTACTTCCGGCTTTGAGACAAAACTTAAACAGGTTTACCATAAAAGCCTGACTACAGGAAGTGGCATTGCCAGCTACGGTAAATGTCTGCTTGACAGCGCCTCTAGTGCCAAAAGCGTCTGTCAAGTTAGCAACATTGCTGCCTCTGATTGGGGAACAAACTGTAAATGTTTAACTTACGATCCAGGCAGCCCAGCTCCGAGCGGCTATAATTCCCAACCAAGACAACAAACTGCCAGGGAAGCCGGACTTTGCATCGATATTCCAACGCCAAAAATTTGCAGCGCTATTAATTATGGCGGCGATTCATTTAACGCTTCTTCAATTGATGGCACGTCTTACACCACCACAAATGGCGGCACTGTAAATATCAAACATTCTGATCGCACTTCTTCGAATGTTGGAAGCGGATCAAATGGCGGACATGGTGAATTCCCCACAGCAGTTGTGGGAATGGCTAATGTTAACGGAACTTGTAACGGCTTTTGGCAGCAAGCAAATTTAGGCAGTGCTCGACTTACTCCAAAAATGAGCTGTCTTGATGATCCTGCTTCCCCAACTATGGGCAAATGGAGCGGCGTTTCAACAGCTTCCGACTCTGCCTCTTGTGTGCGTTATTATTGTCCGGCAATTACCACCGGAGATGCTTCGACTAACTCTGACAATAACGGCATTTATCCCAATGGCTTATATAATCCCGGAGAAACCATTGCTGATTCAATCAACGAAGTTCCGGCTCAGGCAGGAGATACTTTTGGCATCACTTACAGAGATGTTACTTTGGGAAATAAAGGCGCTTCCAATGGTTATGCGGTGTGGAATCAATATACCAAAACCAATGATTTCCTTGAAACCAGCACCGGTATTCGCGCCACTTCATGCATTAGCGGATATTCAGCCACTAGTTTACCAACTAAAAAATGCAATCAACTTGGGGTATGGAAACCTACTGCTGGTTCTTGCACAAGAAGAATGTGCAATGCTATCAACCCCGTTTACAACCCCTCATCTTCACAGGATTGGCAACAATGGACAAACTCTCGGGGTGCAACTTTTGGTGTGGAAGTTTATTTAAGAGATTCCGGTAATAATTTGATAGGTCAGCCAATTCTTACCAATGGCAATGCTAAAACCCACTTAACACCAGCTTCCAGAAGCTCTACGGCGATAACTCCCGGATCAACCAGAAAAGGTTATTGTAATAAACGCCTGGGCTTTTTCCAGGCTGGCGCAAATCAACCAGAAGTTGATTGTCGTTCTGATGGAACTTGGAGCGCAATCCGCAATCCATGTATTTCTTCTTGCACGGCAATAACTTCTCCAAGCGCTAATGACGGTAATGCCACCTGGGCAGCAGCAGAAACACAAAGTGGCGCTACAAGTAACACCGTGGTTCAGGGAACTTGTTTAAGCGGCTATGTAAAATATCCTTACTCCAGATTTAAGGACGATAATGGCCAAGCTATCAATCCGGTTCCGACGGTCAATACTACCAATACTGAATTTCCGCATCGCAGCTGTGGTCTGGTTCCAGTTGCAGGTGGTGGTTATGCTAACAGCTGGAGCGGCGTTTCTTCAACTTGTGTCAACCAATGTCCGGGATATAGCACTGACCAAAGAACTGGAGTGGGAAAAACTATTCATCAAACTTCCACATTCGGACAAATAGAAATCAGATGGAATCCAACTAATGGCGGTGCCACTGACATTCAAACGGTAGGCTATAACTCTTCTGGAACACTAGTTGGATCTAGCAATCTAAACGCGCAAAGTGCTGCTGATTATTCCGTATCTGGCAGAACTAACGGCTATTTTATCGTCACCAGATATTGTAATCCTTCAACCTATGTCTGGAGTGCTCCGGTTGTGCAATGCGCCGGAAATGCCGGAGTTATTGATCATGCCAGCTTTGGAGACCCTCTGGGATCTAACCCTTCAAGTTCTAAGTTATTATCTTCATTCACTGCCGTTAATGCCACTATCACACCAACCTGCCAGTCAAACTATAGTTCATCTTCAGCGCCTAAATATCAATGTCGCGCCACAACTGGTAACAGCAATATCGATCAATATTATTATGCAATGACTAGTGGCAGCGCTTGCTCGGCGATAACTTGCCAGTTAAAAACAGATGAAGTGCATGATAATTCAATTTACAAAGGATCGGCCACTGGTTCTATCGGTGTTGACAGTCCTGCGATTACTCTTGCTTGTCGTGATGGTTATGGACGTGCTCGTTTAACTGATAATTCTGGTAGTGATGATACATGTGGTATGACGGTTACAGATCGATCAAGTTCTGGTCCTACAATGAGTTGCAAAAATGTTAATGGCATTGGAAAGTGGGTTGTTTCAAATGATTGTAGCAAATGTCGTAAATGCTCTGGATCATCTACATTTGCAGCCGGTACTGCTGCAACCACGCCTGTTATTGCCTGGTCTTATGGCAACTGTAGCGGCAATACAGACAATTGTTATTTTTCAGGAAATCATACGCGATCAGATGTAAAAGATGCCTGTGGAAATGGTGGTGACAGAGAAATTAAGTTATATCCTCAATATCCTAAAGGAGAGTCGGAAATATCCAGTGGGTCATCTTCCGAAAACAGCATGAATAGTTGTGGTTTTATCGTCAAATTCAAATTTTCATGTTACGATGGTTATTATGTCGTAACAAAAAGCTCGACAGACGGAACTGCATTAACGTACCACACTATTACAACTGACTAAAACAATAAATTGTTAAAATTTATGCCCTCAAAAACCATGAATAATACCATCTCCATCATCATGGGCAGCAAATCAGATTTTGCTACCATGGAACATGCCTGCAAAATTCTTGAAGATTTTGCTGTGACTTATGAAGCTAAAGTGGTATCCGCACATCGCACACCAAAAAGACTTTACGAATTTTGTGAATCCGCCAAAAAACGCGGCATCAAAATTATCATTGCCGGCGCCGGTGGAGCGGCTCATTTGCCAGGAATGGCCGCCGCAATAACTGATCTTCCAGTGCTTGGCGTTCCAGTTGAAAGCCGTGCCCTTAAAGGCATGGATTCACTTTTATCCATCGCTCAAATGCCAGCCGGAATTCCAGTTGGATGCCTTGCCATCGGAGAAGCAGGAGCAAAAAACGCCGCCCTTTTAGCAATAGCAATTCTTGCTTTATCCGATGCCAAACTAGCTAAAAAATTAGCCACCTTTCGCAAGAAACAAACTGACTCTGTACTGATTGATCCTCGTTAAATTTAAATTTTCGCAATGTCGAAATAATGAGCATCTCTCCACCGATTTTGGCATAGTATTTTTTCTGGCGATTTTAAAAAAACTCTAAGTCAACTGCAGCTATTTTTTACATAATTTATCATCAATTTTATGACGGCTAAAACCTGAAAACCGTTGATAATATTGATTAAAGAAAAAAAACTAGATTCTTGCCGGCCCGGCAGAAATCTTAAAAAATTCCACTCAATTACCAGTCCACTTAAGCAGAATTATAAAAAATAGAACTTTGCTTTTAATTCTTTAGCGCCTAGAAAAAAGACCTCTTTAAACCACATTTCAATAACCAAATTTCCATTCAAAATATGTCGTTTAGCCAAATTCGTATTTGCAGCAGATATGTCCGCAAATTTTTTGCCGGTTTTGTTGCAGTAATTCCATTTACCAATACCAAACTTAAATTCTATCCCTTTGCACGCCCTGTAAATGCTTTAGATAGAGATTGGCTTGATATTGGCGGCGACATCGAAAATGTTAAAAATTCCAAAAAATAAAATGCATACTACAAATAACAGAAGACCTCCAAGAAGAGACAAATTCTCACGCCAGGCCGATTCAATTCAGGATATTTTACCATCATCTGAGATTTTAGAAAAATTTGAAGATGCAGTTCCTGGTTCAGTAAATCAGCTAATTTCGATGGCTGAGAAAGAACAAAATCAACGTCATGAATGGCAAAACCAATATCTTAAATCACATAACTGCACAACCAGAATTGGGCAATTTTGCGGTTTAATTTATAACGTCGCTTTACTTGCTGTGGCCTACAGGCTTATCACTCTTGGAGAAAAAGATTTGGCTCTCAAATTATTTTTCATTAATGCCACAGTGATGATGTTTGTGGTTATCGTTACCACTTTTGAGCGCCGGGTTTTCTCAAGAAGACCGCGCATGAGAGGAAGAGATGATAATAGAAGAAGAAACGTTAATCGTGACAACAAAGAAAATCGTCGTCACAAATCCAGCTAATTCAAGCAAGGGAGAGTCACCACATCCCATATCCCAAAAGCACCACACCGTCTGACTGGATATTGTGGTCCGGCAGAATAACCAAAGGCCGAACATCTTGACGTGGCCGCAGAAGCCGCTTTTTCCTGATCATACCACGCCACCGGCCATGATATTGTACCATAACTTTCAGTTGAAGTTGTTGCCAAGCATGGAATTAGAGACAATGCATTAAAATCTGATATCAGAGCATTTCTGCTTTTGAAAAATAAAATATCATCAAACACATCACTATTTCCTGAAGAATTATAGAAAATATTTCCATAGCTCCTCTCGTTAGAAGCAGTTGGAGTATTGATCTTTTCTTCGTCATCAGTTGAAACAACATTACGCAGCGTAGAATCAGCGCCGTAAGCACCAGATTTGTTTGAGCCAAGACTCAAAATTATAAAAACTGCTGCCGTGTTATTGTTGGAATAGGCTACACCAGAAACAGATGTCAGAGCTATCGGCCTGGAGCCAGGTTTTTCGTAAATAACCAAATTTGCTGTGGACGAGGTTCCAAAATCACCAACACCGCCGGAAGGAGTTACCGCAGCACTTGCCACCGTATAATTTTTATCAACAATATATTCAAACTTATTAGCAAAACCATCTTCTGCCATGTCTAAGGGCAGACCAAGAGTTTGTACTGGAATCATACCACGCACTAAATTTGATGAATTAAGTGATTGTGAAACACCAACAGTAGAAGCGCATAATATTGTATTTGTCGCTGTGCCATAATTTGCTGATCCAGATTTAGTATCTGTAATAGGAGCTGGACAAGGTAATTTTTTATTTATCACGACATAATTCCCCAAAGCTCTGTATATCTCAGCCATACGCTCTTTTGTAACCTTAGTTTTGGCGTTATTAACCGCATTAACAGAAACCGACAAAGCACCTGTTATCAGAATTGAGACAATGACAATTACAATTGAGAGTTCAATCAAAGTGAAAGCTCTTTTTTGGATCTTTTTTTTATAATTTTTTTTCAAAACTATTTCAGAATAAATTGTTAAAAACACTTTGACAAATTATTAGGCCGCTTCTAAGTTGCGCGGCCTTCTTGTTTTGGCATTTACTGCCACTTGATTTGCAACCACGATTCTGGTTAGCATCAAAAATAAAACAACACCATAAAATCTACAACTCACTTCACAAGGGGATATAGCTCAGTTGGTAGAGCACCTGCTTTGCAAGCAGGGGGTCATCGGTTCGAATCCGTTTATCTCCACCATTTCTTCTCTTCATATCTAATAAAAGAAATACAGTATTAAAACTGATTTCTTATCCGTTCTTTCAGCACAACTCTCTCTTCTGGTACTGTTGCGTAAATCAAATTTTTCTAAGAAATTTTTGTGATTATGAGACTGTCACAAATCAAAATTTTCTAAGAAGTTTTTGTGATTCAAATTTTTACCAAAAAGACGAAGTTAGATGAGAGTATAAATACTTAGTTTGGTATAGTAATGAGATGGATTCACGTAATGCGGATAGCAACTAGTATCGCGCAAAGAATTTAAAATATATGAATTTAAAATATATGAAGTACAAGAAACTTCGATATAGATGATTTATGTGATATACAAAACAGATTTGATTCTAAAAAAATTAGAATATTTGGTATTGGCAGATGAGCTGATCAGCGATAGGATGGAGGAGGATCACAAACAAGTTGTAATTTCTAAATGTCTCAGAAAAACAACAGAATTCTAGCACAAATTTTTTCATTCAAAATATTTGTGCCAGTCCTAATTTCTTTAAAATTTTCTTGAAGATCAATTTTTCAATATTGATCTCTTTAATCATAAAACTTAAAGCCCACTGACAAAATCAAGTGGTTTTGTCGCCACTACCAAAAAATAGCGGCGACAAAAAACTAGTCTACGATAGTAACATTTTCAGCTTGCAAACCTTTTTTGCCATCGACTACTTCCATAGTAACTTTTTGACCTTGCTGTAAAGTTTTGCGACCACCGCCGTTGATAGAATTGTAATGTACAAAAACATCTTTTCCACCTTCTTGTTCAACAAATCCGAAACCCTTTTCATCATTGAACCACTTAACTTTACCGTTAACTATATTTGACATTTATAACCTGAATTAAAATTGAAAATTTACCAAAAAAGCATAGACGCTTTTTCTGCGCGGCATTTCTTCCAACTTGCTTTAAAAAAGCAAGCATGGCCACCTAAGGAGAATCAAATTGAATCAACGACTTTCGGTAAACTTAAGAAACAAAACTTTTCAGATCGTCAGAATTCTGAATCGACCTTGATTTCATATTCGGACATGTTCTACCAATAAGTCCAGTCAAAATTTTACCTGATCCTATCTCTATTACCTCTTCAATACCTCTTGAAGCCAATAATAGCATGGTTTCACGCCATCTTACTGAACCAGTAATTTGTTTAGCTAAAAGATCACGAATTTGATTTGGATCTGTCACAATATCAGCAGTAACGTTAGCAATAACTGGTACTAATGGAGATTTTATATCAGCAACTGCCAAAGCAATTTTCATTCTTTCTTGAGCTTCCATCATTAATGCTGAGTGAAAAGCACCGCTTACGGGCAAGGCCAAAGCACGTTTAGCGCCTTTTGTTTTAGCAATATCAATAGCACGATCAATCGCAGTTTTAGATCCAGAGATCACCACTTGCCCAACTGAATTATCATTAGCAACTTGACACACCTCACCTTGTGCTGCTTCATCTGCTATGGCTTGAGCAACTTCAATCTCAACACCAAGAATCGCTGCCATAGCACCTTGAGTTTTATCACCGCACTTAGCCATTTCAGATCCACGAACTTGTAAAAGCTTAGCTGTTTCTTCCAATGAGATTGACCTGGCTGCACATAAAGCAGAATATTCACCAAGCGAATGACCAGCAACAAAAGAACAAAGATCGGTAATTTTTTTACCGAATTCTTTTTCTAAAACTTCAATCAAAGCAATTGATACCGCCATCAAGGCCGGCTGAGTATTTTCAGTTTTGGTAAGCTCTTCACTTGGACCATCAAACATAATTTTAGAAAGATTCACTTTCAAAATATCATCAACTTTTTGGAATACTTCACGTGCTGCAGAAAAGTTTTCGTAAAGATCTTTACCCATACCAACGCTTTGTGAACCTTGACCGGGGAATATTATAGCTGTCTTCATTGTTTTTGAATTTTGATTAATAAGATTAATGCCACAAACAGATTTAAGACGGCTATCTTTCTGCAGACACTATTTTTAATTTTTTTTGGCTTCCCGAGATCGGAGTAACTGATTTCCCTTCAGGCTTCTTTCTCTGCTTCCTAGCTTCTTCAGCAAATGTTTGCAGAGAATTTTCACTTTCCTGTCTTAAAAAAGTATTTTGCTCTCTATAGTCCTCCCTTACATTTTGCAGCTCATCATAAGCCATGAGGTGAGTCATTAAAAGCTTGGTCTGTTTTTTGATTTGACCTTGCCAATCGGAAATTTGCCCCAATAACAAGTCCAGATTTTCTTTATAAACCTGACACTTATTTAAGTCCCAATCTGGACTTTCCAAACTTACAGCTCTTGTTAAAACTGGTTTGGAAGGAGTTTGCGGAATATAGCTTTCATCACTGCTTTTGGAAGAAACAGTAGATCCAGATTTTTCAGATTTAGAAGAGCTTGTTTCACTTTCATCATCTTCTCTCTCACTTTCTTCATCAAAACTTTCCCGCTCACTTTGCTCTGATTCTTCATCACTAACTTCCCAGTTAAATTTTTCATCTTCCGAACTAACTTCCGATGCAGCTTTTTCCTCTTCAAAAGGTGCCAGCAACATTCCAAATAAATAATCTAACTTATAATTTATCTCACTTTTATATGAGTTCCAACTATCCCGCCTGCCGGATTCAGATCTAAAATATTCAGAATCTTGGTAATACGTCTCCACTTCCTCAAGAGAAGTTTTTACATTTTGCGATGCAACTCTGGCATCGGCATTAAACTCATGAACCTGGGCAACTATTTGCGCACCAATTTCTTCCTTATCTGACATATTTTCGGTTTCTAAATATCGTTCCAGCTTTGCAATAATTGATCTGCAATCTTTTTCTACTTTTTCAAAAACATCAAAAATTAAACGGTAAAATTCCTTACCCTTGGAATGATTAGTGTTTTTAAGGTCATCTTCAAATTCTTGACTATTAGCAACAATATCACGCAGGTTTTTATCCGGAAAAGTTGTTGGATCGATTGTCTCAAAAATATTTTTGATCTTTAATAAATTTCTAACTCTGGTCGTAATAATATTAGCGTATTCTTCCTTATCCTGCGGGGTTCCAAAAGTAAGTTCATAAACAGTTTCGCGCAGCTTCTGTTCAATTTGCGGATCACCATTTATCGTATCAATAATTTCAATAAAATGCCGCGGTTTTAAGTTGTTATAATAAAAAGTTTGAGTCCCGATATAATCCTTATTTTTAACAAATGAACTTTGCATCGGACGATTAGAAAAAGTATCAGATAAAACCTTAGTCATTCCTGTACGAGCCCTTCTGATCAGGTCTATCCCATCAAATATATCTGCTGAAGATTTCTCATCATGTCTGGCATGACCAAAATCGATTGGAACCATCCATTTGGGATTTTCTTCAGAATGAAAAAAATTATCAATTTTAACATCATAATTAGACAATAAAAACATGATGACGGCATTTTCGCAAACATCGTCAATTACATCTTCCAATAGCTCAGGATGACTTGGTCTGCGACGATCGAGAAGGTGAATATTATGACCATCATCTCCTTCATTAATTGACTTCGGATTATTGCCAATAATTTTGGAGGCGACATAAACTTTTAGGGCATCTTTTCTAAATTTATTGGTAACTTTCTTTTCAGAGCTCTCCGAATTAAAAGTTGAGGATACTAAGGCAAACTGCGGTAAATATCCTGGACGCTGTTTTATAATGTCGAACAGTTGAGCAGCACATTTTTCGTTAAAACTCTCGCTAATTCCTTCTTGTAATTTTTCAGGAACAATAATGCTGCGCGATCTAACTATCTCAGGATCCTCACCAACATCAAGAGCCTTATCATCAATCTGAGTTCTGCCACTTTTTTTTAATAACCAGAATTGATCCTCTCCTTTTCCTTGAACATATCTAACAATTTTACCGACAGTTCCGCCCACCTTCTTGACGTCAACATTCTCAAAATCTTCTCTTGTGAAGACCTGACTTTTAACCAGTGATAAATTCCACCTGGTAAGGTCTCCCAAATCATCAAAGCCTTTTTTTAAATCTGGTCTCATATATTCTAAGAATATTTTTTAAGAATTTTTTTAACATCTTCGCGGATCACCTGATTTTCAAGAGCAAAGGCGATGTTGGCTTCTAAATACCCCAAGACATTGCCACAATCAAAGCGCCTTTCATCAATGGTTTTGTAATAAAAAGAATGATTCTGACACATTGATTTCATGGCATCAGTAAGTTGTATTTCACCACCAGAACCGATTTCGAATTTTTCTAAATATTGAAAAATTTCTGGCTGTAAAATATAGCGACCAGTAATCGCAAGGTTACTTGGAGCAACTTCCGGCTGAGGTTTTTCAACCATATTAGTGATTTTTTCAGCACCAGAAATTTCAATAATACCATATTTATTAGTGTCTTGTTGATCAACTTCCCCAACGGCAACGATACTTGAGGTTTCTTCTTTTGAGCTGTAAAGATCAATCATTTCACCCAAAAAATTTCTTTTACGTCCTTTGCTTTGCATCATCATTTCATCAGCCAAAATTACGACGAATGCTTCATCTTTAGCGATAAAATTGCGCGCACACCAAATAGCATGACCCAGGCCAAGCGGCTTTTGTTGACGCACAAAAGCAATTTGTCCAGCATCAGGAAGCCAACCCATAACTTGTGATAATTCCTGCGATTTATTTTTTTCATCAAGTTTAGATTCCAGCTCGTAGGCATGATCAAAATGATTATTAATAGAATTTTTATTACGTCCGGTAACGAAGATAAATTTCTCAATTCCAGCATCGCGTGCTTCTTCATAAGCATATTGAATAATTGGCTTATTAGCGATGGGCAGCATTTCTTTTGGCATTGATTTTGTTGCTGGTAAGAAACGTGTTCCAAGGCCGCCAACTGGAAAAATTGCAGTTTTTACTTTACGCATTTTTGGTTTTGGTTGTTAGTTGATTGTTAGTAAAAAAGGTTCTGACTTCTGCCCTTCTTTTAAAAATTATTGTTCAATAATTTTTAGTTTTCGATAAATCGTTGATCTGCCAACATCCAGTTGTTTTGCAACTTCCGAGAGGTTTCCGTTATAAATATCGACCAACCTTTTGATAATTTCTTCTTCAATAATATCCAAGGTTTTGCACCTTCCTTCATCGTCAAAAATATCAATCAACTCGCTGTTAATATCAGAATTATCCTTGATGGTCGCTTTCGATTTAGTAAGGCTGTTATTTTCTTTATTAAGAAGTTGTGGAAAATGCTCCGGCTTCAAAAAATCCTCATCACACAAAACAACAGCACGGAAAATCGAATTTTTTAACTGACGAATATTGTCTTCCCATTCGTAGTTAGAGAGTAAATACAAAGCATCACTGCCAATACCTTTGATCTTTTTATTTTCGTTAATGCTGAAATTACGACAGAAATTTTCTGCTAAAAGTTTAATATCTTCTTCACCTCTTTCGCGCAGCGATGGCATAGTAATTGGCAATGAAGCAACGCGATAATGCAAATCTTCACGAAATTTTTTGCCATCAACCATTTTTGACAAATCACGATTAGTGGAAGAAATCACTCTGGCATTAACTCGCACTACCTGATTTGAACCCACCGGTTCAAACTCTCCTTCTTGCAAGAAACGCAAAACCTTAACCTGCAAATCCATTTTTAAGGCATCGATCTTTTCGAAGAAAATCGTACCATTATTAGCTTCACGAATTTTACCGATATTTTTTGCCGAACCATCCGCAGCAACTTTTTCCGATCCAAACAACTCTTCTTCTGCCGTGCTATTTTTTAACAAATCACACTCAACAACCACAAAAGGTTTTCCTGATCTTAAGCTTGAACCGTGAATAGCGCGGGCCAACAATTCTTTTCCTGATCCACGCGGACCTTCAATCAAAATTGGTATTGAAGAATTAACCGCTTTTTTTGCCAACTTAACCATGCTTAAGATGGAAGGGCTTTGACCAACAATATCAGAAAAGGCCACTTGATCCTTACCTTTTCTGGCTAAATGCGAAACCTGATATTTGAGATTTTTTTTCTCAATGGCGTTGTTAATGGAAGCAGTGACACGAGCAAAAATGTCTTTCTCGCCTTTGACGATATAGTCGATAGCACCAAGATTAATGGCGTTAATAGCCCGTGAAATATCTTTATTAGCAGTCAAAACAATAACCTGCAAATCACCTTTAATCGGATTGATCTCTTTCAGAACCGTTAAACCATCAAGATCCGGCATCGAAAGATCAAGCAACATCACATCAATATCATGGCATGAAATGCCATCAATCACTTTTCGATTCATAAAAAAATCGACAACCTGCATACCGCTATTCATCACTAAATATGAGTGACCCATATTACCGATAAACTTACTCAGAACCTTACACATTGTAGGTTCATCATCAACAATCAAAATATTTCTTTTTACCATTTTTAGGAAGAAGAATTTATTAATATTAGTAGAAAGTTTGATCCTTAATTTATCATTTTTGACTACGAGTTTTGCCAGTGCTTCTCAAACGATAGGAAAGCGAGGAAATGATAAACGGTAAAACAGAATTTAACTCTCTGACAGCGCTTTATTACGCTTTTCTTGCACTAGCTGGATGATTTTTGCTGCGGTTTCCTCAACTGATCTTTTTGTAACGTCAATTACAATACAACCAAGTTTAGAAAATAATTTGCGTGATTCCGCAATTTCAACTTTTATTGCCTCAATGTCAATGTAGTCGCTTGTAGTTTCTTGACCTAAAGAAGACATGCGACTTTGACGAATTTGTACTAACTTTTCTGGATTAATCGTCAACCCCACGACCAAAGGCTTTTTTAAATCATAAATGGTCTGAGGAATAGTATCGATAGTCACAAATGGAACGTTGGCAGTTTTATAACCACGACAAGATAAATAAACTGAAGTTGGCGATTTGGAAGTACGCGACACGCCAACCACAACAATATCCGCATCGTACAAATCCCAAGTTGATTGTCCATCATCATGATCAAGAGTATAGTTGATTGCTTCAACACGCGAAAAATATTCTTCATCCAGCAAGTGTTGACGGCCAATCGCATGAGAAATATTCATGCCCAAATAATTCGAAAATTCGGTAATTATACGAGATAAAACCGGAATGCAGGGAATTTGCAATTCGTAACAATGATTTTTTAGCGATTCAATCAAACCATCCTGCAAGATGGTATAAAGCACAATGCCGGGATTTTTACTGATCGATTCCATAACCTTATCCAACTGCGATTTATTACGCACCAGAGGCCAAATAAAATCATTAGATTCAACACCTTCAAACTGTGATAACACAGCCCTCGACACTGAACTAAGAGTTTCTCCAGTTGAGTCTGAAATTAAGTGTAAGTTTATTTTTCTATTTTTTTCGATCATTAGTATCAGGAAGCAAAATAAGGAATGTTCATATCAGCATTAACAATCACCGTGATTTTAGTGCCTTGAGAAATAGTAATAACTGGAGTGGTATTAAGAGCATTACCAACAATCTGACTTGTCGTATCGACGATAGACTTAGTAACATCAGCAATCGCCTGGTTTGTAGCATCACCGGTTGTAGTTACAGCACCGTTACTGGTTGTGGTCGAAACACTGTTATTGCCAGTGTTAAGCAAGCTATTAGCTGCCGCAGCGCCGCCGACTGCTAAGATACTGGTTAAGAGAGAACCGGCAATGATTGAGCTATATTTATTATCAACATCTCCAGGAATACCGGCACGACCAAATTGATCCGACGCATTAAATGAGATATTCAAATCGACGCCATCTGGTCTTATTAAACGTGTCCAAGAAATGTTAACTCTGCCCTGCCCGCGGCTAATCTGACTGGAATAAGATCCATAAAGCCTTGATCCTTTTGGAATTAAAACTTTATTTCCCGACTCAGCATAAACATCGCGACTGACAATACCGCGAACAAAGCCTGGGATTTGCGTGTTGATTGCCGTTTCAAGAACTGCTGTAATCAGCTTACCTTGTGTAATAGCGTGAGTACGATCACCCACGTAAGTTGTTTTAACTGCCACCGTACTTTTTTCCAGTTTACCAATCGGATCTTCATTTAAGTTGACGATATTTTTAGCATAACCAACACCCAGATCTGGAGATGCCCCACCACCAGAAAAGACCACAATCGGTGAATAGCGCGGATTAACATCTTTTTTCTTCTCTTCCTTCTGCTCAGATGCCGCGTTATTATTAGCTAAAGGAATAGTTGGGTTGGGCTGCAAAGGCTGTACTGCAGGAAGCAGAGGCTGGCCAGGAATGGCAATAACCGGCTGAACATTTTGTGCTGGCGGTAACACTGAGTCATCTTGCTGCAAGCTTGCACTATCTGGCAAAGATGGAATTTCTGGCACCGCTGGTTTATCAAGCAGTTCAACCTCTTCTGGTGATTTTTCTTGTGGAATGTCGATGGCAAAAGGTGAGGATTTTCCATCATCAGAAGTAGCAACATTTCTAGTTGGAGGCACAGCAACTTCCTGCAATTTTTCCGGCTTTGGTGTATCGCCGCTTTTGAAAAAAATGAAATAGACCACTATCGTAATCAAAACTGACGACAAACCAATGACGATCATACGATTTTTTTTGGCTAAAGCGATAGCGGGACCACCAGCTTCTACATCCGAACTTTCTTCATTTTCAATATTCTCGTTATCTTCAGGCTCTTTTTCGGGAGAAAGAACCTTCGTGAATTTGCTTTTCATTAGCGTATTTTGGATGAATTAACAAGGCGCACAACAAATCAAAACTTGCGAGCCAAAACTATTTTCCTCAAGAAAAAGTTACAACAAGTTTAGCTGGCAAAAAAATTTTTTTATCATGTCAAAAATTTCTTCTCTGTTTTCGCCGTTAACAATGCAATGATTGGAAAAATCTGGCTCAAGTAAAATTTTATTTTCCGAGCTGATTTTATTGAAAATTATTTTACCGCTCACCGGATTTACCACCGGATCTTTTTTAGCCTGAATAATCAGAGATGGAGCTGAAATATTTTGTAGATTATTATCACATTCTTTCATCAATTTCTCTAATTGTTCTACCCCCTTTAAATAGTTTCTGTTGTAGTTGATATGGGGATTTTCTGGATAATCATCCACATATTCCATCTTGCTTTTGCTGATATTGAGTTTGTCCAAAAGTTCATTCCACATGTTAATTCCAGGCACCAACATTGTACGCAAATCTAGCAGCTTCAAAGCTGAATTAATCGCCACAATGCCGGTAACATTTTTTTTATGTGCCGCCGATAATAACGCCAAAAGCCCACCAGTTGAAAAGCCTATGATCACAACTTCCGAGCAGCAGTTTTTTAAAGCAGCATAGCCACGCTGCATTGAATCATACCAATCCTGCCAGGTGACATGTTTCATGTTAACCGGCGCCGTACCATGGCCTTTAAGACGCACACCATAAACTTTAAAACCAAAATCATTAATAAATTTTCCCAACTCAAAAACTTCTTGCGGTGCTGATTTATAACCGTGACAAACCAAAACACCGACTTTCTTGGCTTTAGCACAACTCTTAGGGTTAGAACTCAAAAAGAAAGGTGACCCCACCTTTTTATCTTTGGAGAATTTTTGATCAAAAAACTTTTTGTAATCATTATCAAAAATCTGAAAATCACGTTCACAAATTTCTTCAAAAACCTTATGACGCAACTGCACATCAGAAATTTTGCAGATTTTGGCAACGATATTATTGAGATCATCGAGCAGAAAAAATTCATTAGCAATGACCTGTAAAGTGTTCTCCCGCCTGATTTCATGGAAGTCATATTTTTTATTCAGAATATCTTTATTAATCCTGATTTTATGTCCCGCAATTTCTGTGATTAAGTTCTGACTCTTAGCTAATTCAAAGACGCTATCAAATTCTTTATGAGCTTCATCAATAAAAATTTTGAACAAATTATGCTCAACGATTGATTGATGGATACGATATTTACGCTGATCAATTTTTATCGCCGTCAGATAAATAACCCGCTTTAGGTGATCAATATCAATTTCTTGTTGTGGAATATGATGTATTGCCGCGCTAAAAATATGGTCAAAATTTATTTGCAGATTGGAATAAATTTTATCCATAAAATCATTAGTCAGACGATATTTAAAATATTTCAGGATAAAGTTAGTTTTAGTCTCACTTTTTATCAGCGGCACCTGATAAACCAATCCACGCACTGATTTAACATATTCAAAAAGATTCATCGGCTGACCAAAGTGCAAATTCATCTCCGATTCCAACAAAAGATTTCCTTCAATCTCTAATTCTTCAGAAATTTTTGAGGGGATTTTCTTCATCACCCGCAGTGCCATTTTTTTGATTTTATTGTCACCCGGACGAATGGGATAATAGCTAATACTCAGCGGAACGATAAAAGTATTAATGCCAAAAAAACTGGGGTCATATTCAAGATCTGCTTCTTTCTCCAGACGGTGTAATAACTTGGTATTATGATCCACATAAGCCTCATTCATATCATCGCGATAAAGCTGTGACTTAAGCGCCATCACTGCGGAACCGGTGCGCACCGGACCAACACGACCGGGAGTATAGTTAATAAAGCCGCTTTCTTTTCTGGTTTCTTTGCTTTTGATCATGCTGCCTTCGGGATAAATCATCCAATCATATTCAGCGCGCAGCAAATCTTTAAGAATCATGCCATCACGCTTTGAATCCTTAGTTGAAACAGCGCCAACCGAATTGAGAAATTTTCCCAACATACCATGAAACAAGCTGGAATCAGCTAGACATCTAACTTGACGACCGGTGTTTTTGTAAATGATGTAGGGAACAACAAAGGTTTCAAAACGGGTGAAATGGTTGCTAACGAATAGAATCGGTTGATTGGGCAGATTTTCGATACCTTGAACTGAAAATTTCGAACCTAAAATCTTTTCTAAAACTTTAAGCGCCAGAGCGGTATATTTAAAAGCTTTGGAAGCCATTTTATGAATTTAATATATTATAAAAAAGGGTCAGAACCTCATGAGATCTGACCCTTTCAAAACTCCAGGCAAAATATAATCCGCAGAGATACGAACTCTTTTCTCTAGTTAAAATATTTCGGAAAAACTGCTTCGTTTAAATTTTGCAAATCTTTAACCAACACCTCTTCTTCAGCGATTCTTATTTTTTCCTTAATCACAGTTCCGACTCTAAAAACAGCGACAGATTTCTTTTCGGCTTTTTTTCTAAAATCAGCGACTGACGAAGGATCAAGAGTCACAACATAACGCGACTGATCTTCACCGAAAAGCAAATGATTAATATCAATATCTTGATCAGCAAGAACCGCCGTAATATCCACATCACAACCCAATTCAGCACCACACATTTCAAACAAGGCAACTAACAAACCGCCATCAGAAATATCGTGACAGGCGTCAACCACATTAGCTTCAATCAATTCACGCACAAACTCGCCATGTTTTTTTTCAACTTCCAACTCAACTGAAGGCGGATTTTTTTTGCTCTCGGTTTTAAGAATTTCAGCTTCAAACAAAGAACAGTTAATATGTCCAAGCGTTTTGCCGATGACAAAAATTTCATCGCCAGTTCTTTTAAAGTTTAAACTACATCTTTTGTTAAGATCTTTCAGCAAGCCCACACCACCAATCGCTGGAGTTGGTTGAATCGCTTTGCCGTCTGTTTCATTGTAAAGCGAAACGTTTCCTGACACCACCGGATAATCCAAAGCTTTGCAAGCTGCAGTAATACCGTTGATTGCACGCACAATCTGACCCATAATCTCTGGTTTTTGCGGATTACCGAAGTTCAAACAGTTAGTAATCGCCAACGGCTTGCCACCTACGGCCGAAATATTGCGATAAGTTTCAGCAACAGCTTGTTTGGCGCCTTCGAAGGGATCAGCTTCAACATAACGCGGAGTACAATCGGCGCTCATTGCTAATGCCTTATTAGTGCCATGAACACGAACAATCGCCGCATCGCCACCAGTATATAGTGTATCATTCATCACCTGTGAGTCATATTGCTCATAAATCCATCTTTTAGAGGCCAGGTTTGGGGATTGCAGCAGTGATTGAAGATTTTTTAGGATCATTTTGAAGAAAATTTAATAAGAGATAAATAATGCAAAAAGCATAGTGTTTTGGATTGGATATTAGTCCTTACAACTACTCAACACAACTTCCACACGACCTTCCCAAAATTCCTGCATTACAACATCAGGGCGGTATTTTTTAACCGTCTCTAATTCAATGTCACAGGGATATTGGTTAGTGTAGAAGGCGTAAGAAAAATGGTTGGAAATAAAGCGGAACAAATCGCCGAAGTAAGAATCTTGATAAGCAAAAAGTCGCGGCAGGTTTTTATTTTCGTTAGAATAAATTGTCACGTTGTGAAATTTCTTTTTTTCTTCTGCACTGGGTTCAATTCTGTGGATAGTTTCGCGGAATTTTGGTTTTAGCTCATAATTCAGATTAGCGTCATTAGTTCCCATAATATCGGAAATATCTCCACGAATCCATTCATCAGCTACATCAATAAACTGGCTGCGTGGAATCGCAACTAAACGGCGATCTTTTCTTGCCAACAAATTCATCATTTCAACATAGGCCGCATGAGCTCCACGGCGATTCCAATGTGTATCAGTCTTGTGATAAACTTCTTCTTTCAATTTAGCTTTGAGCAAAATTGGTCTGGCATCAATAACCGGAAAATCAGGATATTGTTTCTTCAAAGCATCTAAAAATTTATCCACCCGATGGGGACCTTTAAACTTGATATAATCCGGTAAAAATTCTGGATAAACCGAAGTTTTATCAGCAGCAATGATGAGTAAATATTCCATACCGCTATCTTCGACCAGTTTGCGATTTTTGGCAAAATGCTTAACGCCAAGATCAACTAAATCTTCGCTAATAGTTGCCTCACCTTGAGCATCAAGGATCGAGTTGTAGTTATTAAAATAATTCCAGCCATTTTCACCCACCACAACACGAGAACTAGGAGATTCATCAAAAATCTTATCCATCATTGAACTATGCCAAGTGATCAGAGTTTTACGCATGCCGTAATTATCGTTAAAAAAGGCATCAAACTTTTTTGGAAAAGAAACTAAATCAGAAAATGCCGCCGGAAAATGTGGCATCTCAATTTCCTTTCTTTTCTCGAAAAGTTCTTTCACCGGCGAAAACTCAAAAATGCTATCCAGAGCCGGAATTAATAAAATCAGGGTAAAAATAATGATCAGAAACTTGTTTTGCTTCATTGTTAAAACTGAAAATAAATGAAGGGATTATAGGTTGAAGCTGAAATGCGAATGATTGCCAGCACTAAAACCGCGACCAAAAAAACATCGGAACATAGTAAAAATATTTTATGTTTGCGGATCAGCTTTAACAGCGCAGTTTTTACCACAGGCGAGAAGCCTAAAACAGCCAATGAGAAAGCCATCATCACGAAATGTGATCTGAGCAATCGAGCTACATCCAATCCGATTGTTGTAGTTGGAGTGTTGATAAACATAGTGTGGAGATAGTGCAACGCATATGGCAAATCTGGGCTGCGGAAAAACACCCAACCAATCATAACCACAAAAACAGCATAAAAATGAGCCGGCACTTTGCACCACCATTTAGGCAAGCGGCATTTATCGAACAATCTTTCCACCACCAAAAAGAAGCCATGAAACATACCCCAAATAATAAAATTCCAACTGGCACCGTGCCACAAACCACAAAGGAAAAAAACCAGAATCAGGTTAAAATATTGCCGCGAAGCTGAAACTCGATTGCCACCGAGCGGTATATAAACATAATCACGAAACCAGGCTGAAAGTGACATATGCCATCTGCGCCAAAATTCTTTTATGGAGCGCGAGATGTAAGGATAGTTGAAATTTTCTGGAAATTTAAAACCAAAAATTCGCGCCAAACCTACGGCCATGTCAGAATAACCGGAAAAATCGAAATAAATTTGGAAAGTATAGCACACAATCCCCACCCAAGACAGTGGCGTGCTAAGAGTGGCGTCTGGCATAGCAAAAATAGCATCAGCCATCTCGCCCAAAGGATTAGCAATAATGACTTTTTTACCCAGACCGATAAGAAAACGTCTTACGCCATAAGCCACAAAAAAAACATTATGACGACGATAATGCAGATATTTTTCGATGAAGTTATAACGCACAATCGGGCCGGCGATAAGCTGCGGGAAGAAAGCGATATAAAGTGTCAGATCAGTTAAACTTCTTTGGGCATGGCATTTTTTGCGATAAATATCCACCAAGTAAGAAATGGCGTGGAAGGTAAAAAATGAAATACCGATAGGCAGATGCACCTTATCCAGATTGATTTTAAAAGGTAGAATTTGGTTAAGATTTTCAACTAAAAAATTGGCATATTTGAAATAGCACAGCAGCAGCAAGTTGAAAATTACGGCGAGAGTGATGAAAAATTTCGGCGATTTTTTTTCGATTAAAATGCCAAAAAAATAATTTCCTAAAATGGAAATCAGCAGCAGCACCAGATATTGCGGCTCGCCCCAGGCATAAAAAAGTAAACTGGCGGCCAGAAGCAAAAAGTTTTTATATCTTTTACCCACCAGTTTTTCCGGCACGGCAAAATATAAAAGCAGCGTTAGGGGTAAAAAAAGAAACAGAAAAATATTTGAACTAAAAACCATTGATCCTTTGAAATTAGTTGGTGGCAGTTGGTATTTCTGATACAACAGTAAGTTTACTGCTGCTTGGTTATTTTTGAAACTGCCACACAGGCAGTGGCATTTCCGATTAGGTTAGTAATCGCCCGAGCCTCCGACATAAAACGATCAATTCCCAGAATCAGCGCTAATCCGGCAAGCGGAACGGTTGGAATTACTGCCAAGGTTGCTGCTAAAGTGACAAAGCCACTACCGGTAACGCCGGCGGCACCTTTGGAAGTAACCAGCAAGATAAAAATGACGCCTAAAATTTGGGAAAGAGAAAGCTCAATATTGAAAGCCTGAGCTAGGAAAATAATCGCCATCGTAAAATAAATGCAAGTCCCATCAAGATTAAATGAGTAACCCGATGGAATCACCAGACCCACAACTGATTTTTTGCAGCCAAAATCTTCCATCTTCTTGATTAAAGTTGGCAGCGCTGATTCAGAAGATGAGGTGCCCAGCACTAAAAATATTTCTTCTTTGATGTGACGCAAAAGCTGAAAAATATTTGAACCACAAAGTTTTAAAATCAGACCAAGCACAATGATAACGAACAAAATACAGGTGGCATAAAAGCTCAGCATCAGCTTCATCAAAGGCAGAAGCGCCGCAAAACCATATTTCCCCACTGTAAAACTCATGGCACCAAAAGCACCGATCGGCGCCAATTTCATGATAAAAGAAATAATCTTAAAAAATATTTCTGAAGCTTCTGCAATAATATTAACCACTGCTTTAGCACGCTCTTGCACAGCCGATAAAGCAAAACCAAACAACAAGGCAACTAATAAAATCGGCAATATTTCGCCAGAAACAAAGGCCTCAAACAAAGTTGTCGGAATGATGTTTAACAAAAAATCAACGAAGGAATTATGCGGCTTGACATATGATGCTAACGCAGTGGTGTCAATGGTTGCCGGATCAATATTTAAACCAGATCCCGGCTTTAAGAAATGGGCCACCAACAAACCAATAAACAGCGCAATCGTGGTCAAAATCTCGAAATAAATCAAACTCCACAAACCAACTTTTCCCACTTTTTTTAAATCTGATCCGCCGACGATTCCCAAAACTATGGTACAAAAAATCACCGGCGCGATACACATCTTCACCAACTTAATAAAACCATCGCCCAAAGGCTTCATGCTTTGCGCCGAATCTGGGGCCACCACCCCAAAAATCACCGCCAGAATCACAGCGCACAAAACTTGCAGATAAAGAGATTTTTGCAGTTTTCTAAACATCACGATTGCGATCCTCTCTTTGAAGTAAAGATGCAGCACTGGCGTTGGTGATGGCAAACGCAGTTCTCTGGGAATTGATCAGATCCAGCATGTTTTGACGCTCCGTAGGATTTGTAATGCGTCTGGTAAAATCAGCTAAGGAATATTCTTTGTTGTTAACCACCATCTTTTCATCAACGTTACTACCATTCATGATCAGAGTTCTCGCCACTTCAAAACGATTACGATAAACCGCCAGAAACATTGGCGTCCATTGCTGAACTCTAGAATTCACTAACTCTCTATCCCGATTTAAAAGCAGTTCCACCAAATCATTACGACCGTGAATAACCGAATAATGTATTGGGCCATGACCAGTATTATCAACCAAAGCTGGATTGGCACCATGATCAAGCAAATAACGCGCCACCGTCATCGCTTCAGATTTTGCCCTAAAATCAGGATTAAGAGCTTCAGATAAACGTGGCTTACATACCTCTATCAAAGCAGTTTGTCCAAACTGATTAGCCGTATTTACATTCACCAGATTGCTTGATAACAAATCTTGCACCCTACTTAAATTTCCATTCGCTGCCGCCAGAATAAAATTTTGGGATAAATCTTCTGGGGATAGCTCTTCTCTGATCATATTCTATTTCAAATTATCGTTAGATGGAACTTTTGAAACCATTGGATTTGAAGAAGATCCAACAAAACTGGTGCTTGGTGGAGAAGGCAAATTATCAGGTTCTAAATCCTCCGAATTAACACGCGATATATTCGATTTTTTTTCCCGTGATACTTCGCTAGTAACTGAATTTTCTGAAGAATCAGGCTCGACCAACTGCGCTTTTGCTTTTAACTCTTCATTTTTAGCAACCAAAAGCTTTTTTAAATCTTCACTGGCGTTTACGCTGTTGGCATATTCAAAATAATAATCGAAGTTTTTGCTAAAAATATTTTGCCTATCCATAACATCCTCACCCATGGTTCTGTCCTCCGCCAATGCAACTAAACTGTTAATAATGTTCATATCCCCCTTGCCTATTGCTTCTACGAAAAGAGCAGCAAAACGTTCCTCAGGAATAAATCGCAACATGTTATCATGAGTACTTTGGGCAATAAGATAATCAGCAGTGTGCCCCGCACGATTTTTAATATTCATATCAAAGCCAATCTCAGAAAGCTGATTCAGAAAATCATTTAATGTGTAGTCATGATATTCACTTTCACTAAAACGATTATTTGCCAGATCCTTAACAAAAGTGTGAGGTAGTGTATCGCCAAATTCGTTTGCACTGTTAGGATTAAAACCACCATTCACAAAACTCTTCACAGCATCAACGTCTCTGTTAAAAAACAATTTTGCAAAAATATTCGAAAATTCTTGTGGCATCACTCCGTTATGTTGTTGCATGGCGATTTGAATGGCACTTAAACCCTCAGCATTTTTCTGCGCTACGTCAGCACCATATTCAATAAAAAACTCAAGCAAATCATAACGCCCATCTAAAACAGCGTGATGCAAATCAGCATTCTTGTTTTTGCTTGGATTACGATAGTTGATATCCTCACCACACTGCATCAAAAACTCAGCATCGTCAGATCTTCCCGTCTTAAGCAATTCAAAAATAATTCCGCCACCTTTACTGCCGATTTCTCGATAAATTCTGTTTTCTACAAATGCCTCAACTACCTCTCCCTTTCTCTCGCGCAATGCGATTTCTGCGGCATTAACACCATTTTTATCTTCAATAAAAGGATTGGCACCCAGTTTACTAAAAAGCAAAAGTGCTTCTGCAGCATGGCCTTCCTGAGCTGCTAAATAAATCGGAGTTTGACCAAAATTATTCTGAGAATTTATATATTCCCTCTTTAGTCTTAGTTCAAATCCACTGCCCTGTCGCGCTTCATCAATAAAATCAATCAGCTGCATAATAAAAGCTTCCCTACCTTCACGAGCAGCATAGTGAAAAAGATTATCAGCATTAACGCTTCTATGTAACGTAGCTCTGGGAGAAAAATTTATTATCTCAACAAAACTTTTTAACTGATTCTCGCGAATAGATTCTGCACAAAGACTGAAACAGCGTCCTTCATCAGAATTTAAAATTTTTAAATATTTATTAACAAAAGCGGCACTGCCATTCATAACCGCTGATTCGAGAGCATCAAATCTCTGAAGTCTTTGCTGCAAAAGATCGGGATGTTGCAACAAAACATCTTTGGTCTTTTCAAGAAGTGTTACGCTGTTTCTTGCAGCAATATTCATAAAGAAAATCGATTCATTAAAATATTTCGGATCACCACAGACAAAGTTATCTAATAAAAACTCGCACTTAGCCACCTCGCCCACATCAGAAGCAGCCATTAAAGAGAATCTAACAAACTGCTCTTTCCTGATATCTTCCGGAATATTTGATTTTATTGCCTGCATTACATCTATCGCATCGGGACGTTGCATTAACTGTCTGCACATAAAATGGTATATATTAACCTCAGATTGTGACTGCTGATTAACACCAATATTTCCGTTATTTCTGCCCAACTCTTCAACCTTAGCAATAATCTTGCTGGTGGGAAAACCATAACAAACAAACACCCAAATATTTTGAGTTGGTTCATCATCCAAGAAAACCCTATCCATTATTAACTTTTCATATTCTGCTTCTATCTCTTCGATCCTCCGGATGCTAGATGGCAAAACCTCACCCAAACTATTTTTAATAGATTCAAAAAAGTCCGGGTTGGCATGTTTGATTTCATCAATAGCTGTAACAAATGAAAACTGTGGCGCTGGTAAAAGTTGTTGCCCGGCCATCCAAAGATGCTCAAGAGCAAATATCTGATCATCCATTTTTGATGGATAATTCATCGCAGGATTAAGCAAGCCACACCAGGCCTCAATTCCTTCATAAGAGAAAAAAGCCGCAGCATTACCAGACAGACTATCTCTTAACCGACGTTGCTTGGCAGCATATTCTGCAACCTCAGTATTTTGTTCTTGCCCGGCATTAACGCTGTTAATCAAAATCTTCTTCACCTCAGCTGAGCTAAGAAATTTAACCGCCGGATGATTAAGCGCTAAGTCATTAACGACCTCATCGCCAATCTTATACTTACCTTCTCCACCTTCTTCAAACAGGTTAATATTTTGGTCATTAAATGGCTGCAATGCCCGATTCATCTCAATAAACCATTGCTCAACAGATGCATCTTGCATCATATCGTTCACCACAGCGATTGCCTGCGAAATCTCGCCTCTTCTCTCATCAATTTTTTTTAACAAAAAATCTTTAAAAAGTTGGCCATATCTTTGGTGCATCACCACCGATTTCGCAAAAGTTATCTGTGATTGCGGATGAATTGATTTCTCATCACTAATCTCCAGGCTATATTCCAGATATTTCGGAACATGCACCTGATTGCCCTTTGCCACATCTGCACTGATAAAATCAGTCAAGTTGGCTATCGCCAAAAAATGGGCCTGAAGATATGGTTGCACAGCATCATTTCCAGTTAAGTCGCGCTCAATAATCTCAAGCCTTTCCACAGTGCCATCCAAACAGTTCAAATCTTGAGACGCAGGAGGAAATGAATTAAAAAAACCTGCACGCCACTTCTCATCCTTCTTTTCAACAGTGCCTAAAATATTGCTTATCTTCTTCATCAATGAGGCAACTTGCCTTGGGTTGATTTCAAAAAAACCAGAAACATAACGCGAAAACCTGGAATCCTCAGCTAAACTATCCACTGCAAACTTTTGATGAAAAATGTTCATCGTGACATTGATACTTTGTTTTGCATAAAGCTGTTGAGGAGAACTGACATCATCCCAAAATCGAAAAACTCTTAGAAACTCCGGATCAAAATCATTCTGATCTGAGTTATCGTTAGATTTAGCAATCACCAATCTAACCAATCTTTTAACTTCAAGATCACTTAATGAATTAATCTGCTGATTAAAAGTTTGTTCTGAAAAATCTGAGTGGGTCATTATCTAGCCTTATTTAAACTATATCCTTGTTGTTAAAAATTTTTCAAAAAACACATTTAGCCGCCCCTTTAAAAAGAGTTTACGATGGTTTATAAAAACAAGATTTTGTGCCATAACACCGCTTATTCATTGGTTAAAATTAGATTTTGCGACAGTCTCATTTTGGGCACGTGCCCAAAATCTTATCTCCAGTTCTAACTCTCTCTTATTTTTGTTTTTTGTTGCAACGGCGAAGCAGAGCTAGCTTTAATTTCTCTTTCTGGCTGCACAACCATGCGGTTATATGCCTCCAAAATTTCTTTGGTTTCAAAGCCCACTGTCAAAAGATGTTGTGGCAATACTTTGCTTAAATCCGCCCCTTTTTCCAACAACATTCCCGCGACTTCAGCATTGTTATAACTTAATGCCATAGATAAAGGAGTGACACCTTTGCTATGATTGACACTCATCATATCAACTTCCATCACTCCCAGTCCTAACATTGTGCGGGTCATTTCTAGGCTTAAAGTATTTCTGTTCATGGCACAGTAATGCAAAATTCCAAAGCCTTCTTCATCCGCAAGGTTCCATGGAAAATCAACCGGTGATTTTTCATTTTGCCGCGATAACTCATCAAAAATAATCTTGGCAACAGCAAAGTTTGCTGCCTTCAAAGCCAAGTGCAGAAAAGTAATGGGAGGTCTTGAACCATCTTCTATTGCTTTAGTAACATTAGCATTATCACAAACCAAATCCTTGGCAAAAACCATCAACATACGCAGCTCCTGATGACATAAATCTTGCAGCGAAAGTTCAGGATTTTCTAACCAACCCACCACTCGGCTTGGGCATTTTGGACATTCTTCATAATAACTTCTCAACTTTTGTTTACGCTCTTCAACAAACTGATTTTTATCAGCCAAGTTAAACAGCGAAAGAAGACTAACACCACTCATCAAACAATCTTTATCAGCAGATGCTGCATTTAAATATTTCCGAATTTCATCCAATCTTTTCTGGTCTGTTTTATTTCCTTGGTAGTTCTGAAAAATCTCATCAGAAACACACAGCTCGGCAAAACGATTAGCATTGTCAGCTATATTACGATTTTGAAAGATTGAAACCATCTGTTCCGAAGAGACAAATTCTTTTTCATATCTGACTGCAACTGCTCTATCACTTAATAATGCTTTCTTAATGCTTTCAAAAAAAGCATTGGCCGGATGATCATCAGCATTAGTTGTTAGTTCTACATAGTTCAAAACATTAAATCCCATACCGTCTCTAACAAGTGGATCAGCACCACCAGCAAGCAAACTAGTTGCAATTGCCTTGTATTTTTTAACATCTAAAGAGACAACTTTTTCCTTTGTAACACCATCAACCGAAATGGCGCCAACCAAACTTTCCTGGTCTTGTATTTGCGCTGCATAATGAAAAACCCCGAAGCCTGCTTTATCGACGATTTTGTGGTTTGCACCCATCTCAATCAGATCAACAACATCTTTCTTCTCACCTGCTAAACAAGCCAAATGCAAAGCAGTGGCTCCATTATCTTTAACACTGTTAATTCCCGCCACCGGATCAAAAGGTACAGAATATTTCTGCAAAATTTGTGGCAATACGTCTTTTTTATATTCTTCAATCTGCCGCTCGTTTTCTCGCTCAAATTCCAACAATATATCATCAAAGTCATCATCGACAGTAAGAGATTTTTTGCCGCCACTTTTAGAACTTGGTTTTGAATTTTTTTGCGCTCTAACAGGCTTCTTAGATTCTTGCTTCACTGCAGTTTTTTTATCTTTACTCTCACTAACTTCTTGCTGTGGCACCACATTTTTAGATTGATCTGACCCACTTTTCTGCTGTGTCAATTTTCTATTTTTATTCTCTTTTTCTACAACGTTTGGCAAGGCAAATTCTTTACCACCAATCTTTTTGCCATCTTTTTTGTCCGATTGCTCAGACAAAACTGCTGTCTCCAAAACAGGGTTTTTAAGAAGTTTTTCTTCTTCTAGCTTTTTTTTCTTTTGCTGTTTTCTTTCCAACTTTCTTTTCTCTAACTCTTCTTTTTTTAGCTTATCTTTTTCACTCTCCTCATTTTTTATTTCTTGATAAGGCCTACTGCGCCGCTCATTAACCTTCAAAAAGTTTTGTCTTCTTTCTTCCAACTCTGCTTCGCTAAGAGCGAATGGTTGAACCTCATTAAATGTAAAACTGCTACGCCTTTTTACGACCGGTCTTTCTTTTAGAGAATCCAAAAAGCGTTGTACTCTTTCTGACACTGGCTTTGATGTATCTTTTTTTCCCATAACAAACTTTATTGATTACTATACCAAACTGTGTTTTTGAGGAAAAATTGCGACGGAAAATGAAAGTCAGAACTGTCCGCTCCTCATTCCTTCTTTAGGTAATTTTTGCAGCTGCGCTCGGCTAAACACGCTTCGTCGCTTTTCTAGCTTCGCTAGAAGACGACTCACGCCAGGGCTCGCTCGCTTCGCTCCTTAGGTCATTTTTGCAGCTGCGCTCGGCTAAACACGCTTCGTCGCTTTTCTAGCTTCGCTAGAAGACGACTCACGCCAGGGCTCGCGTCGCTTCGCTCCTTAGCCCGTTTAAAGCTAAAAATGACCGTTTAGGTCATTTTTGCAGCTGCGCTGCCGCTTTAAACCCACGGGCGATCATATTCAGGGGCTTCTTCAGATAAAGGAGCTGACGGAATATCAGCATAAACTTCACCGTTCATTTTAATCACCACTCGTCCAGTATCCGTAACAATCCCGATCACTGCAAAATCTAATCCCCATTTCTCAAAGATTGCTTTGGCCAACTCTTCTTTCTCTGGTTTTAAGATCATCAACATACGCTCTTGCGACTCAGAAAGCATGATTTCATAAGGTGTCATGCCGGTTTCGCGTTGTGGAACTTTTTCTAAATTGAGCTCAATTCCAGTACCACCTTTACCAGACATCTCGAAAGAAGAAGAAGTCAAACCAGCTGCTCCCATATCTTGAATCGACAAGATTGCATCTTGTTGCATCAACTCCATACAAGCTTCTAACACCAGCTTTTCAGTGAAAGGATCACCAACCTGCACTGTTGGACGTTTATCTTCATCACCTTCTTTAAATTCATCAGACGCCATCACTGCGCCATTAATGCCATCACGTCCAGTTTTTGATCCCACATAAACTACACTAGCACCAACCTGTGAAGCCGCTGAATAGAAGATTTTGTTGGCATCTGCCAAGCCAACAGTCATCGCATTAACGATAATATTACCGTTATAACTTTTATCGAAAGTCACCTCACCAGCAACCGTTGGCACACCAACACAGTTACCATAACCACCAATGCCGTGCACCACACCGTTAACCAGCTGTTTGGTTTTTGCATGATTAATATCGCCGAAACGCAGTGCATTTAAGTTAGCAATCGGGCGCGCACCCATGGTAAATACGTCACGCAAAATACCACCAACACCGGTTGCTGCACCTTGATAAGGCTCAATAAATGACGGATGGTTGTGACTTTCCATCTTAAATACCACCGCTTGACCATCGCCAATATCAATCACGCCAGCATTCTCACCAGGTCCGCAAATAACCCACGGCGCTTTAGTATGCATGGTTTTAAGATGCTTCTTGGTTGATTTATAAGAACAATGTTCCGACCACATCGCCGAAAAAATTCCCAACTCAGTGATGGTTGGCGTACGTCCCAAAATTTCTAGAACCTTCTGATATTCGCTTTCGGTAATATTATGATCTTTAACCAGTTGCGGCGTGATTTCGATATTTTTCATTTTTTAAGATTTAGTTATTTTTGGATTATTGCGAGCAACTTAACGTCCCAAAGAATTATCCTCTTCTTTATCATGAAGATGTTTGTTACCATCAACATCGGCGCTATCGGAGCTATGACCACCATTTCCTCTTATAGCTGCCACCACATCCAACACGTAATTTTTTATATCTTTATTCTCAGAATCTTTTTCAGAATCTTTCTCAGAACTTTTTTCTGAATCCTTACCCTGACCTTTGTTTTTTTCTATCCCATTTATAATGTCTTGAGCCTGTTCTGGAGACATTTCAACCTCTATTTCCTCAGTAATTTTTGTACCATCCTTGAAAGTAGTGATTTTTTCAGCCTTAACCTTGGACGTATCGCCTGCTTGAGATGCTTTTTTGATATCATCAACTTTTATCGCGATAACTATGTTCTCTATTTCGGGATTTTCTTTCATCTCATCTCGCATCTGTGACATCAAATTTTCCCCAAACGAATCCTTTTTGTTCGAGTCCTTAGAGTCTTTAGATTCATCTTGTTCAAGATTTTCACCAACCCCGTAAGATTTGAACTGATCTTTGTCTTTATCTGCGGCAACCGCAGGAACAGAATTATTTGCTGTATCAGAAATATTTGAATTATCCTTAGTCATGAAGTTGTTTTATTAAAGTTTAGTAGAAATTTCGTCAGTAAAAACATAGTTACCAGTCACCATCTGCACATCATCACAATCTTCCAGCGCATCAATCATTTTCATTAACTTTTGTGCTTGTTCAAGATCAGAAACCATCATGGCATTTTTAGCTTTCCAGTCCAGTTTTGCCGAAAGTGGATCGCCCAATTTTTCGATTAAAACATCACGCACTACAGCAAAATCCTCAATACTAGTAATCACAACATGCAACTCGTCAGAAGACTCAACTTCTCTGGCACCGGCTTCCAAAGCCATTTCAAACATCTGTTCTTCACCGGAAACCTTAGCATCAAACTGAATAACACCGACATGATCAAACATAAAACCAACCGAACCAGTTTCTCCCAGAGCACCTCCGGCTTTGGTAAAAATGCTACGCACTTCTGAAGCAGTTCTGTTGCGATTATCAGTCAAAGCTTCCACGATAATAGCAATACCACCAGGGGCGTATCCTTCATAACGGATGGCCTCAAAATTTTCTCCACCGGCATCACTGGTAGCCTTCTTAATCGCCGCATCAATGCGGTCTTTTGGCATGTTGTTAGTGCGGGCATCGATAATGGCATTACGCAAGCGTGGATTAAAGCTGGGATCAGGCTGGCCAGTCTTAGCTGCGACAGAAATCTCACGCAAAATTTTGGTAAATCTTTTTGCTTTTTTTGCATCCTGCGCACCTTTGCGATGCTTGATATTTGCAAACTGCGAATGTCCAGCCATGTTTTATTTATATTTTAAGGGGAAGTTTTTTAGAAAAAATTTTGCCGCAGCTTAAAGTTACGATATTTTTTTGGCAAGTGAAGTACAAGTAACTTGCAAAAAAATAAAAACCTCGCAAATCTTAGCGGCATCTCATCTCTTAACTTTTCCAAAGGATACTATGACTAACTTTTCAACAAATTCTTCTACGCCAAAAACTCTTTACGATAAAATCTGGGACTTACATTTAGTTTCTGATGACGGTTCTTCACAGGTTATTTATGTTGATCGCCAGTTAATTCATGAAGTAACTTCGCCACAAGCTTTTGAAGGTTTGCGCATCGCCAAAAGAAAACCCAGAAGACCAGAAGCTCATTTGGCAGTTGCTGATCATAACGTGCCAACCACAACCGCCGATCGCGGTCATGGTACTTCCGGTATTAAAGATACCACCTCACGCATTCAGGTTGAAACTTTGGAAAAAAACTGCCGCGAATTCGGCATAAAATATTTTGATCTTGATGATAAAAAGCAGGGTATCGTCCACATCGTAGGCCCGGAACAAGGTTTAACACAACCAGGCATGGTCATAGTTTGCGGTGATTCTCACACTTCAACTCACGGCGCTTTCGGCGCTCTAGCCTTTGGTATTGGCACTTCTGAAGTTGAACATGTTTTAGCAACTCAAACTTTAATCCAAAAACCAGCCAAAAACTTTTTGGTGAAAGTTGAAGGTAAATTGGGTCAAGGCGTTACCGCTAAAGACATTACTTTGGCCGTTATCGGCAAAATCGGCACTGCCGGTGCTACCGGATGCGTTATTGAATATGCTGGCAGCGCTATTCGCGACTTGTCGATGGAAGGTCGCATGACAGTGTGCAACATGTCTATCGAAGCTGGTGCCCGCGCCGGCTTGATTGCTCCTGATCAAAAAACTTATGAATATTTAAAAGGTCGTCCACTTGCTCCAAAAGCGCAAGATTGGGAAAAAGCTGTACAATATTGGAACTCTCTTCAATCAGATGCTGGCGCTAAATATGATAAAGAACTGCACCTAAAAGCTGAAGAAATTGCACCACAAGTTACCTGGGGAACCAGTCCGGAAGATGTGTTATCCATTACCGACAAAGTTCCTGCCGCCGCAAGTTTTTCTGATAAAGGCAAACAAGAAGCTGTAGCCCGATCTTTAGAATATATGGGATTAAAGGCTGGAACACCTTTGTCTGAAATCGTGATTGATAAGGTTTTTATCGGTTCTTGTACTAACGGACGTATCGAAGATTTCCGCGAAGCCGCCAAAATTCTTGATGGCCGCCATATCGCAAAAAATATCAAACTGGCCATGGTTGTTCCCGGTTCAGGTTTGGTGAAAGAACAAGCCGAAAAAGAAGGTTTGGATAAAATTTTTACCGCTGCTGGTTTTGAATGGCGTGAACCTGGATGTTCCATGTGTTTAGCTATGAACGCTGATAAACTGGATTTTGGCGAACGTTGCGCTTCCACTTCCAATCGTAACTTTGAAGGACGTCAGGGTCGCGGTGGTCGCACTCATCTTTTAAGCCCGGCAATGGCTGCGGCGGCGGCAGTTATGGGACATTTGACTGACGTTAGAGAACTAAAATAAAAACAACTTGAGTCAGCTATCCGCCACATCTAGCGGTGGATAGCTGACTCAAGAATTTCATTCTCCTCCTAAAATTTCATGTTCTTCCACTTTAAACGCGAAATTCCCACCCGAACTTACGACATCGTCGATTCTGACCTTTCTGCCCTACCCTTACAACCAGAAGCTCAACCAAACTGGAATAAAAACTTATTTCGCGACCTGTCAGCAATTTTTTCTTCCATATTTTTATCCGCCATCGGCTATGGAATTTTGATGGTGATGATCGCTCTCAAGCTCGAACTTCACGTTAAAAACGAAATATTAATGTCGCTTTCAACCGCCACTCAGATTGGTGCTGGCGTTCTTTTTTCACGTTTTTTGCCAGCAGTTGGTCGCAAAGCTGGATTGATCAAAACCATTTATATCGGATCAATCGTCTCAGCAATATTTTCGCTCTTAGCCTATTTTTATATCAGCTATAGTTTATGGCTGTTGGTAATCTTCGTTTTGGGAATTTCATTCTTCGTTTGCACAGTAACTCGCAACACCATCATGATTGATTTAGCTCCAGCTCAAATTCGTGTTTTTATTATTTCAATTGGTTCAATGTTGCTTACGATCGGTAACTGCCTGGGCCCGATTTTGTTAAACTTCCTTAAAACTTCCGACGGTTTCATTTCATTTGTTCTGGCCAGCTTTTTTTATGTGCTGTCCATATTGCCTTTATCACGCCTGAGCAACGTCAATGCCAATCTACGTGAAGAAACAAAAATAACTATTTGGCGCTATATCACAAACTCACCAAAGATCATGTTTGCCAGCTTTGCCGCAAGTTATGCCATGTCTTCTTCAAGCACTTTTTTGATTATTTATGGTTTGAGAATCGGCATGTCGATAGAACAAGCTTCGCTGCTGCTCTCCGTACTTTTATTCGGTACCATTTTCTCAATCCCGATTGGATATTTAGCCGATATTTTTAATCGCCGACTGATGATGATGTTCTCAGCATTTTGCGCCTTAACCTTCGCTATAATGCTTTTCTTCAGCCATGATCTGGCCAAGATCGAAAGTCTGTTATTTTTAATGTTTGGTGCTCTGGTTGGAATCAGGCTTCCAGCACTGGTTTTAATTAATGAACAATATAAACCATCGCAACGTCTTGCCGTGAACAGCGCCTTCGCCAGAATTGGTCTCATCGGCAATATTTGCGGTCTTTTTATCACCGGCTTTATCATAAAATATTGCGGACCGCAAGGATTGTGGCTTTCAATCATTATTATTTTACTTTGTTTTTTGAGTTTTTGTCTGCACAACTACTGGAAAAGATTTTCTCGCAAAGAATTCACTGTCAAAAAATTTTCAATCTTCAACCAACATCAAGATGAGCAACTGCCTGATTAAAAAATGCTTTAAAAAAATTCTACGCCGCAAAACAAATCCACTGGTAGCATGCGTCAATCTTCACGGCGTGATCGGTAAAGATTCAAAACTGGATTCAGGTTTGAATATGCAAAATATCGAACCGCTTTTGAAACGCGCTTTTGAAATGAAAAATGTTAAAGCTGTGGCGCTGGCAATCAACTCTCCCGGCGGATCTCCGGTACAATCGGAACTGATTTACAACTATATTCGCGAACTATCTTCAGAGAAAAAAATTCCGGTTTACAGCTTTGCCCAAGACGTTGCTGCCTCAGGCGGATATTGGTTGCTTTTGGCAGGAGATGAAATTTATGCCCATAATTCTTCAATCATTGGCTCAATCGGTGTAATTTTTTCTGGTTTTGGTTTTGTTGAGACCATCAAAAAACTGGGAGTTGAACGCCGCGTTTACACCGAAGGCAAAAACAAATCCATCCTTGATCCATTTATGCCGCAGCAAGATGAAAATATCGAAATCTTAAAAGATTGTCAGCGCGATATTTTTGAAGGCTTTAAAGATTTGGTCAAATCACGCCGCGGCGAAAAACTCAAAGGAGATGAAGAATTCCTAAATGACAAAATTTTTACCGGCGCTTTCTGGTCCGGCAAAAAATCTGCTCAACTAGGCTTAGTTGATGCAGTTTCCGATATGAGAAGCAAAATGAAAGAAAAGTTCGGCGATAAAGTTGAGATCGTAAATATCAGCGCTAAAAAGGGCTTTGTCAAAAGTTTACTCAGCGAAAAAAGTGACTTGGCTGAGAACTTGATTTCAAAAGTTGAGGAGAGAATTAATTTTAATAAATTTGGAGTTTAGGCAATAAATTTTAAGCAATAAATAATCACCAACAAACACCAAACATCATTTATACCACATGAAAATTTCAGGGAATAACTTTGCTTTTATCGACAGTCAAAATCTCAATCTTGGCATTAGAAACCAGGGTTGGAAGCTTGATTTTGCAAGGTTCTATATTTATCTGCGTGACCGTTTTGCAATAAAAGAAGCATATTTATTCATCGGTTATTTGCCGGAAAATAAACATCTTTATGCTGAACTGCGAAAAGCAGGATATAAAATAATTTTTAAGCACACCTTGATTCTTAAAGATGGAAGCATCAAAGGTAATGTCGATGCTGAACTGGTTTTGCATTCAATGATTGAATATCAGAGCTATGATAAAGCAGTGATTATCAGCGGAGACGGTGATTTTCACTGTCTGGTTGATTATTTAGAAAAAAATAAAAAATTGGAACGTATTATAGTTCCAAACCAGAAGAAATATTCGATTCTATTTAAAGAATTTGAGCGCCAAAATAAGGTATGTTTTTTAAATGGTTTGAGAAGCAAACTGGAAAAGCGCGCATAAAAAAAGGTTATCTTAAAGAATTTTCTTTAAGATAACCTTTTCTGCGAGGGGCGTCTTCCTCGGGACAAAACCCTTCGGATAATCCCCTCTATCGTGATGGAAATCATCGTGTTAATCTTAAAAACAAAATCAACAATTTTTTTAACTTAAACAAACCTTCTAACCAATGACCTTCTTCTCTTCTTCTCTTAAAGACTCTGACCCAGCAATCGCTAAATCAATCAACCATGAACTTGATCGTCAAAAATATCAGATCGAACTGATCGCTTCTGAAAATATTGTCAGCCGCGCAGTTCTTGAAGCTCAAGGTTCAATCTTTACCAATAAATATGCCGAAGGTTATCCAGCTAAACGTTATTACGGTGGTTGTGAATTTTCTGATGAAGTTGAGCAAGCAGCAATCGACAGGCTTTGCCAACTTTTCGGTGCTAAATTTGCTAACGTACAACCGCACTCTGGCGCTTCGGCTAACTTGTCAGTTTATCTGGCACTTCTGCAACCGGGAGACACTATTTTAGGAATGTCTTTAGCCGCTGGCGGACATTTAACTCACGGCGCGCAGCGCACCATTTCTGGCATGTGGTTTAAATCGGTACAATATGGAATTCGCTTGGATGACGGCCTTATTGATTACGACCACATGGAAAGCTTGGCTCGCGAACATAAACCAAAATTAATCGTTGCCGGAATTTCTTCTTATCCGCGTATTGTTGACTGGTCACGCTTCAAAAAAATTGCCGATGAAGTTGGCGCTTTGTTGATGGTGGATATGGCTCACGTTGCCGGCTTGGTTGCTGCCGGAATTTATCCTAGTCCAGTTGGAATTGCCGACATCGTCACTTCCACAACTCACAAAACTTTACGCGGCCCAAGAGGTGGTGTGATTTTGACCAACAACGAAGAGTTGGCGAAAAAAATTAACTCTGCCGTTTTTCCAGGATTGCAAGGCGGACCTTTAATGCATGTTATCGCCGCCAAAGCCGTGGCTTTTGCTGAAGCTTTGCGCCCAGAGTTTAAAACTTATGCTAAACAAGTTGTGGCTAATGCCAAAGTTTTAGCCGAAGTTTTAGTGAAACGCGGATTAAAAATCACCACTGGCGGAACTGATTGCCACTTGATGGTGGTTGACTTAACACCACTTGAAACTTTAACCGGCAAAGAAGCCGAAAAAGTTCTGGAACGCGCCGGCCTAACCTGCAATAAAAACGCCATTCCCAACGATCCACGCTCACCTTTCGTAACTTCAGGATTAAGATTTGGCACTTCCGCCGGCACAACTCGAGGCTTTAAAGAAAAAGAATTTGATCGTATAGGAAATATGATCTGCGACGTTTTGGAAGGCTTCGTTAAAAATGGTGAAGAAGGCAACAAAGCTTTGGAAGAAAAAGTCAAAGCCGAAGTGAAAACACTTTGCGAACAGTTTCCGATTTATTAAAAATGTTTAACCAAATTTAACATCCTCTAAAATCAATCATGACCAGACCTAATCACTTAATTTACAATATCCCGACAAACACCAGACGCCATATTCTACGAAATGCTAGTTATGATCCGATCAATAGGGATTTTGAAGGAACTGATACCACAGTACGTCCTCCAAAGAAGAAAGTTTTGGTATATTTAGGAAATGATTTTTCCGACTCTGTTTATGGATCACCAAGTGAAAAAAAGGCTCTAATTCTAAAATCTCTAGAAGAATATATAGATGAGGGCTTTTCAGTCGTTCTAAAGGTAGATGTAAAAAACAAAACACCTATTTTTTATAAAGTTACAAAAGGGAGAATCACAAAATTTTCTCCTAATTCATCTAATCTTGGAACTCCAGATAGTTATACTGACTCTGATACCTTTGAGGAAGAATCATGCAATCTTAATCTTTCCGATCTGATCGATGAATCTGATAATTCAAAAAAATCTGACATAAAATACACTCCACAACAACTTAGCGTCTTAAACAAAACTTTATCCCAAGTATTAGGAAACACCCAGGATGACATTTTGATAATTGGCCAATTAGTCAAGCATCAAAGACAACAAATAGTTGATCACAATATACCAGATAATGCCAAAGCAGTTAAAAGTACTCACTCTTTTGGAGGTCACTTTGAAGGAGAAGTGCCCAAACCGTTTGTCAGAGAGGCTTTGTCGAAACGGGAAGCAGCAAAATTCATATTAGCAAAGAATTATACTAACGTTAAGAATAACGGTACCGAATTTGTTGGTGAGATAGTTGATGGTCAAAAACAAAGAAACTTAGTTAAAGTTACACATGCAGACCAGATCAACTCACACGCTTGTCTATTTATTAAAAAAGCAAAGACAGCAGATAGATTGTTTTTCTATATCAACAGTCCCGATGATTTCTTTCTAGATAATAAGCAACTTATCATTTCCGAAGATGGGCAAATCTCCTTTAATGAAAATGGTAATCTTGGCAAATTTCTTGAAGCTTGCAAAAGTTCTAGCGCAAAAAAACCTCCGATTTTGTTGATTAATTGGTCCAATTTTTCTCCCAATCAAAGGTTGTCGCTCAACAGTATTCTTGATCCAAAAGGAAAAATTAATTCCAATGTTACAATACCAGATAACCTAAAAATAATTAGTTTGATTGATGCGGCATCTGTAGACGAATCTTTTATATCAAGACATCAAACCACACTTACTTCTACTCTTTCTGCTGGTGACCAGACACCTGGAAAAGTCGATCTTCAAAATGTTGAGAATACAATAACTTCTTCCACCAATACTGATAATATTGTTAAAATAACACTCGCAAATTGCAGAAATTGGAAGGAGGCAATTTATGGTAAAATTGTCCAAAAAGATGGCCAAACAACATGGGAACAAAGCGATCTTGTAAAGAGTCTTGTGGCGAATAATAACAGCAATAATTTTCGTTTTACAGACGTACCAGCTGATTTTGATCTTCATTCATTCAAGCAAGAACTCAGAAAAATCTTTTACACAAGACATCTATATTTTCATGGTTTTGAAATTAATCTTTCTGCAGACAATAATTATCATTCTAAACTCAACGCTATTAACGCTATTATAGACAAACCGACAGAAAGATTGGATCTTGATTTACCAAAGCAAACTATCGCGGAAAATCAGTATTTTGATCCAGACGAAAAAGATCGTAGTATAATAAATTCTCAAACCTTTGAAACGCTTTTTTCCAAACATCTTCCCGAAAACAATAGCTTAAAACTTTTCATCAGCTCACCATTAAGTGATAGTCAATGGCTTCGACTGATGGCGAAAGCGGCAGAAAAAAATGTAGAGCTTGATTTGAAGTTGGCCCCTACAATAAAAATGCCAGCTCGCTGCCGCAGTGACCAAGAGTACTTAATGTATGGTAGTGATGTCGTAAGCTTGTTTTCATTGAAAGATTCACATAACAGACAAGCTCAAGAACTTAATCAAGAATATAACAAAATTGCAGCAGATTCTGATCTTACTGCAGATACATCAGATGCTTGGACAGCATATTATAACAACGGTTCGAAATTAGAAAATCTACGTGAAAAATTTGAAATCGCAGAGAAAGCAGAACGCGACAATTTAAAAAAGAAGGAGAGTGACTTTTATAATAGTCGTTACCCTGAGATCTTTGGTGAAGATTATAATACACTTACCATAACTTCACCCAATAGCGAAGAAGATCTTTTTAATAATCCGACAAAAACGGAAAATCACCACATCAAACTTAATTTATCACGCACTATAAATGAAGGTACTAATTCTGACAATAAATCTAAAAAACTTTATATAAAAAAGCCCTTAAAAGATGGTTTAAAAGATTATCATTGGTTTCTTCTGCTTAATGAATCTTTAAAAGAAGGATATACTTCTCTAGACATAGAGTTGGGTGTCGGGGTTAACATTCCTGAATTTTTAAAAGACAAAACCACCTGCAACGCACAAGAAAAAGAAGCTAGACCTACGACCGCAAGCAAACCTACAACCCAAGTCTCAACCAAACCTCAAGTTCAAATCATAGTCAGTAATAATACGAACGCGGCTGTTGACCAACTCCAAATAACCAATCAAGACATTATTATTTTGGGAGCCGAAGATATTCTGATTCAAGATTTGCTTGGCCTTCCAGGCAAAACTGAAGCAACTGAATTTCAAAACAAACTAGCAGCCGGGGGGAAAATCGTTTTAAAAGGTCAATTCTCACCAGAATTTTTGCAAATGCTTGAGCCAATTTTATTTGATGAACAATATAAAAATTTAACTCTGGTTATTGAAGATTCTGAGATAAAAAGAGATCAACCATATCCGCCATTACAATGGCTTGGAAAAGAATCTTACCAAGTAAATGTGAGTGATGCTGGGACTGGAATTCCACAAATTGTAGAAAATACAGACAATTACAACTTGTCTTATGAAGCTGAAGAAAATTCCAAAGAAAAGTCTGATGATTTCTTAACGGATAGGAAGAATCTTTTCATTGACGCAGTTGCCAAAAATCAGATGGTGAGATTGATGGGTCCAAGTGGGGTTGGAAAAAGCAGTTTGCTAAAAGAATTTCGCAACGAACAAAGCGACTACGAGATTACCGACTTTTCTGGCGATATTTCAGATTGGGCTGCTCCGTCTAAAAGCGGAAAAAAGAAAATACTCTTTATCGATGAATCAAATATTGAAAATTATCATTTCACCTTCTTATCACCTTTGATTAATCCATTCGGAGAAAAAGAAAAAGAGCGTCAAATTTTCTTCAAGGGAAAATTTCACCCAGTTAGCAAAGATCATAAAGTAGTTTTCGCCTGTAACCCCGCTGGTTTTGGAGGAGGAAGATTTGAGCAAAAACTTTTTGAAGGCGACACAGTTCAAACCATCGAACTAAAAGACTTTCCCACTAGTTATATTTACGAAAAAATCCTTAAAGATTCGTTGTATAAAGACGGTGTAAAAATTCTTTATCCAAATGAACAAGATTTTAAAGCTCTATGCAAAGAGCTAGTAGAAAAGTATAAACTTACAAAAGATGAAGATGGAAAACCCCAAACTGCACGCAAACTACAAGAAGATGTGATGCAGTTAATCATTGAAGAAGCTAAGAAAAAAGGACTGTTAATGACACAGCCGGAGAATCCGGATCATAAAATTGTAACTGCTACATATCTATCAACTGAATCAACTAGGGAAATAGAAACAGCATTAATTAACTCGCTTGATGCTAGAAATTTACAACGCGAAGGCTTTTTTCCTAAAGGTATGGGTCTTAATGCAGTTATTTTCGAGGGCCAATCTGGCGCTGGAAAAAGTGAGATGATCAAAGCAGTTCTGAATTACAAAGGTATTGATGTTGTTGAAAATGAGAACCCAGAACCAAACCAAAAAAGAGTTTGTTACAGCATCAAAGCAGGATGGGATGAAGAAACGAAAAAAAGAATAATAATTCAGGCTTATAAGGAAGGAAATGCTGTTTGGATTGATGAAATAAACAGCTGCCTTGAAAATGGTCTTGAAAAAATTTTAAATGATGCTCTCACAGGCAAAAACCCAGATGGAGCTGGCACGGAAAAAGTCAAACCAGGATTTATGCTAATTTCCAGTATAAATTCTTCCGACCTAGAAGGACGAAGCCAAATCAGCCCAGCTTTGTTACAAAGAAGCGTTAAGATGGATATTACATCTCCTAAAGACTATAGCAAAGAAGCTTTGCAAGCCATCGTTAAACAATGGTTGTCGGAGGGAGAAGAAGAAGAAGTAAAAAAAAGACACCAGTATATTTTATCTAAACTTCATCTTATTGGCAGCAAACCTAACGAAGCAATTTGGGAGATGATTACTAATGCTAGTTTCACTGATGGTAACGGGTCGTGGAACAATTGCTTTTTTTCAGAACAAGCTACTTACTCGAGAGATGAGTTGAGATTACAAGGTTTAGAAATAATGGTTATAACTCCTCTACTGCAAAATAATGATTCAATCAAAGACCAATTTCTAAATAAAAAATTTATAGAGCATTATAGCAAATTAATAGCCAACTTGATTACATCCGAAGGTGCTCCACCAAACCTTCGCACCTATAAAGAAAACCTAGCAGAGTTAGCTCCGTATTATTTTCATCAATACTTCAAAGAATTTTTAAAGGATGGGAAAAGTTCTGCCGTATCCGAGGAAATGCCTAATATAGCAAAACCAAATACTAATTTGGGAGCTGGAAAACTAACTATACAAGATTCTTTAACTGAGGAATCTTACAAAAGAAAATCGAACGATTGGATTAAAGAAATTATTGTTTCTAAAACCACCATTAAAACTAAAGATAACGATCCGTTCGCAGAATTCACAGAATCACAAAAAAAATTTTTACTAGAAAAAAATGCTTCATTAACAGCTGAATCTGATGGTACTGCTATTTCTGTAATGGAGGCTGCTAAAAAGAAGTCAGGTGGAATATTGGATGTTTTAACGAAGTCAAAAGTTGATCCTGCACAGCCAGATACGACTACAAATCTCTCCACGGAAGAAAAAGTAGAAATTCTCGATTATGCCGCCGCAAGCACTCTGTCGAAAGCAATTCAATCTGCGGTGAAGGAAAAAGAACGTGAAAAACCTAACTATAAGGCTGAAGTAACTAAAGACTCTCTTGGATTTGAAGACAAAAAAGAACATAAGTTCGAAAAATACGCAGATAAAAATTTTGTTGGAGTTGATCTTAGTGGCGCTTTTATGACCAGATTTGCCAACTGTCACTTTGGCGCTGGTTGCACATTGCCCACTGATAAGAAATCACTTCATCCTAAATATTTTTCTAACTGCACTTTTGATGCAGAGCTATTTAACGACGGCAAAAATGAAAAACTTAAAAATGCTTTGGGTTTAGAAAACCCAGAAGGTGGACAATATAAATCAAGTCACAAAGTTGAAATTACACTTGGACAAGATAGAGCACCCGCTCCTAATTTTACACCAATCGCATCATTCAAACTATCTGGAACACTCACTTCAACTCGCTCTCAACAATAATTTTAAAACATTCAAATGACCTCTAACTATCCCAAATTACGCATCATTCACCGCAAAGAGCTGCGTATTACTCAAGGTCATCCTTGGATTTTTTCTAATGAAATTGAAAATTTTGCTGAACTAAAAACTTTAGAAAAAGGCCAAATAGTTGAGGTGCAAATTAAAAAAGATGAACCATTCGCCCTCGCCTATTTCAACCCTCACAGCTTGATTGCCGGACGCATTTTAACTTACGATGCCAAAGAAGAAATTAATGAAGATTTTTTTGTCAAAAAAATTATTAGCGCCAAAACTCTGCGTGATAAATTTTACGATAAACCTTTTTACCGCTTAATTCATTCTGAAGCCGATGGCTTGCCAGGTCTTGTTATTGACTGCTTTGGCGATGTTTTATCTTGCCAAATCTCAACCGCCGGCATGGAAAAACTTTCACCAGTTTTAACTTCAGCTTTGGAAAAAATCTTCCCCGATGCCAAAATTATTTTCCGCAATGATGTTGAATCAAGAAAGTTTGAAAATCTTGAACTCTACACCAAAGAGATTCGCGGCCAAGTTGGCGAAGAAATTGAGATTGAAGAAAATAGTCTAAAATTTTTGGTCAATGTAAAAAACGGACAGAAGACAGGCTGGTTTTTTGACCAAAGAAATAATCGTCAATTTATTGGATCACTGGCCAAAGATTGTGACGTGCTTGACGCCTTTTCTTACGTTGGCGGTTTTGGTTTAAATGCCTTAAAAAACGGCGCTAAATCTGTAACTTTCATTGATTCTTCCGAACCAGCTTTAACTTATTTGCAGAAAAATTTAGCTCTAAATAATTTCAACGAAACTCCAGAGATTCTTTGTAATAAAGTTGTGGAAGCTTTGGACGATCCCGAATTTCAAAAGAAACGTTTCGACATCATTGTTCTTGATCCGCCAGCTTTCGTAAAATCGAAAAAAGATTTTGCTGTTGGTTTAAAAGCTTACGAGAAATTAGTGCGACTTGCCGCAAAAACTCTTAAAGCAAATGGCATTTTGATGTTAGCATCTTGCTCACACAACGCCTCTTTGGCCGATCTAATCGCCGCTGCCAACAACGGATTGCGCAAAGCAAATCGCAAAGCAAAATTAATCCGCAGCTTCGGCGCAGGCTTTGACCATCCAGTTAATCCAGCTTTGAAAGAAAGCGAATATTTAAAATCTATCACCTTTTTGGTAGAGTAAATAAGGAGACTGTCGCAAATCAAACTTTTCGTCGAATTTTTCGCAATTCAAATTTTTTTGAAACGCACGTACATCTAGGTACGCTTACCTTTCAAAAAAATTTGAATCACAAAAACTTCTTAGAAAATTTTGATTTGAGACAGTCTCATAAGACTAAAAAATAATGAAAATACTTGTCACCGGCGCGTTGGGCCAAATTGGCTCTGAACTTACTTTTGCTCTTAAAAAAATTTATGGCGCTTCAAATGTCGTTACTTCTGACGTAAAGCTTGACGCACCTGCAGCCGAATTTTTACCTTACGAAACTCTTAACGTATTAGACAAACCGCGCCTTGCCGAGATTGTAAAAAAACACGACATTAAAGTGATTTATCACTTAGCCGCCATCCTTTCTGCCGCCGGTGAAAAAAATCCCAACCTGTGCTGGGATGTTAACATGACTGGTCTGCACAATGTTTTAGAAGTTGCTCGAGAACTGAGCGTTAAACAAATAATCTGCCCCAGCTCAATCGCAGTTTTTGGTCCAGAAACGCCACGCGACAATACTCCGCAAGAAACCATAATCTTGCCAAAAACCATGTATGGCTTGACCAAAGCCGCTGGTGAAATGCTTTGCGAATATTACGTTGCCAAATTTGGCATTGACGTGAGAGGAATTCGTTACCCAGGATTAATCAGCTACAAAACTCTTCCTGGTGGCGGAACCACTGATTATGCGGTAGAAATTTTTTACGAAGCACTGAAGAAAAAATCTTACAGCTGTTTTTTAAAAGCAGATACTGTGCTGCCCATGATGTATATGCCAGATGCCATTCGCGGCACTATTCAACTGGCTGAAACCAATTTTTCTAAATTAAAAAATCACAGCAATTTCAACTTTGCCGGCATCAGCTTTTCTTGTGCCGAACTTGCCGCCGAAATTCAAAAACATATTCCAGATTTTAAAATTGATTACGCTCCTGACTTCCGTCAAAACATTGCCGATAGTTGGCCGCGCTCAATTGATGATTCGGCTTCTCGTCAACAATGGGGCTGGCAAGTGGAATATGATTTAACAAAAATGGTTGAGGATATGCTGAAAAATTTACGCTTAAAAATGGCGGCGTAAATTTAGAGACTGTCACAAATCAAAATTTTTACAAAAAAAAAGGCGCGCCCCGATTTTTTCAGGACGCGCCTTTTTTTGAATTTTCAGCAAATCAACTATTCAACGATCTCGTAACCAGCGAAGAAGAATGCAATTTCATTTTTAGCATTTTCTAAACTGTCAGAACCGTGAACTGAGTTGGCTTCAATTGAAAGAGCGAACTCTTTACGAATTGTTCCGGCATCAGCATTTGCAGGGTTTGTTGCGCCCATAATTTCGCGATTTTTCAAAACAGCATTAGCGCCTTTTAAAACTTGCACCACAACTGGACCAGAAGTCATAAACTTAACTAAATCGTTGTAAAATGGGCGTTCTTTATGTACGGCATAAAATTCTCCAGCCATTGCTTCAGAAAGTTGCATTCTTTTTTGCGCCACAATTTTAAGGCCAGCAGCTTCAAATTTTGAATTGATTGCACCAGTCAAGTTTCTTTCAGTCGCATCAGGCTTGATGATCGACAATGTCATTTCTGTAGTCATGTTTGTAAGTTTGTTTGTAATTTTAAGAAAAGTAAAAAATTAAGGGGCGCGCAAGCTAGAGATACAAAGCTTGTTGTCAAGAGATGGAAAAATACCAAGAAAAATTGTCAGACACTTTCTAAAAAATTTCTTGCTTTTTGCTGTGATAAATTTTTTAAACAATACCAATAGATAATATTATTCACTTAAGCAACTATGCAAAAAAATACCAGCGTCACCCTTGGAAAGCACTTCGATGAATTTATTACTCAGCAAGTAAGTTTGGGCCAATATGGCTCGGCAAGCGAAACTATTCGCGCCGGATTGAGATTGTTGGAAGAACGCGAAATTAAACTGGCAGCTTTAAGAAAAAACCTCTCTGATGGTGAAAAAAGCGGCAAAACCAAATATTCTCTTTCCTCACTAAAAAAAGAACTCGACAACCAAGAATGAATTTTTATCTCACCACAAAAGCCAAAGAAGATTTGATAAATATTGCAATTTACACCAAAAAAAATTGGGGAATTGAACAAAGGAATGACTACCTGGAAAAAATAGATTCAGCATTTCAATTATTGGCAAAATCACCAAATACCGGACGTAAATGCGATAACATCAAGTCAGGATATTACAGACATTACGTTGGAAAACATGTGATTTTTTACCAACAGGTTAGCAGTAAAGAAATTGGTATTATTCGCATATTACACATCAACATGGATGTTTCTCACCACATTTAACAAGCATCACACTTGCATTTGAATCCTCCAACCCTAGATTTTTCTCATCTTTTAACCCTTCCAAAAATCACGATGACAAAAAATCATTTAACTCTTGAAGAGCTTTCTTCATTGATCACAGACAAAATCAATCGCAAAGAAAAAAATTCTTACTCTTACGAATTGGCCAAATCTGGCGTCGAAAAAATCACTCGCAAAATTGGCGAAGAAGCTGTGGAAGTTATTGTTGCCGCTTTCATTAACAAAAATAAATCTTCTAAAAAAACCCGCCAAGAATTGATCGGTGAAGTTTGTGATTTATTCTATCACAGCCTGGTTTTGCTTGCCGCACAAGATATTGAATTTTCTGAAATTTTGAAAGAATTTAACCGCCGCAATAATAAGAAAAAATGACCGTAAAACTTACCAATTCAGCAATAGAACGCATTTGTGAGATAAAACAAAAAGAACAAAATAACGGCAAATTTTTGCGCGTCTCAATCTCCGGCGGCGGCTGTAGCGGCTTTCAATATATTTTCGAACTCGATAATAAAAATCTCGCTGGCGACATTAAACTCGCTGAAGAAAACTCTAATATTTTAGCCATCACTGATGAAACTTCTCTGCCCTTTTTAGAAGGTGCTGAGATTGATTTTGTCAAAGAACTTGGTGCTTCTTATTTTAAAGTTAATAACCCTAATGCCAAAGCCAGTTGTGGCTGTGGCAGCTCATTTAGTATTTAAAGAAAGTTCTCACTTCTTCACTTCTCTATCACTTATGTCATTCCAAAAAATAATCTTCGACCTTCAAACCTTCTGGGCTGAACAAGGCTGTGCTATTTTACAACCCATCGACATCGAAGTTGGTGCCGGAACTTTGCACCCAGCAACTGTTTTACGTGCCTTGGGCAAAAAGCCATGGAAAGCCGCCTACGTTCAACCAAGTCGCCGCCCCACAGATGCACGTTATGCTCAAAATCCTAACCGCTTAAGCCATTATTATCAGTTTCAGGTTTTGCTAAAGCCGGCTCCGCAAAATATTAAGGATTTATATTTACAAAGCCTTGATCTCATTGGCCTTGATACCAAAAATAATGATATTCGTTTTGTTGAAGATGATTGGGAAAATCCTTCAGTCGGTGCTTCTGGTCTGGGTTGGGAAATTTGGTTTAACGGCATGGAGATTTCACAATTCACTTACATGCAGCAAGTTGGCGGCATTGAATGTGAAATTATTGCCGGTGAAATCACTTACGGACTTGAACGCATTGCTATGCATATTCAAGGTGTTAATTCGATTTTCGACATTAACTGGAATGGCAAAAATGGTGCCGAAAAAATTTCTTACGGTGACGTTTTTAAACAAAGCGAAATTGAAAATTCCGCCTTCATTTTAGAACACTCAAACACAGAAAACTTGTTTAAAAATTTTACCGAAAGCAAAACGCAATCACAAATTTTGGCAGAAAAAAATCTGCCAATTCCAGCCTATGAACAAGCTTTAAAAGCCAGCCACATTTTAAATTTGCTTGATGCCAGAGGCGCAATTTCAGTCAATGAACGCGCTTCTTACATCGGCCAAATTCGTGGTTTGGTAAAAGCAGCCTGTGAATTAACAATCAAAAACGAAACTAACTAACATGATCAGCCTAGGATTTTTTACCTTCATTTTATTCGTTTTTTACGCTTACAAAAAACTGCCTTCTTACTTCTACTTCACAACTTTCGCACTTTATTTATGGCTGGTTGAAGCCAAGTTGAGCTGCTTCATTTTATTATTGGCACTGGCGGCAATATTCGCCGTTCCGCAAATACGCATCAAATTAATTACTCGCCACCTGATCAAATTGATTTCAGCACTTGGCCTTTTACCAAAAATTTCCGAAACTGAGAAGATCGCTCTCACCTCTGGAAATGTTTGGGTTGATGGCCAGTTATTTTCCGGCCGCCCTGACTTTAAATGGATCTTCTCCCAAAAATATCCCAAACTCTCAGCAGAAGAACAAAACTTCATGGATAATGAAGTTGAAGAAGTTTGTAAAATATGTTCCGACTATGAAGTTCAAAAACTGCGCGATTTGCCAGAGAATGTCTGGCAATTTTTACGCGACAAAAAATTCTTCGGCATCATCATCCCTAAAGAATTTGGCGGCCTTGGTTTCTCAGCCTATGCTCACAGCTGCATCATCCAAAAACTTTCTTCGCGTTCAGTGCCTTTAGCAATCACCGCTATGGTGCCCAACTCACTTGGACCGGCAGAATTATTATTACATTACGGCACCAAAACTCAGCGCGATTATTATTTACCGCGCTTAGCTGACGGCCGTGAACTTCCTTGCTTTGCACTTACCGAACCAACAGCCGGATCTGACGCCACTTCAATCATCTCCAATGGCGTTTTATTTAAAGACGAGAATGGCGAAACCAAAATTCGCTTAAACTGGAATAAACGTTACATCACCCTTGGTGCTTATGCCACTATCATCGGCGTTGCATTTCAACTGCGCGATCCAGACAAAATCTTATTTAAGCAAAAAGAAGTTGGCATTACTTGCGCTTTAGTTCCGCACAATACCAAAGGTGTGCGCCAAGGTCGCAGACATGATCCGCTTGGCACTCCTTTTGTGAATTCCCCACTAAACGGCGATGATGTAGTTATTGGTCTTGACGCCATTATTGGCGCTGAAGCTGGTTTAGGTAAAGGATGGAAAATGTTAATGGAATGTTTGGCAGCTGGTCGCGGCATTTCCTTACCATCAACTTCTTGCGGCGGATCAAAATTTGTGGCCAGAGTTGTCAGCAGCTACAGTGCCATTCGCCAACAATTTGGCACAGCGGTAGGAAAATTTGAAGGTGTAGAAGAAGTTTTAGCCCGCATTGCTTCACGCACTTATGCTATTGATGCCATGCGTGCCTTCACTGCCGGATCAATTGATTCTGGTTCAAAACCAGCAGTAATCACGGCAATTGCTAAATATCACGCCACGGAAATGTTCCGCCAAAATATTAATGACGGCATGGATATTATCGGTGGACGCGGCATCATTCGTGGTCCGCGCAATGTTTTGGCCAATGCTTATTTTTCAACTCCCATCTCAATCACGGTTGAAGGCGCCAATATTATGACCCGCAGCCTGATCCATTTTGGACAAGGAGCTATCATGTGTCACCCTTACGCTTACAAGGAAATTGAGGCTTTGGAAAAGAATGATATTAAGAATTTTGACCTTTATTTCTTCTCTCACATCAACCATTTGATCAGCAATTTGGTGCGTTCAGTTTTGCTTTCTATAACTCGCGGCTATTTCAGAAAACCTTTTAAAAAAGGCATTGTGGCACGTTATGAAAGAAAAATTGCCTGGGCCTCAGCAACTTTTGCTTTGCTTGCCGATATTGCTTTAGCGCGTTTTGGTGGCAATTTAAAACGTAAAGAAAAAATTAATGGTCGCTTTGGCGACGTGCTCTCAGCAATGTATATTGCAACTTCGGTATTAAGAAAATTCCGCGAAAATGGTTCGCCAGAAAATGAAGAAGCCTTAGTAGAACACGCCATCAAAGAACAACTTTGTAAGGCGCAATCTGCCATCGAGAGCTTATACCAAAATCTTTTTGGATCTGTTGGCCGTATTTTATTCTTTCCTTTTGCCATGTGGGCCAGATTCAACGCCTTCACCTGTCCTGCTGATGACCAGCTTGAGCACACGCTAGTTAAAAATTTTATTAAAAGTGGTGAGCTGCGTGATTCTCTGACTGACGGAATTTTTGTTTCTCAAGATTCCAATGATAATCTAGGTAGAATTGAAAATGCCTTTATTCTTCATGAGCAAACTGAACCAACCGCTGCAAAAATTAAAGCCGCGATTAAATCTAAAACATTACCGAAAGGTCGTGTTGAAGATTTGCTTGAAATGGCAAAAAGTAAATCAGTCATTTCTTTTGAAGAATATAACAACTTCAAAACCGCTCAAGCCGCCATTTTAGACGCTATGCAAGTTGATGAATATTCTTTGGAGGAATATAAAAATATTTAATTGATTAACCAAATTGAGAAACAAGCTTGGGAAGATTATCTTTACTGGCAAAAAACAGATAAAAAAATTCTTGAGAAAATTAACGCATTGGCTGAAGAAGTTATCCGTCATCCGTTTATTGGAACTGGAAAACCCGAGGCTCTTAAAGCTGAACTCTCTGGATTTTGGTCACGCCGCATAAATGAAGAACATCGTTTAGTTTATACAATTCAAGGCACGCAACTAATCATCGCCCAGTGCCGCTATCATTATTCAAAAAGCACATGATCTTGCTCATCGACAACTACGACAGTTTTACTTATAACCTTTATCATTACTTGATCCAAGCTGGTGAAAAAGATGTGCTTGTTAAACGTAATGATGAAATTTCCATTTCCGAAATTAGGGAATTAAAACCGCACGGCATCGTTTTATCGCCAGGTCCGTGCACACCAAATGAAGCCGGAATTTGTCTGGATGTAATCAAAGAATTAAAAGGCATTTTTCCAATTTTTGGCGTTTGTCTGGGACATCAATCAATCGGTCAGGCCTTTGGTGGCAATGTGGTAAAAACTTATCCGATGCACGGCAAAATCAGTGAAATTTTTCACAACGGCAAAAATCTTTTTGAAAATTTGCCCTCACCTTTTAAGGCAACACGTTATCATTCGCTAATTATCGAAAAAGATAGCTGCCCACAAAATCTTGAGATCACTGCTCAAACTAAAGACGGCATCATCATGGGAATTGCCGACGAAAAACTGAAAATTTATGGCGTACAATTTCATCCCGAATCAATCGCCTCAGAACACGGACACCAGATCATCAAAAATTTTCTAAAAAATATTTAGTTTTAGCTTTTTTTTGTATGGTCAAAATAAACAACAACTGATCAATCGATAATGCTCAATTTCTCTCCTGAAAATTTTGAAGAAATCTTCAACAACATTATCGATCTCAAGCTTTCTGAAGCTGAAATAAAAAAATTTCTCCTCGATTTAAACAACACTAATCTTCCGGCCAATGCTTTTATCGGTGCAATTACAGCCCTTAAAAAACGCATGAAAAAAATTTCAGCACCGCAAAATGCCATTGATGTTTGCGGCACTGGCGGTGATAAGCTAAATACACTTAATGTCTCAACTGCCGTGTGTTTTGTAGTTGCGGCAGCGGGAATTCCAGTTGCTAAGCATGGTAATAAAGCCATCTCCTCAAATTCTGGTTCGGCAGATATTTTTTCTGAACTGGGCATCAAAATTTCTTCCGATATTTCTGAAATAGAAACCAATCTGAGAGACAAAAAATTGTGCTTTTTATTTGCGCCGCACTTTCATGAATCTCTGAAAAATGTAGCGCAAATTCGTAAAGATCTTGGTGTGCCAACAATTTTTAATTTTTTAGGCCCGCTGTTAAATCCGGCCAATACGTCAAAACAGATGATCGGAGTTTCGCGCCGTGATATTATGCATAAAATGGCCAATGCCGTTATTGCACCAGATCTTATCACTCATTTTGTTCACGGTTTTGATGGCATGGATGAAATCACCCTCACTGATAATTCTTATTTAATACGCTGTGAAAATGGCGAAGTTTTTGCCGAAGAAATCATCAACCCGACAAAATTTGGATTTAAAAAAGTCAGCCTGGAATCTTTAAAAGGCAGCGATCCCAAATATAATGCGCAAAAATTAATAGCACTTCTTGATGGCGAAAAATCGGCCTATCGCGATATTGTAATCTTAAATGCCGCCTTCGCTCTGAAACTTGCCAATGCTGTTAAGAAAGTTGAAGATGGCATTGATTTTGCTAGAGCCATGATTGATTTTGGTAATGCTAAAAAAGTTTTACAATATTGTACTTCTTAACCGACAAAAAGATGTTTGATGTCATTAAAAGTGGTGAAAATCATTAAAGTTAAAACCATAGACATTCCAATCTGAAAGCCGGTTTTTTGCACTTTTTGTGACAAAGGTTTGCCTCGCAACAACTCGATTAAATAATAAAATAAATGGCCGCCATCCAAAACCGGAACTGGTAATAAATTCATCACACCCAAATTTACCGAAATCATCGCCACAAACCACAGCACAACCATAAACCCCATTTCAACTGTCTTGCCGCTATATTGAGCAATTTTTATCGGACCGCCCAACTCTTCAACGCTTCTTTTACCGGTAATTAATTCACCAAGCGCTTTGAAAATGGCCAGTGAAATACGATAGGTTTCTTTATTGGCCTCAACAAAGCTTTGACCAACAGTCAGTTTTTTATGTTCACCTTGAGTTGCAATAACACCAATCATTCCAATCTTTACCTCATCACCGAAAACATCACGCGTAGTTTGAACTTTTGGCGTTATTTCAAGATTAATTTCTTCCTCACCGCGCGAAATTCTAAACTGTAATTTTTTATCAGCACTTTGCGATACTTCTTCCCGAATCTGATCAAAAGATGAAATTTGCCGCGAATTAATCGCCAAAATTTTATCCCCCGATTTTAAACCAGATTGAGCAGCAGCACCATCTTGCAACATTTCTCCAACCACTGGAGTTGAAATTAAAATGCCATTAACACTGAACAAAAAAGTAAAAATATAAATCGTCAGCAGAAAATTTGCGATTGGTCCAGCAGCAACAATTATAATGCGCTGCCACACATTTTTTCCGATGAAAGAAATTTTTCTTTCTGACTCTGACATAGCAGCAACCGCTTGTTCATCTGGAATTGAAGCGCCATTTTTATCGCCAAACATTTTAACATAGCCACCGAAAGGAATCGGACATATTTTCCAGCGCGTACCTTTTTTGTCGGTAAAACCCCAAAGTTCACGACCAAATCCAATGGAGAATTCTTCAATTTTTACACCACACAAACGTGCTATGTAGAAATGACCAAACTCGTGGATGAAGACTATAAATGAAATTAAAAGAACGAAGGAAACAAAGTTTTGTAAAATAAGTTCGACGATGGCCATTTTATGGTTTTAAAAAATTAGATGGTTCTGCGATTAAATCTCGCCAGCCAATATTCTGGCCTGACGATCAAACTCGATAATTTCTAAAACTGACTCGACTTTTTTGTGAGGAATTTTTTCCAAAACTTGAGCGACAATTTTAGTGATTTGATCAAAGGAAATCTGTTCTTTCAAAAATTTTTCAACCGCGATTTCATTGGCGGCATTGAGAACTGCTGGCGCTGATCCATCAATTTCCAGAGCTTCACGGCATAATTTTAGAGCAGGAAATCTTTTTTCATCGGGAGCAAAAAAACTCAAATTTTGCAATTGTACCAGATCAAGCTTTTCGTGCTTAATCGCCATTCTTTTTGGATAAGCCAGAGCATAAGAAATTGGCACTTGCATATCTGGACGGCTTAACATCGCCAAAGTTGAACCATCATGATAATCAACCATACCATGAATTATTGATTGCGGATGCACCAAAATTTTAATACCATTTTTTTGCAGAGGGAAAAGATGAAAAGCTTCGATCATCTCCAAACCCTTATTCATCATAGTTGCCGAGTCGATAGAAATTTTTGCACCCATCGACCAATTGGGATGTTTCAAAGCTTCAGCAACAGTTATTTTTGTAAAATCTTTTTCGCCATTAAAAAACGGACCGCCTGAGGCTGTGAGTGTGATTGACTCTATCTGATCAAGATTGTCATTTTCAAAGATCTGAAAAATAGCATTATGTTCAGAATCAACCGGAATAATTTTAACGTTATTTTGACGCGCCGCCTTCATTAAAAATTCTCCGGCACATACTAAAGATTCTTTATTAGCCAAAGCAATATTAGATCCAGCTTCAATTGCAGCCAAGGTTGGTAGCATTCCTGCAGCGCCAACAATTGCCGACATAACTAAATCACATTTGATTTTGGCAACTTCAATAATCGCTTTAAAACCACATAAAACATGGCATTTGGGCAAATTTCTCAGCGCATTTTTTAGTTCAAAAAGTAACTCTTCATTTTCAATCACAACGTAAGAAGGCTTGAGCAACAAGGCTTGTTCTGCCAAAGTTTTAACATCATTACGCGCTGAAAGTGCCACTATTTCAAAATTCTCCGGCGCGTTTTTTATTACTTCAATAGTATTTTTTCCAATTGATCCGGTTGATCCCAAAATCGAAATTTTTTTCATTTTGTTGTATTTTTTTTCTTAGACGCAGTTGTAGTTCTTCTTTTCTTTGGCTCTGCAATATGATATTTAGCTGCTTCAGAAGCAATCAAAGCTTCCATGCTTAAAGCTTTGCTTTGGGTTCTATCAAGAATAAAATTAACTTCCGGAACACTACGCAACGTAATTCTTTTAGCCATTTGATGACGAAAAAATGGCACCATATCATTTAACTTAGCGACAATTTTCTCATGCATTTGATCATTGCCAAAAATGTCGATATAGATGCGCACATTCTTGGCATCAGGGCTCACATCGGCTTCCAGAATTGTAATATAGCTTCCCGGCACTGACAAAATATCCTCACGCAAAAAAATATCTGACATAACACGTTTAAGATTTTCGCCGATTTGAAGTTGTCTTTGGGATTTCATAAAATTTAGGTGCTAAATTAATAAGTTTTATACTGATGCACACCGCGCATCACAATTTTGAAGTTACAGATTTTAATCGAATTTTTATCGTTAAAATTGGAGCGCCGCACTTTGGCAGTCAATAATTTGCGATCCTCTTCATTATAAGCCAAATATTGGTAATCGGAATCATTGTAAGGATGATCTTCAAAATACATTTCCGTTTCAAGTTTGCCAAATTTGGGGTGATAAATATTCATGTTAATATGTGGAGCACGTCCCGGATTTGATCCAGGCATTATCGTAATAAAATTATATTGCCCCAGATTATCGCTGATGGCACGACCCGACATGTTGAAATATTTATCAATATATTCACTATCTTCATCAAGCAAAGTGTGATATTTGCCGGCAGCATTGGTTTGCCAAATTTCAATCACGACACCTTCAATTGGCACACCAAAAGAGTCAACTATAACACCTTTAATAAAAATTATTTCACCGAAAGCGCGATAAAAAGAACCTACTTTTTTTGCCAGATTATTACTGGTTGCAAAGCGTTCCGGCATTGAAATATCGGCAGCAAAAAAACGTGATGGAGTTGGTCTTTTTTCATCAAAAATTGCCAAAACATTACGATTATTTTCCGGCTTTCTTTCAGCTAAAATTTTAGGCTCTGCTCTTTCCAAACGTGGTATAGCCTGCGGTGCAATTTGCCAATATTCTGATAGTTGTGAAAACTGGCCTTGATTTTGCTGTTGCGCCAATGCTTCGAAGCTAAACAGCAAAATCAATAGCGGCCAGATTTTTTGCATAATTATTAAAAGTTTAAACCTTTGGCAAAGTAACTCCCACCTGCCCCATATATTTACCTTTTCTTTGGTCATAAGAAACTTCACAAGGTTGATCACCTTTAAAGAACAAGAATTGGCAAGCGCCCTCACCGGCATAAATTTTTGCTGGCAGCGGAGTTGTGTTGGAAAATTCTAAAGTAACATGACCTTCCCAGCCCGGTTCTAAAGGCGTTACATTAACTATAATTCCGCAACGGGCATAAGTTGATTTGCCCACACAAACCACTAAAATATCTTTTGGAATACGAAAATATTCAACCGTGCGAGCAAGAGCAAAACTGTTTGGTGGAATTATACAAACATCAGTAGTGCGATTTACAAAACTAGTTTCGCAGAAATTTTTTGGATCAACTATCGCCGAATCAATATTGGTAAAAATCTTAAACTCGTTGGAAACTCTGGCGTCAAAACCATAAGACGAGTTACCATAAGAAATTATTTTTTCACCTTTATCGTTAAATTTAACCTGGTTTTCAGTGAATGGTTCAATCATGCTTTGGCTTCTGGCAAGCGCTGCAATCGATCTGTCGGAAAGGATGGCCATTTTTTAATTTTTGATTTTTAATTTTTGTTTTTAGACTTATGTTTATAACATTAGGTTTGTCACGGCAGCTTAAATCAAAAATTTAAAATCAAAATCAAATCTATAATGCACAATATTGGCTATCTGCGCGACATACTGATTTTATTATTCGCATCAGTTGCAATCGTAATCACTTTTAAACAATTCGGTTTAAGTCCAGCTTTGGGGTACTTAGTCGCCGGCGCAGCCATCGGTCCTTTCGGATTTGGAGTTTTAACCAGTACCGAAACCACCGGATCAATTGCCGAGCTTGGTATTGTCTTCCTGCTTTTTGCCATTGGTCTGGAACTGACCTTCGGAAAATTAATTGCCATGCGGAAATATGTTTTGGGATTTGGCGGTCTGCAAGTCATATTAACTGCCTCAGCAATTTCAGCAATTTGCCACAATCTTGCTCATCTCAGTTTAGAATCCTCCATCATTATTGGCAGCGCTTTGGCACTATCTTCAACTGCAATCGTTTTACAAGTTATCGCCGAAAATGGCGAAAGCGCCACTCGTGTTGGACGCCTTTCTTTTTCTGTATTATTGATGCAGGATTTAGCCGTAATTCCAGTTTTAGTTTTACTACCGCTTTTATCAAAAAAAGATGTCGCCATTCTTCCAGCCCTTGGCGGCGCATTTCTTGATGCCATCGTGGCAATGGTAATTATTTTTGCTGTCGGTCGCTCTTTACTGCGCCCTATTTACCGCCTGATTGCCTCGTCAAAAAGTGAAGTACTGTTTTTAAGCTTCACTTTGATCGTTATTTTAGGATCAGCCTATTTAAGCGATCAGATGGGATTATCTTTCGCTCTTGGCGCCTTTATTGCTGGATTGATGGTTGCTGAAACCGAATTTAAATATCGTGTTGAAGAAGAAATATTATCACTCAAATCTTTGCTGATGGGATTATTTTTTATGACTATCGGCATGTCATTTGATTTCGATTTATTGCTGCGCAGCTTTCCTTACATCATGGCCGCTGCATTTTCTTTAATAATCATCAAGTCTTCAATCATCATTTTATTGTGCCGCATCTTCCGCTTCCCTTTAGCACCTGCCATTCATGCTGGTTTGTTGCTCTCACAAGGCGGTGAATTTGCTTTTGTGGTGTTCGTAATGGCAGTACAACAGCATTTTATGGAAAATGATTTGTCACAATTTTTGATGACTACTGTCACTTTCAGTATGGCTTTGACACCAATGCTGGCCAATTTGGGCCGCAAAATCAAAGCCCGACTTTATACTAAAGACGTATTGCACGACAATAAAATCAAAATGGAAGTTGATGAGTTGTCTAAACACGTCATCGTAATTGGCTTCACCAAAGTTGGTCGTATCGTGTCTTACATCTTACGCAAACGCGGCATGAATTATGTTGTTTTGGAAAATAATCACCGTGTCGTTCATATCGAGAAAAATAACGGCTATAACATCTATTACGGCGATGCTTTAAACGCTGATATTTTACGCCATGTTGGCATTGAACGTGCTGACTCGGTTATTGTGACTATGGAAGATGAGATTGCCTGCATCAAGATTACGCGTTTTATTCACGAAAATTTTCCTAGCACTGTAGTTGTGACCAAAAGCGAAACCATCAATAATGCCGATCGTTTCCATAAAGTTGGTGCCAGCTCAGTGGTTTCAAAGAATCTCGAAACTGGTTTACAACTCAGCAAACTAGCTCTCTCTTCTGCTGGAGTAAGTGCAGGAGAAGTCGATAGTGCTTTGCAAGCTTTCCGCGAAATTAATTCTGAGATTATCAAAGACGTTATTCTCTATGACGAAAATGAATCCAGCGGCACTATTTTTGAAAAGAAATCAAGATAAGAAAGGTGGTCGGGGCGGAGAGATTCGAACTCCCGACCCTCTGGTCCCAAACCAGATGCGCTAGCCAGACTGCGCTACGCCCCGAAAAGAAATGATGAAGATTGAACTTGGATTTTTTAGTGTGTGGTTTATCTTTTTGACAAAGAAGGGCGCGCAATACACACGTCACCTTTAAAAAAGTCAATAACATTTCACCATTACTTCACCAAAATATTTTATAACTATGACATCACACAAAAAACTAATCACAAAAATTTTTCTCCCAACATTCTTCAGTCTTTTTCTTGCAAATAGCACTTCTTTGGCTTGGGATGGCATTGAGCCAAAAACAAATTCTGCAATTAAAATTGAATCTGGAAATTTGGTTCGTGAAGGTTCGATAATTGATTTTTACGACAGTTCTGACGGCAATTATCACACTGGCAAAGTTGTTATGGTAAATTCAGTTGCACATGCCACAGAGCTTACTATTGAAGACTTTGCACACAAAAATAAAGAAAGATTATTTTTAATGAATGAGTAGAGACTGTTCTCAAAATGCTTTACACGGCACTGGTTGTGTAGAATAGTCACCTCATCCAGAAGGCAAAAAGACAGCTCTATTTTTTAATTTTAAAACAACTACGTAATATGAAAGGCATTATTCTTGCCGGCGGCAGCGGCACCAGATTGGCTCCGCTTACCAATGTGATCAGTAAGCAGTTACTTCCTGTTTATGACAAACCAATGATTTGCTATCCGCTGGCAACATTGATGAATCTTGACATCCGAGATATTTTAATAATCTCAACCCCGCAAGACACTCCCAATATTGAAAATTTTTTGGGTGATGGTTCCAATTTTGGCATTAAAATTTCCTACGCAGTTCAAGAAAAACCAACAGGAATTGCTGATGCTTTTATTATCGGAGAAAAATTTATTGGTGAAGACAATGTTTGTCTGATTCTAGGTGATAATATTTTTTACGGCAGCGAGATCAGCCGTGAAAATGTGAACCAAAGAATTGCTCAAATTAAGCAGGGAGAAATAGGTGGGCTTGTTTTTGCTTATCACGTTTCAGACCCTGAAAGATATGGCGTCGTAGAGCTTGACGATAAAGAAGAAAAAGCCATTTCGATTGAGGAAAAACCTCAAAATCCAAAATCAAATTTAGCAGTCACCGGACTTTATATTTACAATTCTGAAGTTATCAAAATCACTAAATCATTAAAACCATCAGCTCGTGGCGAGCTTGAAATTACTGACGTTAACAATGTTTACTTAAAAGATGAAAAACTTGGAATAGTAAAATTAAAACGCGGTTTTGCTTGGCTTGATGCCGGAACACCTGACTCTCTTCTTGAATCTTCGCAATTCATTCACACCATTGAAAAACGTCAGGGTTTAAAAATTGCCTGCCTTGAGGAAATGGCTTATAGAAAAGGATTTATTAGCGCAGAACAGCTGCGTCTTCTAACTGAAAAATATAAGAAAAATTCTCCTTACCGACAATATTTGGAACAAGTTCACCTGCACTAGAAATGATCAAAATTTTAGAATTTAAAGTTAGCAGCGACGATAGAGGATCTTTGGTAGCGCTAGAAAATAGTATAGACATTCCCTTTGATATAAAGCGCGTTTATTACCTCTTCAAAAACAACAACAAAACTGTGCGTGGTCAACATGCCCACAAAAATTTAAAACAAGTTTATGTTGCCGTTTCTGGAAGTTGCAAAGTAAGAATCACAAATGAAAATAAATCAGAAGTAGTTACTCTTGATAAACCAACTATCGGAATATTATTCGATCAAATCATCTGGCGCGAACTTTTTGATTTCAGCGCTGATTGCGTCTTAATGGTTCTCGCTGATGATCTTTACAAAGAGGAAGATTACATCAGAAATTATGAAGAATTTTTGGAATATAAAAAGTTAAATAAAAATTAATAAGATGATCGAGTTTGAGAATTTGGCCAAATTAAACCAACCCTTCTTCGAAGATTATAAGGAATCCTTTGCCAAAACCATTGCCAGCGGTTGGTATATTTTGGGCAATAATGTCAAAAAATTTGAAGAAGAATTTGCCAGCTATTGTGGTTCAAAATATTGTGTTGGACTGGCTTCTGGTCTTGATGCACTAATATTAGCCCTTAATGCTTTTGATTTCGAAAAAGGCAGCGAAATCATAGTGCCCTCCAACACCTATATCGCTACCATTTTGGCTATTTTACAAAATGGTTTAAAGCCTGTTTTGGTTGAACCAGACATCAAAACTTACAATATCGATCCAACAAAAATCGCAGAAAAAATCACCAGCAAAACCCGTGCTATAATCGTAGTACACCTTTATGGCAAGTGCTGCGACATGGATCCGATTATGGATTTATGCCAAAAAAATAACTTACGTTTAATAGAAGATACCGCCCAGGCTCACGGCGCAAAATATAAAAATAAAATCGCTGGAAGTTTCGGTGATATTGGTGCTTTCAGTTTTTATCCGACAAAAAATCTCGGAGCTTTAGGGGATGGTGGAGCCATAGTTACTGATAATGAAAATTTGGCCAAAAAAATCAAAAAACTCAGAAATTACGGATCAGAAGTTAAATACTACAATGACTTAATCGGTTACAATTCAAGGCTTGATGAAGTTCAAGCCGGATTTTTATCGGTTAAATTAAAAAAACTCGATGACATCAATTCACACAAAAACAAGCTGGCCAAAATTTATTTCGATAATTTGAAATCTGATTTTATCAAGCCGGTGCCAGCTATAGAAGATAATTATGACGCATTTCATCTGTTCACTATCAGACATCCAAAACGTGACCAGCTGCGCCAATATCTACTTAATCATAACATAAAAACCGAAATTCACTATCCAGTCGCACCACACCAACAAAAAGCAATGCAACAAATTTTTGCTAAAGAAACCTATCCAATCTCAGAGGAAATTCACGCAACAATCTTAAGCCTTCCTCTTTCTTATTTTCATAAGGATAGCGAAGTTTTAACAGTAGTGCAAACTTTAAATAACTTTTCAAACTAACTTTCAAAAAACATGACTGAACAACTTAAGCAAAATATTTTTGCCGCCGTCAAAGAATATTGCGATGCTAACCATAACTTTAATTTTGATCCAAAAAATCCGATCATCCGTTTGCACGAGCCAACTTTCAGCACTCAGGAAATCAACGCTTTCTTAGAACCTATGCTGACAACTCATGTTACGATGGGTAAAGAAGTTCGTAAATTTGAAGAGCAATATTCTAAAGAATTTGGCCATAAATATGGAGTAATGAATAATTCTGGATCTTCGGCAAACCTTCTTGCTATTGCTGCTATCGCTAATCCACAAACTACCAATAATTTACAAGCCGGTGACGAAGTTATTGTCCCTTCCCTTTCTTGGTCCACAACCGTATGGCCTCTGATTCAAAGCAATTTAATTCCAGTATTGGTCGATTGCGATCCAAAAACTTTCAATCTCGACCTAAATAAAGTTGAAGCAGCAATTACACCAAAGACCAAAGCGATAATGCTGGTACATGTTTACGGCAATCCTTGTGACATGGATGCTTTGATGGCTTTGGCAAAAAAACATAATTTACAGGTGATTGAAGATACTTGTGAATCAATGGGCGCATACTACAAAGGAAAAGCTGTAGGAACTTTCGGACGTGTAGCAACTTTCAGTTTTTACTTCTCGCATCATATCACAACTTTAGAAGGTGGTATCACAGTTACCGATGATTTCGAATTGGCTGAAACCATGAGAATCATGCGCGCGCACGGTTGGACTCGCGAAGCTGATGAGCATAAAAAATATGTCGAAAAATATCCCGACATTGATCCACGTTTCATTTTTGTAAATTTAGGATATAACTTGCGCCCTACAGAATGCCAGGCGCGTATGGGTCAAATTCAACTTCCGAAATTGGCCGGATTTGTCAATACTCGCCGCCAAAATGTTGAACTCTATCGTAAAAATCTGGAAAAATATTCAGATATTTTTAACTTCCAGCATGAGACTCCAGAAGCACGCTCCAGCTGGTTTGGCTTCTCAGTCATTTTGAAACCGAACTGCCCTTTCAAAGTCAAAGAAATTTCTGATTATTTGAAATCACAAAATATTGAAAACCGCCCAATCATCGCAGGCAATATCGGTTATCATCCAGTAATGAAACTATATGAACACCGCATGGCCGGTGATCAAAGTGCTTCCAACAATATCATGAAAAATGGTTTCGCTTTCGGTTGTCATCAAAGTATGAATGATGAAGCGGTAAATTATGTTTGTTCGAAAGTGGATGAATTTGTAAAAAATTATAAAAAATAACTCTCCACATTATCATGAAAAAAAAGCTCTTAATCTGCGGCGCTACAGGCTTTGTTGGCCGCAATATGGTCGAACATTTCGCTAAAAATTCTGAATATGAAGTTCATGCTGTGCGCTTCAATCGCCCAGAATATCAAGTTGCTGGCGTCACTTGGCATCAATGCGATTTAAGAAATCCTGAAAGTTTAGAAAAACTAATTCCCGGATTTGACATAATAGTTCAAGCAGCTGCCACAACTTCTGGGGCGAAAGATATTGTTGCTCGACCTTACATTCACGTTACTGACAATGCCGTGATGAATTCTTACCTTTTTCGCTGTGCTTTTGAGCATAAAGTTAAGCATGTTATCTTCTTCTCTTGCACAGTGATGTACCACTCAAGCGACGTTGGTTTATTGGAAAGTGATTTTGACGCCAATAAAGATCTGCATCCACGTTATTTTGGAGTTGGCAATACCAAACTCTACATCGAAAAAATGTGTGATTTCTATTCGCGCATCGGCGACACAAAATTTACTGCAATTCGCCATTCAAACATTTACGGACCACACGATAAGTTTGACTTAGAGCGCAGTCACTTTTTTGGCGCAAACGTCACCAAAACCATGCTGGCAGAAGATAAAATTTCAATCTGGGGAACTGGTGAAGAAGAGCGCGACTTAATACATGCCGACGATTTAAACAACTTTGTTGATTTGGCAATTCAAAATCAAAAAGAAAAATATCGTCTTTACAATTGTGGAGCCGGCAAAGCTGAAAGCGTTTTAAATGTGATCAAAAAAATCGTTGCCGCTTCTGGCAAAAATTTGACAATTGAGCATGATTTGTCACAACCCTCCATTAAAACCAGTTTATTTTTAGACTGCTCTTTAGCCAAGAAAGAGTTGGGCTGGGAAGCTAAAGTTGATCTCGATTCTGGCATCAAAGAAACTATTAAATGGTGGAAAGAAAATATTGATGAAACAACCCTTAAACCAAAAAACTAATAAAAATTTAATCGCCGCAAATCAGGCGATTAAATTTCTTAACCAGCTAAAAATTCCCTTTTCAGGCACAACAATTTCTAACGGTTCTGAAAAATACCACATCTCACCTTTTCAACAAATTAGCATATCTGGAATTGGTCCGATTTTTTATTTAAATCAAAAAAACCAGAAAATTTACACCCTTTTACAGCGCCGCTTTAAAGATAATTTTCAATGGTGGTTTCCGGGTGGCTATGTTGAACTTCCTCCCGCGGAACATGGATTTTTTCTTAAAAATTTTGAAAAAATAAAAAATGCCACAATTGATGAGCTTTACAAAAACAGTATTTCTTACGGCTCTTGGCAAAAGGCTAAAAAGGAAATCAACGACCCAAAATCTTTAGAAAAATTTTTTAAGAAACATAAAATTAAATGGCCGCAAGAAATTGACGCTAACTGGCAAGCAGCCTGGCAGCGGGAAGTTTTGGAAGAGACCGGAGTTGACCTTGATGCTTTTCCTAAAAAAATAATTTTGGATTTTAAATTTAATCACACCTTGATGATCGGCGCTGAACGCGATCGTTTGACTAATATTGATGGAAAGTTTTGTGCTTTTTTAGGAGAACTGACGAAAGAACCTAAAACCGCACCAGATCATGAAACTGAAGAATTAAGATGGATTGCTCTCGACGAGATCTCTTTCAACAAAAAACAAAAAAACTATTTCGCTCACCAAAAAATCGTTAATCTTTATACCGTTACTTTAATTGAAGAAGCTTTGTTTGAAGTAATCTGCCATGAAATTAAACGAATTTCCAAAATTGACAATCCATTTACTAAGCAACAATTATCTCGTTTCAACACTCCGCAAAATTTACAAGGATTCCTAATTAACCAATTGGATTTATATCCGCATGTAAAACTTAAAAATAACACACTGAAAAAATTTCTGTCCTGGCAATTTGGAGAATTGGAAATTAGTGAAAATCTTTGTAGCAAAAATGGCGATATCTTTTACAAATTAAGTCTTACAATTTGCGAATTTCTTACATCAAGAACTCTACTATCTGATGTTGATTTCATTAAGTTAAATAATCTTTTAAATGACAAATTTTTATAAAAATAAGAAAGTTTTAGTTACTGGTGGAACTGGTCTAATTGGACGTCCTTTGGTTGATATGCTGGTAAAAGCTGGCGCTGATGTCACAATTGCATCACTTGATGAACCATCGCGTGCACCGGAAGGAATAAAATTTATTAAAGTAGATTTACGCGAACTATCTTCATGTTTAGAAGTTTGTCAAGATCAGGAAATTGTTTTTCAATTAGCTGGAATCAAAGGTTCGCCCAAAATGTGCGCAGAAAAACCAGCTAGCTTCATGGTTCCAACTGTAATGTTTAGTTTTAACATGATGGAAGCTGCCCGCAGACGTGGTGTTGAAAGATTTTTATTTACTTCATCGGTTGGCGTTTACTCACCAGCAGAAATCTTCTATGAAGATGATGTGTGGAAAACTTTTCCATCTCCCAATGATCGCTTCGCTGGTTGGGCGAAGCGATTAGCAGAATTGCAAGCTGAAGCTTATAAAATTGAGCATGGTTGGAATAAAATTTCGATTGTGCGTCCTGCTAATGTTTACGGACCTTTCGACAATTTTGATCCTGCCAATGCTATGGTGATTCCATCATTGATTAACCGCGCTTTAAGTGGAGAGAACCCGCTTACAGTTTGGGGTGATGGCTCTCCAATTCGTGATTTCATTCATGCAAAAGATGTGGCTCGCGGCATGATGCTAGCAGTTGAAAATGGTATTAATGAACCAATCAATCTTGGATCAGGACAAGGAATTACAATCAGGGAAGTTGCTGAAGCTGTTGCTAAAAATGTACCAACTGGTGCAGTTCCAATCGTCTGGGATGTCACAAAACCCGCAGGAGACAAGAAGCGTTTAATGGATATGGCTCGCGCTAAATCTTACGGATTTGAATGTGAAGTGTCTTTAGAAGATGGTATCAAGGAAACAATTGAGTGGTATTTAAATAACAAAGATCAACTCAATAACCGCTACAATTCATTCACCGAAAAACATGCCGTTAGTACAAAATTATAACAAAAAAATTGCTTTAGTCACAGGTGCAAGCCGTGGCATTGGCGCCGCCACAGCTTTGTTGTTAGCTGAAAATAATTATGACATAGCAATTAATTTTCTAAAAAATCGCGATCAAGCTGAAGCAATTGCAACAAAAGCAAAGGCATTTGGTGTCAAAGCTATCACAGTTCAAGCTGATCTTTCGCAAGAAAATGAAATTGTGAAAATGTTTGCAGAAATTGATGAAAAGCTGGGCGAAATTTCCGTTCTTGTAAATAACGGCGGAATTAGCGGCGGTAAAAAATCTGTCGCCGAGATTGATTTTAAATATCTCGAAGAAATTTACAGTGCCAATGTTTTTGGGACTTTTATCTGCTGCAGAGAAGCACTAAAAAGAATGAAAAAAACTGGCGGAGCAATTGTCAATGTTTCTTCTCTCGCCTCGAAATCAGCAGGATTTAACATGAGCGCCTATTCCTCCTCCAAAGCCGCCATCAATAACTTTACAATCGGATTTTCCCGTGAAGCAGCAGAATTTAACATTCGCGTAAATGCCGTCGCACCCGGTGTAATTAATACCGATACTCACAAAGGCATTTCCGAAGAAAGATTATCACATTTAAATAATTCTATTCCTCTCCAACGCATGGGAACTTGCGAAGAAGTTGCTGCAGGTATTTTTTGGCTACTATCGGAGAAATCATCCTATATCACCGGATCAATACTAGAAATTACTGGAGGTAAGTAATGAAAGAAGACACATTAAAGAAATATGAAGAACAAGGCTATGTAGTAATTGATGATTTTCTCCCCGAAGAAATTATTAACGAATTAAACGCTATGTATGTTTCCCAAAAAGAGTGGGAAGAAATTAATCAAGTGAGAGAGCATCACTATCAACATATTTTTTCCACAAAATCAAAATATCTGCCGAAAGGAGATGAATGTTACATGGCAAAATTTGGCCGTGCACACGAATTGGAAAACAATGTCCGTTTAAATGAAATTTATCATCAATATTTCGTTCCATCACTAAAGAGATTTTCTTCTGTTGATCTCAAAGATTTTGATATACGCTGCTATAATTTAAAATCAGGCGATTTCTATCGTTCTCACATTGATAATTATGCCGGCAGCATCGGTTGTATTTTTTATTTAAATAAAAAATGGATTTGGGATTGGGGTGGATTACTTCACATCAATTCCTATGATGGTGATTCCGATGTTGTTGAAACTATTTTCCCTAAGTTTAATCGCGTGGTTTTCCTGGATCATAAACAATTCAAGTTCCCTCACTTTGTAAGTGTAGTTAGCCACTTCGCCAAGGAACCACGTTTTTCTATAGTTTCATTTAACAGATAACATGAAAAAACCGTTGATTACTGTTATCATTCCGTCTTACAACCATGGGCGTTTTATTGCTCATACTATTGACAGCATTCTCAAACAAACTTTGCAGGATTTTGAAGTTATCATTATAGATGATCATTCACCTGATAATAGTGTGGAAGTGATAAAAAAATTTCAAGACCCACGAATCAAACTCATTACCTTGCCAAATAATATGGGCATTTGCCGAGTCAGCAATATTTGCTTCAGTCAAGCGCAAGGAGAATTTCTTACCATCATCGCTTCTGACGATATAATGCTACCTCATAATCTGGAGAAAAAAGTAGAATTTCTGCAAAAAAATCCATCCTATGGTGCAGTATTCAGCCAAGTTGAAGCGATTGATGAAAACAATAAAGCACTACCAAAAAAAACACACAAATATGAAGGAATTTTCATCTCAGAACCAAAAAAAAGAACCGCATGGCTCAACCATTTCTTTTATATTGGAAATTGCCTTGCAGCCCCTACTTTCTTGACGCGAACAGATTGCATAAAACAAATAAAAGGTTTCGATGAATTGATTTGGCAAGCACATGATTTCGACATGTGGATAAAAATCTGCTTAAGCGGATATGAGCTTTTCGTACTTAACGAGAAGCTTGTCCAATATCGCCATAACACTGCAAATTCCAATCTTAGTTATAACGATGAGAATGTCCGAAAAAGACTGGTTTTTGATAATGAAAAAATTTTAGAAAATTACCTATCGATAAAAAATATTGATGAATTGGTGGAAATTTTCCCAGCTTTAAAAGAAAGTAGAGAAAAAATTACCGCTGATCTGGCTGGTTTTTTTATTGCTAACGAAGCCTGGAAAGTAGGAACTGCATCACATAAACAATTCGCATTGAACACGATTTACAAGATGATGCAAGATGAGAAAGTCAGACTGGACTTAGAAAATAAATTTGGTTTTACCAACAAAGATTTAGCAATTCTTACAACTGATAATCCTTTAGGTAATATAATCGAGATCATGAACAGAAAACCACTTCATCGCATTTTCTTTAGAAAAATCGCACAACTATTTCGCCTCTGAATGCTGTCTTAAAAATTATTTTTTCTCAGTTTTTTTGTAATTTTGCATTTTCATTAGTTTCTTATTTTTTAGGGACCTGACGATATTAATTCTAATCCTATTGCTAATTTTTAAGACACTATTTGATGATTTCTTAGACTCTTTAAACAATTTTATTTTGTTGAATTTTTCGAATTCGATTCGGCGCAAAGAACCAATTTTGTTTTTATCAAAAAATTTCAAACCAAAAATTTCTTCCAACTGCTTCAAACGGTGATGAAAACGATTTTCCGATTCAATCGCCAGTTTAGAACCAGCAACCAACTCTCTTCTCCAAATATCATCTGCTAATAATTTTTGACAAATCTGGCGTGCCTCAAAATTATTTTCGTAAGTCGGGATTTTTACATATTTGCCAAAAAGCGTTACCAAGTCTTCACGCGGATCAGAAACTAGTGCCGAATTACAGGCCATTATGTCGCGCACACGCCATGAAAAAGCACGTCCCGCCTGTGCGTGAGAAATATTTATGGAAATCTTGCTAGAATTATAGATGTCTTGATTATCTTTCACCGAAGAAACTTCCTGCGACTTATATGCCAAAGCAACATCAACCGAAGAATTGCAAATATCAACCCAACTAGACGAACCATATAACGCCAAACCAAAATCAGCAATGGCTTCAAGAATCTGGATACGAAAATTTGATGATAGAAGATTCAACAACTCAATATGTGCAATGTTACTTAAAAGATTATGATTAAGACCCAGTTTCTTTATATGATCTTCTGGTTTCACTAAAACATTCTGTTTGAAAGAATTAAGAAAAAGACAGAATTGTTGTTTTTCTTTTTCATTAAAGTCTTCGATGATTCTTTTTTTGAATGGAATTGCGGAAAAGCTGAAATCGGTTCCTATAAAAGAAATATTTTTATCTTGATCAACGTCCTCAGCCACAAAATCAGTGGCGAAATGCATGAGATTTATGCTGCGTGCATTGTTACCGAAATAATCCTTCACCATCGGTATAGAATCTGCACCAGCAACTAGAATGTCATAACGCCCAATGTTTTTTTTAAGTAACTCCCTATCGGCAAAAACTGCCGGAGAATCAGCGGCATAAATGGCAATCGGACATGAAAGCAATGATGGAATATTTTCGTAAAGAGAGTTGTTACAAGTAATTACAAAATCAGGATTGAACTCTGTAACCACTTTATCCAACGCCTTTTTATCAATTTGATTTTTAGTATTGTTACGCGTCCACGGGTTTTCCATGAGCTTATTAGTAATCATGAGCATTACATCATTTCCTTCACGAACTAATGCATTGATCCAACCCTCATAAAAACATGGCAACTTGTCGGAATTAGGTAGACCTGAAATTGTACTGAAAATTATTTTTGCCATTAGCTATTTTCACTCTCCCATTCATCAAAATTCATTCCCTGCCATGGCATGCCACGATCAAAAGAATAGCGCCAAGGATATATGGCTTTGCGATTTTTATCTTTTATTTTGCGTACAGAAAAAAATTCTTTAGCCGGAATACCCGTAACCAGCATCTCATCAGGTACATTTCTCTTAACCAATGAGCTCGCACCAACTAAAGCATCTTTACCAACAACCACACCAGGCAAAATCACGCTGGCAGTTGCAATCACAGAGAAATCCTCAATGGTTGGCCCTTCCAACACCTCGGATGGAGGTGTTGGATCATTAGTCAAGATAACATACGGATAAATCCTAACATAATTCTTAATTACACTATCCTGGCAAATATGTACATTGCTGTGGATGTTTACATAATTTCCAATACTGCAATAGCCCTGAATATCACTTAAAGTACCGATACGACTATTATCACCAATCACAGTTTTTTCGCGGATAGTTATACGATGTCCGCTTTGAAAATTTTTGCCGATTTGTACATCACAATAAATCAAAGAATAAGATCTGATAATGGAACCCAGTCCAATCAATGTTTCCGGAAATTGATATTGATCGGGATTTTTGTAATAACTGTAAAGCGGCTCGCCAATTGTACAAAAAGAGCCAATAAAACTATTGTCACCTATTTTTACATTGGGATAGATAATAGAATTATCACCGATGGTAACATTATTCCCAAGCACTGCTCCATCATGGATAATAACATTTCTGCCCAGTTTAATATTTGAATTTTTATACATTCTTTTTTTCCAAAAGATTCATTATCGAAGTGCCGTTCTTTTTCCCCAGAATACCATTATCAATCGCCAGTTTGAGCAATTGTGGAATATAAATGCCACTGTCTTTTTGGTTAAGGTTGCACAAAATTTTATAAGTCACGTCAACACCAATCAGATCAATCATTCTGAATAAATTTTTATTAAACAATGTGTTATAGATCTTAGCGAGATCTTGCGGTTTATAACCGTGAATTTCAATAAGTTTGAAGACAGATGATATCTCGCTGAAAATGATATAGTTAGCAATATATCCACGATTGTTTTTTACATCTACGACCTCAAAACCAAGATCAGAAAAATTTTGTAACATTTCCTTAATTTCCGGCGTTGACTCAATGTTGAGAGAAAACTCAATAAGTTTAATTTGCGAAATTGGATTAAAGAAATGGAGACCATTTACATTGTTTCCGATTTCCAACGGTGAAATTGAAGATGAATTGGTGAAGAAGGGCTTATCGATTTTCTGCAAAACTTTTTTATAAATTTCTTTTTTAACATTGAGATCTTCAATCACACATTCCAACGTCAGATTATTTCTAAAATTAGAAAGATCAGAAACCACACAGATCGTACCTTCCTTGATATTATCCAACTCCTTATTGTTCCGCTTGATGAGTTTAGTTGCCTTTTGTATTTTGTTTTCATCAACTCCACTATGGTTCCAGATAAAAACTGTATCGCCCTTGAGATAAAACAATGCAGCAATTTGTGAAGCCATCGCGCCGCATCCAATGATATTAATATCCATAAAAAATTTATTCTAATTAATCTAAAATATGACCAATTATTCTATTGATGTTCTCATTAGTTAAATTGCCATAATATGGCAGGCAAAGAATTTGATTCGATACAGTATTAGCCACCGGCAAATCTAGTTTACCAGCACTTGGTAGATTTTTGTAAAATTCATAATTACTACAGAGCGGATAAAAATATTTCCGCGCGCAAATATTATCATCCTTCATACTTTGATAAATTTCATCACGATTTTTTGAAAATTCTTCAGTAATTCTAATGGGAAAATATTGATGGCTGTTACTTACATTTTGTGGCAATTCCATTAATTCAATTCCTTTAATAGCGTCCAATTTTTTTCTATATTGATGCGCCACTAGATTTCTTTTATCCTTTTCTTTTTTAACTAACTTCAAGTTTAGCAACCCAAAAGCCGCCTGCACTTCATTAAGCTTGCCATTAATACCAGAAATCAGAACTTCTTCCTCATTCTTGATGCCAAAATTTTTCAGCAAATAAAGTTTTTCCTTCAGTGACACATCATTGAAGATAATAGCGCCTCCCTCAATGGTGTTGAATAATTTTGTTGCGTGAAAACTAAGAATCGACATATCTCCAAAATTAGCGATTGATTGACCATCAATCTCTGTTTGGAAAGCATGTGCTGCATCGTAAATAACTTTAATATCATGTTTATTGGCAATTTGCTCTATTGCCTTAACATCACATGGGATTCCATAAACGTGCACACCAAGAATAGCACTGGTTCTAGGCGTTATCAAAGCTTCAATTTTTTTAGTATCAATACACATGGTTTTTTCATTAATATCACAAAAAACCGGTGTTAAATTATTCCATTGTAAAGCATGAATCGTGGCAGAAAAAGTAAAAGGCGTAACAATTACCTCACCTTTTAAATCAAGCGCTTTAAAAGCGATCATCAGTGCAATAGTGGCATTATTATAAAGCGCGATATTCTTAACCTTAAGATAATCACGCAATTCCTGCTCCAACTTGACATGTTTCGGCCCATGATTGGTGATAATACGCGAACCAAAAATATCGTACAACTCAAGTTCTAGATCACGCAGATCTGGCAGTAGTGGTTGAGTTACAAAAATATTATTATTTAACATTAAGCTTTAGTTTTAGTAAAAATTTTTTAATCTTTTCTTACAGACTTTTTTAAAAGAACAAGTTCCTTAAGAAAGAGATTCCTAACTAATAAAATCCAAAAAATGGAACAAAAGTTATCACAAATAATTGCCAGTGTTTTCAAAGTTCCAACAAAAGATATCCAGGACAATGTTAAAATCAGAAGTATAGAATCGTGGGATTCACTTAAACATATGGAGCTTATCGCAGCAATCGAATCAGAGCTTGATATCGAGCTTTCATTCGAAGAAATTATTAGCATCAACAGCTTAAATGACATTAAAAAAATTTTAGCCAGCAAATGAAAACAGCGATCATCACCGGCGGTGCCAGCGGTCTTGGCAAAGCCATAGCACAAAAACTCCTCTCAGAAAAAAACCGCGTAGCTGTGATTGACTATGACGAGTCTAGACTAGACGCATTACACAAAGAATATCCACAAATACTTTGTAAAAAAGCCGATCTCACTTCTCTTGAAGAAGCTGCTACAACCATAAATAATATTTTTACCGAATTCCAGAAAATAGACATTTTAGTCAACAGTGCCGGAATTCTATACAACGAACCTTTAGTAAGTTTTGGCGCAGGCAGCTTAAAAAAACATTCCGCCGAAAGTTTCGACCGAGTGATCAAAAGCAATCTTTATTCCACATTTTACGCCAGTACTGAAACAATTGAAAAAATGATCATGAAAAGAACCAAAGGTGTCATCATCAATATTAGTTCTATCACGGCTTGTGGAAATGCTGGTCAAACCGCCTATAGCGCAGCTAAAGCTGGAATCAACGCTTTCACTTCTACCTGGGCAAAAGAATTGGGAATTTTTGGCATACGCTTCGTATCAATAGCACCAGGTTATATTGATACTGAATCAACCAAGAACATTTTAAGCGAAAACATGCTTGACCAAATCACACAAAAAATTCCTTCCAGAAAATTAGGCAAAACCAGTGATATTGTAGAAGCAGTACTTTTCGCCATCCACAATAATTACCTCAACGGCAAAATTCTCCAAATTGACGGCGGATTAACCATATGATTGATTATCTTAACGGCCGAAATCTCGGCTTAGTCTTCAATGAAGTAGCTAAAAAATTCCCTGATAATATAGCTCTCAAATACAAAGATCAGGATTTTACCTATCAACAGCTTAATCAAAAATCAAACCAACTGGCACATTTTTTTCTTTCGCAAGGAATAAAAAACGGTGATGTAATTTTACTTGCCGGAACAAAACAATTCCCAACTTTCTGTTCCATTTTCGCCTGCCTCAAAATCGGGGCCGCCTATTCTATTTTTGATGCACAAAGTCCGTCAGAAAGACTTGGTAAAATCATTGATACCTGCAAACCAAAACTTTGCCTAATTAATGAGGAACAAGAAAAATTTCTGGATATTTTTTTACAAAACAATGCGGTAGTATTTTTTTACGAAAATCTTTTGCAAAAAATTGTAAATTTCCCTTCCGAAGAATTTAAAGAAGCCGAAAAAATTGATCCTAAAAGTATCGCTTATATCATGTTCACTTCAGGATCTACAGGAATTCCAAAAGGTGCTACAATCACACAAAAAAATCTGACCTTCTTCATTAATTGGGCAGTGAAAGAATATAAAATCACGCCACAGGATATTAGCACCAACGTCAATGCACTTTATTTTGACAATTCGGTTTTTGATATTTACCCATCACTTTTTAGCGGCGCATGTCTGGTGCCATTTGAAAAAGAAGAATCAAATAATCCAAAAATACTGGTTGAACGCATCAATAAGTTCCATTGCAGCATTTGGTTTTCAGTACCATCTTTGTTGATCTTTCTCGATAGTATGCGTGCCTTCAACCAAACAAATTTGCGCTCGATTTCACGCTTCATCTTTGGTGGCGAAGGCTATCCAAAAGCAAAACTTAAAAAACTTTTCGATACTTATAAAAACACCGCCGAGTTACATAACGTCTCTGGCCCTACCGAATGTACTTGTATTTGCTCAACCTACAAAATTTCCGAAAAAGATTTTGAAGATTTGAGTGGCTTTCCACCAATCGGCAAAATCAATGATTATTTTTCGTATCTGGTTCTGGATGAAAACGGCAGAAAGGTTGAGGATGGATTTGCGGGAGAACTATGTTTAGGAGGTCCATCTGTTGGCTTGGGATATTATAATGATATTGAACGCACACAAAAAAGTTTTATAAAAAATCCCGATCCGCAAACGGAAATCATTTATAAAACTGGTGATATTGTGCGCTATAATCCTCTTGATAAGAAAATTTATATCCTAGGTCGCAAAGACAATCAGGTCAAACATATGGGCTATCGTATCGAACTTGAAGAAATTGAAACCGCACTTTCCAAACTAAGTTACATCAATCAAGCAGCGGTTTTATATGGCAATAGCAGTGGTGTCAAAAAAATCATCGCTATTGTTGCAACGCATAAAAATATCAATGAAGAAATAGTCAGAAATGATTTAAAAAGTATCATACCAGATTATATGATCCCAAGTTCTATCTATTTCATGGAAGAACTTCCAAAAAGTGCGAATGCTAAGGTAGATAAAATATTCCTAACTAAAAAATTCTTGGATAATTAATGAAAAAATTAGTCATTTTCGGTATCGGAAAAATCACGCATGATGTGTATCATTATATAAAAAATGACAGCGACTTTGAAGTAGTGGCCTTTTGCGCTGACCGTGAATTTATCACTTCTTCAACTTTTTTTGATTTGCCGGTTGTTGCTTTTGAAGAAGTAGAAAAAAAATATCCACCGCAAAACCATCAAATGATGATAATCATCGGTTATCAAAACATGAATGAAGTCAGAGCGAAAAAATATTTAGAAACCAAAGCTAAAGGCTACAAACTGGCAAGTTATGTGAGTTCAAAAGCTTCCAATATCGGCAATGCTCAAATTGGCGAAAACTGTCTGATCCTTGAAAACAATACCATTCAAGCCACTGCAAAAATAGGTAATAATGTTTTTTTATGGTGCGGAAATCACATCGGACATCACAGTGAAATCAAGGATCATAGTTATCTTTGTGGACAAGTCGTAATTTCAGGAAGCAGCCTCATCGGTGAATCATGCTTTCTTGGTGTAAATTCAACAATAGGACATCAAATCGAAATTGGTTCACGAAACTTCATCGGAGCGCGCACTTTAATCACCAAATCAACACAACCAAATTCAGTTTACATTGCCGAGGACACTCCGAAATTTAGGCTCGATTGCGATTCTTTCCTCAAGCTTACAAAAATGAGTTAAATGTTTTTATCACTCCTAAAAAAACAATATCATAACCTACAATTCACCAACTTTCCAATAATTGATGCTGTAATTTCAGGAACGCAAGAAGGCAATATTTTTATCTCGAAAAAAAATCCACAGAACTTTTTTATAATCCATCGCAGTGGTTTTTCTTTTCTTAAACTTGACGACGAACATAAAAAATTTTTGGATTTTGTAAAAGAATCACCCGCAATTCCTCAATATTTCCATATCAGTGATGCACCAAAACAAATTATCGAATTGATTAATAAGGATGAATCTTTCAGCTATAAACTGAGAAACCGTATGCAAATGAGACTCTACAAAAATACTGAAAATAAATTCAGTATGCCACAAGGTTTTTTTGTTAAAAAAATTAGTGCAAATAATCTTACATCTTTAAAAATTTTTAACCTCGATTTGGAAAATAAATTTTGGAACAAAAAAGATTTTTTGCAGAATGCCATTGGCTTTGTAGTTTTTGATAAGGAATATAATCCGGCCTCAATCTGTTATAGCGCCTCGATTGCCAATGGTTTAGTGGAAATAGACATTGTCACTTTGCAACAATTCCAGAAAATGAGTCTGGCAACAATTGCCGCACAAAATTTTATTGCAGAAATTTTATCAAAAGGCCTTTATCCAAGTTGGGATTGCTTTGAAGAAAATCATGCTTCAGTGAGAACGGCACAAAAACTTGGTTTCAAACCTGTAAAAAAATATAAATTACTATCTATTTTTATTCATCATGAAAAAGGAAGCGGCTAATAAATTAAGGTCTCCAAAGGATCTTTCGGAATTAACTCTTGAAATTATTAATGAAAAAAACGGCAAAATAATTGAGGGAAAATTAATCGCACAAAACGGTGAAATTTTTCCCGTTAAAAATGGCATTATTGATTTTTCAAACAGAGAACATCTGGAAGACAGCGCCATTTTTGCCCGAGACTATTACACCAAGATCGCACATAGTTATGATGAAAATCTGCACATAACTTTCGATCTTTACAATGAAGAGGAAGCCGACATACGCAACAACATGATTGAACTTCTACATTTGAAGAAAGAAAGTAAAGTTCTAGAGGTTTCTGCAGGCACTGGAAAGGATTCTGAAATCATCGCCTCAAAACTTGGAAAAGATGGTCACTTATCATTACTTGATATTACTCCTAGCATGATCGAAATCGCTTCCAAGCGACTAGGGGGAGTTGACGTACCATATGAATGCATAATCGGTACAGCTTGTGCATTACCTTTTGCCGACAATTCATTCGACGCACTTTATTGCTTCGCCGGAATCGGACATTTTCCTGATATTAAAAAAGGCCTGAGCGAAATGTCGCGCGTGGTAAAACCTGGAGGTCGTGTAGTCTTTTGTGAGAAGAACGTTCCGACCTGGTTACGTAATACCGAATATGGAAAAATCCTCATCAACAATAATCCGATGTTCGCCTATGAAGCACCACTGGCATTTATTCCGACTAATGCGCGCAATGTTGGAATTCGCTGGATTAACGGCAATGTACATTACGTGGTTGATTACACGGTTGGCGTTGGCGAACCAAAAGGAAATTTCGATTTAGAACTTCCAGGTGAACGTGGCGGAACTTTCAATACACGCTATTACGGAAAACTCGAAGGTATAACCAAAGAAGCTAAAGAAATGGCTGAAAAAGCCCGTGACAAGCTTGGAATATCAATGCATAAATGGCTCGACACTATAGTGAAAGAAGAAGCAAAAAAAATCTTAAATAAAAAATAATCATGAGTTTTAACTGGGTAAAAAAAGGCCTGATTTTTTCTCCAAACGGCGAAGGTGGTTGGATGAATTCACATGCACAAGTACCAACTGTGCTGGTTAAAAATGACAGATTGCGCATTTATTTTGCGTCACGTCCCGTCAATAATATCAGTAAACCAACTTTTATTGATCTCGATATCAATGATCCAAAAAAAATTCTACATTTGAATCAAGATCCAATTTTAGAGCTGGGACAGATCGGATGTTTCGACGAATTCGGTATCATGCCAGCCAGCGTTATCAAACATGAAAATCACATTTATCTTTATTACAGCGGACTCTATCGCGGCACTACAGTTCCTTATTATACAGCATCCGGCCTTGCGGTAAGCGATGATGATGGAACTACTTTCAGAAAAATGTTTAATGGTCCTATTCTTGATAGAACAAAACTTGAACCATTTACCACTGCTGGTCCATGGGTTATCAAGGAAGGAAATAACTGGCATTGTTGGTATTCTTCGGGAATCGGTTGGGTTAATCATAACAATCATAATGAGCCACGTTACATCATAAAATATGCCACTTCTGAAAATGGAATCGATTGGAAACAGGATAATATTACCACACTTGCAGAAAAACTACCGCTTGAGGCCAATGCACGTTCTACGCTGATTTTTCAAAATGGTTTACATCATATGTGGTACTGCTATCGTGGCAGCGAAAATTACCGCAAAAATACTAACACTTCTTATAAAATCGGTTATGCCACTTCAAAAAATTTACTTAATTGGGAAAGAAAGGACGAACTTGTAGGAATTTCAATTTCACAGGCTCAATCTGATTGGGATAGCGAAATGATCGCCTATCCTTGTGTAGTGCGCGTCAGAAATAAACTTCTGATGTTTTACAACGGAAACCATTTTGGAAAATATGGCTTCGGCTATGCAGAAGCCGAGTTGTAAATGACCTTGTGAATTTCTGCACGCGGCATGAACATTAACATGTCGATTACCGAAAGATATGGAATAAATTCACGTCCGAATTGTTCGTAATAAATTTTTACCGGCCTGATAAAATTCAACTCGATTCCCTCTTTTTCAAAAACTTTCTTTTCATAAAGAGCTTCTCCTCCCGGCAAATTATAGTAAGAATTTGCACCCAATTTCTTTATTATTGAAAGAATCTTATCTTGCCCTTTACCAGAGGAATCATAATTAATTTCCTTTGAACTAATGAATCTTGTTTTTATCTCTAACAAAGCACAAACTTTTTTAAGAGAGTTGGCGATGTATTTAGCCAAATTCACTTCTTCATTCATTATGATTTCTTCAAGCAGATCTTTAACTTCCTCAAAATATGTAGCTTTTTTATAGGAAGAAAAAATTGTTTTCAAAAGATGTGCCTTGTTTTTTTGTGCATCGGAAATGCTAATATCTTTGATCAAACTGTTCTGACTAACTTTTTCGAGCGGCAAGGTAAAAAGGAACTCCTCACCATTATTTACTAAAATGCGATTGCGGTTAATCCAACCTTTTTTGATGAAGTTCACATCGTCAAAAATCACGAATTGATCAACCTCTGCAATCAGTTGGAAATAGCCAATATACGGAAAAAAGTATGGCTGCATTATAGCGATTTTTTTCAATGTTTTAAGCTTTTATTAATAGAAAAAGGCGATAAATTAGGTAATTTACTTTACCTAAAAAAAATGATAAACGCGTTTGCTTGTCGAAATAACTTTTGAGATACATCATGAGGAACTTATACTTAATCCTCTTCAATGACAAAGCTTTTTTACTTTTTATGGAATTAAGAAAATTTTTTACGCCGTAGTAAGTCGCAACATTATAATCATGGTGGAATTTCTTATTAATCAGCCTGCGATAAAGCAACATCATATCAATATTCAACGCTATACGATCATCACTTTTCATTTTAGACCAAATACCACTTTGGTGAATACGATAAACTGACATCGGTTTATCAATATAAAAGACATCCCCAAATTGTGAAAAATACATCATATTAAAAAAATCACCAAGCAGCGGATAGCAATATTTCATTTTATAAAGTGCTGATTCCTCAACACTTCTACCTAGTGGCTTACTGCGGTAAATAAATGATGAAGTATGACTGTAAATCTTGCCACCTATAATATCAGAAATAGTAGCGCGATTGATTTTTTCAGCATTCTTATCACGCATCAGATTATCTTCAGTGATATTTTCATTCTGGACAATATATGTATTATGGCAACACCCCACAAGGCTAGAATCAGCCTCCAAAACGTCAATTTGTGTCTGTAATTTATTGTTATCACACCAATAATCATCACCTTCCAAAATACAAAAATATTTTGTTTCCACACTCGCTAAAGCACGCAACCCATTGCCATGACCAGATCCACCAAGATTCTTTCCAGACAAAAATACGCGGACTTTTTGCGGATATTTTTGTTCATATTCTTCAATGATTTTCTGCGCTCCATCAGTTGAACAATCATCAAAAATCTTTACAGAATATTTAAAAGAAGTTTTTTGTGACAACACAGAATCAAGCGCCTGACGGATATATTTCGCATGATTGTAGGTGATTATGACTACAGTTAATATTTCGCTCATTTTATTCAGTCAGCTTTACAAGGTTCTTTTCAAGTTCATCTAAATCAACTACAAGATTAGATGAATACCAGACGAAATCTTTTTTGTTCTCTGGTTCACAAAACTGGAAGTAATGCGCCTTAACATCTGTCATCGTACTGTAAAAAATGCTGGTGGCACTTTTAACGGTTAAGATAAGAAATTTTTCACAATTGCATAAAACAACGTTGGTAATACTCGAAGAATCGGGAGCAATCACAATTTTAGCATTTTTCAAAATATTTATCTGTGTTTTGAAATCATATTCTTCAATCACAACGCTTTTAAACCCGTGCTTTTCAAGCAATGTAATCATTTCCTCTTCATTCACCACTTTTCGTCTCTGAGCATTGCGGCGCGATATGTAAAGCCTTTCGTATTGTGGATAAGAAATAAAGTCATCAAAATAATTACAAAAGTATTTCAGTGACTCCTTAATGATTGGGTGGAATCTTATAGCTGAAGGTAAAATGAGGTTTTTGATTTTTAAAATCACATCTTCCTGCATATAAATTTTTTGCTCTTCCCTTATGCCAAAGGAATCAAGACAAGATTCTATGAAAGAGTTATGTAGACCATTGCGGTCAGTATAATGAAAATTACGTTTCGGCGGAATGATGATTTTTATATTACTTCTTCTTTCATCACTGAGTTGTAACAGAGCAAAATAAAGACGCGGATAATGATCAGTGATAAAATGTCCGAAAACAAACCAATATTGATCATTGAAAACCAGTGCCTCTTCAATCTCTTCAATACGATTCTGTTTTTTTGAAAAAACTTCACATGAATATTGTTTGAACGCTTCTTTTTTTCTTAAGATGAATTGACTTTCCTCGGAAATAAAGAGCGAGAATATCTTCAGTAATTTTTCCAGAATTTTTGACTTATATATTGCGACTGGAATCGCGACATCATCCCATTCCCAATGGGAAGTTAAGTTTTTTTGTACCACATTTTTATCCTCATCAAAAACTACCATCTGCCAATTCACATAGCAATTTTTCAGATAAAATAATTTGGGGCATAAAACTGCCATGGATAATTTTTTCCGCACCGGATTTCCGACACGAGGTTTCAATTTTCGATAATGTAAAGCCGATGAACCATGAATACCCTTTAAAACATCAGCACTTATCTTGTTGATGAAATCAGCCGTCAAAGTTTCGGCATTTTCCGGATTGACAACTTCGACGTTTATAACATCTTGTTTTTCTTTTTTGAACATTGCAGTTCTATTATAATTAAAGCCTTTTGAGACAACGACCTAAATCAAAAAGTATTTGTATATTTGGTTTAATCAATGAAGTTATTAATTTAGCTCTCACACACTTTTTTTGCACAAAAACAACATTTAATGTGAATGAAAAAATCCACGCTTATCGAAAACTTTTATTTTCTCTTAGCCATTCTTCCTTCTGCATTAATAATCACCTTGTGGCATAACTTAAACAAAGAAATGCCGATAAGCGACGGTGCTGAATATTGGAGTGTTGCTACTAATGTATATAATTTTATCGCACAAAACGGTTTCGATCGCTTTTATGAAATCTATTCCATTCGCACCTGGAAACCTATCATCTTTCCACAATTGTCTTCAATTTTGCTCCTGATTTCTCAAGGCAATACGCTTTTCATGGTGGGAGCCACTCATTTCCTATGCAATTTCTTGATGGCTTTCTGGCTTTATAATTTATTCAGAATTTACACCAACCGCTCTTATGCAGTAATCTTTACGATTTTCTGCACCATAATTCCAGGTCTCATTCACTTTGGACAAATTTTCTACGCCGATCTAGCCTTTTATTCACTGGGTACTGGCGTCGCATATCACTTAATAAAATCAGATTATTTCAAAAACAAAACCCACTCAATTTTATTCGGCGTGGTTTTCGCCATCGCTTTGTGTGTACGCCCAGCAGAAACACTCATAATCTTCGCCGCGCCACTTTTACTTTATTATTACCAAATCTGCACACGCAACGAGAAATTCTATAATATCACCGCTCTACTTTTAATTCTAAGCACTTTTTTCTCTGCAGTTGTTGCTTTTTATTTCTTCAATGATTGGGAAACGGAGCAATTATATCACACTCCTAAAGGACGTTATTTTTGCGTCATAACCAGCGTCCTTTTCTTTGCGATAGTGATTTTTTACTCCATAAAAAAACAGAGCGATTATTTCCTAAAATCACTCTGCATATCATTATTCTTCACATTCTTTTGGTGGGCCGATTATATCACCCAACTTTATAGATGGGCCTTCGCCTGCACAGTTGGCGAACTAGCACAAGCTTCAACAGTTGATTCACATCGCGGTGAAATTTTCTGGCATGTACACCAATATGTTAAAGAAATCGGCAACCTACAAATCTACACCTCTCTAATCTTGATGCTTTTATCAGTAGCAATTTTTATAACGCAAAAAAAAGGTGTAAAAAAATTACAACAGTTGCTTAAAAAAAGCTTTTCTGAACCAACTTTCTATGTTTGTTTTACATCTTTCATCCTAATTGCCATTGTTGTCTCACCAATGCTAGACGTCTTCGACAGTAGACGCGGTATGGCTTCATATATTTTATTTCTCGCAGGTGCACTACTTTTGACCCATGAACTTTCACACAAAAATAAATTCCTGTTTTATTTCAATTTCACAACGATTGCCGCAATCTCGGCTCTACAAGTATTTTTCATAATCGCAAGAATCCTAGGAAGTGATCCAGCAAATGAAAAACTCAACAAAATAACCAATAGCAGCGCTATATTGCCTCCATCACAATACTCCTACGCCAAGATCGCCCTCGAGTGGATATACAGTGAAATCACCGATTGCAGCGAAGTCCAGCCCTGTGAAGTTTATGCAGTAACCGAATCCTCAAACCCTTTCACCATGATCATCTTCAACGACACAGTTTACCAAAATAAAGCGATCCAGTTGAAGCAAGTTTATATGACTAATGAAAAAGATGGCGATAAAGCAATAAAGGATTTAGCGAATAGCAAAAATGATGTTTATGTAGTAATTGAAATGAATAAAAACATTAAAGAGTATAATGCCGCAAACACACCAAATTATTTTCACCAAATTCTGGCGAATTCCTATCTTGCTAAAACTTACAGCCAAAATGGTATGTATGAGCCAAAACCTAGTGCAGTACTTTCAATTCCAAACAGGGAAACCATCATTTTAAAATTAAAAAAATAACATGACCAAAACCACTCCAACCATCACGCTTTTAATGCCAACTTATAATGAAATTGAAGGCTTAAAACTCGTTTGGCCCAGAATCGATAAAAGTTTATTTGATGATATTTTTATCATCGATGGCGGCTCAACCGATGGAACGGTGGAATTCGCTAAAGTCAATAATATCCGAATCGAAAGACAGGAAAGAAAAGGAATTCACGGAGCCGTACTTGACGCAATAGCCAAAATCAAAACTGATTACATAATTGAATTAAGCCCAGATAATAACTGCATTCCCGAACAACTTCCAGACATCATCACCAAAATTAATGAAGGTTATGAATTGGTGGTTGTCTCACGCTATTTACCACCAGCAAAATCAGAAGATGATGGTTTAATAACTGCTTTCGGTAATTGGATGTTCAGCCAACTGACACGTTATCTCGGTAAATTCCCAGTAACTGATGCACTTACCATCTACCGTGGTTATAGAACCGACATGGTCGAAAAATATAACATGGAAAAATATACCGTAGGTCCAGTTTTCGAACCTCTTGTTTCAGCAATGGCTAATTTACAAGGCTTGAAATATTGCGAAATTCCAGGTGATGAACCGAAAAGAATCGGTGGTGTCAGCAAAATGTCTGTGATTTATAACGGCTCCACGATTCTCCTGATGCTGATTCGTCTTTATATCAAAAAAATCGGCATGATCGTTCAAGGTAGATAATGGCAAAAATTCCTGTAAAAAAACATCTTACCAACCTGGTAAAATTTCTTTTTGTTGCAGGAATTCTCTATTATCTATTTACCAGTAACCTTCTTGATTTTTCACTTCTAACACCACTTCTAAAAGATCTCAGTCTCGTCTTTTTAATCTTTGCCATTATATTTCTGGTGATGGTTCTAGGAAATCTCAAATGGTTCATTCTGTTAAAATCGCAGAAGATCAACATCTGCTTTTCCGACTCCTTTTACCTCTATTATACCGGATACACCTTTAATTATTTCCTTCCCGGCGGAATTGCAGGTGATGCATTAAAAATCGCCTATATCACCAAACGCGGGCAGAAACGTTCGGTAGCGGCACTTTCCATCATCATCGACCGTGCCATCGGATTACTCGCGATGATTCTGGTAATCATGTTTTTCCTGCCTTCACTTTCTGCCAAACTCAACACCTTAAAATGGATAACCAATGATTATCCTCACTTTGTGATTCCATATTTCATCACAATCTCGTTGCTCACAGTTACAACAATCGTACTGGTTTTTTATTTCATCAACCACAAGCGCACTTACCAAAAAATCACTAACTCCCTCAAAAGAAAAAAAGGACGTATCTTTGAACTTCTACTTAAACTGACCAAAGCGATTTTCTCTTATCGCAAGTCAAGAATGGCACTGCTTCTCAACATTATCATCGCCATTACAATACAGATCATAATCGCTATTTCATTCCTGCTCGCCGGACAAAAAATTCTCGGCGAAAATATAAGCCTTCTAAGCTATACTCTAGCAAGCATCATAACTCAAATCATCAGCGTAATTCCAATTTCACCAGGTGGTATTGGTGTTGGAGAAGTAATTTTCGGAAAAATTCTTTACTACCTCAACAACCGCCTATTACTTAGCTACGCTTCTGTTTATTTTGCGCTGCGCCTACTTAACATCCTCTGCTCGATTCCTGGTATCCTAATCTTTGTTTTTGGGCAAAAAAAACTACTGAAGAAATGAATTTCGATTATTTGCGGCTGTTTCTAGCCACAATCGTCATGTTTTCCCATTATAGCCTGGAACCAGAGAAGTATTGGCAATTCATAAACTCACAAAATGCCGTTTACGCTTTCTTCTGCATTTCAGGATTTTTGGTTACGCAAAGTTATATGCGCTCAAAATCTCTGGAGGAATATTTCAAAAAAAGATTTGCACGTATCTATCCACCAATCGTAGCAGTCTTTATCGCGATCTTTATTTTCGGGCTGGTTTATAACAAAAGTTTCAGCTTTCTGCTTTCAACAACACATCTTCTACTTTTCCAGGATTTAACTTCCGTCCAGGATGGACCCTCAATCTATTTTCATGGCGCTTTCTGGACTTTGGTCATCGAGTTTCAGTTCTATCTGTTACTACCTTTCCTAATTTTTTTCATCAAAAGAAATCCTAGAATCGCTACTGTTTCACTAGTAATTATTTATATAATACTTTCGATTGTCTTGACCGAAAGCAAAAACCAGGTGACCTTCCAACAGTCACTAACCACGCGCCAATCGCTGATTCTTTACCTGCCATTCTTTTTATCAGGTCTATGCCTTTCGTTTTTTTGGGAAAAATTCAATAACAGAAAAAGAACCCTTCTGGCCGCTGTTGCTCTCTTGATAATTAGCGTCCCATTATCCATCACATCCTCCATAGCTTTAGCAATTTTAGTTCTAGCTCTTGCCAGCTTGCTTGGGTATTTTACTGGGAAAAAAGCACCCTTCGGAGATCTGTCTTACGGCATTTACATCTACCATTTCCCTGTACGAGAAATCATGATGAATAATGGAAACTATACAAATCTTTCAGCAATTTGCGTAGTGCTACTACTTTCCTTCATGTCCTGGCATCTCCTGGAAAAACCAATTTTAAAACTGGCCCATAAAAAACATCAGGCCTTACCTGTCAGTCATAGTGATGCTAAACCTAAAATGGACCTTTAAACTCTTCCAATTCCTGATTCTTTACATCGATGTTTGACCAATCGATTTTTTTCTCGCCTAACATTTCACAAACTTTATTCGAGATAGTTTTGCTGTTTGGATAGAACAAATCTTCAAGCGATTTCGTTGTTGGGCAAGTTGTGGGTGCAAAACCCATGCGTGCGATCTGGATTTTTTTATCAGGGAATTCTTCAAGGATTCTAGTCACAATTTCCGCAGAAACGCCAAATTCAACCCAACCATTATCAACCACCAAGAGCCTGCCGGTTTTAGCGACTGATCTTCTGATCAAATCGATGTCGAGTGGATTGATCCAGATCGGATCGATGATTTCCGCAAAAACACCGATCGATTCCAAATGATGCGCCGCGCGAGTTGCTTCCAAGGCCATGTGCGAAATACCTACGACCGTAATATCTTTCCCTTCCTTCACCACGCGTCCTTTTCCCAAGTTGAGCAAATTAGTACGACACCTAAACCTGCTTTAAAATCTCT
>CAZICL010000001.1:148723-243288 GCA_964537735.1 uncultured Rhizobium sp. | reverse complement strand
AGAGATTTTAAAGCAGGTTTAGGTGTCGTACTAATTTGCTCAACTTGGGAAAAGGGTCTGACATATTTTGGTGTCAGACCCTTTTTGATTTGCGACAGTCTCTTTTTGTTTACAACCTTACTGGAATTTTCTGCAGTGCCAGAAATTCTTTGGCTTGCTTTACGGAATATTCTTTGAAGTGAAAGATTGAAGCAGCAAGAGCTGCAGAGGCTCCAGCTTTTAATCCATCAGCCAAATGTTGCAGATTTCCTACTCCTCCAGAAGCAATGACCGGAACATCAACTTGTGCTGTGATATTGTTGATTAACTCTAAATCATAGCCAGATTTGGTGCCGTCTTTATCCATCGAAGTCAGCAAAATTTCGCCAGCTCCCAGTGCAGTGGTTTGTTTAGCCCATTCTATAGCATCAATGCCGGTTGGATTGCGGCCGCCATGGGTGTAAATCTCATAATTTCCGGCGGGATTTTTTTTGGCATCAATGGCGATTATTACACATTGTGAGCCAAATTTATTAGCGGCTTGTGCGATTAAGTCAGGATTCTTTATGGCGGCGCTATTAACGGAAACTTTGTCGGCACCGCTGAGCAGCAGTTGGTGAAAATCATCAACTGTTCTGATTCCACCACCAACTGTGAGGGGAATAAAACAAACTTGGGCAACTTTTTTTACTGTTTCAAAAATCGCCGAGCGGTTTTCGTTAGAAGCTGTAATATCAAGAAAACAAAGCTCGTCAGCGCCTTCGTCATAATAAAATTTTGCCTGACTAACTGGATCGCCAGCATCAACCAAATTTTCAAAATTTACACCTTTAACAACGCGACCGTCTTTAACGTCGAGGCAAGGGATTATACGTGATTTGAGCATTTTATTTTGTTTTTAGATCATTCTCTTGAGCACATCATTTTCCTTTTGATCAAAGAAACGATGTTTAAGGACGGCACCAATATGAGCAGCGATTAAGGCGATTAGGGCATAAGCGCCAAATTTATGAGCGGCGGCGAAAATTTTGCCCTGCTCAAAATTGGTGCTGATTAAGAGTGGTAACTCGATGCCAAAAAATTTCACTGCGAAGCCGAAAGAGTTCGACATTAAGAAGCCAGCAAGTGGAACTAAAATCATCAAAATATAAAGACCAAAATGTCCCAAATGAGCTAATATTTGTTCATATTTTGGCATGCTATCGGGCAGTGGTGGAGCTTTTTTAACAAGACGGTTGATTATACGAATAGCAATCAAAGCCAATGCAATAACGCCAAAAGATTTATGCAATTCGTAAACTTGTAAATGGTGGGGAGAATCGTTGGCAAGAATTTCTGTCATATAAATTCCCAGTCCAAGAAGAAAGAGAATCACTACGGCCATAACCCAGTGGATGATGCGTGAGGAAAGGGCGTATTTCATAATCAAAGATTTGGTTGAAATGGGATAGTAGTTGTAATGTGAACAAAGTCTGTTTTGTATCTTGGCTTCAGCACAATGTAGTATCGCGTAAAAAATTTAAAATATACCAAAGTCCAAGGGACTTCGGTATATAAAAAAACGGACTATTTCTTACAAACTTCTTTTTTGTTCAACAATTTCATAACACTCAACCACATCCTTCTCTTTAATGTCTTCAAAATTTTCAAGAGCAATACCACATTCAAAGCCGTGTTTTACTTCTTTAAGATCTTCTTTGAAGCGTTTGAGTGTTTTCAAAATTCCATCATAGATTACAACATCATCACGCAACAATCTTACTTTGGCATGGCGTTTGATCATGCCATCAAGCACAAGAGATCCGCCAATTTTACCAGCACCAGAAACTTTAAATACTTGTCTGATTTCAGCTTTACCCAAATATTCTTCATTTTTAGTTGGATCAAGCATGCCTGAAAGTAGTAATTTCAGCTCATCAACAACATTATAAATGATGGAATAGTAGCGTATATCAACACCTTTTAGTTTGGCCATTTCAGTGGCGGAAGAATTAGCACGGACGTTAAATCCGATAATCACGGCATTGGAAACTGATGCTAAACCGATATCGGTTTCACTGATACCGCCAGTTGCTGAATGGATGATTTTGATGGCAACTTCTTCATTATTTAGTTTCAGGATGCTGCTGCTAAGAGCTTCAACTGATCCGTGCACATCGCCTTTCAAAACAATATTTAAATATTTGATACTGCCTTTGCCAGCATCTCTGAAAATGTCATTGAGATTGCGGGCGGAGTTTTTTAAAGCTTTATTTTCTTTCTCTTTGCGGGAGCGATAGGAGATGATTTCTCGGGCTTGTCTTTCTTCGTCAACTTCAACGAATTTATCTCCGGCACTAGGTGCTTGATTTAAACCCAAAATCTCCACCGGCATGCCGGGAGTTGCTGATTTGATGTTTTTGCCTTTGTCATCCAGCATCTTTCTAACTTTACCGTAAGAAGTACCAACAACGATTAAATCGGAAGTGTCAAGTGTGCCTTCTTGGACTAAAAGAGTTGCTACCACACCTTTGGCGGGATCAATGCGTGATTCAATAACAATGCCACTAGATTTGCCTGCATATGCGGCTTTAAGTTCAAGAACTTCGGCTTGTAATAAAATAGCTTCTTCAAGCTTGTCTAAATTCAATCTATTTTTGGCAGAAACTGGAATAAACATAACTTCGCCGCCCAAATCTTCTGAGATGACGTTATGTGCAAGTAACTCATGTTTAACACGTTGTGGATCATTACCAGGCTTGTCGATTTTATTTACCGCAACAATGATAGGAACATTAGCGGCTTTAGCGTGATTGATTGCTTCAATAGTTTGTTCTTTAACGCCATCATCAGCAGCCACTACCAAAACTACGATATCAGTGACGTTAGCACCACGTGAACGCATTTCAGTGAAGGCTTCGTGACCTGGAGTATCTAAGAATGTGATATATTTTCCGGCAGCAGTTTGAATACGGGAAGCGCCGATATGTTGGGTGATACCACCATGTTCGCCACTAACAATGTCGGTTTCACGGATAGCATCAAGCAGTGAAGTTTTACCATGATCGACGTGACCCATGATAGTAACGATGGGAGCGCGGGCTAGTTTCTCGAAAGTGGAATCATTTTGATCTAAGACATTTTCAACGTCGGAATGTGATACACGTTTTACAGTATGGCCAAATTCGGTTACTAATAATTCGGCAGTATCGGCGTCAATTACCTGATTGCTGGTTGCCACCATGCCCATAGTGAAAAGTTTTTTAACTACATCGCCTGTTTTTTCTGACATGCGGTCCGCTAAGTCGGAAATAACGATCAACTCAGGTAGCAGAACTTCACGAGAGATTTTCTTATATTCTTTGTCTGGTTCAACAACTTGCATTCTAGACTTGGACCTTTTTCTTTTTTGCGAAGAGTCAGAATCATCATCACCATCAATAATATAGGTGAAGCGGCGATTGTGACCGCGATGTCCTTCTTTGAAGCTGGGTTTGCTTTTTTTGCTATCTTCTTTCTCGGATCCATAATCACGATTATTGACAGGTCCGGTCTTTTTTTGTTTTAATTTTTTTTCTTTTTCAGCGTGTTCTTTTTCAAGTTTTTCTTGTTCTTGTTTCTTCTTTTCGCTGATAATTTTCTCTCTTGCCTCTTTCTCGCGATTAGTAATGGCAATGCTTTGTTTAATCTTATTCATCACATCAAACTCGTCGGAGTTGAAGGATGGTTTTGGTGCTTTTACTTCAACTAATGGAGTTTCGTTTTGAATTTCTTGAGCTGGAACAACTTCGATTATTTCTGGTGACTCAACTACTGGTAAAATCTCTTCTTCTGGTTCTTTTTCTACAACTTCAGACTTTTTGTTTTCTTTAAGTGCTTGAGTTAAAATTTTGTTGCTGTCCAACTCTTCCAAACTGGTTGAAGCTGCAGAGCTAGAAATGGCACGGAATCTGGCTTCAACCTCGCTGTTGATATTTGATGATTCTTCTTTGGTATCTTTTTTGCGTCCTTTGATCGTAACTTGAACTGAAGATGATTTATTGATTCTTCTACTTTCAACAATTGGTTGTTTAAGAGTCAGAGTCTTAGAGTCAGTTCTATCAGCTGGCTTTAATTTAAGAGTTAATGTTGAGCGGGTTGTGCTTTTGTTATCTTCGGTCATTTGCTTCGATTTATGATTTACGATTCATGATTTATGATTTGTAGGATTTATTATCGAAGCTTAGAGACTTTTCTCACTTCAAATCATAAATCTTCAAACCATAAATCATAATTTAGAGACTTTTTCACAGTGCTCTAGGCTGTTTTTTGTAAATATTCTTCAGCTCTTCTCTTGATTTCTTTAGCAATTTCTTCGTCGAAACCTTCGATTGCTTGAATTTCGGAAATTTCAGATTCGGCTAATTCTTCAACTGACAAGAAACCTTCAGCAGCAAGAAGATTAGCAATCATTTCTTCAACGTCTAAAGCTTCAACAAACACTTTAGAGGCTTGGTTGAATTCAGTTGTTCTGCGTACAGATTCTTGCTCATCGGTCATAACGTCGATTTTGTATCCGACAATCTTGGAAGCCAATTTAACATTTTGGCCGCCACGTCCAATAGCAAGGCTAAGTTGGTCATCAGCAACTACAACTTCAATAAGGTTATTTTCTTCATCAACCACAACTTTACTAACTTTTGCCGGAGTCAATGAATTGACAACCAATTCGGCAATATTTGACGACCATTTTATGATGTCAATTTTTTCACCGCGCAATTCAGAGCTGACCGATTGAACGCGATTACCGCGAACACCGATGAATGAACCGATAATGTCAATATCATCGCGTCTTGAATAAATGGCGATTTTAGCGCGTGAACCAGGATCACGGGATACAGCTTTAACTTCAATATTACCGTCGTATAGTTCAGGAACTTCTTGTTCAAACAAACGTACTAAAAATTGTGGATGGGTGCGTGAAAGGAAGATCTGAGCACCATGAGTTTCTTTGCGAACGTCTTCAACATAAACTCGCATGCGGTCACCAACACGGAAATTTTCTCTTGGAATTAAGCCGCTTTCATGAATAACGGCTTCATAACCGTCAACTTCCATAACAATATTTTTAAGACCAACTTTTTTAACTGAAGCGCTGACAATGTCGCCGACGCGATCTTTAAACTCGTTATATTCTTTATTTTTCTCTGCTTCTTTAACTTTCTTGATGATTTCATTTCTTGCAACTTGTGCCACAACACGGTTCAAGTCGATTGGGGGTAATTCTTGTACAACAAAACCACCAACTTCAGCTGTTTTATCTTCTTGTTTAGCGTGTTTTAAAGTGACGTGAGTTCTAACATCAAATCCTTCAAAATCATCATTTTCAACGATCTCTAAATTATTGAACAATTTGATTTGACCGCTTTTTTTATCAATTTTGCAATCAATCGCCAGATGTGTACCATATTTTTTCTTGGCAGCAAGTTTAATGCCTTCTTCCATGGCACCGATAACTTCTTGAACTGCGATACCTTTTTCATGAGCGATATTTTCAGCAACAAGCAAAATTTCTTTATTGCCCATTACAGTAAGATTACTTGCCATATTTGGATTTAGTTAAGTTTTAAAGTTGTTATTTAAAAGTGAATGAAACTGCTAATTAGAGGAGACTAGCGCAACATAGGAAATGAAATGAGATTGCTGCACTTTATGAAGCGAAACTTTTGAAAGCAATAGGTGATTCAATTCTAATCACAGATTGTTATTTTCAGTTTTAGCAATCTGCTTTTCCAGCTTTCTAATCTTTAAGCGGTTTTTGAGGTTGGTCCATGATTTTTGTAGCATATTTTTTGAGAAGGCGAAGAAACCAAAGAGCATGCCAAATAAGAAGAAAAAAAGCATGACGAAGAAAATTCTGGTCTCAATCTCAAAAGGCAGCGGGCTTGTGTGGATGGTTATTAGATCGCGGTTATTAACCAGAAAGATAACTAACAGGATCAATAACAGTGTCACAATGAAGGTTTTGGTGTAGCGAAAAAGTGATTTGATTAAGTTTAACATAAATTTTTATTTTTCGGGAGTTATCATTTTATACAATTCATTGACTTCAGCAGCTTGCGGTTTTTGTTTAAACCAAGCTTCAAAACCAACTAAAGCCTGCTCAATCAACATGCCAATTCCGGTAACAATCTTATTTCCACGTGCTTGTGCATCATTGAGTAAGTTTGTCATTAGGGGTTTGTAAACAATATCGTAAACGATCGCGCTTTTTTTCAAATTTTTCAAATCAATCGCCAAAGCTTCTTGTCCCAACATGCCAAGAGAAGTTGAATTGGTCAGCAAATCGCATTGATCAAGATTTTTTTCAAAATCTTGTAGCGTCAAAAATTCCAAATCACAGTTTTTACTTTTAGCAAAATCGGCGAAATTTTTGATTAATTCTGCTGCGCGCATCTCATTGCGATTGGTAATCACAACTTTTTTTACTTCTGACTTAATCAAAGCATAAACCAAAGCTCGTGCTGCTCCGCCACTTCCAATCACAAAAGCATTTTTATTTTTCAAATCAAAATCAGGGCAGGATTTCTGCAGATTATTTAAAAATCCTTCGGCATCGGAATTGTGACCAAAAAGTTTTTTATCGGCGGTGATTATAACCGTATTTACCGCGCCGGTAAGTTGTGCGGTTTTGCTTTTAAAGTCACAGATTTGAAAAATTTCTTCTTTATGTGGCAAGGTGACGTTAAAGCCTGAGAAACCGTTGTGGACAAGATGTTGTACACATTGAGATAACTCTGATTTGCTCACCAAAATGGGAATATAAGTGCCGTCAATATGATATTTTTCGAGTAAAAATCCGTGGATTTTGGGAGATAGTGAATGATGGATGGGGTCGCCTAATACTGCGGCGCGAAGCTCAGTCATTTCTATTATTTTTTATCATTAGATGAAGATGAATTTTAACCTATCCCGCTATTTCTCCGCCATCATTAGGAGTGGCATTCTTGGCGTTATCGCCGCTGCCGGGTTTGTTTCTTGAATAATCTGGCAGGTAAGGTTTTTGTACTGGAATCGTAATTTGTTTTTGTAAGCGTTTGGTGAAGAATTTGTCTTTGAAGTAAAAGATTTTTTTCGAACGAATTGGTGGTTGAGATTCAATCAAAATAATCTGATCTTCACGTGGCAGTTGAATCACCTCTTGCGGTAAAAGCAAAGCACGTTGTGTTGAAGAAATATGAAGCGAACGAGCCCCAGGATTGAGGTCGAGATATTTTGGTTTATTGTAAGAAATTTGATCAGAAGACTTATTACCAAGAAGTTGCGAGATCAGATTTGCTGTTTCCATGTTGTTGGCGGCGAAGGTAATACGATAAGTTGAGTTGGATAAAAACGAGTTCATGCCACTTTCTTCGTAAATACCTTTGAGCTGTTCCGTGTCTTGAATAATCAAAAATAGACGCACTCTGTAACCACGGAAATAAGCAATACCAGCCAGGAACTGCTCCATTTTACCTAAAGTTGGAAACTCGTCCATCAGCATTAATACACCAAATTTTTCGTCGGGACGTGGCATGTGACCAGTGAAAAAAGCTGCTGCCTGTTGATAAAACATATTCATCAAAGGTTTAAGACGGGTAATATTATCCGGTGTCAAACCAATATAAGCAGTGTGTGGAGAAATTTTGAATTTGTGTAAGTTAAAGTCAGAAGTGGCTGTGGTAGTATCAATCAAAGGGTTGGCCCAAAGTTCGAGAGATGAGTTGGCTGTTGAGGTTACCGATCCACGTTCTTTGTCTGGTTTTTGCAAATAAGACGCGATGTTCATATAGGCCACCGGGTGAATTTTTTTGCCCAATGTATCCAAAACTACTGCCAGATTATAAACCACGTCGTCGTTGCGTAAGGTGCGCACAACTTCGCCCAGAGTTGCCGGTTTTTCAACGTCAGGACAGACCAGATAAAGCATAATGCCGGTTAAAAGTGCGCGGGCTTCGTTTTGCCAAAATTCTTGTTCAGGAAGCAGGAAGTTGCAGATTTTTTGTACGTCATCCACCATTTGGCCGGGTTTTTTGCTGATCCAATCCATGGGATTATAACAATGTGAAACGCCATCAGGGTCGGCTGGATTCCATAATAATACTTTTTGTTTCAGACTGTTGCGACGCCAGCCTGAAGTTAGTTCATAGTTTTCCAGTTTAATATCATGGACGATCACTGACTCTTTCCAAAAAAGCAGGTTGGGAATTACAAAGCCTACACCTTTACCCGAACCTGTCGGAGCGAAAAGAAGAATATGTTGAAAGCCATCTGCGATGAGCATCTTTTTATTATAAGTGCCAAGCAAAACACCATGTTTAGAACGCAATCCCATCTTTTTAACTTCTTTCATCGTGGCCCATTTAGCTTCACCATGGATGGATTCTGGTTTTTTAAAGGGGCGCCAATCCATGATTGGTGCGCGAAATAACCAGCAGGTTGTGGCGAGAAAAGTATAGGGCAGCAAAGTTGTAATCCACAGCTTAACGGTGAAAAAATTATAGCTTTCGAAGGTCAGCTTGGCGGAATTCTTGAAGTAAAACTGCCAGTAAGTTCCCATGGTGTTGTAGAGAAACATAAACTGTTTGTAGATCGGCAGTTTATAGTAAGCGGTGATAATATCCCATTTGCCGGTGATGCTGATAAGAACCAGAGTTCCAGTGACATAAAAACACACAAGTAGAACAAAAACGATCAAACAGGCAATGATGATGAAGTTGCGTGAATTTCTTAGGAAGGCGTTATCTTTCTGGGACATTTTATTGCAGGAAAGGAAGTAAGAATTGAGATTTAAAAAAACTAATTTTTGTGATTAAAGAAATCAAACATTCGTACAGTTTATGTAACTAAGTTTTTAAAAAATTTCAGCCAAGCCATGATTTGGTAAAATTTGATTAAAAAAATGCCGTTATCAACAATATTTTGCAAATTCAGGTCAGATCTATTTGAAGTCGTTGATAGTTGTTTATTTTTTATAATCCGTTAAGCAAAGAAGTTGCCGCTGCCAGTCCTTCAGCGCTGATTTTTTCGCCGGAAAGCATGCGGGCGATTTCTTGTTCGCGGTTTTGTGGATCAAGTTTTTGAATCACGGTTTTTACTTTTTCGCCCTCACAAGTTTTGCTGATTTTGAAGTGGGTATCGGCTTTAGCAGCGATTTGTGGCTGATGGGTAACAACCAAAATCTGTACATTTTCGGATAGTTTTTTTAAACGTTTACCCACTGCATCAGCTGTGCTGCCGCCAATTCCGGTGTCGATCTCATCAAAGATGATGGTCGGTGTTGATTTTACATCCATCAAGGCCACCTTTAGTGCCAACATAAAGCGCGAAAGTTCGCCACCAGAAGCAATTTTTGCAATATCGTCAAAGTTATTCTTGTTCATTGAGGCAGTGAAGCGGATGGATTCGGCGCCGTTGGCACTGGGAATAAGCGGTGTGTTCTGCATCGTGAGAGTAACGTTAAACTTGGTACCGGCCATTTTTAGGAAGGTCAGTTCGGACTCAACTTTAGCGCTTAAAACTTTAGCAGCCTGAGTTCTCGCAGTGCTGAGTTGTGCAGCGATTTCTTGGTATTGTTTAAGCAGATGTTCCTTTTCTTCTTCTAGTTTTTCGCTGAATTCTTTTTCATTTTTAAGCAGTTGCAGCTGTTTTGTGGCATCCAAAATCACTTGTGGCAAATCATCAGCAGACACTGCAAATTTGCGGGCTAAAGAACGTAGTAAAAACAATCTTTCTTCGATTTCTTCCAAACTTTCAGAGCAGTTATTGAGTTGACGGATTATGGTGTTAATGCTGGAGATTGATGATTCGATCTCACTATTTTGCTTATCGATTTTTTCACTTAAATGTTCCAAATCGCCTTTCTCATTGGGCAAATAGCTGTCGATCAGTTTTTGATTTCTCAGCATAATGCGTTGTGATAAAGACAAGTGGGAGTTGGATTCAGTCAGGTTATTTTTTAGATCAGACAAAAAAGTCAGAATTTTTTCTTTTGATTGCAGCTGATCTTTCTTTGTTACTAACTCTGCTTCTTCTCCAACTTTAACGTCGGCTTCTTCGAGCTCGGCTATGATGAATTCAAGATAATCCCTGTCGCGTTCAGCCTGTTCTTTTTTGGCTTTGAGGGCGGCGATTTTTTCGGCGGTTTCTTTGAATGAGTTGTAAACGCTGCGTAGCTCGGTGAGTATTTTTTGATTGCCGGCAAATTCATCTAATATTTGGCCGTGAAAGCTGGAATTGAGAAGTCCGCGACTATCGTGCTGACCGTGAATTTCGAGCAGATTTTCACCGATTTGACTTAATAAGTTAACGCCTACGGCAACGTCGTTAATGTAAACTTTGCTGGCAGAATTTTCAGAGATGATTCTGCGAATGCGCAAAAGATCTGGGTTTTCAACATCGAGCAACTCATTTTCTTTGAGTAAGGATTGGCAATCACTGTTGTTTTTTAAATCAAATTCAGCGGTTACTACAGCACGATTCTCATCGCTGCCGATCAAACGCAGATTGGAACGAAAGCCAATCGCAAGACCAAGTGCATCCAATAAGATTGATTTTCCGGAACCAGTTTCTCCACTTAAGACGCAAAGTCCGCGTGCAAATTCAATGTCGGCTTTATCTATTAAAACAATATTGTTGATGGAGAGAGATTTGAGCACTGAAAAAGATTTTTGATTTTAGATTTTTGATTTAAGAAAACCTGGTCTCAAATCTAGAATCAAAAATCTAAAATCAAAAATCAAAAATATGTTTGTTCTCGATCCCAAACTGCAATCCGACACATTTTTCATTGCCGATCTTAAAATTTCGCGCCTGCTTTTGATCAATAATTCTAACTATCCGTGGTTAATTTTAGTGCCGCGAGAGCAAGGTGCAGTTGAGTTAACGGATCTTGATTTTGAAACTCAGAGCGAGATTCTGCGCGAAATCAATTTGGTTGCTGGAATTTTGCAAAAAAAATTTTCGCCGCACAAAATCAATATTGGTGCTTTAGGAAATGTGGTGCGTCAGCTGCACATTCACGTCATTGCCCGTTTTGAAAATGACGCTGCTTTTCCAAAACCGGTATGGGGCGAGGCTGCTGTGGCGTATGAAACACAAGCAGCCGAAAATCTGATCGAGGAAATTCAAACATTATTAAAATGAATAAAGAAATTTTAGTTAAACAGCTGATTTACCGCTCCATTCACCGCGGTTGCAAAGAAACAGATTTTTTGATCGGAGAATTTTCCAAAGCCAAGTTAAATGAAATTAATGATTTGGAACTGTTCGGAAAATTTCTCGAAGAAGATGATATGCTGCTTTATGACTGGATTTTGGGCAAAGTGGAAGTTGAGAAACAATACCAAGAAATTGTGCTCAAGATTCGCCAGTTTCACAAACTTTGATGGTGCATATTTTATTCAACCACAATGCAATCGGCTTTATTTTTGTGAAGTTGAAGCGTGTAGCGTTTGCAGAAATTTTCGGCTTCGATTTGATCGGAGAAATTGCCAATTTGCAGGCGATAGAAAATGCCTTTTTTACCTAAATTAACTTCTTCGGTAAGCGGTTTAAGACCGGAGAAAAGTTGTGAATTGTTGATTTTATTCCAATAATCGTCAGCCGATTTTTTTGACGTTAATGCTGCAATCTGTACACGCACAAATCTTCTTTTGTCATTTTTCGATTTATCCAAATTTTGATCAGAAAGCTTCCTGTTAGTATTTCGTTGATCAGTTTTTCCTTTAGTCAAAAAATCTTGTGAACCATTTGTTTCTCTTGGCTTGTCATTAAAAACAATGATGGGCTGGGCTACTTGTTTTCTTCCTTGTTTTTGTGTCTCGGTTTCTTTGTCGGTATTGTTAAAATTAGGCACGTTTTCATTAATCACATTATCCACATTTTTTGGAGGAATCGCCGGTTGTGGTGAGATGCGTATTTTTGGAACTGCTTTAGCCAGAGATTCTTTTTTATTACCAAAAATATCTTCATAAATCGAGTTGTTAATATGAGGGCCTTCTCCAGGAATAGCCACTTCGTCCTCTTCGATTACTTTGATTGGACCTTCAGGAGATTTGATGGTTTCGATATTAGTTTCTTCTTCGTAAACGTAATAATAAGCGTTGATGGTGATGTAGATAAAACATGAAATCGAAAATAAAGTGGCGCAGGACAAAGCAATCTTGCGACTTAAACGCGACAGGTCTTTTTTATTTTCGTCTTTTACGTAACCGAAATCTTCCATGTTGAATTGGGTTTAGAGATTGAGATAAAGGTTTATCTCATTTCCTCTAATGCTTTGATGTTGAAGATGTTTAGGCCTTCAGCAATGATTTTTTTAACGGAACTGACCAGATAAATTCTGGCTTGCGTAAGTTGCAAATTGTCTTTGATGACAAACTTCAAATCAGGATTTTCTGTTCCTTTATTCCACAATGCGTGAAATTCGGCAGCCAATTCCTGTAAATAGAAAGCGATGCGATGTGGTTCAAAATTGACTGCAGCCATTTCAACAATTCTGGGAAAATTGGCGATTTTTTTAATAATCTCAATTTCACTTTCATCTTGCAAATTTTCCAAAACCGCACTGACCATCGGTAGGTCAGAACTCACAACTAGCTGAGCTTGGCGCAATACTGAACAACATCTGGCATGAGCATATTGTACGTAAAAAATGGGATTGTCTTTCGATTGTTCGATCACTTTTGCTAAATCAAAATCAAAAGGCGCATCGTTTTTTCTGGTTAACATAATAAAGCGCAACGCATCGGCACCAACTTCGTCAATCACTTCACGGGCGGTAATAAAATTGCCGGCGCGTTTTGACATTTTCAGCGGTTCACCATTCTTTACGAATTTCACCATTTGGCATAAAATCACTTTTACCTGGGTCTGACCTTCGGAAATGGCGCTTACAACCGCGCTTAATCTTTTGACATAACCGGCATGATCAAAACCCAAAGGCAGGATTAATTTTTTAGCGCCGCGCTGAAATTTGTTTAAAGAATAAGCAATATCGCCGGCCAGATAAGTTGGAGTGCCGTCAGATTTTTTAACAACGCGATCTTGATCATCGCCAAATTTTGTGGCAGCAAAAAGTGTTTGGTCTTTGTCTTCATAACCTTCCGGCATAGCTCCTACGCCTTTTTCGGTTTTTGGTGCTTCAAGTTTTCCCACATAAATCAAACCTTTATCCTGCAATATTTGTATGGCAGCATCGATTTTTTTGGTGTCGTGCAATTCTTTTTTTTCTGAGAAATAGCTATCATGTTTAATGCCAAGAGCCAGTAAATCGCGCTTGATCATTTCTATCATTTCGCTCACCACAAAATCGCGGATATTGTCAAAAGAATCAGAATTCTTGGGATCTGGTTCTATAAGTTGATCGCCAAATTTTTGACGTATAGCTTCACCAATCGCAATCAAATATTCTCCCGGATAAAACCCTTCAGGAATTTCGACATTTTGTCCACAAGCCTGCAAATAGCGCAAATAAGCTGATTTGACCAAGGTGATGATTTGCGATCCGGCATCGTTAATGTAATATTCTTTCAAAACATCATAGCCAACTTTTTGCAAAAGTGTGGCCAAAACATCACCATAAATTGCGCCGCGTGTATGGCCAACGTGAATTGGTCCGGTGGGATTTGGTGAGGCATATTCCAGATTTATTTTTTCGCCCAAACCAAGATTGGGAAACGCAAATTTGTCCTGGCTTAAAAGATCAGTAACGATCTGGTAAAAAGCCTGATTATTGAGAGAAATATTAATAAAGCCGGGGCCAGCAATCTCGATTTTTTTGATTTGAGGATGGGTGATTTCGGCGATAATGTTTTCAGCTAATCGGCGCGGATTATTTAGAGTTGCGATGCTGGAAAACTTTTTACTAAGAACCATTGCGGCGTTGCAGGCTAAGTCGCCATGGCTTCTTTCTTTTGTCGGTTCAACAGTGAAGTTTTTAATATCGCTGTCATTGATTGCGATATTATTTTCGGCAGCGATTTTTTTAATAACGGCAGCAAAAACTTCTTTGAAGGAATTAAAAATATTTATCATTTATCATTTAACTTTAACATTTATGGTGACACTGTTGTTCAAACCGATTGCAAGTTTTGTAATTCTAAACTTTTTAAAGCCTACATAAATCTAGGTAAGATGACCTTTCGGAAAGTTTAGAATTGCAAAAATTTTCTAGTACAAATTGTTTTACGCAAAAGTGCCATGGTGTGCAAAACCGCACTGCGCGAAATGTTAAATGTTAAATGTTAAATGTTAAATTCTATGTCGCAAAAAACCGAAGCCATTAATTACGAAAGCACAACTTATCTTCTTAAACGCATCACTAAAGAATGTGTTGCCATTCACTGGCGCACTTTTGCTTTGTCAGTTATTTTGATGATGGTGATTGCCGGAACAACCTCATTTCATGCCTGGTTGATTAAGCCAGCTTTAGATAAAGTATTCGTTGATAAAAATCATTTCTGGTTGGTCTGGATTCCGATAGTGGTACTACTGGTAACGATTGTGAAGGGTTTTGCTACTTACTTTCAGCTTTTGACTATGAATGTCTTAAGCATGCAGATTACCGCTGATTTGCGCAAAAAACTTTACTCGCATTTTATCAAATCTGACATTGCCAAGCTGCATAACCGTTCTTCCGGTGACATGACAGCCAGTATTATGCATGAAATTTCGTCTGTTGTGGGTTTGATTAACACCATTATTAATGGTTCGATAAAACAGTTTTTAACTTTGGGATCATTGATTGGAGTAATGTTTTACCAAAGTGTGGAATTATCTTTGATTGCTTTCATCGGTTTTCCTTTAGCGGCCTATCCGATTTACAAAATCGGCCGTCGTTTGCGTAACATATCTTTTAAAAATCAAGAAATTGCCGGCAAATTTGCCTCGCAGCTTAGTGACACTTTGCAATATTCTAAACTGGTTAAATCTTACAACTGTGAAGATTTTGAGATTCGCCGTATGTCAAAAGTGATTGAGTCGATGTTTAAAATGAGCAAAAAGATTTCACGTTTGTCTCTGATTGCTTCGCCTTTTGTTGAATCTTTGGCCGGCATTGGTGTTGCTTTGGTGATTTGGTATGGCGGTATGAAAGTGATTAACGGTACCACAACTACTGGTGCGTTTTTTTCCTTCTTTGCTGCAATGATGATGGCTTACCGCCCTCTAAAATCAGTGTCGGGAATGAATTCTGGAGTTCAGATGGGTCTTGCTGCGGCCACCCGTTTTTATCGTATGATTGATGAAAAGCAGGATATCGTGGATAAGCCAAATGCTGTTGCGATCGATAATGTTAAAGGTGACATCAAATTGGAAAACCTCACTTTCCGTTATGTTGAAGATAAGGTTACTCTAAAAGAGGTTAATATTGAGGTTAAAGCTGGTCAAACCGTGGCTTTGGTTGGTCATTCTGGCGGTGGAAAATCAACCATTATGAATATGATTTTGCGTTTTTATGATCCAGAACAAGGTCGTGTGATGCTTGATGGTCACGATATTCGTGATCTTACTTTGCATTCAGTGCGCCAATCAATGTCGGTGGTGAATCAGGAAGTTATGTTGTTTGATGACACTGTTTTGGAAAATTTGCGTTACGGCAAAGAAGACGCCACCGAAGAACAAATTATTGCAGCGGCAAAAATGGCCGAAGCTGATCAATTTATTAGTGAATTACCGCAAGGTTATAAAACTCAAATCGGTCAAAATGGTATTCGTTTATCTGGTGGTCAGCGTCAAAGAATTGCCATTGCCCGTGCTATTTTGTACGATGCGCCGATTTTGTTGTTAGATGAAGCAACTTCTTCACTTGATCCGATTTCAGAAAGGTTAATCAAAAATGCTTTATCCAAATTGATGAAAGGACGCACCTCGATTGTGATTGCGCATCGTTTATCAACCGTGATACATGCTGATAAGATTTTTGTGGTTGCAGAAGGTAAGGTGGTTGAATCTGGCACTCACAAAGAGTTGATCGAGAAAAACCAAGTCTATGCCAATCTTTATTCCAAACAGTTTGATATCGATCAGGATAGTTAAGGGCCAGGATAAATAGGGGAAATTTATGGAAGTTAAATCGGCACAACAGCCAGAAAACTCAGCGGAAAAAAAACAAAAAAAGCAGGTGAAAAAGAAAAAGCTGTCTGATGCTCTACGCAAAAATTTATTGCGCCGAAAAACTGGTGAATCAAGTCCTCACTTGTTATCTTGATGGTAAGTAAAACGGGTTCTAACAACAAGAAGCACTAACCTCGAAATAGATTAACTTATTTTCCTTGGTGGTGGCAGTGATCAAACGCGATTTGCCTAATGCCCAGGAATAAGTTAGGGCGGCGTTAAAATATTTTCCTTCAAAAATTGTTTTCAAACCAGCGCCGGAAAGTCTGCCGTCAGCACCACTATCGGAATATTTATATTTGCTGTAGCCATAATCGTAAAATGGTTCGAGTTTAAATTTGTTGAGATTGGCCAGATAGGCAGGAGATTTTTTGTTAAAAAATGGCAGCAGCACAGATCCAACATGAAAGCTGATTTTATTGCGCAAGTAATATCCAGAGTCGCCGGTGATATAATTTTCTCGAAATCCACGCACGGAATAATAGCCACCGACGGAAAATTGTTCTGAACCAAAAAGTGTATCCTGAGCATATTGGCTGTCGATTTCGGCAACGTAAGTGGCGCTCACATCCGTTTTTGGTAGGAGAAATTTTTTAGAAAAATTGGCGTAAAATTTAAAAACCTCAAACTGCGCTTTGGCATTATCTTGATTGATATTGTCTTGATCTTTCGTGGCGTTGAGCAGTTTCAAACCTTTGGAATAAGATGGTTTAAGATAGATGATGGTGGTGTCATTTAGATATGATGAAGCGGCGAGGCCAATATTTAAAATGGTTAATTTTCTTTCTGAACTAGGTTGTTTTTCACCAGCTTGATAACTTGCTGAATTCTTGGCGGTGAGTGAGTTATTAGTGGTGATTCGCAGCTTGGCATTATTGACTAAAACCCGTTCCAAGCTGAATTTACTTTGTTGCGAAAATCCATTATATTTGGTCGGCACATTATTTGATAAAACAATGCCGCGAAATTCTGAATGTGAATAATCATAAGAAAAAGTGTTGTAGCCAAGCGGAAGGGCAGTGCCCACATAAAATGACTTTATGTCTTTGGCCCGATCTTCATCATTAAGATTGGTGGTATAGTTCAAATTCAGGCTGTCATTCAAAGATAACAGATTATCCCAACTGCCCAAAAAACTTGTGCGCCTTACTCCGGTAAAGTTATTGCCCAAACTATCATAGCTTATGGTGGCGCGTGCCGGAAATTTTTTGTTGTTAGTAATCACAACTTCACTCAAGCCATCAGCACTTCCGGGTTTGATTTGCATAGTCGCCGAATTTGAAGGCAAGCGATTGATCTGATACATGCCCTGACTGATGTCATTAGCGTTTAGAACTTGGCCTTTCTTGTTGCCAAAGGCAGTGAATTTCTGCAGGCGATCACTGAAACTGTTTTGATTCAGCGAAATTTTTTCGATTTTTCCTTCAATAATTTTCAGCGCTAAAATGCCGCTCTGAATATTTTGTTTAGGAATTAAAATTTGCACCGTGACATAGCCCTGGCTTTGATAATAGTTGGTTACGGCTGCAACCAGATTCTGCAAAATCTCGGCCTTAAAACATTTTTCTAAAAATGGTTGGGTAATTTTTTTCCGCTCTTTTTCGGCAAGTGAATCAGCGTCAAGCAGGTGAATTTCTTTGATCAAAAAACATCCAGCGCTGTTGTCATAAATTATTATATTTTCGCTGCGCGCTGTTTGTTGTTCTTTCTTGCGTTCATGCTCTTTTTTTATGGTATCAAATTCGGCATCACGCTTTTTTTCATCAAGAGTGTTCTGCTGCTGGCGTGTGATCCAGTCTTGCTCACTGACGATGTTGTCAGTTGATTGAGCTTGTGAAAAATTAGGTAAGAGTAGGGAGAATATTGTGCAGCTGAGAGCAAATATTGTGCAACATTTTGGTGCTAAAAGTGCTGCTGAAGATCTGTGCATTTTGTGGTTGGTGAAGGTGTTTTGAATCAGGAAAGGCCGCAGAGGTTGATAGGATTGATCAGGTTCAAAACATCATCACAAACTCAAGAAAAATCAGAATTATTGCAGGGAATTTTAGGAAAAAAATTTCCGGAAGAGATTCGAAACAGTCAAAATACTTGTGATGAAAACACTGACCAAGCCTTCATGCGAAAGCTGCCCCGAAAATTATGCCGAAGATGTTTTGTGGCAAGTGGTTTTTTAGGGCACTGTCACAATTCAAAATTTTTTGTAAACGCACGTAAATCAAGGTACGCTTACCTTGCAAAAATTTTTGAATCACAAAAATTTCTTAGAAAAACTTGATTTGCGACAGTGCCATTCAGAACTGGTGGAGGAAGTGAGAAAAATAAAAAATCCCCTCTGAAAATTTTCAGAGGGGCCGAAGGAAAAAAGTAAAAAGCTCCTCGAAAATGTGGTGATTCCCGAGGAGTTTTCCTACAGCACGCCGAAGCGGTTTGCAGTGGTGGTGGATCGGTTCACATCAAGTAAGGGAATTTTAACACGACTTGCGTGCCCTTGCCAATTTCTGATTTCATTTCAATGCTGCCCCCTTGCGACTCAACAAGCTGTTTGGCGATTGGCAAGCCAAGACCGAATGAATCAACTGTTTCGGAGTTGGGGTTTTTAATGGTGCCGTATTTTTCAAAAGCGATTTGAACTTGTTCTTCATTCATGCCAAATCCTTGATCAGAAACGATAATCTTAAGATATTTCTTATCGTTTTTGATAATATTGCCGGCGATAATTTTTATCTCAGTTTGTTGCGGGCTATATTTGATGGCGTTAGAGATCAGGTTAGCAAAAATTTGTTTGATGCGTTGGGCATCAAGTCTGATGGGTGTAATATCGCCGTTAATTTCTTTTTTGAGGATAATTTTATTGCTTGCTGCAAAATCACGATTGAGTCGAATTGATCGCGTTATTAATTCATCAACATCAATTTCATTGCTTAAATCTACTGAGAAGTTTTCGGAATGTATGGAGCTAATATCGACAAGATCATAAATAATTTTGTTAAGGTCGCTTGCTGAGTCGCTAATATCTTTAAGATATTCGTCACGTTCACTTTGTGAAATTATGTAATGTTTTTCATTGCGCAGAATATGTGAAAAATTCATTATTACACTCAAAGGGTTTCTCAATTCGTGAATTACCGAAGAAAAGAAGTCAGACTGTCTTTTTGCAGGGTATGGGTTGTGAATTACTGCAGTGATATCATTCATGACTAACTCAATTTTTTTCTAAGAAGTTAATTAGCGGAGGAATTCCGTGCAATTCCTCCGCCAGTGGTGATATAGATCTCAATTTAAATAATTTTGCAGGAACGAATTTGGAAGAAACGCTTCAATGCATTTACTATTTAATTTTTGATCTAGGTTAATTGTTCTAAAAAACAGAATTATTTATTTTAAGAAATAGAATTAATAAAAAATTGGACTATCGATTAATGTGTCATTTTAGGACAATTTTGAAGGTGATATTAAGGAAGCTACTGTTCTCGTAAAAAGTTTTTTTCAGAAAAAGATTTTTTGCTTTAAGAAACTTTCTGTCTTGTAATAAAACTTAGATGGCAACTTGCTCAATAAACCAATTTGTGTGATTTAAATATGTTTAATTAACTTCTTTAACCGTGCGCTCTTTACTTAAATATTTTGTCAGAACATCTGGATCACAAAGCTCATCTTTTGGAGCTAGTTTTTTGCAGCGACCAGGAGATTTGCCTAGTGTTGTAGAATTTATTACTCCTCACATTGATGAACTAAGAAGAGGAAGAGATCTAAAAGGTTTTGCAACTTCAGATCCAAAAACCATTGATGCGGCAAGGAAAATTTTTCAAAACAATCATCATAACGGGACTCAAGAGTTTTTTGAAAGAACCATATTTATGCAGCCTGCTCGTTCAGTTAAAGAAGTAGGTTCAATAAAAGTAAAAATTTCTGACATTCACGATTTTGCAAAATATGTGAGAGATTATGAGGCAGATCAAGATAAAGATGTTATGATATGTATTGGGGGGCCGTCTGCGGAAGATCAAGTTGTGATGGCAAGTATTGTGTCCAAAATTAGAGAGAGATTAAGTAATATAACCTACTTGACCAGGGACTATAAAGAATCCAATGTCAATCATTCAGCAAGACAATCTCATGCCAGGCATGCGAATGCTCTTAATGCAGATGAATCGTTAACTGGTCATGCATTATTGCCAATCTTGTTAGTAAGGGGATTGCTCGGGGTTGATTTGGAAGATACTTTGGAAGCCGACTACAAAAAAATCGATGTTAAGCCAGAAATAGATCCAAAAAAACTGAGAATTTACTTTGGAAATGAACTGAATTGGTTGAAGCAAGAGTATCGCAAATACAAAGGTGAATTGACAGAGCATGACATTAACAGAATTGAAGCCGTAGTTTCGCAAGAGATAATGTCAGTAATAGAGCGGGAAGCTGGTATTAGCATAAGCGGAGGAGTTAAAAAATCCCTAAAAGATTCATCTTCAGTGCATGTTACTTTTGCAGAAAAGAACAGTGAGGAGGTTAAGCATGAAAACGAATTATTTAAAAAAATAGGCGTTCTTCCTCAAAAGTTAACTAGAGAAGAAATTAACTTTATGTTTCAAAGCGATGAGATTTCGCAGGCGTGGAAATATCCCGGAGATACACATGTAAAATTTAATGATCATGAAATAAACCGCGAGTTTGCAGAACAAAAAGGAGTTCAATGGGTTGAAGGTGAGGAAGTTGACAGAATATTGCTGGCAAAAAATGATCGTGGAACAGCTAGAATAGCTGGGGTTATGACAAAAAATGGACAGTATCGATATGCAAATAAATTACATTTCACTGGTGGATATAAAGTTGATTATGTCTTTGACCGTGAGTCAGAAACAAGGTTCTTGAGTCACTCAACTATTAGGGATGTTGTAAACAGAATTGAAGATATTTTTGAATGGCAAAAGCCTCTAAATAATGAAATAACAACTGCTACTGGTGTTTCAATTAATGCTGTCTTTAGAAAGAGCGAAAGAATAAAGAAAATAATAGAGCGCTACGGATCAACTGGAGAAATTGCAATCACTAATAGTCACTGGACAATGATAGCTCATGATGATGAACATGTCGCAGTGCGCATAACTGGGGGTGGAAATACTGGGTCAGAAGAATATAACCCTGCCTATTTCTTAAATGTAATTGCCAATACTAGAAGAATTTTTGGCGATGATTTGGTTGGTATTCTTTCGACTTATGGTTGTCCAAGGGCAATTAACGCCAGAAATTCAACAGAGTTTGCCAAGATTGCAGAAGGGGGAATTATTAGTTATGGTAAAGGAGGAACTGGAAACACAAAAAGACATGCGGAAGCCGCGGTAGGGCTTATGATGGTAGGTTTTGAAAAAGAGGTTATAGAATATTTTAATCAGTTTCAGTCACGTAATAATCAGTCACTCGGTGATGAGTTGAAAGAAGTTTATCAGCATATCAAGGATGTAAAATTTCTACACGATAATGTTGAGAAAGTTAATCGCAGAATGGGTTATGATAAATCACTTTCTTTCGATGAGGCCGCAGTGATTTTGCTAGCGGTTGGTGCTCTTTCTTATGCTCTTTACAAAAATACCTCAAAAGAACAAAAGCCCAAAGCAGATCCCGCACCAAAAGATGTAATAAAACTTGATGCACAGGAGCAACAATTAACTAAGTAATTCAAAATGAAATACGACCTAAAAGATATAATTACATTTACCACAATCTCAAATTTGAAGAGCTTCACCAAGGCTGCAGAAAAACTTGGAATTTCAAAGTCGGTGGTAACAACCAGAATCAACGATTTTGAAAAAGCGATTGATATGGTTCTTTTGGCGCGCACAACAAAAGAAGTAAATCTTACAACTGATGGGCAAAATTTTCTCAACTATTGCAATAAGATCTTAAAAAATATCGACAGTATTGAAGATTTTTTACACAGCTCAAAAGAAATTAGCGGTAAGTTAAAAATTGTTTTGCCGCCATATTTCAGCCGTTACCACGTGGTACCATATTTGGAGGAGTTTTTAGAAAAATATCCCAAGCTTGGTTTGGAAATTTCTTTAACGGAAAATCCAATAAATATTATTGAAGAAGGATACGATCTGCAGATCCGTATTCAAGTTCCGGAAGAAGAAAATTTGGAAGTAGTAAAGTTGGTTAATAATAAAAAAGTTGTATGTGCTTCGCCAAAATATCTTAAAAAATTTGGTACGCCAAAAACGCCAAAAGATTTAATAAATCATAACTGCATCATATTTGGTGAAAACTCAGTTTGGAGTTTTAAGGAAAGTGGAAAAAAACAATCAATTGATCTACGCGATCTGAAAGGAAATATCAGGTGCGATAATGGTGAAATTATAAAAGAGTTGGTGCTGGCAGGCATTGGTATCACTATGAAATCAGCTTGCGACATAGCTCATGAAATAAAAGAGAAACGGTTGATTATTGTTCTGGATGAGTATGAGTCAGTTAATCAAACATCATTTTATATTGTTTATCCAAGTGGCAGAGGAACATCGCCAAAAATTAAAGCGTTCGTGGATTTTTTTAAGGACAAGCTTGCGAAGGTTTAGTTACAAGTTAATCGCTCTCTTTCAGATGTTGAAGTAAAGAAAAATATTTATGCCAGTAGGGATACATAAATAAGGTTGAGGCGCAGAACCAGTAATAATGTTGATGCCAATCTAGTATTATGACAGAGAGTGATCCTAAAAACTCTTCACCGGTGATCACAAAACAAACAAATAGTAATAAAAATAATAGCTGGATGCAGGTGCTTTTTACATATAATGAGATAGTTAATCATTTAGTATTTTTCATTACACATCAAATATTTCCAGATTTAATCAATGTGATATTTCTGAAGATTCGATGCTTCTTGTTTGTTTAGGATTTGAAAAAACAATCCCCAAAGTAATGCGGCAGGAATGATGTCAATTAGGGTTATGATTGCTAATAAAGTGTAATCTGCTTCTTGGTAAAGTTGATTCCATTGGGTTAAAAGTGAAATAATAACCCCAAATGACACGCCAATTACATGCAACATCAATATTTTTTTTAGAAAAGCTTTGTCTACACATCCTCTCCATATTTTTAACAAAAGATATATGGAGAGACAAAAGAAAATGGCGGGCATAAAAAAATAGTAGACCATCCATATAACTTCAAAATTGATTTGGTAAGAAAAGAACAAATCAATCAAAAACTGGCTTGCTAGAACCACAACCTCTAACACAAATGCAATAATAATAAGCCATCCATAAAAAATGGAAAAATTTATTGTATTAAACGGAGAAGTACTATGACCCTTTGCAAAAAAATAAATATTCGTGAAAATTATTATAAGAAATAGTGCCTGAAACCAGGAAATGGCGGCTATATCGCAAATTCTGTTTTTAATCATTTTTTTATTCATAAAGTGTCTTAGATTTTTTCTCTGGATCATCTATGGCAGATCTATTGAATCTTCGTACATTGTTAGAAATTTTATCAAAATTGTTATAATTTTGAGTTGGGGTAATCTGATTGTTTTCATTAATTATCTCTTGCCAATCATCAGGAACGGAAGGGTTCTTGTATTGGAAGAATTTTTTTAGTTCTATAAATGTAGATTTTGCCATATCGTCTGCAAGTTCTGGTCTAGCAAAAGTCCAATCTGTGTAAGCTCCCATATCACCAACTTTATCATTAACAAAATTTTGAAATACTGGTAGAGATAAACTTGATGATGGATTGCCTTTTATAACTATTAACCCTCCAAGTATTTCTTTTCTATATGATTCGCTGGGTATTTCGAATCCAAGATAATTATAAACTTGCGCAGAGCTGATTTCTTCATAATGGATGTCGTCATCCCAGGTTCTTAAATTCATTTCAATATGTCCAATTCCTGTGTCATAAGTAACCCCATCTCTTTGATGAGAATAAGAATCTTGAACCGCATGCAGATATTCCCCAAATAATTTAAAATTACCGGTTTCGTAGGCTATGTTCTTCATTTTCTCTCTTCTTTCCGGTGTTGTAAAATGATAATCTTCTTTTGGATGCCCTTGTCTAATTAGGGCCATCATCCAATCAGCGGTTAGTGGCTGCTTATTCCACGCAAGATCCACCTTATAATTCCCCTCCGCAATTTGTCTTGCCTCCTCTGGCGTAAATCCAGCATTTTCGGCTAAATATCTGGTTAGATATTTATGCACATCCTTCTGATAAGGATTGATGTCCGGACTATTGAAATTAACGTTATTGGCATAGTTATTGGATTGCAGTGTGACTGTGGGAAGAGATGCTATTAAACTTATGTTGTTGGATTGGAAAGAACCCCAGGTACTTTCTGCAAAATCGCCAACAAGATGAGCAGCTATTTCTTCAGAATTATAGGAAGATAGGTTTGCTGGATTTATAAAATCATAGGATCGTCCACTCATATTCATATCTCGGTGTACTCCTTCATGTGCAAGGGTTCCTGCCAATTTAGAATTGGTGTCATTTTCTGATATATTCACGGATACAATATCATTTTCTCGATCATAAAAGCCATTGGCATATTTAGAATTAATATTGTCTTTCACATCTTCTCCATCATAAGAAATCAAGGTTCCCATTCCGGCCAGGTCACTTGCTTTGATATTTGGATTGTAAGCTAAATTATAGAGAATGTTGTAATTCTTGGCGGTTGCGTAGAGAGCATCTCTTACTGTCAAATCTTCTTTGGTTACAAGGGCAGAAAGACTTAAAGCAGGTATATAAAGAGAATAACCAAAAATCTTCTCACCTCTTACAGTATCAATCTTATAACTATCCCAATTATTTGTAGCTATCTTATCAGCACCATTAATATCCACCCAAGATGCTAGTGATGCGGTGCCGGCCACCAACAATCTGGTGTCGATGTTGAGGTTAGTTTTGAAGTCGTTGATGATTGTAGTTTTTTGGTTTTGTTCGGTTGCAGTGATGTTGCGGTTTAGTCCAGATGTCTGCGAATCAGTTGTGGCAATACCACTTATGTTAATCGTGCCACGTCCAATCGTGGCTTTAGTTGAGGAAGAGCTTTCACTGCCTTGCATGGAAAGATTTATGTTGAGATTTCCAGGAACTACACCTTTCTGATCTTGAGTAGATTGCGAGTTTTGCGGTGCACTTGGAGCATTGGCTTTGAAGCCAATGCTGAAACCTAATTTGAGAGAATTAGACTCAGAATTATTATAATTCTTAAGATCAGAAAAACTTAACGAGCCGGTGTTTAGAGTTAAGTTGCCGCCATCAATTAACTGGCTATATCCTTCAGTTGCGCTCGTCAGGGCAGATTGATAATTGGTGATGTTGGCAACTATCGCACCCACAATATCAGTATTTTTTGCTGTGTTAATCTTCACCGAATTAGTTCCAATAATCGAAGTGATTTGGTCAACCCAAGCTCGGCTTTGATAGCTGTTGGCGGTGTTAAATCCAACATTGGCGCCATTAACAGAATTTCCTGTTGTCGATGATAATCCCAAACTGGCGCCGATAGAGTAAGAATCAGACTCCAAAAGATTTTGTCGTGATTTAAGCAAAAGATTGCCGCCAACATGCAGATTAACATCTTGAGCCAAAAGATTGGCTCCAAAGATTGTAGCATCCTGGCCGCTGTTAATATTCAAACTGCCATTTTGGGCGGTGAGGGTTGAGTTGGTGTAAGTGGTATAATCGCTTGAAGAATCGGATTGGCTAAAGCCGATATTGGCACTCAGACCATTGCTTCCAGCACTGCCGCCTAGTGATTTGGAACTTGATTTTGATTCTTGGGAAGCGCTGCTTTCGCCGGCGCTGATGTTAATATTTCCCAGCATTGCGGTGAGATTTAAATTGCCATTGGTTGCAGAAACATTCGAGCCGCTGATGTTAATATCGCCAGTGCCGGAAGTTAAAGAAACATCACTGCCAGCTTGTAAATTTGATGCAATGCTTTGGGCATATTCGCTGGTAGTGGTGGATTTGAGTTTGGTGATATTGGCATAAAGAGAACCATAAAATCCGGTGCCTCCAGAAGTGGCGGCGCTTTTACCGGCATTGCCAACTGCTTGCATGGCAGCGGTGTAAGAAAGTCCGGCATTAATCAAGGCTAAAACAACTTGCTCTTGTGCTCGCGCAACTGCCTTGCTGGAAGCCAATCCCTGATTGTGAAGATGTTCAATTTTTTCTAATTTCTTGTAAGCATCGGTAACGGCTTTTTGAGCCTTGTAGGCATCAACAACGGCATAAGCGGCATCAACGTAAGCGTTTCCAGCTTGCACGCCGGTGTCGATGGTGAGTTTATCCAAATAAGATGAGGTGGATTGAGTTTGTTTAGCGTCGCTGATGTTTAAATTATTGTTGGTGGCAATTTCGATTGTGCCTGCGCTGATCAAGTTAGAGGCCAGCAAATTAAACTGATCGGCGCTGTTGATCAAAGCACTGCCACCAATATTTAAATTTGATGACACCAAAGTTGTGCTGTGGGATGTACTACCTTGAGTGACAAAATCTTTAGAGATACCAGCTTGGTAATTGGTGTGAGTGAGGTTTAAATTGGAGTGAAATGTTCCAGCGTTTTCATAACTATTTTGCGAAAATGTCGAGGCAGAATTTGTCGCCGCTTGCACATTAAAACTTCCCCAAGCATTGGCTAACAAATCGCCAGCAATGTTGATATTGCTGCCCTGAATTGTGGTATCACCAATCGAGTTGGTCATCATCGAGCCGCCAACATTGATGTTGGAAGCATAAGAAGTTGTATTTTCGCTGCGAGTTTCATTGGTGGTGGAAATTTTGATTGCACCAATTTTGTCACCCACTTTATCAATCGCTGTGATACCCCAGCCCAGCGGATGATATTGCAGATAGAATTGCTCAAAAGCGTCGGGAAATAAAATGGCCATTTCCTTTTTTACCAAATCATTAGCGATTTGAATTGGTGCAAAAAGGTAAGGCAGTGTCCGCATAGCAACAGCCGCAATGCCGCTATAGCCATTACCATTTTGGGCGTAATGATATTGCTGAACTTCTGCATCTTTGATGATGAGATTATCAACTGTCGCTCCTGAGATGGTGACATAATTGCCATTGCCATCTTTTTGGTAAGAGCCGTCAGAATTTTGGGCGATGGTGAATGAGCCGATCATGAGATTATTTTTGCTGTTGATGTCAGAGCCTTGGATCACAGTATCGCCACCACTTTGCATCGTGATATTATTGGCGTTAATTCTGGCGGCAACGCTGCGCTCAATATAATCAACGGCGTTGGAAAAACTTTTCATCGTTTCATTTTTTTTATTGGAAGAAGACTCTTTGAAAGAAGAATCGATGGCATTTTCGATAGTAATTTTATTGGCGGCGTTAAGTGCCAGATCGCCGTTGCTGACAATAATAGTGCTGCCTTTGATGTGGATGTTGCCTTTATTTTGATCAATCAATTGCGGGTTGCCGGCGTTGATTTCTAAAGAGTCGGTGAAAGTTAAATTTGATCCGATGTTTCGAACAATTTGTGTTGTGTCGCTGGCAGAATGATTGCTGCCATTAAAGCCGGGAAGGTTGCTTTCTCTGTGTGATGAATTGCTGGAGGAGTGGCTATTTTCTGTTTCAATGGCTGCGATAATATTGACGTCACCTTGTGTGGAAGTGATTTGGCCGCTTTTGCCGGAAATATTAGATCCAGAAATTGTTACATCACTATTGGAAGTCAGCGCAACATTATTTTTGGCCTCAATGACGCTGGCAATATTGGCAGTTTTGCTGGTGTTTTGTGATGAGGATTGTGAGCGGTTTCTGAGGTCAAGATCGACAGAAGATAACAAAATAACGCTAGGGCTCAAAGGCAATATGCTGGTCATAATATCGCCACCAACAACTTTAGAAAAATCCCGCGATTTTGAAGATGATGACCAAGATTTATTTTGATCTAAAACCGAATAAATATTGATTTCAGCGCCAGCATCAATGGTCACATCATCAGCTTTTACTTTAGCGCCGATCAGGTTGGTGCTATCACCAGAAGCAATCACAACATCACCATTTTCTGAGCTTAAAGTGGCGAGATTATTGTTAATTGATTGCGAGCCGCTGACTGAAAATTTGGTGGTGGTGAGTCCTTTTTTCCAGCTTTGCGATTCTTGATAGGATAAATCCTGTGTCGCTTCCACATTAACATTATTGGCGGCGGCGAGGGTGATATTGTCAGTGGCGCTGATATTGCTGCCGGATATTTGCACATTGGCACCTTGAAGTTTGCCGGAGCTTTCAGAATCAGCACCAGAAGCATTGGCGATGATGATAACTGCATTGGCGGATGTCAGATCAGATCCAATATTTTTGGTCAGATCAGTAACTTTTGATCCGCCTTTTTTGGAGTTGCCCCAACGTTCTTCGCTGCGATTGCGCAGTTGCAGCGCATTAATATTAACATCGTCACCAGCTTGAATGGTTAAATCACCGGAAGTGGTTGAATTGTCGGCAAGATTATTTTTGGCAGTTGTAATGGCGGCAGCCAGATTAGTGAAATCTTGTGCTGCTGTGATATTGACTTCACCACCTTTAATGGTGGCAGTGCTAACTAAATTTGAGGTGATATTGCCGGAGCTTTTGCCATCGCCAAAAGCGTCCTGATAAGAGTCGCCATTTGCTGCTAAAAGATTGGCAGCGTTAGTTTGCACAATGGCGCTATTGAGAATATTTCCTTGCAGCGATTCTAAATTAAGAGTGCCCAGTGCCGCAATATCAGAGCCGATATTTTTGATATCGCCATTATGGGCAGTGATGGTGAGATCAGCATTAGATTTGATCTGGGATGTGGTGGTAATGCTTTGATTGGTCAGTGCTGCAAGGTTCAGAGTTAAATCATTGCCGGCGATAATTGATCCGCTGTTAAAAAGATTGGCATTGGGCGCATCAATTACCAAATCTTTTTGAGCAAAAATAACGGCGTTTTTAGCCAACGCATTATCGGCGTTAAGCAGCTTGTTTCGGCTGGCAAGGGAGAGATAAATTTTTGGTGCTAAAACCATATTTTCGCCAACTGTGACTTTTTCAAAAGTGATAATATCGCTGGTTAAAGCGTTAGCCTGATCTGCACTCAGGCCATTAACAGCAACATCAGAAGCACTAAGACCAAGTTTAGCCAGCTCAATAGCCGAGTTATCAAGCAGTGCTTTAATTTGATCGTTGGCATTGGTTGTGGCAGCAGAAAGCAAAAGTGAGTCATTGGTGATAGTGCGGATTTGATCAAGAATTAATTTGGTTTCCACAAAGGCATCACCAAGCATACGAATAGAGTTAGTGGCCTGTTTGGTTTGTTGTTCGATATTACGCAAAAGTGCATTGCGATCGATGCCCATCAAGGTGAAAAAATAATCCGAGCCGAAAAATTTTGTCGCATCAATAAATTGGCTGCGGCCTTCAAGTAAAGGTTGGTTGGGGTTTTTGCTTAGGTTAATTTTAAACTCGCCGGTAAATATGGTGCCAATTTGTGAATTATTAGCTGCATAATTGCTGGCAAGAGTTTGTGCGATTTGTGACAGATCAAGATTGATGGCGCCAGTTTCTGAAAGGTTATAAACATCAATGCCGTTAACGATGGTGGATTTGGATATTTGCAGTGATCCATCAATTTTGCTGTTTGATATTACCTGACTGTTGCTGGAGTTGCTCTCATTAAATTTGGTGCTGCTGTTATAAACATAATTTGGTGAGATGGTGATGTTGCGTAAAGTTGCAAAACCACTACCGTAAAATGATTTTCCGGCTTTGATGAAAGAGCCAAAATAGGCATCATTATCCAGGGCAATTGCTGAGAAAACATTCGGGAAATAAGCGGCATTGTCGGTATATTCATTATGTTGGCCGTTATTGGTTTTCATGTAGAGAATCTCGGGATAGAGCTTGGATTTGTTAAGTAAGTTGCTGGCATTTATGGTCAGATTTTGGCTGCTTAAAATATTGGAAGTGTCGTTTAAAATGCTGGTGCTTTCCAAAACTATATTAGCGCCGGAAATTATATTGGCGGCGATTGATCCAGCATTAAGCGGCGCGGCGGCGCGGAATTGAGCCTGATATTCCCGACAATAGCTTCCAAAACAGCGATCGCGCACAAATTGCCAGTTATAAAGTGAATCATTGACGAATTTCAGATCATATTTTCCGTCATTCCACACATAGAAATAGGGCTTGCCGTTGCGGTCAGGTTTGATCAACCAAACTCCGGGATCAACGTTTCTTTTGTTTTCCAGCGTAACCGCTTTAATGGTTAAATCGCCTTCAATTGTTGCGGTTTCTGCATTGTAAATGCCGAATGTTTCAATGTTGCCGGAGATGTTTTGCACCAGATTGGTTTTTTCACCAGCGGCATTTTTTTGAATGATAAGATGGCGATTGGAATAAATGGTGGCGCGGTCGTTAAGCAAAGTATTGGCAACGTTTAAGGTCAGATCTTTGTCACTCCAAATCAAAGCGGAAGAATTGTTGCTAAGATTGTTAGTGACATTGGCGGTGAGATTATTTTTTACCGAGATTTCGCCGTTATTATTGAGATTCAAAACATTGATCAGTGTGTCATTGTCAGAAGAAAACAGGGCGGCGCTGCTGATTAGATTGGGATTATTGGCAGCACTTTTGTTGTAATTGTTAAAAGCACCGTTGACAGCGTTGATAGTTAAAACTCCCGATCCGCCCTGAATTTTTCCGCTTAAATTTTCGGCAGTGCCGGCATAGTTGTTAATATTGCCTTGAAATGAAGTGAGAGTCAGATTGGTTGTAGCTAAAATATTGCCATAGTTATTGATGTTATTCTTGGCACTTAAATTTATGTAGGAACCGGCAGCGAGAACAACATTTTTATTAAGCGCATCACTATTGACATAGCCATTCACAATATTGCCGCTGCCGTTGATATTATCAGCTCCAGTGGCGTTAAGTTTTATGAAAGTGGCGGCAGTGACTTTACCCAAATTGGTGATGTTATTGGCGGTAATATCAATATTTTCAGCGTTGATTTCGCCGTTGATCACATGATCAAGATGACCCAGATCTAAAGTGATGGCAGTGGTTGCAATAAAGCTGCCCGAGATGTTGGAGAGAATAACATCGCCGTTATTATTGAGGGATGTTAGAGCGGTGGATTTGGAGGCGATAATTCCAGAATCGTTATTTAGTGAGTTGGTGTTGAGGCTGATCAATCCTGCGCTGGAGATCAATCCGCTGCTCAGGGTTTTGTTAGCTGATTTGGTGTTGGAATTAGTGATGCTGTTGGCAGTGATAGTTAAATTTTGTCCTGAGATTATTAATGATGCAGCAGAGTTAATAAGGTTGGTGGCAGTGAGAGTGAAGTTTTTGCCAGATTGCAGAGTGCTATTATTGGTAATGTTGTTGGTGGCTGTGATCGTTACTATTTCTGCGGCGGCGATGGTTTTGTTGTTGGTGAGATTGTTAGATGTGATGGTTAAATTTTCAGCTGCCGAAATTTCATTATTGTTGGTAAATGATGCATTTGCGGTGACGTTAAAATTGGCAAGAGAGCTGATTTTGCCTGAGTTGTTCAGCGCATTATTTAAAGTGAGAGTCAGATCATTTTTAGAAAAAATTTCTCCGTCATTTTCCAAATCGTTGCTGAGAGTGATTATAATATTGGCGTTAAGAGAGGCCAGTATTGCTGATGAATGATTTTTGAGACTGTTGCCGAAAATTTCTAAGGTGCTGTCGGCAATAATTTTATGAAAATTTTCAAGTGTGGCAGTGCCGTCAATTTTCAGATTTTTTAGAGCAGAAATTTCTCCCGCATTTTTCAGCTCATTTTGTACAATAAAGTTAAGATTATTTTGAGAATTGATGAGCGCATCTTCATGGTTATCAAGCTTTTTCAAATTGAAAGTGGTGTTGTCAGCACTTTCAATAATACCAAAATTATCCAGCAAGTTGGCATCAAAATTAAGCATTTTTTTGGCACTGATTGCGCCATAATTGCTGATAAAATTGGCGGAAATTTTGAATGAATCCTCACCGTAAAGCAGATTATGATTTTCGATATTGGTGATGTTCAACAAATTGAGATTAAGCACCGTAATTTCACCAAAATTGGTCAGCTTATTGCTATTTTGAATGGTCAAATCTTGGGCAATTAAACTGCCCAGATGGGCAAATTGATTTGCTGTAATAGTTACATTTGGTGCGGCGATTTTTGCAGCATTATCAATGCTTTGAATTGATTTTGTTGATTTAAGAGCAACCTCATTTTCGGCAGCAATTTTGGCGTAATAAATATCGCCATTGGCATCAATATTCACCTGATTCTTGGCTAATATTTCGCCGGCCATATTTACGCCGAAACCTTCTTTGGTGGCGATTAAAAAAATTTGTCCGGATTGGATTTTAGTCAGCGAAGAAACGTCAATGGCGAAGAGGGGAGAGAATGGCTCCAAATGGTCATTTGCAACATTTTGTAAAATATTTTTAGTGACATAATCATATCTGCCGCTGCCACTTTTTAATGACAAAATAGTATTGTCGCCGCCATAAATATTGCCGATCACTTTCACGGCTAAAGCAACAATATCAGCTGCTGACAATCGTTCTACATCTAAACCAAGACCTTCAATGCTAATTAAAGGAACGGCTAAATCTGGAGTATTTGGCTCTTTTAAATTGAAGCCAAGATTGCCATTGGCGTCAAAATTGCTGCTGCCAGCCACCATTAAAAGTCGTGAGGTATTGATAAAACCACAGCCCGCGCAAGTGATGCCATTGGGATTGGCCAAAATTAATCCTGCTTTTGAACCAGCAATTTCAGTGTAACCCAACAGTTTTGAAACATTGTTGGAGGTCACTTCCACAATGATTAAATTGGCACTGCCAGAATTAATGAGATTGGGATTAGTTGCCACCAATCCGCCAATTTGGGTTTGTATTACAGCTCCGGTGCCATTTATAGCTGCTGCTGCAGCGCCTGAGAAGTTATTTAGAATTTGTCCGCTTGGATTAACGTTGTAATCGCTAAAATGATTTCTTGAAGTGCCGTTATTATTGGGAGTTGCAATGTTAACCTGATCAATGCCGGAAGCGGTTTTGCTGATTTGAGTATTAGTCGATCCGTCAGGAGTAATGGGCAAATCAGCAGCTTGAGAGCTGGATGTGTAGAGGAAGAGAAATTGCTCAATTACGAAAGCAATAACAGCGAGGTGAAGTAGAGATCTGGTGAGGAACTGTGATAATGGTGTGGTCATGGTGGTGAAAAGCGGTGGTGAAAAATCTTTTAGAGGAAAGTCGGTTTTTTGGCCGACTTTCCTCTAAATTTTTAAGTGATGATTGTTAAATTCCAAAACTATTTTTGGTTTTTTAATTTTTTAACTCTTTCTTCCAAATCGATCAAAAATTGGTCGATGCCTTTTTGAGAAATAGCTGAATTAAATTCGGATCTTTGAGTTTCAATCAAGCTGATTCCTTCGGCGATGAAATCCAGAATAACTAACTTGCCGTTGCGTTCTTTAACTCTGAAATCAACGCTGATAGGCACGTTAGAGTCTTTTGGTAGAAATTCAGCTTTGGCAACAAAAAAGCCGCTTTGTTCAACAACTTCAATCACTTCAAATTTGCGGCCATTATAATTTCTGAATTTTGGGCCGTAAGTATTGATCATGAATTCACGGTAAAGTTTGGAAAATTTGCTTCTATTTTCGCTGGAAATGTTTTTGTAATTTTTGCCTAGAACAAAGCGTGAAATCCAGTCAGAATCAATGGAGTCATCAATGAGTGTGATGATTTTGTCTTTTTTCTTTTCTTCCGACAATCCTTTTTCGCCGGCGATGGTGATGATTTTGTTGCCGACGTTATTAACGAAGTCAGCTACTTTTGATTTAGTGGAGGAATCTTGTGCTGCAGCGGGTAAAGAGAAGAAGACAAATAAAATAGCGGTAAGAATTTTTTTCATGTTTAGTTTTTAATGTCGTTATTGCGCTTTTGAGTATAAGCACTGCGAAGGGTTGCGTAGTAGTCAAATGAATCCTTTTTCACATCGTCGATAATGTCAATCAGGCTTTCTCTTGAATCAATCGATTTTGCCACAGTTACAGCAATCAAATTATCTTCGCCGATTAAGTAAGTTTTACCGCCGATTTTAAAAATATTATAGGAAGTAGGGCTAACCACTTGGTCAGTAATGGTGCCGCTAAAATCACGTATCGAACTTGGTCCGATAAAAGGTACGACTAAATAAGGTCCGGCACCAACTCCGTAATGTCCTAACGTTTGACCGAAGTCTTCGGGATGATAGCGAATTCCTTTTTCTTCGGCGATGTTAAAAAATCCGGCAACACCGATGGTGGAATTAATCAAAAAATTGGAAAAAGTGGCCAAACCATTATCGACGTCACCTTGTAAAAAGGCATTAAAAGATGAGATTGGTGCTGACAGATTATTTAGAAAATTGCGTAAAGATTGACGTGCTGGTTTGGGAACATCTCTGCGATAGGCGCGGGCGACATGTTCTAAAAAATAACGATCAAGAAAGTCATTAAAGGCAAAAATTTTGCGGTTATATTTTTCTAGCGGATCGTAAACCTCATTGTCATTGGAACTGACATAATCCTCAAAGTCATCTTCATCGGAAAATTGTGCAATCTCAAATCTGTCATTTTTTTTAGTCTCTTTGGCGCAGGCCTCAAAATCAAAAGCAGAGAAAAAAATGACTGATGTTAGAAAGGGAGTTGCTAATTTTTTTAACATTATTCACTGGGCAAATTTGGTGTGGAATCAACATTGGCATTGATTATGTCGAGTAATTCGCGACCAAGTTCGTGGTTGGGATCTTTTTCCATTAGTTCTTCCAGAATTTTTTTGGCTTCTAGTGGTTTTTGTTTAAGAATCAGACAATAAGCGAGCTGATAAAGAGAATCGTGATGGTGGGGCCAAAATTTTCTGATAAAACGAAAACGAAAAATGGCATCGGATAAATTGCCTTTTTCAATATGTCTTAAACCCAGATTGTAATTGGTCTCAAGAAGATTGCCGCACTTATCTTTCATTGTAAGCAGTTCGCTTTTTACAAGATCAAGACGGTTTAAAAGTGCATTGGAAATTTCCTGAGATTTTTCACGCAGGTTAACGCTCAGATTAGTTTTTTGTTCCGGCTCTGGTTTTTTTGCTGACTTTTTGAAGAGGAATTTTTTTGCGAAACTGCCGATCATGTACTGAAATTATAAACTGGTTTGGGCAATAAAGAATGAGACATTCCAAGAAAGGGAAAAGCTTTTATTGGTGGTGGTAAAATTTTTCAAACAAAAATTGTTAAATTGGGCCAGGTTAGTTTTGGTGATGGTATTTTTGACAGTGGAATAATTAGCGCCGCTATCTTTGATTGATTTTAAAGCTTGTAAGCCATTGGAGAAAAGGGCAGTGATAATTTCTTCGCTATAAAAATTTTCGCTAAAGCCACATTTTTTTAGGGTTGATCTTAAATCAAAAGCTTGGGGCAAGTTATTAAAGTTGAAGTTACAACCGGAAGCAATGCTGGCAGTTTTAAGTTCTGTTAGACTGCCATCGCAAGGTAAGCAAAATGCTAATATTCCGCCAGGCTTTAGCAGTGAGAAAAATTTCTTAAAATTGCTTTCGAAATCATTAAGCCATTGCAGCGAGAATGATGAAGTCAAAACATCAAAACTGTGATCTTTGAAAGGTAGATTCTCGAAGTCACAGCGGGTTTTAAAAATTTGGGGAGAGTGGTGTTGTAACAACATTTCCAAGCTTAAATCTGTTTCAAAAATCTGGACATTTTTATCGGCTAAATTTTGTGCAATAAAGCTGCTGCCAGATCCCAGATCAAGAATTTTAAAGCCATCGTTAATAAGAGGAGAAGTTATCTGACACAATTTTGTTGCAGCATATTTTTGGGTGAGGGCAACTTGATTATATTTGGGGGCGCTACGGGAAAAATTTCCCCGGATAGTTTCCTTAATGAACATTTTTATTTTCGGCTTCTTTTTCAATCAGACCGACAATGTGATCCACCAACTCTTCGGAACTAATTTTATGATCGGGTTTGCCATTCATATAAACATTGTGACGTCCGCCGCCACCGCCAGTGATGCCAATTTGAGTGTGAGCAGCTTCGCCAAGGCCATTAACTACGCAGCCTAAAATTGAAATAGTCAGAGGAGTTTTGATATGTTCGACGCGCTTTTCCACAGCTTCGACAGTTTTAATAACATCAAAAGCCTGACGAGCGCAGGATGGGCAAGAAATTAAATTCACACCGTGATGACGTAATCCCAAACTTTTTAAAATTTGGTAAGCTACTTTTATTTCTTCTCGTGGGTCGGCGGAAAGCGAGACGCGCATGGTGTCGCCAATGCCATCCCACAATAAAGTTCCCAGTCCGATTGATGATTTTACAGTTCCGGCAGCTAAGCTCCCGGCTTCAGTGATTCCGATATGCAGCGGATAGTCGCAAACTGCTGCTAAAGCACGATATCCGGCAACTGCTAAAAATACGTCAGAGGCTTTAACGCTGATTTTGAAATTGAAGAAATCATTGTCTTCCAGAATTTTGATGTGGCGTTGTGCAGATTCAACCAAAGCTTCGGGAGTTGGTGTTTTGTATTTATTTAATAAGTCAGTTTCTAATGATCCGGCGTTAACACCGATGCGAATTGAACAGCCATAATCTTTAGCGGCTTTAATTACTTCTCTGACTTTTTCATTTGATCCGATATTGCCCGGATTAATTCGTAAACATTTAGCACCGGCTTCAGCCGCTTCAATGGCGCGACGATAATGAAAATGGATGTCGGCGATTATGGGAACGGGGCAGTGTGGAATTATTTGTTTTAGAGCGGCGGAAGAGTCTTGATCAGGAATGGAAATGCGCATTAATTCAGCGCCAACTTCAACACATTCATTAACTTGGCGAATAGTGGCCTGCACGTCAACTGTTGGGGTGTTGGTCATTGATTGTACAGCAATGGGGGCATCGCCGCCAATTGGAACATTACCGACAAAAATCTGACGTGATTTACGACGATGAATGGCGCGATAAGGACGTATTTCGTTTAATTCCTGCTGACTCATGAAAATGAATTAAAAAATTTAATAATTTGGGGACGGTTTTTAGCGATTAATTCGGACAGTTTTTCACGGTCAAAATTTATTATGTTCAGGATAGAAGTAAAGTCGCGAAATCCACTTCCAACATAGTGTTGGCAGGTCTTTATTTCTGGAATATCAAGATAGGATTTAACCACTAAAGCACGAAAAAAAATTGCTGCAAAATTCTCTGTGAATTGTTGTGTGGTTGTTGCTGGTGTTGATTTATCTGCAATTGAGATAAGGTTTTGAATTAATTCTGAATCAGAAGATTTTGAAGAGATTTTTTCTATATTTTGCTCCAAATTATCAAAAAATTTCAGGTAAAATTTTTCTAAATTTTTTTCATTTAATTTAAAAATATCTCCCCAAATTTCTGGATCAGAATTATCAAGACGAAAAGCGCTTTTAAAAAATTCGTCACTGATTTTTTTTGGTGAAAAATCTTTGGTCAAAAAAGATAAAAATTGCGGTAAATGTGAAACTAAAGCGTAGATCTCATCATGTTTCTTGGCATCTAAAAATTCAACTTCAGCAGCGATTTTTTTGACGATTGTAGCAACTTTTTCGACAGCATTTTTATCGCAATTTTCTGGGCAAATAATAAATTTTTTGCCGATAAAAAGTTTGGCATCGGAATTAGCAAAACCACCTTTTTCTAGTCCGGCAATGGGATGACAAGGAATAAAATTTAATCCCAAAGTTTTTTTGATGGTGACATTTTTTACTGAGCCCAGATCAATAATAACAGCATTTGGTGCTGTGCGGTTTTTGAGTTTTTCGGCGATTATTTTATAGGCTGAAAGCGGCGTTGCTAATACAATAAAATCAAAGTCAGAAATGTTGTCATCGAGCATCGTAAAGTCATCGATGGTGCCGGACTTGATGGCATTTTCAAGAGTGTCTGGATCAAGATCAAAAGCATAAATTTTGTTGCTGATATTATGCTGACGCAAGGTTTTGGCAAAAGATCCGCCGATCAAACCGAGTCCAATAATTAGAGTCTTATTAAAAGTTTTTTCTGACAAAGTTTGGAAAAAATTATTGTTAATTAATGTTCTTTTAAGGATGGAGAAACTTTTATCACATTTAACATTAATACTGATACAAAGAGCTTTTGGATTTAAATGTTTTTAAATCTTTTATTAATCTGAAACTTAAGTCTTTACTTGTTGAAAAATTCTATCAAGAACTTAGTTTTCAAAAAAATTTTGCGAAAGAATTCGTGATTTTAAAATTTCTTGCCTAAGTAGAAGACATGAAAAAAATAATTTTATTGCTGTCGTTTTTTGTCTTGATTTCTTCATGTTCATCAAAAACAGTGGATATTAAGAGTCCTTGCGTTTCAAACGATGACGGACCGTGCGGGCCAAAAAAACCAGTCAATGATTGGTGGTTAAAAAATTCTAAAAACTCTGCAGTTCATTCCTAAAATTTTTAAGATATGTCTGACGCGCAAAATGGCGGTGGAGCGAAAAGTTTTGCTGAAAGATATTCCAGTAAAAAATCTAGCTTTACCTCACAAAATTTGCAGAAAACTGAAATTAAATCCAACAAACCTGACGAGGGTTCTGTTGCTGATTCAATTCGCAGTACTGCACAATCTAGTAATATTAAACAAATTGACCCTCAAAAAAGAATGCAAGCCGAATTAATCTATCTCGTTAAGGGAATTGATGCCGGACGCAATGCCTGGTATTATGTTTTAGTTGATCGTTTAAAAGTTCAGCTTTTCTTAAAAGCTTTAAATGATGAAATCATTCATCTGGAGAATTATGGAAAGATTCTTCATTCAGCTTATGGTGATGAACCGCCTGAAGATGTAACTCTTTCTTTGAAAGACGAATACGGAATTTCTTAAAATTAAAAAGGTCAGATATCTGTTAAAACGGATCTGACCTTTTTTGATTTGTTGGATTCGCTTTAAGATAATCTCGCAAGCACTTTCCTGTTTGCGAGATTATCTTTTTGTAAACTACTTACTAACAGCCGCTTATTAGAAGATGTTTTCAAAATTTTTATCAAAGAATTATGGTAATGGTTTTAAAAATGGATTCAAAAGTGTCTGCATTTAATCAAGATTTATGAAGTACCTCATTAAAATTTCTGCTGTAGTGATAATTTCAACGGCTGTTGGGTTTTTCTCGGCTATGTCCTTCTCACAAATTGAAATTAAGCAGCTCAAATTTACTTCTAAATCTTCTGATGAGGATCAAAAAGAATTTTTACAAGACATTGTTTCGCGGATAAAAAAAGAATATGTCGAGGAAAAAAGCGACCGCCAATTATCTGAAGCAGCAGCTAATGGTATGTTATCTTCGCTTGATCCGCACTCATCCTATTTGAATGAAGACACCTTGAAGGAAATGCAAGTGCAAACCAAAGGTGAATTTGGTGGTGTGGGTATTGAAATTACCATGGAATTTTCTTTGATTAAGGTGGTCAGTCCCATTGAAGATACTCCTGCCTTCAAAGCTGGTATTAAGTCCGGCGATTATATCAGTAAGGTTGATGGCAAAACTATTGTGGGTCTGAATATTGATGAGGTGGTAAAAAAGTTACGTGGCAAGCCTGGTACCAAAGTTATTGTGACAATTTTAAGAAAAGGCGAAAAAGCCCCTTTAACCAAGACTATTGTTCGTGAAATCATTAAGGTTAAAGCTGTTAAGTCGGCACGTTTCAAAGATGTAGCCTATGTTAAAATTAATAGTTTCTCGGAACAGGCTCATTTGGGATTGGTTGCTGAATTGAAAAAACTGAAAGAGCAAATTGGTGAAAAAAATCTCAGAGGCGTGGTGCTTGATTTGCGCAATAATCCTGGAGGTCTTTTAGATCAGGCAGTTTCTGTAAGTGATGTTTTCTTAAATAAAGATCAAACTATCGTTTCAATCAGCGGGCGTGATAAAAGTAAAACCAGATATTTTAAAGATGAAGGCGATGAAGAAATCGTGCCGGCTGTGCCAATGGTGGTGCTTATTAATGAAGGTTCAGCTTCGGCTTCTGAAATTGTTGCCGGCGCTTTGCAGGATAACAAACGTGCTATGGTGATGGGTATAAAATCTTTTGGCAAAGGTTCAGTGCAAACCATAATTCCTCTGGATAAAAATCATGGCGCACTGCGTTTGACCACTTCGCTTTATTATACACCAAGCGGCAAATCAATTCAGGCTCATGGCATTGAGCCGGATGTTGAGGTTTTGGATGCCAAGATTCAAAAACAACAAAATGATGATCCAAATTCAGAGGCTGATTTGAAAGGTCACATTGAGGTACAAATTCAGGAAGCGATCGTTGAAGCGAAAAAAGAAAAAATCAGTGACGATAATTTTGATCTTTACGACAAGGATTATCAGCTAGCTCGTGCTATTGATTTGGTTCGTGGTATCAGCATTTACAAAGACATCGGAAAAAAATAATGGCAAAAAATTTTGCTACGCGATTATTTTCAACCACTCCATTAAGTGGAATATGTTCATTTTTTGTTATCTTCTTTCTGCTCACTTCTCCAGCTGTTGCAGCCACTAATAAGGCAAATTCTGAAGCTGTTTTTGTGGTGGCGAAAATCAATAATAAAGTGATCACCAATTTGGAATTGATGGATCGTTATCGTTTTGTTTTATTTTCCTCCAAGATCAAAGTTAATTCACCAATCGAACAAAAAAATCTGCTGGAGCAGGTGATGGATAAGATGATTGATGAAGAATTGATCCGACAAGAAGCTGAAGCTTTAAAAATTGAAACTAGTGCCGCTGAAATCAATGAAGCTGCTGAAATAATGGTGTTGCAGCAGAAGAAAAATTTATCTCAGTTTAAAATTTCTTTGATCACTAATAATCTTTCCTACGTTAATTTTTTGCGTCAGGTTGATGCTGAACTTGCTTGGTCACGGATTGTTTCTGAAGCATTGAGATCGCGCGTTAAAATTACTGACACTGAAGTGAATGAATTTTTTGAACAGCATAAATTTAATACCAATGTCACAAAAATTCTGATTGCTGAAATATTTATTCCCGAAAGTGACAATGCAGCAATTTTATCTAAAAAATTGGTCGATGAATTGAGAGCAGGTGCCAATTTTGTTAATATTGTGAAACAATTTTCAGGTGACCGATTAACCGCAGAAAATAACGGTGAGTTAGGTTGGGTTTCGCAAGGTGACATTGATCCCAAAATTTATTCAACGATTGCACGCTTGAAGAAAAATGAATATTCCGATCCGGTGTTGCTTAATGACGGTTACTATATCTTCAAAGTTTTGGGTATTTCTAAAGAAGCCAAGATTGAAGATCGTGATTTGAATGTGGCTCGTAACAACATTTTTATGAGAAAGCTGCAAACCCTTGCCAAAGGACATTTGATGGATTTGCGCAAAAAATCTTTTGTTGAAATTGACCGCGATAAAATTGCAACAATGGCGCAATAGAATCATTTAATATCTTGTTGTGAAAGAGCCCAATATCAGGTAGAAATTTTTTAAGAGGCTGTTGCAAAAGATAGTATTTGCAACAGCCTCTTTAAAGTTAATTCTTGGTAAGTGCTGCAACGCCTGGAAGATCTTTGCCTTCCAACCATTCTAAGAAAGCTCCGCCAGCAGTTGAGATGTAAGTGAATTGATCGGCAAGTCCTATAGAGTTTAATGCTGAAACAGAATCGCCGCCACCAGAAACTGAGATTAATTTTCCTTCGGCAGTTAATTTTGCAGCGCTGCGAGCGAAATGGTCAGTGCCAATATTGAAAGGTTTGATTTCAAATGCTCCAAGTGGGCCGTTCCAAACTAGCGTTTTATGTTGTGACAGTTCTTGAGCAAGATTAGCACTGCTTACAGCGCCAATGTCGAGAATCATATCATCATCAGAAATTTCATCGACTGATACAGTCTGGCACTGAGCGTTTTGTTCAAATTTTTTAGCTACAACAACGTCGGAAGGTAATAAAACCTTACAACCATTAGCTTTAGCATTTTCGATAATTTTTAATGCGGTCTCTTTTAATTCTTTTTCGCACAAAGATTTGCCAATATTTTTCCCCAGAGCGTAAAGAAAGGTATTAGCCATGCCGCCGCCAACTACAATAGTTTGGGCTTTGGTTGAGAGTGAGTTTAACAAATCAAGTTTGGTTGAAACTTTAGCGCCGCCAACAACTGCCATTATTGGTTTTTGAGCATTTTCTAAATGATTAGTTAAACCATCCAATTCGGCTTCCATCAAAAAACCAGCACATGATTTTAAAAGAGCCGGAATTCCGGTAATTGAGGCATGGGCGCGGTGTGAGCACGAGAAAGCGTCATTAACATAAAGATTGGCTAAGCTGGCTAGTTGGTGTGAAAAATCAGCATCGTTTTTGGTTTCAGCTTTGTAGAAACGTAGATTTTCCAACATGATCACTTCACCGTAATTGGTTGCTGCAACAGCATTTTTCACTTTTTCACCAATACAATCATCGACGAAATTAACTGTGATTGATCCAAGAAATTCCTGCACTCTTGCCACTAAAGCTTTTATTGACATTGAGGGTTCAACTTTTCCTTCCGGGCGACCGAAATGAGAAATTACAATCACTTTGGCTTGGTTTTGAGCGAGATATTGTAGAGTTGGAATTATTGCTTTAATGCGAGTGTCATCTTCAATGATGCCATTTTTCATGGGAACGTTGATGTCAACCCGGACAATAACATTTTTATTGGTGACGACACAGTCTTTTAAGCGATTAAATGCAGGCATTGGCAAATTTGAGAGTTTTATTAAATGATGAAAGAGGTATAAATCCAATAAGAACTTGATCTTCTGAACAAGTATTTCTATTTTGCCCGCCCTCATTTCTTTTTCTACAAGAAATTCTTCATAAATTTTTAAAAAATAACGCGATCATGGGTACCAAGAATAACCCGAAGAACAGGGTAAAAAACGTCGAAAAAAAGAAACATAACGGTAAAGATGTTGAGCCGGTTTACTACTACGGAGTTCACACCGGACACGGCAAATACATGTCAGCAAAATATGCTGGAACTACACAACTTGTGCAGATTGAAGGCAGACCGATCCAGTGGGACGAACTAGCTTAGTTTTATTTCTTTGTGGTGCGTAGACGTAATAGTTAAGTAGCCTGATTTCTGGCTGCTTATTTTTTGTCGTTTTTCACGTGCCACTGAATTTTTTAGAATAAAAATTCTTATGCCTGAAGTAATCATCAACGGCCCCGCCGGCAGAATCGAAGGCCGTTATCATCAAAATCCCAATCCAAAAGCTCCTGTTGCTTTGGTGTTGCATCCGCATCCCTTGCATGGTGGAACTATGAACAACAAGATCACGTATAATCTGTATCGTGCTTTTGTTAATAATGGTTTTTCAGTGCTGCGTATTAATTTTCGTGGTGTTGGCAAATCACAAGGTAAGTTTGATAATGGTGTTGGTGAGTTACTTGATGCTACAGCTGTTATGAATTGGCTTCACGATCAAAATATGGAAGCTTCTGATTTTTGGATTTCTGGATTTTCTTTCGGTTCTTGGATTGCTTTGCAAGCTGTGATGAGAAGACCGGAACTTGAAAACTATGTTTTGGTTGCGCCGCCGGCAACTAAATATGATTTCAACTTTATTGTGCCATGCACTTCTGCCGGGCTGATAATACAAGGCGACAAGGATGAAATAACCAAAGAAGTTGATACTGCTAAATTAGCAGAAAAATTATCAGCACGTGAAGGTGCTATTGTGAATTATCAAGTGATTCATGGTGGTGATCATTTCTTCAAAGAACACATGGCAGATTTTGAATCTGTGGTGGATCAATATATTAAAGATCGTCTGGTGGTTGATGCAACAAAGGTGCGCAAAGTTAAGCGCGATAGAAGACGCCGCCGCAAGAAGAAGAATGTAGCTGAGGTGAAGCCGGAGCGTAATTATTTCCCGGTAAAACCCCTGTCGTCTTTTGAAAGCTAATCGGCAGATTTAGCACACTTCTGATCCCCAAAAAAGCAAATGCTTCGGCTTCAATAGCATCACCGTTAAAGCCTATTTCTTCTGCAGTTTTGACTTCTATGCCAGTCAACAGTTTTTTCATCTCATCCATTATCGCGACATTCTTTCTGCCGCCGCCGCAAACCAATATTTCCTTTGGTTTTTCGCTTAAAAAGTCGATATTAATTTGCAGAGCGCGAGCATGCATATAAGCGAAAGTTGCTAGTGCATCTTCTGGATTCTTTAAGCTATTAATTGGTGAAATTAACTGTGCAAAATCATTGCGGTCGAAGGATTTGGGCGGTTTTTTATGAAAAATATCATTTTGTAAAATGTGGTCGGCTAAAATAAAATTGATCTGTCCTTTTTGAGCCATTTTGCCGTCTTCATCATATTCGCAGTTAAATTTTTTCTTCATTAAATCATCAAGTGGAGCATTGCCAAAACAAGTGTCAAAAGCCTCGATGTCGTTTTCATCAGCATTGCGTAAATAAGTAATATTAGAGATGCCGCCAATATTTAGGACTGCCGCGGGCCGTGATTGATTGCAAAAAAGATGAAAATGATAAATCGGCACTAAAGGCGCACCCTGGCCGCCAAGAGCAACGTCGCGACTTCTGAAATCAGCAACAACATTAATTCCAGTTTGGCGCGCCAGCAAATGAGCATTACCAATTTGCCAAGTTATTGCCTGTGCAGGATCGTGAAAAATTGTGTGTCCGTGAAATGCGATCAAATCAATTTCAGCGGCGTTGATGTGGTTTTGATTAATGAATTTATTGACTAAATCGGCATGCAGCAAAGTCAGTTCATTTTCAATCAGCTTAATCTGATTAAGAGTTGGATGGTCGTAAATAATGGCGGTCAGACGATTCTTAAAATCTTTACTGTAAGGCAGATAATCAAAATTCTTACGGTTAATTATGGTTTTGCCGTCACTTTCAATCAGCGCCAGATCAATGCCATCCATTGACGTGCCGCTCATTAACCCGATGCTTTTGTAAAGTTTTGTCATATTAGCGATAAATTTCTTTGCGACAGTCTCATTAGTTCTTTTTCAATGATTTGACAAATGATTCGATAATCACCAACACGGTAACGCCAACTACCTTTGTTATCATGGAGCAAAGCTTTTCCTAAGATTCTGGGGTTTTGAAGTAAAGGTGGTTGTTCAAGGTAAGAGATTATTTTGCGACAGTCTCTTAATGTAATGCAACGCAGCACATTGTAGCACAATTAATTAATTTAAAGGAAACTTATTTTAATAAGAGATTTGATTAAAAACATTGATGAAGCTGAGCTTCTTATCAAGACTGAGAGCGGTTGTTTTGCGTAGTAAATTTAAGCTTTCTTCGCTGATGGTGAAAATTTTTTCTGGTGTAAGTTTACGCATTAAACTTAGGAAAACTTTTTCTTCTTCAAAGAAGAATGACAGAGTGGAATTGTTGAGTGATTTAATGAGTCGGCTGAAAAAAAACTCACAGGATTTTTCAGCAATGGCAAAAGAAAAATTTTTATCGGAAACTTTTTTTAATAATTCTTCGCTAATTTTTTTATTGCTTAGAGAACGTAAAAAAAGTTGGTAAAATCTTGATAAATCTTCGCCAAAATTAATGGCATCAGCTGGAGCATTATCGCAAATCTCACTTAAAAATTCTAAATCTTTGGGCAGTAAGGACGGATTATTTTGTTTTAAAATTTGATTGAAATCATCTGGGGAAAGCTGGGGTATTTTTACTAAGTGACAGCGCGAACGAATTGTGGGTAAGACGCGATTTAAATTATGTGAAATCAGCAATAAAAAATTATTGCTACGTGGTTCTTCTAAAATTTTCAACAAGGCGTTGGAACTTGATTTATTAAGCTCGCAAGCTGAATCAATAATGATGATTTTGTAAGGTGAAATGGCAGAAGTTTGATTGGCAAAGCCTTTGATGCTGCGGATTTTATCAATGCCAATTTCTTTTTTCTCGGCGTCTTTTTCGATTAAAAATAAATCGGGATGTGTTGTATTAGATCCTCCCAAAATCTGCTTTGCTAACTCTTTAGCAAAGCTAGATTTGCCGATGCCTTTTTTGCCATGTAGCAAAATTGCGTGATGTAACTTGTTGTTTTGGAAGGATTGCAATAGCTCTGATTTTATTTTGTCAAAGCCGATCATCAATTATTCTCCGCCACCAAGTGAGTGCACATAAAGCGCTAATTGTTTGATGGTTGTATCGTCAAGACGGCCAACCCAATAAGGCATTACACCAGCGCGGGCGTAGGTTACACTAAATTCGATGTCTTCTTTATTGCCGCCGTAAAGCCAAATGGCGTCGGTTAAATTCGGAGCGCCAACTGATCTTCCGCCTTTGCCATCAGCGCCGTGACAAGCCACGCAATTGGCTTTGAAAACCGCTTCACCTTTGGCATTGCTTAAAGATTTGTCGGAAAGTGACATCACATATTGTGCGACGTTTTCAATATCTTCCTTTGATAAAACCTTATCTAAACCAAAAGATGGCATTTGGCTGAAGCGAGTTTTGTCGTGGCTGGATCTGATGCCAAAACGAATAGTTTGGTAAATATCTGTAATTTTTCCGCCCCACAACCAATCATCGTCATTGAGGTTGGGAAAGCCTTTAAAACCTTGTGCACCAGTGCCGTGACAGGCGGCGCAATTTTCTTTAAAAGCAGAACGACCACCATTTAGGGCAAACTCCATGAGTTGTGGATCTTTTTGAATTTGATCAAAATCCTGTTGTGAAATTTTATTTAAAAAGCCGTCGCGCAGAGTATCAATTTCAACTTGTGATTCAGCTAGCTGCGAGCGTCCAGACCAGTCAAGAGTGCCTTTGGTATTGCCACCAAAAATTGGCCAGGTGGGATAAAAAATCCAGTAAATGAAGGACCAGATAATGCAAATAATCCAGACAATCAGCCACCAGCGTGGTGCCGGAATATTATATTCTGAAATGCCATCCCACTCGTGACCTGTAGTGTCGGCTTTCTTTTCGAATTGTTCTTTTTCGTGTTTTTGTTCGGTCATTTTATTTATCGTCTTTAAGCGGTATTTGTGAAAATTGGTCGAATTTTTTCTTAGTTCCTTTTTTGAAAACTGCATAAATTACATAGCAGAAAATCAGAAAGAAAAATATGGTGGCAATGGTTGGAGCGTAATGAATTAGAGATTCAATCATAATTTATACCGTCTTATTTTTTTTCCACTGCGTCGAATTTTTTGAAATCAACGAAGGTTCCCAAAACTTGCAAATAAGCTACTAGCGCATCCATTTCAGAGACTTTGTTGGGGTCGCCATCAAAATCATGAACATTAACTTTGCCGCCATAGCGTTTTTGTAGGGCTTCAGCATCGCGATCATTTGAAGCTTGGACTACAGAGTCAGAAACACCATTTTGGATCATTTCATCGCTGTAAGGCACACCAAGCTTGCGCAATACTTCCATGTCATCGGCAATGCCGGAGAATTGAGCTTGGCGCTCCATTAAAAATTGGTAAGTGGGCATGATTGACTCGGGCACAACATCGCGTGGATTGATCAAATGGCGCACATGCCATTGGTCAGAATATTTGCCACCAACGCGAGCTAAATCTGGGCCGGTTCTTTTTGAACCCCATTGAAAAGGATAATCATACATGCTTTCAGCGGCGATTGAGTAATGGCCATAGCGTTCAACTTCGTCACGTAAAACTCGTACTTGTTGAGAATGGCAGCCATAACAACCTTCGCGTTTGTATATTTTAGATCCAACCAACTCAAGCGGAGTGTAAGGGCGCATGCCATCAACTTTTTCAATCACGGTTTCCATGCGAAAAAGCGGTGCAATCTCAACAAGACCGCCGATGGAAACTGTGATGATGGTAAGGATAAGGAGTAGAATGGAGTTGCGTTCGATTTTGCTATGATGCTGAAACATGGGAATTATTTAGTCTTAATGGTTTTGTAAAAATTAAACGCCATCAAACAAGCGCCGCTTAAGAATAATAAGCCTCCCACAGCGCGAGTGAAATAGAGTGGGCGTACTGCTTTGACGCTTTCAATGAAAGAATATTGTAAGAATCCCATATTATCGTAAGCGCGCCACATCAATCCTTCGGTGATGCCGGCAATCCACATGGCGGTGATGTAAAGCACAATACCGATTGAGGCGATCCAAAAATGTGTTGAAACCAGTTTCATTGAATAAAGTTCTTTTTTGTTCCACAATATCGGAACCATGTGATACAAAGCACCGAAGCTGACAAAGGCCACCCAACCCAAAGCGCCTGAGTGAACATGGCCGATTGTCCAGTTGGTGTAATGTGACAAAGCGTTGACAGTACGAATTGCCATTAGCGGGCCTTCAAAAGTGCTCATACCGTAGAAAGCAACTGCTGTGATTAAAAAGCGCAAAACCGGATCAGTACGCAATTTATCCCAAGCACCCGAAAGGGTCATGATACCGTTAATCATACCGCCCCAAGATGGCATCCACAGCATGATGGAGAAAGTCATGCCCAGAGTTTGCACCCAATCAGGCAGCGAAGTATAATGCAAATGATGCGGACCGGCCCAGATATAAAGGAAGATCAAAGACCAGAAATGTAGAATAGAAAGGCGATAAGAATAAACCGGGCGTTGGGCGCGTTTGGGTACGAAATAATACATGATACCGATGAAACCGGCGGTGAGGAAAAATCCGACGGCGTTGTGACCATACCACCATTGAATCATGGCGCTTTGTACACCAGCGAAGAGTGGATAGCTTTCAGCGCTGTCAATGCGTAAGGGAATGGAGAGATTATTAACAATATGCAAAATTCCGACAGTGACGATGAAGCCAAGATAAAACCAGTTGGCAACGTAAATGTGAGGTTCTTTGCGATTTTTGAGAGTCATCATGAAAACAGCGAAATAGCAGAGCCAGACCACCAAAAGCCAAAGGTCGGCATACCATTCAGGTTCAGCATATTCTTTGGCTTGGGTGATGCCGTTGAGATAGCCATAAGCGGCCATTAAAATGAATGCTTGATAGCCCCAAAAGATGAATTTTAGTAATTTATCCGAACCCCAAAGGCGGGTAAAACAAGTGCGCTGCACCACGAAAAAACTGGTGGCAAATAAAGCATTACCGCCGAAGGCGAAAATTACTGCTGAAGTGTGAAGTGGGCGTAAACGGCCGAAATTAATATATTCTGAACCCAGATTAAGCGCTGGAAAGGCTAGCTCAAAAGCGATGTAAACGCCGGCAGTGAAACCAACAAGACCCCAAAAAGTGGCAGCGATGGTGAAGAGTTTTACGATGTCGTAATTGTAGGAGACTGCTGAAGGAGAGGAATTATTCATCATAGAAGTAAGATAAAAAGATCGTAAACGGTTCTTGGAGGCGGATAGGATTTATCCCAATTTAACTGCCATCAAAACCAACATAATCACATTGATTAAAATTAAGCCTTTGGCAATAAATTTAAATTGAGGAATTTTATTAAAAAAATTGCCCGCAATCGCTGTTAAAAACAATGACGGAAAAGTGCTTAACCCAAAAAAAACCATCCCTATAGCCGCTAAAAAAGGGTCGGTAATAGTGGCGCAAATCATGAAGGCGGAATATAAAAGTCCGCAGGGAATAAAGCCCAGAATTACGCCAAGAAAATAGCCGTTAAAGCCTTGCGGATTTTGGAACAGAACGGAGATTCTTTGGGAAAAAGATTGTAGAGCTTTTTCTAAAATTTCCGATTTAAATCGCAAATTAAATTTCTTTTTGCTCTGGAGTTTGGTCGCTGAATTAAAGAATTTTTTATCAAAAAAAAGTTGTAAAAAAATAATTGCTGCTAACAGCAAGAAAATTGTCGAAATAATCCTAAAATGGAAAAAATCCTGAATGTTGTTGAGCAGCAGTGAAGAGAAAAATCCCAAGAAAGCGTAGGTTGAAATGCGTCCCAGATGGTAAGGCAGTAAGGCTAAATTTTTTATACGTTGCAATTCAGAGAAATCTTGCAGTGAAGTTTTTTGTAAGCGATTTGAAACTTGAGTGATAACAAAAGGTCCACACATGCCGATGCAATGAGTAAAGCCACCTACAAGGCCAAGTGAGATCAGGGAGAAAATTAAGGTCAGATTGGGCATGAATGTTTTAAATCAGATTGGGTATATTTAATTTGCAAATTGCCGGTCAGTTTTTAAATTCCCGCGCTCTTCCTTCCTCTTACAATTTTTCAATTAAAATAATGAAAATCAACTTTGTTAAAGCTCACGACTTTTCTACGTTAAAAAATTCAGTTGCCATTTTGGTTTTTACCGAAGAACAGGCAAAAAAAGCTAATATTAAAGCTCTAAAATTCGCCAAAGAAAATTTTGATTTTAGTGGCAAATCAAATCAGGCATTTTTGGTTTCTGAAAATGATAAAGTTGTTGGCGTTGTTGGGGCCGGTTCTGAAAAAAAACTCGATGAATTAGAATTAAATAAGCTTGGATCAAGAATTGTTGCTTTGCTTAATTCGGCAAAAATTAACAGCGGTTCAATATTTTTTGATCAAAAAGATTCTGCTGATGCTGGTGCCAAAATTGCTTTTGGAGCTGTTTTGCAGAGTTATCGTTTCAACAAATATTTTGAAGATAAAAAGAAGGATAAAACTTTTTACTTACAATCTTTAAACGTGATGGTTGCAGATGTATCTAAGGCTAAAAAGGAATATGCGCCGTTAGAAATTTTGGCAGAAAATATTTTCTTCACTCGTGATTTAGTCTCTGAGCCTTCTAATAACTTGAATCCTGAGAGCTATGCGGCGATTTGCAAAACTTTAAGCAAAGAAGGTTTGGAAGTTGAAGTGTTGGGTGAAGCGGCAATGAAAAAGTTGAAAATGGGCTCTCTGCTTGGTGTGGGGCAAGGTAGTGATTTTGAATCGCAAATGGTGATTTTGAAATGGAATGGTGGAAAAAAAGGTGAAGCACCATTGGCCTTTGTTGGTAAGGGTGTCACTTTCGATACTGGCGGAATCTCGATTAAACCATCAAATAATATGGAAGACATGAAGACTGACATGGCGGGAAGTGCTGTAGTTGTTGGTTTAATGCGTAATCTTGCTCAGCGTAAAGCTAAAGTGAATGTGATCGGTGCTATTGGTTTAGTTGAAAATATGCCATCAGGAACAGCCCAAAGACCAGGAGATGTGGTGCGTTCAATGTCTGGTCAAACAATCGAAGTGATCAATACTGACGCGGAAGGAAGATTGGTTCTGGCTGATGTTTTGCATTACACTAATACAAAGTTTAAACCAAAATTCATTGTTGATTTGGCAACTCTAACCGGCGCTATCATTGTTGCTTTGGCTGATGTTTATGCTGGCTTATTTTGCAATGATGATGATCTGGCGAAAAAAATTGAAGCTTGTGGAACAAAGACTGGAGAGCGTGCATGGCGTTTGCCGATTGGTGCCGAATATGATGAAATGATTAACTCAGATATTGCTGACATGAAAAATGTCGGTTCAGGAAGGGGCGCTGGCAGCATTACCGCAGCACAATTCTTGAAACGTTTCATTGGCGATACCAAATGGGCGCATCTTGATATTGCAGGTGTTGCCTGGAAGGGTAAAGGTGATGCTATGGCAGTAAAAGGTGCTTCGGGATATGGCGTTAGGCTTTTGAACGAGTTGGTAAAAACTTACGAAAAATAATCTTTAGTGGTAAGTGATGGGTGGTGAGTCAACGCAGACTTGACTTGTCACCTAGGACTTACCACTTACCAATAATCTTATGAAAAAACTTCTAATTCGCGGCGGCAAAAAATTAAACGGTACGGTTGAAATTACCGGTGCTAAAAATGCGGCTTTGCCTTTAATGGTGGCATCAATTTTGACTGATGAAAAATTGACTCTGACCAATGTTCCTCATGTTTCCGACATTTCTACCATGGCCAATCTTTTGATGAATTTGGGTATTGAAGTGTGCTTGGATGGTGGCGACGCAGATAATGGTAATCACGGCCGAGTTTTGGTTTTTGACGCTAAAAGTATTTCCAATCCGGTAGCACCATACGATTTGGTGCGCAAAATGCGTGCTTCAATTTTTATTCTAGGACCATTATTGGCGCGCCTTGGTAAGGCTAAAGTTTCTCTTCCCGGCGGTTGTGCTATTGGAACTCGTCCGGTGGATTTGCATTTAAAAGCGATGGAAAAATTGGGTGCCAAAATTGAATTAGAAGGGGGCTACGTTAATGCTCATGTTGATGGCCGACTTAAAGGGGCGGAAATTAATTTTGAAAAAGTTTCAGTTGGTGCCACCGAAAATACTTTAATGGCGGCAACTTTGGCTGAGGGCACAACCATCATTAATAATGCTGCTTGTGAGCCGGAAATTATTGATCTGGCTAAGTGTTTAACCGCAATGGGTGCTAATATTGAAGGTGTAGGAACGCCAAGAATTATAATTAACGGTGTTGAAAAATTGCATGCGGCGCGCCACCACATTATTGCTGATCGTATTGAAGCTGGTACCTACGCTGTTGCTGCCGGAATTACTGATGGATGCCTAAAGTTAAAAGGTGTGGAAATGTGGATTTTGGGTGGATTTCGTGAAGAATTGGAAAAGGCTGGACTGTCTTTAAAACAGACTGCGCCTGATGAAATTGAGGTTAAACGTGTCTCAGAAGTGATTCATTCGGTAAGTATTTCAACTCATCCTTTTCCCGGTTTTGCTACTGACATGCAGGCTCAGTTCATGTCTTTAATGGCGGTGGCTGACGGTGTTTCAACAATTGAAGAAACTATTTTTGAAAATCGTTTTATGCATGTTTTGGAATTGGTGCGCATGGGTGCCAATATTGAATCTCATGGCAATTTGGCAGTGGTTAAAGGTGTAAAAAAATTAACCGGTGCTGAAGTGATGGCAACTGATTTGCGTGCTTCAGTTTCTCTGGTGCTTGCCGGTTTGGTTGCTGAGGGTGAAACTGTAATTAATCGTCTTTACCATTTAGAACGCGGCTATGAAAGACTGGCTGAGAAGCTGATTATTTGCGGAGCTGATATTAAAATTTTGTACTAAATCTAGTGGTAAGTGGTAAGCGTGGATCAATATCAACTCCGCTTACCACTTATTACTTACCACTTTAAAAATATGTTTTCTTTGATTGCCAAAAAACTTTTCGGTTCAGTTAACGACCGCATTATTAAATCTCTCTCTGTTGATGTTGCTAAAATCAATGCATTTGAGCCTCAGATGGCGGCTTTGTCGGATGAAGAATTAAAGGCTAAAACTTCTGAGTTTAAAAATCGTTTAGCTGCTGGTGCCACTCTTGATTCGCTGTTACACGAAGCTTTCGCCGTAGTGCGTGAGGCCGGTAAGCGTGTTTTAAAAATGCGCCATTTTGACGTGCAGCTAATTGGCGGCATGATATTGCATCAGGGACGAATTTCTGAAATGCGCACTGGTGAAGGAAAAACTCTGGTCGCAACTTTGCCCTGCTATTTAAACGCTTTGACTGACAAAGGTGTTCACGTGGTGACGCCCAATGATTATTTATCGCGCCGTGACTCGCAGTGGATGGGACAAATTCATCGTTTTCTTGGCCTTACGGTTGGTTGTATTACTAACGAGCTGACTGACGATCAGCGCCGCGAGGCTTACGCTTGTGACATTACTTATGCCACCAATAACGAACTGGGTTTTGATTATTTGCGCGACAATATGAAATTTGATCTCGAGCACATAGTGCAGCGGGGCCATAATTTTGCCATTGTTGATGAGGTGGATTCGATATTGATTGACGAGGCGCGCACGCCTTTGATTATTTCTGGGCCAACTGACGATAATTCCAAACTTTACGAAGAGATTAACAATTTGATTCCACGGCTTACTGAAAAAGATTTTCAGCTGGAAGAAAAAGATCGTGGTGTGTTTTTGACTGATGTCGGAATTGAGACTTTGGAAAAAATGCTGAAAAATTCGGCAACTATTGCGCAAAGTGAATCACTTTACGATCCGCAACATTTAACTTTGGTGCATCACATCAATCAGGCCTTGAAAGCACACAAGATTTTTAAAAATGAGATTGATTACATCATCAAAGACGGATCAATCATTATTATTGATGAATTTACTGGTCGTATGCAAGAAGGACGACGTTTCTCCGATGGTTTGCATCAGGCATTAGAAGCCAAAGAAGGTGTGAGAGTGCGTAATGAAAATCAGACTTTAGCATCAATCACTTTCCAAAATTATTTCCGTCTTTACAAAAAACTGTCCGGCATGACAGGCACGGCGCAAACTGAAGCCGTTGAGTTTGAAGAGATTTACAGTTTGAAAGTGGTGGAAATTCCAACTAACAGAGTGGTGAGCAGAGTTGATGAAGATGACGAAATTTACAAAACTGAAACAGCCAAATATGACGCTATTATTAAAGCAATTTCATTAGCTCACGCCAAGCAACAACCGGTTTTAGTGGGTACGATCAGTATCGAAAAATCGGAATATTTATCGAAACTTTTGAAAGCAGCAAAATTGCCGCACAATGTTTTGAATGCTAAATATCACGCTCAGGAAGCAGAAATTATTGCACAAGCTGGTGTTCCTGGTGCAATCACAATTGCTACTAACATGGCTGGAAGGGGCACGGATATTAAGCTGGGTGGTTCTGATGAAATCATGATTGGTGAAGAAACTGACCCACAAAAAATTGCTCAAATTCAAGCCAAAATTGAGTCGGATAAGGAAATCTCAGTTGCTGCTGGTGGTTTGTTTGTGATTGCCACTGAGCGTCACGAAAGTCGTCGTATTGATAATCAGCTGCGGGGCAGATCTGGCCGTCAAGGTGATCCGGGAAGATCAAAATTTTATTTGTCGTTGGAAGATGATTTGATGCGCATTTTTGGTTCGGCAAAATTGCAGGGAATGTTGTCAACTCTAGGTTTGAAAGATGATGAGGCAATTTTCCACCCTTGGATTACCAGAACTTTGGCCAAGGCACAACATAAGGTGGAAATGCGTAATTATGAGATGCGCAAAAATCTTCTGAAATATGACGATGTAATTAACGAACAGCGCAAAGTGATTTTTAAATTGCGTGGTGAAGTGATTAATTCTGACGATATTTCTGATAAAATCAGAAAGGCGGTAAGTCAGATAAATCAAGAGTTAGTTGAAGAGTGTGTGCCAAAAAATTCTTACGTTGAGCAGTGGGAAATTGATCTTTTGGAAAAAGAAATTTTGCGCATTTTTGGTTTGAAACTGGATGTAAAATCTGAGAGCCAAAAAGATGGTGTCAGCGAAAAAGAAATCTTCAATTTTGTTCAAGGAAATGTGGCAGCTTTGTTTGACGAGAAAGAACAACGTTTTGGTGCTAATGTTGTGCATCAAGTTCAGAAGCAAATCTTTTTGCTGACTCTTGACTCGGAATGGAAAGATCATTTGCTGTCGCTGGATAAATTGCGTCACGGCATCAATCTTCGTGCTTACGCTCAGAAGGATCCTTTGATTGAATATAAGCGTGATGCTTTCAATTTATTTGAAGAAATGCTGTTGCGCATTGAAGAGCAAGTGGCCAGCCGTTTGGCGCACATTCACATCAATGTTGATGGGCAAAATGGTGAGATAAATTTATTGGCACGCGCTCCTAAGCAAAAAATGTTTGAGACCAGAAACGATCCGGCAATGATGGGTGAAGGTTTCGTGCAAAGCGAGTCCAGACCAACACAATCTTCTGTAGTACAGATTAAAGCTAATGTTCGTCCACAAGATCGCGATCCGAGCAATCCTGCAAGTTGGGGCAATGTTGGTCGCAACGAGCCGTGCCCATGTGGCAGTACTAAGAAATATAAACAATGTCATGGGCTTTAAGATAAAAACGACCTAAACGGTCGTTTTTATCTTAAAGCGGGCTCAGGAGCGCAGCGACGCAAGCCCCGGCAGTGTACTGTCTTTGTAGAAAACGTGCTAAACGCACGTTTTCGGTGCGGATCTGAATTCTGGTTGAGGTTTTCTCTGACAACGTCGGACGGATTTTTTGTGAAATAAATTAGCGAGAAAAGCGGTACACTGAAGTTGAGACAAGTTCTATCTTAAAGCGGGCTCAGGAGCGCAGCGACGCAAGCCCCGGCAGTGTACCGTCTTCGGTGCAGATCTAAATTCTGTTGGAGAGTTTCCCCTCACAATTCTTCCAGACTCTTCTACATTTCTCTTTCTTTCAGAATTTTACCGTCACTTCTTTTTCAAAATTAGATTTCCTGTAACTCGCGTAAATCCTCCGTCACGCAGGGCGTGACACCTCCTTTTTCAAAGGAGGTTTTAACACCCGTTCCCCTCCTTTGAAAAAGGAGGTGGCGCAAAGCGCCGGAGGATTTAAGCGAGTTACAGGAAATTTTTTGTTTTCCATAAACCTCCTTTGTTGTTAAGAGTAAAGGATCGGTTGGATTATCTTTAATAAGTCAAAGAGTTAGGACAGTCTCATAGTCTATTTAGAGCGATCAGAAAATCTGTCGTCTAAACAAAAAGATGCATCGGAATTGCTGCGAAATGACGAAGATGGAGAATCTTTAGGGGAAGATGATTCGGGGAACTCTTCTAAAAAAATATTGTGTCGGCTTTGTACTAAAATTTGGTCACGTAAATATTGGCTGGTGATTTTCCTGTCTCTTGCTGAAAGTTTCGGATCTCGGTTAACAATCTCAAGAATGCTATTGCCGTCATTGTCCTTGATTGATAAATCAGCTCCATTTGCCAATAAAATGTCGCAGGCTTTTTGATTCTGAAAGTAAGCGGCGTAAAAGATGGGAGTTCTACCCTCGTCGTTTTTGACGTTTACGGATTTATCTTCAATAAGTTCCAGCAATTGTACCGATCTTTGATTGTTACGGGAAACGGCTACAAAAATCATTGATTCTGGATCAGTCTGCGTTGAGAGATAACGACGCATATTAAAGTCTTCGCCTTCTCGTTCTTTTGGAGCTGCAACTAATTCACCCCCTTCTTCCTGATTGGTAACCAATCTCTCTCTTCCTTCAGATTCTCGAGTTGAGGAAGTTGGTTTACTAACAATACCGCCCATATTTTCCTATTCAGAATTATTACTAAAGCCCACTCGGCCAATGGCGGGAAGTTTTATTGCTGGATGTAAAAAATCAATGCCGAAGGACAAACCAAGAATATTAACTTCAATGCCTTCAACCAACGCAACAACTATTCCAAACATTCCGTAAAAAGAAAATTGCACGCCGGTTTTGGATTCGCTCCGGGCAAAAAACTTGACGCCAGAATCGTCACACAACCAATCTTTGCCAATGGCGTTATTGGGCAGCGATGCTTTCAAATCCCCAACATTACGAATGACGTAAGAAACAAAAGTGTTGCTGTTAGGCCCTGGATAAGCGCGGTAGAAGTCTTGGTAAGGGTAAGATTTTATCGCTGCTTGAATTTGCGGAATCATTTTTTCAGCCTTGTCGCCGGACGCAGAGAAAATAATTTCCGGTTGGGCATCGTACCACAAGCGATCCGGCAAGTCTTGTTGCACCACCACAACTCCGTCGGCTCCAAAATGTTTGCCCCACAACACCACGTAGTAAACCAAATAGCTGTCGGCATCTTTTTCTTTGGTGGCAATCCAAGTGTGCTGGCTGAACTTACCACGCCAAGAATAGGCTTTGGCTGAGTAAATTTGTACTTGCGCTTCCGGCGTTTTTAGGGCAGGCGGCACCAATTTTGCACTGTCGCGACTGGCTTTGTCCCAACTATTTTGAGACTGTCGCAAATCAAACTTTTCGTCGAATTTTTCGCAATTCAAATTTTTTTGAAACGCACGTACATCTGGGTACGCTTACCTTTCAAAAAAATTTGAATCACAAAAACTTCTTAGAAAATTTTGATTTGCGACAGTCTCATTTTCGCTGGCTTTGGGGTTAAAATAAACCAGTGCGCAGGTTAAAAGAATCACTAGTGAGAAAAACATGTCGGTTCTAGAAATTTTAATTGCTTTTGTCAGGGATTTTAGTTGGAAGTTGCGACGCATTTTCTGGAGAAAAGTTGAATTTTCCGCGCGAGCGGAGAATCGAGTAAATAATCTTGCCAATCCTTGAAAATAAAAACCCCAAAGCTGATGGAAATTACACTAAAAAATTACAAAAAATTGCTGACAAAAATTCAGCAAACAATCGCAAAAACCAAGCAAAATATTGTTCAAGTGGTTGATTACCAGAAAGTTTTGATGAGTTGGGAAATTGGCAAAGAAATTGATTTGCATTTGCAGGGGCAAGACAAAGCAGAATACGGTGAGAAGTTGTTTTTACAGCTAACTAAGGATATTGGCATTGAAAAAACCACCCTCTACCAAATGCGTGCTTTTTACAAAGCTTACCCACAAATTCCGTTGCCAAAAAACTCTTTGAGCTGGAGTCATTACCGCAGTTTGATTGCAGTAAAAGATGAGGAGACGCGTCAGCGTTTGGAAAATTTGGTGATTGAAAAATCGCTGGGTTCAAATCGTCTGCAAAAAGAAATTGCTGCGACAAAAAAGAAAAAAATTAGCCAAAAAAAATCTGACCAAAAAATTCCACAGTTGAAAGTGAAACGCGGCAAAGTTGGAACTTACACGGTTAGTAGTGGTAAGGGGTTAGTGGTAAGTGGTAAGGTGGAGATTGATTTGGGGTTTGATGTTTTTGTTTCTTTTACAAGCATGACAAAAGTTGCGGAGGCAAGCACAGCTTGGGGAGTGAAAATGACGCAGCAAAAGAAAAGCGACTACACCTACGTTGCCACCCTTGAGCGTGTTGTTGATGGCGACACCATCCACGTTAAAATTGATTTGGGATGTGGAATTTCACACCGCGAGATTATTCGTCTGGCACAAATTAATGCTGCAGAAAGCAACGCCGCACAAGGCAAAAAAGCTACCGCGGCTTTGAAGAAAATTTTAAACGGCGTGCAGTTTCTAATTCTACGCACCAACAAAACCGACATTTACGGCCGTTACGTGGCTGATATTTTCTTCGACGAAACTAAAAAAGAAAAAGACCCCCAGAAAGTAGCCGATTGTGGAACTTACCTAAACCAACTGCTGCTTGATTGTGGCTTGGTTGAGTTGTGGGGTTGAATTGGAACTGTAGGTTTATTTTCTTTGTGTGATTTGCAACTTACCCATTTTCCAAATCTGTCATTTAAACCCACTTGTCATTTCACCTACTTGTCATGTTAAGCGTAAGCGAAACATCTCGTGATTCTAACCACCAAAACCAAACTTAAAAACCAAATTCCCAAAGGGCCAAATTCCCACAGGGCCAAATTCCCACAGGGCCAAATTCCCACAGGGCCAAATTCTTACAAAAATCCTTTACCTACCATTCCCCGCGGAACCTTTCCCTTCATTTGATTTCTGATTTTCAGATAAATTTTCTGCTACTGAATTTTGTACTTTAGTGTTTGGTTTTTTAATATCTGACATTTGCAAATATTCTAAGATATGGTGTGAGATACCAATACTACTCGCCGTTACTTTTTCAATGTCAGCAGCATTCTCATCAGGTGAGAATTGGGAAGGTTTGGGATTGGTCTTTAAATTTTTTGCTACTCCTTTTATTTGAAAAAGATCTTCCAGTCCAATTTGCGTAAGTGTTGAAATTACCAAACTTGCTTTTTCTTCTGGCAAACTTTGTGCAACATCTTCTGGTCTGCTAGCAGATGTTACTAAGATTCTGTTTCCTTCACGAAATTCTGGCAGTTTTTTTAGTAAGTTTGGCAGATCCTGTGTTGGGGTTTTTATTGCCAAAAGTTTTAAGATATTTACACAATTTTCTGGGTGTTGTTCATCGTAGATCATTTCTTTTTCAAGATCAGAAAACTTTACCGTTTTTGGTGAAGTTGTAACTTTTGCAATGATTTTGTTGGCGATATTTTGCGAGTTTTCTTGGAAATCTAAGTTTCTTTCTACTCTTGATTCAAGAAATTGTACTTCGTTTTCTCCGAGTTCATGTTTATCAAAAATAAGATCTGTTAACTGACTAAGATTGCCAATTTCAGTAGGAATAGTGTTTAGTTGGTTATATCCAATATCAAGTAGTTGTAATTGCGTCAGCTTTCCAATTTCAGGTGGAATAATGGTTAGTTGGTTGTTTCCAAGATAAAGTCCTCTTAACTGCGTAAGATTGCCAATTTCAGGTGTAACAGTATTTAGTTTGTTGGATGTAATATCAAGTATTCGTAACTGCGTAAGCTTTACAATTGCAGGTGAAATAATGGTTAGTTGGTTGTTTCCAAGATAAAGTCCTCTTAACTGCGTAAGATTGCCAATTTCAGGTGTAACAGTGTTTAGTTGGGTGGATCTAAGATTAAGCGTTTGTAGCCGTGTAAGATCTCCAATTTGAGGAGGAATAGTGTTTAGTTGGTTGTTTGAAAGATGAAGCGTTTGTAACTGTTTCAGATCTCCAATTTGAGGAGGAATAGTGTTTAGTTTGTTGGATGAAAGATCAAGCGTTTGTAACTGTTTCAGATCTCCAATTTGAGGAGGAATAGTGTTTAGTTGGTTGGATGAAAGATCAAGCGTTTGTAACTGTTTCAGATCTCCAATTTGAGGAGGAATAGTGATTAGTTTGTTGAGTAAAAGATTAAGCGTTTGTAACTGTGTAAGATTTCCAATTTCAGGTGGAAGATCTGTTAGTTTGTTGTGTGAAAGATTAAGAGTTTGTAACTGTGTAAGATTTCCAATTTCAGGTGGCAGAGTGGTTAGTTCGTTGAGTAAAAGATTAAGCGTTTGTAACTGTGTAAGATTTCCAATTTCAGGTGGAAGATCTGTTAGTTTGTTGTGTGAAAGATTAAGAGTTTGTAACTGTGTAAGATTTCCAATTTCAGGTGGCAGAGTGGTTAGTTCGTTGAGTAAAAGATTAAGCGTTTGTAACTGTGTAAGATCTCCAATTTCAGGTGGCAGAGTGGTTAGTTTAAGATGAGATAAATCTAAACTTTTTGCTCCAGTATCGTAGCACTTCAAAATTCTTTTTGCTGCTTTTGCTCTGTTTTCTTCAGAACCATCTGGCGTTTGATCAACCCATTCTTGCAAACCACGTGCAAAAGCTGCGTGATCAAAATTTGTGTTTGTTGTTGGTTTCATTTTCTCTGTTTTAATTAAAGTTTTTAGCAATCTCGTCCAAAAATTCTTCGGTGTAGAGGTAATGTTTGCCGTGCTCAACTTTTGGGCCGTGAATACACACCGCTAAATCTTTAGTCATTTTTTCACTCTCCACAGTAATAATTAATCTTACATGTAGTGTATCGCTGATTGTCATGTCACCCATACTTGTCATGTTGATCGCAGCGAAACATCTCAGACCTGCTTCACCTAATTTAAATGGCAAAGTTGAAAGATCGCAAAGAACTGACCTTTTTATCAGTTACGGTGGAATAATTTTGTTTGCTGATTATTTGTAGATTCCAGAGACTTCGGAGCGTTTTTTTCTGAATTCTTCTAAAGCCTGATCCTCTGGGTCTTGAGGTCTTTTGAAAAATCTGGCGCGTGGTCTGGAAGAGGAATTTTTTCTTGTCTCTGTTAAATAGTAGAGTGCAATTGAATTTCTTGAGACATTTTCTGGACAATTGATGGGATCTGGATGACCGTGAAATGAAATATCATCAGTATTAAAAATTACGGCACGATTGAATTTGGGGGCTATCCTCTTTTCGCATTTGGAAATATTGTCATTCCACATTTCGAAATGCCCACCCCATTTCTCATCCCACTTCGGTGAGAGATAAAGAATCAAATTGCATCTACGTTCCATCTCTAACTTTGGATGCAAAGAGTAATCCAAATGGATATCTAGCTTACCACCATTTCTTGAACAATGTAAACCACCACCGTGCAAATAAGGATCGGAAAATAAACTGTCAATTCCCATTAATTTTTCAATTTTCTCGATAAAATCTTTTGAATTCAAAACGTGAATTAATTTGGCAATTATCGGTGGAAATTTTCTTATATCATCAGTGGCAAATTTTTTCTCAATTGGATTGTCGTATTGAAACCAGAAACTGCTATCTAAAGATGGAAAGGATTCTGCTACCTTTCTGGCAACATCATCCTTTAAAAAATTATCTATTATGATGTGCGGATAAGGAGTATTTTTTTGGTAGATATCTGAGTTTTTATTCAGCTCCAATTCGAAGGAATCATTTATAAAACTACTGATTTGCATTCTTTGATTATGGTTTCAGTGAATAGAATTTTAGTAAATTTTTTAACTTCTCGACTTTTTTAGAAGGTCTTTTTTTTCTTTTGTAGTTAATATCCTCTAGAGCAACAATTTTATAACCTTGGCTAAAGCAAAGAGATCCAAAGGCATATTCTAAAGTATAATTTAAATAATCTTCGTCCACCTCAAAATCACTTAGATGAAAATTCTTTTCTACGAAGCGTTGTAGAATTTTGGTACGAATAGCAAACATTGTACCTTTAAAAAAAACTTCTTTTGGATCTATTTCAAGTCTGGAACAAAGACTTTGAAAAGATTCTATCTTATCGTATTTGGCAAAGCTTAAATCTTCGTAGCTACCAACCATTCCGACTTCTTTATCACAGAATTGATGTAAGGTTGCAGTACTTTGTTTCTTGCTTCCCATTAAAACTCCAACCAATCTTTTTCGCCATTCTTGTTGTTCTTGTCCGGTGTGAAGAGATTTTTTAGAATGGATTTTGATCAGAATGTCATAGGTATTGAGGTCAATGTGATTCAATACTTCTATTAAACCCCCAGGATCACGTCCAATGTTAGGAATGGTAAAAATTTTAGTATGCGGAAAAACTTTGAAAATTTTTTGAATATCAGAAGAGGGACGATCGACTAGAGTGATGTAAAGGTCGAAATTAACTGGGATGTTTTTTAGGTTATCAATAAATTCATCCAGGAGATCGATGTAAAATAAGTGAAGATGTATCGCTAACTTGAAATTAGAAATCTCTTTGAGATATTTTTTATAAAAAACACGAGTCTTTAGTCGGCTAATTTTTCTAAAAAAGAATCCCGCTTTAAGATTTCTTCCACAGATTTTTATATCTCGAAATTTTTTATAGCGTTCCTTTATCTTGGCTATTTGTGCTTTAAACATTTTCTACTAGCAGAGAAAGGTTATCCAAATATTGTCGGTAAGGAGAATTTTTTTTGTATTTTTCGGCTAAGGATTTGAATTTATTTTCGTCAATAAAACCCTTGCGATAGGCCATTTCTTCGATGCAAGCGATTTTCAAACCCTGACGTTTTTCAATGGTATGAATAAATTGCGAAGCTTCCAAAAGAGAATCAGGAGTTCCAGCATCAAGCCAAGCAAAGCCGCGTTTTAATTTTACGATTCCGAGCTTTTTATTTTTTAGGTAAACATTATTAACATCAGTAATTTCAAGCTCGCCGCGAGCTGAAGGTTTTAGAGTTTTAGTAATTTTTACGACTTCAGAATTGTAAATGTAAAGTCCAGTTACGGCGAAGTTTGATTTAGGATTTTTTGGTTTTTCTTCAATTGAAATAACTTTTTCTTCTTTTTTGTCTAACTCGACAACACCATATCTTTCTGGGTCTGAGACGTGGTAAGAAAAAACAAATCCACCGATTTCTTTATTGTTTAATTGTTGCATTTTTTCTTCCAAATTTTCACGACTAACTTCGCTGCCGTAGAAAATATTGTCACCTAGAATTAAACAGACATTGTTATTTCCGATAAATTTTTCACCGATCAGAAATGCTTCGGCAATACCTTTTGGCTGATCTTGAATAGCGTAAGAAATCTTGATTCCGTAGTCTGAACCACCACCCAAAAATTTTTTAATATTTGGGGTATCTTGCGGAGTGGAAATTATTAAAATGTCTTTAATGTCAAGATTCATCAATGTTACCAGTGCATAACAAATCATTGGTTTGTCGTAAACCGGTAACAATTGTTTGCTAATTACGTTAGTCAGGGGAGCCAATCTGGTGCCGCTTCCACCTGCAAGAATAATGCCTTTCATTCGTGAAGAAATTAAAGTTAATTCGGAGAATTAAAAAATATAAATATCCATTTTCTCATTAGCAAAGTTATTTCTCTATGCTTGTCGGTAAAATCTTCTAATGAGGTTTAAGTGATCCACTACACTCTTTGTGAATTAATAATTGCTTCGGCGCCATTTTAAGGTTTTAGCATAAAGTTTGTTCGTTTTGTAAGAACTTAGTATTTCTCTAGTATCTTCAGAAACAATTACATGATGCCATCCAAGTATAATTACTCGGAAGCCTGTAACCAGGCCTTTATAGATGGTGTATAGGTAAAAGTTTTTAGCAATCAGTTCCAAAAATTCTTCGGTCTAAAGGTGGTAAATAATTAGTATTAACGAGAATTTCCCCCTGGTTGTTTTTGGTTAGAGTTGTTTAGGTCAATTATTGTGCCTAATCCTCTTCTAGGAGAAATTTCTGTTGATGGTGTGTTCCTTTCTTGTGCAGCTGTATTTTCTTCTACCGCAATTGCTCTTGATGCATTATTTTCAGATGAAGGTGCTGTTTCTGAATTTTGCACTTCTGCGATTGTTGCCTCAGCTTCTGTAATTTTTTTAATATCTGACATTTGCAAATATTCTAAGATATGGTGTGAGATACCAATACTACTCGCCGTTACTTTTTCAATGTCAGCAGCATTCTCATCAGGTGAGAATTGGGAAGGTTTGGGATTGGTCTTTAAATTTTTTGCTACTCCTTTTATTTGAAAAAGATCTTCCAGTCCAATTTGCGTAAGTGTTGAAATTACCAAACTTGCTTTTTCTTCTGGCAAACTTTGTGCAACATCTTCTGGTCTGCTAGCAGATGTTACTAAGATTCTGTTTCCTTCACGAAATTCTGGCAGTTTTTTTAGTAAGTTTGGCAGATCCTGTGTTGGGGTTTTTATTGCCAAAAGTTTTAAGATATTTACACAATTTTCTGGGTGTTGTTCATCGTAGATCATTTCTTTTTCAAGATCAGAAAACTCTTTTGTTACTAGCGGAGTTGTAACTCTTTCACTGATGTTATATGTGATGTTTAGAAAGTTTCTGTTTCTGGCTACTATTGAATCAAGAGCCTGTCCTTCCGTTTCTCCGATGTTATTGTTATGAAAATAAAGTTCTCTTAACAGCGTAAGATCTCCAATTTCAGGAGGAATAGTGTTTAGTTGGTTGTGGGAAAGGAGAAGTCTTTGTAACTGTGTAAGATCTCCAATTTGAGGTGGAAGAGTGGTTAGGTGGTTGCGTTCAAGACGAAGTGTTTGTAACTGAATAAGATTTCCAATTTCAGGTGGAATAGTGGTTAGTTTGTTGTCTGAAAGAGAAAGATATTGTAACTGTTTCAGATTTCCAATTTCAGGTGGAATAGTGTTTAGTTGGTTTTGTACAAGATCAAGGTCTTTTAACTGCGTAAGATTTCCAATTTCAGGTGGAATAGTGTTTAGTTGGTTTTGTACAAGATCAAGGTCTTTTAACTGCGTAAGATTTCCAATTTCAGGTGGAATAGTATTTAGTTTGTTGTGGGAAAGACTAAGTGTTTGTAACTGTGTAAGATCTCCAATTTCAGGTGGAATAGTGTTTAGTTGGTTGTGTGGAAGACCAAGCTTTTGTAACTGTTTCAGATGTCCAATTTGAGGAGGAATAGTGGTTAGTTGGTTGGCTAAAAGATTAAGCATTTGTAACTGTTTCAGATGTCCAATTTGAGGAGGAATAGTGTTTAGTTGGTTGTTTGAAAGATAAAGCGTTTGTAACTGTTTCAGATGTCCAATTTCAGGTGGAATAGTGGTTAGTTGGTTGGCTAAAAGATTAAGCATTTGTAACTGTTTCAGATGTCCAATTTCAGGTGGAATAGTGGTTAGTTGGTTTTGTCCAAGATTAAGGTCTTTTAACTGCGTAAGATTTCCAATTTCAGGTGGAATAGTGGTTAGTTGGTTTTGTCCAAGATGAAGTTCTGTTAACTGCTTAAGATGTCCAATTTCAGGTGGCAGAGTGGTTAGTTCAAGAGACAATAAACTTAAAGAGTTTGATCTAGTATAGTAGCACTCCAAAATTTTTCGCGCTGCTTCTGCTCTTTTTTCATTTGATCCAGCTGGCGTTTGATTAACCCATTCTCTTAAACCAATTTCAAAAGCTTCTTGATCAAAATTTGTGTTTGTTGTTGGTTTCATTTTCTCTGTTTTAATTAAAGTTTTTAGCAATCTCGTCCAAAAATTCTTCGGTGTAGAGGTAATGTTTGCCGTGCTCAACTTTTGGGCCGTGAATACACACCGCTAAATCTTTAGTCATTTTTCCACTCTCCACAGTCTCAATACAAACTCTTTCCAGCTTGTGACAGAAGTCGATTAATTCCTGATTGCCATCAAGTTTACCGCGAAATTCTAAACCACGAGTCCAAGCAAAAATTGAAGCCAAAGGATTGGTGGAAGTGGGATTGCCTTTTTGATGTTCGCGAAAATGACGTGTCACCGTGCCGTGCGCTGCTTCGGCTTCCATTATTTTGCCATCTGGCGTGATTAAAACAGAAGTCATTAAGCCAAGAGATCCAAAGCCTTGTGCCACTGAATCAGACTGCACGTCGCCGTCGTAATTTTTGCAGGCCCAAATAAATTTGCCGTTCCATTTGAGTGCACTCGCCACCATGTCATCAATCAAACGATGTTCGTAAGTGATTTTGGCAGCGGCAAATTTGTCTTTAAATTCGCGCTCAAAAATTTCAGCGAAGATGTCTTTAAAGCGACCGTCGTATTTTTTCAAAATGGTGTTTTTGGTGGAAAGATACAAAGGCCAGCCTTTTTGCAGTGCGAGGTTGAAACAGGAATAAGCAAAGCCGCGAATCGATTCGTCAACATTGTACATGGCAAGAGCAACGCCAGAGCCTTTAAATTTAAAAACTTCCTGTTCGATCACTTCGCCATTTTCGCCTTCAAATTTAATTGTCAGTTTTCCTTTGCCGGGAACCACAAAATCAGTTGCTTTGTATTGATCGCCAAAAGCGTGACGACCAACAATTATTGGCTGCGTCCAGTTTGAAACAATGCGCGGCACATTTTGACAAACAATCGGCTCACGAAAAACAGTGCCGTCTAAAATATTTCTGATCGTGCCGTTGGGCGATTTCCAAATTTCTTTTAAGTTAAATTCTTTTTTTCTGGCTTCGTCAGGAGTAATGGTGGCACATTTAATGCCAACGCCGCAGGCTTTGATGGCATTAGCAGCGTCAATTGTGATTTGATCGGAAGTGGCATCGCGATTTTGTACGGATAAATCGAAATATTGCAGTGGCACGTCAAGGTGTGGCAGGATTAATTTTTCTTTAATCATTTGCCAAATGATGCGGGTCATTTCGTCGCCGTCAATTTCAACTACTGGGTTTTTTACAGAAATTTTAGTCATTTTTTAATTTGATTGGTTGTTAGATATTGGCGATTCTGTGAGCACATTGTTTTTAGTCAAACTGCAACTTGCCTTGTGTTTTATTTTTTCTAAAATTTTTCTCTCTTTAAAATTTCCCTTTAAAATCAAACTAAAATCAAAAGTGACTAAAGTTATCCTCCTTGAAAATATCAGCGAAGCCGCCATTTCTACTTTCCAAAAGTTTGGCATCTCGGACGTAAAAATTTTAAAAACCAGCATTGAAGAAGCGCCGGAAGAAGTGTTCGAAGCCAATATTTTGGGCATTCGTTCACGCAGCAAATTAACTAAAGAAATTCTGGCCAAATTTAAGAACCTGTCTTGCGTTGGTTGTTTTTGTATTGGTACGGATCAGGTTGATTTGATATCGGCTAAAAAACTGGGTATTCCGGTTTTTAACGCACCATTTTCAAATACACGCTCAGTTGCTGAATTGGTTGTGGGTGAGGTTATTTCGCTGTATCGTCGTTTGCACACTGTCAATCTTGAAATGCATCAAGGTAAGTGGAGCAAAAATGCTGCCGGTTGTAACGAAATTAAAAATAAAACTCTGGGCATCATCGGCTACGGCAATATTGGCGCGCAAGTGGGAATATTGGCGGAAGCTTTGGGAATGAGTGTGTTTTATCATGACGTTGAAAATAAATTGCCTTTTGGTTCAAACCGCCAAGTGAACTCTTTGGACGAACTTTTGAAAATCTCTGACGTAATCACACTTCACGTGCCGCAAGATAAAAACACTAACAACATCATTAACAAAGGCGCGTTGGCTAAAATGAAGAAGGGCGCTTTCGTGATTAACAATTCACGAGGCAATGTGGTTGATATTGATGCTTTGTCGGAAGCTCTTGAATCAAAACACATCGCTGGCGCTGCAATTGATGTTTTCCCGGTTGAACCTTCAAGCAATGCTGAAGAATTTGTTTCGCCACTACGCAAATTTGACAGTGTGTTATTAACGCCGCACATTGGTGGCAGCACGCAAGAAGCGCAGGAAAATATTGCTGTGGAAGTTTCTAACAAATTGGCTCAAAACCATTTGACCAGCTCAACAGCAATGGCGGTGAATTTCCCTAATTTGTCGCTGCAAAAAACTCGCGAAGGCTGCATCAGAATCACTCACGTTCACAAAAACACTCCGGGAATGTTGCAAGCCATCAACCACGAAATCAGCAAACATTCTCTTAACATTCAATCACAAATTCTTTCCACCGACAGCGAAATTGGTTACGTAGTTTTGGATGTTGAAGCCTTGCAAGTTCCGGCTGGTTTGGAATCTGATTTAAAAGCAATCGCCGGCACTGTGGTGGTGAGAATTTCTTAGCAAGATCAGTAAATTTTTACTAAATTTTATGAAACCAACTTCAAAACCAAAATCGAATAAATTTAGCAGCGGGCCTTGTTCCAAAAGGCCAAATTGGAATGCAGAATTTTTAAATCAGACGGAATTATTGGGCAGGTCGCATCGCTCAAAAGAAGTTTTGCAATTGATTAACAACGTCAATGCTTTGAGCGCTGAGTTGCTCAATGTTCCAGCTGATTACAAAATTGCAATTTTAGCAGCATCGGACACCGGCGCTTTTGAAGCGGCAATGTGGAACATGTTGGGCAGTCGTGGCATTGATGTGGTATTCTTCGAAGCTTTTGGTGCGGAATGGTACAAGGCAATTACTGAACAATTGCGCTTAAAAGATGTGCGTAAATTTTCGGCTGATTTTGGTCAAGTTCCAGATATTTCGTCTCTTGATTTTGATCGTGACGTGGTTTTCACACTTAACGGAACCACCTCTGGAGTGTGTTTTAACGATTTAGAATTTATCCCGACCAATCGCCAAGGTTTAACTTTCTGTGACGCCACTTCCGCAACTTTTTCAATGCCGATCGATTTTTCTAAACTCGATGTAACCACCTATTCGTGGCAAAAATCTTTGGGAGGAGAAGCACAACACGGCGTTCTAATTCTCAGCCCACGGGCAGTAAAACGCATCGAAGAATACACTCCAACTTGGCCATTACCAAAAATTTACCAGCTTAAGAAAAAAGGAGTTTTTGCGTCCGCTGTGTTTGAAGGTTCGGTTATTAACACCACTTCAACAATGTCTATTTTAGATGCGTGGGATGCCTTGTCTTGGATTAAAGAAATTGGCGGCGCTGAGGCTGCTTACTCTCGCGTTGATGCTAACTTCGCAGCGATTTCAAATTTCTTAAATAATTCCGCAAATTTTGAAAATCTGTGCGCCAACAAAAAATTCCAATCGCGCACTTCTGTGTGTTTTAAACCAGCAGGTGATTGGTTCGAGAAATTAGATGAAGCCGCACAGCGCAAATTTATTGACGCGGTTGCTAAAATTTTGCAAGACGAGAAAGTTGCTTTTGACATTAAAGGCTACAATTCAGCACCGCCTTCTTTTCGTGTTTGGTGCGGCGTGACAGTGGATGCTGAGGACATTAAAATTCTTGGTGAGTGGTTTGAATATGCCTGCGGCGTAGTGTTGAGTGGTAAGTAAATGAAAAAGAATTGTGCGATTTTTGATTTTGATTCAACGCTAGTTTCAATCGAAACATTGGATTTTTTGATTGCTCAAACTGCTAAAGATCAAAAGGAAGAAATTGAGAAAATTACCAACGCGGCAATGTCGGGCAAGATGACTTTTGCTGATTCTTTGCGTACGCGTTTTGAGCACATCCGTTTAACAAAATCGGATGTTGAGAATTTGAAGTCCGAAATTTGCAACTACATTACAGATGGTTTCAAAGCTGGTTTAACGCAGCTTAGCAGTGATTTTGATTTCTACATTATTTCCGGCGGTTTTCGTGAAATTATTTTTCCAGTTGCCGAAGAGCTTGGAATTGCTCGTGAAAATTGCTTTGCTAACGATTTCCTTTTTGACGGTGAGAAAGTTGTAGGCTTTGATGCACAAAATATTTTAGCACAAAATGGCGGCAAACCAAAAATTGTTGAGAAAATTTTGGCGCAAAAATCTTACCAAAAAATTTTCATGGTTGGCGATGGCTACACTGATTTAGAAGTGGCAAAAGCTGATGCACGTGTCACTTTCTGCGGCTTTGGACAACATGCCGCACGCGACTCAGTGATCAAAGAAGCCTCTGATTTTTTCTACAGCGTGAGTGAGTTAATCTCATTTTTACAAAAATGAATCTCAATTTATTATTTCTCTCTAACCTACGAAATAGTGGCTTTAGCGGTGATATTGCTACTCAAAAATCAGTCACCAAAGTTTACGCTACCGACAATTCAATTTACGAAATTGAACCGGAGGCAGTGATTTTTCCGCGCAGCTACAAAGATGTAGAGCTGATTTTTAAATTGCTGCGCCAAGAAAAATTTCGTGCTATTAAAATCACAGCACGTGGTGGCGGAACCAGTACCAACGGACAGTCAATCAACAATGGCTTTATTGTTGATTACTCGCGCTACATGAATCGAATTTTGAAAATTGATGCACAAAATTTTACTGCCGAAGTTGAACCTGGCGTGATTTTGGATGTGTTAAACAAAGAGCTGGAAAAATTTGGACTTTATTTTCCGCCCAATATTTCGCCAAGCAATCGCGCTACAATTGGCGGCATGGTTAATACTGACGCTTGTGGCAAAGGTTCGTGCACGCATGGCAGAACGTCGGACAATATTGAAAATTTGACTCTGCATTTTTTGCGAGAAGAAAAAAATATTTTAAGTGAAGTCAGTGAAATTTTAGCTAGAGCGCAGAATCTTTATTCCTCAAAGCATTTGGCGCGCACGGCAACAGGTTACAATATTGAGAAATCTTTTTTTAACGGTGCTCTTGATTTAAATTATTTGATTTCCGGTTCCGAAGGCACTTTGGCTTTGGTCAGCAAAATTACGCTCAAACTTAAAAAAGTGCCGAGCAAAAAAACTTTGGTTTTGATACGCTACCAAAATTTTGATGCCGCTTTAAAGGAAGCACGCCAGCTGATTGCACTAAATCCAACCGCAATTGAAACCATTGACGAAAATGTCATTCGTCTGGCCAGAAATGATATTATTTGGCAAGATGTTGGTCACTTGATTGGTGACGGCGACGATGTTTCGGTGAATATTTTAGAATTTTCTGATCAAGAGGTGCCCGATAGTTTTAATAAAACTGACTGTTTTATTACCACTGACAAAACCGCAATCGCTAATATTTGGAACTTGCGCAAACAAGGTGTTGGTTTGCTTGGAGCCATGAAAGGCAAGCGTCGGCCACTGCCATTTGTTGAAGATACCATTGTGCCGCCGGAAGAGTTGGCTGCTTATATTGCTGGTTTTCGTGCCATTTTAAAAAAATACGATGTGGTTTACGGCATGTTTGGTCACGTTGATGCTGGCTGTTTGCACGTGAGGCCGGCTTTGAATATGCGACAAGAAGGTGATCGTGAATTGATCAGAAAAATTTCTGACGAAGTTTGTGAATTGCTTTTAAAACATCGCGGTATCATTTGGGGCGAGCATGGCAAAGGTTTTCGTGGTGAGTACAGCGAAAAATTTTTAGGCACGGAAGTGGTAAAAATTTTCAATGAAATCAAAAAAACTTTTGATCCGTTTGATCAGCTTAACTACGGCAAAATTGCGTCGTCAAATGTTGAAATTAAAGCGTTAGATGCAGTTACAACCCGCGGCGAACTTGACCAAAATATTTCTGCAAAAATTCACGACGAATTTGAAAATATCTTAAGCTGTAACGGTAACGCTTTGTGTTTTAACTTAGACAAAACGTCGCCAATGTGTCCGTCTTACAAAGTGTCGGGAGATCGCCGTTTTTCTCCAAAGGGCAGGGCGATGTTGTTTAAAGAATGGGTGCGTAAAAATTCTGATTTGCCGGCGTTGAAACAAAATGTTGCAGGAAATTTGGGCGCAAAAATTTGCAATCTTTTTAGTAAAAATTTTGAGGCGGAAATTTACGATTCTTTTTCGAAATGCTTGGGTTGTAAAGCTTGCAATACTCAGTGTCCGATTAAGGTGAGCATTCCTGATGCTAAGGCCTATTTCTTGTCACTTTATTTCACCAAAAATTTCCGCAAAGCACAGGATTATTTGATCGGAAATATTGAAAGAATTTTGCTAATTTGTGGTGGTTTTCCACGTCTGTTTAATTTTTTCACACAGAATTATTTGGCAAAATTTTTCGCTCGTAAAATTTTTGGCGTAACTACTATTCCAGTTCTCAAAGATATTGGGCAGCAAAAGCATCAGACAATAAAACCTCCCAGCATTACTCAAAACTCACCTGGTACTATTTACATTCTACGCGATGCTTACACTACCTATTTTCATGCTGATGAGTTGCAAAATGCTTTTGAGTTGTTGAATAAAATTGGTTTCCAGGTGCAGTTCTCAAAACTTTTTGAAAGTGGCAAAGCTTTGCATGCCAAAGGTTTTTTGAATCGCTTTCGCAAAGTTGTGGCAAATAATGTTGCTTATTTAAGTTCACTAAACGGCACGTTAGTTAGCATCGATCCAAGTGTCTCTTTGTCTTACCGCGATGAGTATCAACGTTTCTCAGATCAAAAAATTGAGGTATTTTATTTGCCGGAATTTTTACAAAAAATTTCTGCACAGAAAAATTTACCACAAAAATCAACCACAAGTGACAAAAAATATCACCTGATTTTGCATTGTTCTGAGCAAACAAATATTGCTAGAATTGCGGAAAGTTGGAGCGAGATTTTTGCTCAGTTTGGAATTAAACTAAATATTCTAAAGCTTGGTTGCTGCGGTATGAGCGGCAGTTTTGGTATGGAAGTGCAAAATTTTTCGGACTCGAAAAAAATCTTTGAAAATAATTGGGAAGAACAGATCAACAAGCTGCAGAATGAAAATAATGTTTTGATGGTCAGTGGATCTTCCTGTCAGTCGCAGTTGCAACGCTTTTCGCAAGTACAGGTGTTTAACCCAATTGCGGTGCTAAATCAGCTAAAATTTTAGAGATGATTTTGAAATAGGTAGTGCTTTTGTTGAACGAAAAAGCACCAATTTGGGGGAAAATATCGAGAAGTTTTTTTAAGTGGTGGGTGATGACAGGCTCGAACTGCCGACCCTCTCCTTGTAAGGGAGATGCTCTACCAACTGAGCTAATCACCCACTCAAATAAAACAAAAAACAAATCCATCGCGCTGTAGCGTAAGCGTAAGCGGATGGCGGGAGTGACGGGACTCGAACCCGCGGCCTCATGCGTGACAGGCATGCGCTCTAACCAACTGAGCTACACCCCCCGATATAAATTGTAACAATCTTTAATCGCTTTGCTCGTTACCTCGCAGACGATTAAGATACTGGGCACGCGTCGCTTTTTTACAAAAGCTCCTTCGCCCGTTTTTTCTAAAAATGTGCGTTAAGCACATTTTCTTAACGAAAAAACCTGATCTACACCCCCCTTGTAAAGGGGTAACAATCTTTAATCGCTTTGCTCGTTACCTCGCAGACGATTAAGATACTGGGCACGCGTCGCTTTTTTACAAAAGCTCCTTCGCCCGTTTTTTCTAAAAATGTGCGTTAAGCACATTTTCTTAACGAAAAAACTTAAAAATTCTCCAAACAAAAGAACGCAAAATTTTCAAAACTTTGCGTTTTGTAAATCCGAAGTTTTATGGGAATTTGTTGAGAGTTATTTTCTTAATAAATTTTTAAATCGAAACAGATTTTTTAAAAATTTATTAAGAAAACATTTTAGAGGTAACAAAGAAAAACCCTTACACGATTTTGCATAAGGGTTCTTCTTCGAGAAACTATTTTACAGAATCTTTCAAAGCTTTACCAGCAGAGAATTTAACTCTTTTAGAAGCTTTAATTTGGATTTCTTTTCCAGTTTGTGGGTTACGGCCTTTTCTAGCGGCAGTTTTAACCACTTTGAAAGTACCGAAGCCGATCAAAGTAACTACGTCAGCTTTTTTCAAAGCTTTAGCAGTAGCTTTCAAGAAAGCTTCCAAAGCTGCGCCAGCATCTTTTTGAGATAGACCAGTTTGGTTAGCAATTTCTTTAATTAAGTCTGTTTTGTGCATTGTTGAAATCTCTTTTAAATTAATAATTAGAAACTGAAAACATGCCGTGAAGCCGCATGTAAGCAGCCTCTGTAGCAATGTCGGTGGCGAAAACTATATTGAGTAAATTTGAAAGCAACTAATAATTTGTAAAAATCTTTATTGTGTCAGATTAACGCACAGTTAGCTCGCCAGAAAAATAGTCTTTTCCGTTACAATAAAATCAAGCTTCCGGTCGGTATTTTCATTTGGCAACATGGCTTCAGACCTTTGAAAATCATATGCCAGACCAATGGTTATAATTTTAGAATTGTGATTTTTTAAGAATTCAATGCTGCGATCAAAGAACCCTCCACCCATGCCCAGTCTGGATAAACTGCTATCAAAAGCCAAAAGTGGTAAAATCAACACATCGGGAAAAACCATGATATTTCCTTGTGGCTCAAGGATTTTATGGAAGAAGGGATTGGGTTTAAACTCTTGATTTTTAGTGGCGGCAATAAAATCAAGATGATGATTCTTTTGAGTAATTCTTGGATAAGAAAAATTAATATTACTTTGATAAAAATATTGTGCGATCAACTCTGATCTGACTTCGTTATAGGAAGAGAGATAAAGCGAAAAAATTTTTTTGGGATTAACTAAATCAATTTTAGGTAAAAGGTTAGCGATAAAATTGTGATTTATTTGTTGTGATCTTACAGCAACCTCTTGTGATGAAAGCGCAGCTCGTTTGCTTTTAAAAATTTTTCTTAGTTCGTCCTTTTGTTGTGTGATAGTCATGGAATTGAAGAGATTCTAAGATCTAATAATCGCGAACTTTTTTGGTCAATTTTTCTAAATAATCGGACATATTTTCCATATTTTCACTTACCGCATCATAAATATCGCACTCAGAAATTTCGCTAGTATCGCTAGGGCTGGAAGTATCTGAAATTACACCCTGCAACTCTTCTTCAATCGTAAGAGCCGCGATTACTAATAAAGTTTTTTCGTCAACATTACGTAGCGAAATAGACATTTTATTAACGCGTTCGTTCAGTCGAGCTGCAATTTCAACTAACCTATCTTCCTCTTCTTCAAGACAGGCGATTCTATATTTTGATTTGCCAATGGAAATTTCAACTTCAGTCATTTTTTTCTCCGCTGATTATTTCTTCAATGCGCAATAGATCTGATTCTATTGCTTTGACCAAGGATGTTTTTTGTGTTTGGTTTTTTTTCAATTCGCTGTTCTCAGCAATAAGTGCATCATTTTCATCACCCAGAATGGCAAGATTTTTTTGCAGATTATTGAGCTCAAAGCTTAAGCTTTGAATGGTGGTGAATTGTTTATTTACCTTGCTGCTCAACTCATTTTCGTCAGAACTTTGAAGCATTCTTGATTGCTCAGCAGTTTCGTGAAGCTTGTCGATGATGGTTTTTTCCAGATCTTTTAAAACGAAGTTTAATCTGTTGCGTGCTTTGTTAAAGCGGATTTCGAAATCTTGTTGCGCCATTTTTAAGACAAAATTGATTCGATTTTACTAAATGTTTTCTAATAACAGGTTCTAAGTGCGGTAATCCTTATTAATCTTAATATATTCTTCATTAAGATCGCAGGTCCACACTACTGCTCTGGCGGCGCCGATTCCTAAATTTACTGAAATTTTAACTTCAGAATTTTTTAAATATTCGTGAACCAGCTTTTCAACATAGGCTGGGTGTTTAGCACCATCTTTAGCCAGCGGATGATCACCAATTTTAACGATGATTTTTTCCGGGCTGGTTTCTTTGCATGATTTGCCAACGGCCATAACAATACGGCCCCAGTTAGGATCGCAGCCGGCAATGGCAGTTTTTACCAAAGGTGAATTAGCAATGGCAAAAGCAACTTCTTTGGCTTGAACTTTGTTGGTTGCGCCTTCTACTTCAATTTCGATGAGTTTTTTTGCGCCTTCGCCGTCAATCACAATCATTTTTGCCAGGCCAAGAGCCACTTCATGTAAAGTTTCCTTGAAATGTTTTAGCTCAACATGATGTGAGTCGGTAATAGTTTTATTGCCGGCAGCTTTGGTAGCAAAAAGCAAAACAGTATCGTTGGTTGATTGGTCTGAATCCACTGTGATGGCGTTAAAGCTTTCTTCGCTAACTTCTTTGAGCAGGTTCTGTAAGGTATTGGCGCAAATATCAGCATCCGTAAAAATATAACCAAGCATGGTGGCCATGTTTGGAGCAATCATTCCCGATCCTTTAGCAAAGCCAATTAAAGATATTTCTTTGCCTTCAATTAAGCAGCTTCTTCTGATCAATTTTTGTTTAGTGTCAGTAGTCATAATAGCTTGTGCTGCTTTATCCCAAGCTGCTTCATCACTAGAAAAGTTTTGCAGCATTTGTGGAACTGCTGTTGTGATTAATGTGGCATCAAGAGTTTCTCCGATCACACCAGTTGAAGATACGAAAACTTCTTCAGAACTACATCCTAAGCTGGCAGCAACTTGATGGGCAGTTTTTAAAACTGTTTCCTCACCGATTTTTCCGGTAAAAGCATTGGCATTTCCGGCGTTTACTATCAAGGCTTTGGCTTTGCCATTAGCGATATTTTTTTTACACCAGGTGACAGGCGCGGCTGGCATTGATGATTGGGTGAAAACACCGGCAACGTTGGCTGGAACATCAAAGCTGATTAATAATAAATCGTCGCGGTTTTTATATTTGATACCACAGTTGGTGGTTGCAATTTTGATGCCTTTCATAAGTCAGGATTAAATTAATTTTTGGTAAAGTTTTTCACTAAATTTTTTACGGCTGAAACAATCTCAGCGGCAGACTTTTGCTCTGAAAAGTTTTTGTCAATTTCTTTAACGATAGTTGATCCAACAACCACACCATCAAAACCGGCTTGAGCAAATTCTTGGACTTGATCGGGGGTTTGAATTCCGAAGCCGATAACTATCGGTAAGTTGGAGACTTTGCGTAAATTTTGCAGGTTTTTTTTATTCTCCTGCACTGTAGCCAGCTTAGTTCCCGTGATTCCTAGCATTGAAACCAGATATAAAAAGCCGCTGCTATTTGCAGCAATAGTTTTGGCGCGCTCAATTTTGGTCGTTGGTGCAATCAAATTAATTAAATCAAGTTTAGTAAGTGCGATTTTTTGTGAAATTTCGTTTTGTTCTTCCATTGGCAGATCAACAATCAAAACAGCGTCAAAGCCTGATTTGTCACTGTCAGCAAAGATTTTATCCAAGCCATATTTTAGCAGTGGATTGTAATAACTCATCAAAACTAATGGAGTGGTTTGATCTGATTTGCGAAACTCTGCGGCCAGTTGCAAAGTTTTTTTCAAAGTCATGCCACCTTTAACAGCACGCTTTGCCGCCTTTTCAATTACTGGACCATCACCTGATGGATCAAGAAATGGCGCGCCAATTTCGATAATATCGCATCCGGATTGAGGTAAGGATTTTAGAACTTCCAAGGATGTTTTGTAATCAGGATCTCCGGCGCAAATATAAGAGACAAAAGCGCAACGTTTTTGTTTTTTTAATTGAGCAAATTTTTGTGCTATTCTTTTCACAGACTAACTCCCAGATATTGAGCAATGGTATTAATATCTTTATCACCGCGGCCGGAAAGGTTGACAATGATGCTTTGGCTCTTTTTCATTTTTTTGGCAAGTTTGCAAGTAAAGGAGATAGCATGAGATGATTCTAATGCTGGAATAATTCCTTCGCTCTGACATAAAAGTTGAAAAGCTTGCACTGCCTCATCATCAGTGGCGCTGACATATTCAACACGGTTTTGAGTGTGTAGATAAGCGTGTTCTGGGCCAATTCCGGGATAATCAAGACCGGCTGAAATGGAGTGAGCATCTTGAATTTGTCCGTCAGAATTCTGCAGAAAATAAGTTTTATTGCCGTGCAAAACTGCCACACTGCCGCCAGTGATTGAAGCGGCATGATCCTTAGTGTTTAAACCTCTGCCGGCCGCTTCCACACCATACATTTTAACCTTATCTTTTAAAAAAGGATGAAACAGTCCGATCGAGTTTGATCCGCCTCCGATGCAGGCCACTAAAGCATCCGGTAGTCTGTTTTCGGCCTTTTTGAACTGAGCTTTAGCTTCTTTACCGATTACTGAGTGAAAGTCGCGCACCATTGTTGGATAAGGATGTGGGCCGGCAACAGTTCCAAGCAGATAATAAGTGTCAGTGGCATTGGCAATCCAATCGCGCATTGCTTCATTTATGGCATTTTTAAGGCTTTGCGAGCCAGTTGTTACTGGTTTAACCTCAGCGCCCAACAGCTTCATGCGAAAGACATTTTGGGACTGTCTTTCAACATCCTTAGCGCCCATGTAAATAGTGCAGGGTAATGAAAATAAAGCGCAGACTGTAGCAGTGGCAACACCATGTTGACCGGCTCCGGTTTCAGCAATGATGCGTTTCTTGCCCATTTTTTTGGCAAGTAAAATTTGTCCCAAACAGTTATTGATTTTGTGCGATCCAGTGTGATTGAGCTCGTCTCTTTTAAGATAAATTTTGGCACCACCGATTTTTTTTGTCAGCCTTTCAGCAAGATATAGCGGGCTTGGACGACCAACATAATGTTGTAAATAATAAGCAAATTGCGCCTGAAATTTTTTATCTTTTTTGGCTTTTGCATAAGCAGCTTCTAGTTCTAGTAGAGCTGGCATCAGGGTTTCGGCAACATAGCGTCCGCCAAACTGGCCGAATTTTCCGTTTTTGTCAGCTTGGTAATGCGTCATTTTTTATGGTTAAGATGATTAGCGACAGTCTCATTAGAGAATATAGGGGGCGGGGAAGCTAGATTTGTCTTAATTTTTTGCAACCCAATTTGCAGACCAAATCCTCACCTGGTCAATGTTTTGGCTATTTTTTATTTTTTCAAAGAGACTGTCGCAAATCAAACTTTTCGTCGAATTTTTCGCAATTCAAATTTTTTTGAAACGCACGTACATCTGGGTACGCTTACCTTTCAAAAAAATTTGAATCACAAAAACTTCTTAGAAAATTTTGATTTGCGACAGTCTCTCAAAGGAAGCGCAAAATTCTACTGTGAAACATTTTTAGATTTGAAGGTTGACATGGTCATTCTTTTCCATAATTTTTCGGAAAATTCCATGAATTTCCATAAAATCCAAAATTTTTCCATAAAAGCCAGATGGCATTATTCCTTTCAACATTCACAAACAAAGTCGATAACAAGGGCCGCATGTCAGTGCCGGCGCAGTTCCGTCTCTCTTTGGTGAATAAGGAATTTTCCGGCGTTATAGTTTACGAATCATTCGTGAATGATTGTATTGAAGGCTGCGACATTGAACGCATTAAGCAAATATCAGAATCAATCGATAGTTTAGATCCTTTTTCTCAAGACCGTGATGCGCTTGCAACTGCTTTGCTTGGTGGCTCGGTGCAGTTGGCGATCGATAATGAAGGTCGTGTAATTATGCCGGAAACTTTGTTGAAAAAGGCGGGTATTAAAGATCAGGCAGTGTTCGTGGGTAAAGGTGCTACCTTCGAAATTTGGCAGCCCAAGAAGTTTGAAGATTACATGAGCAAATCGCGTAAAGATGCTAAGTCTAAATTGAGTTTAGTGAGGTTGAAAAAATGAACAATCTCGACTTCCACAAACCGGTAATGATTGATGAAGTTTTGCAGCATTTAGCAGCCAAAGATGGTGAAGTTTATCTTGATGCAACTTTTGGCGCCGGTGGTTATTCAAAAGCAATTTTGAACTCTGCCAACTGCAATGTTTATGCTATTGATCGTGATGAGTCGGCAAAAAAATTTGCGGCGGTTTTAGAAGAATCTTTCCCAAAAAATTTCACTTTTTTGCGCGGTAAATTTTCGGATAGTGCCCAATTATTAGCCGAAAAAAACGTCACTGAGCTTGACGGAATGGTCTTTGATATTGGTGTTTCCTCAATGCAGTTTGATGATAAATCGCGTGGCTTTTCTTTCGATTCAGATGCGCGTTTAGATATGCGCATGGATCAGGAAAATACTTTTAGTGCCTACGAACTAGTTAACGAATTCAGTGAAGCTGAGTTAGCAAAAATCATTAAAGAATTTGGTGAAGAACCAAAAGCAAAACAAATCGCTAAAAAAATTGTGATGGCTCGTAAGAGCACACCAGTCACTAGTTGCCGCGATCTGGCCGAGATAGTTCGATCTCTCTATCGCGGTTATTTTAAAACTGATCCGGCAACTAGAACCTTTCAAGCTTTAAGAATTTTTGTGAATCAAGAGTTAGATGAACTCAAGTCTGCCCTGGCTGCAAGTGTTAAGCTACTTAAAAAAGGCGGACGTCTGGTGGTGGTGTCGTTCCATTCTCTGGAAGATTCTATCGTTAAAAATTTTCTAAAAAAAGAAGCCGGTTTGGATCAAACATTTTCGCGCTATCAGCCCGAAAATACTGCTGCCAAATCAGCAAAAAATTTTCATGTAATAACTAAGTCAGCACTTTCTCCATCACTACAAGAAGTTGCTGCAAATCCGCGTTCACGCTCTTCCAAGATGCGTGTTGCGGTTAAAATTTAATAATAAATGCAAAAAGAAAATCGCATTCACATTGATAAATTTTATCTGGCAAATCTGTCGCTTATTTCCGCGATTTTTTTAAGCATCATTGTGATGTTTGCGGTACAATTCAGAGTTGAGGGTTTGCAAGATGAAATCTCTAAAACCGAGAATGATATTGTGGCTTATCGTGATAAAATCCAGCTTCTGGAAGTGGAATGGGTTTATCTAACCCGGCCAGAAAGACTGCGTAGTTTAGCGGCACATTACTTGCAGGATAATGGTTATGCCTTGGCCAGCCAAATCAAGGGTGCGGACAAGCTTGAAAGCTATTATCTAGCCAACTATCAGAAAGTTGAAGCGCAAGAAGTGGCGGAAAATGAAGAAGTGCCAGGCCAACAGATCATTTCTTTCTAAGAACCAATCCTTTTTTCTTAACAACAAAGGGGGTTTATGGAAAACAAAAAATTTCCTGTAACTTACCTAAATCCTCCGGCGCTTTGCGCCACCTCCTTTTTCAAAGGAGGGAGCTGGGTGTAAAACCTCCTTTGAAAAAGGAGGTGTCACGCTTTGCGTGACGGAGGATTTAAGCGAGTTACAGGAAATCTAATTCTGAAAAAAACACAAAATCCTAAAAGAAAGAGAAATATAGAAGACTCCGGAAGAATTGTGAGCCTGTCTTTATTATTCAGCTTTCGCTGCAATATCATTTCTGACAAAACCTTCTTTCCAATCAATTTTTGTAATGGCTTCGTAAGCTTTGCTGCGTGCGGATTTAAACGAATCAGATTCGCCAACGATATTTAAAACGCGGCCACCATTAGCAACAATTTTGCCATCTTTTTTAGCCGTACCAGCATGTAAAATTTTTACACCAGAAGTTTGACAGGCTATTTCTAAACCATTGATTGCAGAGCCTTTTTGATAATCATCGGGATAACCATTAGCAGCCATGACCACGCAAACTAATTTTTTAGTTTCATCAAATTCAACCTGGATTTGATCCAACTTACCGTCAATAGCAGCTTCGATTAAATCAATAAAATCTGTTGTGATACGGGGCAGAATCACCTGTGTTTCGGGATCGCCAAAACGCACGTTGAATTCCAGAAGTTTAGGGCCTTGTTTGCCAATCATCAGGCCAGCGAATAAAACTCCAGAAAATGGCGCGCCAATATTTTTAAGACCATCAAGAGAAGGTTTAATGATCTGTTCGATGATTTTTTCTTCGGCTTTTTTATCAATTAAATGTGAAGGCGCAAAAGTTCCCATGCCGCCGGTATTAGGACCAGTTTCATTTTCCCCCACTTTTTTGTGATCGTGAGCAAAACCAAGAGGCAGAAAGTTTTTACCGTCGCACAGCACAAAATAGCTGGCTTCAAAACCATCAAGAAATTCTTCGATGATGATTTGTTTTCCAGCTTCACCGAATTTTCCCAGAAAAATTTCTGCAACAGCTTCTTCAACTTCTCTGATATTTTGTGCGATGATTACACCTTTGCCAGCAGCAAGACCATCGGCTTTAATAACGCAGGGGAAGCCAATCTTTTTAGCGAATTCAACAGCTAAATCTTTGTCGAAAAAAACATCATAAGCAGCGGTGGGAACGTTATTGTCGATGGCGATTTTTTTCATAAAAACTTTTGATCCTTCAAGCTGTGCGGCTTTTTTCGAAGGGCCAAAAGCACGTATTTTGGCATTTTGCAGATTGTCAACCAATCCTGAAACTAAAGGTTGTTCAGGGCCTACAAACACAAAATCAATTTTTTGCTCAAGACAAAAATCAATAATCTTTTGCTGTTCTTCAACATTGATCCCAGAAACTATTTCAGCCACTTCGGCAATACCGGCATTTCCTGGAAGGCAAAACAGCTTTTCTAGTTGTGAAGATTTTTTAAACTGCTCGCAAATGGCGTGTTCTCTGCCACCGGATCCGATCACCAAAATTCTTTTTGAAGTGCTCATAAATTATTTAACATTTATCATTTAACAATTAAGAATTGCCGCCGAGCTTAAAAGCTAAATGTTTAATGATAAATGAAAATTCTATGAGCCTGAAAGAACATACCGTAAAATCTTACGATAAAGAGTTACAATCAATTGCCGGAACTTTGGATGAAATGTCGGAGTTGGTGCTAGGGTCGGTTGAAATGGTGGCCGATATGATTCGTAAAGATGGTGGGGATCATTTGGAAAAAATTACGGCTCACGATTATAAAATTAATTCTTTAGATTTTTTAATTGAACGTAAAATCACTACCATGCTGGCTTTGCGTCAGCCTATGGCAGTTGATTTGCGTTATATTGTTTCAGCTTTGAAGGTGTCGTCAAATCTTGAACGTGTTGGTGATCAGGCCAAAAGTATTATCAAAAAAATTGATCGTATTGGTGTTAAAGCCTTTGATGAAGAAGTGAAAAAATCACTGTTGGAAATGGTGGAATTGTCGAAAGTTATGGTGCGCGATTCAGTGATTGCCTTTAACGATCAGGATGGAGAAATGGCTGAGCAAGTGCTAGAGCAGGACGATACGATTGACGCAATTTATAGCGGTCTGTTTGGTATTCTTGAGGCAGAATCTTTCAGTAAATCGCAAGCTGAGAAAATCATTAATATTTTGTTTATCGCCAAAAGTTTTGAGCGTCTTGCTGATCATTCAACAAACATTGCTGATATTGCAAAATATGTTATTACTGGTGAGACCAAGTAAAAATAGGTCCATGATCAAGACCTTGGTTGTCAATCGTCATAAATTTTAATCAATATAGTTGATGCAAAGCAGAGAGGAAAAACGCGAATCGGGACAGATCGCCAGAAAAGATAATAAAGATCTGATGGGTTTTGCGCAGAATTTTCCGAAAGAGAAGATGGAACGTAAACCAGATTGGATACGTGTCAGAGCGCCGCAATCAAAGGGTTATTACGAAACAAAAGAACTCTTAAACGAAAAAAAATTACATACAGTTTGTGAAGAAGCTGCTTGTCCCAATATTGGTGAATGCTGGTCGCAGAAGCATGCAACGGTGATGATTCTGGGTTCAGTTTGTACACGTGCTTGTTCCTTTTGTAATATTGAAACCGGCAAGCCTGATATGGTAAATCCTCATGAGCCGGATAATGTTGGTGATGTTGCTCAAGTTTCTGGATTAAAACATATTGTTATCACTTCAGTTGATCGCGATGATTTGGCCGATGGTGGTGCAGATCAATTCGTGAAATGTATTGAAAATGTGCGCCGTAAATCTCCGCAAACTACCATTGAAATTTTAACGCCGGATTTTTTGCGTAAGGATGGCGCTTTAGAAAAAGTTGTTGCTGCCAAGCCTGACGTTTTTAACCATAATATTGAAACTGTTCCAGGCCTTTATGGTACGATTCGTCCTGGTGCACGTTATTTTCACTCCTTGCATCTTTTAAAACGGGTCAAAGAAATTGACCCATCAGTCTTTACCAAATCGGGTTTGATGGTGGGACTTGGTGAAACTAAAGAACAAGTGTTGCAGGTTATGGATGATATGCGTTGCGCTGATATTGATTTTTTGACTATCGGTCAATATTTGCGTCCTACCTTGCGCCATGCTCCGGTAGATCGTTATGTGCATCCTGATGAATTCGAATTTTACAAAAAAATGGCTTACAATAAAGGATTTTTGATGGTGTCATCAAGCCCTTTGACGCGTTCATCTTACCATGCCGGAGATGATTTTGCCAAGATGCGCGATGAGAGAAATAAAAGATTGGCCGCCAAAAAATAATCACAAAACATGAAATCATCTGAGCAGTTTATCAATGAACCACTGGCTATCTTCGCTGGACGCGGGCCATTGCCGATGATGCTGATTGCAGATTGTCAGAAAGTTGGCCGTAAATTTATAGTTTTTTTGCTGCAGGGTGAGAATTATACAATCGATTATTCAGCCTTCAGCCCTATAAAAATTGCTTATGGTGAGCTAGAAAAATTTTTGAGTGAGTTACAAAAAAACCACATCAAAAATATTGTTTTTATTGGTGGCGTGACCAAGCCGAATTTTTCTTCTCTTAGAGTTGATAAGCGTGGAGCTGGTTTATTGGCAAAAATTTTAGCTAATAAAATTTTGGGTGATGATGCGGTGTTAAGCACGGTGATAAAATTTTTTGAAAAAGAAGGCTTTAAGATCTTAAGAATTGATCAGCTTCTTGATTGTGTGGTGTCACTAAAATCAACGCTTACAAAAATTAAGCCGGACAAAAAAAATCAGCATGACATTGATCTGGGTGTAAAAGCGATTAAAAATTTCTCGCAGTTTGATGTTGGTCAATCTTTGGTGATCGCGCAGAAACAGATTATTGCAGTTGAAGCTTTGGAAGGTACTGACGAAATGATTAAGAGATGTAAAAATCTGCAAACGGATTATGTAAAAAATGCAGTTTTGGTGAAAATGAAAAAATCAAAACAGAGCTTGAAAGCAGATTTACCAACGATTGGTGTTGAAACTATTAAGAATTGTGCCGAGTCTGGAATAGCTGGAATCGTGATTCAAGCTGGCTCAACTTTAGTTTTGCAAAAAGAAGAAGTTATCAAAACTGCTGATGAGCTGGGATTGTTTTTAACCGTGATTTAGAACAGCTTCTAAAGATTGCTTTCGAAATGAAATGAATGAAACCAGAAATTTTTTCCCATCCAGAATTAGTAAAAAAATTTCCTCAGGAAGTTAAAACTCTCTTCCATATTTTTGGTGATGAGGTGCGTTTGGTTGGTGGTTGCGTGCGTGATTTGTTGTTGAAAAAAAAGCTGAATGATTTTGATTTTGCCACCAAATATTTACCGTCAGAAACTACAAAAATTCTTGAAAGAAATAACATTAAAGCAGTGCCCACCGGCATAAAATTTGGCACGGTCAGCGCTGTTATGAACGGCAAAAACTTTGAAATCACCACTTTACGCAAAGATGCTGAGACAGATGGACGTCACTGTAATCCTCAATTTGTTGATGATTATTTTTTGGATGCGGCACGTCGTGATTTTACGATTAATGCGCTCTACCTTGACGCCAAAGGTTTGGTGACCGACTATTTTTGTGGAATCTCTGATCTTAAAAATCATGAAGTAAAATTTATCGGCGATGCCAATCAACGTATTACAGAAGATTTTTTACGTATTTTGCGTTTCTTTCGTTTTAGTTGTGAATATGCAACCAAGCTTGATGAAACAGGTTTAGAAGCCTGTGTAAAACATAAAGAGAGTTTGAAAAAACTGTCGCGCGAAAGAATTAGGGCGGAAATTTTAAAGATGTTAGCTAGTGCTAAAAAAAATAATCTGATGCAGATTTTGCAACTATTAAAAAGTCAGGGAATTGCTCAAGAGATATTGTCATCAGAGATTGATATTAAATCCTTAAAGAGCCTGTTTAAAATTGAAGAAGAGTTAAAAGTTTCTGCTAATTTAAAGGTGAAATTGGCGACTTTATTTTGTCAAAAAAACTGTGATGATAAAATTCTTTTTAGAGAGATTTGTGCTACTAATTCAGAGAAAAATTTTTTCCAATTTTGCCGCAAATTAAAGAATGAAGAATTAAATCATGGTCAGTTGCAAGAGCTATTGGTTTTTGAAAGTAAAGAGCAGCTGTTGGATCTTTATCTAGTTAATTTGGCAAAAAATTTTGAGTCTGTAAAAATTTCCGTTGCGGCACAGAATATTAGTTTCTTGCGTGATTTTCTGGTGCCGGATTTTCCGCTTAAAAGTGCAGATTTAATTAATTCAGGATTTGTTGGTAAAGATCTTGGTTTGGCCCTAAAAAAGGCAAAAATAATTTGGGCTAACAGTGATTTTAAATTAAAGCAGCAAGAATTATTGACAGCTTTAACCGGCATTTAGCAAGGGTTTATTGACTTTTACTAGTTGCTAAAATAGCTTGCGCGCGATTTGATAAATGCGGGTTTTTTAGACATATTTTTTTCTAATATTAGAAGCTTAATTCGTCCTTTTCCAAAAACTAATTTCATAAAATGGCTACTTCAAAACAAGAGCAGCTCTACAACGAGATAGTCGAATATTACAACTATGCTGATCGTTTGTTGAGCGCTGTTGAAGATAACAATCATGATCTTGCAAAGCAGCAATTCTCAATCATTGAAGATGTGGTGGTGAAGTTGGAAGAATGCGCTGATATTTTGACAACTCAATATATCGGATTTATCAAAAATGGTGCCTCTGAAAAATCTTCTGAAGCAATTAGAAAATCGCTTAACAATATTATGATAAAAATTGAAGAATGTCGTCACAGAACAACGACGCTTTATCATCACGACTAATCTGCACACAACTTAGATGTATCATGGAAAAATTTCGCCAAGCCTTTAATAGAGCGACTACTGACTTAGAAAAAATTGACCAAATCATTTTAGAATTTGCTGTCGGTAAATCGCCTTTAATTCAAGAAATTGCTAATCATCTAATCTCTTCCGGTGGCAAAAGAATCCGCCCGCTAATTCTGATTTTAGCGGCAAAAATGTGCGGCAGTAAAAATGATAATTACAATAATTTAGGTGCGGCAGTGGAGTTGATTCACACTGCAACTTTGCTGCATGATGATGTGGTGGATAATAGTTTGATTCGTCGCGGTAAAAAAACTTCTAATGCGATTTGGGACAACAAAGCCAGCATTTTGGTGGGTGATTATTTATTCTCGATTGCTTTTCAACTGATGGTGCGCAGCAATGATCTGCACATTCTTGATTTGCTGGCCAAAGCCTCCAGCACTATGGCTGACGGTGAAGTGATGCAGCTGGAAAGTTCTTCTGATTTAGCAATTTCGCAAGAAAAATATTTTGAAATTATTTTTGGAAAAACAGCAGTACTTTTTTCTGCTGCCGCTGAAGTTGGCGCTTTGTTGAATAAGCGTGAAGAAGCTGAAGTAAAAGCTTTAAGAGATTTTGGTAAAAATCTTGGCATCATTTTTCAAATCGTGGATGACATGCTTGATTATTCATCAAAAGAAAATGTTTTGGGCAAAGATTTAGGTAATGATTTTTTTGAAGGGAAAGTGACTTTACCGATTATCCTTACTTACCAAAGCGCTGACGTTGTTGACCAAAAATTTATCTCAGAAATTTTTGCCAAAAATTTGATAGAGCCTGAAAAAAATCAGGAAGATTTTTCTAAAATTTTACAGGTGATGGAAAAATATCGTGGGCTTGAACAATCAAGAAACAAAGCGTTGTTTTATCGTGAGGTTGCTTTGCAAAATCTTGCAATTTTCGGCAGTGAAAATTCTTGTGATGAGGCAGCGAAGCAAGATTTGATCGCGATACTTGAATATTCATTGGCACGAATTTTTTAAGGCACTATACCCATTCAAGCTGAAGATACTGACAAGATTTTTATGAAATCTATTTTTAAAAAAGCTGTTATTTTTGTGCTACTTTTACTGCCCAACATTGCTAATGCTCAGGTGGTAGATAGTCGTTTTTATCGCTGGACAGTTTATGAATTACAGGAAGATGAGTTGCATGATAAACAGTGCTACATCGTCGCCAATCCAATTAATGTTGATTCTGACCAGCCCACCAGAAAAAGACCATATGTCATGATCACGCGCTATCAAAGAGAGCGCAAAGAAGAAGTCAGTGTTTACGGTGGTTATGAATATAAAATTAACAGTAAGATTTTTTTTATGGTGGACAACGACGCCCAATATCGTTTCCCAACCAAGAAAGACATGGCCTGGGCTAAAAGTAAGGAAGAAGATATTGACGTGATTCAAAACATGTTAAATGCCAGCAAAATCATGGTGAGAAGCGATTCAGCGATTGGCACTTTCGCGGTTGATGAATATTCAACCAAAGGAATTGTAAAGGCGTATGCGCGGATGAGAGAGGTTTGTAAGTAGTCGTGGCGTTTTTAAGAATGCTCAGGAACTAAAAGACAGTCTCTTAAGATAAAAAAACTAGAAAATCATCCTAGTCAACCATATAAAATTGGTGATAAAATTCCTGCTAATCAGAAGGGAACAAAACCAACAACTTCTCCCATCATTATCTCTCCAACTACAGCTGTACTACCTCCACAATAATTCCTAAAAAATCATGGAGAGTAAATTATCAATCTGATCTGGACCCAGCTTTATTTTTACTTCCAACACTGATCAACTTTGATATCGATCCTCAAAGGCACATCAAGGATGAAAGCGTTTTCCATTTCTTTTTGCAAAATCTTACTAGCAGTTTCAACCTCGTCTTGTGGTGCTTCAATCACCAGCTCGTCATGAATTTGCATGATAATTTTCGAGTGCAGATTTAATTCACGGAATTTGCGATCAAGATTAATCATCGCCAGTTTAATAATATCGGCGGCGCTGCCTTGAATGGGAGCGTTTATAGCCAGGCGTTCAGCTTCCTGACGAATCATCGGATTTTTATTATTGATCTCGCGAATAAAACATTTTCGTCCCGAAAGAGTTTGCACAAATCCTTGAGCGCGCGCCAGCTCGATATAATCTTTCATATATTGCTCAATGCCGGGATAGGTTTCCAAGTAAGATTTGATGTAAATCGCTGCTTCTTGCCTTGGAATATCAAGTTGCCGTGCCAATCCAAAAGCGCTGATGCCATAGATTATGCCAAAATTAATGGCTTTAGCTTTAGAACGAATTTCATCGCTAACTTGCGCTTCAGGAATATGAAAAACCTGCGCCGCAGTGCTGCGATGAATATCTTTATTTTCCTTAAAATCGCGAATCAGATTATTGATTTTGGCAACATGCGCAATCACCCGAAGTTCAATCTGAGAATAATCCGCTGATATTAAAAAATGATTTTTGGCAGCGACAAAACTTTCGCGAATTTTGCGTCCTTCAACACTTTTTATCGGAATATTTTGCAGGTTTGGATTGTTAGAGCTGAAACGTCCGGTGATAGTAGAGGTGCTGGAAAAATTACTGTGAATGCGGTTGGTTTTAGCATTTATTTCTTTAGGCAGTGCGTCGCTGTAAGTGCTTTTTAGTTTAGAAAATTTGCGAAAATCTAAAACCTTACGCGCTATGTCATTTCCATCTTCGGCCAACTCTTCCAACACTGCTGAATTAGTTGAAAGGGCGCCGGTTTTTTTTGATTTTTTTGACGAATCTAAGCCAAGTTTTTCAAACAAAATTTTGCTCAGCTGTTGTGTGGAGGCGATGTTAAATTCTTCTCCGGCCAGATGATAAATTTCTTGTGTTAGCTTTTGAATTTGGTGAGCAAATTCTTGTGATAAATCGTGCAGTTTTTTGATATCAATTGAGACGCCATTATTCTCCATACGGGCAATGGCCTGTAAAAGTGGCAGTTCTAACCCAAGATAAGAAAAATTAAGTTTTTGGGTAAAAATTTGCGGTGCAAAAATTTTGTAAAGTTGAGAGATGGCAAAGTTCTGGAAACAGAAAAACTCATTTTTTTTGCTGTCATCTTTAAAAGCTTCGGGCTCTTTATTTTTTTCCAAAGTATCGAAAATTTCGTTAAAGCCATTCTCACTTAAATCTTGGTTGAGGTTAAGATTTATAAGCTCGCGCAGGTCAATTTTGATTGCGGAATTGAGCAGGTGATGCATCAGAAACACATCTTCATAAGCTGTAACTTCTGTGATTTTTAAAAATGGTTTAGCATTGAAAAAAACTTTTTTAATGGCGTCATTTTTAAAGATGTCAGCGAGGTCAGAAAGCGTTAGAACTTGATCTGAAATGTTTTGTGGCACTGATTCTTCAAAACTAAAAAGATCGGTGGTGGTAGTTTTAGCGGCGGATTTTTTTTCTACTGCAATCTCAAAGTAAAAAATTTCACTTGGTGTCCGGTCAATTTTATTGGTCGAAATCGTCAGAATATTGTGACTAAGATTAACGGTCACTAAGCCGTTTAAAAGTGCTTCTTGCTTGAATCTGGTGATGTTTTCTGAGTTAAGAAAAATTTTGGGCACGTGCCCAAAATCTACTTCCGATCTTGTAGTTGTTGGTCTAGAGCCAGAAATTTTTTCCTCGTTTTTTAACTCATCTAAAATGCCGAATTCTTTGCGAACTCTTAATACCAAAGATCTAAACCCTTGATTTTCGAGGAAAGGTATCAGTTTTAGTGGGTTTACAGCTTTTATTTTTAAGTCATCAAGCTCTACGCCAAGTTCCACGTCATATTTTAAAGCAGCGAGAATCTTGGAAAGTTTGGCTTTTTCAACACCTTCACTAAGCAGTTGACGGCGTTTTTCCTGTTTGATCTGATCAAGATTGGCAAAAATATTTTCTAAAGTTCCAAACTGCATAATCAACTCTGCCGCAGTTTTTGGGCCAATGCCTTTAACGCCAGGAATGTTGTCGGAAGTATCGCCCATCAGAGATAAAACATCGAGTACTTGATTTGGTGCAACGAAAAATTTTTCTTTCACTTCCACCTCAGTAACCATCTTATTTTTCATGGCGTCATACATGACAACGTTGTCATTGACCAGCTGCATCAAATCTTTGTCGGAAGAAACAATCAGCACTCTAGTATCTTCATCGGCATATTTTTTAGCGATGGTGGCTATGATATCGTCAGCTTCAAAACCGGTTTTTTCTAAAATGGTCAGATCAAGTGATTCAGCTGCTTCGCGCACAATCGGAAATTGTGGAATCAAATCTTCAGGGCAGGGTGGGCGATTGGCTTTATATTGTGGAAAAATATCGTTGCGAAAAGTTTTAGAACCAGAATCAAAAACTATGGCGGCGTGTGTTACATCAAGTCCGGCGAGCAATTTTATCAACATGTTGGTAAAGCCATAAACAGCTCCAACTGGTGTGCCATCAGGGCTGGTTAATGGTGGAAGAGAGTGATAGGCGCGAAAGACAAAACCGTAACCATCAATTAAAGCGATTTTTTTCATAATTTATGATTTAAGATTTACGATTAATGATTTAAAAAAATGTAATCTATTAAGAGACTGTGGCAAATCAAACTTTTCGTCGAATTTTTCGCAATTCAAATTTTTTTGAAACGCACGTACATCTGGGTACGCTTACCTTTCAAAAAAATTTGAATCACAAAAACTTCTTAGAAAATTTTGATTTGCGACAGTCTCATTAAATCCAAAATCAAACAAAGTTTGAATTTGATTAAAAATCATAAATCCAAAATCATGTATCGTCTCTATCATCATCCTATTTGTCCATTCTCCCGCAAAGTCAGAGTTCACATGGCAGCAAAAGAGATTGGCATTGAATTAGTTACTGAAAATTTTTGGGAAAGAAGAAAAGAATTTATTGCCATGAATCCGGCCGGAACAATTCCGGTTTTGTTTGATAACAGTAATTCAGCAGTGATTTCTGAAAGTTCGGTAATCATTGAATATATTGAAGAAAAGCACGATGAGACCAGAAGTTTCTTGGGAGAGGGTGTTGTTAAAAGGGCAGAAGTGCGTAAAATTCAAAGTTGGTTTGATAATAAATTTTACAATGAAGTAGGAAAATATATTCTCAACGAACGTTTCTTTAACCGCTATTTACCAGGTGCTAAAGCTCCTAACTCAGAAGTTTTGAGAATTGCCCGTCGCAATCTGAATGTGCATTTGAGCTATATCGAATATCTTTTGGAGAGCAGAAAATATTTGGCCGGTGAGCAAATCTCGGTTGCTGATTTTGCAGCGGCCTCACATCTTTCAGTGTTGGATTATTTCGGCGACATCAACTGGCATCATTACAATTCGGTTAAAGAATGGTACAGTTTGATTAAATCTCACAAAGTTTTCAGCGAAGTTTTGCGCGATCGTATCGCCAACATCAGCCCGCCGGAATGGTATTCTAAATTGGATTTCTAAGATGATTACACTTGATGAAGTTCAAGCGCATCAATTTTTGGCGCAAAATAATATTACAAAATGTCAGATAAAAAAAGTTGCTGGTGACGCCTCTTTTCGTTCTTATTACCGAATTTTTTCCGATGCCAAAACTTATATTTTAATGTTTGCACCTCCGGCCTATGAAGATGTTCGGCCCTTTGCCAGCATTGATGGTTTTTTGTGCCAACATAATTTTTCAGCACCGCAAATTTTTGCCATTAATGAGCAAAATGGTTTTATGTTATTGGAAGATTTTGGTGAGGATACTTACAGCCGTGTTTTGGCCGCTGCCGCACCAAATGAGCAAAAAAATCTGGAGTTAGATTTATACAAAGATGCTTGTGACTGTTTGATTGAGCTACACAAAATTGAAGCCCCACTGGCTTTGCCGATTTATAATAATGCGTTGCTATTTCGTGAAGTGATGCTGTTGGTGGATTGGTATTTACCAGCGCAAAAAAAATCAATGACGGTGCAAGAAAAATCATTATTCAAACATTTATGGTTTGAGCTTTTTGATATGCTCGACAAAGAAAATCAGGTGACGGTTTTGCGCGATTATCATGCTGATAATTTAATGCTGTTGCCAGATAGAAATGGCTATTGCAAGGTGGGATTGCTTGATTTTCAAGATGGGGTTATTGGTTCAAAAGCTTATGATTTGGTATCGTTGCTGGAAGATGCTAGAAGAGATCTTGATCAGGAAAATCGTCAGCAATTAATGCAATATTATTTGGATAAATCGGCTTGCGACAAAGAAGTATTTTTACGCGATTATGAGATTTTATCTTTGCAAAGAAATATTAAAATTGCTGGAATTTTTTCGCGGCTTTCGGTGCGTGATGGTAAGCATCATTATCTAAATTTATTGCCGCGCGTTCTTAATTTTATAAAGTTACGGTTGGAGATGACTCCGGCTTTTGCGGAAATGTCTCAATTATTGCAAAAATTTATCTAAAATATGGTGTCGATGAAATATGAAGATATACCTGCAACATCGGTGAACCTTTCGGTTGCCGATAATCTGAAAATGATTTCGGAGGTGTTCAAAAAGATCGAGGAAGAAACAGCTCAGATCGCTGATTTACTTTTTGAATATTTGATCGAAGTGCAAGATGAGCAAGTGATAAATGGTAAAATTCCTGCCCACAAAAATTCCAAGATTAATAAATATATTAAGATCCTGAATCGTCTTTTCCAATTCTCGCGCAAGAATAGTGATGGTGGTTTTAGAATTGTTAATCGTGAGATGATTGAGAGTTTGGATAAAAAAACTTACGTCATTTGTATGTGTTATGATGGTGGATTGTCGTTGGATATTTTGTGTGATGTGGTGAATACAGAAAACAATGCCAGAACTCCGACCAAATCTCCGGTTCGTGTTGTGGTAAAACAGTTCGCTCCTCCGGCTAAAGGTAAAAAGAAATAAATAACTGCATCGATTGAGATGCTCAGGATGACAGTCTCACTCACTAAAAAAATAGGCAAAAAAAAGGGCGGTATCTCAATCGAGATACCGCCCCATTTTTTACTTTTTAGATTTTTTACTTCTTAGCGGCAGTTTTTTTAGCAGGAGCTTTTTTAGCAACCACTTTAGTAGCAGCAGTTTTTTTAGCAGGAGCTTTTTTAGCAACCACTTTAGTAGCAGCAGCTTTTTTAGCAGGAGCCTTTTTGGCAACTACTTTCTTAGCAACGGCTTTTTTAGCAGGAGCTTTTTTAGCAACCACTTTAGTAGCAGCAGCTTTTTTAGCA
>CAZICL010000001.1:0-148623 GCA_964537735.1 uncultured Rhizobium sp. | reverse complement strand
GGAGCTTTTTTAGCAACTACTTTCTTAGCAACGGCTTTTTTAGCAGGAGCTTTTTTAGCAACAGTTTTTTTAACAGTAGCCATAAATTTATTTTTTATTGTTAAAATTATTACCGATAAGAATGGCTATTTCGAATAAAAAAATCATCGGAATTGCCAAACTTGTCTGACTGAGAATATCTGGGGGAGTAAGCACCGCAGCTATCACAAAAATTGCTACAATAAAATATCTCCTCTTCTTTTTCAGAACAGATGGCGACAACAGACCAACTCTAATTAAAAAAAGCAAGAGGATTGGTAGTTGAAATGCGATGCCAAAACCAAGAAGTAAATTGAGAACAAGATGTAAATATTCGCTGATGCGCGCTTCAAGATGAATTGGAAGAGATGTTGCGGAGCCTTTAATTTCAAAGCTTGCGAAGAATTGAATGGCGAGCGGTAAAATAAAATAATAAGCAATCAACACGCCAAGCAAAAATAAAAGTGACGAAAAAAATAAAATTATGACAATATTTTTTTTCTCATTTTTATACAAACCAGGTGCTAGAAAAAAATAAAATTGCGTAGCAAGAATTGGAAAAGATAAAAATAAAGCTGAGTAAAAAGATAATTTTAAATAGGTCGTGAAGGCTTCAGAGGGGCTGGTGTAGATCAATCTACGATTCTGATCGTTAGAAGAAAAATCACTGAAAGGTTGCAGCAAAAAATTGTAAATTTCAGCAGAGAAAAAATAACAAAAACAAAAAGCGATCAGAAAAAACATGACGCAAAAAATTAATCTGCTGCGCATTTCTTCGAGATGTTTTTGCAATGTCATGTAATTTTTTTGTTCCATTTTTTATCAGTTACAAAATTTATTTTATTTCAATGCGCAGCTGGCAAACCAGATTGGAGTTGCTTTGATCGTATTTCGAAAATTTCACGCATTGAGGATTATCTTTAACATTGAGTGAATTGTTTCCAACTGCAATCACACGACCTTTGCGCGGATTTCCATCATCAATTTTTTTATCAAACCAATAACTTTCAAAAGTTTTTAAACTTTTATCACTCATAAAAATTCGTTGGTGATCGGAAAATTCAAAACCGATTTGATAGAAAATTTTTCCTTCATCACCATAAGCAACAATACCGATTTTATTGCCTATTTTACTGATGGGAAAGCTGCTACCTATTTTTGCATTTTCATTAATTGCACCATCAAAATTTTCATCAAGCATTTTGCTGGCAGATAAATGTAGCCAAAAATTACCGATCTCGCCATTAGCGGAAATTATTTTTTGTGCAGCATCACTGATAATATTATCACAATTTCCATCACTATCATTTTTTGTTATGCCATATTTTTGAGTGTTGCAAACATCTCCAGGCAAGGCGTCATATTTTTCAGCAAAAGCAGCAACGGCATTGTCATATTTTTTAATCTGCATGATCAGTGATTTTACCGAGCTGGCTTTCATCATTTGATTGGCAAAATAAATGCCTAAAATTGTGACGGTAATTATGCAGCTAAAAACTAGAAACTCGATGATGGAGATGTTGTAAATTTTAGCGGTGATTTCATTTTTCTTAGAGCCAGAAATTTTACTATTCATGGAAGGATAGCATTTTACGGAGTGTCATCATCGTGAAGTGGGTTAAAAGACCTGCTTACCATTGATGGATCAACATTAGCGTCCTTGATTAAGTCCTGATGTTTTTGCATAAAATCTTCATGTCTGGCTGAAGTTTTGGTTTTTCCTTCAAGATTATTCTTGGCACCAAAAATGCTTCTGACTGTACCAGTTTTTCTGATATTAAGATCGCGATTTCCGCCAAGATTTTTGAGACCTTCATAATCTTTTCTAAACGACTCAAGTTTTTTGTGATCTTTAATTTTGTCTTTGGTGTCTTTACCAGAGAAAAGTCCACCGGTCATTTTGGCAAAACGGCCAACGCCATTGTCATAATTTGCTTTGATTGACTTGGCCTTTTGAGAAGACATAACCTCCGAGAATGTGCCAGAGCTTTTCTGCATGGCATTGCTGGTGATGGACATTTGATTGATTTTCTTACTAAGTGTGGCAATATTTTGATCTGATTTTTGATAGATGGCGTTGGCTCTGTTGAGAGGGTTGCCTTGTGACTCGATATATGTCGCGTTGCCGGTTATGGCATCCATGTCTTTTTTTATTGCGCTTTTTTCCGGCTCTGTTGTGGTGGTAGCTTCGTATTTAGCGCGATGGTCTTCCATTGCTTTCTTATCTTCAAAATATCCGGATCCACCATTTGGTCTACTATCTCTTTCGATGATTCCATTAATTTGCTCTTGATATTCTTGTCGATCTTTTGGGTTGGTGGCCTCTTTTTTCTTTTGCTCCAGATCGTTAACTTGCTTAATCGCTGTTGCTGCTTTTTGAGCATTATCGCGAATATCTTTCATATGTTGTTTCTGAGTTGTGGTCGAGCCAAGTTCAGCACCAATTTTTTCAGAAGCTGTCGTCAAGGAAGAAGACTTAAATTGTTGTTTGGCGGAGCCAAATTTATCAGATTGAGCTCTGACGGCATTCTTCAAACCACCAGCACCAAAGATAGCAGAAGATATTGCGGTTAAGGTTGTTTTATTAGCCTCATCCTTGTTTAGACCACGTTCTAAAGATGCCAATTTAGAGAGTGTGGTAGAGCTGTTGACGGTGGGCATTTTAAGTTTTGCCGCTTCACGATTTTCACGAGTCCGTTCTTGGATTTTTTGTTTTTCAGCTTTATTTCTGGCCCAGTTGGTGAAAGGAGACATTTTTTTAATCTCTCCGCTTTCTTCCAACTCCTGGCGAGCTTTGTCATATTTTCCAAGTCCGACACCGCTTTTGGCCTTGCCCATAACTTTTGAGGCATTGCTCTTGAGTTGATCTTTCGCCGCGCCAGCGCCTTTATAAGCGGCATCAATATTGGCTCTGGTTGATTTGAAGTCAGTATTACCTCCTAAATCACTACCGCTTATTTTACCTAATCCAGCACGTGTTGCTTGGAAAGTATCTTTCGCTAAACCTCCGGCAGCATATAAAGTTCCGGCTGCTGGAGAAACAGCAACTGTCGCAGCTGTTTGAGCTGTGCCAATAACTTTTTGTGAGACGCTTCTGCCAACTTTAACGTCGCCACTTCCAGATTTTTTGGTAAATTCTGCTCTTTGATCTTTATCCATCTTCTTCATGCCTTCTGAAGCTTCATGAAAGCTCATCTTAGTGTTAATTTTGGCCTCATCCATTGATTTGTTTAAAGTTCCACCACCAAATCCGGCTTTCTGTCTTGCAGCTTGGGCGGCAGCAATAAGTACGTTGGATCCTTCATATTTTAAACCCTTGTCAGATTTTAGCTTTGCTAAATCTTCATCTTTAATGCCAAGTTTTTTGGCTTCAGCGGCTATGCCAGCTTCTCTGGCTTTCAACAAGTTTTCTTTTCTTTCCGGTTCAGTCATTTTTGAATAAGCATCGGCATTGTCGCGTTTATATGTACTCATCGCTTCATTGCCGGCTTTCATGAGAGAATCTTTCTTATTTTGATTCTGACGATTTTCATCTTGGCGTTTTTTACGGGCCACTTCAGCATGTTCGCCAGAGTCAAACAATGCGGCATCCAATCTTTTTATTGGTTCACCGATCATACCTTTGCTAATGTTTTCAAATTGTTCGCTGGAAGTTTTATAGGCATCCTCAAGGGTTTTACTAATACCGCTAGACAGATCAGAGGCTTTCAAACTGCCACCGATAGATGCTCCAAGATCCACCATAAATTTTATGAAGTGGTTCATCAAAGAGGCAATAACCCAGATGAAGAGAATTGAGAATAAAGAGGGAATTCCTTCCGGATGTCCGATGTCGCCAACTTCGGCTTGAGGGTTAACCACCGGTGGCAGCGAAGCTACTGTCCAAAATGACAGCAAGCTGATGCGGGTGATGATGTTGATTGTCCACACTTCGTCCCAACAGATTTTGTAACCAAGCGACATTTTCAGCACTTCATACATCATCATATTGAAGAATGCCAAGGTGGTGAGCAGGAATATTTGTTGTAATGACAGACCAATCAGCTGTTTAAGCCAGTTATCAAACATGCCTTTGGTTTGGTTAAACAAAGTGAAGATGAAGAAAATTGGCCCTAAAGTGAATAGAATCGAAATGAAAATCTGGGCGGTAAGATAATAAAGTACGGCATAACCAACGGCGTAAACGTAAAGGAAGAAACTTAGATAAATGATCCACAGATAAATAAAGCCAAAGATGCTGGCAAATAAAAGAGCAGAGATTTTTTTCTGCACGGCTTGGGCAAAGAACATGCCAAATACTTTGTCAACACTGCTGAACAAAACTGATTTGTCATAATAATCATTGAGTGATATGGCCTTGGCCAGTGCCGGAGAGTCGTCAAAAGAAGAGGCCATCATAAAGGCCAGATAATCGGTGCCATCTTTAAACCATTTAACAGCAAACATATTAAACCAATGCCAGCCATCTGGACTGGCGAAGAAATAAATTAAAGCAATTTTGATAGCGCGATTGATCAGATCAGAGCTGCTGAGATCGGTAAGTCCCATCAGTTGTGTGACGCCATAAAACAGGATCATCATCGACATCGACATGGTGAGAATAGCTTGGTATCTGCTGTCTCCAACTAATAAAGTGTAGATTCTTTGAGCCTGGCCCATGGTTGTGGTAACATTGCCACTGGCATCAATACTGCGTTTGCCGTCCATGACCTCGATCACCGGAGTAATTACGCCGCCGATAATATTTGAAATATTGCTGCCGGGAGGGTTGGCTACTTTAACGGTGACGTAATATTTACCGTAGTTATTAGCGTAAGGGCTGGCGCAGTAAAACTGTTTGCAACAAGGATTAGCAGCTCCAGAGGAAGCAAAGCCATCGCCAATGGCACAGCTTCGTCCTGCTCCCGAAGTATTGCCGGAACAAGTACCGTTTTGATAGGCCGGATTTGGTAAAGTAACGCCGTTATTGGCTGTAGAAGCGGTGTTGCCACAGTTACCATTGCTGTCGATATAACCGTCTAATATAGTGCCATTAGTAGTTTTTGAACACAGAATTTTGCAATCTGGTGTTTCTGGATCTTTGATTTTGAAGGTTAGTCTTAATTTGTTGAGTTCGCCATATTGAGAGTCTGAGAATTGTTGTGTGGCGTCTTTATCGTAGATGTAGGTTGAATTGCTGTTAAGATAGGTATGGCAATAAAAAGGTGATCCAACTTGAGTGTCGACGGCCTGACCAGAAATATTACAATCAGTTGTTCCGGGAGCTTTAGTTCTGATTAAAATACCAAAAGCATCAAAAGCATATTTGGAAGCGCTGCTGATGTTTGCTGCGCCACCGGCACCGGCATTGTTATCTAGTTCAACCAGATGGGGTTGAGCATTAATTGCAGCGTCATAAGAATTATTTTGGTCATAGGGAATGCTAAAGCCTCGGCAACTATGATTATTATCTTCGCGGCATAATCTTGCTTCCAGCCATTGACCGTTATTGAATTGCAAACTGCCTTCGAAGTTTAACTTCATGCCGTTTTTGCCATTATAGTTGTTACCGCGATTAGTTAAACTGCTGTAAGGATATTCGGCGTTAGTGGTGCTGGAAGAAGAATAATTTCGATCAAGCTTTCTGAAACTGTCATCATTGGTCAGAATTAAGAATTTTAAGCGACTATTTTGTGACAAGGTCAACATGTTGTTGGCCTGATAAATTTTATTGCTGTTGAAACTGTCAGTAGTTCCGGTGTCTTTAAAGTGAGAAAAGTTGCCGTAATAGCCGTTAAAATCGCTAAGAATTGCAGCACCTTTGCTGAAAATAGGGTCGCTGGAAGGGATCTCGGCTCCATCAGCAAAACGAATGTCGGTGGCTTTGCCGGTGTAGTTTTCTAGATCATAACATTGATCAACAGTAAGCTTGGGCATGGCTGATAATCGGGCTGCCGCTAGCATTTGAGCACCGCATTTGCTATTGCCGCAGGCTAGTTTTGTTGTGGTTTTGTCTGTGGTTCCTAGTCCTGCAAGAGCATTATTACAGTCTGTGGAATTAGTGTTATCAGTTGCCACACAGTTAGTTTTGGTGTAATTGTTGCTAGCATTTCCTGGAGTACAGCTGATGGTGCTTTGGCAAGATGGATAAGGGCAATAAGAAGAGCTATTGGAGTCGGAACAGCTGCTGGAATAAGCTTGGCAGCCGATCAAGTTACCGCTGGTTAAATCAACATCTACTAAACATTTGCTATCGTGCGTTAGGGTTTGCACTTCGGCTATTCCTTTACACAGCAAAGCCGGGCGCGGTGTAATATACATGGCCATGCCAATGCCGCATTGGCGAGCAGTTGAACCAGCGCTGGAGTTGTTTACTGAAACTGTGCCGTTCCAGCTTAAAGGCGATAAGCGGATGGTTTGACCTTTTCTGACAAAGATTTTGTCAGACCAGTTAAGCCCGGTTGATGAAGAAACTCTTACTGAAAGTGAGTTAAATGGATCTTTGGAATTGCTTGTGTAAAAATCATCATATTCATAAAAATCGGGATCATTTCCAACTCTATTTTTACCGCTGCTATCAAGCTTATTGAGAATTCTTCCATTTAATGTGCAGTCTCCTGAAACGCCGTTGAGAGTGGTAAATTTAACGAAGCCAGATCTGGAAATGGGAATATCGAGATATTTGTGAAAGCGCCATTCGATGGTTTGGTTTTCACAGAATGTGCCAGAAGCAATACTGACATTGATTATTTGTCCTGGTTCTAAAGTGACAAAGTTGGTGGCACCTGATGAGTTATTATTGGTGGGGAAGCTGTTTTTTAATGTGATGGTAAAAGATGATTTGGCGACACTATTATCCGGATTTTTTACGATGGCAGTGACGGGAATTCCATTGCCACTGCCGCCGCATGAGGCGCGAAAAGAGATTGCTTCAGCGTAAGCATTGCTGTTGGTTATTTCGATGGCAGAATCAGAAGAGATTGGGCCACTATTATAATCTTGAGAGATTGGATAGTTGGCGCTAAATGAAGCTGCGTAAGCTGGTAAGGAAGGGTCGTAAGTGCTGTCTCGAAGATTATCACCGCTCCATCTGATGATGCCGCCATAAGTTTCCAGAGCTGGCGGTGGGCTGCCCAGAGAGGTGTAACCAATCTGCTTGAAATCACGATTATTTCCAATTGCGGTGTCAACTTCAGGGTCATATCCCAAAGTGGTATAACCACCTGCTTTGTTTAAGCAGGCGCTTTCAACAGCAGCGCCACGAATTGTTGTGGCGTTAGGATCGTAATTACAGTTCCAAACTCGTGGTTCTGGTAATAAAGGTACACCTTTGGTGCCAGATAATTCATCACTTTGTGAACTATCAAAATTATATCCTTTGGGATGGGGGATGGTGTAAGCTACCAGTGATATTCCACCATTATGAATTGAGGTATTCATTTCTGTTGATGTTTCAAGAGCCTCCGACCCACCACCCATAGCAGATGTGTTATAATATTGGGCAGGAGGTGAAATAGTCCCGGTTGTAGGTGGTCTTTTCCATAATCCGCTAAACTTGACGTTAAAGCTTTGACCACCGGCAACGTCAAAGATCAGATTATTACTCCAGGCGGAGTTAGAATAATTTTGTTGTTGGCCATTTTGGTCAAGTGCGTCAACTGGAATGAAAACATTCGGGTAATTGGCGCTATTGCTTAAAGTAACTGCGCCAAGAGCCGTGATCGCAATTTGTGAACCGGGGATGATTTGTACCCCAAAATTTTGTGAAGAATCTCGGCTATCAGTTGCCATCCAGTTTGGTTCTGGGTTAGATACGCCACCAGTGCTGGAGGAGCCGTTACGACAGGAGTTGATGCAATTATTAACACAAAGATTGACGAAAGGGGCATCCATTTGCACCCTTAAAGAAGGATCGCTCTGATTGGTAAGAACTCTACCGGAGGCATCAAGGTAATAACCAGAAGCGTTGGTGCGGCTGCCATTACAACCACCATTTGCAAACTGTGTTGATCCCGATTCATCAGAGACGGTGATGCTACCGGAAGTAAAACAGGTTTTCAGACCAGAACCTTGTGATGAATCAAATAAGTCTAAGGTCGAATCATATTTGCAGGAATCTTCGGTGGCGTTGGAATTTACTTCTAATGTTTGGGTCTGATATTCGCCAAAATCGTCAGCTTCAATACAGCCCTGATCGGTACATCCTGAAAAAAGAGCAGCAAATAGCAGCGGTAAAAAAACTTTACTGGTTTTGATCAGAAAAGTTTCAACGTAATTTTTTGGGAATGGTTTTGTGAAAATTTTTTTTATCAAACGGGATGATGAAGACAATATTTAAGCGTGGTTGCAACTTAGAGCGAGCATAGACTTAATCAAGTATTTTGTTTCTAATCAAAGATGCTACACGTTTTGTTTCTTGTAATTTTTTTGGTGAAAAGTTTTCTAAAATTTTACAATCATCGCCCAGTTTTTTGGCATAATTTTCGTTGAATAAATTTTGATGAAAGATGCGGTGCTTTGTTGATGAGATTTTATTTTGATCAAAAATATAAACCGACTTTCCGGTGCAAGCACATTCAGAAATCATTGAAACTGAATCGCCGGTGACGATAAAAAATTCGGCAGCTGCGACAATTGCCAGATAAGGATTTTGGGTCTTAATTCTATTCCAATCAAACATTTCAAAATCACAATCCAAAGTGTCATTTATTACTTCTGCCATTTCTTTTGTGGTGCGTCGAGAAGTTAAAACCAGTAAAGTGGCATCCATATTTTTGGCGATGGTGGAAGAAATTTTTGCCAATTTTTCAGCATCACTTTTGTTAAATTCGGTTTTTTTGGATGGCCCACCAATCAGAACAGCGATTTTTCTTTTAGTGATTTTTTTGAGATCAGGAGATTTTTCATATTCATCCTGGATGCGCTTTTCATCTATTCTGGTTAATGATCCTAGAGTAGTGATAAGATTGGGATATTTATGCTCATCAATCTTATCATGTTGGGGCAAGATCACAAAATCAAATTTGGCGAAATTAAGATTAGGATTCATGATTTGAATAATGCGCGACTGATTGCGTGATTGCGCTTTTAAAGCAAGAGCGATTGGCGCTGATCTTCTGCCGGCAGAAATAATGATTTTGGGGAGATATCCGAAAAGATTAATTTTATCGCGAATTTCTGCTGGAATGCGTAGCAAAGAATTGCTTAAGAAAAAATTCGGTAAAAAGGCTAAGAAGCTGTAAGACAAAGTGATTATTTTATATTCCATCCGCAATTCTTCAGCAAGACCGATGCTTTGTAGAAAAGTGCCGGGTCGATTATCAGCCAATATCCAAATCTCGTCCTTAATTTTCATTTTATTAGTTTTTCAATTTGTTGAGCAGATGGTTGGCCACGTTTGGTGACACAAATTTGGAAATATCGCCGCCAAGTTTTGCTACTTCTTTAACCAATTTAGAAGCAATAAAATGGTTAGTTTCAGAGGCGGGAAAAAAAACGGTTTGAATTTCAGGATCAAGTTTGGAATTCATACCAAACATTTGAAATTCATATTCAAAATCAGACACTGCGCGCAAGCCTCTAACAATCACCATGGCATTTTTCTCTCTGGCATATTTTACTAACAGACCTTCAAACTTTTCGACTGAAATTTTTTGTCCGCCATCAATTTTAGTGACTTCTTCTTGGATGATTGCCACTCTCTCATCGAGAGAAAATAAAGGATTTTTGTAATTATCTTTGGCGGCAGCGATGATTAAATGATCAAAAATTTCGGTTGCCCGTTTGATAATGTCGATATGTCCGAAAGTGATTGGGTCAAAGGTGCCGGGATAGATTGCGATTTTCATTAACTGATATTTAAATTATTAAAGCAGTGATGGAAGTGTTTTACTCATCACTTATGAGACTGTCGCAAATCAAACTTTTCGTCGAATTTTTCGCAATTCAAATTTTTTTGAAACGCACGTACATCTGGGTACGCTTACCTTTCAAAAAAATTTGAATCACAAAAACTTCTTAGAAAATTTTGATTTGCGACAGTCTCCTTATTTAAACGTACTTACACATTAAATCTTATGAGGATCACAATTCTGTCAATCGGAAAGTTTGAAAATTCTCCTCATGCGGCAGTTTTTCAAAATTATTTCAAGCGTTTGAAGTGGAAAGTTGAGCTTAAAGAAATTGAGTTGAAGAATTCTCACAACATGACAGTTGAGAAAATCAAGGAAGGTGAAGGAGAATTGATTTTAAAATCCGTCAAGCCGGGATCAAAAATGATTGCTCTTGATGAACATGGCAAGCAGTTTGGCAGTATTGCTTTCTCTAAATTATTTTCTGATTTCGCTCTTAATGGTGACTCTGATTTAACTTTTGTAATTGGTGGATCTGATGGTTTATCGCCAGAAGTTTTAAAAAAAGCTCAACTGAAAATTTCTCTCGGACAAATGACCTTTCCTCATTTGATGGTGAGAGCAATGTTGATAGAACAAATTTATCGCGCCCAATCAATTATTGCTGGGCATCCTTATCACCGAGAATAGTTTTAAGACAGGTTAGCTAGCCGCAGCTTCAGCCACACTTAACCATCTGCTGCGCGCACGCATTTTTCGGCTGTCAATACGACCACGAATTGATGAGGAGCGTTCGCGCACTTCAACTAATTCACGCCATTTTCTTTCTTGTTCTTTTTGTGGATTGCGGGCTTTTTCTAAAGATGATTCCTGTTTTTTCTTCAAAGCATCTCTTCTGGCAACCGCTTGATCACGTGCTTTGGTGACTGCTAATTCGCGGTTTTTGTCATGCAATCTTTTGTGATGTAAAATGATATTATCAACAAACCAGCGGCGACGAATATTGGCATTTTTTCTTTTTAAACGACGTGACAGACCAGTTTTTCTGTTGCTGTGGATGTGACTGTACAAATCGTGCACCAACGCATGTCCGGCAAGTTCGCTGATCAGTTCAGGGTGCAAACTAACAAAATTAGAAGCGCTTAAACTTAGTGAGCCTAGTGTTGGAGGAAGGGCAAGAAAAAGTACCAAGCTGACGTTGATTAAATAAAGATTTCGAAGGGAGAATGTATGAAAACTCTTTTAGGTAGGGGTGCTATTTCTGCAACTTTTTCTTTGGATGATGTTATTTACCGATGCAAAAGCGTGAGAAAATTACATCGAGAATGTTTTCAACATCAACTTTGCCGCTAATTTTTCCAATCTCGCGAGCTGTCATACGTAAATCTTCAGCTGCTAGTTCGATATTTTTTTTCAGCGAAAATTGTTCCAGATTGCTTAAAGAATTTTTTAGAGAAATACGATAACGCTCTTGCGTAATTAATGGTGAATTTTGTTGAGGAATGAGTTGATTAATTTTTTCCTCAAGTTTTTTGAGCAAAGATTCAGTGTTGATATTATTGGTGATAGAAATGGCAGTAAAATCAACTGCCAGTGAATTTAAGTTGGCATTGAGATCGGATTTATTGACGATGATGATAGTATTTTCATCAATCAAATCTTGACGTAAAATTGGATTGGCAGCATCCAGTAAAAATATTTTAATATCTGCCAAAGCCGCTTTTTGTAAAGCGCGGCGGATTCCTTCCTGTTCAATTAAATCATCAGTATCGCGAATTCCTGCCGTATCAGAAATTTTAACTGGTACGCCGGCAATCGACAAATGAACTTCAACAACATCACGCGTGGTGCCGGCAATTTCAGAAACGATGGCCACGTCACTTTGGGCTAAAAAATTGATCAAACTTGATTTGCCAACATTTGGAGCACCAATAATAGCAAGGTTTAAACCATCTTTAATTTTTTGTCCGATTTTTTTGTCATCAAGATGTTGAGCAATTTCTGTGCGTAATTTTTCAACATCCTGTTCAACTTTATCGCAAATATTTTGTGGTAAATCTTCGTCAGGAAAATCAATCGCCGCTTCCAACATGGCTGAAATTTCGATCAAACGAAAACGCCAATCTTCATAAATTTTTCCTAACTTTCCGCCCAGTTGATTAAGAGCTTGTTTGTGTTGTGATGCAGTTTCAGCGGCGATTAAATCAGGAATTGCTTCGGCTTGCACCAAATCCAGTTTATTATTTAAAAAAGCACGTTTGGAAAATTCTCCGGCTTCAGCCAAACGGCAATTTTTTTGTGCGCTCAAAATCTCAAGAGTTTTGGCGATAATAAAAGGTGAGGCATGAAGTGAAATTTCGGCAACATCTTCGCCAGTAAAGCTGTGAGGAGCCTGAAAAAAAGATACTAAAACTTCATCGATAATTTCGGCATTTTTTGGATCACAAATTTTCTGAAAGCTGATTTTTTTATGTTCAATGAGCCCTTTAAATCCCAGTGTTTTTAAACATGAAATAGTTTGAGGACCGGAAATTCTGATAATCAAAACGCCACTGCGAATTGCAGAGCTGATCGGAGCAAATATGGTTGGCATCTGGTTCTTATTTTGAATTTAGGATTTACGACAGTCTCATAGAATTTCCTGTGAAAAGCTTAGCGTGGCGGAATAATTTCTAAATCTACACGTCCATTACATAATCCTGAGCACCAATCCGATATTTGAATTGAAGGTCTTCTTATAATACTAGATGGTCTTAAACTATTTTGCGCCAGATGGTCTGGTTCTTGATCTAGCTCATTATCAGCTGTTGTGCTATAAGTTGTTGTAATATCAGCAGTATAATCTAACGGCATTTCGACTATAGAGACGCTATCATCCACATAGTGTCTTTGGCATCTTGTTTCTATACCTAAACTATTGACTTGAAAGGCTCCGGCCTGATTTTCCGTGCTTTCTGATTCTAAATTTTCTTCAACATGGTTATCAGAATGGTTATTAGAATCCAAATCATCAGAACCAGGGTTATCATAACGCGGAGTGCCAACGTGGCTATTTTGATATAGCTCATCATATATTCTTCTTTCGTGACTATTTGCGGAAAAAATTCTACGGTCGGTACTGGAAAAAACGCTTAATCTATTTCTACTCATTATTGAACCATTAAACTGATTTTAAGTTTTACGGAAAAATTGGTGTCATTTCCAAACCATCTTTTTCGTCAAAACCGAAAACAATGTTCATATTTTGTACAGCCTGACCAGACGCGCCTTTGCAAAGATTATCGATCACTGAAACGATAATAATTTTATCAGCAGTGCGGGCTTTTTTTACGGCCATAACACAGAAATTTGTGCCCACCACATCTTTAATATTAGGATCAGCTTCGATCACTTTAACGAAAGGCTCGTCGGCATATTTCGTCTCAAGACAATTTTTCACATCCTCAATCGAGAATTGCGGATTAATTTTGGCGTAAATGGTGGAAATAATTCCGCGATTTATGGGTAATAAATGTGGCGTAAAATCAATCTCGATTGCAGATGCGGCGGCAATGCTTAATTCTTGTTCGATTTCGCCCATATGTCGGTGTTTACCCACTGAATAAGCTTTGACCGATTCATTCACTTCGCAAAATAAATTGCCTTGTTTAACTGATCTGCCAGCGCCGCTGGTGCCAGATTTAGAATCAATAATGATGTCTTGTTTTTGGATTAAATTATTTTCAAGAAGGGGGATCAAAGGCAATAAAGCAGAAGTGGGATAACATCCCGGGCAGGCGATGAGTTGGGATTTTTTGATCTTATTTCTGTAGATCTCGCTAAGTCCGTAAACTGCCTGTGGTTGTAAGTCTTTGGCGATATGCTCGTGGTCGTACCATTTCTGATAATCATCAGGATTATTAAGTCTGAAATCAGCCGAAAGATCGAAAATTTTTAAGTGAGAATTTTTCGGATCAGATAAAAGTTTTTTGAAAGTTTCTTGCGAAGTGGTGTGAGGCAGACAGCCAAAAACTGCGTCAATCTTAGTAAAATCAACTTCTTCAATTTTTTTCAAAGCTGGCAAACCGTAGTGAATGAGGTGTGGATAAAGCTGTTCAATATTTTGGCCGGCATTGCTGTTGGCGATGAGTTCAACGATCTCAACTTTTTTGTGATTGAGCAAAATTCTTATTAGTTCAGCACCGGTATAGCCAGAAGCACCAATGATTGCGATTTGTAGTTTCTTCATGTTTTAAAATAGTTTTGGTATCAATCTCGTTATTTGCGAGGATGCGATTTGCGATAATCTTTTGGCAGTTGGAATGCACCTTGCCAGATTCCCATCTTTTGTTCTTTTGCTTTAGATTCAAGCATATCCATCACCTCATCGCTTTCGGTAAAGTTATAAATAACTGCCATGCCGTTTTTGATCAGTTCTTGATTGATTGAGATGGTGCCGATTTCACATTTTCCTAGATAACGTTTATATTTATCTTTCTCGGCGTAGTGACAAACAACTTTGCGGCCGTTGGCTAAATCATAAAGAAATTGCTGTGAAATTTTGCCACAGGAATATTGGTGATTTTTACTGTCAAAACAGCTTTGGTGATATTCTGGGGCATCAATGCCAAAAAGACGTACTTCGCGATCATCAACATTTAAAGAATCGCCATCAATAATTTTAGCAATGCCACTAAATTGTTTGTCAAAAACCAGATGTGATTTAACGCGTAGATAGCTTTGTGAAACTGCATGTTTGGATGCGGTAATGGTAAAAATTACGCTGCAAAAAACTGCTAAAAAAATTACGCCACAGATGTTTTTAATGAGCTGCATTGGTGAGGTGATAATTAAACAAAGGTGGTCAGGAATTTATTAAAATCAGAACTAAAAAATTTCTGGTGCAATTAAGAGACTGTCACAAACCAAACTTCTTGCAAAAGTTTGATTTGCGACAGTCTTATTATGGTTCTACGAACGAACTAACTTGTGATATTCATCCATCAGATCAAGTGTCATTTGGCTTGGTTGTGGGTATAAAAATTTATCTTCAACAGCACCAACACGAGTGATTTCAGCAGCAGATCCGGTGATGAAAACGTCAATGGCATCAGCTAATTCTTCTGGTTTGATGTGACGTTCAACAACTTTGATACCGCGTTTTCTGGCCAGATCAATTACGGTTAAACGCGTAATGCCATTTAGAAAACAATCCGGAAGTGGAGTATGTAACTCGCCATTTTTCATCACCAAAAATAAATTGGCACCGGTGGCTTCAGCCAAAAAGCCGCGATAATCCAGCATTAAAGCATCATTATAGCCTTCACGTTCAGCTTCATGTTTGGAGATAGTGCAAATCATATAAAGTCCGGCGGCTTTAGCAGCAACTGGTGCAGTTTCTGGCGAAGGCCTTCTATATTTGGCGAATTTTAGTTTCAAACCGGCGCGGCGTGCTTCTTCGGAATAATAAGGCGGCCACGGCCAGCAAGCGATGGCGACGTGAATTTTATTAGTTTGTGCCGAGATCGCCATTTTTTCTGAACCTCTCCAAGCGAAGGCGCGCATATATCCGTCAACGATATTATTTTTTTCTGCTGCAGCTTTTTTGGCGGTTTCCAATTCTGCCACTGAAAAAGGTAAATCAAATCCCATCATATTTGCTGAGGCATGCAATCTTTCTGAATGCTCCTGGCTTTTGAAGATTTTTTTATTGTAAATTTTTTCGCCTTCAAAAACGCAGGAAGCGTAATGTAAGCCGTGATTAAGAACGTGAACTTTGGCGTCTTTCCAATTAACGAATTCGCCATTATACCAGATAAAGCCGTCGCGTTGGTCAAAAGGGATGATATCGGACATAAGATTTTGATTTTAAAAAAAGAAAAAGTGAGACTGAGAGGCAGCCATAAAACATGCGCCTTTCAAAACTTTCTACAAATTTTTCATGAAAATTTCGTTAATCATTACAACTTTCAATGCCGTTAAATATTTGCCTAAAGCTATTGAGTCTTTTTTGGCTCAGGATTACGACGATAAAGAGTTGTTAATTTTAGACGATATTTCAACTGATGGCACCCACGACATTATTGCCTCTTACCAGCAAAAATTTCCGCATATGATTAAGTGGATTAAAGAAAAGGATCGGGGAATTTCACATGGTCGCAATTTGGCGTTGAAACATGTCACTGGTGATTTAATCGGGTTTTTGGGAGCTGACGATTTTCTGCATAAAGATTTCTTTTGTGAGGCACAATATTATTGCGCCATGAATCCCAACTTTGATGTGGTCTATTTTAATAATTATGCTGTGGGCGAGATTAGCGGTTTTAATGCCGGAACTAATATTGCGGTTAATGTCAGAAATTTGATCAAACGTTGTCCGATTGCCTCTGGTGAGTCTTTTTATTATCGTCGTGAAGTTTTTGATAATTTTAAATTTAACGAAAATAATCGTTATTCGATGGATTATGAGCTCAACATGGAACTGGCGTCAAAATGTAAACCAAACGGCAAGAAACACATATTCTATCCGGTTAATATTACAGCGGTGTTTAATACTCACACCGGCAATAACGTTTCCTCGGTCAATAGTGTTAAACAAAGGTTAGAAACTATTATAGTGCAGTTGAAATATGCCAAATCAACTATTGCCAGACTTAAAATTTTATGGCGGGGCAAAAAGCTGATCGCAAAAAATTTTGCTCAATTTCAACAAATTTTTAAACAGATTTAACAAATGAAAACTTACGCCAATAAGCTTGAAGAAGTTGTTTTGAATAAACGTGAATTAAATATTTCATTCGAATTTTTTCCGCCCAAAAACCAGGAGATGGAAATTAAATTATGGGATGCCATTTCAACGTTAAAAAACCTTAAACCCAATTTTGTTTCGGTTACTTATGGTGCTGGTGGCTCAACGCGTGAGCGCACGCACCACACTATCAAACGCATCATTGACGAAACTGATTTAAAACCGGCATCGCACTTAACTTGTATTGCTGCTTCCAAAAATGAGATTGACGAAATTTTGCGCAATTATTGGCAAATGGGTGTGCGTCATATTGTGGCTTTGCGCGGTGACATGCCTGCTTCCAGCCCCAATTATCAACTGCATCCCGATGGTTATCAATATGCTAATGAGTTGGTTGCCGGCATAAAAAAAATCGCTGATTTTGAAATTTCAGTTGCTGGCTATCCCGAAAGACATCCGGAAGCTAAAAGTTTTGAAGCTGATATTGATAATCTAAAACGTAAAGTTGACGCCGGCGCAACGCGTATTATCACGCAATTTTTCTTCGATACCGATGTTTATTTTTCTTTTGTTGAAAGATGTCGCAAGGCTGGAATCTCAGTTCCGATTGTGCCGGGAATTTTGCCGGTAAGTAACGTTAAACAGACTAAACATTTTGCCAAAATGTGTGGTGCTAAAATTCCGCGATGGATGGATGAAGTTTTTGCCGGACTTGATGAGAAGCAAGATACGCGCCAGCTGATCGCTGGTGTGGTAGCGGTTGAATTATGCCGTATTTTGCACGATGCCGGTGTTGATGATTTTCACTTCTACACCCTAAACCGCTCTGATTTAACAGCAGCGATTTGTCATATTTTGGGGATAAAGTGATCTGTGCCTGAAGTTAAGTCAGAAGTTAAGTTGCAGAGTTAAACTTAATTTTACCTCTATTTGTCAGAGTCAAAAAAAATGGCGGTTTTTTAAAAAAACTCTTGCCAACAAAATTCATATTATAAATATTGCTTTTGTCGGGAGTGTACCAGAATAAAATACCCTCACGGGGAATATGGATACACACGCCGGGTTTGCGTGGTGGTGGCTCCCGACACTTTAAACTCCTTTGAAGGCTTTCTTCAAAGGAGTTTTTTTATGCCCGCATTTTCTAAAAAACCTCTCAAACATGTGATGAATGTCTGAGAGATTTCATACAACATGCCGTTTGGCGGTTGTGCGGGTGGTGGTGGCTCGTTTACACCAAATAGGGAAAATTTATGATGACTTCCGTCCCTTTGTCTAATTCTGATTTAATTTCAATAGTTCCATTTTGCGCCTTAACCAACTGCTTCACAATCGGCAAGCCCAGCCCAAAAGAATCAACCTTGCCAGTGTTGGGATTGGGAATGGTTTTATATTTCACAAAAGCAGTTTGTAGCTGATCCGCACTCATGCCAAAGCCTTGGTCGGCAATTGAAATCCGTAATAAATTATCTGATGTTAGAGCAACTGAAATTTTGATCTCGGTTTGTGCGGGACTATATTTTATAGCATTAGACAGCAGGTTTGTAATCACTTGCTTCATTCTTTTAGCATCAAGATGGATAAGCGAAATTTCGCTATCAAACTGTGTGGTAATTTTAATTTTTCGCGCCAGAGCATAATCGTGATTCAGTTTCACAGCGCGTTTGATAGAGTCTAAAACATCAATTTTCTGTTCCAGATTTACAGAAAAATTACCGCAATTGGCAGTGCTCACATCCAATAAATCATTAACCAAATCATTTAATTCAGCAGCAGCCAGACTTATTTCCTTAGCATATTCCCTAAGTTCCTGCGATGAAACTTGTTGTTGATAATTTTCACTTTGTGTTTCACCAGCGCAGCTTAGCAAATCAGAAAATCCCATGATGGCATTAAGAGGCGTTCTTAACTCATGAATAATCGCCGGAAAGAAATCACGCGACAAATCAGCAGAAGCAATAACCGGCAATGATTTTTCTGCCAATTTCTTCTTCTGCATCGCAGAAACATTATCAGAAAAAACAACAGCAGTGGTAACGCGATGAGAATCCAATAATTGCCTCATGTGCCGAAATGAATTATTAACAACAAAGTTAAAAACGATAACGGCAAAAAAGTTGATTTGGGTTAAGAAGGCAAATTAGTTATTTCAATCTATCAATTGAAATTTCCAATGAATTATGAGGCAAAATTTAGGGCAGAGTTTTCTGTATAAAAAGAATCTATTGCAGCAAATCAGAGGTTTTTACTATGTAGCAAAATCAAATAGCTTTTCGGAAGCTGCGCGCCTGATGAATCTTACTCAATCAACGGTAACTCTGCAAATTCAGTCTTTAGAACGTGATTTAAAAATGAAACTTTTGCAGCGCGATTTTAAATCAGTGACTCTGACTAAAGATGGTGAAGAATTTTACAAAATTGCCTGTCCTTTGATGCATGAGTTTGAATATATGGTGAAAAAATTCATGTTGCATAAAGATGATGAAGAACAAAATAAAATTGATATTGCAGTACATCACATTGCTATATCTTGCTTGATGCCGCGGGCTATGGCCATTTTGAAAAAATCATTTCCTGATGCAAAAGTTACTATCCGAAATATCTCTCCATCAGAAGCGCTAAGAAGGTTGAAAGAAAATAAAATTGATTTGGCTTTTTATCCCAACATGGTGGAAGAGCCGGAAATAACTTTGAATGAAATTGGTGGTTATGATCCGGTGCTGATTATGAATAAAAACCATCCTATAGCAAAGAAAAAAATCAGCAGTTTACGCGATTTGAAAGCATTTGATCTGATCAGAATTGATAGTAATTTGATCACTTTGCCGCTTTTTGAAGAAGCCGTAAAAACTTATAAAATCAAAAGCAGCATTAATTTTGAGAATGGTAATTGGGAAATGTTAAAAAACTTTGTTAAAGAAAATGACTGCGTTGCGATTGTGTCGATGATTTGTCTAAAAAAACGCGATCCTGAGTTAGTGATGAAAAATTTATCAAAATTCTTTCCGCCTATGAATTATTCGATCGTAACGAAAAACGGACAAAGTTTAAGGCCTGTTGTACAGGAACTTATTGGTGCTATTAATGAATCTTATTCTCTTTCTTTAGAATAGATTGGGGCAACATCTTGTTAAGGTAAAAATTGAGGCATGGATCCAAACCAATCGTAGAAAATTTGATTTGCGACAGTCTCTTAAGGTAATTTGTGATGTTTGCTCGGGAGATTTTAGTTGTGCCGTTAAGAAAATTGTAAAATATATTAACATATTTCTTGATAATATTATTTACATTGGCTGAATTGGTAACGCAAAAACAACACGAACAAAATTAGTATGAATAGTAATTTTCAAAACCTCACATCCAGGCATCATCTTTCCAAGATCAAGTTGGCTCAACTTTTGGGAGTTTCACGTCCAACAATTGATAAAATCTTTGCTGGAACCAGAGAACTTAGAATGTCAGAAGCTGATAAATTGGCCATGAATCTTGGTATTAGCGTAGCAGAAGTTTTGGGCGGCATTGAACAAACAGAAGTAATACTAAAAAAATCCAAGAAAACAGATATCAAGAAACCTTTGCGCGTCAGTGTTCCAGCAAAGAATGTAGAGAAATTTAAAAATGCTCTTCTTTATATTACACAAAAAATTGGTGCCTCACCCAATGTTGGTCAAACGGTGCTCTACAAGATTTTATATTTTTGTGATTTCGATTATTACGAAAAATATGAAGAGCAATTAATTGGAGCAACTTACATCAAAAACCATTTTGGACCAACTCCTCGTGAATTTTCTGCGATAGTAAGAGAAATGATTGATGAAGAAAAAATCGAAGAAGTGACCACAAAATTTTTTAATAAAGATCAAAAAAAATACATGCCCGTGGTAAGAGCAGATTTGTCAATTTTTACTGGTCGTGAGCTACAACATATTGAAGAAGAAATAGCCAGATTAGGACACAAAACTGCCACCGAGCTGTCAGATTTTTCGCATAAAGATATTCCCTGGATCTCAACTGAATTAGGAAAAGATATTCCTTACGAATCTGTTTTTTACCGCACCAAAGAAACCTCAGTTCGTAATTATGAAAAAGATTAAATATGAAAGGCATGATAGATTTGAAAGACAGCTCAAGAAGCTAATTAAAAAATATCGCAGCCTTGAAGAAGATTTGGAAATCGCTCAAAAATATGTGATTGAGACCTTTCATATTACAGCAATAAATAACCAATCAGTATGGTTGGTTCCGAAATTCGACAAAAAAACTATCCAGATTTACAAAATTAAAAATTTTGCCTGTAAAGCTTTGAAAGGAAAAGGCGTTAAAAGTGGCATCAGAATAGTTTATGTTTTTTATCCAGCGAAATTAAAAATTGAGTTTCTGGAAATTTATTTCAAAGAGAAAAGTGATAGTGACATGGATTATGAGTTTATCACAGAGATAGTAAAAAACTTTGAGGTGTAAAAATTTACTTAACCTTTTACCAACTGCACTTAACTAATGAAGATAATTCTCTTTCTAAATAACGACATCCACTCGGCGGCGGCGTTGCGGTTTCTTGAGCCGCATTTGCGCGATCATCAAGTTAGAATTGTGTTGTCGCGTCAGGTGGGAAAGGTTGCTGATTTGGCGCCGGAGTTGTTGCTGATAAAAGAGCGTGAGAAATTTGATATTGAGCAGAATTTTTCTTATCCGACTTATTTTTATGACAGTGTAAATTCGTCGCAAGCTGTGCAAGATTTTAGAAATTTTGCGCCGGATGTGATGGTCTCGATTCGCTTTGGTCAGATTATGAAATCACCTTTAATCAATATTGCGCGACACGGTGTGTTAAATTTGCATTCAGGAATTTTGCCGCAATATCGCGGTGTGATGGCCAGTTTTTGGGCAATATTAAACGGCGAAAAGAATATTGGTACTACTCTACATTATATTAGTGACGGCACTATTGACACCGGAAACATCATTGCCTTTAGTGAAGTGGCAGTTAATAGCCAGCAATCGCTGATTGCCAACATTAACAATCTTTATCAAGGAGGCTGTGTTTTGATTGCACAAGCTTTAGAAAAAATTGCTGCTGATATTTTGCCCACAACCATTGATCAAAAATTGCTCGGTGAGGGCGGTTATTTTTCTTATCCGAAAGCTGAAGATTTGCAAAGATTCAGCCAGTTGCAGCCGGAGATGTATCGCTTAACGTTTCAAAATTAGATTTCCTGTAACTTACCTAAATCCTCCGTCACGCAAAGCGTGACACCTCCTTTTTCAAAGGAGGGAACTGGGTGTAAAACCTCCTTTGAAAAAGGAGGTGGCGCAAAGCGCCGGAGGATTTAGGTGAGTTACAGGAAATTTTTTGTTTTCCCTAAACCTCTTTGCTGTTAATGACAAATTAGTCACTCATCTTGAAATTTATTTTTCTCTAAATAGTTTCCGCCTGCCTCCATCCTTATTTCCCAAAATTTAATCAAAATAAAATGCCAAAAGAAGATCTGTTGACGATGAATGGAATTGTCATCGAAGTTATGCCAAATACAATTTTTCGTGTTGAGCTGGAAAACGGTCACGCCATTATTGCACATGCTTCGGGAAAGATTCGTAAAAATAAAATTCGTGTGCTTAAAGGTGATAAAGTTGAAGTGGAAATGACAACTTACGATCTCACCAAAGGTCGGATTGTCAGACGTAATGTATAAAATTTAGAGATTGGCAAGAATTTCACGGTTTTCTAATTCTTCAGCCCCTCTTTCACAATCGCGGTGTTTTTAATTTTTAAAAAATAGTGATGAAAAATCTTTTGATCGTTGAATCTCCGGCCAAGGCCAAAACTATCGGCAAATATTTGGGGAAAGATTATGAGGTGATAGCATCTTTCGGCCATATTCGTGATTTGCCCAGCAAAGATGGTTCGGTTGAGCCAGACAACGATTTTGCCATGCATTATCAAGTGTCGGCGCGGTCATCAAAACATGTGAAAGAGATGGTTGATAAAGCCAAATCTTGCAGCAAATTAATATTAGCGCCCGATCCCGATCGCGAAGGTGAATCAATTGCCTGGCATATTTTAGAAGTCTTGCAGTCAAAAAAAGCTATCAAGGCTTCAACCAAAGTTGAGCGAGTGGTTTTTAATGCCATCACCAAAAATTCGATTGTGGAAGCAATTAAAAAGCCGCGTGAAATTGACATGGATTTGGTTAATGCCCAGCAAGCGCGCCGAGCCTTAGATTATTTGGTGGGGTTCACCTTGTCGCCAGTTTTGTGGCGCAAATTACCGGGAAGTCGATCAGCCGGACGGGTGCAATCAGTTGCTTTGCGCTTAATTTGTGATCGTGAAGATGAAATTGAAAATTTCAAAAGCGAAGAATATTGGGACATTAAATTAGATTTAAAAAATGTTGGACAAGCCGAATTTCAGGCGACAGTTTTTGAAATTGCCGGCAAAAAGTTAGAAAAATTTTCTATCGTTACTGAAAAGCAAGCCGGCGACATTAAAAAAATTCTCGCTGAAAAAAATTATCAGGTTTTAGCAGTCACCAAAAAACAGGCCAAACGCCGTCCACAAGCTCCTTTTACCACTTCATCATTACAACAAGAAGCAGCACGCAAACTGGGATTTGGCGCCAGCAGAACCATGATGACAGCGCAAAAACTTTACGAAGGTGTTGAAATTGATGGTGCAGCGCAAGGTTTGATCACCTATATGCGTACTGATTCGGTGGATTTAGCGCCGGAAGCAATCACCGAAGTGCGCCAGGCCATTAATAATATTTACGGCGCAGATTATGTTGCGTCGGCGGTTAACGTTTTTAAAAGCAAAGTAAAAAACGCCCAAGAAGCTCACGAAGCCATTCGTCCCACTGATTTTTCGCTTACCCCGGAAAAAGTCCGTAGATATTTGGATGACGCTCAATTTGCTCTTTATGATTTGGTGTGGAAAAGAACTTTGGCGTCACAAATGGCCGATGTAATTTTAGATCAGGTGGTGGTTGAGATTGCTACCATTCCAACTTCCCCCCTGTCTAGGGGGGAAGCCGACGCGTTTGTGAGCGAAGCGAGCAAGTTGCGCGGCGAGGGGGGTTTTTATGCCAAAGCTAAAGCAACTGGTTCAACAGTGCGTTTTGATGGTTTTTACCGCGTTTACAAAGAAGATCGTGATGACGAAGCTGATGAAGATGAAAATGGACAGGCTTTGCCAGAATTAAAAGAAAATGAAGCGTTGAGTTTGCTTGATGTGAAACCACAACAACATTTCACCGAACCGCCGCCAAGATATTCGGAAGCCAGTTTGGTTAAAAAAATGGAAGAGTTGGGCATTGGTCGTCCTTCAACTTATGCGGCGATTATTTCAGTGTTGCAAGATCGCGGCTATGTTAAGTTGGAAAAGAAAAGATTTTTCCCCGAAGAACGCGGTCGCATTGTCACCACTTTCTTGAAAGAATTTTTCGCCAAATATGTTGAATTTGGTTATACTGCCGGTTTGGAAGATGAGTTGGACGTGATCTCCAACGGCAAAATGAACTGGAAAAGTTTCTTAAAAAAATTCTGGAAAGACTTTAACGGCAATATTTCCGACGTCAGCGACAAGCCATTTGCTGAAGTTTTGGAAGTTCTAAACCAAAAAGTTGGCGATCACATTTTTGGTCGTGATGAGCAAGGCCATTTAAAAGATTCTTGTCCAACTTGTTCCACTGGCAAGCTGGGTTTGCGTCTGGGAAAATTTGGCGCTTTTATTGGCTGTTCCAACTATCCGGAGTGCAAACACACCATGCAGCTTTTCAAAGATGGTGATGAAGTTGACGCCGATGGCGAAAATAAAAAGCCGGCTTTTGAACCCAGAAATTTGGGCAAAGATCCCAAAAGTGGTTTTGAAGTGATGGTTAAAATTGGTCCTTACGGCCCTTATCTGGAATTGGCGGGAAGTGAATTGGCGGAAGAAGAAAAAGAAGAGGAAAAAGCAGAAAAGCCGGCAAAAAAAACTGCCAAAAAAACCACTAAAAAAGCGGATAAAAAAACTGCCAAAAAACCCAAAGTTAAGAAACCCAAAAGAATTTCAATTCCCAAAAATATTGATCCGGCAACAATTGATTTGAAAGCCGCCACCGATCTTTTGTCTTTGCCGCGCGAAGTTGGAACTCATCCCGAAACTGGTTTGAAAATTGTCGCCAATATTGGTCCTTTCGGCCCTTATTTATTGCATAACAAAGTTTTCACTTCGGTCAAAGAAGATAATATTTTGACCATCGGTTTAAACCGCGCCATCGACATTATGGTTGCTGCTGCAGAGAAAAAAGCCGCCGGCGGATCAAAACCACGGGGCAGATTTGCCAGAAAAAAGAAATAGGAAAAATCAGATTGTTGTGAGACAAAGGATAAAAAAGGGTCTGGCTCAAAAATGAGTCAGGCCCTTTTTTTAGAACCCGTTCTAAGTCTTTCTCATCGAACAAGAAATAACCTCGCAATTTTTTCAGAGTGAGACTGTCGCAATTTTCTTTCTTTTAGGATTCCTCTGTCACTTCTTTTTCAAAATTAGATTTCCTGTAACTCGTTTAAATCCTCCGTCACGCAAGGAGTGACACCTCCTTTTTCAAAGGAGGTTATACATCTGGCTCCTTTGATCATTTTTTATTTTGTCTTGTTGACTTAATTATCATCAGCGATTTGACTTACAAAACAGGGTAATTCAGTAAAATTTACCGCAAATCAAATTTAGTTATAGAATGAAAAAGCAAGATTTCATCGCAGGTGTTTTAAAGAGATATTTGACTCGAGTTTATGGCCTGACAGAAGGGACGCAATCTAGCAACGAGGCGCAAGAGGCATTGGCTGCTATCAAAAAATTTCTACCAAGGCAGGACGTTGAAAATAAAAACCTAGATGAATTATTGCGGATGTTGATGCTGGAAATGCTTGTTGATGATGAGCAGGGTGAAGTATCAGTTGATAGTGGAGCAGGAGAACAAAAAGAAGATTCGGGAGAAGAGACTGAGGCGCAAAAAGATATCAGAAGTGTGATTGAGAAGGCTGGTGACAAATTTGATAGCAATGAATTGAGCGATGAAGAATTAAAAAAATACATCCGCATAAAAAGTGACGAAGACGCCGCAATTACAATGCAAGGAGTAATACGACAAAAATTAGTGCGACTAAAACTAGAGAAAGAAATAAAGGAAGAAATAAGTACATTAGGGGAAGGGGAAGCAGAAATAGAATCAACAAAAATAAAAAGAGAATTATTAACATCAAAAAGAAAATTATTAACATCACATCAAGAACGCGTTCTAAAAATAGAAGAAACGAAAAAAGAAAGAGGTGTTGCAGAAGGTGTATTTGAGAGTTCAGAAGAGAAGGTAGGATTAGTTGAAAAATTGGTTCAATCTGGAATAAGCCATCCATTAGCATTAAATGTTGTTAATAATTTCTTTGGATTGCGTCGAATTAAGGATGTTGACAGCGATACTTCTTATGAAGGTGTAAATGAAGAATCTGTCGCAAGAGCTTTAAGAAGTGTGGGAACAGAAGGCAGAAAAATATTAATCAAGTTTGTCCAAGATAATAGTGCTGCTTGGTTAGCGTATGGTTCTTCTGTATATAACAACAAAAGACAGCTTGCTGAAGTTATGTCTGGTTTGTTGCTTAAGGCTGCAGAGGATAGTTTGGTAGAATCTGCTATGTCTCCGATAGAACGTTCAATTAAAAGTTATGAAGATGCAGAACTTAAGAAGATTAAAAATGATCCGGATAATGGACTAGATCAAAATCATATTCATGAACAACGCGCAAAAGTTTTTGAGGCTCTGAGAGGATTTGTTAAAAGTGGATCTAAAGTTGGAGATCAAGAATATAAAGTGGAGTTCAGTGAAAGTGACTCTAAATTTACTATTGCTGCAGTGGATGGAAGTGGAAGCTTCGAACTGCCAATCGCATTTGATCTTTCAATATTGAAAGATTCTAAATTGCTAGAATTGCTTAGGGTTGGTAAGAAAAATTTACTGACTATGGATGATCTGATGCCAATTTCGGCAGAAGAATTTGCAACGCTTACTTTGGTTCAGAAATATGGAGTTAAAATTGAAGGTAATCAGTTCACAGTAAATCACGTATTATCAAAAGGAGTAACACTGCATAGTAACAGTCAAAAACTACAGTATGTTTTGAGTTTTGCTGATAGTGAAGTAAGTTTTATAAAAAATAAAATAGGGAAGCCTGCAGACCTTGGTCTTCCCTCTCCTCTGGGTAGAGTGTCAGAAAACGAGATTGTTAAGCCAGATAATAGCTTCGATGATAGAACCAGTGAAAATAACCTAAAAGAATATTATAAATTTCGTAAAGAAATTAAGAAAATTATCAAAGATATTGAGGATCAGCGTAACGCAATAAAAGGTAAGTTTGAAGAAGGTGTAGTTTATAAAACTGAAACAGGAACTTACCTCTGTATAGAAGGTAATAAACTTGCTTATATTAAAAAGAATCGGTTTGGTTATGACAATAAAGGATCGGATTTATCAGCTGTAAATACAGAATATTTAAAAGAGATAAATGGCGCATCATTTCAAAAAGTGCTAGGGTTTAGTCAATTGCAAGCAGTATATAAGGCAAGTCGTGAATTAGATGCAGAAATAGCTTTAGAAGAGTTAGTTGAATTCTGGGAGGGCTTGATAAAAAAAGTTGTTGAAGCAAGTGTAATTGATGAGGCAACAGTATCTAAGCTTTTTGAAGATTTGGTTGCGGCCGGAGTGGTGAATGTTGAAGAAGTTGTTAATGGGTTTTTGTTGGGTGATAAAGTTGCAGATCAAGATCTTTTCAAAGGTGCAACGGTTGAATCGGTTAACGCAGCTTTAGAAGCCGCAGGTGAAAAAGGTAGAAAAGTATTAGAAGAGTTCGCAAAAACTAATGTGAGGATCTTTGCGAGAGAAGAAAACGAAAACCCTTACCAACAAAACCTTGCTGGTGTTATTTTTGAGTTGGGAATCCATTCGATTAAAAAAGTTCAAGATCAAGATACAAACGTCTACTCACCAGATTATTACCGAGCTCAAATTGCATATTTAGCAGCTTCCGATTTGCAAGATAATGTGAATCAATCGTTTTTGGACAATATGGTTGCACTATATCACGACAACCAAGAGAAAGAATTGTTTTGGAAGGAGGAATTTAAAGCTACTGCAGAAATTTTAAAAGTCTTGCTAGAAAAGGCGAGGGATGAAAACAGTACACAACCTTCGGTTACATACAAGAAAGGCGAAGGTTTTATTTTAGAGCAAAATGCAAAACAACAAACAATAATCTGGAAGGAGCTCCTAGATGATGATGTTTATGAAGAAAATTCTTTTGTGAAAAATCTTTTCAAGCATAATACGCAAGAGAAAGATACAGGTGTTGATTATCTAAAACTATTTGAAGAATTAATAGCAAACGATTCTGGTTCAGTAGAAGAATATGTGGTAGACAATTTTAAACTTAAAAAAAGTGCAGGTGTTTGGAGTATAATAGATACTAATGATTATCAAACAAAGTTTCAAATAATTAGGAAGGAAGGTTCAGGAAAATCTCAGGTTTTTTGTATACTGCAAGAGGAAAAAGATAGTGAGGAAGCAGGAGATTTAGAAGTAAGTGAAATGGTAGATGTGCAATATGAGCTAAGCAGACTTTTTCATCCGGAAACTTTCGCGCTTTTTTCACAAACTCTTGGAGAAATTGTCAAGCAAACGAAGAAAGAGGTTGATAACTTTGCAACAGAAAACAAAGACAAAGTGATATTTTTGGATGGAAAATATTATGTAATTTATGAAGAAGAGGCACAGACAGGTCAAGAATCTGAGGGTAAAACAATAAAATGTTATAGTTTTGAGATTGATGATGAAGGAAAAGTAAAAGAAGACAGAAAAGATGTTGGTCTATCAAGGAATCTTGTAAAAGAAATACAAGAAGTTTTAACAACTGGCAAAAAAGTAGAATTAAAAGATTTAAAAGCACAATACAAAGCTGCTGCCGATGGATATGTTGTTGCTGAGGAAATCTCACAAGTTGATCAACAAAATATCAAAGAAGTTTTAGAGCTGATAAATAAATTAAGATCTGAGCAGCTTGCGGCAGGTGAAACTGAGAGTGGATTTGAGAAGCTTGCGAAAGCCGAATTGGTTAAGAATCTAGAGTCAACAGAGTTGGGATTTAAATCAGCAAGAGTTGTTAATGAGTTTTTGTTGGGTAAGATAATTGAAGATTCACAAGTTTTCAATGGTGCAACAAAAGAGTCGATAGAAAAAGTGTTGCGAGATAATCCTGCGGTCAAGGACTTATTGCTTAAATTTGTCAAAGATAACATTGGCGGTAAAGGTCAAAAATTTGATGAGGCTGCAAACTATTTTCAAAGAAATCTAGTTGGTGTTATTACTGAGCTTGGGTATCACAATGTGGATCAAGATGGTAATCCGCAACCAGACTTAGATGGGGCTATAAAGCATTATGAAGCAGCTTTAGAAAATGTCATTGGTGAGAATTATAAAGCAGGTTTGGAGAATTTGATTCGTTGTTATCGAGAGCTTGCTACAGGAAAGGAAGGAGCAGAAAAAGAAGCTTTAGAAACAAAAGCCGATGTTTTAGAAGTTTTGCAAAAAGCGGCAGACAAAGCATTTTATATTGGTGATAAAAAATATACAGTTTCGAACTATAGAAAAGATGGTTTTGAAATTCAGATTGATGAAGAGATATTGACTCGTAAAGTCACATTTGCAGGTCTTAAAGAAGGTCTTAGAGAAGATAATAATGATTGGAATATTGAAGAAGGTTTTAAACAAACACTGCAAAAAATCAAAGATGCTTATACGCAATTTTCAACAGCAGAATTAAAAGGTTTTGTAAATAGACTGCCTTTTGTAAAAGAAGGTGATAATACTATTTTTGAAGCTGATGGGGTTAAGTTTGTTGTTAATAAAACACAAAATGCATGGTCTATCAAGAAAGAAGAAACAGAAGATCCAGAATATATTCTTTCTATAAACGAAGACAATGCTCAGATCGTAATTAAATTAAAGCAGAAAGTAACGGAAGCAGGAGAAGAAAAAGAAGGAGAAGAACAAAAAGAAGGAGAACAATATTCAGAACAAGAAATAACACTGAAAAATAATCCAGCTGAATACGCAACTGCCAAACTGATTTTGCGTGGATTTGAAAGGGCTGAGTTGCCTCGTAAAAAATTTGATGAAATGGTTGCAGGGAAACAAGGTGAAATTTATCGAGATGGTGATGAGTTTTATGCGGTGTATCAAGAAAAGGAAAAAAATAAGGTTTATAGTTATCGGTTGACAGCGGAAGGTGGAGTAACAAGTCCAAAAGAGTGTAGTAGTTCTGAGTCAGATATTGATCTGATCAATGAATTTATTTTGAGATCAAGTGCCGAAGAATCGAGAAATAAGTATCGTGAATTAGAAGAAAAGGTTGTAGTAGGTCTAAGTAAACATTACCAAGCATTGCTCGGAGCAGTTGGTGGTGAGTTGGGTAAAATTGCTCTGAATGAAGTGATTAAGGAGTATAAGAGTGGTGATGAAGAGCGGCAACGTCAGGCAAAGATTCTAGAAATTTTGCGAGATGGGAAAGGAGCAAAAGGAAATTACAATGTTTCAGAATATGATCCAAAGCAAGGATTCACTATTATTACCGATGCGAATCAACCTCAGAAGGGATTTAGAATTAAATTTGATGGAGAACCTGTATATTTTGAAGGTGAGAAAATATATAGCTTATCCGATGGATGGAAAGATTCTGAGTTATTATCAATTTTGGGTGAAATTGAGGCTCAAAAAATTAGTAATGCGAGATCAGGAAGTAAGGTTAATATACCTTTTTGGTTACAAGATAATTCAGGTTTAATTACTTCAATTGCATCAAAACAAAAAACTGTTGAGACTTTTACGATAGAAGGAAAAAAATATCTCTTAAGTGCAAGTAAGAAAGATGGTGTAAAAATTGAAGAGGTGGATGAAAAGCAAAAACTAAAAGCTGGAGGAAAAAAATATCAGATAAGTTTACAGGGTAACAAAATATCAGCTATAACAGTTTCTACAATTAATACATTTATGCGTGGTTCTGCTAATGTAGATTCCTCTGCGGCAGATGATGTTTTGGTTTCAAAACTTTTAGGTCAGTATTTTAAAAATAAAATCCCATCACAGAAACAAGAAATCCAATCTGCAGATTTGTCTAAATTATTAGAAAATCTGCAATTTGTGATCACAGACGATAAACATAATTTTACATCTGATGATGGTGTTGACTATAGCGTTACTAGATCTGGTGATGACTGGTTGATAAAACGCGAAGATAATGGTGGTTTAGAATACAAAGTTTCGCAAATTAATGAGGAAGGTAATAAGTCATTCAAGGTTCAATCTAAAGATGCAGGCTCTGGTGATTTTGCTGATGTAGATTTGAAATCTCAAGATTCTGAATTCGCACAAATCGCAACTGCATTTAAAAATTCTGAATTGCCGCGTCAGCAACTTCACGCGTTTTTAGGAACGGCAGAAGTTGGTAAAATTTATGGATCGGAAGCTGAAGGATTTTATTTTGTTTATGAAGAAGGTGCTGTTGGAAATAGAGAGAAAAAATTATTTAAGTATAATGTTGAAGGTGAAAGTAAATTAGTAGGAAAGTTAGAATCTGTAAGTAAGGATTCGGAATCAACAACAGTTAATGCAGCTAATACAGCTTCAGCAACAGAATTAGTCGATCCAACAAATGAAGGAATCGTAAAACATTATGAAGCACTGCTTTCTGCAACAGAAGAAGCTGTTCGTGAAGCGGCTTTAGGAAAGTTAATTGTTTGTTATCGCCAGATTGCTGAGGCGGAAGGTCAAAAAGAGGAAGACGCTCAAAATGCTGAAAAACAAAGACTCTACAATGACAAAGCTGATATTTTAGAAGCTTTGCAAAAAGCAGCAGGAAGTGAGATTGAGATGTATGGTGTGAAATATACAGTTGCTAAGTATGACGCCGCAGAGGGTTTTGTGATGAATTTTGCTGATGCTGGGGGTGATGCTAAAGTTATAAAAGTTCTATTTGATGGATATCAAGAAGATGAAAATGCAAAAAAGGCTGATTTTGCACATCCTGTATTACAACAAATCAAAGATTTTTATAAGCCATTAGATTTAGAAAAATTACAAAAGAAGTTAGATTCTATTTCAATTGGAGAAGAGCTTCTTCTTAAGATTGGTGCAAAGGAATATAAAATTGCAAGAGATGGTTCTTCTGCAAGCTATACAATTTCTGAAGCAGGCGTAGAAAAATGGAGTTTTGATAACCAAAGGAATATCCATATCTTTGAGGGCTACAAAAAAATCGACAGTGCTGCAGATCCATCTGAATATGGATCTGCTAAATTAGTTTTGCAGGCATTTCTTGTAAGTGGTGTAACATCACAACGTGAGAAATTTGATGAATGGTCACAAAATAAAGAAGGTAAGATTTGCGAAAAAGATGGTGAATATTTCGCGGTGGTTAAAGAAGGTAAAACAACAAAAGTTTATAGCTATAAACCGGGTGAGAAATCGGTAGAGGTTGCTCTATTAAAATTTGAGGATTTACAGAAATTTAATAATAAAAATCCAGCCTTAACAGAACCAGAGATAACTTTAGCAACTCTAGTAGAAGAGTATAAACAAGATGCTCAGGGTTATATTGAAAATATAAATGCAGTTGATGGAAAAAGCCTTGGAGAATTTCTGGAGTTGAGAAATGCGCTAATAGATGCGCGAGATAAGAAGAACACAGAAGAATTGGATAAAATCGTTGCAGGTGCTGCTTCTAATGATTTCAAAGTAACCTCAGAGGCTGGGGAAAAGACTTATAAAATCTCTAGGATAGCAGCGGTAGGTGGTGACGCAGGGCATTGGTTGATTGGGGATAGCACTGCTAATCAATACAAACTGACCATCAATGGTGGCAAGGTTAAAATTGAGGAGAAGGATGGTATAGATTCTTGGAAAGATGCTACTGCGCCAAATGCAAAAGAAGCCCAAAAAATTCTTCAGGGATTTGTTCAAGATCAGTTAAGCCAAGATAAATTTAACGAGATGTCGAAAGAGGAAAATTTAGGCAAAATCTATCAATCTGCTGATGGTGAAACATTCTACTTTGTGTATAAGTCTGTGGCAGCGGAAGCAGCTATATTTAGCTATAAATTTGATAATAGTAACATAACAGAAGAAACTGTAAAAAGTATAAATGTTAAAGGCCTTCATAGCGTTGAGCCTTTAGCAGATGTTGATTATACGTCACATCGTAAAGCGTTAGGAAAAGTTGATCTGCTACGTTTCCAATATGTTGCACAACAAGCTAGAAACGATTCGCTTAAAGATCTTGACAAAGGAGATCAACAGAAATTGGTAGATCAGTTTTTTGATACTATTGCTGGTGATTATGGGTATAACATAACTAGTTCACTAGGAGGACTGGGAGGACTAGTAGCTACTAACGTTCTTGATGAAAAAGTATATACAAGAACAGGTTCTAAGGTTAAGGAAGGGAAAAGAGATATTGATAGTCAGGGAGTGGCAAAATTAATTAAGGAATCTCAAGAAAGACAAATTGCTGTATCTGCTGAGCGCGGTTTTGATAATGAAGGAATAAAAACCTTAGTAGAGGAATTAGAGAGCAAATTATCCAATAAGCCTAAACAAGCGGCGCGTGCGGCAAGAATTGTTAATGATTTGTTGTTGGGTGAAGGAGTTGTTGATTCATCAACTGTGTCTTTCAAAGGTGCAACAGCTGATTCGGTTGGTAAAGTTTTGCGAGAATTAGCTCTGGTACAAGAAGGTGGTCAAAAAGGTGTAGATGTCTTGAAGCAATTTTTAAAAGATAATGTAGAAACATTTGCTAGCTCAACAAATCCTTACCAAAGAAACCTCGCTGGTGCGATTTATGAATTAGGGCTTCACGATCAACATAATAATCCAGATTTTGAAAAAGCTAAAGCTCAGTATGCAGAGATTTTAAAATCTCATAGTGTGTCATCGGATGATCGCCAATCAGTTTTGAAAAAAGTGATTCATTGTTATCGAGAACGTGCCAAAAAACAAAGTACATCAGAGGCAACGGGTTCAAATAACACAGCCGATATTATAGAGGCTTTGCGAAAGGCGGCAAAATCAAAAAAACTTGTTAAGGTTGATGATAAAGAATACACCGTTTCAGAATACGATCCAGCAACAGGATTTAGTGTTCAGGAAAAAGGAGGTGGCGGCGTAACATTAAATGTTACAGTTGATTCAGTTGATCCTAACAATCAAATACTTGTCGGCATTGTAAATAGTGGGTCTACTATATTCGGAAGAAGAGGTCATACAAAAAGAGCTCAAACAACGTCTTCTTCAACTGTTGAATCCAAAACTATTGAAGCTGAGTTATATGATCGTCTGAGGTTTGTAGATTATACAACTGCGCAGGAATGTGAAATAGAAGGTGATAATAATAAAAAATATAAAGTTACCAATGTAGCAAATTCAGCTGAGTGGATAATAGAGGAAACACCATCCGCAGAAGGTAGTACACAATACAAAGTTACACTAAATTTTGATAATGTTTCAGTTGAGTCTGCAGTAGTAAGTGAAGGAAATATTGTGTGGGCTGCCTTGTCTACAAATAAAGGCGAATTTACAAAATTGGCAAAGGCAGTTAATGAAGCTGTGGCAGAAGGTAAATTTGGTAACGTTGGTATAGACGCAGTAATCACTCACTATGAGGCAAGTTCTAGCCATGATAATAAGCAAAAAGCAAGGCTTCTACAGGCTTTAAAGACTAATAGTAAAAGCTCAAATCCAAAATTTACGCATGATGGTAAAGAATTCTCAGTTGCAGAATACGATGCACAAAAAGGATTTGTTATTACTGGTAATGGCAAAACTTTCACGGTTTCATTTGACGGAACTGTAAGTGACACAACAACCAAAAATAAATATTCTGAAAATCATGAATTTTTAGCTGTAGCGAATAGCTTGTTGGTAACACAATTTGTACTTACGAGTAATGATGTTTTTGTCCCTTTAGGATTTGATCCTGCGCTATTGCTAGACGCTGTCGAGAATAAAAGGAATGTAAAAATTGGCAATCTAGACTATAAATGTGAAGTAAATCCAGAAGGTGGATATGTTATACGTCAAGTTTCTTCCACTTCCGCGTTGTTTTCAGTAATAGAATATCATGCGAAAGAACTAGATGGAGAATATCAGATATCTAAACATCAAAGAAATCTTAAGAACACAGTAAATATTTCTAGTGCAGAAAAAGATAATAAGTTGATTTTAGGTATTATCGCAGGGTTTGGTGAACAAAGAATGTGGGATACATTCTTGGCAAATAACGAAAACAAGACTTTTACAGTAAATGGTCAGCATTATGCGGTGCGCAGAGACAAAGATGCTGCTAGAAGTGAGGTTTATAGTTATGAGATTGATGAGCTGGGAAAAACAAAAGATCTTAAAAAGATTACGGATGATGTGGCTGCAATAAATGTTTTGTCTCAGGCATTAAAAGCTGGAAAAAAATCAGAAGAAGGCAAAAACTTGACGGATTTAATAGAAGAATGTGAAAAATTTTCGGAATTGCCTTCTGAAACAAGAAGAACGATTAATACAAAAAATATCAAAGAAGTTTTAAAGCTGAGAGATGAGTTAATAGATGGGCGAAATAATGCGCAGCGAGTGGCTTTGGAAGGGATGAAGTATGTAAGTCATGAATTTGAAGCAGCAACGGCTGGAGGAGAAGCAACCAAATATTCAATCTCTAAAGTATCAGATGTTTGGGAGGTTAAATTACAAGGTGGTGATGGTTTATACAAACTGAGCATTGAAGATAACAAAGTTAAAATTTCTAAAAAAGACTCTGGTGCAGACTCCTATACCACAGTGAAGGCGTCTGATCCAGAATATAAAAACGCTCAAAAAATTATTCAGGGATTTGTTCAAGATCATCTAGATCGTGAGAAATTTGATGAAGAGTTGAAAGGTAAGGATGGTAAAATTTTTGTTAAAGATGATCAATATTACTTTGTGTCTTCGGATCAAAAAGGTAAATGTGCGGTATATGTATATAGATATACAACTGGAACAGATGCTGAAATAGAAGGTGATACAATTGTTAAAAAAGATGGTAATATTGCAGATATTAGAGATGTTCTCGCAGTTGTTGAAGAAGTAAAATCTCCGCAATTAGAGAGTGAACATCTTGCCAAATTATCAAAACTTGTAGATAAATCTGGTTTTAAGGAAGTCGGTGAAGCTGCTGATAAAAAATTAAGAAGCATGAGTGATAACTCAGAGTTTCACGTTGTTGGAATGAAAGGAGAATCACCAATTATTGCGGTGCAGCAATACTCATCAGCATATAAAATGAGTAGTGCTACGTTTTTTGGTGGTAAGGTAGGTGTAAATGCGTTTTTTGCCGTCTTTGGAGCTAGCGCACCATTTTCTCTTCCAGATTACATTGATAGAAAACAATTTTCTGATTTTAATATCTTCGCTTCTACGGAAGGCGATAATGGAAAAGTTAAGATCGGTGATGAAGGTTTTGATAGATACAAGGGAGCAAAAAGTCGTAGTACTAACAAAGTTATCGGTGGCATTTTTAATGCAGTCTTTAGTGGTGTAGATCTTTACCAAAAGCTGTTTGGTTTGGCAGGGGAAGATTCTATTGATGTAGCTTTTTATAATGCGGCAACAGCATCAGGTGATAATTTAGCCGGTACGGATCCTACAATTAGTATAAAAAACATAACAGGTCATGATTTTGTTAGTGTTAAAAGTGGCGACAAAGAATATCTCATTAGTAATGCGGGACAATTAAAGATAGTGACAGCTACTTATCCAGAAGGACGAGAATTGCTTGTATCAGAGAGCGTTGATTGTGCGGTTGCTATGTACAAAGCTAGAGCGCAATTTGCTGCTCATAATCCAGGTTTTAAAAATATCACAGTAGAAGATTTTGTTGATGCAAGAGCTAAGGATTTAGCGGATCGGTTTTTTGCTACTATCAAGAATGATTATAATGCTTTTGGTGGTAAAGGAGAATATCATTATGATGGCAAAGATTATTCCAGAAGAGGTAATGATGTTTATGAAGGAAAAAGTGCTGAAGCTACGAAACTTTCGCATGAGCGAGTATTAGAATTAATTCAAAAATCTCGAGAAAGTCAGATTAAAGTTGGAACTACTGAGGGTCATTTTGCGGAAGATAAAAAACGACCATTAGTAGAAGAATTAGAGAGAACATTAGGAAGCAAGCCTAAACAAGGGGCGCGTGCGGCAAGAATTGTTAATGATTTGTTGTTAGGAGTTGTTGATTCATCAACATCAATTGTGTCTTTTGAAGGTGCAACAGCTGCTTCGGTTGATGGAGTTTTGAAAGGATTAGATCTGGTAAAAAAAGGTGGTCAAGAAGGTGCGAATGTATTGAAAAAATTTTTGCGAAATAATGTTGGTGAATTTGCTAAAGAAACTGCAAATCCTTACCAACGAAACCTCGCCGGTGTGATTTATGAGTTGGGGCTTCATGACAATCATGCCACACCAGATCTAGAAGCAGCTTTGAAACATTACCAAGCAGTTCTGAAATCAGATGCAGCAGGAGCAGAGAATGTTCGCCAATCAGCTTTAAAAGGTGTTATTAGTTGTTATCGGAAGCAAGCTATTTCGGATACTACAAATGCTGAAGAATTGAATCAAAAAGCCGATGTTTTAGAAGCTTTGCAAGAAATAGCATATGGAAAAGCTACGGTGGAATTTGGAAATCCGTCTGTAGAATACAGTGTTGCACAGTATGATGCAGATAAAGGTTTTGTTATTAGTTATGATGAAGGTAATGGTAATGGTAATAAAGAAATAATAGTTACATATCAGGCAAATAATTCTGCAGATACACTGCTGCAACAAATTAAAGATCAGGTAAAACAACCTTCTACAGCGAAAAAAACCAAATCTCCAAAAGTAGAAGGTTTAAATGGTGGAGCGAGAAAAGATCCTACTTTTAGATCATCAGCTGTAGGAGTGGCAAAAAAGGCAGGTGTTGGTTTAGGGGCAGCGATTCTTGGACCAGTAGTTGGAGCTGGTGTTGTAGCAGGAGTTGGTGTAGCAGCAGTAGTTGGAGTTGCAGCAGTTGGAGTTGCAGCAGTTGGAGTTGCAGCAGTTGGAGCGGCGGCACCGGCGATCGCAGTGTATGCAGCTTACAAGGCATCGTATAAGACGGATGCTGCAATGATGACAGCGAAGATGAAATATCTTAAAAATGGAGATGAACCTAATTTTAATGTTAATGATTTTACTGTTAAAGGTGATGCAGATGGTGCCTATGACAATGTAGCACAATTCACAAAAAGCAATTCTGAAATAGTTTGTAAGTCTAAAGATGGATATGTTGAAATCACATACAAAGCAGATACTTCTGCTGCTGAGGTAAAATATAAACTGCTTAAGAATGGTAAGGCGGTTAAGGTTGGTGATGATCACTCCGAAACTAACATTACAAAAGAATCGGATGCTGAATTCAAATTAGTAATGGATGTTGTTGAAGGATTTATTGGTAGTGAATTGCCGCGTGAAAAGTTAGAAAAAACTTTAGCTGGGAAAGAAAATAAGGTTTTCACAAAAGGGGATGAATATTTCGCGGTTTATAAAGAGGGTAATGAAACGAAGGTTCATAGTTATAAGATTGATAATTTGGGGAAAAAATCAAATGCAAAAACTTTAGATGCTAATTCAGCTATTGCAGAGGTTTTAACCTGCAATGAAGGGCTTAATGGGGCTTCAGAATACAAAACTTTGGCAGATCTGAAAGCGGAGTATAAAAAGGCGGCTAAGGGATATGAAACAGCAGAAAAGATAACAGAAATTGACGCGAAAAATATCAAAGAAGTTTTAGAAGCAAGAAATGCATTAAGAACAGCACAACTTGAGAGAGGTAAAGCGGCGAGTGGAATTGATGAAACTGCTAAAGCTGCCTTAGTTAAAGATTTGGAAAGCACCAAATTAGGATTTAGCTCTTTAAGAGTCTTTAATGATTTCTTGATGGGTGTAGAAGAAAAAGGTGCAACACCTGCTTCGGTTAATGCTGCTTTGGCTGATGCAAGAGCAAGTGACACAGCTGCTAAAGCTGCATTGAAGAAGTTGGCGCGTGAAAAAGTTGGCGACTTCTTAGCTTCAACAAATCCTTACCAACAAAACCTCGCTGGTGCGATTTATGAATTGGGAATTCATAAAGAAGCTCCAAACAATCAGCCAGATTGGACAATGGCCGCAGAAAGATATAATGCAGTTTTGGCTAATACAGACACAAATGATACTCTTCGCCAAACAGCTTTGGAAGGTGTGATTCGTTGTTATAAAGAGATTTCTAAATCTACTACTAATAAAAGTGAGCAAGAATTATACAAGAGTAAGGCAGATATTTTGGAAATTTTGAGTAAAGCACCTAGAAGTGATGTTGAGATTGGCAGTCAAAAATACTCTGTTGCACAATATACTGCTGAATATGGTTTTGTTATTAGTGCTAAAGATTCATCTTCATCTTCAACTCTAACTCTAAAAGTTACGTCCAGTGCAGTTAAAAATGGTTCTGGAGTTGATATTACAGAAGGTTTTAAAGATCCCGAATTATTAAAAATTGTAAGTGCCTTCAAATCAAATCAAGAACGCTCTGCTTATAAAACAAAAAGGGAAGTTGTAACTCCTCTTGGTCTTGATCGCGATTTGTTAGAATTTGCTAACCAGAATAATGTTGTTGTGGAGTTGCAAAGCAACCGACATTTTAAATGTGTTAAAAAAGGAGAATATTGGAATATCCGCTCATGTGATGCAGCAGGAAATTTGGATGCTACAGATAGAATAGAATTTACAGTGCGGGAACAAGATGGAGAACTGGTTATAGATAAATATAAGGAAGGACTGAGGTATGGGATAAGAAGTCTAAAGAACGCTGAAGCGTCAGATGATGCTAGGCTTCGAGATGTTGTTGCTGGGTTTAAAGCTGTAATAGAAAGCGTAAACTTTGACGCAAATGTGAAGTTGAATGCTGGGTTTGATGGTTGGTTTGGTTATACTCCTCCTGCTCCTGCTCCTGCTACTTACACTGCTCAATGTAATAGAATTAGTTTTGAAGATGGTGGCAAAAAATATGAAATAGATACTGAGGATCATAAAAAATATACGATCAGAGAGATAGAACCTGATGCAGATGGGGAAAAAGCGACAGATCGTGCGATGATCGATTTGACTGGGTCGGAACCACAGTTATTTGCTGATAATGGAACATCTAAATTAAGTGTTGAAGAATTCTGGCAAGTAAAAAACCTGCTTGATCGTGTTCAAAATTCAAAACAAATCTCAGACGAACAAGGTCAATTTGATGATGCTGTAAGAGCAATGGAGGTTGATGTAGAGATGCAACATAATGAAAAGTACTTCATCAAAACCATTGAAGAGGGTAAGGTAAAATTATACCAGTATGACCGTAATGAAGATGGGCTTGCTGGTAATTTTAAAGAAGTGGTAAGAGAGAGTGCTCCTGGTGATCCTGTCCCTCTTATATGGTCAGAAGTTGTTGGTGCGAAAGTAGTAGTTAGTAATGTGTCTAAGCATAATAAAGGCTATTTTTCTGATTTGGTATTTACAGAATACAGAGCTTTGGAGAAGCTCTTAAATGAGCTAAAAGGGGTTAAAGCTGGTGATCTTTCTAAAACTAATGATGAGCCTTTCCTAATTGATGGTAAGTATTATTTATTTGAGGATAAAAACTCTGAAAAATTTGTAAAAATTAGAGGATCAGACGGAAAATTTGCCGAATTAACTGCAAAGGAATTAATAGAAGCTGATAGTTTATTTAAGGCAAGAATACAAGAAGCTGAAGCGCAGAGGGATTTGAAAGCTGTTAGGGATAGATTATCTTCTATGGTTCGAGAGTTAATACCACAACAACACAGAGCAGAAGATATCGTTGATGATTTCTTGGGTATTTCTAAAGGAAAGAGTAAAGATTTAACTGGTTCTGAGTATCCTCTTGATCTAAGTTCTAAATTGCCGGAAGCAGTAAAGCAGTTGTTCAAAAATTTTGCGATTTTACAAATTAATGGATGTCAGGGTGAGACGAAATTTAAAACTTCAGAAACAGCGGTTGTGGTTGATATTGGTGGAAAGTCAGTAACAGATGATTTTGGAGCTAGAGTAGCTAATAAGTTACAGCAGAAATCTTTGGCGGCTGTCTTTATTAGAAACAATGTTGTTGCAATCCAAGCCCTAACATCACAAAACGTAAATACTGCACGGTTAGCAGATATATCTGATGATATCTTTGTAAAGTTAGCCGAACGTGGCAATTCTCATGCCCAAAATAATCTGGGTCGTATTATTTATGAGAAGTCTGATGTAAATAATGCAGGTGCTCATTATCGTCTTGCCGCAAGACATGGTAATAAAGATGCTCTTGAGAACTATGCGCGTTGTTTGGCTGATACAACATATTCTGCTCCAAATGCGACCGAAGCATCCACTATTGAATTGCTTTTACAAGCTGCTGCAAGTGATCAGCAATTATTGCAAAGAGACGGGAAACTATGGAATAACGAATATAAGGTTGATCTTGATTTTGAGAAAGGCTTTGTAATTAAAAGAAAACTACTTCCTGGAAGCAATAAGACAACATATGCACAAGAAACAGAATGGCATGTGAGAATTGGTGAAAAGGAAGGCGACCAAGTTTATCGAGTTGTAGGAGGCAGAGAGGAAAAGTTAGCAGAAGGGTTTGCTGATTCTAACTTTGTAAAAGCGATGGCAGAGCTTGCGAAACTTTACAGAGTAGAAATAAATAATCTGGAAGATGCTAAGAAAAGTCTTGGTTTGACATCTGTTGGCTTTGACAATAAAGAATTATTTCAACTTGTAGATGGTAAAACAGATGTGGACAGAAAGACAAAAGCTGAAGGACTTGTAAGAGAATTTCTAAGTATTTCTTGCGATCTGAAGAAGGATGAATTTGTCATTGCCCAATATGGAAGACGATCAAAAGATGATTTCATGAAGTCTCTTTCAGAGAAAGAGCGAGCATATTTCACGAAATATGCTGCTGAGAGAATTGAAGAGTTTGAAAAGAGTGAAGACCTTCATTTAAAAGACTTGGCTGGTTTATTTTATTTAAATGGTGTTGGTGTTGAAAAAGATCATAACAAAGCGGCAGAATGTTTTAAAGCGGCAAGTGGCGGTGTGGTTCAGGAAGTTCTCAATCAAGAGAAAAAATCGATTGATGTTGTATCAGGTAAGTCCACATCTCCAGTAATAGTAACACAAGAGAAGGGCTATGCCCCGGCGCAATATCACCTTGGTTTGATGTATAGTATTGGTTGTGAAGAAACGCCAAGAAATGATTCCTCGGCTTTAACATTGTTTAAGAAATCTTCTGAGGCAAAATTTATTCCGGCTACTGTAGCCCTTACAAATGCGAGTTTGCAGGGAAGAGGTTGTGCTCTTGATGCTACGCAGTTTGCAACAGTAACTGGAATATCAGATGATGCAGACATTCCTTTTAATGCTAGATATCAGATAGCTTCTATTAAGAAAGACTCTGGTGATAAAGATAAAAAAGAAGAAGCTTTCATTACTTTCGATACAATAAAACTTCAACGACCACAAGCTTATTCTAAAATTGGTGAGTTTTATGAAGAGGGAGGAATAACATCTGTTACTGCTCCAGATTTTAAGAAAGCTCAAGAAAGTTATACATCTGGTATTAGAGCTGGTGATATTAACTCGATGAGAAAATTTGCGGAATTATGTGAGAAAAGAAAAGTTAGTATTGGTGGGTATGATGTTGACGTGAAAACAGAATCTTCTGCCAATCTTAAGTTGGCTGATATGTTTGAGCAGTTAACACAATATGTTGGTTGTGATAATGGAAGAGAGATAAAGATAAATCAGCCGGGTAATTTTGGAGAAACAGAGCAAAAATATAAAATCACCCCATTTAAAACAAGGTTTGATAGTGGTTTTACCGTTAGTATTAATGGTAAATGTGAAGAAGGTTTTGAGATTTATTCTGACGGAACTCTTTGTAAATTGCAAAAAGGTAAACTGTATTTCGAATCAGGCGGATTAAATAATAATCCTCTGTTGCGGGAAACCATGAAGATAGTACGTGCAAGTAATGAAGAACAATCAGTGCAACAAACAACTGGGTTGAATATTGAGGACATTAATCATTTGAGAGAGAAGGTCGAATACGCTTTGGGTGGGACAGCCAAACAAGGACAATCTAAACAAATTGTTAATGATTTTCTTGGTATCTCAAAATTCAGTAAAGGAGATGATATTGATGAAAATCATGGTGCCCACAATATAGAATATTTTTATAGCGACGGATTGGTTCTTCCTGCAAAGGATAATAAACTTGTTCTTGCTGCATTAAAGAAGTTTGCTAAAAGTAAATGTGAAACTTTTAAAGAAAATTCTCATCCACATCTCAGAGCTTTGGCGGGCAGTTTTTATGAGAAAGGTTTTGTGGACGGAACGATTAATTTGGTGGAGGCTAAAAGATGTTATGATTCAGCAGCTATAGAATACAAACCAGCTGCGTTTGCTGCGGCTGAGTGTATTAAAAAGGCAGCGCTGGAAGGTAAAGAAATCCCAGGTTCTGTAGGTGCTACTGCTATAAAAGTTCCAGCATTGCAAGAATCCTTAGAAGCTCACAAAGCATTAGTGGAAAGAGGTTATAGTCCTGCTATTAAAGCCATGCATGATATAGTGGTTGAAAATAAGGATGCTAACTCTGCAGGAAAAAAATTAGATACGACACCGACACCGCCACAACAAGCTAATAGTAAAATTGTTAGCGATTTAAGTTGGTTTACAGATGGTAATGATCATGAGGGTAGTAAACTTACAATTACAGTTGGTAGTGCACCAACAGCGCAAGAAGTTAAATACCTTATCTCTTATGATCAAAAAGAAAAAAGTTTTGTGCTGACTGAGTTGGGTGCAAATGATCGTACTACGGATAAGGGGATTAGGGTTACGTCAGTAAATGATGCTCTCAATGTGAAATTTGAAAGTTTTGATGGTAAAAAAACAGAGGTATTGACATCGATGGACAATTTAACAGCAGTGCAAGCAGAAATTGCTAAACTGCAGCAAGCAAAAGATCGAAAAATCCAAGAGGAGATGAAGGAAGAAAAACCAAATCTAGATGCGTATCTTTATAAGAAGGTAGTTCCTGCTAGCTCTTGTGTGCTAAGAACAGTTATGCCATTTCTTGCTTCAAATAAAACTCAAACTAAATTTTAGCACAAAAATCAGTTTTCATGTTAGATCAAATCACTTCTCAGCAAAACCCAGCGAACAGCATTGTTAATGAAGAGATCGACGGTGGCGCAACAGAAATTCTTGATGAAAACTTAAAAAACCAAATCGCCAATCTGGAAGAAGCGGCCTTTATTTGTAAGGCAAAAGAGCGTAACCCCAACTATCTTTCCATCCTTTATGCTAATCCCAGATTTTACGAAATTTTTGGTATCAGCGAAGCCAATCTGATTGGTAAAAGTTACGACTTTTTATTTGACGATCTTGATTTTGATTATTCTTCCGAAGATCAGATTGAATATATTCGTTTGGTAAAAGCGGTAAAAGATTTTCGCCAATCTTCGGTGATTGTCAGCTTGGGAAATCAACAGTATGATGAGCGTAAAATAAAATTAAAAATCGCTTTCAAACCGCTGGAAGATGAAGAATTTCTTGGCAAAAATTATGCTGTTTTCACTTTTGAAGAGTTTGAATTAAAGACTGCGGAAGAAGTATCGAGCACATCAAATCTGGTGCTTTTAAAAAATCTGGAACGAGCGTTACGCAATGAAAGATTATTGCGCGAAGTGGGTTATTTGATCGTTTCAGATTTGTCGATTCGCGACATTGCTTATGAAATTTCGCGCATGTTGTGTCAGCATTTAAAAGTTGATCGCTGTTTGATTCACGATTATCGCAAAGGTAGTTCCAATTTTGTGGTGGAATATTGCAACAGTGATTGCGAAGCCATGTTTAAAGATGCCGCTGATCCAGAAAATTTGCGCATCTTGGCCGAATATATCAATTTTCAGAATTATTTTTACAAAAAGGTTGGCAATAAAAATAAAAAAAGTTCGCTGATTATTGTGGAAGATGTCAGTAACGATTCCAACTTTGAGCCGATTAAAGAAATTTGCGAAAAATATTCCATCACTTCGCAAATCAGCATTACCACTTCTTTTAACAACGTGGTTAATGGCGGAATTTATATTCACCAATCGAGCAAACGCAATTGGCTGGTTGACGAAATTGACTTGTTAGAAACTATTGCCGATCAATTTTCAATTGCGGTGGATCGTTCTTACTCAGTGGAACGGGTGATGATTTCCAATCACGAATTATTGGAAAAAACCAAGCAATTAAAAGAAGCGCTGAAGGAAGAAAAAAACATGCGCAAAATGCAAAGCGAGTTTGTGGCTTTGGTGTCGCATGAATTCAAAACTCCGCTGCAAATTATTGACAGCACCAGAGAAGTTCTGACGCGCAAATTAAGAGCGCTTAATATTAAGGAAGATGTCATTGATAAGTCGCTGGAACGCATCAAAAGCGGCATTGCGCGCATGAATGGTTTAATCCACAGCACGCTGAATTTAGCCAAGATGGAAAGCGGTCAGAGCAATATTAAAATTGAAAGACAGCTTTTTGATTTAAGGGCTTTTGTGCTCGATATTATTGAAAAAAATTCCAATTTGATGCTGCAAAAAAACATCACGCTTTTGAGCAATCTGGAAGATTTGCCCACTGATTTTAACGGTGATCAAAAATTGTTGGATCACGCCATTACCAACATCATTTCCAATGCCATCAAATATTCAAAAAATGATTCGGTGGTGAAAATTCTGGCTAAAAGCGGTACAAAAAAGATTCTGTTGCGGGTGATTGATCACGGCATTGGAATTCCTAAAGAAGATTTATCGCAGATTGGACAAAAATTTTTCCGTGCTAAAAATACTTTGGCTGTTGCCGGAACCGGCATTGGTTTATACTTAACCAAATATTTTATTGAATTACACGGTGGCTCGCTTTTAATCGAAAGTGAAATTAATGTTGGAACTTCAATTACGGTTGTTTTGCCACGAGAATAACAGGCTACTGTTAGCTAATTTAGTTTTTGACAAACTCAATTTTTAAAAAATGAAAAAATATTTTGTATTTTCCGCATCAATTTTTGCTGCGCTTTTGGTGCTTTCTAATTCAGCTGTTGCTGAGCAATATCCCAATATTTCTGGACAAGCTTTAGTGCAATTTAAAACTGACCGCATCATGTCAACTGATGATAGCGGCATTTCTCCCAACAACGCTTACGTTAACATTGAGCAAGATTTATCGCTGAACTTTAACAAAAACTGGTCGGCCAAAACTTTGTGGAGAATTAACCCATCTGACGTTTACACCACCAGAGATCCAGTTAATCCTGAGCGTACCAGAACTTTCTTGTCCGATGATCGCGGTATGAATTTCAATAACGGTCTTTTGGTGGAAGAGTTGAAAGCGCAATATGAAGATGAAGATATGAAATTTTTCGTCGGAAAGTTCAATCCCAGCTATGGCACAGCTTATAAAAATAACAAAAGAATTGGTGTCTTTAGTACCGACATTACCAAAGATTATGAACTGCGGGAAAAAATCGGTGGCGGCGTAACGGCGCTTCTTGAAGGTGCGGAAATTTCGGTTAATACTTTTTTTAATGACACTACCGGTTTAAGCGGATCAATTAATGGTCGTGATCGTGAACAAAGCACTGACGGCGTTGCCGGCAATACCGGAACTTTGTCTTCTTACACGGTGAGCATTCAAGGTGATAGATTCTTGGGTTATGAAAATTGGTTTTACAATGCCGGTTATAGAAATTTAGGCGTCAAACAAAATGGTATTTATGACAGAGCGCGCGAAACCGGATATGTTCTTGGTTCAGAATATTTGTACAAGTTGGCCTATAACACTTCGATAATCCCTTTTGTGGAAGTGACTAAAATTGATAATTTTACCGGCGAGAAAGACCGCAACGCAACTTATACCACTATGGCATTGATCGCAAAATATAGCGGTTGGACAGCCAGCATTTCGCAAATTTATCGTAACATCAAACAACCACAGCGCACTAGTGGCGACATTAAAGACTATCAAACCCAACTGTCGCTGGGCTATAGATTTATGAATAATTTTTCAGTTGATGTCAGCCGCGCCAATGCCAAAGAAAGCAACCAGTCTTTGACGTTGGTTGGTGTGATGTTGAGCTATGTGCATAAATATTAGATTTGGTCCTCTCTCACCTTTGCTATACTGAGTTGACCTCAGTATGAAGAAGAAATATCTCGAGTAAAACACATCATGTAATTGACATCAATATCACTGCTATTTCTCTTCCACGAATCGTTAAAAATATTATAGCTAAACCCACAAATTTCCTGCAGCTCAAGGTGAGATTTTTCAGCAAATAAATTAATCTCTGAAGGTTTTAAAAATTTATCCCAATCATGAGTTCCTGCTGGAACCCAGCGCAAAATATATTCCGCGGCAATTTTTGCTAAAGCCAAAGATTTTACGGTGCGATTAATGGTGGCGATAAAAAGCAATCCTCCCGGTTTTACCAGCTTAGAACAACTTTCTACAAAACCCTCAACATCAGCCACATGCTCAATAACCTCAAGGGCGAAGACCACATTGAATTTTTTGTTTTCTGCTGCCAGAGCTTCGGCAGTGCAATTTTGATAATTAATTGTTAACCCTGATTTTTCAGCGTGAATTTTCGCAACAGCAATATTTTTTTCAGAAGCGTCAATTGCTGTAACGTTAGCACCAATGCGGGCAAAAGGTTCGGCAATAAGTCCGCCACCGCAACCAATATCCAAAATTTTTAGGTCAGAATTGAGAGCAAATTTTTGCTCAATTTTTTCGCGCAAATAGGCAATGCGAGCGGGATTGAATTTATGCAAAGGCTTGAATTTGCCACGTTCGTCCCACCATTCATCGGCGATACGAGAAAATTTTTCTACTTCCAGAGGATCAACAGAATTTGTCATTTTAAGTGTGAATTAAATTTTTGGCAGTTTCTCAACGTCGATCATTTCATAATTCTCTACGCTGTTCATCCAGTTTGCTTTAACTTTTACGAATAAAAATAAATGGGTTTTTACGCCGCTAATTTGACCAATGTCAAGGCGCGATTCTTCACCAATTTGTTTGATCATGGTGCCATTTTTGCCTAAAATTATACTTTTTTGACTTTCTCTAGTGACAAAAATTGTCTGATGAATTTTTATTTGGCCATTATCCAAAACTTCATATTTATCGGTTTTAACTGCCAGCGAGTAAGGCAATTCACGATTGAGTTTTAAGAATAATTTTTCGCGGGTAATTTCAGCAGCAATAAAACGCATTGGTGCGTCGGTGATTTGCTCTTCGTCGTAAATCCAGTTGGGATGCAGACATTTTTCACAAAGAAATTTTTTAACTTTTTCCAAACCATCTTTAGTGGCAGCAGAAATGGGAAAAATATCTTCAAAACCAAGCTCAACAAGCTTGACCATCATTTCCAAAACTGCGCCTTTCTTGACCAAATCAATTTTGTTAATCAGTGCTGTCAGTTTGCAATTTTCTTTTTTTAAATCTTGCGCAATGCGGATATTCTCTTCGGTCATACCCAGTGAAGCATCAATCACCAGACAGATGTGATCAGAGTCGCGCAGAGCTTGCCAGGCCGATTTGACGATGATGCGTTCCAGAATTTTATCCTGACGCGGAATAAAAATTCCTGGCGTGTCAATCACCACCATTTGGGTATCGCCATCAATGACAATGGCTTTGATGGAGTTGCGTGTGGTTTGAACTTTGGGTGAAACGATAGAAAGTTTTTGACCCAAAAGAGCGTTAGTCAAAGTTGATTTTCCAGCGTTAGGTGCGCCGACAATGGCAATAAATCCGTGTTTTTTCATTTAGTTTCTAAAAAATTTTGTTTTGAAATTATGCGACAGCCTCCTCACAGATTTCTTTTTAAATCAGTCCAATATCTTTTTGGAATCGAGCTTTCAGTAAGGGCTGCGACAATATCAATAATTGAAAAATACCATTCGTCATTGTGCCAGTTACGGCGAATTTTTTGATCTTCAAAAATTATTAGCTTTTTTCGCTCTGGTTTTTATGTGGTTATTTTTTTGGTTAAAAAAAGTTAAAAATTACTGGCTAAATCTTGTGCAATCGTAAATGCCAATTCCACACTTTGCGACGAGTTCAAACGCGGATCGCAATGAGTATGATAGCGGTCTTTCAGGTTGCCCTCGGCAATTTGTTGGTTGCCGCCCAGACATTCGGTAACGTCTTGGCCGGTCATTTCAAAATGTACTCCACCGGCGTAAGTTCCTAAAGTTTTGTGAATGGCGAAGAAAGATTTTATCTCGCTTAGAATGTCATCAAATTTGCGGGTTTTGTAACCATTTGACGATTTGATAGTGTTGCCATGCATCGGGTCACAAGACCAGACCACAGTGCGTCCGGAAGCTTTTACTGCTTCCACCAAAGGTGGTAATAAATCATTCACTTTGGCAGCACCCATGCGCGAAATTAAAGTGATGCGACCGGCTTCATCGTTTGGATTTAAGATTTCCAAAAGTTGCAACAATTCTTCTTTTTTGATTGAAGGTCCAACTTTGAAGGCAATTGGATTGCTGATGCCGCGCATAAATTCAACATGGGCTTCGTCGGGGTGACGAGTGCGATCGCCAATCCACAGCATGTGAGCACTTAAGTCGTAAAACTTGCCAGAGTCTTTATTTTGGCGGGTGAAAGCTTCTTCATAATTTAATAACAAAGCTTCGTGAGAAGTGAAAAAGCTGGCAGTGGTAAGCTGAGGCAGGCTTTTAGAATCAAGGCCGCAAGCGCGCATGAAGTTGAGAATTTTATTAACTTCACCAATCACTTCTTCGGTGTGTTTTTTACTGCTTAATGAATGAGCAAATTCTTCATTCCATTTATTAACTTTTTCTAAATTGCCATAACCACCCAAAGCAAGAGAGCGTAGATAATTTAGTGATGCAGCGGAATGAAAGTAAGATTCAACCAATCTTTGGGGATTGGCGTGGCGGGCGTTTTTTTCAAATTCGATGGCGTTAACGATGTCGCCGCGATAGCTGGGCAGAGTGACATCGTTGATGGTTTCATTGCCGTCAGATCGCGGTTTGGCATATTGTCCGGCGATGCGACCAACCTTGACCACGGGTTTGTTCAGTCCATACATCAAGGCGATGGTCATTTGCATGACAGTGCGGAAAAAACTTTTGAGATTGTCGTGCGAAAATTCGGTGAAGCTTTCAGCGCAGTCGCCGCCTTGCAATAAGAAGGCTTGTCCTTTGGCTACCGAAGCCAGCTCGGCTTTTAGTTTTTCAATTTCATCTACTGAAACTAAAGGTGGAAAATTGCTTAGCTGTTTCTCAGCACGGCGTAGCAACGCTGTATCTTCGTAGGATGGTTGCTGTTTGATTGGTAAATTACGCCAAGAATCTACCGCCCATTTCTGTGACATTGTTATTGAGAAAGTTGTTGTAAAATATTGATTTTGTTGGATTGGCAGCGATTATCTTTTGGTCTGAATCAATGTCAATTTCTTAATTTATGAAAAAATCAATCGCTTTTCAAGGAACCTTCGGCGCCAACTCTAACTTGGCTTGCCAAAGATTTTATGCTGATTTTGAAGCTCAAGCTTTCCCAACTTTTTTTGATGTTTTTGAGGCCGTTGAAAAAGGCGAGGTGGAATATGGCATGATTCCGCTAGAAAACTCTTACGCCGGACGTGTTTCGGAAATTCATGCTTTATTGCAAAAGCATCAGGTTTCGATTGTGGCTGAACATTTTTTTCAAATTTCGCACAATTTGGCCGGAGTCGCGGGCGCAGAGTTAGCAGATGTCAAAGAAGTCTTGTCTCATCCGCAAGCTTTGATGCAATGTCAGGAAAATTTGCGCAATTTGAACATGAAAACGCGTGAATTTTCTAATACGGCACAAGCGGCAAAATTTGTCAGCGAGCAGGGCGATAAATCGCAAGCGGCGATTTGTTCGAAAATGGCGGCTGATCTTTACGGTCTGAAAATCATCAAAGAAAATATGCAGGATTCTGGCAATGACAATGTGACGATTTTTATTGTTATCGCCAAAGAGCCGGCGGTTTGTGATCCTAAAATTGCGCCGGTGATTACGGCTTTGGTGTTCACGATTCGCAACATTCCCGGTGCACTTTACAAAGCTTTGGGCGGCTTTGCCACTAACGGTGTGAGCATGGTGAAGCTGGAAAGTTATATTCCGGGAGGTGTTTCCAAACAGGCGCAATTTTTTATTTCAATTGAAGGACATCCAAGCCAGCAGCATGTGGCACTTGCTTTGGAAGAGTTGGGATTTTTCTCCAAACATGTTAAATTATTGGGCATTTATTACGCTGATAAACAGCGTTTTGAGGAATAGTTGATGCGTATTGTTGCCGGAAAATTTCGCGGTCGTGCTTTAGCAAATTCCGATCATTTGCAGTTGCGTCCCACCACTGACAAAAATCGTGAAGCGCTTTTCAATATTTTGTCGGTGGGCAAATTTATTAAAGAAATTGGTTTTGAAATTCAGGGCGCTGAAGTTTTGGACATGTGTTGTGGCACTGGTGCTGTTGGGTTTGAAAGCTTGTCGCGTGGCGCAAAGTCTGTTACTTTTGTTGATTTAAATCGGCAGCATTTGGCAGTGGTGAAGAAAAATGCTGCAGCGCTGAGAGTTGAAAATGATTGTGATATTTTATGTGCGGACGCCAAAAAACTGCCGCAAAATAATAAATTTTTTGACCTGGTCTTTATCGATCCACCTTACGCTGAGGATTATTTCTTGATTGTGGAAAATTTGACTGAGAATGGCTGGATAAAAACTGGTTCATTGATTGTGGTGGAAATGCAGACAAGCAAAGACTTGATAAATTTCCCTAAATTAAAACTTCTGGAAATACGCCAATATGGTAATACGAATTTTTGTTTTTATCGTTGCTAAAATAGTGAATTTTTAAAATTAGAGGAGTTGGTTATGAGAACTATAGGACGTGTGGGAAGATATTTGGGAGCTGCAAATGTTAGCTCTGATGCTGACAGAGCAGCACTTGGTGCTTCTTTAGTTACGGCACGTGTGACTGGCGCTGATAGGTTGGAAATTGCATCAAATTGGATTGGAAATGGGCAGAGATCGATTGAAGATTTGGAGTTTGTTTTTAAGCAATTCACAAATATTGAAAAAAGAAAACAGCTTTTTGATGTTTGGAGTGAAGCAAGAGAGGGTGAACAAATTGGCTGTGATGAGATGCAGAATGTTTTGCCTTTGGTGCAAGATCCAAAAATAAAATCACAAATGGCTCAATGTTATTTGTCCGATTACGATCAAAATAGACGGAATTTGAGAATAAAGTCTGAAAAAACTTTTGCAGAGATCAATGCCATCGTGCCTCATATTCTGGATGGTGCGATACCGCAAGTTATAAATTCTTGGATTTTTAAACGTCATCAGGAACCTGATCATTCTCATATTATTTTAGGAATAAGAGATGAAATGAGTTTTGAGGACATCAGAACTATTTTAAATATTATTCCTGATAATGATTCAGGTAAGTCGATAAAGTCATCTATTGCTGAGGTGAGACTCTCTGGTTCTTTGTCTTCTAGTTATAAAGAAAATCTGCAAAGACCTTTTGAAGAATTGCAGGAGTTGTTGCCTTACCTCAGTGAGGAGAGAAAGGGAGAAAAATTAGAAATATTAACTGCTTGGGTGGAACATCCGCAAAGAACAAAGGCTGAATTAGAATCAGCCTGTCAATTGATAGGAGCTGAATCTGAATCAACAATAATATTGAATTGGCTTACCACTTCTAAGCAAGAAGTAAGAGGAGATGTGGAGATAAGGCCACAAAGAACTGTTGAAGATGTAACGGAATTTTTGCCCCGCATAAACAAAAACCAACATGCAAATGTAAGTCATGCCACAATTGCCGCATCTTCTATCGCTGATTATATTTCTGGAGAAGCAAAATGGCAGGCAAAACCACAGACAACTTTTGAAGAAATAAAGGCAGTTTGGGATTATTTACATAGTGACATGAAAGGCTGGGTATTAGATTCATGGATTGTTCAGCCAGCGAGAACCATAGATGATCTGCAGAATGTTTTAGAATTGGGGAATTTTGGAAATAAAGTTCGGGAAAAGCTTCCTTTATTAGAAAATTGGGTAGCACGAGATGGCTGCACGAAAGAGGATCTTCAGTTTGTATTTGAATTAGTGGCTAATGATCAATTATTGAACCTCTATGGAAGTATGGAAGGTAACATATTGAGTTCATGGGTTGGAAAATCAGCCAGAACAACAGAGGATTTCAATTTTGCATTGGGACTAGCAAAGTCTGATGATCAGAGAGAAGTATTAAGAGTGGAGTGGTTTTTTAATTCTAGCCAGACACAAACCATTGCCGAGCTTGCAGATATTCGCTCTCAAATCAAAGATGAAGGATTGAAATCGCAATTAGTTGACAGATATCTTCTTGATGAAAACAGATCAACAGAAGATTTTGCCAATCTTGTGAGAGCAGGAATAGTGGGAAGTAATGTTTATGATGTTAGGGGAATTGTTGACGCATATGCGCATTCAAATATTCCAGTGGGAAAATTTCCTGAATTATGTCGTGATCTTTTTCCCAATAATATTGATTTGCAGAGTGAGGCTGTAGTTCAAGCAATAAAGGTTTTTGATAAGTCAAAAATACAAGCGGGAAAAGCTGATTTTCTTAGCTTTGTTACAGATGTTGCAGATAGAGAGAGGGCTTGGGATGTTATTGTTGCGATCAAGGCAAAAATCACACTGAGCAGTAATGAAGTTTTAGACTGCACGAGCAAACATCTTTCGGAAAATTATCAATCAGTTGCTGAGATATTGCAGGGTTCAAATGTGGCGCAATCTCTAACAAGAGAAGGTCTGAAAACATTCAAACAAGAATTTAAAGGTGTTAAAGCTGAAAAGGTCAGCTTGGCTAATCTTTTTTCTTACTACAACTTGCAGAAAGATGGTCTGATATTATTTCAATCGCTTTTGCAGCCGGAAATATTGTCCGAAATGGCCAGAAATTTTGTGCCATCCGATCACAAAGTTTTGGTTCTTGATCGAGAAACAGAGCAGTTACAATTCTTAGTTAATGGTGGTGAATTATCTTCCCACAGAAGCATCGATTTGCCTTCTGTAACGGAGGTTTCTGGTTTGTTGTCGAAAAGAATAAAATTGCCAAATTTTCCACTAAACGAAATAGATAACTTTACTTTTGGAGCAAGTGAAGCGCTGGAGAAAAGGCAGTATGCTGCAAAAAACGAAGCAGTTGATGAGGCTCAATTTGCTGAGTTAAACCAGCAAAAACGTCAGCAATATCTGCAAGAAAAAACCATGCAGTTTCGTGGTTTGCTGAAAAAAGAAACCTGCAGTGCTGTTGAAGTGGCTGACTTTTTTGAAAGTATTTTTGGTCGTGAAAATAAAATTAATCCAGAAGAGCAAAAAGTTTTGTGCGACTTCTTTAATCGCGATAAATTTTTGCTGGCCAAGTTGCTAAATAGTGAGCAGGGTTTGGATAGATTTATGTCGATGGCGCATGTTACCGAAGATGGATGTTATGCTAATATTGGAACTCATGCCCGTCTTGCAGTGGTTGATTCGGTAATTTCTGCTGTGGATTTGCGGGTGATTTTTTCAGTATTTAGCCGACATATTAGTCATCCGGTTTTGGCCAGAGAAAGTGGTGTTGATCACGTGGCACAAGGGGCTGATGCTAGTACTGTTTTTCAAGATAAAGAGGTTAACAAACATTATATTTCACCAACTGGATTGGTAAAAAAGATTATGGAGGAATTTTACCATAATGGCAAAAAGGTAAGAGATTCTTGGGAAGTTGTGCGCAACCATTATGGCTCTGAATCAGAGGAAGTTACTGCTCTGGTCGAAATACCAGATTGTGAGCTTCAAGCTGCTAAGTTAGCAACTTTTCTGATTGTAGAGAAACATTTCCCGCAGTTTTTGCAGAATAAATATCTGGTTGGTTTTAAGCAGGAAGGTGAACTAATTCGCCAACAGATAACACAAAAAGCTGCCGAATTAAAAGCTGAAGAAGAAGCCGAGAAAAAACCAACCACAGAGACTCCAAGTAATAGTTTTGCAGAGACGTCTGCAAAAAAACTATCCAGAAAAAATGAAGTTGAGAGGAGGCATAATTAAAAAAGCACCTCATTTTTTTAATTATGCCTGAGAGGAGATAAAATCAGATTTTCGCCACTGGCGAAAATCTGATTTTGACTAGCTGTATCAGGGGTTGGTGAACTATAAAAATTTTTTACAGAATTATTTTAGCAAGTTGGTAACGTCCAACATTCTAAGTGAAAATGCCCATTCATTGTCGTACCAAGAGGCAACTTTAACCATGTTGCCGCCCAAGACTTTAGTTTGGGTGGTATCGAAGCAAGAGCTGTAACCAGTGTGGTTGAAATCGATGGAAACCAAAGGTTCGTCAACAATTTGCAATACTTCTTGCATGCGGCCTTGAGAGGCGGCTTTTCTTAAGGCTTCATTGACTTCTTCTTTTGTTGTATCGCGTTTGGCGATGAAGTTTAAATCAACCATGGAAACGTTAGCAGTGGGCACGCGAATTGCGCCGCCGTCAAGTTTACCTTTTAACTCTGGTAATACCAAACCAATGGCTTTGGCCGCACCGGTTGAAGTTGGAATCATTGACATGGCACAAGCACGAGCGCGGCGCAAATCTTTGTGAGAATTATCAACCACATTTTGGTCATTGGTGTAAGCATGAACTGTAGTCATGAAACCTTTTTCAATTCCGATAGCGTCATTTAAAGCTTTTGCAACTGGCGCCAGACAGTTTGTGGTGCAAGAACCAACTGAGAAAACATTATCTTGGTCGGTAAGCTTGTCATCATTGACGCCGTAAACAATGGTTTTAACAGAATCTTCTTTGGCTGGAGCGGAAATAATAACTTTTTTGGCACCGGCAGTGATGTGCTGTGCGGCGTCGTCATATTTAGTGAAAGCACCGGTACATTCCAAAACTACGTCAATTTTCAAATCAGCCCAAGGTAGTTTCTTGGGATCTCGTTCACCAAACAATTGAACTTTTTTACCATCAATTACCAATTCACCTTCAGAACCAGAAACTGATTTGGAAAAGCGACCGTGAATTGAATCATATTTTAAAAGATGAATGTGAGTTTCAACTGCAGCCGGACCATTGACGGCAACTAGTTCGATGTTGGAATATTTGGGGTCTTCAAAGATTGCACGGGTAACGCAGCGGCCAATTCTGCCCAGGCCGTTGATAGCAACGCGGATAGTCATAAAATAATTTAAGATTTTTGATTTTAAGTTTGCGATTTGTGGTGAGTTACTGGAAGTTAGGTTAGATGCGAAAAAATTTTTTGCAAAAGCGAATTTGCAACAGTCTCGCAATCCAAAATACTAAACTTCCAAAATATGACTTTCGGTTTTCTGATTATTTGCGCATTGCTGATTTTATCATGCCTGATCGGGTTTTTGGGATTGTTTTTATTTCAAGAATATGTACGCAAAATTTCTTGTTTATCGGTTTCTTACAGCAGTTTTTTAATTCTGATGGTGGCGCTGTCTTTGGGAAATGAAAATATGAATGAAGTGCTGGTAATTATGGTGAGTATTCTGGCTGTGTTTGCTGTTAATTTGCTGATTGGAATTGGCATCGCCAGAAATATTGCGGCAGAGCAAGAGAGGCTGAAGGAAGTTACGAGCAAGATTTAAATAACAATCAGGGACAAAATTTATCTCGTCTTTGTTCATGAATCGCCTAGTTCTTGGACTATTTTTTCTAAAACGAACTCAAACGCTTCATCAAAGTCCCACTCGATTTTGTAAGGTAAAAGTACATCCATATCCACCCTGAAATCTCGATTGAGTTTTTTGAGATCTAAGTTGTTTTGAAACATTGTTTGAGAGACTGTTATTCCTTCCCATTCGCAATATTTCTTAAAGATTCTGATGGTCTCATCAATATCGGCCAAATTTCTGCTAAAAACATACCACAAATCGAATAGGTCTCTGCCTTTTCTTCTTTGATAAAGCGCTCTGATTTTGGTGGCCATTAACTCTTCTATCTGATTAACAGAAATTACGCTATTTCCGCTAAACCACTCCGACTCAAATTCAAAAGGAGTTTTGCCAATTTCTTTGATTTGGAAGTGTTCTAGAATGTTAATTTCGATCTTCAGCTTCATTTTGAAATTGCTGACGGAGGTGTATTTATAAACCAACTTTACTGATCGTGCGGTTCTTTCTGAAGACGGTTTTCCTAGCCAATCCAGCGCGATTCTGATTTCATCAAGCGTTTCACCAATTGATTCAGCAGTCTTTTGAACAAAGTCTAAATCCTCACTATAACGAGCCGCCGGTTTTAAATAAACTTTATTCAGAGCGGTTCCGCCTCGGAAAATCAAGCTGTCCTGAACTTTTTGGTTATTGTAAAGACAAACTAAAGCACGGTTGATGATCAAATCTTGCTCAACCATATCAAGATTTTGCCATGGAGCCTTTGCTTGCCATTTTTCGATTAAATATTGTGGGATCATAGGTCGCTCTCAACTGTTGTATTCTCGATAATTTTCCACTTCTTACAGCGGCCATAGCCTGCGGGACTAATTTCTGGAACTAGTGTTACAAAAGTTAGTTTCTGGCCAGACAGATGATTAATAATTGCATTAACTACCAGATCTCGATGATCATTATTTTCGGTGTCAATTTTTTCTAAGATATATCCCAAGCGCTGAAGCCAAGCAGTGCCTTTAGAATTTTTCGCGAGACCAATTAGTTTTATTGGATCAATTTTCTCAGCAATTTCAGATAAAACTGTGGCTGTATGATTAATTCCTCCGCTAGGGTTAGGGTATAAAAGCAAGTCCATTACAGTTAACTCAGGAGAGGAAATTTTTAAATAACCACTGCGAACAACTACATCTTCCAGAGGTAAATTTGCTAAAGATTTTTTGTAGAAGAATTTGATGCAAACATCTCCAAAACGCAGCTCTCTTTTGATTTGTTTGTCGGAGATAATCTGAAATGAATTTGGTTTTTGATGAGTTGCACCATGATACATTGCGGCTGTGAGCAGGCCCGAATAGTAGTTAATTTTGAGATGTTTTGTGAGAATTGGGATTAACTCTTCAGCTGGGATGCAGCCGAATTTCTGATGTTCCGGAGGGACTATGATGTAAAAACCTTTCGCGGGACTGATAAGGTCGCCTTGTTTTTTGATGTAACTAATTGCAACAAGGATATTACTTTTTGATGTTTGCAAGTCTTTTGCAGCCTGATCGGCAGTAAAAGAAATCTGGCCAGATTTTCGTAGCTGTTTCAAATAATCTGAGAAATTTATCATATCCTTTAAATAAGTAATAACCTAATTCAGATGATATGAAATCATCAAAAACGGTAAAAGTCAATTATTTTATATCTCTAAAATAAGGGCAATCTTTATTAAGAAGCTATGTTATAGTAGAAATAGGTCCAACGGATGATGTATTATGGGGGAAATTCTGAAGCGGAATGGAATAATTGATATTCTTCTTAATCATTCGTCGCTTTATGCGGCTTTAAGGGATCAAAAAGGAGTTAATTTTTAAGTGTTCTTTTCCTCTTTAATAATAGGTAGTATAAAACCATATCTTCCAAATTCTGCGTTTCTGGTGAAGTGTACATAATTTATTTTTTCTATTACTTTAGTTGAAGGATTTTCATTTTCTAAAATAATTACTTGGCGATCTTTGGCTAAGTTACACAAACTACTATAAAATCTTTCTGCCATATTATCTTAAATCGCATCATTTATCCATGATTGGTATTTAATTTCAAATAGCTGTGATCAGAGATTACATCTCATCAAGTTTAAGATGAACGGAGTTGTTGTTGGTTTTGAGTTCAGAGATGACCTTCTTGCGCAGCTCGGCAGTGAAATTTTCTAATTCATCAAGAATTTTAAGAACTTGCATCGCTTCTTTAGGAAGGTGATTTTCCAACTCTTGAGGGAGAAGATTTGTATTTTTCATGTTTTTTTAAGAAAGAATTAAAAGTTGCAATGATCTTTGTTTTCATCACTTGAGCTGTCAAACGTTTTTTTGGTGTATACCAAACTAAGTATTTATACTCTCATCTAACTTCGTCTTTTTGGTAAAAATTTGCTCGGATAATGACGCTGTATCACTTGATACAGCTTTCATTTTCCGTCGCAATTTTTCCTCAAAAACACTTCGTTATATAATAGTATAGTTATTTGTCGCCAAATTCTAAAATAATAGTTTTCCAAATTTCATATTTATCCACCGGCAAATTGCGGATGGGACTGCATAATTCGATGGCTCTTCTGGCGTTGTCCACCATTATTTTATAATTGGGATCATTGGGATCATTGTATCTTTCCAGGTTAATCACATCGTCAATGTCCGAGTTAATAACTCCTTCTTCAGTGATTGAAATTGGCAGCATAATATTGCCTTTAATATCAAAACCGCTTTCCAAAACAGCACGTGAATAACAGCGTTGTAGTTGTGATTGAATGTTGAATTTTTCGCGTACTGACAAGTCAATATTTTCTAAATTATTGATTTGAGAGGTGGCATCTTCTGTGCTGGAATCTTGTTTATTGTCAGAGTCTTGGCGTTGTGGTTTGGGCTTTTCGACGCCGGCATCTTGTTCTTTTTTTGGTTCTTCAATTTTTTTATCTTCAGGATTCTCTTTATCAGTATCGTCTTTCTGATCTTGAATATTTTCTTCCGGTTTTTTTTCGATTTTTTCGATCTCTTTTATCGGTGTGGCGCTTTTAGTTTCAGTGGGTTTGACGATTGATTTAGTTGGTTTGGCTTTTGATTTTTTTTGGGGCAGTGACGCTACCTGATTTTTCTTCGACTCTTTTTGTGATTTAGCTTCTTTAGTTGCTTCTTTGGCAGAGTCATTGGGGGTTTTAACCTGCATATCATCTGCAGCAGTTTTGTTGTGATCAAAATCTTTGCTGCCAGACATCGAAATCAAACTGACCGAAATTTCATTGGCCTTATCTTCATTAATGTTTTGTAGGTTAAAATTGGCATAAACCAACAATAGTAACAGAAAATGCAGGAATAAGGAATAGAGAATATTTTTGATCATTGAGTCAGTTCGGTAACTAAAACTACCTGAGTAAAGCCGGTCACATTGACGGTTTTGATGATGTCCATAACGCGTCCATAATCAATTTTTTTGTCGGCGCGTACCTGAATTTTACTGTTTAAATTATGCCCGGTCACTTCCAGCAATTTTGAAGGAAGGGCAGTGAGTTTGGTGGAATCATCCTGAACAAAAATTGTACCGTCGGATTTTATGGAAATTGCTACTGGTTGAACTTTTTCGTTAACCGGAGTGGTGGCACCTTTTGGCAAATCAACATTGATGCTGCTTGTCATCATTGGTGCAGCAACCATGAAGATAATTAGTAATACCAACAAAATATCGACGAAAGGCGTGATGTTGATCTCGCTGATGATGCGGCGTTTTTTATTATTCTTATTGGAACTGGAAAAATCAGCAGCCATTAATTTGGTATGTTTCTGTTTTTTATGACGAACAGATTATTGGCGATCGGCTTGGAAAAATCGGGATCTTTCAAAGTGATGCTAGTGATCTGATCGAGGTCATTTTTAACTTCCATTCTGACGAATTTTAAGGGGTTGGTGGTAAAGATGACGCTAAATTCTCCAGCTTCAGTGCGGTTCTTTTTAATGACGGAAATTTTTAGTTGCTGGTCGGATTTTTTAATGTCGGTGATTTCGACGTCTTTGGCTGAGAAAGAAATATTGGCGCGGGTTAAGAATGATGCAGGAGTTGTGTTGGTACTTAGATATGAAGTTTCTTCCAGCTCAAGATCGGAGTAAGATAATATTGATCCATTAACAATGATGAGGATTTTCTGCTGACCATCATATTCGACACGCATTTTGCCCGGGCGTGAAAGGTAAAGTTTGCCTTCAGCAAGACTGCCCTCAGAGCTTTCTTGCACAAATTTTGCTGACAAATTGTGAATATTGTTGAGGTAGTTCTCAACCTGCTCGAGATCTGTGGAATATTTTTTTAGCAGCGCAGTTTTATCAGCAGCGTTAACATTTGGTGCTAAAAATAAAAAAGCTACGCCAGTGACGAAACACTGTGCGTAGCCAATTAATGTTCTTATCATTTTGTGTTTAGACGTCTTTTTTGTAGTACATCTTTTCATCCAAAGCTCCTTCAGATTTATCAACAATTAGAGTAATAGCACTATCACCGGTGATATTGATTGTAGTTCTAACCATATCAAGAACACGGTCAACACCAAGGATAATTCCAATTCCTTCGATTGGTAATCCGACGGAAGACAAGACCATACTCATGAAAATGATTGAACCGCTTGGAATTCCGGCAGCGCCCATTGAACCAAGAGTACAGGTTAAAATTAACATGATGTAGTTTTGAGTTGTCAGGTCAATACCATAAGATTGAGCGAAGAAAAGAGCGCAAATACCAAGATAAATTGCAGTACCATCCATGTTAATACAGACTCCAAGAGGCATTAAAAAGTTGGAGTTGGTTTTAGAAACGCCAAGTTTTTCTTGCAGCTGAGTCATCGCTGTTGAAAGAGTAGCTTTGCTGCTGCTGGTGGCAAAAGCGATTGATTGGGTGAAAAGGATTTTGCGATAGAAAGGCAGAGGTGATATGCGAGCAAAAATTAAAATCATCAAACCAAAAACTAAATATTGGAAAGCGCAGGCGACCAAAACGACCACGATCAATTTAGCTAGTGATTGCAGAATTTCTAAGCCCTGAGTTCCAACAACCCAAGCAATATAACCGAACACACCAAGAGGAGCAAGTTTGATGATTAACTCGATCATCTTGAAGGCCATTTGTGAAGCTGAAAAAATTACATCTTTTAATGGTTTTCCTTTATCGCCGATCAAATTGATGGTGATACCAGTGAAGATGGAAAATACGATGATTTGCAAGAAATTATCGCTAACCATTGAATTTAGTGGGTTAACCGGAATTAAGTTAAGCAAAAACTCAGTGATTGTAGGAGGAGTTTTGCTGACGACGTCAGATGTCGTTGAAGTTGAAAGAATAGAGTGTAAGTCAACTCCCATTCCTGGTTTAAATAAGATGCCGGCAGAAAGTCCGATAAGAACGGCGAAAATTGCAGTAAAAATATAGGCACTAAAACCTTTTAAACCAACTCTGGTAAAGTTACCTTGACCGTGCATGGAAGTGATGCCAGAAAGTAATGCGAAGAAGATGAGAGGAACGATGACCATTTTAATCAGGCTGATAAAAATGGTGCCGAAGATTTTAAGACCTGCTGCCTTTTCTCCCAAAACAAGACCCGCTACAACACCCAAAATAAGGCCAATAAGAACTTGCTGCCAAAGTTTCATAACTTACTATTATTTAGATTAATAACACAGAGATTCGGTTTTTTGTGTGTGGTTGAATTGATGTGACCTTAATTAAAAAGATAAATAAAGTACCTGCGGAAAGCTTCAAGGAGTAAGCGCGACCAACAATAATTCGAAGTCACGGTATAAAGTGCTATTCTTAATGTCAAGATCCTAACCGGTGAAAATTTATTTAATAGGCTTCACAAAATTGCTTTTGCTCTGTGGGATAATTGCGGGGGTTACGGCAACAGGATTTTGCTGGTCACTTCTTTTTTAAAATTAGATTTCCTGTAACTCGCTTAAATCCTCCGTCACGCAGGGCGTGACACCTCCTTTTTCAAAGGAGGTTTTACATCCAGTTCCCTCCTTTGAAAAAGGAGGTGGCGCAAAGCGCCGGAGGATTTAGGTAAGTTACAGGAAATTTTTTGTTTTCCCATTATACTTGTCGTAAGGGGATAATTTCCTCATGTTTGAAAAAGGTGAAAATTTTTTTAATCAAAATTTATATATAGCTTGGTGAGTTATATTTTTTAAAAAGATTTTGACTTTTAAAAAAAATCTCCAATTTTGGGCCGTGAAAATCTATTCACCATTGTCTGCCATCCTACAGCCTGGCTATTCTTTCAACTATTTCCCCCGTCTATAAATGAAAAAAACTTTCTTAAAAGTATTATTAGCTTTATCGGTCGTTACATTTGCTGATGATGCAATTGCATCAACAAAATATATTTCAGTTGGAACGGGAAGCATCACTGGTGTTTACTATCCTGCTGGTGGCGCGATTTGTCGTTTACTTAATCGTGGCAGAAAGGAGCACGGTATCAGATGCTCGGTTGAATCAACTGGCGGCTCAGTTTCTAACTTAAATGCTATTAGAAATGGTACTATTGATTTTGGTATTGTGCAGTCTGACTGGCAATATCACGCTTATAACGGCACCGGTTTTTTTGCTGACCAAAAACCTTTCAAAGAATTAAGATCGGTATTTTCGCTTTATACCGAAACTTTCACTATGGCGGTTTCTGAAAAATCTGACATTACAAAGTTGGATGATATCGTCGGTAAGAGAGTCAATTTTGGTCCTCAAGGTTCTGGCATGTATGCTACAATGGAAGTTCTAATGGGAGTTAAAAATTGGACTAAAGCCAGTTTCTCGGCAGTCACATATTTGCAACCATCTGAGCAGCCAAAAGCTTTATGTGATGGCAAGATTGATGTTATGATTTATGCCGCTGGAAACCCTAATGGTGTGTTGCAAGAAGCTACTCAAACTTGCAGAACCAGAATTCTAAGCATTGATAAAGAGACGATTGATAAATTGATCAAGTTGAATTCGTTCTACGTAAAAGCTGTTATTCCTGGTGGAATGTACGCTGGTAACCAAAGCAATGTTGATACTTTCGGCGTAAAAGCAGGGGTTGTTACTTCTGAGAAAGTTCCATCTGATGTGGTTTATAATATGACCAAAGCAGTGTTTGAAAATTTTGATAATTTCAAAACTTTGCATCCGGTATTCTCATCTTTGAAAAAAGAAGATATGGTGAAAGAAGGGCATCTTGCTCCAATTCACCCTGGTGCATTGAGATATTTCAAGGAAGCTGGGCTTTCAAAAGAATAGTTTTAGATATAACAATCTAAAACTTTTTTACCCGTCACATTGAAAAATGTGGCGGGTTTTTTTATGGTTGCTGGTTTAATAATCAGATAGGTGAAAGTGAAGACTTTCATCAGGAGACTGTCGCAAATCAAACTTTTCGTCGAATTTTTCGCAATTCAAATTTTTTTGAAACGCACGTACATCTGGGTACGCTTACCTTTCAAAAAAATTTGAATCACAAAAACTTCTTAGAAAATTTTGATTTGCGACAGTCTCATCAGAATCAGATCTCTGCTGAAAATATAAAATGACTGCTTCTGCTACCTTATTATGTTCGCAGTTGAGAGAGTTATAGAAGGGCGATAAATGAGGCTAATTTTTCTTCCTAAACAGAAGTTTCAGAGGTAGCAAAATTGCTAAAGCGAGAGGTAATAGCCACAGCAGGAAATCATTTTTTCTAAAGCCGGAATAAACTAAAATATCGCTGCCAAATTCTTGTACCAGATCATCTCTAATCTCATCATCACTTTTGCCATCATGGATTTTTTGGCGGATTAATTTGCGCATCTCAAGAGAAAATTCGGTGTTAGAATTTTCAATTACTTGCCCTTGGCACACCAAACAGCGCACTTCCAAAAAAAGCTTCATGGCGCGTTGTTCTTGGATTTCGTCGGCTAGATGATTTTCTGGCGCCAGGGCCAAAACAAAATTATTAGGTAAGAACAGAAAAAATAATGTCAGAAAAATTGCTGAGTTATTTTTTATCATAATTCAATTTCGCCAGCGCTGATTTGTTGATAGTCCCCAGTCATTATAACTGCTGAGCCATTGCCATTCCACTCAATCATTAAATCGCCACCTTTAAAGCGTGTGGTAATTTTATTTTTATTCACCAAATGTTTTTTAATGGCGATAATCGCTACAGCACAAGCTCCTGAACCGCAGGCTAGAGTTTCTCCGGCGCCGCGTTCCCAGACTCTTACTTTGATTAAGTCGTCAGAAATAATTTGGGCGAACTCGACATTAATTTTTTGTGGAAAAATTTCATCGCATTCCACTTTCGGACCAATTCTAAAAAAATCTTCATCACTTAAATCATCGCTGATGAAGGTTACAGCATGAGGATTGCCAACATTAACACAGGCAAATTCAAGATCTTGTAGTGCAATTTTTTGACTGTCAGCTTCGTGGCTTAAGGGAATTTTATCCCAAGTGAAGTTAGGAAATCCCATATCAACCGAAATTAAATCGCCTCTTTTCCAGCATTTTAAGATTCCGGCAGCAGTTTTTATTTTTACTTCACGATGTTTTTTTTCTTCCATCAAAATTGAGGCAACACAGCGAGTGGCGTTACCACAAGCTCCAGACAATGAACCATCAGCGTTGTAAATTTCCATCAAACAATCTGCCTGTGAGGAATCTTTTATTACGATTACTTGATCGCATCCAAGATAATCACGATTGGAGACTTTAGTGATTTGTGAAGTGGTGAGAATAATATTAGCATGGCGCGCATCGAAAATAACGAAGTCGTTACCGGCGCCGGACATTTTAATGAAAGGAAGAAGCATTTGATCTTATTTGGTAAGTGATCCAGAGGTAAGCACAAGAAATTAGGCTTACCTCTGGATCCATATTTTTAGTTTTTAGCGCGGCTGACATAAGTAAAATCATCGGTTCTAACAATGATTTCTTCACCAGATTCAACGAATGGCGGAACAAGAACACGCACACCGTTTTCAAGTATTGCTGGTTTGTAAGAAGAAGCCGCGGTTTGGCCTTTCACAACGGCATCAGCTTGAGCAATAACGCAGTTTACTTGTTCAGGTAACAAAATGGAAATTGGTTTATCGTTGCAATATTCAACACGAATATCCATGCCTTCTTGTAAGAAAGGTAAGGCATCTCCGACCAATTCTTTTTTTAAGTTAAAACTTTCAAAGCTTTCCATATCCATGGCGACTAGCTCTTCTTGATCGAAATATTGAAATTGATAGTTTTTTTGTTCAACGTAAGCGACGTCAACATCTTCGCTAGAGTTGAAGCGAGTATTGGTTTTGTTGCCAGTTACGATGTTTTTCATTTCAACTTGAATGTAAGCTCCACCTTTTCCTGGTTTGACATGCTCACGTTTTACAACTTTCCACAGTTGATTTTCAAATTCGATTACGTTTCCGACACGGATTGAGTTAGCGTTGGTCTTCATTTTTTAGTATTTTATAGTTGAGGAAAATTACCTTTTTTGTACGTGTCGTGTAACACTTATCTTTTTTACAAAGAGAGGTTTTTGACTATCTCTTCGGAAACTTTTTTGGCATCTCCGAAAATCATCAAAGTATTATCGTTGTAGAAAAGCTCATTTTCAATACCGGCATAGCCAGCATTCATTGATCTTTTAACAAAGAAAACGGTTTTGGCTTGTCCAACATCTAAAATTGGCATGCCATAAATTGGGCTAGTTTTATCAGTTTTGGCAGCAGGATTTGTAACATCATTGGCGCCGATAACAAAAACAATGTCAGTGGTTTTGAACTCTCCATTAATTTCTTCCAACTCAAAAACTTTCTCATAATCAATATTAGCTTCAGCTAATAATACGTTCATATGACCGGGCATTCTTCCGGCGACTGGATGGATAGCAAATTTAACTTCAACTCCAGCTTCTTCTAAAGAATGCGTCATCTCAGCGACTGCATGTTGTGCACCGGCAACGGCCATGCCATAACCCGGAACAATGATTACCTTTGATACGCCTTTCATCATATAGGCAGCATCTTCAGCGCTGGCTTGTTTGATGGGTCTTTGTTCTTTGTCGTCGCTAGTTGTTGCAGCGGCTTGTTCGCCAAAGCTGCTGAAAATGACATTAATGATGGAGCGATTCATGGCTTTGCACATGATGTAGCTAAGAATGGCGCCGGATGCTCCAACTAAAGCGCCGGTAATTATCAGTAAAGGATTGGCTAAAGTGAAACCGATGCCGCTGGCTGCCCAACCGGAATAAGAATTAAGCATCGAAACCACAACTGGCATGTCAGCACCGCCAACCGGTGCAATAAGCATAAAGCCGATAAAGAAAGCCAGCAGGGTAAGAATGATGAAATAGAACTTCGAGCCGGAAATAAAGAATAACAGCAAAATTATTCCCAAAGCATAAGCGCTATATTTAGTAACTTTTTGGGTATTTTTAAAAAGTGTGACTGTTGATTTCATGTTGCCGTTAAGCTTCAAGAAGGCAACGATTGAACCGGTGAAAGTTATGGCACCAATTACAACGCCAAGTCCCATTTCAATTAAGCTGGAAGTTTTAATTTTATTGCCGACAAGAATTTTAAAGGCATCGGGAAGCCAAAGTGCGCTAGCGGCGATCAATACCGCAGCCAAACCAACTAAAGAGTGAAAGCCAGCGATGAGTTGCGGCATTGCCGTCATTTTAACTTTTTTAGTAATAAAATAACCGATGACGCCGCCAATTGAGATAGCGACGATGATGACTAGGTGATGTTTAACTTGCGGCAAACACAAGGTGGTTAAAATTGCCAAAGCCATGCCGGCCATGCCGGAATAATTTCCCATACGCGAAGTTTTTGGCGAAGAAAGACCATAAAGTGAAATGATAAAAAGAACTGATGAAACTAGATAAGAAAAGGCGACCCAAGAATTCATAAATGGTAGATATTAGGTTAAATGGTAGATGATAAGTTAAATAATAGGTTCCTAAATAACTCCGCTGCGTAAGCAATCGTGAAGATGTAAAATTCCGACGGTATTTTTTTGTTGATTAAGAACAAAAAGGCTAGTGATTGATTTTTTATTCATTACGGCAATTGCTTCAACTGCTAATGTTTGATCGAAAGTGGTGATGGGATTTTTGGTCATGATTTCCAAAGCGCTATGTTCCAAAAAATTATTGCCGAGGTGGCGACGCAAATCACCGTCAGTGATGATGCCAATCAGATTATTTTGATCGTCAATAACTCCGGTGCAGCCCAAATGTTTGGAAGTCATTTCCAGAAGAACATCTGTCATTTTCTTACTTTGGTGAATCAGCGGTATATCTTGTCCTTGGCGCATTAAATCTTTCACTTTCAGAAAGTTAGAACCAAGTTTGCCGCCGGGATGAAAGACTCCGAATTTTTCAGAATTAAAATCGTGAGCGTCAATAAGACTTGTTGCCAAAGCATCTCCCAAAGCGAGCATCATAGTAGTTGAAGTGGAGGGAGCATTAACGGCGTTAGCTTCAGGAATTGCTGGCAAAACTAGAGGAACTGTACTGGCTTTGGTGAGCTCAGATTCAAAGCGGCGAATGATGCCGATAATGGGAATTTCAAATCTTTTGCAATAAAAAATAATGTCTTGCAGTTCTTTGGTTTCTCCAGAATTTGACAACAAAATTACGACATCATTTTCTGTGATCATTCCCAGATCGCCATGGCTAGCTTCGCCGGGATGAATGAAGAATGATGGTGTGCCGGTTGAAGAGAAAGTGGCAGCGATTTTGCCTCCGATGTGGCCAGATTTTCCCATGCCACTTACAATTACGCGGCCTTTACAATTTAAAATCAGATCAACAGCTTTAATATATTCTTCGTCAAAAAAATTGAGTAGTGAAGTCAGTCCTTCGATTTCGGTTTTGATGGTTTTAACAGCAGAATCGATGTAGGATTTTTTATTTATCATTTAACATTTAGAATTTAACATTGGGGGGAATGTGACGGGTTAAGCCTTGAACAAATGTTATACCCAATCGAACTCGAAATACTAAACTTATAATCAAAATTTTTGGAAAAAATTGCGACAGAATGTAAGTTCTACCAAGTGGTGTAGCTTCATTTTCTGAGAAAATTTTTACCAAATAAGGCGAAGTCGGAAGTTTAGTATTTTGAGTTAGATTGGGTATAAATTCTAAATGTTAAATGATAAATCTTTTTTATGAGTTTTAGTGAGCAAGAAATTTTACAAGAATTTGCCGATGCCAAAGCAATTCTTAAGGGTCATTTTATTTTATCTTCAGGGCTGCATTCTGACACTTACATGCAGTGTGCCAGAGTCTTGATGGATCCAAAAAGGGCAGAAAAACTTTGCGCTGAGTTAGCTAAAAAAATCACCAAAGAATTGGGAGAAAACTTTGCCGACATAGTTGTTGCACCTGCAATGGGTGGCGTTGTGGTTGGTTATGAAATGGGCCGTCAATTGAATTTGCCGACAATTTTTTGTGAAAGGGTTAACGGTGTTTTTGAATTTCGTCGTGGTTTTGAAATTCCTCAAAATGCTCGTGTTCTGGTGCTTGAGGATGTAATTACCACCGGAAAATCTTCGCTTGAAACTTATGATGTTGTGAGAAAGTCGGGTGGCAAAGTTGTAGCAGAAGCATCTTTGGTTGATCGTAGCGGAGAGGAAAATTTGCGGGATAAAATGGGTGTTGAGATAATTTCTTTATTGAAGATTAAAGTAAAAACTTTTGCCGCTGACAATGTGCCAGATGAATTGCAAAATGTTGTAGCGATTAAACCGGGTAGTCGGTTTCTAAAATAAATTCTTAAGGGAGGAAATGGCAGAGTTGCTTGGCAGATTATTTTGTGTTAAATTGTTAATCGCGGCTCTGCCTTCTACAACTGTATTGGACCCCAGAATAAAACTCTGATTTGGTTTTAGTGAAAATTTCACCTCAATTTGGCCGACATCATTAAGTTTAAAATTCAAATCATCGGCACCTTTTCCAAGAAGAACTCTTAATTTGGTTGGGCTGACACTCCATAAAACCGACACCTTATCTTTTTCTACTGACTTCAAATAAATTTCTTTGCTGCTTTTATTATCGTCGGAAGTGATTTTTTTATCATTAATCCAAACTGCCCAGCTTTTAGGGTTGTAGTACATAATTGAGGCAAGGTAAATGTGGGATTTTTTGTTCAATTCATCCAGATCTTTTTGATCTATCGCCGTTGCAGATTTTTTGTCAGAAAAACCATCTTCAGGCACATAAGTCTGATGATTCTTCAAAGCATTGACGGCTCTTTCAATATCAGCACTTTCCTTATCATTAAACATCAGTGAGACAGCTTTAGTTCCAAGCAATAAGCCTGCTACGTCATTTTGAAGATTGTCGATGAGAGTTGAGTTTTTTAAAGTTTTATTAACTGTGCTAGAGTCGGTATTAGCAGGAATTTGTGTAGTCGCAGGAATATCTGTTGTGGTGGTTTCAGAAACTGTTGCAGTTTCTGGGATGGTATCAGTATCAGTTTCATTTTGGGCTATCGCATCAGCTATAAAGCTCAGCAACATTGCTAGTAAAACTATGCTGTTAAATGAAGTTTTTTTTATCATTAGTAGTCTTGATTGGTTTGATCTGACTGCTTATCAGCTTGGTTATCAGCATTTTTTGGTTTGTAAAAATACCAGTAAAAATCAACTTTAGTGTCAACTGCCCCATCACCTTTTCCGGTGCTGATATTAATCAAATCTTGATCGGTATATTTTCTAGTTTTTTTGATTCCGAAATTTGAAATTACGATATATCCGGAAACTGAGCCAACAAGGTCGGTAACAAAAGATAGCGCCGTAAGATCGTCAACTGCTTCAAAAGTAAGGTTGACGGTGCTAACAGCAACATCAACTGTCGATCTTCTAAGTTGACCTTGGTTTACAATTTCAGGTATGGTCATTTTAATCACCAGCTTTGAAAGCGCGTATTTATAAGCCAGGGCATTCAGCTTATTATTGACATCATCAAATTTTAGATTGCCCACAAATTTTTTGTTGCTGCTGATATTATTCCAAGTTTTTTGATATTTTTCGGATTCAGCCATTTTGGTTTGTAATTCTGCGGCCTGTTCTCTGATATTTTGTACTTCCATCTGCACTCTTTCCGCTTCATTACGCAAAGTGTCTTCTTCGTGAGAATTATAAAAAAAGATTAAGCCAAGAACGCCAAGCAAAGCTCCAGAAACTGACAGGTTGGTAATAATTTTTTTGCGTAGGGCAATAATCTTCATTGCTATTTTTGCGATATGGTAAATTCGACGGGAAAGGTGTAATACTTCTGCACGAAGTCAATATTATGCGGAATTTCGTTATATTTTACATCGTCGTTAGGAAAGGCTTTTTTGGTCTTGGTGGTTAATAAGTCAAAAGATTTGAAAAGATTATCAATATCACCGTTCTTGTTAATCATGTCTCCTTGAAAAGAAAAAGAATATTTAGAATAGGCGGGATTTTTATAATCGAATGTTTTCAGTGAATAAGTGAAAGAATTTAACGTAACATCGTCATTTTTTAGGAAACGCATATTGACATAAGGTTTGGCTAAATTTGTTCCGATTGATGTCATTAATTCATCAACTTTGCCAAAATCAATAACTCGCTCAATGTCAACCGGATTACCATTATCAGTTAAAATATTTTCGGTTTTGTTGTCGGGAATCTTTATGTTGTTGACTTCTTGTAAGGCTAACATTTTGTCTGATTGGGCCTGAGACAGCAGTTCAACATTGTTGTGTTCAAATAAAAACACTGCGATGCTGCAAAATATTATCAAGCAGGCCAGGGTGATGTTTAAATAATAAGATGCTTGTAAGGCGTTGAAAAATCTTTCTAAAACCGTCAGGCGTGGAGTGGAGAATTTCAATATTCTTTTTTTGCTGGCAGAGAAAACACGCGATAAAAGAAGATCGCAGAAATTGGCATTTTCTGGTAAGATTTTGTCTTGTCCGACTTTTTTAGCAGCTGTAAAGGGCGTGTAATTTACAAAGTTAAGTTCGGAAGAAGCGATGGTTTTTAATTGGTCTAAAACCTCATTTGAAAAAATATTTATAATATCAACTTCTGAGATGCGTATATCTGGAACCAGGCGTTTCAGATATTCAAATGTGCTATAAATGTCCTGCTCATATTTTTCTAAAAAATCCGGTTCATTGAAATTATAGTTCATAGAACGGGTAAAAATTATGCCATTCTCAGAAAAAATCATCTGCCTTACGCCGCTGACTTTATTTTGCAGAATCATAAAATAGACATTCTCTTGACCGGTATTTTTGGCGCCGGAATTGGATCGAATATCTGGTTTTAAAAGTTCAAGAAGTCGGAAAGATTCAACCGGTAACATATGAATTCCGGTGATGTGATTGGGCATGTCGAGCAGAAAATCAAGCCATTTGCTGGTTATTTCTGAATTGGATGCTGAGACAAATAAACACTCACTTCTAGTTGCTGAAGGAGTGGAAGATTTTGTCGTCAGTTTAGTTAGGTTAGATAGAGGTTTTTTATCGCTTAAAATGATATATCCTTTGAAGCCTTCATTGCCGCCGTCATTTGCCATATCACGTTTGACGATGTGCTCAAGGTCGGACTTTTTAATTAGGGGATAAGTTTTTTTCTTGTAGCTTTGATCGATGGTATCAAGAATAACCAAGATCGATATGCCGGGGTTTTTAGTGAAGAGATTCTTTAAGTCGATTTTTGCTTCGTCGCTTAATTCTTCCAAAAAGATTTTGTTTTTTATTTCGTTGGAATCATGCAAGGCAACTACTGATCCGTAATTTCCAATGGTAACAACGAAACTTTTTTTGTTAGATAACATCTTAAAAATTGTCCGGAGAATTTATATTTAAAATTTAATTTAGAAGTTGGCTATTTGTTGCAAAATTAAATGGCACAGAAAGACAGTCTCTTACTAAAATAACTGCAAGCCAAACATACAATTTTTTTTTAATTAAAATGATAGCCGGAGTCGGAACTGATTTAATTTCCGTTAAGAGGATCGAAAATTTGATCTTTAAATTCAAAGAAAAGTTTGAAGAAAAAATTTTTACTCAAAATGAAATTACCAAAGCGCATCTTTTAAAATATGTTCCTGAAGAAATTTCGCCACGGGCCAAATTTTATGCTAAACGTTTTGCTGCTAAAGAAGCTTTCTCAAAAGCCTTAGGTCTTGGTATTGGCAGAGGTGTTGATTTTAAAGATATTGAAATTGACAATGATGTTTTAGGAAAACCTTTTATTCGAATTCTCAATCAAAAAGAGCAATTCATCAGGAATCATTTTAACTGCCAAAACTTCACGATTCATTTGTCACTTTCTGACGAAGAATCATCTGCAAGCGCATTTGTTGTAATTGAAAAAATATCATGAAAAAAATCATCGTAATTGGTGCCGGAGCTTGGGGAACTGCAATTGCCAACCTTCTTGCTCAGAATTCCAATGAAGTTTTGCTTAGCGCTAACCGCCTTGAAACTATCAATGAAATTAATGATCACAATTCTAATGGTCGTTTTTTGCCACAGGTGAAATTGCACAAAAATTTGCAGGCCATTGGTAATTTTGTTGATGAAATTAAATCGGCGGATTTAGTTTTTATTGTCACTCCAAGTTTGAGTGCTAGCGACGTTTTTGCTCAAATAAAAGCCGCTAATCCGAAAAAAAAATGTGGTTTTGTGATTTGTTCCAAAGGCTTTGAACACAAATCATTAATGTTACTCAGCGATGCTTTTGAAAAACACACCGGCATTAAAAATTATGCAGTTTTTTCTGGCCCTAACTTTGCTTTAGAAGTAGCAAATCAAGAACCAACGGTTACTACCATTGCTTCGCGTAATAAAAAATTAGCTAAAGAAGTGATCGCGGCTTTAAGTAATGATAATTTTCAGGCGCAATATTTCAAAGATCCGCGCACTGCCGAAATCTGTGGTGTGATGAAAAATATTATTGCTATTGGTTGTGGAATTGTTGATGGACTTGGTTTGGGAGTTAATGCTAAATCGGCGGTAGTTATGAAGGGAATTTCTGAAATTCAGGCCTTGTGCAAAAAAATGAAGGCCTCAGACGACATCAATCACGCCGCTGGATTTGGTGATATTTTTCTTACCTGTTCTTCGGCAAAATCACGTAATAACTCACTGGGCGTGATGTTGGCAAAAGGAAAATCTTACGCTCAAATTGCTAAAGAAACCGGTCAAACTTATGAAGGCAACTTTTCTGCCGAAGCGGTTTGTATGGTTGCAAAAAAGTTAAAATTGCAGCTAGACTTGTGCGAAGAAATCAATCAAATTTTAACTCGCAAGCACACTCCCAACAAGATTCGATCAATAATTTCAAAATCTATCCTTAGCTAAAAATGACTGCAAAAATGTCTAACAAAACTAAATCAACTAAATCTACAGCAAGTTTGAATTTAAATCACTGTAACTCAGTTTTAATTATCGACTTCGGCAGCCAAGTTACTCAATTAATCGCCCGCAGAATTCGTGAATTTGGCGTTTTTTGTGAGGTTAGAAATCCCGATATCAAGCTTGATGAAATCAAGAAAATCGCGCCAAAAGCGATTATTTTTTCTGGTGGACCCAGTTCAGTTTACGAAAAAGACGCGCCAACAATTGATAAAAAAATTTTCGATTTAAAAACACCTATTTTGGGAATTTGTTACGGCGAACAGCTGATTTGCCATTTGCTCGGTGGTAAAGTCGGTAAGTCTTTTGAGCGTGAATTTGGTAAGGCTGAAATTAAACTTGTTGCTCAGTCAAAGTTTTTTTCTGGTGTGAAAAATAAACAAGTTTGGATGTCGCATGGTGATCACATCAGCAAAATTCCGGCTGGTTTTAAGGTTATTGCTAACACGCCAAAAGCGCCTTACGCCGCAATCGCTGATGAGAAAAATAAAATTTACGGTGTGCAGTTTCACCCAGAAGTTGTGCATTCGGTTGATGGTAAAAAAATCATCGAAAATTTTGTCATGAAAATCGCCGGCTGTAAGTCAGATTGGACGATGAAAAACTTCAAATCTGAAGAAATTCAAGAAATAAAAAAGCTGGTCGGAAAAAATCACGTGATTTGTGGACTGTCTGGTGGCGTTGATTCATCAGTTGTTGCGGCTTTGATTAATGAAGCGATTGGTAAACAGTTAACTTGTATTTTTGTTGATCACGGCTTGTTGCGCAAAGGCGAGGGCGCCCAGGTTAAAGAAGTTTTTGCCAAAAAATTTAAAACCAATCTGGTTTATGTTGATGCTTCTAAGCTTTTTTTATCAAATCTGAAAGGTGTTTCTGACCCAGAAAAAAAGCGCAAAATAATTGGCAAAACTTTCATTGAAGTTTTTGATCAAGAAGCTGCCAAAATCGAAAATGCCACCTTCTTGGCGCAAGGCACTTTATACCCCGACGTTATTGAATCTAGTCATCCCAATAAAGGTGCCAGCCACACCATCAAATCACATCATAATGTTGGTGGTTTGCCAAAAAAGATGAAATTAAAATTGCTTGAACCAGTGAGAATGCTCTTCAAAGACGAGGTGCGTTTGCTGGGTAGAGAACTTGGTTTGCCGGAACATGTTGTCGGCCGCCATCCTTTTCCTGGACCTGGTTTAGCGATTCGAATTATTGGGGAGATCACGCCGGAAAAAATTAAAATTCTGCAAGAAGCTGATGCAATTTACATCGAAGAAATCCGCAATGCCGGACTTTACGACAAAATTTGGCAAGCTTTTTCAGTTCTAACTCCAATCAAAACCGTTGGTGTTATGGGTGATGCCAGAACTTATGAAAATGTTTTAGCTTTGCGTGCGGTCACTTCAATTGATGGTATGACCGCCGATGTTTATCGTTTTGATTCAGAATTTTTGTGCAATGTTGCCAGCCGCATCATCAACGAAGTTCGCGGCATCAACCGTGTGGTTTACGACTTCACTTCCAAACCTCCTGGAACTATTGAGTGGGAGTAAAAACTGTTTGATTTGCGACAGTCTCTTAACAACTCACTAAAAAAATGATTAAATTCGGAGGTAAATCACAGTTTGTTTTGAGTAAAAAAGCTGACCGAGATTTTCTGAATTTTATTTTTCTCCACCTCGCAATTTTCTTTCTGATTTTTTCGCCGCACCTGCCACATCTTTCGAATTTCTCTGTCAATGATCTAGTTGGATTCAGTCGTGGTGCCGCGACTGCTTATGATTTTGGTAATTTAATTTTAAGCGATGGCGTAACTAACTACATCACAAACCAAGAAAAATCACCAAACCAACAGATCAAAACCCGCAGAAAATCCAATAAACTCCAGAAAAATTAGAACAAAAACCTTCAGAAAAGTTTGATTTGCGACAGTCTCCTTTGAGATTTTTTTGGTTAATGTTTTTGGAAAGTTAGATTTGCGACAGTCTCATAATTCTAAAGCGTTGGATTGTAGAACGCTCCTTCGCCTGGCTAAGACTCTGGAAAAATTGCGAAAGAAAACTCTCCTCCTCAATGGCAATGGTTCAATTGGCGTTTGTGAGGTTGCTTGTTAAAAGATTTTAGAAAGGCTCTAAGTGGATTTTCTTCGCATCTGAATTATCTAATTTGGAACTGTTTTGAGCATCCAACATTTCTGTAGTTCTTTTTCCACAAATTGTGGATGGAATTTCTTTTGGCTGCTCAGCTGATTCTTTGGTTTGTACCCTATTTAATTCTGCAAAACTTAAGTCTTTCAATTGTTTGATTAAATCAGATTCAAGTTTTTGGGAATCAGAAAGATCCGAAGCACTCACTTGTTCTTGTTGTAAATCGTTATTTTCTTCCACTAGAAAAGATTGTCTGATCTGTGCCATTTGCGTTGGAAATAAAACTTCTCCCCAAACTTTTTTTGGCCTTGATTCGCAAATTCTTTGAGCAACTTCATCGCTACTTAAAGACAAAATAGTTTCTGCAACTTGCCTGGTGGCGCTTTCAATTATCTCGGGAGTAATCAAAGTAGCTGCTAATATCGATCCGTAATAAAGTTTTTCTGTAATTATATTCCATTCATTCTTTAAAGCGCCTTCTGCCTTTAGTTTATTGTGAATTGCACGAAATAAAATATTTGTTGCTTCTACGCCTACGATATCCGCATCCAGATGTAAAATATTTGTTGCTTCTACGCCTACGTTTACGATATCCGCATCCGCATATAAAATATTTGTTGCTTCTGCGTTATCCACAAGTTGTCCATCTGTGAGTGGTAGTTCACGAATAAATTTAGTAACAAAATCAAGCGTCAGAATCTGTTTTGCTGCTTCTAATTTATTCTCAATTCCTTCTTGATTAGCAATTGCAGCAAGTGAAGAAATCTCCATCCAACCACGAACTGAACTATTAAAGCCAGTGCCCAGAAAAGGTGCGGCAATCTGGTCAAATAAAGGCAGAAGATTTGGGTTTTGCTCTAATGCTTTTAAGGATGAATTAAGGCTTGAAACTAATTTTACAAGGTTGACGTTTAGATAAATATCATATACAAAATCGTGCATTAATTTTTTAATATTTTTGCTATCTGGGCTTGTAGGGTTTTCTGATGTGTAGAGAGTGCTAACTGCTTCAAGCCTGTTTTTGGCAAACTGTTCTCGAGTAATAGCTTGAAAGTGCTCCGGATAGATAACTTTACAGTCAGTATCTTCCAAAGCTTGCAATTGAGCACGAAGTTTAGGAGTGTCCTCAAGATTTTTAGAGTAAAGATACAGTTTCTTAAGTGTCGATGGAAGGTCGATAATTTTTGTAAGTTTCCAACAGTAAGAGCAGTCTAATTCTTCAAGTCCTTCGTGCAGTTTTGGTAAGGCCTCAAGATTTGCGCAATCAGAAAGATTTAATTTTTTAAGTGTTGAAGGAGTTGTTTTGAGTTGATAGATGCCCAAGTATGTTAACTCTTCAAGTCCCTCGGGTAGTTCTGGTAAAGCTTCAATATTGTCACACCCAGAAAGATCTACTTTCTTAGCTGCTAAAGGAATGTTGGTAATAGTTTTAAGTGCGAGACAGCACTGACAATTTAACTGTTCAAGTTCTTCTGGAAGTCTGGGTAAAGCTTCAAGATTTTCGCAATAAGAAATGTTAAATTTTCTAACCGTTGCAGGAACGTTGGTAATTTTTTTAAGATTACCACAACTTGCGCAGTCTAATATTTCAAGTCCTTCGTGCAGTTCTGGCAAGGCCTCAAGATTGCTGCATCCAAAAAGATCTAATTTTTTAACTGTTGCAGGAATGCTGGGGATTGTTTTGAGGTTTTCACAGCTAGAAAAATCAACTTCTGTTGTTCCTGCCGGAATTTCTGGCGCAACTCCGTTAATAATTTGGTCTTCGGTTATTTTGAAAATTGTCATTTTTGATAAAGTTTTGGTAAGGAAATGCTAAAATGTAAGATCTAACTATTCGGTTGGTTTGGGATTTATTTGGATGTGGAAGAGGTTAAAGGTGATTTGAGTGCAGCTGTAACAACTTCACTTTTAGGAGATGTTATTGATGTTGAAGGATCTTGAGATGTATCAAATAGTTGTAAAAATTCTTGTAAATCTCTCATTCCAATTGCACTTAAGTTGGCAAAAATTTTGACACATAGTGGCGTGGTTGAGATCGAGTCTGGTATCTTTGGCAGAGGTTTTCCTTGGTGATTATCGTCAAATATTCGATGCCACTCAATGTCCGATTTAGAAAGGTTAGTATCGAAAAATTTATTACTTAGAATAGCCGCGCAAGAATGATGACAATAACCCTGAATTGTGACCAGATTTTGTTTATTCTTGTTTGATTGAACTATGTCCTCAAATCTATTATGCCCAAAAGGGCTAGTATAAATTGTTAAGATTGCCAAATATTCAGGATTGGCAGTTTTTTCTGTCAAAAATTGTTTAAGATAAGCGTAAGATTCTGGGAAATTTTGTTGTGAAAAGTTTCCTTCTAGAAAAGATATGCCTTCGCCGTAAAAACTAGCTGGAAAAGATTTATCAATATTTAAAATTTCCACTTTTTTACCGTCTGCTCTGGCTTCATCGGCAAATGGGGGTTTTTGTTGTGCATCAGTGCCGTTACTGCCAACTGAAATTACTACAATATCAGCGGCCATACCTTTTTCCATCACCCATTTTTCTATAAATTTCTTCTGCATCAAGTCTGATGGCGAAAAATCCAAGGCAGTGGCAGTTGTACGATACGAAATCATCCAATCTAAATTGCTAATAGGAGTAATATTTCTGTTAGCTGGAGGTAAAATATTTAGTTTAATATCTGATAATTCTAACATTTTATAACTGTCATTATCAGCCCTCTGTAAAACATCTTGAAAGTGATTAATAGCTTCTTCGTCTGAATATCTTACGCTCACATCTGATACAGAAACTACTGTGTTATCTGGAAAACGAACTTTGTCGAAAACTCTTTGAAAATATATCGTATTGTAACGATTAGGATTAGTTTGTGATGATTCTCTGCCAAAAACCGTTTTGCCACAATAAGTGGAATTGCTTTTATTCTCATCAAAAACGTCTTCTTGAAAGGATAATTCCAAATCATATTCTGAGTTTAAAATATCTTTCAACGTTACTACACTGGTATAGGGTGCCGGGCTACTATTTTGAGGGCTGCGCGTGATGTTAGAGATGTTGCTATCCTTATCGTAACCCATTTTTTCAAAAAACTCTTGTAACAGATTTGAGATGTTAATTTTCATCTGGGTTACTTCTGAATTAATAAAATAACACGTATGTCCCATTGACATATGGGTTGGGGATCACCGCAAGGAGGGGAGCGATTCGTGTCGCGTTTTAAGTATCCCGAAGGGATAACGGACTATAAATAGTTTAATATAAAAAATGAGGAATTTTATCCCTAATCATTTGATATTGGCAAGCTCTTTTTGTTGGATTTGAATCAGTTAAGCTAGAGCTATTTTCAGCAGCTAAATTTTCTGCAAATCGTTGCGGTAATTTTGGGAATTGATCTGAGATTGTTGCAACTGAAAAAATCAACTCTGTATTTCCTTCCTGAATTTCTGGCGCAACTCCGTTAATAATCTGGTCGTCGGTTATTCTGAAAATTGTCATTTTTTTCTAAAATTTTTTTTAAGTTAAATTTTAATTTCACTTGTTTAAGTGGTTTTTGTGCTACTTCCAAACCTGCGCCAATCCAAGATCTAGGTTCTGTTGACATTCGCCTCCCCCAAATAAACACACAAGCAACTTGTATGAATACAAGGAAGCTGGAGGCTGTTTTGTCGTATCTTGTAGCCACTCTTCTGAAGTTCTTAATCCTGTTGAATAACCGCTCGATCAGGTTGCGCTGTTTGTAAAGTTCTTTGTCGTAATAGCGCAGAACTTTACGATTTATTTTTGGTGGAATGACTACTTCAGCACTGATGTTATTCCCAATAGCTGCAACTATGTAATCAGCATCATAGCCTTTATCAGCAAGAACTGCCTCGACTTTTTTTGAATCAAAATCATCAAGTAATTCTGTGGCTTTCAAGCAATCTGAAACCTCTCCTCCGGTTAAAATAAAACGCAGAGGTTTACCGTGATTATTACAGGTAGTGTGAATCTTGGTAGTAAATCCACCACGACTTCGTCCTAACTCCTGACCTTCTTGCCCACCGTTTTTTTTAAGGCTCCAGCTGAATGTTGATGAGCGCGAACAATTGTTGAATCAATCATCAGCCATTTTGTATCGGCACTTACCGCCAGAGTATTGAAAATGATTTGCCAAACTCCTTTGTTTGCCCAACGGCGAAATCTCTGAAAGATGCTGTTCCAGTTACCGAATTCTTCAGGCAGAGCACGCCATTTGCAGCCATTCTCTCCGATCCATAACACCGCTTCAACAAAGCGACGATTGTCTTCAGCGCTGCGTCCAGGATCAGATTCTTTACCTGGCAAAAAATCTTTTATTTTATCCCATTGAGCACTGCTCAATTTGTATTTGATTGACATGAGCCTCCTTTTTTAGGAAGAGGTTGGCGTGATTAATTTAAATGTCAACAGAACCTAAGTCAGGAAGATATCTGGTATCAAGAGACATATTGCTGTTGATACACAGGGACTTCCTCATGCAATTCACATCACCACAGCTAATGTTCACGACAAAGTCAGCTGTAATGATTAAGAAATATAAAGCTAATCTCAAGAAGGTTAAAAATATTCCTTGTAGATGGAGCTTATACTGGAGAACCATTCGCTAACTCAATCAAACAGAGCATAAATGCTACTGTTGAAATTGTTAAAAGAAGTGAACTCCACAAATTTAAAACTATACCCAAACGCTGGGTAGTAGAGAGATCTTTCTCCTGGCTGGATAAATGCCACAGTCTCTTATTAGGTTACTGGTAAAAAGATTGTAGACAGTTTCGAAAAACTTTATTTGCGACAGTGCCTTTATCATCATAACTTGGAATTAACGACAGATTTACCAGCATTTGGAACAAATGCTGTTGCGCTTGCATTCAATATTTTGACGCTCGGATCAGATAAAATATTACCCCGTACCTGCTCTTCTTCAGACGTCTTGGGAGCGGATGAACCAGACTTATCTTCCCTCCAAATATCAGCTGCCGCGTACGGAGGCAAACTATTGTCCGACACTTGCTCTGCCGCATCAGGTTCCTGAAGTGCATCTGAAAACTCGTCAATTAGATGGGAAAGAGTGATCCACTCTTCGTTAGTTTGATCTTCGTTGGCAATATTTTCGGGATGAACTTGGTTAGTTTGTACTTCCTTCCCAATACCATCATTGAGAGCAAGTGGTGAATGACTTGTTGGTGCTAACCCTTCAGCACAGTGTTGTTCTGTGTCGAGATTTACTGCGACTTCATTCGCGTTAATTATTGGTTTGGCTTCAGACTTTGTGGCCTGAGTCTCAGATACCAAATTCGCCCTCACTTCAGCTACAATTCTAACTTCCTCAGCTTTTTTAGCCTGAGCTCTTGCTCTATCCTCCTCAGCTTGAGCTTTAACTGCAGCCGCTAAGATTTCCCTCTCTTGGGCTGCAGCTTTTTCTTTCGCATCAGCTTTTTCTTTAGCTCTAGCTTGAGCTGCGGCTATGACTGCAGGATCTCGACTACTGTCTCTCTCAGCTTTTGCTGCCGCCTCTTTCGCCTCGCGCGTAGTCTTTATCCCGGTGCTCAGAGCATCAATTGCCACATTAAACGGTTTTTTATCTTTCTGATTAATCTGAGAATGCCTCAGAATCTCTCTTAAGTCAGCAATCTTGGCATTGCTTTCCTTTGCGGGCTCAGTTGCAAATTTCTCAAAGGTCTGATTTGCAGTACAAATTGCCGCAAAGCAATCCGGCTTGTTAGCACTGATTGCGGTATCCAATCCTCTGGAAATTGTAGTCAGGTTTAGGTGGGGACTGGTCAATAATGAAGCAACGTTGTGTATTGCAGTTTTTAGATCAGGAGCCAATACAGCGCAGTCCAGAACAGAAAGGTCTCTTTGCTTAAATGGTTGTTTTTTCTTTTCGGGCAAACTCGCAAGATCAACTTCTTCGAACCTGGCTCGAGCATTGAGATCAGGTTTTTTTTCAAGCAATTTTTCAATATTTGCTGGAGTTCCAAGCGCTGCGACAAAATGCGAAATTGTCCATCCGCCAGAGATTGCAAGATTTACACTTTCGTCAGAAAGTCTGTTTAGAGGATCTGAAATGTTTTGAGGACTAAGCGCTGTGTTCGCATTCTTTAGTTTGTCAATCAGCTTTGTTTTGAGATGTTGTGAACTACTCTTAATCTCTCTCTCGACATCTTCCTTGGCTTCTGCTTCAACCAGATCATAAACTACTTTTGCAAGTTGACGATTTAGCGCAATTACTTCAACTCCGGTCTCTATACCAATTAGATCGAGGGTTGTATGTGCCATCGGTGCTTCTACAGGATTTTTAGCGCGCAGCAAACTTTCTTCGAACTTTTCCGGATGGATGATCAGGTCGGAGGTCAAGATATCAACCCACAGGGTACGCTCTACATCGTCGGGAATTAAATTTTTAAAACCGGCGCCGATTAAACCACTCCTAACTTTTTTAAGTCTGGCGACTGTGCTTCTGGGGCTTACATCGAGAGGATCATTTAAATTTTTACGGAAACTCGTTGTATCTTGATCTTGCAACTCTTGCGTAGCGGTAATCATTTGAAATGCCACAATATTTCGCTTCACCTCTTCGCAGGCAGGATTTTCTGCCTTCCTAAAGAAATTAATAATATTTTGGTAACCGGCATTGGTAACAATCGTTTGGAAAGTATTTTCTATTTCTTGAAAACTCATCTCCACATCCAAAATATCTGCCACATCAAAATGTTTATTATTCATTGCAGCATCGTAAGCGGTTATTCCCCCATCTTCTCTTTCATTAGCCAGATCAACCCTACAGTTATGACGCGCCAACAATATCCGGACAATTTCTTTATGCCCCGCTTCAGAGGCAAACATTAATGCTGTATTGCCTTCCCAGTCACCGTTATTAATCACATTACAAGAAACTTCCTGACTGAAAAATAACTTCACAATATCGGCATTCTTATTTTGGCAGGCCAGCATCAGATAGGTAATGTCTGGCTCTGAGCTGCAATAGCTATTCACCAGATTAGGATCTTTTTGTAAAATCGAGGACACTTCCTTTGCATCACCTGCCTGAATTGCAGATCCAAGAACATCCGCGGCAGTTCTCTTCTTACCACTTCTGGTTGTAGAAATTCCGGTCCGCAAAAAAGCTTCAGCCTCTTTCATCTTCGCCTCAATTTCAGCATCAAGCTGCAGCTTGTGGTTCCACAAAATAATTTGCGCAGCATAAAAATATCCTGCGTTAGCAATCATTCTGGCAGTGTCTCCACGATCGTCTTTCAGTGAAGTGTCACAACCTTTTGCCAGTAAAATTTTAATTACGGCTTCACGACTCTTTCTAATCGCCTCTCCATTGTCTTCACTTTCTTTGCTACTGTTAATCACATTTTCGTTACCCGCGTAAACAGCATGTATTAAAGCTGTGCCGCCACGTTGATCCTGTACATTTAATACTGTACAAGGAGTTTTCTGCTCAAAAAATAGTTCAACAATTTCCGGCTGACTCTTTTGGCAGGCCACCATCAGGTAAGTCATTTTCGGGTCTGAGTTGCAAACGCCGTTGACCAGAGCAGGATCTTTTTGCAACATCAAAGACACCACTTTGATATTATCTTGTAAAAGCGCGTATTCAAAAGCGTGGATCGGATTAATTTCTTCGGGAACAGAAATATTTAGATTAATTTGAGGATGATCCAAAAGAATTTTTGCAGTCTTGTCAGGCCCAACTGTTTCTCTGGAAATAACCTTCTGCAATGGTGTAACTCCGTCGGCATTTTTAACGTTAACGTCAGCTCCATTGTTGAGAAACATTGTGACGAATTCAGGTAAATTCAAACGTGCAGCCATGTGCAATAAGGTGTCGTAGTAACTGTAGGTTTGTTGGAAATTTACTTTTCCTAATTGCACTATTTCTGTAGATTCTTCCAGAAATTTTTTGTCTTGGAGGGCAAAAAAAAGACACATTTTCCGCAAAATTTCTTCATTTGCTGCGTTGAGAATCAGAGAATTGCTTGGTACTGGAGTTTTCATGGGAAATCTATTTGCGATAGAGCCTTAGTTCGTTATACAACCTGCTCAGGAATATTTCCCTTGAATTAAAGAGGCAATGTTCCAATGTCAATTCGTAAAGCCATCGGTTTGAGAGGGATAGGTTGTTTAAAAAATGGGGTCAGTTCACACACTAGGTGGCCTAGGTTCTAATCGATTACAATTTTTTAATAAATCCCCTAAATTGATGAAAAATTTCTTCAAAACCTTGCCGCTAAGAACTAGAACGGCAATGTCTACAAATGCTCAGAAGGTTGATGCTGCAATATTTTGGATGAATCAAAAAGGAGGGAGATTAAAAGATTTAAAAGTAGTGTTGCCGCTTGTTACCGATGAGTATTGTCGATGCAGGATCGCTCAATCTTGGCTCAGTAAAGAAGGAAGAAGTTTAGAAGATTTAAAAGCAGTGTTGCCGCTTTTTACCGATACGTGGCCTCGATATTATCAATCCGAGATCGTTCTATCTTGGTTCAGTAAAGAAGGAAAAAGTTTAGGAGATCGATCCGAGATCTATCAATCTTGGTTCAGTAAAGAAGGAAGAACTTTAGAAGATTTAAAAGCAGTGTTGCTGCTTGTTACCAATGGGTATTTTCAAGCCAATATCGTTCGATCTTGGTTCCTTAAAGAAGAAAGAAGTTTAGAAGATTTAAAAGCGGTGTTGCCGCTTGTTACCAATAAGAATTTTCGATCCGGGATCGCTCAAGCTTGGCTCAGTAAAGAAGGAAAAAGTTTAGGAAATCGATCCGGGGTCGTTGAATCTTGGATCCTTGAAGAAGGAAGAACTTTAGAAGATTTAAAAGAAGTATTGCCGCTTTTTACCTACCAGAGTAATCGATCCGGGGTCGTTGAATCTTGGATCCTTGAAGAAGGAAGAACTTTAGAAGATTTGAAAGCAGTATTGCCGCTTGTTACCGATACGCTGTCTCTATCTTATCGATCCAAGATCGCTCAATCTTGGCTCAGTAAAGAAGGAAGAACTTTAGAAGATTTGAAAGCAGTATTGCCGCTTGTTACCAATGAGTATTATCGATTTGATATCGCTCGATCTTATCTTAACAACACCTCAAACCCTCAAACAAAATACGAGAATTTTACCGAACTAGCCAAGGCTGGAATTTTCCCCAGCTCGGATAAATATGACATTGTAAAAATTGCCGAAACTTATTTGGAACTCCATTTACCTACAGATAAATTCCCTAGCTTGGGCATAGATTTGTACCCCAATAGTGAATTAATGCAGATCGAACTTTTTAAAAATTTTCTGAGTAGAGTTGATGCGAATTCTTTAAACAATATCAAACCTCAATTAAAAGCCTTCATTCAAAATCTTCACGAAGATGAAGCTGCTTTTGAGGTAATCACGGAAGTAAGAAGTAAGATCACCCTACCTCCAAGCGAAATTCTAGAAATCACTAAAAATCGTTTAAGCAACAAGTACGAATCTGTCAGTGACTTGTTAAAGAGTAAAAGTTTGGAAGAGTCTTTGATTGAACAAGGTCTGCAAAATGTCAGAAAATTATTTTCAAACTACACTTCACCAATCGACATTAACCTTGCTGATTTATTTTCTTACTACGACGTTCAGAACGACTTGGTAAGTTTTAAGTCTTTTATCGCACCTGCGGTTTTACAAGAAATTGCTGACGCATTTTCTCCTTCGAGTAAAAAGCCTTATATTTCAGATGTAGAGTTTGAGAAAATGTCAAATCTATTTAACAGTGAGGCAAAACCTGAATCGAACCTTACTCTACCTTCAGTAAAAATTATTGCTGATTTTTTAGAAAGTAAGGTTGGCAACATTAATCAAGTTTTAACTCCCGCAGAAATTACCGATTATCAATTTGGAAATTCTACAACCTTGCAAAATGAAGCGATTCCAAATCGTCGAGAATATCTAACTGAGAAATTTAAAAGCTTACTTACAGAAATAAATCCTAGCGTTGAAAAAGTGTCAGAGTTTTTTGAAAGAGCCTTAAATCCCGAACTAGCAAATCCGCAAATAACAATTACCGCTGACAACAGAATAATTAACCACGAAAACCAAGCAAAACTTACGAGTTTTTTTAACAGCAATAAAAACCTTTTAGCCTCTTTATTCCAGAAAGAGGAAGGCTTGGATAATTTCGCCGGAACCATCTCTTCCCTAGGAGATGGCTGTGTTGCTAACATTGCTACTCAAGCTAAGATTGCTCTTTACCAATCTTTAATTACCGACCCTTACGATCAGATTTTATTTGGCACTTTTAAAGAAAAAATTAGTGGCGCAATTTTAAATTCAGGTGGTGATTTGCTGACAGGTTCGGCGGAAGGGATTAATGTTTTCAACAATAACGACATTAACAGAAACTTCATCTCACCTAATGGATTGCTTACAGCGCTGGCGGAAGAATTTTACGCCAACGGCAAAATCAAAAAAAAATGCTGTGGAATTTATTAAGGAAGAATTTGGGAAAGATGGGCGGGATAATCTCGTAGAATCCATCTTGGAAAATGATCCCGAGAGCTTCGATCAAGAAATGGCTAAAATTTCAGCTTACGTCATTTTGCAAAAAACTCTGCCCGATTTGTGTGAAAATAAATATTTAACTAAACCGAAAGCTGATTATTTGGGAATTATTCAGGAAGCAGTGAAGTTAAGTCCGAGCACTTCCGTAATTGTAGAAGAGTCTTCGCAAGTTGTTGAGGGACAAAGGGATCATGTAACTGGATAGATTGAAAATGGGGTCAAGTCTCGACACCATTTCTGGAGTTGTTAGTTTGGGGATTGGTTCTTCAGCGTCGACTAATTCGGATAAGGCAAAGCGGCATGGGGTGCATTTATTCGGTGAGAAACAAATAATACAAAGCTTTGTGATTCATAAACATCCTTACAACTAAACTATCAGATTAAATTATTTACGGCACCGCTCCCCAAATTTAAGACACTTTATACCTTTTAAATCTGATGTTAAAACCAGCTGAAGTTTTGGCTTTGGCTGGTTATTTTTAATCATCAAATTTAGGAGAAATATTTATGCCAAGAGGGATTCCAAGTTTAAGTGAAGTTCAGAAGTTAGAGATAATCAAACGCGTAACTGATAAGGGTGAGCGAGTTCCTGATTTGGCTCGCGAGTATGATGTTGTTCCAAAAACCATTTATAATTTGTTGAAGAATAAGGCTAATCAACATCAGGCGGTTATTGAGCTAGACACTATTAGCTAATTATTTTTTCCATTCTACCATCCCCATTTTCTAACTAGAAATGGAGGTAAAACCAATGGACAAAAGACTTTATCCAATCTCGGAAGAGTTCTTTAACGAAGATAAATCCGTTAATCGTTAGTGCTTACTCGGCGGCTGGAAGGCCGCAAAAGATAAGCAATTACCAAGTTTTCTGCGCTGCATTGTACGTGCTTAGAACTGGTAATTCTTGGAGAGATTTACCAAAAGTTTATGGTTATTGGCACAGCTTGTATCTTCGCTTCAAAAAAGGCAGCGATCGAGGGTTGTGGTGAAAAACATTACAAGAATTGCAGCGATTAAAAGTTGTCACAATTAACGTTGTGATGGCAGACAGCACTACAATGAAGGTTCATCGACACGGCGGCGGCTTAAAAGGGGGCTTCAAACCAAGGGAAAAAACGTCAGCGGAATAACAACCAAGTTTCACTTGGCAATAACTGCTGATGGCCATATTGTTGAAGGCCTTTTAACTGGCGGCAATGTTCATGACGTGACTGTTGCCAATGAACTTACCAAGGATGTTGTTGTCTGTAGTGTTTTGGAGGATATGGGATATGACTCTGATGAACACAGAGAGTATCTCAGATCAAACAACAACACTCCCGTAATCCCGGGAAGAAAGAACAGAAAAATTCCAATATCTTACGACAAAACGCTATACAAACTCAGAAGAAAAATCGAAATCTTCTTTGGAAAACTTAAGGAAAATAAACGACTAGCCATGAGGTATTACAAATCAGATCAGTCGTTCATGAGCTTTATTGCTCTAGCGGCGGTGAAGATTTTATTAAAATTAATAATTAGCTAACAGTGTCTAATTCATGATGCTTCTCAATTCAAAGAATGCCAAAAAGATCAGCCTTCCGTTTTTAAGAAAAAATAATGTTTCTCGATCTAAAAAGAAATGGTGTCATATCGAGAAACTGATGAAAAGTTAATTTTGCATTTAAAAGAAAGTGAATTTAGATTTAATAATAGGAAACAAGATTTATACAAAATCTTGTTGAAAATTATTAGAAAAAATCCTCTTAACTAGTCAAGATCATTATATTTTATGAGATTATTTTTTTTAATTTTGTTGATTTTTTCTTATTCAACAGCATCTTATGCTGATAGCAGCTACAAGCCAAATGATGCATCTTGTTTAAAACAAGAAGGAAAAACTTGTTCTGAAATTGACCTTTCTTCCTTTAAGAGCTGTGTATTTGATTATCCTAAAAACTTTGTTTTTGACGATCAAAAAAGATTAGTGGCGATAAAAGGGCCGAAAATAAAAATTGTTAAAAAAAGTAATTTTATAGTTAGAGAAGAATCTTTTATTGGCTGCAATCATCACACTGATTCTAAAACCTACAATTTTAATTATAATTTTAGTAAGAAAGATTCTCGTGAGAATTTTAATTGTAAAAAAGCCGTAGAAGTTTGGAGTAAAATTAGAAAAGAAATTTATAATGTTGATGAAAAATGTGTTCTTAGAAATCCTCAAAATAATGCTTTTGAAACAAGTTGTGGAATTATCTCAGCTTGGGAATTAAAAGATACAGATGTACGTTGTGATCAAGCCTATAAAATGGCAAATGGGGGCATTATGCTTGGTAAATCGAAGGTTAAGGGATATGAATTTTCTATAGAAGAAACTGGTTATGATAATTAGGTGGGGTCTTAACTAGGCCCTGTTGACGTTCACTTCCCCAAAATAAAAACACAAGCGATTTGTATGAAAGAGAGGAAGCTGACAGAGGTTTTGTCGTATCTCGTAGCTACCCTTCTAAAGCTCTTAATCCTGTTGAATAGTCGCTCGATCAGGTTACGCTGTTTGTAAAGTTCTTTGTTGTAATGGCGTAGAACTTTACGATTTATTTTTGGTGGAATGACTGCTTCGGAACTTAGGTCATTCTCGATAGCTGAAACTATGTAATCCGCGTCATAACCTTTATCCGCAATAACTGCTTCGACTTTTTCTGAAGCAAAATCATTAAGTAATTCTGTAGCTTTTAAACAATCAGAAACTTCTTCTCCGGTTAAAATAAAACGCAGAGGTTTTCCGTGATTATTGCAGGTAGTGTGAATCTTTGCAGTAAAGCCACCGCGACTGCGTCCTAACGCTCTTGCCCTCCATTTTTTTAATGCTCCGGCACAGTGTTGATGAGCACGAACAATCGTTGAATCAATCATCAACCATTTTGTATCAGCGCTTACTGCCAGAATGTTAAAAATAATTTGCCAAACTCCTTTATTTGCCCAACGCTTGAATCTCTGAAAGACGCTATTCCAATTACCAAATTCTTCAGGCAGAGAGCGCCATTCGCAGCCATTCTCCCCAATCCACAATACCGCTTCAATAAAACGACGATTATCCTCAGCACTGCGCCCAGGATCAGATTCCTTACCACCCGGCAAAAAATCTTTTATTTTATCCCACTGAGCACTGCTCAATTTGTATTTGATTGACATAAAACTCCTTTTTTAGAGGGAGGTTGAGGGTTTGGATTTGAATGTCAACAGGGTCTAGCAAAATCATTCAAGAAGCAGCTCAAAAGAAGATCTGCGATTGAGCCAATGATTGGTCACATGAAGCAAGAAGGGAAGTTGGGGCTTTGCCGGCTTAAAGGAATTGTTGGCGATCAAGTAACCGCCATACTGACTGGGGTTGGACACAATTTGAGACTGATCCTTAACCACATCAGAAAACTGTTGAAACTCAAAAAGCTAAAGAATTTTTTGATCCGAATTTTATTCCAACTCCTGGAGATTTTTTTACTAAAAATTTATCGAGTTAGGAGATGTTAGTTTGGGGAGTAGGTTCTTCAGCAGAGGCTAAAAACCCGATTTTCATCTTTATTTTTAAGGCTTTCCAAAGTTTTTCTATTTTCTCCGAATAGAAACAGCTAAATTTCAGTCAAAAAACATGGCTAAAAACCTGTCCAAAATGTCGTTTAATTCTGATTAAAAACCAGAGATGGTAGCTTTTCTAGCCAGCTGGTCTGCGATTTCATTAAAGTGGTTGCCGTTATGGCCTTTGACCCAAATCCAGTCTAGTTGATGTTTCGCCGTTTCAATTTCTAACTCCTGCCACAGATCAACATTTTTTACCGGCTTTTTATCGGCAGCTCTCCAGCCATTCTTCTTCCAGTTAAAAATCCATTTGGTGATACCGTCCATGACATATTTACTGTCGGTATAAATTTTTGCAGCTGTTGGTTTTTTCAATAAGCGTAAAGCTTCAATTACAGCGCGTAATTCCATACGATTATTGGTAGTTTCGGCTTCAGCACCGGAAATTTCTTTGCGATGTTCTTTGTAAAGCAATACAGCTCCCCATCCGCCGCGACCTGGATTTCCAGAGCAAGCACCATCAGTGTATATCTCTACGGTCATTTAAGATGATAATTCTTGTGATTTATTGATCGCGGCCGCAATTGAATTTTTGAAGATATTTTTTAGATCAGAATTTGTTTGTAGAACATTTAAAGCTGCTTCGGTGGTGCCACCTTTGGAGGTTACTGATTGTCTCAATCCGCCAAAATCAAGGTCGGAGTTACATGACATTAAAGAACTACCTAAAAATAACTGCTTAACCAGATCAGCAACTTGCTCTTTATCAAGTTTGTGATTTAAGGCAATCTCAGAGAAAATTTCTTGGAGCAAGAAAATATAGGCTGGTCCTGAACCAAATATGGCTGTGACTACATCAAACAAATTCTCATTTTTAAGTTTTAAAGCAAAACCAAAATTGGAGAAAATTTTCTCAAGTTTCTTGGTTTCTGATTTATTAATATTCTGGTTGCAAAGATAAGCCAGTATTCCTTGAGAATATTGAATTGGTAGATTTGGCATTGATCTTACAACTTTAGCAGATTTGCCAAAAATATTTTCGAAAAATTCAATTTTTTTGCCGGCTAAAATTGAAATAAAAATGGTATTTTTGTGAAGAATGTCAGATTTGGCAAATTCTTTGAGAGTTTTTTCAGCATTTTGTGGCTTAATGGCCAAGAAAACCAAATCTGCTTGATAGTTTTTTGGCAGTAAGTTGACGTTCTTAAAATATTTTATAGATCGAATGCGATTATCATCGGAATTTTTTATAACCTTTATTTCAGATGGAAGAACACATTTTTCTTCAAGCAAGTTCTTAGCTAAGACTGAACCCATTTTACCGCAACCGAGGAATAGAATGTTAGTCATTTTAGTTAAAATTATTGTTTAAGAAGCTGTTCAAAATCTCCTTATTACGCCTTACGATCTGCAATTGCCTGTTTAATTGAACCAATTGCCTGAGCTGGATTTAAACCTTTAGGACAAGTATTACTGCAATTCATGATAGTGTGGCAGCGATAAAGTTTGAATGGATCTTCCAGAGCATCAAGCCTTTCATCGGTTGCTTCGTCGCGAGAATCAACGATCCACCTTTGGGCTTGGAGTAATACTGCTGGGCCTAAATATTTTTCACTATTCCACCAATAGCTTGGGCAGGAAGTTGAACAGCAGGCACACATGATACATTCATAAAGTCCATCAAGTTTGGCACGATCTTCGACGGATTGTAATCTTTCTTTACTAGCATTGGTTGGTTCTTCAGCCTGTAACCAAGGTTTAATTGACTTATGCTGTTCATAGAAATGAGTAAGATCGGGTACCAAATCTTTCACTACCGGCATATGAGGTAGTGGATAAATTTTAACATTATCAGTTTTACAGTCAGAAATTGCTTTGGTGCAAGCTAGAGTGTTAGTTCCGTCAATATTCATGGCGCAAGAGCCACAAATACCTTCGCGGCAGGAACGGCGGAAAGTAACTGAAGAATCATGCTCAGATTTTATTTTGATTAGCGCATCCAAAACCATTGGTCCACACTCATCCATGTCGATTTCAAATTTATCGATGTGTGGATTGGTTTTGTTAACATCTTGTGGATCGTAGCGATAAACCTCAAAAACCCGGACATTTTTTGCACCGGATTGTGCTTTAAAAAGCTTTCCGGCTTTTTTGTCGATTTGTGAATTTTTTGGAAGCGTAAATTCTGCCATTTTTTAATGCTGTTTAAATTTTGAACTGATTAATAAACCCTTTTCTTTGGAGGGAATGCCTGAACGTCATTGCTTAGTGGTTTTAAAATCACTTCGCGGAAATCGGTTTTAGTATTACCATTGTGGTCGCACCACATGATTGAATGTTTCATCCAATTTTCGTCATCACGATCTTTGTAATCATCGCGGGCTTGAGCGCCACGGCTTTCTTTGCGATTTAGGGCACAAGTGATTGTTACTAAAGCCTGTGAGCGCAGATTGTCGAGTTCAAGAGCTTCAACCAAATCGCTATTCCAAACTGTACCACGATCTTCAATTTTAAGATCGGAGAAGCTTTTAAAAATTTCCTGCATTTTGGTGACACCTTGAGTCATTGAATCCTCAATTCTGAAAACTGCTGCGTGAGATTGCATGCAATGCTGCATGGCGTTACGAAGTGTGGCGGTTGAAGAGTTGCCATTGGCGTTTCTGATATTGTCAAAACGGGTAATTGATTCTTCACCGGCAAGGCTAGAAAATTCGCTGTGCGGTGAATTTGGTTTTACAACTTCAGCAGCGCGAATTGCAGCAGCGCGGCCGAATACTACCAAGTCGAGCAGCGAGTTAGAACCAAGACGGTTGGCACCGTGAACAGAAACGCAAGCCGCTTCACCGATAGCCATTAAGCCAGGAACAACTTCAGTTTTACCATTTTTAACAGTAAGAACTTCGGCTTTAAAATTGGTTGGAATACCGCCCATATTGTAATGCACTGTTGGCAATACTGGAATTGGTTGTTTAGTAACGTCAACGCCAGCAAAGATTTTGGCAGTTTCGGAAATTCCTGGCAATCTTTCGTGAAGAATTTTTGGATCTAAATGGTTTAAATGTAGATAAATATGATCTTTTTTTGGTCCAACACCACGTCCAGCAAGAATTTCCATGGTCATAGCACGAGATACAACATCACGGCTGGCAAGATCTTTGGCGCTTGGAGCGTAACGTTCCATGAAGCGTTCGCCTTCAGAATTGACTAGATATCCGCCTTCACCGCGAGCACCTTCAGTGATTAAACAGCCAGAGCCGTAAATTCCGGTTGGGTGAAATTGTACAAATTCCATGTCTTGTAAAGGAAGTCCAGCACGCAATACCATGGCATTGCCATCGCCGGTGCAAGTGTGGGCGGAAGTAGCGGAAAAATAAGCGCGACCATAACCACCAGTTGCCAAAACTACGATGTGAGCTTTAAAGCGGTGCAGAGTTCCATCAAGTAAAGAAAGGGCGGTAACACCACGACAAACGCCATTTTCCATGATCAAATCAAGGGCGAAATATTCGATGAAAAATTGAGCATTATGTTTGAGTGATTGTTGGTAAAGAGTGTGTAAAATAGCGTGGCCAGTACGATCTGCTGCTGCGCAAGTTCTTTGCGCCGGACCACCTTCGCCGAATTGTTTGGTCATACCGCCAAAAGGACGCTGATAAATTTTACCTTCTTTGGTACGTGAAAAAGGTACGCCGTAATGTTCAAGTTCAATGATAGCATCTGGTGCTTCACGACACATATATTCAATAGCGTCTTGATCGCCCAACCAGTCTGAACCTTTAACCGTGTCATACATGTGCCAGCGCCAATCATCATCACCCATATTACCCAGAGCTGCTGAAATTCCACCTTGCGCAGCAACAGTGTGTGAGCGGGTTGGAAATACTTTAGAGATGCAAGCGGTCGATAAGCCTTTCTGCGCCATGCCAAAAGTGGCACGCAATCCAGCACCACCAGCACCAACAACTACAACATCAAATTCATGATCTATTACTGAATAATTAGCGATTTTTTTCTCTGACATTTTTTTAAATTTTATTTTTAACTGTAAGGGGTCTGAATTTAACCAATCAGATGTAATCTGATGATTGATATTATAGCTGCCACGGCGGTAGCGATTGATACAAAATTGATTAACATGATATAAAAATACATTTTTGTGCGATTAGGAATATAGTCCTCAATAACTACTCTCATGCCAAGTGAACCGTGATAAAGAGAGGTGGCAATCAATAAAATTCCCATTACAGCATTCAGAGGGTAAGCGAAAAAAACTGGTAGATAACCTTGTGGATCTTCGGCAATTTGAACGAAAGAAAGTGTAAACCAGATAATCAGCGGAATCATGGCAACAGCACTTACTCTTTGCATTAGCCAGTGATGGGCACCAGTTTTGGTGGAAGGAGAAATTTTTATTTTCATGGTTTTAAGAGATTTTGAAATAGAGCACTACGCCGATGGTAAGAAGGGTAAGAATAATGGCACAAGTGATAGCCAAAATTCCGTTATTACGGGCTTTAGTTTTATCAAAACCAAAACCAATATCCCAAAATAAGTGACGGATGCCGTTACAGAAATGATAATAAAGCGCGAAGGTAATAAATGAGCAGGCGGCAAAAAATCCGTAAGTTAACAATCTATTGAAGGGGCAATCACAGTTTTCAGAATCATCAGCGATGTTGATTTGATAAGTGTAATAGATGATGTACCAGGAAAGAATCAGCATCGCGAAATAAAGCGAAACTCCGGTAAGACGGTGTAAAATTGAGGTGAAAGATGAGATACTCCAACGGTAAATTTGCAGATGAGGAGACATTGGTCTTTGCGAGTTTGCAGGAATAGAAGTTTTTTTGTTAGTCATTTTATTTTTAAAAATGTGAGGAAATTTTTATTCAAAATAAAAAGAGATACCAATCTTTACAATAAAATTTTCAATATTTTATCTTGTGTCAATTAGGAGTTATTTTTAAAAAAACCGACTCTTTTCGTAGCCTTAAATTCTAAATTTCAAATGACAAAAAAAGCCTTAATTACCGGTATTACCGGACAGGATGGATCATACCTTGCTGAACTTTTGCTGGCCAAAGGATACGAAGTTCACGGTGTAATCAGAAGATCCAGCACCTTTAATACTGGTCGCATTGATCATCTTTACAATGATCCGGCAATTTCTGGCGTGAAGTTGTTATTGCATTATGGTGATTTGGCTGATGCTTCCAATATGTCGCGCTTGCTGGAAAAAATTGTACCGGATGAGGTTTATAATTTGGCGGCACAAAGCCATGTTAAAGTTAGTTTTGATGTTCCTGAATATACTACCGACATTGACGCAACCGGCACTTGTCGCGTTCTTGACGCCATCAAAGATACTCGTATTAAAACCAAATTTTATCAGGCTTCATCGAGCGAAATGTTTGGTAAGGTGCAGGCAATTCCACAAAGTGAATCTACACCTTTTTATCCGCGCAGCCCGTACGCATGTGCTAAACTTTATTCGCACTGGCTAACAGTTAATTATCGTGAAAGCTACGACATCTTTGCTTGTAGCGGCATTTTGTTTAATCACGAATCTCCCAGAAGAGGTGAAACTTTTGTCACCCGTAAAATTACTCGCGGACTTGCCGACATTGTAGCCAAAAAAACTGATAAGCTTTATTTGGGAAATCTTGACGCCAAGCGCGATTGGGGTTTTGCCGGAGATTATGTTGAAGCCATGTGGTTGATGTTACAACAACCAAAAGCCGATGATTATGTTATTGCCACTGGCGAAACTTATTCGGTGAAACAATTCTTGGATGAATCTTTTGGTTATGCCGGTTTGGATTGGAAAAAACATGTCGAAATTAGCGAAAAATATTTCCGTCCGGCAGAAGTTGAGTTGTTGATTGGAGATGCAACTAAAGCCAAAGAAAAACTGGGTTGGAAACCAAAAGTTGATTTCAAAGGATTGGTTAAAATGATGGTGGATGCCGATTTAGAGAAAGTTGGAATTAAATTGTAATGGCGATCACAAAAATAATTTTTGGCTTGGGTTCAAACCTTGGTGATAAAGAGTTAAACTTGAAAAAGGCGGTTTCTCAACTGGAGAGCCGCCTTTTTCTTATTGATCTTAAGCAATCTTCAATTCTAAAAAATCCCGCCTTATTATTACCAAACTCGCCGCCAGAATGGGAGTTGGAATTCTTTAATATAGCACTTTCGGCGCTGATTGATGTGGAAAAATTTAGTCCAGAAAAAATTTTGCAAATTGTCAAAGAAATTGAACAAGATTTAGGTAGAGTTCCGCGTGATCGTTGGGCTCCACGCGAAATTGACATTGATATTTTAATGATTGAAGACATCGAAATTGATCTTGGTGATTGTTTAAAAATTCCGCATCCGCAATTTTTTGAGCGTGATTTTGTAGTTAAAACTGTCAGTGAAATTGAACCGCTTTTGATTAAAAAGCCATGAGTGTAAATATTCCAGAATTTAGTGTTAGTGAGTTCTCGCGTTCAATTAAGTGCGTGGTTGAAGATGCTTTTGGTTATGTCAAAATTAAAGGAGAAATCACTGGCTTTAAACGTGCTTCTTCCGGCCATCTTTATTTTAGTTTAAAAGATGAAGGTGGAGTGTTATCGGCAGTTTGTTTTCGCGGCGCTGCGGCTGCTTTAAATTTTGAAGTTGCTGATGGTTTGGAAGTGGCGGCTTTAGGAAAAATTACTACTTTTGAAGGTCGGTCAAATTATCAAATTATTGTTGATAAGCTTGAAATAGCAGGCATTGGCGCCATTTTGGAAATGTTGGAGAAGCGTCGCCAAAAATTAGCTGCTGAAGGATTGTTTGATCAAATTCACAAAAAACCACTACCCTTTTTCCCAAAAATTATCGGTGTTATTACTTCTGAAACCGGGGCTGTTTTGCAAGATATTAAACATCGTGTTGAAGCGCGCTGTCCAACTTATATCAAGCTTTATCCTAGTTTAGTGCAGGGTGAAAAAGCTGCTGCTGAAATTAGTGCCGGCATTAAATTTTTTAACAAATTAAAAAATGATGAAAGACCGCAAGTATTAATTATAGCCCGTGGTGGCGGCTCATTTGAGGATTTATTACCTTTTAATGATGAGCAATTGGTGCGCGCGGTTTTTGCCTCAGAAATTCCGATTATTTCAGCGGTTGGTCATGAAACTGACACCACTTTAATTGATTATGTTGCGGATTTGCGTGCGCCAACACCAAGTGCGGCGGCAGAATTGGCAACGCCGCTTTTGTCTGATTTAAAATCGCAAATAAATTTTTATTGCGAGCGGCTTAATTTTTTGTCAGCAGATTTTATTGCGCAGAAGTTCCAGAATGTCAGAAATATGCACAAACATATTGTTGATCCAGCAAAGATCCTGGCTCAAATCAATGATAGATTTGTGATTACAACAAAAAGATTGGCAGTTGCGGTGAGAAATTTGCTGGAAAAAAAATCACATAAAATTGCTGCTTTGCAAATTTCAAGTCAGCTGATTGTGAGTAAGATTTCAATGTCGCAACAAAAAATTGCAGCTGATTCAAAACGTTTAGAATCAAGGTTGGAATCCGATTTAAAAATAAAAAAATTGCATGTGGAAAATCTGGGTAAACTTTTAAAAACCCAACATTACAGTGAAATATTGAAACGTGGATTCGCCCTGGTTAAAAATCATAAAGGCGAATTGATTTCCTCAATTTCTAAAATCAAAAATAAAGATCAAATCGTCACTGAATTTTCTGATGGAAAATTTTCATCCTACGTTTTGAACAGCGGGAATGAAGTTCTAAAACCAAGCTCGCAAGAATCTGAAATTCCTACAGTACAACCAAAATTAATCTAACTTTGCATATTAAGACTCCACAATTCTGGACTAAAAAGACGGTGCTATCTTGGCTTTTATTACCATTGAGCACATTTTATTTTATGGGTGCTTTTTTAAATGGAATTTTGCGTAAATCAGAAAAAATTTCTAAGCCGGTAATTTGCGTTGGCAACTTGATTGCCGGTGGTTCAGGAAAGACGCCAACTGCGATTGCTTTGGGGAAATTGTTGCGTGAAATTGCACCAAAAGAATTTGAATTCGCCTATTTAAGTAAAGGTTATATGGGCGATGGAGCAAAATTTGTGGCTTTGCGCGAAGGTAAACATGTCGCCAAAAATGTTGGTGATGAGCCGATGTTGTTGGTTAAAACTGCACCGACTTTTGTGGCTAAAAATCGCCTTTTTGGCGCTAAGCAAATTGATAATATTAAAGATATTAAGGCGATTATTTTGGATGATGGAATGCAAAATAATGCTTTGTACAAGGATTATACAATATTGGTGGTTGATGGAAAAATTGGTTTCGGAAATGGTTTCTTAATTCCATCTGGACCAATGAGAGAGCCACTTTGCAGTGGTTTAAAGAAAGCTGATTTAGTGGTGGTTATCGGAGAAATTAAAGATGGCTTGGAGAAGAAATTAGCTGCTAAAAAAATTGTTAAAGCGCGTTTGCAAGTAAAAAATATTGAAAATTTTAGAAATAAAAAATTATTGGCTTTTTGTGGTCTGGCTTATCCACAAAAGTTTTTTGATCTGTTATTGCAATCTCATCTTGAAGTGTGTGAGACCAAATCTTTTCCAGATCATTATGGTTATGATAAGCGTGATCTGGAAAAGTTGTGTAATATTGCTGATAAAAAATCTTTGCAGCTGATTACTACTAAAAAAGATTGGGTAAAATTTCCGCAGTATTTTCAGGAAAAAATTTCCCATCTGGATGTGGAATTGGAATTTCTGGATAAGCAGATTGTTGTTTCAGAGCTTAAAAAAATTATTAATTTATGAATCTCAAAGATCGGATAAAAGCAAAAATAAAAACAATACGCTATTTACTTGAGGCCTTAGCCGTTGAATTTGGCTTGTGGTTTTTTAGATTACTGGGCTTGAAAAATTCCTCAGATATTGCGGCTAAAATATCACTTTTTGTCGGGAAAAAAATTGCAGTGCATCAATTAGCCTACAGAAATTTGAGCAATGCTTTGCCAAATTTAAGTGAGATGGAGAAAGACGAAATCCTCAACGATATGTGGGATAATCTGGGTCGTGTTGTTGGTGAGTATCCTCATGTAGCAAGACTTAGCGCAGAAGAGTTGATGAAATTTGTGACAGCATCGCCGCAGAGTTTGGAAAATATTGAGGCGATGAAGAGTAATGGCAAAGGCGGGATAATTTTTTCTGCCCACATCGGAAATTGGGAGTTGGGACCGAAAATTTTTAGTAACTACGATATCAAAGTTGGTACGGTTTATCGCCCCCTTAATAATCCTTATGTTGAGAAAATGACTGCTTCCATTCGTGGCACTGAGTTGATCAGTAAAAGCGCAAAAGGTAATCGCCGCATCATCGAAATTATAAAAAATGGCGGTTATGTAGTTATTTTAGCGGATCAAAAGATTTCTGAAGGTGAGTTAGTGCCATTTTTTCACGATAGCGCAGTAACCACAACTTCAATTGCTCGTATTGCGCTTAAATATGATGTGCCATTAATTCCGGCACGAATGATTCGCACCAAAAAAGGTTTTGAATTTACTGTGGAAGTAGAAAAACCTCTTGAAATTGAAAGAGCTGACAACATAAATGGCGATGTTTTTAAGTTAACTCTTGAGATCAATCGTAAGCTTGAAAGCTGGATCAGAGAATATCCGGCACAGTGGTTTTGGGTTCATAATCGCTGGAAGCGTTAATCAATAACTAACTACAATATGAAATTGAAACTTCGTGTAATTGCCATTTTAGCATTGGCTTCATTGGCTTCGTCATGTTCTTTCTTTAATGATAAGACAGTCGATGTGGCAATAAATAGTACACCTCCGGGAGCTGATGTTTTTATTGAGGGCAAGAATTACGGCAGAACTCCTCTTATTTTAAACATTGAACCCAAGCCTTACAACGTTGCATTAGTTAAAGAAGGATATGGCACAGCAAATTTGAATATGGAAATTTGGTGGGGAACAATTCGCACCACAATTGACGGTGAAAGAACTGGCGATGGTACAAGGTGTTTCTTGGATATGATGACTTTAGTGTTTTCTTTCAACATGTATAACGCCACCAGATGCGGTGACTTTAAAGAAAAAACCTACAATGTTGTAATCCCAAGAAGCAGCAATTTTGCTGGAAATTCTACCATGGGAATTGGCCAAAAACCTTCCAACATGATTCCTTATTATTACAATCAAGGATCCGTTCAGCAAGGCAGAGTAAGATAGTTTTCGAACTATTGAGAAATTAAAAACCCTTCATTCGTTAAAATGGATGAAGGGTTTTTTTATGGGCGAGGTTAGGATTTGCGACAGTCTCATAATGAAAAGTAGCGAAATGACTACAAGCTAGCAGCAGCTATCAAAAAATAATCCCATCCTTAATCGAAATAATGCGATCTGTTTTTTTGGCTAGCTCAATATTATGCGTAACCATCAAACAACCGATTTTGTAAACCCGGACCAAATTTTGCAAAATCTCGAAAATTTTTTCTGAGATTGCTGAATCAAGATTTCCTGTTGGTTCATCAGCCAAAATTAATGATGGTTTTGCAACCACGGCGCGGGCTAAAGCAACACGCTGCTGTTGTCCACCGGAAAGTTGCGCCGGTTTGTGATCTAAGCGATCTGCCAAACCAACTTCTGCGAGAATGTATCGCGCTTCAGCAAAGGCTTCCAACTTGGTTTTATTTTTAATTAAAAGCGGCAAAGCCACATTTTCCAGCGCTGAAAATTCCGGCAATAAATGATGAAATTGATAAACAAAACCAATGTGGTTTTTGCGGATGCTAGTTCTGACTTCATCGTCGGCTTTGGAAGCTTCGATGTCGTTAATAAAAATTTGTCCTTGAGTGGCACAATCCAGTAATCCAGCAATTTGTAATAGAGTAGTTTTGCCAGAACCAGAAGGTCCTGTAAGAGCCACTAATTCACCTTTCTTAATTTCCAGGTTGGCCTGCTTAATGATTTCAAAAGTTTGAGCTGCTTGAGAGAAATTTTTGCTGATGTTAACTAACTTTAGTGCTGTCATAATGTAATAATTAAAAGGGGTCAGACCTTGTTGGTTCTGACCCCGTCAACCTCTTAAAACTATCTTTTCTTTTTGCGTTTTTTTGGCGCATCATCATCGTCATCATCATAATCATCATCAGAGCTAGGACCACCATAATCAAAATCATCCTCTTCCTCTTCTTCGTCACTCTCATCATCATCATCATCGTCGTCAGAGATGGATTTAGAATCGTAGTCAAATTCATCGAATTCGTCTTTCTGAGTAATCTTACCGTCAATGCCAAGCTTGTCTTTAGCAGTTGAGATAATTTTTTCTTTTGCTTCCTCAGAGTCAATTCCGTAGATCACAGAATATTCTGTGGCCAAACGATATACGGCAGTTTCGTAAATAATTCTTTCTGAATAAGAGCGATCTCCATCTTCAATGTCTCTGGTTAAATCACGTAAAACTTCAGCTAAAAGTATGATGTCGCCAGAATTGATTTTAGTTTCATATTCTTGAGCGCGACGTGACCACATGCCTTTTAACTTCTTAACTCCGCTGCGTAAAATTGAGAACACTTCTTCCATCTGTGATTTGGAGACCAAATGTCTTAAACCGATTTTTTCCGAGCTGGTTACCGGAATTTTGATGGTCAGTTTTTCTTTTTCAAAATACATCAAGTAGCAGCTAAAATCTTGGCCCAAAACGGTAGTTTTTTCTATGTCGATGATTCTACCAACGCCGTGAGAAGGATAAACTGCGAAATCATTAACTTTAAAAGTAATTTTGTGGCGTGATTCAGCGAGCTTTTTGACAATGATTAAATTTTTCTGGGCCTCGCTTTTTTTCTCTGGGATTATTTCATCTTCAATCTTGGTATTTTGTTTATTCTCGTTGGCGTTTTTGGCTTTAGCGATAATTTTTGCTGAAGTTTTTATTTCTGTAGATTTAGCCGCAGACTTAGCTGAAGACTTAACTTTTGTATTTTTGGCGGACTTTGATTTGGCTACTATTTTAGTTTCTTTCTTAGGAGCAACTTTAACTGGTTTTGCCACAACTTTTTTTACAAGCTTTAGAGGTTTTTTAACGGTGGTTTTTTTTACAGCTTTTATTGGTTTCTTAGCGGCTGTTTTTTTAACAATTTTTTTCTCAACTTTTTTTAATGTCTTTTTAACAGACTTCTCTGCGATTTTTTTCACCGGAGCTTTAACCTTTGATTTAACTGTTTTAACAGCCTTTTTCGCTACCGGTTTTTTAACGGTCTTCACAGTTTTAAGAGGTTTTTTCACAGCTTTATTTTGTGCTTTAGATTTTTTTGCAGGCATTGTTTGCTGAAATTTGATTAAGTTAAAGTTTTTAATTGGCGGCAATTTAGAAAAAGTTTTCTAAGAAGAAAATAGCTTAAGAGTAAAAATACAAAAAAAATATTCTAATTTAAAAAAGCGGCGTTTTAATTTCGACCCTTCCTATTCATTATTTTCTGGGCACATAAAGAGACTGTTGCAAATCAAACTTTTTGTCGAATTTTTCGCAATTCAAATTTTTTTGAAACGCACGTACATCTAGGTACGCTTACCTTTCAAAAAAATTTGAATCACAAAAACTTCTTAGAAAATTTTGATTTACGACAGTCTCATAAAAGGCGACCATTTTTCCGACCTGGCGCATGATCCTAAAAATCAAATTCTTTCAAAATTTTGAAAAAACTCATCAAGAACTTAAAAGAAAACGACAAAACGCGCTTGCGCAATTTCTGTGATTATCTGATCGGTCATTACCTCTTCAAACCGGTAATAATCGCGATTTTAACCAGTTTTGTGCTGATCAATGGTTTTGATTATGCGCAAAATTTGCTTGATAATTATCGCGATTACTCAATCCGCAAAAGCCAACATACTCCGATTAAAATTAATATTGCTGGTTCGGGAAAGGGCTTCGATTTTGAAGAAGAACAGGTTTTGGAGCATCGTATTAAATCTGGCGATACTTTGATGAAGTTGTTGTTGGATGTTGGTGCTTCAGAAGCTGATGTTGTCACAATTCTAAATGAAATAAGAAAAGTTTATAATCCCAGAGACATTGCCAAAGGTGACCAGTTAACAGTTCGGTATAAGGTGAAAGTTGTGGGCTCTTCAAATCAGGAAAGCAATACAACAAATATTGGCAAAACAGTCACTATTAACAGCATTGCAATTGTTACGGCACCAGATCAGGAAATTGTTGTGTCGCGTAAAAACGATGGTGGTTACGATGCTCGAGAAGTTAAATTAGAGTTACTGCGATATGTGTCGCGTTATTATGGAACTTTAAAAAATGGTTTCTTTGTTGATGGTGTTGATGCTGGAATTTCGCCCACCTCAATGATGAATATGATTCACCTTTACAGCTACGATGTGGACTTTCAGCGCGATATACACAATGGCGACAAGTTTGAAATGTTGGTTGAGAGTTTTTACACAGAAGATGGTAAGAAGGTAAAAGATGGCGATGTTTTATTTTCATCTCTGATACTACAGAATCGCGCCATTGAATTTTATCTGCACAAAATTGATGGCAGAACTGAGTATTTTGATGCCAAAGGTAATAGTATCAGAAAATCATTGCTGAGAACTCCAATCAATGGAGCACGGGTTTCGTCGGGTTTTGGTTTAAGAAGACATCCGATTTTGGGTTATTCAAGAATGCATAAGGGAATAGACTTTGCTGCTGGAACTGGAACGCCAATTCTTGCGGCGGGTAGTGGTAAAATTGTTTATTATAGCAGAAAAGGTGGTTATGGCAACTTTGTGCAAATCAGGCACAACTCTGAGTATTCTACTGCTTATGGTCATGCGAGCAGATTTGTTAAGAAACTGCGTGTGGGTTCCAATGTAAAACAAGGTGATGTTGTGGCTTATGTTGGCACTACTGGTCGTTCTACCGGACCGCATTTGCATTTTGAGGTGATTTACAAAGGTAAAGCAATCAATCCGGCAAAGGTCAAGGCCACTTCAGGATTAAGGCTTTCTGGTAAAGAGTTAGCACGCTTTAATGCTGATAAAACACAGATTGATAAATATAGAAAGAACATCCCTAACCAAATTAAAAAGCAGCGCTAATGAAGATTGTCAATGTTCTTTTCAACTATAAAAAATCCAAGAATGACAATCATATACTTGGTGTTGAAAGATGTTTTATCGATTATGCCAAATACCTCACTGCTAATGGTCATGATCTATTGTCGATCAGCAAAACCGGCATGGTTTTTAAAAATGATGTCAAAGCAGTTGGATCGAAATATCTTGAAGTTCCGGCACTAAATCGCAGCGATATTTTTTCAATTTTACGCATTGCCTTTTCATTATTTTGTTTTGCTCCCGATGCCGTGATTTGCCATTCTGGACGTGCCATGTCCTTTATTCGTGCGGCCAGATTTTTATGTCGTAGAAAATTTGCTTTAGTGGCTATTGATCACGGCGTTAATCCAAAAAAATTCCTCAAAGCTGATTATGTTTTGACGGTTAATTCTCATTTCAGTCGAGAATTAATCAAAGCTGGTAAGGCTCCAGGTACGGCTTTCGTAATTCCTAATATGATTGAAATTCCCGCTGATTTTATATTGCCAACCAAGCCGCAATTTCGTAATCCACTGCGTATTGGTTCTCTAGGACGTCTTTATCCAGAAAAATATTTTGACAAAATGATTGAAGCGCTACCGATTTTGCGTGAACGTGGTATCGAATGTGAATATGTCATTGGTGGAGTAGGGCATCAGGAGGAATATCTGAAGCAATTGGCGCGTGATTTGAAAGTTGAAAATAGTTTCAAAATTTTGGGCTGGACTGCCGATAAGAAAGCTTTTTTTGACTCGATCGATATTTTTATTCTGCCCTCTTATGGCGAAACTTTTGGTATAGTTTTGCTTGAAGCCATGCTTTACAACACACCAATTATTACCAGCAATAGCTGGGGTCCAGATGAGATAATTCAAGAGGGTATAAATGGTTTGAAAGTGCCAAGAGAAGATGCCAAAGAGATGCCAAAATTAATCGCCGATGCGGTTGAAAAAATGGTTAAAGATCAGCAATTTGCCAAAAATTTGGCTGTTAAAGCCCACGAAAGATTTCTTGAAAATTACACTTGCGAAAAAGTGGGAGAAAAATTGTGCGATATTTTAACCGAAATTGTGCAGAAAAATAGGCAGTAACTGCCAAAATCGGGTTTTTTGTAAAATGACTAAAATGGGCCAAATCCTCTATTTAAAAGGATTTGGCCCATTTTGCTTTGTTAGCCTATTTTCATTTTTTGACAAGTAACACCTCACGAAACCTTGATTTGATTGGGTTCGACAAAAAAAGTAGATTCTTGCCGGGCCGGCAGAAATCTACTTTGATCAGTAAAATCATGGCTTTATGCCATAAAGAGACTGTCGCAAATCAAACTTTTTGTCGAATTTTTCGCAATTCAATTTTTTTTGAAACGCACGTACATCTGGGTACGCTTACCTTTCAAAAAAAATTGAATCACAAAAACTTCTTAGAAAATTTTGATTTGCGACAGTCTCATAAAAGTAATTTTTGAGCGAGGTTGTCGTCTAATAAAGTTGAAGGTTGGTTGCTGTAAAGCAGTTCGGTGATTCTTTGTGCTGGGGTAAGAAATTTTGTGACTTTTGCTGGTGTTGCTGCTTTGTCAAAGACTCTTGCACTTCTTTTTATCGGTTAGTGAATTTACCACTTTAAAACTACAGAACCCCAGGCCAACCCTCCACCCAAAGCTTCAAGAACAATGATTTGATCTTTTTTTAGGCGTCCTTGTGAGTTGGCAAAATCAAGAGCGAGAGGGATTGAAGCCGCGGAAGTGTTGGCGTGATTCTCAACAGTCATGATCACTTTTTCCGGGGGTAATTCCAGACGGGTGGCAACAGCACTTAAGATTCTAGCATTAGCTTGGTGTGGCACCAGAAGATCAATATCTTTTGTGGTTAAGCCAGCTTGCTCCAAAGAGGTTAATACTGATTTTGACATCTTTTCCACCGCATGTTTAAAAACTTCTTTGCCGGCCATTTCGATGAAGCCGATCTGCTGATTAGAAGTGCCACCACTAGTTTTTAAGATGTTATTTAAAGTGCCGTCAGAATGTAGATTGGTTGCAATAATACCGCGGTCTTTTTCTTCAGTTGCTTGTAAAACAACGGCTCCAGCGCCATCGCCGAATAAAACGCAAGTGTTACGATCACTCCAATTGACGATGCGTGATAAGGTGTCAGCACCGATTACGACAGCGTTTTTGACTTGTCCGGATTTAATAAAATTATTGGCTGTGGCAATAGCATAAACAAATCCGCAGCACACAGCTTGAATGTCGAAAGCGAAGGCCGATTTTGCTCCAAGATTGGCTTGAACAGTTGTGGCAGTCGCGGGGAAAGTCAGATCCGGGGTTGTGGTCGCAAGAATGATCATGTCGATCTCTTCAGCTTTTAAACCGGCATTATTAAGTGCTTTTTGTGCGGCTTTGGTGGCGATGTCGGAAGTGAGTTCACCTTCAGCGGCAATGTGTCTTTTTTTGATTCCGGTACGCTCGACAATCCAGGAGTCAGTAGTGTCAACGGTTTTTTCTAAATCGAAATTGGTCAGAAATTTTTCCGGAAGGTAAGATCCGGTAGAGATAATTTTGCTGTTGATTTCCATGTTCTAAGCACCTTCTGCGATATTATTAGCTGGTTGTGATACCTTTAATTCTTCGGTGATTTGTTCATTTATTTTGTTGTCAACCAGTGAGATGGCAATTCTGATGGCATTGGAGAATCCGAAAGCATCCGTGCCGCCATGGCTTTTAACTACAACACCATTAAGACCAACTAACATGGCACCGTTATGCAAGCGCGGATCGAGTGATCTGGTGGATTTACGAATTGACATGCCGGCAAAAGCGTAGCCAATTAAACCGAATATTGAACTTTTGAAACCTTCCTTTACCAGCGAAGAAATTAATTTTGCGGTGCCTTCAATGGCTTTGAGGGTGATGTTTCCTGAGAAGCCATCAGTGACTACAACATCAACCGTGCCTTTCAAAATATCGTCACCTTCAACATATCCGTAAAAAGAATTTTTGAGATATTCATTTGTTTTTATTAAAGCTGCTGCGCCTTTAACTGAGTCCGAGCCTTTCAAATCTTCGGAGCCAACATTTAATATACCAATTGATGGTTGATCGACTTTTAAAACAACGCGGGCAAAAGCGTGACCCATGACGGCGAATTGATGTAGAACTTCCGAGCCACATTCAACATTGGCACCCATATCCAAAAATACGGTAGCAGTTTTTTTCTGATTTGGAATTGCTGTAACAATTGCCGGGCGGTCAATTGATGGTAGAGGACGCAAGACAATTTTGGCGATTGCCATTAAAGCACCGGTATTTCCGGCGGAGACGACAACATCAGCCGCGCCATCTTTTACGGCGTTGATAGCAAGGCGCATGCTGGATTTGGTGCCTTTGCGTAAAGCGACGGAGGGCTTTTCATCTGAAGAAACAAATTCTTCAGTGTGAATTAGATTGTGATTTTTTTTAAGATTGGGGCAGCGTTGCAGCAATGGTGTGATTTTCGAAGAATCGCCAAAAAGCAGAAAATGAATGTCGGAATTTTTCCGAGCAATAATTTCTGCTCCGTTAATGACTGAAAGAGGTGCGTTATCGCCCCCCATACAATCTAGGGATACGGTATATTTTTTTGACACTGTCTAAAAACCGGTTGGATTATTCTTCCGAAGCAGCTTTTTTCTGTTTCTTTTTCACAACTTCTTTGCCGTTGTAATAGCCATCAAGAGAGATGTGATGCGGCAGTTTATATTCGCCGGTAGTTTTGTCGGTAAGAACATTGGCGATTTCTAAAGCGTAAGAACCGTTGCTTGCTCTTCTCATGTTGCGTTTTGATTTTGATGTCTTTCTCTTAGGAACTGCCATAAGAATGTCTTAGTTTGGAATTGTTATTTTGATTGGGTTTAGCGAGCGGGTGTTTTAAAGATTTTTTGAAGACATGCTCTGCGCATCCAAGTCATCTTCTAAAAGCGGCCTTGAATATAGAAAGCCGTTTCGTAAAATCAAAGAAAATTTTCTACTCAATTTTGCAGAAAATACGGCTAAAAAATTTACCAATGAAAAAATTATTATTTGCACTGTTTTTAATCATTAATCTGACCTCCTGTATTAAAAATACTTATCGTTCGGGATATTTGTTCGATTTGTCAGATCACCAGCTGGTTCAAGAAGGCATCACCAGCAAAGAAAGAGTTTTGAAAATTATGGGATCGCCCACCATCATTTCTAATTTGGATGATGAAACTTGGATTTATTATTCTGAAGAATCTGAAAGGATTTTATTTTTTATTCCTGATATCAAGGAAAGAACAATTTTAACCCTAAAATTCGACCGTTCTGAGACGGTTAATAATCTGCAAATAATAACTCTTGCTGATGAAGATCAGAAGATGAAGTTTGTATCAAAATATACTAAAGTTAGTAGTAATAAAATCGGTTTCTTTAAATCAATTTTCAGCAATGTCGGACAAGTTAAAGCAGTTCAGTAAAGTATTTTTTGCCACGTTCTTGGCAGCGCAACTTGTTGCCTGTTCTGATCCGCCACCGGATTTCAACACTGAAATCGTTTGTCCTAACGGTGCAGCGATTTTGGTAAAATTTATTCGTGCTAAAGATTTGCGTGAAGCGATTACTACTGCTTATGCTGATAAGAAGGCTTTAAGAACTTCGGAGAATTATACGCCGGTGAGATTAAAAGATGGCAGATCTTTCGTTTTAAAAGATTTTCCACCGGAAGTAGCATCATCTTGTGACTTGGTTGAAAGTGAAGTTGGAAAAGCAGACCCCAGCTATATCCATCATTTTTAGAGCCAGACTGTAACAGTCTCCTTAAATTAATCTCCAAGCTGTTTCATCGCCAAGCAATTTATGCAGCATTTTGTTGTTGATGCTATGTCCGGTTTTTGAGCCTTTAAACTGTCCAGAAATATAATATCCAGCCAGATAAATATCGCCTATGAAGTCAAGAGTCTTGTGTCGGACAAATTCATTTTCGTAGCGTAATCCTTCTTCATTTAAAATGCCGTGTTCACCAACGACAATGGCATTTTTTAGTGATCCACCTCTAGCTAATCCCATTTTGTGTAACTGATCTATTTCATGTTGAAAACCAAAAGTACGTGCACGTGCCAAGTCGTTTTTGAAAGAGGCAAAAGTTGTTTGGTAATCAAAGCTCTGTTGCTGGATTTGTTTGTGATCAAAATCAATTTGAAGATTAACGGAGAATTCTGCTGCTGGGCTGACTTCAATCATTTTACCACCATCTTCTTCAATTTTTACGGTTTTAATAATTTCGATCACGTGGCGCGCTTGGTCTTGAACATTGACTCCGGCGCATTCAAGCAGAAAGACGAATGGTTCAGAACTACCATCCATGATTGGCACTTCTGGACCATCAATATCAATAAAAAGATTGTCAATTCCACAACCCCAGATTGCGGCCATTAAATGCTCAATAGTTGCAACTTTAGTACCATGCTCATTAGCGATGGTAGTACCTAAATTAGTGGTGGCGACATTCTTGTAATGTGCTTTTACAGTGTTCTTGTCAGATGAGATATCAGCTCTTCTAAAAACAATGCCAGTATTGGTTGGGGCGGGAGAAAGCGTAATTACAGTATTGATGCCTGAATGAAGGCCGACACCGTTGCAGCTGACTTTGCTGTTAATGGTTTTTTGAGAAGAAATGAACATAATCTGGGCAAAGAAAAATTAATGATTTGAAAGTCACTATGAGACTGTGGCAAATCAAAATTTTCTAAGAAGTTTTTGTGATTCAAATTTTTTTGAAAGGTAAGCGTACCAAGATGTACGTGCGTTTCAAAAAAATTTGAATTGTGAAAAATTCAACGAAAAGTTTGATTTGCGACAGTCTCACTATATCAATCTAGGCAAGAGTAGATTTCAAAGGGATTTTTGTTACAAAAAATTACTAGCTTTTGCTCCAAGGAAATTTTGCTGCGGTTTTTTTATTCACCAAAATAATTTTGCAGATTATGTCGTAAGCGGTGACTTTCTTGGGGGTAAAACTTTGTATTTGTGTCCACAGTAAAAATAATAAGCCAAAAACTATGTTGGCGGTTGAAGCGGTAACGCTTTCATAAAAAGTGGTATTGTGGGTGATTTGGTAAGACAGTAAATAAAAAATAAAAACGAAGGGCAATATTGATAAAAAATAATGAAACAGAGCCAGGTAAAAACTGATGCTTGAACCATCTTCTTTTTCAATGGTAATTCCCATTAACCTTTTGCCCAAAGTGGCTTTCCAGGCTGATGAGTTGAGCAAAGCATGGTAAAGTGCACCGATAAAAATTACTGCGGCGCAGACCAGTAAAATGATCAATGTGATGCGATGATGCATAACAAAACTGATATGTTCAGGAGTATTCTTAACCATTTCTGTACCGAATTTATCGCGAAACTCCACCAAGAATTTTTGCAATTGTGAAACGATAAAAAGCATTCCTAATATTTGAACGGTGACGCCACGAATAATCAAAGTTATAAGAGCATCAATCATGGCGGCAGTACTACGACGAGCTGAACTGGAGTAGGGTAGTGTTTGATCTTTTTTATTAGAAATATTGTTCAAAAATCTTTCAATGTTCATAGCCTGATTTGGTTATTGTTATTTTTTGATGGTTAGCGTCGCGTAAAGTGACGGTGCATTGTTTTGTTGCTGATTTTTTAAACTCGCCAATACAAGTCAAATCAAGCTGTAGTTCTTTTGAAAGCTGTAAGATTTTTTTGCTGTTTTTGGGATTTGCGGCAAAAATTAACTCGTAATCATCACCACCACAAAAAAGATCAGTAAGTTTTATTGGACGATTTTTTGCTAAAAATTTTTGTGCTGCCGCCGAAACGGGAATTTGTTCTAAGTTAATTTCGGCAGTGAGTTTTGAAGCTGAACAAACATGTGCCAGATCAGCAATTAAGCCATCAGAAACATCAATAGCACATTTGGATAAATTTTTCTCTAGTAATTTTTGACCCAAATTAATTCTGGGTTGGGGGAAAAAATGACGTTGTAAAAGAGTTTTGGAATAAGAAGTTTTGGGCAAATTATTTTGTTTGCAGTAAAGGCCAAGAAAGGCATCTCCTATTGATCCGGAGACGAAGATCAAATCACCTTCTTTTGCTTGATCTCGACTTAAACTGTGGTTTTTTTTAGCGCTGCCAAAAATGGTGATTGAGAAAAAAAGTTTTTCCGATTTAACAGTATCACCTCCAATCAAACACAGCTCAAACTCATTTTGAACTGACTTTAAACCACGCACAAATTCTCTTAAAAATTTCTCATCAGTATGGTCGTTTTTTGAAAATCCCAGCATGTAATAAAGTGGCGTTGCCCCTGATGACGCAAGGTCCGAAAGATTGGTGCGCAGAAGTTTGGAGGCAATTTTAAAGGCGCCATCACAACGTAAAAAATGCACATCTTCAACAAAAACATCTTTGCTGATTAATAATTCGCATCCTTGCTGAAGCGCGATTTTTGCGACGTCATCACCGAGATTTTGCGCGGCTGTGCACGAGTTAGTCAGTGGTTTAAAATATTTGGTTATCAGCTTAAATTCTTGCACGAAAATTTGTGATTACGGAACTGTTGATAAAGCCGTTTATTAGCACTCCGATGTCAATTTCGTGAGTGCTTTTTTTACAAATTTCACGGTAAATTTTGTAAAGTGGTTTTTGTTTTTGGATCAGTGATAAAAATAAAAACTCTTCCTCTTTAAGCAGCAGAATGTGATTTCTTCTAATCAAAACAAATTCTTTTTTGGCAAAGTTTTTGATTTTGCGCTCTTTTTGCCAAAGCGAAAAAACAGCAAATGGTGAAGAAAATAAAATAGTTGCGGGATCGAGTGTAAAAATCAGATCGGCAAAATTTGTTACGGCGAGTTTTTGAAAACTTATTAAATCAAATGTTGGTGATTTTTTGCAGTTAAAATATGATTGATGATGTAATAGCTCAAGCTGGGACAAGTCTTTCAAATATTTGAGTTGGTGTGATTTTAAAAAATGTGGAAACAAAACGCCAAAATCATTTAAGTCGCCGCTTTTTGAAGGGAATTTACGGCAATATTTTTGTGCTAAAATATCAAATTCTGAGCCGAGAATTTTTTTAGTAACGACAAAAATTGATGCTAAAATTGACTCAAAATTTCCCAAAACATTATTGCGATAAACTTGCAGGCGCTGTAGAGCTTCAGTTTTGGAATAGTCAGTTTGGTGCAGAATTTTCTGATCTGATTTAGCAAAAATATGGTGAGAAAAATCACGTTGTAATTTTAGTAAATCAGACATTTTTTAAAATTTTTTCAGCTTTTTTTGCTTCACTTAACAACACTTTAAACTCGGGAAAATCTTGATCCCATTCGATTAAAGACGGAATTTCCCCAAAGCGTTGAACTGCCATTTGGTAAATTTCCCACACTTCTTTACAAACAACGTCATTGTGAGTGTCGATTAAAATCGGTTTAGTTGTTTTGCCATCAAAAATTGTTGATTTGCTGTGTCCGGCCAAATGAATTTCTTTAACAATTTTTTTGTCCAATTTGTCTAGATACTCTTGCGCATTGAACTGAGAACAGTTTTGAGAGCTGACAAAAATGTTATTTACGTCAAGTAAAAAGCCGCAGCCAGTTTGTTTCGTTAGTTGATTAATAAATTCAGCTTCGTCCATTTCTTGATTTTTAAAGGCCAAATAAGCTGAAGGATTTTCAACCAAAATACTGCGTTTTAAATAATCCTGCATACGAGAGACATTGTCTGAAATGGCTTTTAAAGAATCTTGGGTGTAAGGCAGTGGTAAAAGATCATTTAAATGTCTTTCATCAACACGGCCCCAAGAAATATGATCGGAAATCAAAAATGGTTCAACTGTTTCGACCAGATTTTTTAGTTTCTTTAAATGATTCAAATCAATTTTTTGGGCTGATCCAAGTGAGTTTCCAACTGAATGTAAACTAAGAGGAAAATCTTTTCTAATTTGGAGTAAATCTTGTGTAGCAGCGCTATTGATGGCGTGATAATTTTCGCTGTGAACTTCAAGCCAGCCGATTTTTTGTGAGATTTTTTTCGGGTTTTTTAGGATGTGGGAGACGTGAGGGGAGCGAAGTCCAACCCCAATCGGATTGATTGGGGTTGGAACTTTTTTTAAAATCATGACTGAAAATTAGTTTTTCTTGTCTTCAGATTTTTTAGCTTTTTTAGCTTTTTTAGAGTCTTTTTTAGAGTCTTTTTTAGCGTCAGCTTTTACGTCAGACTTAGAAGAACATTTGTTAGCTTCGCTTTTTTTAGCGGAGCATTTGTTAGCTTCGTCTTTTTTAGAAGAACATTTGTTAGCTGAACATTTGTGAGCTTCATCTTTTTTAGCTGCACAACCATTTTTAGCACCACAGTTGTTTGCTTCTTTGTTAAGACCAAGATGTGAGCAAGAAGCAACGATACCAAGAGTCGCAATACCAGCAGCAACTGATTGCAAGAATTTTTTATTCATAATTTACCTAAAAATTTATTTTAATTAAGGGAGGAAGGCTTGATTGAAGGTGTCATGACTGTCGCAAACTATTTGGCAATTTTGACTTGTCAATTGCCCGACAGCGATTTTAATCTAAAAAAAACTCTACTGCATCAAACCTCGAAAAATAAACATTCAAATAGACTGTCGCAAATCAAACTTTTCGTCGAATTTTTCGCAATTCAAATTTTTTTGAAACGCACGTACATCTTGGTACGCTTACCTTTCAAAAAAATTTGAATCACAAAAACTTCTTAGAAAATTTTGATTTGCGACAGTCTCTCAAAATACTAGCAAAAATGATCAAAGAACAGTTTTTGAAAAATATTACATCAGAATTGGAAGAGCTCAAATTAAATGGCCTTTACAAAAGTGAATATGAAATAACTACCTCACAATCTTGTGACATTGAAATCACCCACCAAAATTCGCAGAAGAAGGTGTTAAATTTTTGCGCTAATAACTATTTGGGTTTGGCAAATAATCAGAGATTGGTTGAGGTGGCAAAAAAATCACTTGATGAATATGGCATAGGAACGGCTTCCGTGCGCTTTATCTGTGGTACTTTTGATCTGCATAAAAAATTTGAAAAAAGGCTCGCTGAATTTTTGGGCTTTGAAGATGTTGTGACATTTTCCTCATGTTTTGCTGCTAATGGAGGTATTTTTTCTGCCCTTTTTGATGCTGAGGATGCCATTATTTCTGCCGATTTAAATCATGCCAGTTTGATTGATGGCATAAGACTTTCTAAGGCCGCTCGCTATTTCTATAAATTTGATGACATGGCAGATTTGGAAAAGAAATTACAGGAAGCGCAAAAACAGCGTCATCGTGTAATCGTTACCGATGGTGTGTTTTCAATGGATGGCGACATTGCTGATTTGCAAACAATCTGTGATTTGGCCGAAAAATATGACGCTTTGGTTTTGGTTGATGATTCTCACGCCACTGGATTTATCGGCGAAAATGGTCGTGGCACTTTTGAATACTGCAAAGTTGAAGGTCGAGTTGATATTTTAACTTCCACGCTTGGTAAAGCTTTGGGTGGTGCTGGTGGTGGTTTTGTAGCTTCGAAAAAAGAGGTGATTGATAAATTGCGCAACAAAGCGCGACCTTATCTGTTCTCTAACAATATTTTGCCTGCAGTTGCAGCTACGGGAATTGAGATTCTTGATATGATTTCTCAGTCTAAAAATCTGATTAAAAAACTGGCCGACAATACGGCTTATTTCCGTAAAAAAATGGTTGAGGCTGGTTTTAATGTGCGCGATAAGAATGCTGTGCATCCTGTGGTGCCAGTTATGCTTGGCGATGCTGTGCTTGCCAGCAAATTTGCCAAAATGATGATTGAAGAAGAAGGAATTTATGTGATTGCTTTTTCGTTCCCAGTGGTGCCAAAAAATGAGGCGCGTATTCGGGTACAAATCTCTGCTGCTCACGAAAAAGAGCATTTAGACCTAGCTATCGCCGCTTTTATCAAAGTCGCTAAAAAACTAAATGTGATTGCCTGATGAAAAAACTCAGTTTGATTGTCCTTGGATTTCTAGTTCTAACTTCCTGCGCCACTAAAGAAGAAATGATGCAAAAAAACTTTAGCGCCGCGTGGGATGAATACTTTGTGCAGGATTTTGACTCGACTAAAGTTGTTGATGTTTTAGTGGCTACTAACCGCCAGCCAAAAAACGATACTTTCTCCTGTGAAGATGATCAATTTGGAGTGAAGCTTGATCAAACAACCAGATTTGGGGTTTGCAAAATCAGTGTTCCCAAAAAACATCACGTCGGCGAGATTGAGTTAGCTAAGGATAATCGCCAATCATCACAAAGTTTTTTTAAAATTGCTGGTGCAACGCCACTGCAAGCAACTGATTTGATTGCACAATTAAAGGATTCCAAGCGTTATCCTTTGGTGTTTGTTCATGGTTTTAATGTGCGTTATCAAGAGGCAGCGTTACGCGCAGCACAAATTGCTTATGACATGAAATATCAGGGACCGATTGTTTTGTTTACGTGGCCTGCCGGTGCTGGATATGGTTTTATGGAAGATAAAATGCTCAATAAAATCTATGCCGATAATATGGTGAATGCCCATAACACGATTGAACCTTTTAAAAATTTTCTGCTGGAGCTGCAAAAAAATAACATTCGTATTAATCTAGTTGTGCACTCAATGGGCCACCAACTTGTATTGCCGGCTTTAAAGATGATAGCCGACAATAATTCTGCTGACATTTTTATTAACCAGCTGGTGCTTAATGCACCTGATTTTGAAGTGGCTAAATTTCGTCAATTTGCGCCGGATCTAAAAAAAGTCAGCAAACGCACTACGCTTTATTGTTCACAAAATGATAAGGCGATTATTGCTTCCAGAACTTTTAATAATAATGCCAGACTGGGTTCTTGTGCTGTTGTTGAAGGTGTTGATGTTATTAATGTTGGTTTGATTGATGAGTCAACTCTTGGACTCGGCCATGGATATTACTCATCACGGGCCATTTTGGGTGACGTATTTCAAACGCTGATCGGTATTGAAGCAGGCAAAAGATTGTTTATTGCCAGATCAGATCCCAACAGTTCTGATCAATATTTTTTACGTAAATAAAATAGTAAAAATAATGGCTGATAAAAAGGAAAATAATATTCCCCCAATCCCTGATAAATCATTGATTATGGCTAAGGCAACCACGGTTGCTTTGGGAATTGTTTTAGTAACTCTGATCGTGGTTTTTATAATTCTAACTTTGATCAAATGATAAATTTTGAGTTAGCAACTTTCGCGGTAAATGAAGATAATTCTCGCGGAAGGCTTTACCAAGAAAATTATGATGATTCAAAATATCGTTCAGTTTTTGGGCGTGATCGTGACCGCATCATCAACTCTTCGGCCTTTCGCCGCCTGCAATATAAGACGCAGGTTTTTGTTAATCACGAGGGCGATCATTATCGCACCAGGTTAACTCATAGTTTGGAAGTGGCCCAGATTGCACGTTGGATTGCCGGCGCTCTTAAAGTTAATAAAGATTTGGCCGAGATTGTTTCTTTGGCGCACGATTTGGGACATACGCCTTTCGGCCATGCTGGCGAAGATGCTTTAAATGAAAAGATGGCTGATTCTGGTGGATTTTCTCATAATTCTCACACGTTAAAAATAATTACCAAATTGGAGACGCGATTTATTGAATTTGAAGGTCTAAATTTGTCGTGGGAAATGTTAGAAGGTGTGATAAAGCATAATGGCCCAGTTGCTGACATATCAAAGCTTCATGACTATATTCGTTACTATAATCACAAGCATGATTTAGATCTGAAAAACTTTCCTTCAATTGAATCGCAAATTTCGGCAATTTCTGACGATATTGCCTATAATAATCATGATATTGAAGATGGCTTGCGCGCTGAATTATTTAAGGTGGAAGAGCTTTTCGAATTGCCGGTGATCGGTCAGGTTTATAAAAATATTTTGGCCAAACATCCCAAGATCCGACGCGAGTTATTAGTGGGTGAAGCCAAGAAAATATTAACTCTGGCCATGGTGATTGATGTGATTGATGTTACTCAGAAAAATTTGGCTGAAAATAAAATCACTAGCGAGAAAGATGTGCGTCAATGCGGTAAATTATTAGTACAATTTTCGCCGGAAATGGAACAAGCACATCAGAAATTAAAAAAATTTCTCATGCAAAATATGTATCGCCACTCCACAGTAAACCGCATGACCGCCAATGCTAAAAAAATTGTCAGCAGATTGTTTGATTTTTATATGGAAAGTCCAAGCTGTTTGCCTGATGAGCAAGCGGAAGAAGCGTTAAAAATTTCCGACAAAAAAACTTTGGCAATTTTTGTTTCCGACTATGTTGCCGGAATGACAGACCGTTTTGCTATTAAAGAGTTTGAAGAGTTGGTTTAACTTAAAATTTTTGACTTATGAAAAATATTTTACCCTATCGCAATATTCTACCAACCATTGATTCTTCAGCATTTATTGCCCCAAATGCTTTAATTTCTGGTGACGTAAAAATTGGTAAAAATTCTGGAATTTGGTATGGTTGTGTGTTGCGCGGCGATGTTACAAAAATTGTTGTTGGTGAAAACAGCAATATTCAGGATAATTGCGTGTTACACGGAACACGGCCAAATCATGCACAAAATAAAACTGGCGCTGACGGTGCTCCAGTATTGATCGGAAGTCACGTTACTATCGGTCATGGTGCGATTGTTCATGCATGTATCATTGAGGATTACGCCTTTATCGGCATGGGTTCAATCGTTATGGATTTGGCAAAAGTTGAACAATTTGGCATGTTAGCTGCCGGTGCAGTTCTTACTCCAGGAAGGATTGTTAAATCAGGTCAGATTTGGGCGGGAAATCCGGCAAAATATTTTCGTGACATGACGGAGGCAGAAAAAAATTACATCAAAATTTCTGCTGATAATTATGCTGAATTAGCTGCTGAATACAAACAAGCTAACAGTTCACAGTAAAAGATTTAGAAAACTCCTTCATGACAGCTTACAAACAGCAATCTTTTTTTAATCAAAAACAAATCGAATATATTGTCTCTTGTGCTTTTGATGCTGGTGAAATTGCAGCACGGGCGCAAAAATCCGCTAATTTTCAAGTGATGAAAAAAGCTGATAATTCCAAGGTTACTACTGCTGACATCGCGGTCAGTAAATTTATTAACCAAAAATTGAGTCAAAAATTTCCCGAAATTACGCTGGTTTGTGAGGAAGGAAATGTACGTGAAGTCGATGATGTTTTTTGGCTGATTGACCCAATTGACGGTACTGGCGGCTTTATTGAAGGAATACCAGAATTTGCTGTAAATATTGCTTTAGTCAAAAATCAAAGGGCGGTTTTTGGTTTGATTTATGCTCCGCTTTTTGAAGGGGGAAAAATGATTTTTTCTAATCACCAAAATCAAGTTGTGGCCACCAAAAAGTCAGGAGAAAATAAAGTTTTAAGTGCAAAAAAGTTGCAGTCAGATCTGCTTAGAATTGTTACTAGCCCAAGAACTAAAACACAGGACATCGAAAATTATACTGCACAATTTTGGGCTAATCAAAGTGACAATATTTGTGTTGAACGTCTTTCTTCAGCAGTAAAATTTTTTCGTATTTTGGAAAATGATGCTGATCTTTATTTGCATTTCAGACAATCAATGGAATGGGATACGGCCGCTGGACAAGCCTTAGTTGAGCTTATGAACGGCGAAGTAAAAACCGTATGCTGGGATCAAGATAAAATTTCATTAGGAGAAAATTTAACCTACAAAAAGACTAATTTTCTCAATCAACCTTTTATAACTTTCATCAATTAATATGGTGCAGAAATTTACTACTAACTGCGATTTTAACGGTAAAAAAGTTCCGGTTACGCTTTACATTGGCAACCCTTCCACTGGTTCTCATCCTTTGTCTTTTCAGAGCCGTTGGCTATCAAAAGAGAAGGGCGGCAGCATACCTCAGGATATTATGGATTCTTTTGCCAAGCTAAAGGATATTTCCGATAATGGCCGCATTTCTTTTGAAGAATTGTGCAAATATGTGATTGATGAGCTAGAATCATCATCAAATTTAAAGAATGATTTCAACAAGGCTTCGCAGCTTTCCTCTAATCAAGATTCAACCAAGACAATCAAATGACAAAAAATCTACATGTCGCCGTTTTAATGGGCGGCTGGAATTCTGAGCGTGAAGTTTCGCTAAGATCCGGTGAAGCAGCTTATCAGGCTTTGCTTAACCTTGGTTATCAAGCCAGCAAAATTGATTTTTCGCGTGAGATTTTTGCGCAAATTGCGGCAATAAAACCGGACGTAATTTTTAATGCCTTGCATGGTCAATATGGTGAAGATGGCCGCATCCAAGGTTTGCTCGATATTTTAAATATTCCTTACACTCATTCAGCAATTGTCGCTTCAGCTCTTTGTATGGATAAGATTTTAACCCGTAAAATTTGCGCAACTGTTGGTGTAAAATCGCCGGCTTATGAAATTTTGCGCAAAAATGACGATGAACAAAATCAGCAAAAATTATCTAAAATTGGTAAACCATTTGTGATTAAGCCAATCAACGAAGGATCAAGCGTTGGTGTGGAAGTGATTCTGGCGGAGATGCCTTTCGATATTTCGCAATATCAGTGGCAATATGGCGATGAGATTATTTTGGAAAAATATCTCGCCGGTCAGGAAGTTCAGGTGGCGGTGATGGATAATAAAGCTCTTGGTGCAATTGAGGTGCGTCCGAAAGGGTTATTTTACGATTACAAATGTAAATACACTGCTGGAATGACTGATTATATTATGCCGGCAGAAATATCTGCGCAGCAATATGCTGAAATTTTGGATTTAGCACAGAGATGTCACAGCGTCGTTGGTTGCTCTGGTGTAAGTCGAGTGGACTTTATTTTGAACAATAAAAATGGCGGCGACAATAATTTTTATCTGCTTGAGGTAAATACTCACCCTGGGTTTACTCCTACTTCTTTAGTGCCAAAAATTGCCAAACATGCAGGCATTTCTTTTGAAGAAATTGTTGACTATCTGGTTAAATCAGCATCTTGCGGAATTTAAAATATGAAGGGTTCTTCTTTCAAAATTATACAAAAATTTCTCTCTGATTTTTTGGCGGAAAATTTGTTGTTGCGTCGCATTCGCGGTTTTTTTAACCACAAGGTTTTTCCTCTTCTGTTCAAAGCAGTGGCGGCTTTGCTGGCTTTTATATTGATTGCTTTGATTCTGATTAAGATTTTCAATCCGACCTATCTCGACAAGATTTATCAAAAATCCTCCTTCTATTTTTTTCATTATTTAAACCTCGATAATCAGGAATTTTCTGATTTGAATATTAGCGGTAATAACCGTGCCAAAATAGAAGATATTGAAAATATTGTTAATGATGTGGTTCATAATTTTACCAAGAACCAGCTACACAAAAATAGCGGTGAAACCTATGAGCCATTGATTCAACAGATAATGGTCGAAATTAAAGAACGTTCGCCCTGGGTTAATAATATTGTTATCACCAGAAGCATGCCCAGAACAATTAATATTGTGATTGATGAATATGAGCCTTTCGCCATTTGGGAAGATGGTGGCAAAAAATATGTCACTGACAAGGAAGGTAATGTGGTTTTGGTTAATGATATTGAAGAATTTAAACATCTGGTGATTCTATCGGGAAAAGGCGCCAATACTCATGCCAAATCTCTTTTTAACATTTTTGCCATTGATCCGGCTTTGAGTCGTAGAGTTTATTCGGCAACCTGGCTTGGCGGCAGAAGATGGGATATCAGATTTGATAATGGTCTTTTGATAAAGTTACCGGAAGATAATATTTCCGATGCTTGGGATAGTTTGATTAAGATTTATAATATGCCGGGATCGATTGTCGGTCTTGATATTATTGACCTGCGTATTGAAGGAAAAATTTATCTTCAATATCGCGATTCGATAATGAAAGAGTTAAAAAGTTTGTAGAGCCTGTTCAAACTCCCAACCGCAATTCCAAAACACTAAATGATAAATTGATGAAAAACGTCAAAAAGGGAAAAATTGTTGCTTGCCTGGATATGGGTACTTCCAAGTTGGTTTGCCTGATTGCCGCTATCGATAATAATGATGAAATCAGAATTGTTGGTTATGGACATAAAGAATCGAAAGGCATCACGGATAGCGCCATTTCTGACATGCGCTTGGCCCAAAAAGCAATCACCAACGTTATTTCTGAAGCTGAAAGAATGGCCGGTTTTAACATTGATCGTGTGGTGGTTGGAATATCTGGAAGTCAGGTCATATCGTCACGCAAGGAAGTTAGCGTTAAAATTGCCTCCGACATTGTTAAAGCCTCAGACATCAACAATCTGGCCAGCAAAGTGCGCAGCGAATTTAAAAAAAATAATCGCGAAATTATCCATTTAATTCCCTTACAATATCGTATTGACGATTCCTCTTTTGTGAGCAATCCGCGTTATATGTCTGGCGAAAAGCTTTATGCCAAGTTTCACATTGTTTCCACTTCTCAAACCACCATTAAAAATATTGAAAATTGTTTGAGGCGTTGCCAACTATCAGCAAATAATTATGTCGTTGAGCCTTATGCCTCCATGCTTTCATGCTTAAATGACAGCGAAAATAATCTCGGCACTTTGTTAATCGATATTGGAGGCAGCTCCACTTCTTTTTGTATCACATTAGATGAGAAACTATCTTATGTGGGCAATTCGCAAATCGGTGGAATGCATGTCACGAAAGACATTGCAACGATTTTAAATATTCAGTTTGAAGTGGCGGAAAAAATCAAAACTCTCAATAGCTCTTTATTAATCAGCCCCATTGAAGAAAGAGAATTGATCAACTTAAGAGCATCAATGTCTGGAGATGGGCCGGGTATGATCAGAATCACCCGCGCCGAGTTTAGAGATATCATGAAGTCACGCATCGAAGAAATTTTCGAGTCGGTAAAATCAACTTTAGAAAAAGACGGCGTGCCGCTTTATTTGATCAGTAATATTGTCCTCACTGGTGGCGTAACTTTAACTGTGGGAATCGACAAATTAGCCGCCGAGATTTTTGGTAAAGCCGTGCGTATCGGCTATCCCAATAAATTTGATGCCAGCGCATCGGGACTTTTAAACCCCGGTCATTCCTGCTCGCTGGGTATGCTTATTTTTCTAAAAAGCATGTATTTGAAAGAAAAAATCAAAAGTGGCTTCGAAAGCCGCAGCAGTTGGTTTCGCAAATTGATCGAAAAATTAGCAGCTTAAAAATATGAAATTTTCAGTTGGTTTTTTGCTGATTTTTGTCTCTTAAACAAGCTCCTGCAGCTGTTGTATCACCTTATTAGCGGCAACAATTTTACTGTCGGTGGATTTGGTATTTTGAGTAAAAAATATTTTCTGACCTTGGTGAATTTTAATTTGGTTTTTGCTGGAAAATACCATCTTTAACAAAGCATCGGGATTGGCGAATTTGTTGTCACTAAAGCTGACGATAATCCCTTCTGAGTTGGCTTCCAACTTTTCCACTCCCACTTTTTTGCAGGCCCATTTCATCTTAGAAACTTCAATCAAATTCAAAACTTCTGGCGGAATTTTGCCAAAGCGGTCTGTAAGTTCGTTAACCAAAATGTCGTCATCGTCGCTGTTTTTAGTGGTGGCGATTTTTTTGTAGAAACTCATGCGCAAAGACAAATCAGGCATGTAATCTTCTGGAATCAGCAACGAAATTCCCAGTTTGATTTGTACATTAAAATCAAGGTTGGGCTCTGGATCTTGTTTTGTGGTATGGCTGCTATTTTTAAGTTCATCGATTGTTTCAAGTAACATTTGCTGATAAAGTTCAACGCCAGTTTCGTTAACGTGTCCAGATTGTTCATCACCAAGCAAATTGCCGCTGCCGCGAATGTCCATATCGTGAGTGGCAACTGTAAAACCAACGCCAAGTGAATCGAGATTTTGCATCACTTCCAATTTCTTGCGTGAGTCATCAGAAACTTTCTTGCGATTATCCAGCATAAAATAGCAGTAAGCGCGCATCTTGCCGCGACCAACACGGCCGCGCAATTGGTAAAGTTGCGACAATCCGAACATTTCCGATTTGTAAATAATCATGGTGTTGGCTTCAGAAATATCGATTCCCGATTCAACGATAGTGGTGGAAAGCAGCATGTCGATTTTGCCGTCAACGAAATCATTCATAATTTGATCAAGCTGAGTTGGCGACATTTGGCCGTGAGCGTGAGTGATTTTAATTTCGGGCAATAAAATTTTTAAACGTGGCTCCATTTCTTCAATATCGCGGATGCGCGGCACCACAAAGAAAACACGGCCGCCACGATTATATTCACGCAGCACCGCTTCGCGCACAATCACCGAATCGTAAGGCATTACAAAATTACGCACAGCCAAACGATCAAGTGGTGGAGTGGCAATCAAACTTAAATCCTTAACGCCGGTTAGAGACATTTGTAAAGTGCGCGGAATCGGTGTGGCTGAAAGTGTTAAGACGTGAACTTCGTGACGCAATTCTTTCAAACGCTCTTTTTGTGCCACGCCAAAATGTTGCTCTTCGTCAATAATGACCAAACTAAGATTTTTGAATTGGATAGCTTTCTGTAAAAGCGCATGAGTGCCAATCACAATCTGTGCTGCTCCTGATGCAATTTCAGCGCGTACTTCTTTGGCTTTTGCTGTGCTTACAAGTCGTGAAAGCTGAACAATTTTAACGTCGGTGCCGTCAAATCTTTTGCAGAAATTCTTAAAATGTTGGCGCACCAGTAGGGTGGTGGGAGCAATTACAGCGATTTGTGAATTATTGCTGCTTAGTTGAGATTTACCACTGACCACAATTGCCGCGGCGCGCAGGGCCACCTCAGTTTTACCAAAGCCGACATCGCCGCAAATCAAACGATCCATCGGAGAACCTTTTTGCAAATCTTCTTCAACTTCGTTAATGGCGCGCATTTGATCTTCGGTTTCAACAAAGCCAAAACGGTTTTTAAACTCGTCGTAAAAATGTTGATCGGGAGTAAAGATCGGCGCTTTTTTTAAATGACGAGCGGCGGCGATTTTTAGAAGTTCTTCTGCTGCAACTTTAATTCTTTTACGCACTTTGTCGCGGCGATTTTTCCACGCCGCAATTCCCAGGCGATCAAGTTGAATCAGCGGATTGTCGCTGCCGTAACGTGTGATCAGGCCAATATCGTCAACCGGCACAAACAGTGTGTCATTGCCACCGTATAAAATTTTGATCATGTCGGTTTTGATGCCGCCAGCAGAGATGGTGTGAATATTATCGAACTTGCCGATACCATGATCGCGATGCACTACCAACTCTCCGGGCTGAATGCTTAAACCTTCTTCGATTAATCTTTGTGAAGCAGCGCGGCTGCTTTTTTTACGGACAATTTTTTCGCCAAAAATTGCCTGCTCACCGATCATCATGCTGTCAGAAGTTTCAAAACCAAAATGCAGTGGCAAAACAATCAACGGGCATTTTATGGCATAATCAGGCAGAATTTTGCTGAGGCGTTCTTTGAAACTTTCACTCAAACAGGCGATAACAAATTTTTTGCCGGCGCAATATTCTTTAAGCAGCTCCAGCGGATCGCGTTGATTGGTTTTTCCGGCCAAGGCAAAATCGGGAATGGTTTTAATTTCAAGATCAAGAAGGCGCTGATTTTTATCGGCTTCGTCAAATTGGTTAAACTGAATGGTGATATTGTGGCTGAGTTTTTGGCGTAGTTCTTGCGGATTTAAATAAAGCAAATGCGGCGCGATAGGATGATAAATATTGCCATCTCTAATTCTTTGTTCGGCGATACGGGTTTGATAATATTCATCAATCAGCTCTTGGCGATGGGTGGCGAAGTGAAAAATTTTATCGCTGAAAAAACTCACCGGATTTTGTAAATAAGCAAAAAAATCGACTAAATCTTCTTCGTAAAAAAAAGGCAGCCAATTTTCCATACCAGGAAAGCTGCGCATGTCTGAAACGGCGCTGTAAAGCTGATCATCAATGGCGGCGCCAAAGGTGGTACGATATTTCTGACGAAAAGTATCGACAGTTTTTTTGCTCATAATCACTTCCGATGCTGGCAAAATTTCCAGTGATTTTACTTCTTCGTGAGTGATTTGTGTTAGAGGATCAAAGACCTTGATCGATTCAACTTCTTCACCAAAAAAATCAATACGATAGCCAATCAAGTCTCCGGCTTGCTGCATTACAATGTCAACAATTCCACCACGTACAGCAAATTCGCCAACATTATTAGCGCAAGCCTGTCTTTCATAGCCTTTGCTAACCAAGGTGGCAGCGATTTGGGTGATGGATATTTTGCTGCCCACTTGCAGATAAAGTCCTAAATCTTTGATGTTTTGTGGCGCGACAGTTTTTTGCAAAAGTGCATTGAGCGAGAGAATGATAAAAAATCTCTGATCAGTTTTACGGTTGGATAATTTATAAAGAGTTTTGATGCGGTCGGCAAGAATCACCTGCTTTGGCGAGGCGCGATCATAGGGCAGGGAATCCCAGGCCGGAAAAGTTAAAATCGAAAAATCGGGCGCAAAAAATTGCATTTGTTTTTGCACCACTTCCATTTCGGCGTCATTTTGAGCGATAAAAACCAGGTCGGAATGGGGAAAATTCTTGGAGATTTCTGCAGTCAAAAAAACTTCGGCATCTTGGGGAATTTTGGTGAGAATGCTGGACTGGCGAAGATTTTGTAATTTTATTTTGTAATTCATTGAAGGAGTAAATCGGGAGTAAAAATTATTGCCTGCGAGTGACCAAAACGCACAGGCTATCGCCGTAAAATCATTTTTCAATTTTTAGATTGGGCAATTATCTCTCATGGAAAACAAAAAATTTCCTGTAACTCACTTAAATCCTCCGGCGCTTTGCGCCACCTCCTTTTTCAAAGGAGAGAACTGGATTGTATAACCTCCTTTGAAAAAGGAGGTGTCACGCTCTGCGTGACGGAGGATTTAAGCGAGTTACAGGAAATCTAATTTTGAAAAAGAAGTAACAGCAAAATCTTGAAAGAAAGAGAAATGTAGAACGAAAGCTGGTTAAATCTTCTCGACAGAAAAATAAGCTTCGCTGGAATTGATGTCTGGAGGCAGAATTTTGATGCCGGCGCTTTTGGCGGCTTGCAGGAAGATGTTGATTTTGTCGGTATTGTAGATTTCAAGATTGATGGAGGCAGTGAAAAATTCGACGGGATAATGCGCTTTTAAATAAGCGGTTTGATAGGAGATTAAAGCGTAAGCGGCGGCGTGAGATTTGTTGAAACCATAGCCAGCAAACTTATCAACCAGATCAAAAATTTCTCCCGCTTGTTTTTCCGGCACGCCATTTTTTAGAGCGCCGTTAACAAAAATTTCGCGTTGTTGATCCATCTCTTCTTTGATTTTTTTACCCATGGCACGACGCAGTAAATCGGCGGCTCCCAGGCTGTAACCAGCAAGAACGCGAGCAATTTCCATGACCTGTTCTTGATAAACAATAACTCCGTAAGTTTCCTTCAAAGTGTTTTCCAAAAGTGGATGCGGATAGGTGATTTTTTCCAGGCCGTGTTTGCGGCGGATATAGGTTGGAATATTGTCCATCGGGCCTGGACGATAAAGTGAAATCAGGGCAATAATATCTTCAATTTTATCCGATTTCATTTGGCGCAGAACCGAACGCATGCCGGAAGATTCAATTTGGAAAACGCCGATGGAATCACCTTTGGCAAGCATGGCGAAAGTTTCTTTATCATCGAGGTGAATGTTGGAAATGTCGATTTTGATGCCGCGGGTTTTTTCGATTAATTTTACTGCTTCAAAAATTGTGGTGAGAGTTTTTAAGCCCAGAAAGTCGAATTTTACCAATCCGGCGCCTTCGGCATATTTCATCGAATAGCCAACGGCTGGCATTTCTGAGCCTTCGTCATTATATAAGGCACAAATTTCGTGCAGCGGTTTGTCGCCGATTACAACCCCGGCAGCGTGAGTTGAAGCATGACGATTTAAGCCTTCAAGCCTCAAAGCAATATCAACCAATTTGGTGATTTGTGGATCTTCTTTGATGGCTTGTTGCAAATCTTTATCCATCTCGATGGCTTTTTCCAAAGTGACGGCTTCGATGGCGTTGAAGGGAATCAATTTGCAGATGCGGTCAACTTGGTTGTAAGGCATTTGCAAAACGCGGCCAACGTCTTTGAGCACGGCGCGCGCTTGTAATTTTCCGAAGGTGATAATTTGCGCAACATAGTCGCGGCCGTATTTTTTTTGTACGTAATCAATCACCTCATCACGGCGTGATTGGCAAAAATCAACGTCAAAATCGGGCATTGAAACACGATCGGGATTTAAAAAACGTTCAAAAAGTAATCCGAAGCGAATGGGATCAAGGTCGGTAATCTGCAAGGCCCAAGCAATAATCGATCCTGCACCAGAACCGCGTCCTGGCCCAACCGGAATTTGATTATTTTTGGCCCATTTAATGAAGTCGGATACGATTAAAAAATATCCCGAGAAATTCATTTTGATAATCACCGATGCTTCAAAATCAAGGCGGGCAAAATATTGATCAGTGATTTCTTTTTGCTTCTCGTTGGAAATTTTCTCAATCTCGAATTTGCTCTGTAGTCTTAATTTTAAGCCGGCAGATGCTTGTTTTGTTAGCTCTTCAGCTTCGTTAAAATTGTCAGCACTGTCGAAACGTGGCAAAGTTGGAGGACGTTCAAAAGCCATAACATGGCATTTTTTGGCAATATTGACAGTATTTTCAATGGCTTCTGGAATGTCTTTAAATAATTCGGTAAGTTCTTCTGGGGTTTTAAAATATTGTTCGGGAGAATTTTTTTTGCGATCTGCTTCAAGAAAAAATCTGCCTTCGCCAACACAAGTTAAAATATCTTGTGCCTCATGCATATCGCGCGAAATGAAATAAACATCGTTAGTTGCAACCAACGGCAAAGAATATTTGAAGGCCAGATCAATAAATTTCTCTTCCAAATTTTGTTCTTCAACAGTGCCGTGGCGAGTGATTTCAACGTAAAAATTTTGGGGAAAAATCTGGTTAAATTCGGCAATCAGATCAGCCAGTTTTTTATCTTGATTTTCCTGAATAAGTCGCGCAAGCGGACCTTCAACTGCGCCGGAAAGAGCGATTAAACCGGCAGATTTTTCTTTTAAAAGATTAAGAGATATGTGAGGTGAAATACCATTTTGGCGATTGAGAAAACTGTGTGAAACCAGATACATCAGATTTTTGTAGCCTTCATCGTTGCTAGCAATAAGCGGCAGTTTTGAAAGGGATTTTTCAATATCCAGATTGGAAAGGTTTTTACGGTTTTGATCTTCGATATTTAATAAAATTTCACATCCCAAAATCGGTTGAATGCCAGATTTTTTGCAAGCAGAAGAAAACTCTAAAGCGGCAAAAAGATTCTGACAGTCTGTGATGCCAAGTGCCGGAAGTTGATAAGATTTTGCACGCTCAAGCAATTCCGCAATTTTAATGGCGCCCTTGCACAGTGAGTAGGTTGTGTGATTGCGAAGAGGGATGAACATTATCCTAAGTTTAGTGAGAAAAAGACCACTTTTTGCGACAGTCTCTTAAGAGGGATTTAACTATTCAGATTTTGTGCCAGAAGTGCAATATTTTTTACCAAGGGCGCATAAAAAAACTCCCGAAACTTTTTAAATTTCGGGAGTTTTTTTGAGTTTGAATGACTCTATTAAAGCTTACTCAAATTTAACATCCACTTTTGTGATTTTTTTGTTAAGTCTTTTCAGAACGTCAGCAGAAATATCCATCTCATCTTTGTAGAACAAAGTTTGTGAAGTTGGGATGATAAGATCAACATTACTTTCTTTGGAAATTTCAGCGATGATGTCTTTGATCTTGTCATTAACTTTACTCATGCTGTCCATTGAGGCTTTTTTCAAGCTGTTTTGTTTTTTATCAACAAAGGTTTTTAGGTCATCAACTTTGTCTTCAAATTTTTTCATTTCTTTTTCGAAAGCTTCTTTGGATAGAACATTTTTTTTGCTTTCAAGCTTTTTTTGTTCGGCTTCTAAATCCTTTTGTTTTTTGGTTACTTCTTTTTGATATTCGTCTTGTTTTTTAGTAACCTTGCTTTGGATGTCGCGCATGGCAGTGGATTCTTTAACGATTTTCTCAACATCAAGCACTGCAACTGAGCTGGCGCTGGCATTGAAGGAAAATAACATGCAAATGGCGGCTAAAGCGATAACACTTTTTTTCATAAAACTCCTGGGAGATTGTTTGGTAATAGATTATTTATAGGTGGTGTCTTGAATCGATTTGCGACAGTCTCATTAGAACAAAAAACTTAGAACCAAATCAAAAGACCGGCGCAATCTATTTTTTGGTTTTTTATATTTCAAGCAGGCAGAAAGACGTTGTCTCGTAAATTGATGCTTTTTTGATACTTGTATTTTGTTCGCGTGCTTATTAGCTTGCCGCTCTTCAAATCTATCCCTTCTGTAATTTTTCTACAAAATGACTAAAACTGCAAAACGCAACGACAAGATTGCTCGTCCTTCAGTTAAAGAAGCTGAAGCCGCTGTTAAAACATTAATCGCTTGGGCTGGCGATAATCCAAACCGTGAGGGTTTGCTTGATACCCCAAAGCGTGTGGTTAATGCCTATCGCGAATTTTTTTCTGGCTATGCTGAAAATGCCGAAGAAGTTCTTGGTAAAACTTTCGAGGAAGTTAACGGTTATGATGATATTGTTTTGTTAAAAGATATGCGTGTTGAATCGCATTGTGAACATCACATGGTGCCTTTTATTGGTAAGGCTCACATCGCTTACATTCCGAATAAAAAAGTTGTTGGAATCAGTAAAATTGCGCGTTTGCTCGATATTTTCAGCAAGCGTTTGCAAACTCAGGAAACTATGACAGCACAAATCGCCGACACTATTAACAAAGTTTTAAAACCAAAAGGTGTGGCCGTTTTAATTGATGCGCAACATCAATGTATGACTACGCGAGGTGTTCATAAAATTAATACTACAACAATTACCAAAAGAATGGTGGGTAGTTTTAAAAATGATGTGGAGATGGAAAGAAGATTCTTTGCCATGATTAACCTTGATTCCAGCAAATGTTAGTTTCCTGCAATTCAACTTTGATTTTGGCTTCAACTTCTACAATAAGAAAAAAAATTCTTGAGGAAGTTGGTATCAATTTTGAAGTTAAAGCACCACTTTTTGATGAAGAGAAAGGCAAGAAGAAAGCAAAATTGCCACCTAAAAAATTAGCGCTTTATTTGGCGGAACAAAAAGCTTTGTCAATCAGCGAGAAATTTCCCGATGCTTATGTGATCGGATCAGATCAAGTTTGCGAATTTGCAGAAAAAGAAATTTCTAAATCAAATAATGCACAACAAGCTTTAGGGCAGCTGAAGAAATTTAACGGTAAAATTCATTTCCAAAATAATGCGGTAGTTATCGCTTTGAATGGTAAAATTATTTTCAAGAATTTTTCGCGAGTGAAGATGGTGATGCGTAAACTTTCCGCTGCAGAACTTGCGGTCTATGTTGAAAAAGACCAGCCTTGGGGTTGTGCCGGCAGTTACAAATATGAATCAATGGGTAAACATCTTTTTGAAAAAATTTCTGGCGATTATTATTCAGTGCTGGGACTTGCCATTCAACCACTTCTCAACTTTCTTCATCAAAAAAAAGTAATTAAAATAAAATGAGTTTTTTTTCCTACGAAACACTTCTGAGTCTGGCCACTTTAACTTTCTTAGAAATTATATTAGGGATCGACAATCTGGTTTTTATTGCCCTTGTAGTTAGCAAACTTCCGGCGAAAAAACGTCAGATGGCGCGTATTTTTGGTTTGGCTTTGGCTTTTGTGATCCGCGTTTTAATGCTGTTGACCTTGTCTTGGGTCATGACTTTAACTGCTCCTTTATTTTCTGTAGGTGGTGACGGATTTTCTTTCAAGGATCTGCTACTTATTTCTGGTGGTGTATTCTTAATCGTAAAAAGTGGTTGGGAAATTCGTAATGATGTGGTTCATGGTTTGCATGTCTCCAAAGAAGAAAAAAAAGTTAATGTGAGTCATACTATGATGGCAGCCATTGTGCAGATCAGCGTGATCGATTTTATTTTTTCTTTTGATTCAATCATCACGGCTGTTGGCATGACCAATAACATTCAAGTTATTATCATTGCAGTGTTGATTGCGATGCTTTTGATGCTATTTGCTTTAGAAAAAATTAACTATTTTTTGCAAACTTATCCGTCTCTAAAAATAGTCGCTCTGGCCTTTATTTTTATGGTTGGTGTGATTTTGCTTGCTGATGGAATTCATCTGCATATTTCTAAAGGCTATCTCTATTTTTCACTGTTTTTCACTTTGATGGTGGAATATATGAACATTCTGGCCCGTAAGCGTCACTAACCCTAAACCAAATAACATTTATGAAAAATATTCTGCGTTTTTTTATGATCGGTGCAGTTATTACTGCCACGTCTTCTTGTGCTCTTATCGAGAAATTTAATCATAAACCAAGTGAGCTTACGATATTGGATAAAGCGCCCAAGCTGGATATTAAAAATTTCTTCAATGGCGATGTTGAAGTATTCGCAATCACGCAAAACACAGACGGAAAAATCATTGGTAGCTACACCTCTAAAATAAACGGCAGATGGGATGATAATAAAGGCGTTGTGCAACATAGTGCCATTCAATATAGCGGCAAAAAAGACAGCAGAACTTGGTTGATTACCCTAGAATCTGACGGAACATTCGAGGCAATTGGTCACGACATGGTTTCTGCAATTACTGGTAAGCAGGTTGGTAATGCCATGCAGATGGTTTACACACTATCTTTGCCATATAACGGCAAGAAAGAAAAAGTTGATTTCGAAGAGAATTTCTATCTGGTTGATGAGAGTTCAGCGATTGGTATTACTTTGATTAGAAGAGGCGGATCTTACTTTGGTAAATCAATCGTTTCTTACAAAAAATTGTCTAAGGGTGATGCGGCTAAATGTGACAACAATAAAGGTGACAATAAGGTTGAAATCAGCAAAGCAGATTAAATATGGATAATCGTGATCACGTTATTTTCTCTTACGCTTTTGATGAACAAGGCAAAGCACAAAAGCTTGATAATCAAAAAATTGCTCAAGAGCTAAAAAATGAAGGTCTGGCTTGGGTAAATCTTAATGCCAATAGCAGCTTTACCAAACCGTGGTTAGAAAAAGAGGTGTCTTATCTGGATCATCTGATAATTGATGCCTTAATCGCTGAAGAAACGCGTCCCAGAATTGTGGAGTTTGAATCTGGTATTATGATTATCGTGCGTTCGGTTAATTCAAATGAAGGTGCAGAGCCGGAAGATATGGTGTCAATTCGTATTTGGATTGATGCGTGCCGGATTATCACGGTGCAACGTCGTCAAATGAAAGCGGTAAGTGATTTTGCTGAGGAAATTGCATCCGGCAAATCAATTAAAAATTCCGGTGAATTTCTTTATAGTCTGCTCTATTCAATATTGTCAGAGATCACATCTTGTGTCTATGGTATAACTGAAGTGCTGGATGTTTTAGAAGAAAAAGTGACCAGCAGTCATGATGTTAAATTTCGTGAGCGCATTACTGATATCAGAAGTAAATCAGCAGTGTTTAAACGTTATCTTACTCCACAAAAAGAAGTGATTAGAAAGCTGCAAAATATTGATCAAGCCTGGGTGGATGATTGGTCCAAAAGACATTTTCAGGAAAATTACGATAGCATCATCAGAATCATTGAAGAAGCAGAAGAAGCACGCGATCGTTCACAAATTCTGCATGATGAATTATCCAATGCTCTGAGTGAAAAGCTAAATCGCAGCATGTATAAACTTTCAATCATCGCCTCAATTTTTATGCCTTTAACTTTTGTTACCGGTATTTTCGGCATGAATATTGCTGGTCTGCCTGGTCTTAAAGATCCTGATGCTTTCAACTTATCTATGTTTGCCATGTTATTGATCTTTTTGTTGCAGGTTTTTTTCTTCAAACGTGGTAAAATGTTTTAGTATTCAGGATGAAAAAAATTCTTTTTGTATGTACTGGAAATATTTGCCGTTCACCAACCGCTGAGGCAATAGCACGTCACAAGGCCAAGCTTTTGGGTTTGGAAAATAGTTTTATTTTTGACTCTGCCGGAACTGATGGATTTCACAGTAATGAAGTACCGGACTTAAGAAGTGTAAAGGTGGGGGAAGAGCGCGGCATCTCATTTGAAGGAATTTATTCACGTAAAATTACCCAACATGATTTTGAAGAGTTTGATCTGATTATGTGTATGGATAAAAATCACCACAGCCGGTTATTGCAAATTGCAGCACCGCAACATCACGAAAAAATAAAACTATTTTTACGTTTTTGCGCAGCTAAAAATCCATGGCAGGATGAGGTGATTGACCCTTATTACAAAGGCAATCAATCTTTCGACATGGTCTTTGATGTGATTGATTCGGCTCTGGACAATCTTTTAAGCTATTGTCACCACTAAAATAAACGAGTCTGGCACTTGCTGAGGACGGACTCTTTTCTACCCTTAAGCGTGTTTGCCAAGAAATCTTCTTACAATTTTATTTTATTAACTGCACTAACGCTTGTTGCTGCCTGTGGCGGCGGAGGTGGCGGTGGTGGCGGTGGTGGTGGAGGAGGATCTTCTTCTTCCAGTAGTTCTTCTTCAGGATGGATCTCATCAGTTAGTACTGCACAAGCTGATGTTTATCGTACTAGCGAATATGACAACCAAGCCGGGTTAGAACAAATTAAAGCTGCACAAGCTTATGCTTTGCTTGATGAAAATGGCAAAACAGTTGCCGGAAATGGTGTGGCAATTGCCATTCTTGACACTGGTGTTCAGCTCAATCATGACGAAATTCAAGGTAACTACAGCTCGACTGGTAGTTATGATTATGTAAATAACGATTCCAACCCCAGTGACGATAATGGTCATGGCACAGAAGTTGCCAGTATCGCAGCTGGTGTTAAAGATGGACAAGGAATGCAAGGTGTGGCTTATGACAGCGACATTGTTGCCATTAAAGTTTTAGGCAGTGATGGTTTTGGAAATTATAGCAATCTTATTCAAGGCATCAATCTGGCAATAAGTGACGATGTGGGTGTTATTAATATGAGTCTGAGCGGTGCAAGTGGTACTGCAGCTCTTAGAGATGCGCTTATCTCAGCAAAAAATGCTGATATTTTAATGGTGTCTGCTACCGGCAATACTCTTCCATCTGGTGCTGCGCAGCCACAATATCCGGCATTATATGCTTCTGATTCAAGCTTGCAGGGATATATTATTGCAGTTGCTTCAGTGGGAACTGCTTCTTCATCAACAACAATTTCAACCTTTAGTAATCAATGTGGCGATGCGGCCAATTATTGTTTGGTGGCACCGGGTTATAATATTTACGATGCACAATATAACTCTGATGGCACTACCACCAATGATTATGGCTATGACAGCGGAACTTCCATGGCAACGCCGGCAGTTTCAGGTGCAGCAGCAGTGTTGCGGGCAGCCTGGCCTTTTTTGACGGCAAATCAAGTGTCTAATATTTTGCTTTCAACCGCAACTGACTTGGGCACGGCTGGAGTTGATGCGGTTTATGGCCATGGTTTGTTAAACCTTTACGCGGCAGTGCAAGCACAAGGTCAGAATAATTTTACTTATGGCAGCTCTGTATCATCTAGTGGCTATGATGTTGGCTCTTCCTCATTAATTACTGACCCGATTTTTGGCGATGCTTTTGTGGCAAATGTTGCTCCACAATTGGCTGCTGGTGTATTTTTTGATGATTATGGTCGCGATTATAAAGCATTTATGGATCAAAGAATTTCCTCGCGATCAAATTATAACATAGCTTCCAACCTTACTTCGCTTGCCTTCAACAATTACAACACTCAGACAATTCCCTTATCTTTTGGCAAAAATGCTGCGTCGCAGCTGAAATTTCAGGTTAAATCATACAGCGATAAATCGGCACCAAATTCTTTGGGTTTGAAATTTGCCACTGTCGATAAAAGCAAAGAAGACGCCCTTTTAAATGCCTCAAACGGATTTTCTTTTGCCCATAATTTTGACGGTAATTTCAACAATAACTTTACTCGTGATCTTAAAGCCGGTTTTGCCGTAAATCGCGATGAAGCGGCATCTATTCGTGAAGATAAATTTAATAATTTTGGATTTATTTCGGTAAATAATTTTGCTGGCAACCCTTTTCAATCCTTTGTCAGCAACCAGAGTGCTTCTTTTGCAAATTTTTCCGGGCAAAGAAATTTCAATCAAATTTTTATTGGCAGTAAATTTTTTGACAAAAAATTTGCGCTTAATTTTTCACAACAATCATCTTACGACAGCACAAGCTTTCTCAATAAAATAGGCAATTTGCAGAATCGTGTCACTGACGTAAACCTGGCTTATTCACCAAATGAAGCCAGCAAATTGGCACTTTCTTTCGGAAATTTAAATGAGTTTAATAACAATTTCCTCAACTCAAAAACGGCAGGAGCATTCGAAGCTGCTGGAAATGCTCGCACTTCTTATTTTAAAATTTCAGCCAGCCAAAAAATAATTTCCGATTTCTTTCTTATTTCCAGCTTTTCCGAAGGCAAAACAACAGTGCAGGGTAATAGTGTGGGAATATTTCGTAATTACAGCGACATCAAGAGCCGCAGTGCTTCGCTTGGTTTAGTTAACGAGAAAATTTTTGGTGGTCGTTTGGGAATGATTTATTCAGAGCCGATGCGTGTTTATAGTGGCAAAGCTGAAATTAACATTCCGGTGGCGCGTGACATGGCTGGAAATGTGACGCGTTATTCTGCAACTGTTTCGCTTAAACCGCAGGGCAAAGAACAAGATATGGAATTATTTTATGCAACTCATCTGACCATGCGTTACATGGAAAGTCCGCTGGTTAAATTCAATTTAGTTGCACAAAAACAGCCGGGAAATTTTAAGGATGCAGCCACTGCTTATTTGGGTTTTGTCAGCTTTAACGGCAGGTTTTAGAGCTATGCATTACATCTCTAATCATATTTAACTTCAGCCTGTGGATCTATTTTGTTTAAAATAGCACGGCGGATGATGGCGTGGCACAGCAGGTTGGAGACCACTAAATTGAGCATGATTAAGGCAATAATTTTGGTGAAAGATATGGGGGAGAATTTTTCAATTCCGATGCCGATTAATAATAGCGGAATGATATAGCAATTGGCGATCATGACAATGTGGGTCATGGTAAAAACGTCGCGAGATTTAAAAAAAGCTCGGGCACAAACAAGCAATAATAAAACGGCGGGAATGCTTATAATCCAGGCAAAATAGACCATCATTTTAGATTTTCTTTTTATTGAAAAGCAGGAATAAAACAGTGACTAATTTGAGCAAAAATAAGATGATGATGATATTTAATATTTCCTCAAAACCGGTGACTGAATTGACCAGAATCAAGATGATGATGTTGGTGAAGATGAAGTAAAATCCGAGAATTTTTTCGTAAGAATTTTGTGCCTTAAAAAATTTTAGGCCAATAAGTGCGATGGATAAAGTAACAAAGAAAGAAATCAGGGCAGACATTAGCACTCACCTTAATTTAATAAATTCCGCTAGGATCACTTGAAGCATTATCGCCATAACCGTCATCACTATCATTGTCTGTAGTCGATTCGACATCATCCATTGAATCGGTCAGTTTAAACGCCTCAAAAAATACTCGTTCTTTTGCTGTATTCCTGCCTGGAAATTTGCCAGTGGAACGGTCAATCTTAACGAATTTTACTGTATTAGGCACGCGGAAAGGAGTTGAAGGCTTGTCTTTCAAAGCTTGTTTCATGAAATCAATAAAGATTGGTAGGGCAACTGAAGAACCGGTTTCATTGGATCCCAAACTTTTTGGAGTATCAAATCCCACATAAACTCCAGCCACAAGATCAGGTGAGAAGCCGACAAACCACGAGTCGTAAGAGCTGTTAGTGGTGCCGGTTTTACCAGCGATTATTCTGCCGATGGAGCGGGCACGTGCTGCAGTACCGCGTTCAACAACGCCTTGTAACATGGAAGTGATTTGATAAGCAGTGGCAGAATCTGTAACGATTTCGCTGGTTTCATCGAGGAAGGGAACTGCAATGCTGTTAATGTCTTTTTCGATATTGCCACCGGCATCAGAGATCATGCAATTGCTACATTTTCTGTTGTCGCGACGATAAATTGTCAGACCATTACGATCTTGAATTTTTTCAATAATTGATGGTGTGATTTTTTTACCACCATTGGCCATCATTGCATAAGATGTGACCAAACGGGTGAGGCTGGTTTCGGTTGATCCCAAAACCAGAGAGTAAATCTTTTTGGGATTATCATTAACGCCAAATTTTTTGACGACATCAACCACTTTATCAAGTCCAATTTGGTCAGCCATTCTCACGGTAGTAACGTTGCGCGATTGTTCAAGTCCGGCACGTAGAGTATTCGGACCATAAAATTCGCCGGAATAGTTGGTTGGTCGATAAGGTGGCAGACCAAAACCCTGATTTAGAGTTATTTCTTCGTCCATAATGATGGTCGCAGGAGTCATGCCATTTTCAAGAGCGGCGATATAGCCGAAAGGTTTTAGGGTTGAACCTGGTTGGCGCAGAGCTTGAGTGGCACGATTAAATTGATTTGGTGCATCAACATAACCGCCAGTCATTGCCAGAACGCGGCCGGAATGAGGATCGATTGCTAAAAATGCACCATTAACTTCAGGAATTTGGCGCAAGATATAGGCATCGCCTTTACCGGTTTTTTCAACCAAAATAACATCGCCGATTGTCAGAACATCGCCGACTTTTTTCAAAACTGGTCCCAAAGAATCGATGCTTAAATATTTGCGGGCCCATTTCATTGAGGCAAAAGAGATTGAACCAAGTTCACCATCCTCAATACCAACAGTTGCCGTGTCTTTAGAAACGGAAATTACAACCGCTTTCTTCCAAGAATCTTTGTAGAGTTTTTTTGGATTAAATTTTTGTAACTCAGTTTGCCATTTGCCACTGGTATCAATTGTGCCCAGAGCACCACGATAACCATGTTTTTGGTCATAATCTTCAATACCGGCTTCAAAAGCTTGGACGGCAATTTTTTGCAGTTTGGTATCAAGTGTAGTGCTTACGACAATGCCATTTTCAAACACATCATCTGATCCGTAAAGTTCAGTTAATTCTTTTTTAACGCTGTCAGAAAAGAATTCGGCTTTGACGAAATCTTCAGAATCGCTATTAACTAAGACGATTGGTTTTGAGATTGCCGCTTCACCTTCTTCTGCGCTGATAAAGTTTTCAGCGATCATACGACCAATAACCCAGTCACGCCGCGCTTTAGCTTTTTCGATATTTTTGCGAGGATCAAGTTTTGACGGCGCTTTTGGTAATGTGGCCAAAAGAGCATCTTCTTCGATAGTAAGCTCATCAATTGATTTATTGAAATAAACCTGAGCTGCGGCAGCAACGCCGTAAGCTCCAGATCCAAGATAAATCTGGTTTAAATAAAGTTCTAAAATCTGATCTTTGGAAAAAGATTGGCTGATGCGGAAGGCCAAAATAGCTTCCTTCACTTTGCGTTGCAGGGTTCTTTCGCGAGAAAGCAGCAGGTTTTTTACAACCTGTTGTGTGATGGTGGAAGCGCCGCCGACCGATTCATCGCCACGTAAGAATGATAAGCCATTTTGAATAGAAGTGCGGAAAATTGCGAAAGGATCAATGCCGGAATGTTCGTAAAAATTGGCATCTTCAGCGGCTAAAAAGGCGTTGATTAGATGCTTTGGAATAATGTCAATTGGTGCGAAAACGCGTTTTTCTTTGGAAAATTCGCTGAGCAGAGAACCATCAGCAGCATAAAGACGAGTTGTAATTGGCGGTGTATAGTCTTTGAGTTGTTCGTAATCAGGCAGATTTTCACTATATTTTTTGAAGATAAAAAATCCGAAAGTGCTACAGATCAAAAGCAATAATATGAAGGCTGCGGCTAGAGTTTTAAAAGTTTTGTTCATGCTTACTTTTTGGTTTTGTAAAAATATTCATCAACTGCACCGGCAATGGCGGCAGTGAGTTTGCGTTTGTAAATCAGGCTGTTGAGTTGAGATTCTTCATGTCTGTTGGAAAGATATCCCAATTCAATTAAAACCGATGCCATATCTGGTGCTGTTAAAACGGCAAAACCAGCAAAACGGTGACTATTTTGCAAAATTTTAATTTCTGATTTCTGAACTGACTTGATGACAATATTGGCAAAGCGCGACGAGCTATTCATAGTGTCGCGCCTCGATAAGTCAATTAGAGTTTTCATGATGTCAGGACTGGCGTCGGAGAAGTTTACGCCGGCAATAATATCAGCGCGGTTTTCTTTTTGAGCTAATAAAGCGGCCTGACGGTCAGAAGATTTTTCTGATAATGTGTAAATTGAAAATCCGGAAGTTCGTGGTTCGGCGATTGAGTTGGCATGTAGCGAGATAAAAAGATCAGCTTTCCATTTGCGCGACTTGGATACTCTTTGACGCAGGGGAATAAAAAAGTCGCTACCACGAGTTAAGAACACTTTGTAGTTTTTAGTGCTTTCAAGATTTTTTTTCAGTTCTTTAGCGTAAGATAAGGTGACGTTTTTTTCTTTAGTACGAGCGTAATCACCAATAGTTCCTGGATCTTTGCCGCCATGTCCTGCATCAATCACAATAATGGGAGTTTTGTTGATGATTTTGGCAATTATATTTTGCCTACTTTTTTTAGTCAGGTGATAGGTTGAGTGGTTATTTGCTACAGCAGTTTTTGTAACCCCATCAAATTCGATTATTATTTTTCCGAAATGCTGATTTTTGAGTTTTTGAAATGAACTGTGACTGATGTTTATTTCTTGTTTAAGATCGAAAACCACACGGGTTGAATCTTTTTGCAGTCCATTGCGCCAAGAACTGACAAAATAGGGTAGTGTTACTTCTGTATTTGTCTTGGCAAGGGTGCTATTACCAATATCAATGACTAGGCGATTAGGATTTTTGAGGGTGAAGCTGCGAAATTCAGTTTTGTCTGAAACAGTGATTTCAAGGTTATTTTGTGCTGAAAAATCTATTTTCTGAATCGTAACTTTTGCAGGATTTTTATCGCTTTTTTGAGCATAGATTTGCTGTGGCGCAAAAAGGCAATACAACAGCAGAGTCGTGATTAGCCAATATTTTTGTGCCATTAAAATTGGGAATTTTGTAAGAATTTAACATGAGATTTTGGATGTATGCCAAAAAATCTTTAGAGACTGTCTCTTAAAAAAGTTAGTTGGAAGAAAAATTTAGAGCCAACTTTTTGACTTGCAACTTTTGTAAAACTGCTGCCTCGATATTTCAAAAGATTACTCTTTACTTTCTTTGGCTTACTTGAATAGCATCATGCCTGACTTGGGTTCTTGAGCTGTTAGCTTCAATCTAAAGTTCCTTAAATATTGGTCGTCTGTGGTATTCGTTTAATATCCTCGATGTACTATCAAAGTGATAATACAATCTCATCAAAATTATAATTAAACATGTGCGGAATTGTTGGTGTTGTCAGCAATACAAATGTTGTAGCAAAAATCCTCGACGGTTTGAAGAAGCTGGAATATCGCGGCTATGACTCTGCCGGAATTGCTGTGTTAGAAAATGGCCGCTTTAAAACGGTTAAAGAAGAAGGAAAAATTGCCAGTTTAGAATTATTACTGAAAGAAGATTCGCTGGATTCGACAATCGGAATTGGTCATACGCGTTGGGCAACTCACGGTCGCCCGAGCAGACAAAACGCCCATCCGCACGCTTCTTCAACGGTGTGTGTAGTGCATAATGGTATTATCGAAAATTACCAAGAACTGAAACAAAAACTGCAAAAGAAAGGTGTCAAATTTTTAAGTCAGACTGATACTGAAGTGGTGCCGCATTTGATTGAATATCATTACCAAAAAACTTCTGACATTAAAAAATCTCTAGCTGCTGCCTTAGAAGAAATTCATGGCACTTTAGCTTTGGCCGTAATTTTTAAAGGCAAAGAAAACGTTATTGCCTTCGCTAAAAAAGGTTCTCCTTTGATTTTGGGTATTGGCGAAAAAGAGAATTACATCGCGTCGGATTATTATGCGTTGAGTGCTCACACTAATAAAATTATTGTTTTGGAAGATGGCGAGTTTGGCATTGTGGCGGCCGACTCTTACGAAATTTTCAATTCTGCCGGCAAAAAGTTGAAGAAAAAAATCAAGCTTATGGAAGCGCAAAATAATAAAGTTTCCAAAGATGGTTTTGATCATTTTATGTTGAAGGAGATTTTTGAGCAGCCACGAGTTTTGGAAGAGACAATTCAGGCTTATGTCAATATTGATAATGGCTCAACCCATTTGCCTAACTTTCCCTTTGATCTAAAAAAGATTAACAAAGTTACTATTGTTGCTTGCGGTACTTCTTATTATGCCGGTCAATGCGCCAAATATTTGATTGAAGAAATTGCCGGTGTGGAAGTGGAAGTTGACATCGCCTCAGAGTTTCGTTATCGCACTCATCCTTTCCGATCGGACAATTTGATGCTGTTTATTTCACAATCCGGTGAAACTGCAGATACGATTGCGGCGCTTAAATATGCCAAATCCAAGGGTCAAAAAATTCTCTCCATCGTTAACGTTGCTCACAGCAGCATGGCACAATTGTCAGATGTGGTGATTCGTACGATTGCCGGTCCGGAAATTGGTGTGGCTTCAACTAAAGCCTACACGGCACAAGTGGCGATATTATCATTATTTGCTATCGAGTTGGCAGATGTAAAAGATAAATTAACTAAACAACAAAAGTTGGATTTGATTTCTCAAATCGTTGAAGCCGGCGCCAAGATGAATCATGTGTTTGATGCGGAAAATATTAATAATATCAAAAAAATTGCCCGTTCTTTGAGTAAAGCCAAACATATGCTTTATATCGGCCGCGGCGTTTCGCAAATTACTGCCTTTGAAGCAGCATTAAAATTGCGTGAACTTTCTTACCTTGATGCTCAAGGAATTGCTGCCGGAGAATTAAAACACGGAACTATCGCTTTGATCGATAAAAAAATGCCGGTGGTGGTGATTGCACCACGCAATTCATTGTTCGAAAAAATCTTGTCTAACGCTGAAGAAGTTAATGCTCGCGGTGGTAAAATAATTTTTATTAGTGATCAAAAAGGTATTGCTCAATTTAGTAAAATGGCTGACAAAAAAATCCTCATCCCGCAAACTTCTGGAATTATTCAAGAAGCTCTGCTGCCAGTTGTATCAACTCAGCTTTTGGCTTATTACGTTGCACTTTTTAAAGGTAATGACGTTGATCAGCCCCGCAACCTTGCTAAATCTGTGACGGTGGAATGATCAGGAAATAATGAGAGTTTCTGCAAGTTTCTAAAAACCTTAACTAACTAAAATATGACTGAGAAAAAACGTGTTCTGATTACCGGAATAACCGGTATGGTGGGATCACATCTAGCAGATTTTCTTCTGGAAAATACTGATTTTGAAATTTACGGCATGTGCCGTTGGAGAAGTCCATTAGATAATTTGTCCCATTTGATTGAGCGCATTAACAAGAAAGATCGTATTCAGCTGCTTTATGGTGATTTGCGTGATTTCATTTCGATTTATGATGTGATGAATCAATCAAAGCCGGATTATATTTTTCACTTAGCAGCTCAGAGTTATCCGAAAACCAGTTTTGAATCTCCGCTTGATACTTTTGAAACTAATATTCAAGGCACTGCCAACGTTTTAGAAGCTGTGCGCAAAATGCCAGAATTAAAACCAGTAATTCATGTTTGTGCTTCAAGTGAAGTTTTTGGTCGTGTGCCGAAAGAAAAGTTGCCAATTGATGAAGAATGCACATTCCATCCGGCTTCACCTTATGCAATTTCTAAAGTTGGAACTGACTTGATTGGACGTTATTACGCTGAAGCTTACAATATGACAGTAATAACAACTCGTATGTTTACTCACACTGGTCCACGTCGTGGCGATGTTTTTGCGGAAAGCACTTTTGCCAAACAAATCGCCATGATTGAAGCGGGATTGATTCCACCGGTGGTTAAAGTTGGAAATCTGGACTCAATGCGCACTTTTGCCGATGTGCGTGATGCTGTGCGTGCTTATTATCTGCTGGTTACGGTTAATCCTAAGGCTGGAGAATATTATAATATTGGTGGCACTTTTAGCTGTACAATACACGAAATGTTAAATTATTTGATCTCGATTTCGACCATGAAAGATAAAATCAAAATCGAAACTGATCCGGACAGATTGCGTCCAATTGACGCCGATTTGCAAATTCCAAATACCAAAAAATTTGAAGATCATACTGGATGGAAGCCAGAGATTAAATTTGAACAGATCATGCAAGATCTTCTTGATTATTGGCGAGACAGGGTTTCAAAAGGTGAGAAATTTTTAACTCGTTAATGTAGGTAAGTAATCAGCACTATTTGTATTACTTAACCATCATCCGTCATTACCTACAATCTTATGTCAGAATTGTTTTTAGTTCGTTCTCGTTCGCCATTGAGGCTTGGTCTTGCTGGAGGCGGAACGGATATGGAATCGTTTTTCAATAATCACGGTGGCTGTGTTTTGAATGCGACAATTGATCTTTATGCTTGTTGCACTTTGAAGCCAAAAAATGATGGTAAGATTAGATTCGTTGCTGCTGATCTTGGTGAGGAATTTGAGACTTCAATTGTTGATTACATTGAACCCACTGGACCTTTAAAACTGCATAAAGCAATTTATAACCGCATAATTTCTGATTATAATAAAGGTCAGGTTTTTGGTGGCTTTAAAATGACAACTTATTGTGATTCGCCGCCAGGATCTGGCTTGGGCTCTTCTTCAACTTTAGTGGTGTCAATTATTAAGGCATATGCTGAGCTATTATCTATTCCATTTGGCGATTATGATATTGCCCAACTTGCTTATGAAATTGAGCGCAAAGATTTGAAGATGAAAGGTGGTAAGCAGGATCAATATGCAGCAACTTTTGGTGGTGTTAACTTTATGGAGTTTTACAAGGATGACAAAACCATCATCAACCCTTTGAAAGTGCGGAGATGGATTTTATCAGAATTGGAACAGTCTTTGGTTTTATTCTATACCGGTGTTTCACGAGATTCGGGAGCAATTATTGAAGAGCAAAGTAATAGTATCGAAAATAAGTCAGAAAAAACTATTGGATCAATGTTGGCTATAAAACGTGAATCTTTCGAAATGAAAGAAGCTCTGCTAAAGGGTGATATTTATGAAATTGCAGAATCAATGCGTCGCGGATGGGAAGCAAAAAAATCGGCTTCAGAAAAAATTTCTAACTCAAATATTGACCGCATTTATAACATGGTGATGGATGCTGGAGCAATGGCCGGAAAAATTTCTGGAGCTGGTGGTGGAGGTTTTATCATGTTTTTGGTTCCGCCGTCAAAAAGAGTAAATATTTTGCGTTTGTTAGAGCAAGAAGAAATCGGCAGAACCATGCCTTGCCACTTTGTTGATGAAGGAACGCAAAGTTGGAAAATTTTCAGATAAACAATACTTACAATTTTATGAAAAATTACATCATCTCTGAATATCAAAAAACGCTGGAAGTTTTTGAGAAAATTCTTGCCGATGACAAGCTGCATAAAAATATTGAAACTGTTGCAGAGGTCTGTGTTAAGGCTTTGCGTCAGGGCAAAAAAATCATGTTCTGTGGTAATGGCGGCAGTGCTGCAGATTCGCAGCACTTAGCAGCGGAATTGGTGAGCAAGCTTTCTTATGATCGTCCGGCATTAAATGCTATGGCATTAAGCGTTGATACATCTTCTCTAACGGCTATCGGTAATGATTATGGTTACCTCTATTCTTTTGCGCGTCAGCTTGATGCCGTAGGACAAGAAGGTGATGTTCTGATCGGAATTTCAACTTCCGGTCGCAGCAAAAATGTGCTTGAAGCTATTAAAATTGCTAAGGCAAAAAAAATTGTTACGGTTGGTTTTCTTGGAGAAGATGGTAGAGATATTGGCGCAATGGCTGATTATCAAGTTAATATTCCATCTGGCGAAACTCCTAAAATTCAGGAGGGTCATATTGCTACAGGGCATATTATATGTGCACTTATTGAAGAAGATTTTTTTGGTGCTACTCACAATCCCAATAGAAAATAATGCAGGCAATAATTTTGGCTGGTGGCTTTGGCACTAGGTTGCAATCAGTTGTGAAAGATGTGCCAAAACCCATGGCCGATATTTCAGGGCGACCTTTTTTGGCTTATCTTTTGCAAAGTTTGCAAAATTGTGGTGTGAAAAAAGTAGTTATTTCGGTGGGTTATTTGCAGGGGAAAATAATCGAATATTTTGGTGATTTATATTTGGGGATGAGCATCTCTTACGCCATGGAAGACAGGCCTTTAGGAACTGGTGGTGCAATCATCAATTCACTTAAATTTATTGATCAAAATAAGCCGGTTTTGATTTTGAACGGAGACAGTTTTTTGCAGTTTGATTGTCAGGAATTGATTGCTTCCTACAACAAAAATATGGCCGAAAAAAATATAATAATGGTGCTGCGCAAAATGGATGATTGCAGCCGTTATGGTCGTGTGATTTTTGATCAAAAGATGGTGGTAAAAAATTTTGAAGAAAAAAGCACCGAGCAAAAATCCGGTTTCATTAATGGCGGAATTTATCTTTTAGATCCCAATATTTTTACAAAATATTCGCTACCAGAAAAATTTTCTTTCGAGACTGATTTTCTCGCTAAATATCTAGAAGATATAAAGCCTCAGGCAATTTGTTCAGATGGTTATTTTATTGATATTGGTATTCCCGAAGATTATGCCCGAGCACAACAGGAATTACCCAATCTAATCAAAAGTAAGGCACTTTTTCTTGACCGTGATGGTGTTATCAATATCGATCACGGCTATGTTTTTCAAAAAGAAAAATTTGATTTCGTTGATGGGATTTTTGAGCTCTGTAAAGACGCTCAGGATTTGGGTTATTTGTTGGTCGTGGTGACAAATCAAGCTGGAATTGCCCGCGGATTTTATAGTGAAGAAGAATTTTTAGAATTGACGAAGTGGATGGAGGGAGAGTTTAAGAAACGAGGAATAAAGATTACCAAAACCTTTTATTGTCCATATCACGTCGATGCAAAAATTGAAAAATATCGCCAAGATTCTTTCGACCGTAAACCAAATCCTGGTATGATTTTAAAAGCGATTAAAGAGTTTAATATAGATCCACAAAAATCGATTATGATTGGTGATAGAGGTGGTGATATAAAGGCAGCAAAAGTTGCTAATGTAAAAAGAACATTTTTGGTAGAGCAGCCGCAATGCTTAAAAAATATTTTTCAAGTAAGAGGAATTGCTTTCTAAGGTGGATCTTTTAACAAGATTCGCTGTCAACTAAGTTAGGCTATTCAAGAAATGCAAGTAATAATAAATTCCAACAATGACAAACAATAAACATAACTCCGACTTGTCTGCTCGTCTGTATGAATCAATGTTGTTAATTCGAAAATTCGAAGAGAAGATTGCTGAAATTTATCACACTGATGTCATTAAAAGCCCAGTTCATCTATCAATCGGACAAGAAGCTGTGGCTGTTGGAGTTTGTGATGTTTTAGAAAAAGATGATATTGTTTCCAATACTTATCGTTGTCATGCAACCCATATAGCAAAAGGTGGTGATCTTAATAAAATGATGGCCGAACTTTACGGAAAAATAGATGGTTGTGCTGGAGGAAAAGCCGGATCAATGCACTTGATCGATATGAATTATGGAATTATGGGTGCTTCTGCAGTTGTCGGAACTACCATTCCTGTTGCTACAGGCTATGCTATGGCTTTGAAACGTGAAGCTAAAAAAACAGGTAAACAACGTGTCACGGTTTCATTTTTTGGGGATGGTGCAACTGAAGAAGGGTGTTTTGCGGAAAGCATTAATTTTTCTGCTTTGCATAAATTACCGATGATTTTTATCTGCGAAAATAACCAGTTGGCTATTCATAATCCAATTGAACGTAGATGGCCAACTGACAAGATTTGCGAACGTATTGCAACTTATGGAGTTGAAACGCATAGAATTACTGATGGTGATGTTTTTGAGATCAGAAATGTAATGGAAAAAGCAGTTGAAAAACTGCGTAAAAATCTGGAAAGCGGACCGATTTTTATTGAGATTTTTACTTACCGTTACAAAGAACATGTCGGACCAACTGAAGATTTGAACGAAGAATATCGTTGCATCGACACTTACAAGCGCTGGCTCGCCAATGATCAAATCGAGCGTTTGGCGAAAATGCTCGATGAAGATGAAGTTAAGAAAATCGACAAAAAAATTGAAAAAAAAATAGCGGAATCGATCGAATTTTCTGAAAAATCAAAATTCCCCGGTGAAAGAGAATTATTCGAGAACGTTTTTGCACCAAGGCTCGATAAAGTTAAAGACAAAGAGATCACTAAAGATTCTGAACAAAAATTAATCCGTTATGTCGACGCGATCGCTGAAGGTTGCATCCAGGAAATGGCGCGTGATGAAAGGGTTTTTGTCTTCGGTTTGGACGTTGACGATCACAAAAAAATTCAAGGCTCAACTGCCGGAATTGAAAAATTCGGTCCGGAAAGATTGTTCGGAACTCCACTTTCTGAAGATGCCATGACTGGTGTGGCTGTTGGTGCAGCGATGTATGGTCTGCGTCCGATTCACGTTCATATTCGTATGGATTTTATGACTTTAGCGGCGAATCAATTGATCAACATGGCAGCGAAAACGCATTACATGTATAATGGCGCGCTTTCGATTCCGTTGGTTGTCCGCACCATGATCGGCAGATCATGGGGGCAGGGCGCGCAACACTCTCAGGCTTTGCATTCAATGTTTGCCCATATTCCGGGAATGCGAGTTGTCGCTCCATCAAACGCTCACGATGCTAAAGGTTGTATGATCGCAGCGATTCGTGACAACAATCCAGTGATTTTTATGGAGCATCGTTTGCTGTGCAATCACAAGAGCTACGTCCCAACTGATGCATTCGAAATGGAAATCGGAAAAGGACGCGTGGTGAAGGAAGGGAAAGATATTACGGTCGTAGGTATTTCGCACATGGCCTTGGAAGCAACTCGCGCGGCGCATCATTTGGAATCGATCGGTGTTTTTGCGGAAATCATCGATCCGATCTGGATCAATCCACTCGACATCGATTTGATCAGAAGATCAGTCGCTAAAACCGGCAGGCTCTTCCTGACTTGAGCAACTCCCGCACTAATTTTTTCTAGATTCTCTAAAACAG